>JABZFM010000040.1 GCA_014237465.1 Desulfobacteraceae bacterium | reverse complement strand
TTAAGGATCAACATTACACATTAGAAATATATCAACGATATGGATATTCGTGAAAATCATTCACAATATCTAATTCCGAATTCGCGGCAGGATGCCGCTCCCACAGTGTTCATTCAAACGAATTTCCAAATGCGGTTACCCTGTTCCCGTTATCAGAAAACATAACAATTTTGTTATAGCATTCTAAAAATTTTAAATATTTATAAAGCAAAATTCGTTCCGTTTGATCAGTTTTTTATGTTTTGGTTTGATAATATTTTAATAAATTTTTCAGTATATTGATTTTATAGGAAAATTCATAAAATCAAAACTTGATTGATCTGTTTATTTTATCATGGAATTTTTTTATATCAAAAGTATTTTAAATCTATTTTAAATCTATTGTGTCTCGCGAGCCACATAATGTGATACACATGAGACGCAGGCTGTAAATAGGTTTCTGAAAGTTACAGTTTTGCGCCCTGTCGTTTACTTGAACTGAGTTGCGCAAATATTGATTTGCATTTCTGGTATTTAAAAAAAACTGTATTAACAATGGGAGGATTAACAGGCTGAAAAATCAAGGAAATTTTCCATTTTTCTTGTAATTTTGATAGTGCTATTTCCATTCATCATCCATTTGAGTTTGAGGCTGTTAAAGACTCTGTTGGTTTTAGAATCGGATAAAAAATTCTGAATTTGAATTAAATGTTTCAGTATTTCATGTCAATCCGGTAGGTTACCATAGTGGCAAATTGCGGCAAGAATATTACAAAAAATGTCATATAGATAACGGGTGTATAAGCGAAAATGCCGTAAAATATTTTTGGGGCTAAAATCTATCTGATTTATTGGGGAATTTTTTAAAAAAGCATATAATGAAAAATTTAATAAATGAGCCTGGATCCATATTATAATGGTACATAAATTGCATATTATTATAAAATATTTAAAATATGCATATCTTTTTTTGTTGTATACAGGATAAACTGGTAAAAAGTCAATTTCAGATGGTGTGGTTCCCTCCGGGTATTCAGAATATTTTATTCCCGGGGATGACGAAGAATATATGACTCATGAATTTTATCTTGTGCAAGGGGTTTTGCGGGTGTTATTGGCCGTGCCTGAAGACATGTATTGTAAAAAAAATTTAAGCATTTATATTAATAAATTGTAATTTAAAATAATAAATTTAAAAATCAGCCGGTGTGGCAATGCTGAAGTTGGATGAAATCTGCATTGGATTGGCGTTTGTTGAAATTTCAAGACTATCTTTTGAAATAAAAAAGCAAGGAGTTCCCAATGGGAAATAGATTCAGATCGATTATACTCGGATTGATAACAATATTTTGCTGGACAGTGTTGTTACCGGCGCATGTTCTGGCAGCTTTTTCAGATATACGCATTGACTGGGACCTGTTTAATCCTCCCACTGGGTATACAGTGCCCTATACATTTAACGGGCAGCCGATCAGCGACCATGAAGGTTCATCCGACCCGACAAATGGCGGGGCAGCGGTAGAGCCTGATTCGATCGATTTGGCGTCCGGGTCACCCAATGATACAGATCCGGGACCATATGATACGCCGTCTTTCGGCTATTACAACGGCGGCACAGATTATGATCCGGAAGATCCTTCCACCATGGAAGACGATTATATCGTATTTGTTATGCGCCTGGTGGCGGATCCTAGTAAAGCCGATGGTTTTACCCAATATCACTGGAATGTGCTTATTGATATCGACGGAGACGGATACAAGGAATACTGGCTGGATCTTTTTGGCGGGTATACGGCGAACAGTTACGATGAACTAAGGCTTCTTTACAACAATGAAAATACACAGGAAATTGATGATCCCATAGCCGCAAGAGTGGCACAGTTTGAAGCAAATAATGACGGCACCGTTTCAACGTCTCATACCCGGGTTCGGGCAGCCGTCGACACATCGGGGGATTATTTTCTTGATATGCAGGTTCCGATCACCGCTTTTAAGGATCTTCTGGGGAACCAGGTGTTGTTTCCGGATTCACCGGTGGGGTTTATATTTTCCACCAGTGCGTCCAACACAGATCCATTGCAAAAAGACTTTATGGCGGATCTGGATTTTTTAACCTTGAATGACCCGATCACTTTCGGCGATCTCGTCGAGCCAAACGGCGACCCAATACTGAATTTTGCGTATGAAGATCTTTCCGAGGCGGATTTTTATACTGTGGGAGATGATATTTATCTGTATTTGAAGGATAATATTGCCAATTCAGATCCGGACGCCGTGCAAACCGTGACAGCGACTGTGACCAATCCGGCTACCGGTGATGATGAGACGGTTACCCTGACGGAAACCGGCCCCAATACAGGTATTTTCAGTAACCGGGGTGGGGCCAGTAAACCGGTTTCAAGTAATCCGACGGATGGCTGGATCCCCTATGTTGAGACAACGGTTATCAGCGAGAATGAGTCCTGGACACTCACATACAACGGTACGTCATGGGATGTGGCAGGAAGTGTTTCCGGAACCCAAACAGCCACAGCCACGGCCGACAGTCTGTTTACCTCGGATGACGGATCCATTTCTTTTACCCTTTATGAGAGCAAAAAAGGTCCCACAACCGGTGACACCATTACCTTCAATTCCTATGCGGGTGATCAGCTGACTTCTTCCAGTGCTTCCGGAGCTGATGATGACGGTGATTTTCAGGTATTTTCAGGAGATGTCATTACATATTCCGATACCAATCCCAAGGGAAAGACATTGGATGACACCGCCGTAATCATTGGGCCTGGTGAACCGTTTATTCAGTTCACACGTTCCGAAACTACGCCTGCTGACAGCTATGGACTCGGGAAAGATGATCTGTATGTAACGGTTTATCATGATGATTCAAATACGAATTTTCTTGTTGCGGAAACCATCACGGTAACTTTAAGCGGCCGCGACGGGCAGACACTGACCCTCACGGAAACCGGTCCGGATACCGGCATTTTTATAAATACCACCGGCCTGACCACGGCGGTTACCGACGGCACGGAAACCACCGAGGATGACGTCTGGGAGGATGTCGATCTGGCGGATGTAACCGCCATGTTCACTTATAATACGATCGATTATTCAACCACCGCGACACTGTTTTTTACTGACGGCGGCGGGCGGGTTTATTTTACCAATGGCGCGGGAACATATGGTGTTGAGCTGTATGCTGCAGACCAGCCGGTATGGATTAAAGTCGTGGATGAAAATGCCGTTTCAGGTCTATGTACCATAACCATTGGTGGTGTTGAAACAGTTCAGGTAACAGTTACTTCCGACACGGGTGATTCAGAGGTCATCACCCTGTATGAAACGTTTTCAGGTTCCGGTGTTTTCATGAACCGCATCAATGACCTGGTGACCACTGCCGGATCTGCAGTCGTAACTTCCGCTTCATCAACATTCGCTACCGATGGTGTCACCGCCGGAGATGTTTTTGCCATTGCCACCGGACCGGATGTGGGAATGTACACGGTTTCAAGTGTGGACAGCGAAACCCAGATCACATTGACGGAAAACCTCTCTGACAGTCGGAACGATATCGGGTTTAACGCGGTTCCGCTGGTCAGCAGCACCTATGACAGCAGCTATACAGCCAATGATAAAGATCTTGAGGCCTTACACGAGGATGGTCTGACCGTATCCTATGATGACTGTGATGATGGTGATACCATAACTACCAATGATATTAAGACGGATGACGCGATTTATAATGCCCCGCCCATTGTGATCAATGAAGTGCTGTTTTATCCGGATCCGGATGTGGCCATACCCGGTGGCACCACCACTCAACGGGAGTACATTCAGCTTTACAATTCGAGCAATTCATCGGTCAATGTTACCGGCTACAGTGTTACTGATAGTGACGGCTTTTCTTATACGATCCCCACTTTTGGCGGCAGTGATGTCGGCTTGGCGCCGGGAGAAAAATTATATATCGTGTTGGTGCCGGATGGCACACCGGCGCCTGATTATGACAGTACGAACGGGATATATTATTTTTATGCTACAGTTACCGGATACCCTGCCACCGGACCGGATGAGCTCGGAGACCCGGCTGAGGCCGATGACCTGGTGACATATGGGTCTGCTGTGGTAACATCCGCGTCTTCAACATTTTCTACCGATGGTGTCCAGCCGGGTGATCCGTTCGTGATTGCCACCGGCCCGGATGCCGGGACCTATACGGTATCCAGTGTGGACAGTGAAACACAAATTACCTTAACCGAAACATTGTCATCGTCACAGACCGGTATTGTGTTCAATCCCTTTGACGGTGGTGATCAGATTATGCTTTATGACGCATCCAGCCAGGCGGTGGATTTTGTCTCATGGAGTACCACGCCTGATAATACGCTTGATTTTAACAGTGATGATTCTTTTGCGGTTGCCTCAGATATGTGGCCGGACAACAGTTACCGGGATGTGGATGACATTACTATCGGAATGATTGATGAAGGGGAAGCGATTTATCGAATAAGTGACGGGGTGGATACGGATAAGCCTGCCGACTGGACTTACGGATCCAGTTCGCTGGATATTTCTATTATCATAACCGTCGCCGTTATTTCCGAATTTAACGCATTTGAAGACGCCGGCACCGCCATTGTCGAATGGCAGACTGTTTCAGAAATCGGGACTGTGGGATTCTATCTGTATCGGCAAAACGGAGAAAACGGCAGTTACAGGCTGATCAATGAAGAACTTCTGCCAAGTCTGCCGCACGCCCAGCAGGGCGGGACATACCGGTATGTGGATAAAACAGCGATAGCCGGTAAAACATACACTTATAAACTCGTGGAGCTGGATAACAAAGGCGATAATTATACGTATGGCCCGTTTACCGTCACGATTGGAGAAGCGGGCAATGCCTATTCTCTGGATACCCCGGTGTCCTATTATTATGCACAGCCAAACCCGGTTTCCGCGGATAGACAGCTCAGAAATGAAAGCGCCAAGGCGGCCAAGCGTGAGGCCAAATTATTGAAAAAGAATCGGACGAATGACTGGGGAAAACTGGTTATTGCTGCTGATGGAATTTATTACGTGAGTGATGATGAAATCGCATCCATGCTGGGAATTTCCGCAAAAACAGCATCCCGGTTGATTAAAACCCGAAATCTGTCAATGTTTCATCGGGACAATGAGATTGCATATCTTCCGGACGAAAGTAATGCAGGAATTTATTTTTATGGTGAAGCGCCGGATAGTATTTATACCAATGATAACATCTACTGGATTGGACAGATTAATAACGGGTCGACGATGGAAAGTATTAGATACCGCCCGGCCTCACAGTCCAGTGGATATGAAACATTTACGCGGACAATCCAAAAGGAAGTGGATGGGTACCCGGCATCTGCTCTTTTTGATGACCCGGAAGCCGATATGTGGCTCTGGGACTGGATTCTCAGCGGATATCCCGGTTTGACTTCAAGGACGTTTTCAGTTCCCAGCCCGGGCGTGGACGTACGGGCGGATTCAGCTGTTCTGGCCGTTAATTTAATCGGTGGTACAGATACCAACGTGGCTCCGGACCATCATGTTGAGATCCGGGTTAACGGTACATGGGTCGGCGAAGGATATTGGGATGGGACTGAGGAAGCGGAAGTAATCCTTTCTTTTGCGTCCTCTATCTTAAATAATGGTGAGAATACTGTTGAAGTGACGGGAATTCTGGATACAGGCGCCGCTTACAGTATTTTCTACATTGATTCCATTTCACTCACATACCAAAGTTTTTATCGTGCTGATGAGAATAAGCTGTTTTGCCAGGCAGACGGTAATTCAGTGTTTACCGTTGCAGGTTTCAGTTCTCCGGATATATTCGTATTTGATGTTACCGATCCGACAACACTAATTTTTATATCAACCCGGTCATATCAGTCTCTGGATGGCAGCTTTCAGGCAGATATAACACCGACTTCACCGGATCGTTCATATTTTATTGTTTCCCTGGATGCAGTGGACAGGGTAAAAGAATTTTACGCGGATAACAGTGCTGCCGACCTCAAGTCGCCTTATAACAGAGCGGACTATCTGGTGATTACTCCTATAGAGCTTCAAAACGCGGCTCAACGTTTGGCCGATTATCGTTCCCGAAAAGGCCTCAGCACGATGGTGGTTCAACTGGAAGATATTATGGATCAATTTAACTATGGTATCTTTTCGCCCCATGCCATCAGGGACTTTTTGGCACACGCTTTTCACAACTGGCAACAGCCGCCGGTATACGTGGTTTTGGCCGGGTCCGGTTCTTATGATTATAAGAATAACCAGGGCCAGGGGGATTGTCTGATGCCCCCGCTGATGGGAAATACGCCGGACGGACTGTTTGCTCTGGATAATCTGTTTGTAGATGTGGCCGGGAATGATGGGGTGCCGGAAATGGCCGTCGGAAGGATTCCGGCATTAACATCAAAAGAGATGGATGCGTATATTGACAAGGTCATTTCGTTTGAAACAGAAGGGAGTTGGAAAAAACGGGCCTTGATGCTGGCGGATTATTCAAAAACGGATGACCCGTTCCCGACGCAAAGTAATCGTTTAGCCGAACTGTTTCCATCGGATTATGTGTTGCAGAAAATTTATCTGTCTGAGAATTCGATCTCTGAGGCTCGGACAAAGGTAATGTCCGCCATAAACGCAGAATTGGCTATTATTAATTACGTGGGCCACGGGGGATTGGACCGACTGTCTTCAAGCGGTATGTTGATGACTTCCGATGCGTCGGCATTGACCAACAATCAGGCCCCGTTTGTGATGACAGCCCTTTCATGCATTGTGGGTCGATTCGGAGTTTCGGGGTTTGATTCATTGAGTGAAGTTTTGGTCCTGAAAGAAAACGGCGGGGCCGCAGCTGTTTGGGCCGCTGCAGGACTGTCCGAAGATTCCCAGGCTTTGATTCTTGGGGAAGAATTTTACCAGGCTATATTTGATGATAACGGGACAAATACGATTGGAAAGGCTGTGGTTCAGGCTTTAGACGGTTACAGCGTTCGTGGTGATAAGTTATATATGCTCAATATATATAACTTGCTGGGTGATCCTGCGCTGGTTGTCAGGTAACCGTTTGTTTTGGAACATATTGATATCGTTACATGTATGTTCTCAAAAAGTTCATATTGTGATATTTTCTCTGGATTTATTGAGAAGTTGCCGTTATATTTGATAAGTGGTTGTTTTCTACATTTTAAGTGAGAACATTGTTGAATATATAATAGTGTCTCGTCAACTCTGAACTGACGTATATTGCTTGTCCTTTTTCGCGTCTGCTTTGTTACGGCTTGAATCGCGTAGCCCGGGCAATTGAGATAGATAAACAATAAAAATTTAATAAAAAAAGTATTGCGGGTTATCATGGAAGATAAAACGAAAACATTGCCAACGGATAAAAAAAAGTATGAAAAGCCGATATTGAGAGTAATTGAACTTGCTGCCGAAGAAGTTCTTGCGATTGGATGTAAAATGTTCGATAGCGGAATCAATGTTGCCCAAAGTACAAATTGTGGAATTGTTAATAATTGTGTAACTTATGGCTCATAAACCTCTTTTTCTTTAATATATTGTGAGTTCATCGTGCAAGAATATATGGATAAAGTATTTCAAAAAGTTGAAGGAATTGTTGTTCGTAAAGTTGTGGGTGAGACGATTTTAGTACCAATATCAGGAAACCTTGCGGATATGCAGCGGATTTTTGCTTTAAACCCAGTGGCTGAATTTATTTGGGAAAGATTGGATGGTCAGACACCGGTGAATGGTATATACAATGGTATATTGAACAATTTTGAAATCGATCAGGATCAGGCAGAAAATGACCTGGTTGATTTTATCGATAAACTCAAAATCGCCCAATTAATTATGTAAACATGCATGGAATGTGCATCAGAAATATATCATAGTTCAGAGTATTCGCGTCTTTTGAATAAGAAGTTGATGCAGCAGCATGTGCCTGTTTCAGGAAGTATTGAACTCACCCGGTCATGTAATCTAAAATGTATTCATTGCTATTTTGGACGATCAGGTAAAGATGCAAGGAAGAGCAAGGCGGAACTCAATACCAATCAATGGAAACAGGTACTTGATGAAATCACCGAATCCGGTTGTTTATTTCTTTTAATGACCGGAGGCGAGCCTCTTTTAAGAAATGATTTTTTAGAAATTTATACTTACGCCAAACAAAAAGGCCTTTTGATCACCCTGTTCACCAATGGCACCCTGATTTCAGATAACATTGTCAATCATTTTAAAAAATACCCACCATATACCATAGAAATTACCGTCTACGGCTCAACGCCTGAAACATATGAACGTATAACAGGCAGCAAAGTCGCTTATCATCAATGTATCAGCAATATAAATAAATTGTTGAACAGTAAAATTCGGGTAAAACTCAAAACGATCCTGATGAAACCAAATCGTCATGAATTTTTTGATATTAAAAAAATGGCAAAATCCTATGACGTGGGCTTCCGCTCGGATGCATGCATATTTGGTGGAATTGACGGCAGCAAAGCCCCATTAAGCCTACGTGTTTCCCCAAAGGAGGCGGTGGACGTGGAAATGGCCGATGAAGAGCATATTCATAGCTGGACTGATTTTTATCAGCGGATGAAACACATCAAACCCGACAATACTCTTTTTCAGTGTGGCGCCGGTATTACAAATTTTCACATTGATGCGTATGGTAGTCTTCAGCCCTGTCTTATTTCAACGCATATGAAGTATAATATTTTACAAGATGGCGGATTCATAAAAGGCTGGAAGGATTTAATGCCTAAAATCCGTGAAGAAAAAGCCAGTGGAGATATCCTGTTTTGCAATCAGTGCGAGAAACGATCTTTGTGCGGATACTGTCCGGCGTTTTTTGCTTTAGAAAACGGTTCTACAAATCAACGGGCCGGCTATTTATGCGAAATTGGAAAATACCGGTATGAAAAAATTATTAATTACAAACAGAATAAGCTGTAAAATATTTTTCATTGGGATTGAAATTACAGTTGTAGCAGCGAATAATAAACGTTTATGCTATCTAAAAATATAAAAGATCCAGCCTGCAAAACTGCTTTCTTTGAAATAGGTGATATTTTGTTTCATATCACCTATCCGGGTTCCATTACTATTGCGGAACCGGATGCTGTTTATAAGCGTTTTATACAGAAAAGCAGAAATTATAAAGCCGTGATAAATATTGAAGTGACACTCGATTTAAATGATATGCCTGAAACAAACGCCTGTGATAAAATCTTCGAGTCCGAACCGATTAGTATATATAAGAATGATGGTTTTATAATATCCTTGCATATGCCTGCTTTGGATGAGCCGTTTCGAATGGCACGGGTGAATAAAGATTTTGATCATATCGTGATTTATTGCAGTAAAGATATGCAGATAAAAGGTTATAATGACGGTGTTTTTCAGAATCCGGTTCAATATCCCATCGATCAGATTCTTTTAATGCTTTATCTCGCGAATAAACAGAGCGGCCTGCTTCATGCCGGCGGTATTTACATGGATAATCGGGCCTTTTTATTTCCAGGGCAGTCTGGTGCAGGTAAAAGTACATTGTGCCGGCAATTCGACATGGATAAAGATTTCAGATTGATTAATGATGATCGGCTTTTAATCCGTAAGGACAAAGATCACTATATGGCATACGGAACGCCGTGGCCCGGGGAAAACGGATACACTGAAAATATTGGGTTGCCTGTCAGCGGGATTTTTTTCATTAATAAGAGCAAAGAGGATCGTATCAGGCCGCTGAATCGGCAGGATGCTTTTGAAAAATTAATGCCAGTGTTGTCGATACCCTGGTATGAGCCTGAACTTGTATCAAATTATTTAATTTTTTGCGAAGCATTAGTAGATCAGATTCCTGTTTATGAACTCAGCTTTGAGCCGGGCAAAAATATTTCAACTGTTTTTAAGGAGTTTATCAGTGCCCTTTAATGGAACCGCAGATTTTAAGAAGGACGCATCCGTATTCATGGCTACTGAAATTTCCGGGCTATGTGAAGAAATTTTGAACCAGGGTGTTGAGTTGCGGATTAAAGTAACCGGTCGGAGCATGCGGCCGGTTATAAACACAGATGATGTGGTAACAGTCAAAAAAGTTCCCGTCGAAAAGATAAGAATCGGTGATCTGTTGTTAATTAAAAATTATTCCGGATCATTAATTCTTCATCGACTGATTAAAAAAGAGTGCTATGTCGGTCACACTGTTTACCGGACAAAAGGTGACAGCCTACTGATTCCGGATGTTGGCGTTACAGCCGATAGAATTATGGGCAAAGTATATAAAATCGAAAAACTGAATAAATCCCGATCAAATTTTTTTATGATAAATTTAGAGTCAGTATCCGGCCAGATATTCCATTCTGCCATGATTCTGCTACAATTAATTATGGTCTTTCGTTTGCGGTTTCGCGCATTAAGAAAACAATTTGCCCGTTAGTCTGTCCTCTCTATGAATTTATTATAGCGGTGTTCATTGCTCAAGGCGTTGCCTGTTATTCACCATGCAGCATTTCAACGTAATCATTATGATGGAATCTGTCATAAATGTGGGACTGGCGAAAATTTCAGACATGATAGTTCATTGTTTTTCGAGATAAGACAAAATTAAACTTCAGTCATTAACAGATGGCACCAAAGGATTCTCAGATAAATATTCTCCGGTTTTATTGACATACCCGGAATCCTGTATTATTTATGCTTTTTGAATATTTAACGCACAGGTTGATTAAATAAAATGAAAGAGATCCATTCACACGAGCGCCAGCAGTTTGAAAAACTTTTCAAGCAGGAGAAAATCGATCGTTTTGAAGACCGCTTCAAGGTGCTGGAAGTTTTTCTGCAGACCGAGCAGCATGTTACGGTGAAGGCATTATTTTCAATTTTAAAAGATAAAAAAATTGAATTGCCCAAAGAGTTTATTGAAGAGACCCTTGAACTCATGTGCCGATTCGGATTTGCGCAAAAAAACCGGTTTGATAACGGCATTGTTCACTATGAACATCGGCATCTGGGACAGCATCATGACCACATGATCTGTACCAAATGCGGGAAAATTATTGAATTTAAAAACGACCAGCTCGAACAGCTTCAAACTCAGGTGGTTTCGGGATTTGGTTTTCATATGCTTCAGCATCGAATGGAGATTTACGGGATTTGCTCGGATTGCTTAAAATCCCGTGAACAGCAGATGCCGCTTCTGGCCGCAAAGCAGGGAGAACGGGTGGTTATCAAGGACCTTATCGGCGGGAATAAAGCCCGTTTGCGTCTTTTAAGCATGGGCCTGAGAATTGGTGATGAGCTTGAGGTGATTACCAACAATGGTCATGGGCAACTGGTGATAGCGGTTGATTTCCAGCGCTATGTGCTGGGACGGGGCATGTCCCAGAAAGTGATTGTGGGACAGAAGGAAGCATAAATTTTCAATTAATTATTAATTATTAACAATTGATAATTACGAATTATTATTTTTTTTCAAATTATCGTTGAAGATATAAAATGAGTTGTTAATTGAATCCTGTTTTTATGACAGGTAAGGGAATATATACATGCGGTTGAGTGAGATGCGGGAAGGCCAGCAGGGCCGAATTTTACGGATCGGCGGTGAAACCAGGCTGAGGCGGCGAATACTTGAAATGGGACTGACTAAAGGCTCCGAGATATATGTTGAAAAATATGCCCCGTTAAAAGATCCCCTGGAGCTGGTTGTAAGGGGATGCCATGTGTCATTAAGGGTAAAGGAAGCTGCTGAAATAGATGTTGAGGCACTATGAAAAACTATTGCGCTTGGCCATACGGCGTTAAAATTCGGCTCAAAATGCTCATTTATAGACATAAACTCCGCTATTTCGCCGAATTTTGCCTTGCCTGGCCTTCGCTCATGACGTTTTTCAATAACCTGCAAAAATAAACCAGGCAAATTAATGGAAAAACGTCAGTTGAGAATCGCCCTTGCGGGAAATCCGAATTCCGGAAAAACAACCATTTTCAATAATCTGACCGGAACCCGGCAGAAAGTTGGAAATTGGCCCGGTGTAACGGTTGAGAAAAAAGAGGGGGATATCCATCAGTTCGGGTATGATATGAAAATTATTGATCTGCCCGGTACTTACAGCCTGACGCCTTTTTCCATTGAAGAAATTGTGGCCAGGGATTTTATTTTAGATGAAAATCCGGATGTGGTCATTGATATCATTGATGCGTCAAATCTGGAACGCAATTTGTACCTGGCCAATCAACTCCGGGAGCTGGACTGCAAGGTGATATTTGCCTTGAATATGGCGGATGTCGCCAAATCGCGCGGGTTTAGAATTGACGCTGCAAAATTGTCCGAACTTCTCGGCGTGCCGGTGGTTTTTACGGTGGGGAACAAAAATGAAGGATTGGATGACCTGCTGAAAGCCGCGATAGCACTTGCCGAATCACCCCTTGAAATTCCCGAAGAACGAAAGGTCCGTTACAGCAATGATATAGAATCCGCGATTCTGGAATTAAGGAATTTTATTAAACCCCGGGTGGACTTATCCTTTCCATACAATCTCCGGTGGACAGCCGTCAAACTGCTCGAAGACGATAAAATTATTAAAGACAGAATCCGCGAGAAAATCGGGGCGGAAAGCCGGAATATTCTGATAAAAGCTGAAGAATTGCGGGGGAAATTGTCCGGGCGTTTTGACGATGATCCTGAAATTGTGATGACCGATGAGCGGTACGGGTTTATTGCCGGTATCATCAAGGAAGTGTTGTCCATTTCTACCCGCCAGCGGGTGGACATTTCCCGCAATATTGATCTGGTTCTGACCAACCGGTTTCTGGGCTTCCCGATTTTTATCTTCTTTATCTGGGCAATGTTTCAGGTAACGTTTAGCCTGGGTGCCTACCCCATGGAATGGATTGATGCAGGGGTAGGATATGCCTCTGTTTTTTTTGAATATGTTCTGCCGGACAGCCTGTTGAAAGATCTGATTGTGGATGGCATCATCGCGGGTGTCGGGAGCATTATTATCTTTCTGCCGAATATTTTACTGTTGTTTTTCTGTATCGCACTGTTTGAAGATACCGGATATATGGCCCGGGCAGCTTTCCTGATGGACAGGATCATGCATCTGATCGGGTTGCATGGTAAATCGTTTATTCCTATGTTGATGGGGTTCGGGTGTAATGTGCCGGCGATTATAGCGACCCGGTCTTTAGAGAGCAGAAAAGATCGCATTTTAACCATTCTGATTACGCCGTTTATGTCCTGCTCGGCAAAGCTTCCGGTGTACATTGCCCTGGCCGGCACCTTTTTCGCTGCCCATGCCGGTACGGTTATTTTTATTATCTATTTATTCGGTATTCTTGTGGCAATCATCACCGGCCGGCTGTTCCGAACTGCGTTGCTGAGAGGTGAAGATGCGCCGTTTGTGATGGAACTCCCTCCCTACCGGGTTCCTATGATGAAAAATCTTTTGATTCATATGTGGGACCGCAGCAAAATGTTTTTAAAAAAAATGGGCGGCATCATACTGGCCGGTTCTATTGTGATATGGGTTTTGTCTAGTTTTCCTCAAAATATTCAATATTCCAAAGATTATGATGCACAGATTGCCCAGGTGAATCAAGCCTATGAGAAGAAAATCAGCTCAGGTGAATCAATTGATGAAGCATGGCGCCGATTGAAAAAAGAGGCATTGATTAAGGAAATTGCCTCTGCAAAGGAAGCGGAAAGGGCAGAAAAATCCTATATTGGCCGGATCGGTAAAGTGATTGAACCGTTTTTTCAACCCATCGGAATTGATTGGCGGGGCAGTGTCGCTTTGCTGACCGGTTTTGTGGCAAAGGAAATCGTAATCAGTACCATGGGCGTTCTGTATGCCGCGGAAGGAGATTCAGAAGGAGATTCGGAATCCGATGCCTTACGAAATGCGCTTTTAAAATCCGGGATGACACCCCTGTCCGCACTCTCAATGATGATTTTTGTCCTTCTGTATGTTCCCTGCCTGGCAACCATCGGCGCCATTACCCGTGAAACCGGTTCGATGAAGTGGACGCTATTTCATATTGCATTTACCACCGGCGTGGCATGGGGAATGTCTTTTATTGTTTTTCAGGGGGGACGATTACTTGGGTTTTAGTTTTTAATGGACATCAGATTCTCGGCATACCACAACAAGTAATTCCTGTTCTTCATCATAATCATAATTGTACTCTTAATCAATTGAGCCCTATACCCGATTAAATACTGTTATATTTTTCTGGTTCCCACGGTCCACCGTGTGAATCCATAAATGCTGATTTTTTTATATTTTTTTCTTTTCTGATTACGCGGCATGCGTTGAATCTTTGGGAATCATGGGGGTTATATTAAATAAGATTTCATCCCCTTCCGTATAGGCTTTGATCTGGCTTGATTCTCTCATATCGCCTTTTAAAATTTCCATTGAAAGCGGATTTTCAATGTATTGCTGAATCGTCCGCTTCAGCGGCCGGGCGCCATAAACCGGGTCAAACCCTTTTTCCGCAAGAAGATCCTTGGCTTCATCCGACAGTTGAAGATCGACGCCCATGTCTGCGAGGCGTTTACGCAACCGCTCCAATTGAATATCAACAATTTGGCGAATCTGCGGGTGGGTAAGGTTATGGAAAATAATATTTTCGTCAATCCGATTTAAAAATTCAGGTTTGAAACTGGCCCGTAAAGCCTGGATAACTTTTTCTTCCATTTCTTCGCGATTGGTATCAGAGACTTCCTGTATCAGGTGACTCCCCACGTTGGATGTCATGATGATCAGCGTATTCTTAAAATCAACGGTTTTCCCCTGGCCGTCCGTCAGGCGTCCATCATCCAGTATCTGTAACAGCACATTAAAGATATCCGGATGCGCTTTTTCGATTTCATCAAAAAGAATAACGGAATAGGGACGCCGGCGGACCGCTTCCGTGAGATATCCGCCCTCTTCATACCCCACATATCCCGGAGGGGCTCCGATAAGACGGGCTACGGAATGTTTTTCCATGTATTCCGACATATCCACCCGTATGATGGCCTGTTCATTATCATACAGAAATTCCGCCAGGGCTTTGGCCAGTTCGGTTTTACCGACCCCGGTGGGGCCCATAAAGATAAATGAGCCAATGGGACGATTCGGATCCTGGAGTCCGGAACGGGCCCGGCGGACGGCATTGGATACGGCAATCACCGCTTCCTCCTGACCGATCAGCCGTTTTTTCAAACGGTCTTCCATGTGCACCAGTTTTTCCCGCTCCCCTTCGAGCATTTTTTGTACCGGGATGCCGGTCCATTTGGATACGATTTCCGCAATATCTTCCGCATCCACCTCTTCACGAAGCATTTTACGATGCACCTGAAGATCAACAAGCTTTTGATTGGCCTGTTCAAGACGGTTTTTCAGCTCATTTCGCTTACCGTAACGGAGCTCGGCCACTCTTTCAAGATTGCCTTCCCGCTCAGCCTGCTGTTCTTCAATATCGACCTGGTCCAGTTCGGACTTAATGGCCTGGATCGTGGCAATAATTTCTTTTTCATTCTGCCAGTGGGCATTTAAGCGATGGAAATCTTCTTTCAATGATTCAAGGTCTTTTTCAAGTTTTTCCAAACGGTCTTTGGCGGCGTTGTCAGTCTCTTTTTTTAAAGCCTCGCGTTCAATTTCCAGCTGGGTGATTTTGCGCTGTATTTCATCGATTTCAGCTGGCTTGCTGTCGATTTCAATCCGCAGACGTGATGCACATTCATCAATCAAATCAATGGCCTTGTCCGGGAGAAACCGATCGGTAATATAGCGATCGGACAGGGTGGCTGCCGCAACAATGGCGGAATCTTTTATTTTCACCCCATGATGCACTTCATATTTTTGTTTCAGCCCCCGGAGAATGGAAATGGTGTCTTCTTTTGAAGGTTCTGCGGCCATGATGGGCTGAAAACGTCTTTCAAGGGCCGCGTCTTTTTCAATATATTTTCGGTATTCAGAGATGGTCGTGGCGCCAATGCATCGCAACGTCCCCCGGGCAAGGGCGGGTTTTAGCATATTGGAGGCATCCAACGAACCTTCAGAGGCTCCGGCGCCCACCAGCGTATGGAGTTCATCGATAAACAGGATGATTTTTCCTTCGGCTTTTTCGACTTCTTTAACAACCGCTTTTAAACGGTCTTCAAATTCTCCCCGGTATTTTGCGCCGGCGATCAGCGTTCCCATATCCAGAACGATTAACCGGCGATTTTTTAAGGCTTCGGAAACATCTCCTTCAACAATCCTCTGGGCAAGTCCTTCGACAATCGCAGTTTTGCCGACCCCCGGTTCTCCGATCAGTACCGGGTTGTTTTTTGTCCGCCGGGACAAAACCTGGGCGATGCGCCGGATTTCATCATCCCGGCCGATCACCGGGTCAATCTTTCCAAGACGGGCATATTCGGTCAGATCACGGGTATATTTTTCAAGGGCCTGGTATTTATCCTCCGGATTCTGGTCGGTAATCGTCTGACTCCCCCGGATTCCCATCAGCACTTTGAGGATTTTTTCCCTGTTAATCCCGAATTGTTTGAAAATTTTTTCAAGTCGGCTGTCTTGAACATCTGAAATTGCAAGAAAGATATGTTCAACGCTGACATATTGATCTTTCATGTTCGATGCTTCACTAAACGCTTTTTCAAGCATTTTCCGGGAATGACTGGATAAATAAGCATCACCAACAGCGCCCTGAACTTTCGGCAAGGACTCCATGGTTTTTAAAACTTCACGGGCAACATCATCAGGAGTTGTCCCAATTTTTCGCAGGATGGATGCCGCAATGCTGTCGGCGTCATTGAGCATAACATACAGAAAGTGCACCGGTTCAATTTGCTGCTGATTGTTTTTAGATGTAATGGCATGCGCTTCTTGAACCAGTTCCTGGGATTTCAAGGTAAATTTATCAAAACGCATGTTTCCTCCTTTTGTTTTTGGTAATTTATGCGAGTTTTGTATTTTTATTTATGGTCTATTTGCTAACATATTGTCCTTGATTAAAATAATCACTTCCAGGGTTGTGTCAACCGTGTGCGTTGGTGAATGGAAAGACTAATTTTTATTTGATTTTGTCATCAAGTTTCAATACGATAGAAACTAATTGAATTTAAATAATATGCTTTTAAATATCGTTTATTTTAATTTTTTTTATCCTTATATCGATATTTGAGGGTGATTTGTTCAATATCGACAGGTACACTAATATGAATATGATATTCCTAATGATTGAGGAGTATTAATCGGTATGGGATTCCAGCATTCCCAATACACCCGGTACCCGAAGAGTGAAATCGCCTCGATTATGAAAAGAATCGAGGAATTCAACTATCTGCAGGACATTGACGCCATCCTCGATAAAATTCTTGATGAAGCCCGCCATCTTTCCAATGCCGATGCCGGTTCGATTTTTATTGTTGAAGATGATCACCTGCGGTTCGGATATGTTCATAATGATACCCTGTTTAAGAAAGATGAAGCCAATGAGGAAATCTATGTCGATTTTTCAGTACCCATTGATGACCAATCCATCGTCGGTTATGTGGCTTTAACCGGTAATACACTTGTTATCGACGATGCGTACAACCTTCCCTCAGGTAGTCCGTTTATGTTAAATTCCGAATATGACTTGAAGGCCGGGTATAAAACCCGGTCTATTCTAGCTGTTCCTTTGTATACGTTTCATGGCCGTATGGTCGGGGTCATGCAGTTGATCAACGCAAAAGATGAGAACGGTCAGGTCATTCAATTTCTAAAAAAGATCCAGGATCTTATCCCATTGCTTGCCAATAACGCCGCCGTTGCGATTGACCGTGGTATTATGAACCGGGAGATGATCCTGCGAATGGTTAAAATGGCTGAACTCAGGGATCCGACGGAAACCGGTGCCCATGTTCAAAGGGTTGGTGCGTATTCAGCTGAAATTTATCAGCGCTGGGCAACAAGGCATGGTATTGATAAGCAGGAAAAAAACCGGAAAAAGGATTTGATCCGTCTTGCGGCCATGCTTCATGATGTCGGGAAAGTCGGGATCCCGGATAATATTTTAAAAAAATCGGATAAATTGACTGACCGGGAATTTGATACCATCAAATGGCATACGGTTTATGGGGGGCGCTTGTTTATGAATCAGACATCGAGTCTTGATAAAATGAGCATGCAAATTGCCTTGAATCATCATGAAAAGTGGAACGGGAAAGGATATCCCGGTAAAATAGAAGACATAATGAAGGCGGATGTCAAACTGGGGCCACCCAAGAGAAAAGAGGAAATACCGTTAAGCGCGCGCATTGTGTCCCTGGCGGATGTATATGATGCTTTAATTTCCCGACGTTCGTATAAGGATCCCTGGAGTGATAAGCATGTGCTTGAAGTGATTGAGGCAGAAGCCGGAAACCACTTTGATCCTGAAATCGTGAAAATATTTTTTCAGATTCTTCCTGTTATCAAGGCAATTCGTCTTAAATACAAAGAATCATAAATGAGTTAAGTTCAGTGGCGCCTTTTGGTTTTATCATCTACAAATTATGATAGCGATAACCGGAGCGATGGATGGAGAAAGAAGCAACCAAACTGTATGATTTGCTCGACAGTCAGGATCATAAGGCGGTTCTGTCGGAAATTGTTACGATTGTTTCTCTGCTTGATTCTGACAGTATCATGGATCAGTTTCAATCTGTGTACCAGGATATTGTTCGGTTATTCAACGGTGAGTATCCCGGTTATCAGGCTTCCAACACCAAATATCATAATCTGGAACATACCACCATGGTCACCCTGGCCACTGCCCGGCTGATTCACGGGAGTGTTAAGGGCGGTTACCGGTTTGAACCGGAAAATGTCATGCTCGGGTTGATTGCCGCATTGTTTCATGATTCCGGACTCATCCAGACCAAGCAGGATAGAAAAGGGACCGGCGCCAAATATACCATTGGACATGAAAAGCGCAGTGTTAGGTTTATGCAGAAAAATCTGAAGGCAAATGATTTTTCAGATCAGCAGATGGATGATTGTGCCCAGCTTATCAAATGTACTAATTTAAAAATTGAAGTGGCAGACATTTCTTTTCGGTCGCAGGAAATTGAAAATCTTGGGAAGATAGTCGGCTCTGCAGATTTGCTAGCCCAGATGGCGGACCGCCATTACCTGGAAAAATTGATCCTGTTGTTTAAGGAATTTGAAGAAGCCGGTATTCCCGGTTTTGATTCCGAAGGAGAGCTTCTTGAGAAGACCGAAGGGTTTTATAATAATGTCACCCGAAAACGCCTGACATATGATTTTGACAATATTTCGTTAAACATGTCAAATCACTTCAAATATCGATGGCAAGTTGACCGGGATCTGTATACCGAATCCATTAGAAATAATATCAAATATTTAAAATCAATATTAGGTGACGGTAAAAAAAGCCGGCTGTTCTATCAGCAGCATCTGAAACGAGGGGGGCTGATTAAAGAAAGAGGTTGAGGACAGAACGGTAATCCCATGCATCTGCCGTCACTGTTGAGTGCCAATCGTCCGGAGAAATTCGGGTTTTACCATTGATGAAAGGATGGAAAAGGGCGCAGGCTTTCATACAGGGCGATCCCGACCGATGTTGAAAGGTTCAGACTCCTGATTTCATTGCGGATGGGGATGTGATAGGTGGACTCCTCGTTAAACTGCTTTCTGATATTTTCGGGAATCCCTTTGGTTTCAGATCCAAAAATTAAAAAAAGTCTTTGGAGATGGGGGAGGCTCCAGACCGAATTCTTTCCTGTTTTTGTAAACAGGGCCACTTCATTTTTTTCTACATGACTGGATGTATAAAAGGCGTGAAAGTGATCCCACACCGAAAGTTTGACATTGGACCAATAGTCTAATCCGGCCCGCTTCACTTCCCGGCTGTCTAAGGAAAAACCCAGCGGTTTAATCAGGTGCAGGTATGCGTCGGTGCCGATGCAGCTTCGCCCGATATTTCCGGTATTCCAGTGTATTTCCGGGGCGATGAGAACCACGTGACGCTCAATCGAAGAGCTCATTTACAAATCAGTTTTTCAATATTTAAAATGTTCTTGGTTTGCAGATAATCTCTTTGATGCGAAGGTCAAAAAAATTGGACTGGTGGGCGGGTTTGACGATTAAGGCAGTATCCACTCCCTTGGCTGTTCCGCCAATGGCGATAATATCATTGCCGGTCAGGGCACCGGCATCGGCGGCCATGATTGTGATTTCAACCGCGACCTTGGTTCCATGGCCAAAAAGTCTTAATGTATCGGCTATCAGCAGAACCGGGTAACTCCCGGTGTATTTTTTGGCAATGGATCGCTCAACGCCGGAAAGGGCGTGAGTGGCCTGGACAACTCGGATACCCTCAACTTCCAGGTCTTTTTGAACATCATCCTTCATGGTTTTTTTAAAAGGTTCCTTGAATCCACAATGATAAGTGACAGCGGTAATTTTGAACCCTTTAAATATTTCCATCGCCTTGTAGGCGGTTTCCCCGGTGGTTGAAGCCACCACGACTTCGCTTAACCCTGCTTCTTTCCCCCGATCATAAGCAAACTCAAGTGTTTGCTGAGTATTAATTTTTCCCGGTTCTTCGAAATGCGTGAATAATGTTCCCATGCTCATTTGTTAAATCCTTGTTGAGAGTTTGTTTTCATTTGAGAGACGCATTATAATAGTATTTACAAAATCGTTATTTTTAATAAATATAGAGCATACCAATTGAACCAGTCAAGTTAAAAGCTCTTACAGGTAATTTGTTCATAAACGGAGGAAGAAAATGATTATTGATGTGCATACCCATATATTTCCGAAAGATGTCTGCGAGCATCGTGAAAACTATTTTAAAGGAGAAGAACCGTTTCAACTTTTATATAATTCCCCGAAATCCAGACTCGTCACGGCAGAGGACCTGGTTCGGTCCATGGATGAAAACGGGGTTGATAAATCGGTAACATTCGGGTTTCCTTGGAAAAAGGATGAATATTTTAAGAAAAATAATGATTATATTCTGGAGTCGGTCAATAAATTTTCGGACCGGTTAATCGGATTCTGCTGTGTTGATATGTATAGCAAGGGCGCGGCAAAAGAGGTTCAAAGATGTCTTGATGGTGGGCTTTCCGGTGTTGGGGAACTGGCATTTTACCAGTCTGGAATTGAAGCAGAAGCGATTAAAATGCTGGAACCGGTCATGAAATTATGCCGGGAAAAAAATGTGCCTGTTATGATACACACCAATGAGCCGGTGGGGTACCAGTACCCGGGAAAGACACCCAATACGCTGTCGCAGATATATGATATGGCAAAAAAATTTTCGGACAATAAAATTATTCTGGCCCACTGGGGGGGTGGGATTTTTTTCTATACCCTGCTTAAAAAAGAAGTCAAGGAAACGCTGAAAAATATTTATTATGATACGGCGGCATCGCCGTTTCTGTATTCTCCGGAAATATACCAGGCGGCAAAAACAATGGCAGGTATGGATAAAATACTGATGGGAACCGATTATCCGCTGATCAAACCGGCAAGGTACTATAAGGAAATGGAAACAGCCGGACTGTCCGATGATGAGAAGAAATTGATTTGCGGTGTAAATGCTTCGCATCTGTTTAATGTCTGATAAAAAACAGGTTTATAGATGTCATTGGTTGCCGGTTAACTGCGTGTTAAAAATATGTTGAGTATATTGGAATGAATTCACTTTATAGGAAAATTCACAAGCAGGCGTTGAGGATCGCTGAGCAATACCCTGAAGCGGATTTTTATCAGGATTATCCGGACCAGGTCGATTCTTCTTTGCAATTTTTTTCAACCGATCCGGTAGTAAGGGAACTGTATGATTATGTGGCGGAGAATATTGAAGATGATTTCGGTCATGGGCTGGATCATGTCCGGAAAGTGGCCCATGATGCCGGAACCCTGGCAATCATCGAAGGGCAAAGAATAGAAGGTGCCGGATTCGGCAGTGAGTTAAAACATCGGGTGCGCATGGCCCAGTGTGCCGGCCTGCTTCATGATATCAAGCGGAAGCATAAAAACCATGCAAAAGAAGGTGCTGTTTTTTCAGAAAAAGTACTTGAGCAGTATCTTTTTGCCGAAGAGGATGTTACCGACATCTGTCTGGCAATCGAGAACCATGAGGCTTTTGGGGACATCAAGGTGTGCAGAACCCCTGCGGGCGAACTCCTTTCAGGCTGTCTCTATGATGCGGATAAATTCCGGTGGGGAACGGAAAATTTTACCCATACCGTCTGGGCCATGGTGTCGTATGCCAATATCCCCATTAATAAATTTATGGCTTTGTATCCGAGGGGGGTCTCCTTTTTGGAAAAAATTAAGGATACGTTTCGTACTCCCACGGGACGGAAGTACGGACCTCAGTTTATTGATCTCGGCCTTAGTATTGGCGAAGATATCTATAAATTTATTCAATCCGAATTTGCCGAATATTTATAAAAGCCACCCTGTTATAGGGTTCACGAAATCAATTTACAATTTTAAGTGCTGAGACGCCCGGATGGCAAGGCGCAAAAAATAACAGTCGGGATGTATCGACGCTTAAAATGTGAAGTTGTTTTTGCGAGAGCCCCTATTATGCCGCCGGAATTCCCATTTGTCTATGGGCTGAAATAATCGGTGTATTGAAAATCAGTGCGGAGCATTCTTCTGAGCGCTGAATATCGATTTTGATTGATTCATTATCAATTTCAAAGTATCGCGAGATAACTTCCACCAGGTCTTTTTGAAGATTTCCCAGCGTATCTGTTTTAATTTCAAGCTTGTCCGTCAGCAGTGCAAATTTAAGCCGTTTTTTTGCAATATCCTTGCTGTCGCTTTTATTCATTAATTTCTTCAGCAGTGTGTTAAAATTCATGGGTGATCCTTAATTTTTTCGGTTGAATTTCGAACCGAGTTTTTTCCAGAAGCTTTTTTTATCCATGGGATTTTCAATGGGAAGATCGGGGTGTCCATCAAGCCGTAAGGCAATACGTTTCAGGGCCATTCCGGCTTTGGATTCTTCCTGTAAAACCAGAGGTGTTCCGGTATTGGTGGACACAACAACCCGGTCATCCATCTCAATTAGTCCGATCAAATCAATCGAAAGGACCTCAACAACGTCTTCATGACTCAGCATATTACCGCTTTTTACCATTTCGGGAACAATTCGGTTAACAATCAGTTTCGGTGTGATGGATTGGGCATAGAGCAGGCCGATAATTCTGTCCGCATCCCTGACGGCAGACACCTCCGGTGTGCAGACCACCACAGCCTCATCGGCAGCAGCGATGGAATTTTTGAAACCCTGTTCGATTCCTGCCGGACAATCTAGAAGCGTGACATCAAATTCTTTTCTGAGTCTGTTAGTCAGCCAGATCATATTTTCCGGTTTGATGGCATCTTTGTCATCACTCTGTGAAGCAGGAATAAGAAAAAGATTGTCTATTCGCCGATCCTTGATTGCCGCCTGTTTTATTTTACAGCGGCCTTTGATAATATCGACAATATTAAAGACAATCCGGTTTTCAAGTCCCATGACTACATCCAGATTTCTGAGACCGATATCCATGTCCACAACAGCGACGCGTTTTCCCTGCATTGCAAGTGCCGCACCAAGTGAGGCGGATATGGTTGTTTTACCGACGCCCCCTTTTCCTGAAGTTACAACTATGACTTTTCCATCCACACTTCACCTCTTTGGCCAAAAGATTTGCTGTTTAAAAAATTAACCGGTGCTAAAACTGCTAGCGGACCTCCGGCCATGCTAACCGCCTGAACGGATTCCCTTTTATATAATCAACGACGATGATGGCGTTATCTTCCACGGACGCGAATTCCGGCCGGTTGCCGGATGAGTCGGCTATTCCGGCAGCTACAAACCCGCCGATTTGAATCTGTGTGGGTTTGAATTCCAGTGCCATAATGATGGCCTCTTCGTTGTCCGGCTGTCCGGCCGACGCCTTGCCTTGCAGGCATCCCATGATAATAATATCCCCGCCGGCAATGACTTCGGCGCCGGGGTTTAAATCACCAAGAATGATGAGATGCTTTTTTGCCTGGATTTTCTGGCCCGATCGAACACGCCCGGCAATCAGCAAACCATCGTTTCTGTAGTGGTGCCAGGCATTTCCCATATCCTGCTGCCGGATTCTGTTTTTATTCACCGAGCGCTTCGGGGGAGTGGGTTTTGTTACATGGCCGACCTGAAATTCTGCTTTTAAATAGCTGCCCAGTTTTTCAATTAATTGATCATTATCTTCCTGATCATCCCTGCCCGTATCAATGATGACCCTGGCGTTAATCGCCAGGTGCTTGAGGCGTTCAAAAGGTTTGACCAATTCTTTTTTTAACTGTTCAACCGGCAGGGACGGATTCACGGAAACCCAGAGACTGTCGCCAACGCCTTTTAATTTGACCGGTGGAACCTCATTGTGATTCATTTTGTCGATTTTGAGAATTTAAGGATTAATTTAATGCCATACATTTAGTAGATACATATATTAAAAATACAACATATATGTCAAGCGAGAAAAAAACAGAAGGTAAAAAAAAATTTTTCGAAGAGATGGGTGAGGGCAGAACTTTTAAATTATTTTGTAAATATTCACAGATTAATTTATGCTGTACGGGGTTGTTTTGAGTAAACCTTCTACCTTCCACCTTAAACCTTCTACCATCTTTACAATCGCCCATTTCTGACAATGCCGATAAAAAGCCACAGACCCATAACAGCAGATACGGCAATACCAGAAAATCCCAAAAAGGACATACCGAAAACAAAAGGCGGAGTTTTGGCAATAATAACAATGGCTGATCCGATGATCAATGCGGCAATGATGATTGAAAAGGAAATACGATTGCCTGTTTTATTGTTTGCTGACTGAATGGTTTCTAAACTTTTTTTGTCGATTCTCAAGGAAAGCTTTTGTTCCTTTATAAGACGTGAAATTTCCATCATATCCGTGGGGAATTGTTTGAAAAATTGAATGAATTCTCCGGTAAGTGTGTAGAGGTCATCTGAAAGGCGCTGGGGCGTTACCCGCTCCATTTTGATCTGTTTTATAAATGGTGCCGCCTGTTCAATCATGTCAAAATCAGGATCCAGGCGCCGGGCAATTCCTTCAATAGTGCCCAGTGCTTTCATCATTAAAAAAATATCCGGCGGAATCCTCAGTTTGTAACGGGAAACAATGTTTAAAAGATCCTGGATCAGGAGGCTTATATTCAATTCTTTTAAGGGTTTATGCAAGTGGTTGCCTATAAAATCAGCGACTTCCTTTTCAAGTCGCCGGATATCCGGTTTTTTGTCCCAATATGTGATTCTAAGAAGCTGGCGTGTTGCTTTGAATGGATTTTGAAGCACGACACTTTCGATTAAATCAACAAAGTCTTCTTTGGACTGCTGATCCACCGCGCCCACCTGACCGAAATCCAGCATGGCAATGACGTTGTTTGCCAGAATAAAAATATTTCCCGAATGGGGGTCTGAATGGAAAAATCCATGGTCAAATATTTGTTTTAAAAGAAGATTAGCGCCATTACAGGTAATCTTCTTTTTATCGATCCCTGCTTTTTCGAGACTTTTGATATCCGAGGCTTTGGTGCCGTAAATGAATTCCATTGTCAGCACCCTTTTTGAGGTCAGTATCCGATAGACCTCGGGAATATGGATGGTGGGGTCATCAGAGAAATCCCGCGCAAACCGTTCCAGGTGATTGGCTTCAATATTGTAATCAAGTTCCTTTGCTATAATTCGGGTAAATTCTTCAACAATTTTGACCGGTCGGATAAATGATATTTCCGCTATATTATTTTCGATCAGAGATGCCAGATGGTACATAATCCCTAAGTCCACGGCGATCAGTTTGTCCAGATCCGGGCGCTGGACTTTGACCGCCACCTCGCGGCCATCCTTTAAACGGGCTTTGTGCACCTGGCCGATGGACGCGGATGCGATAGGAGTTATATCAAAAAAATCAAATATTTCATCTATCTCTAGGTTAAACTCGGATTCAATGATTGCTTTTATTTCAGGAAAATCACATGGGGGAACCATGTCCTGGAGCTTGGATAACTCATTGATAAATTCAACGGAAACAAAATCAGGGCGCATGGACAGGGCCTGGCCGAGTTTAATAAATGTGGGCCCGAGATCTTCCAGAGCCATTCGAACCCGTTGGGGGCGGGAATGGTTATCCATCAGTTCCCGTCGTTTCCGGGAAATTAGTTTCAGGCCGACGTTAATGTATTTGTCGATTTTAAATGCACCCAGAATATTTTCAAAGCCGTACTTGAATAAAATGGTGACGATTTGACGGTAACGGGCAAAGTGACGGTATGTGAGGCCGGCGGCACTGATTTTTCGAATACTTAACATACTGATAAACTCGTAAAAAGTAAAAATTTCGATGGCAAAGAAAAAAGTTCCAACATTCTTATAAAAATTGGCAAGGCGCGCAAATTCGTCAGTGATGATTCGTACTTGTCGTACTATGAAGAAACGAAGAATGCAGCGCAACACAAATATAAAATAGAAGTTGGGCTTTTTACGAAGCCATCAAGGGTAATGCCGATTTGTATTCGGCATTACCCGTATTAATGATTAAAAGAATGAAACGATCCGTCAGTTTATATGGCGAATGAGGTATCCAGCATGTCAATCGCCGCGCCGTTGGTTTCCGTGATGGCGTTAAATTTGCCCATGGTGATGGGAAGAATGGATCGGATGAAAAATTCAGCGGTTTTAATCTGACCATAGTAGAACGCTGCGTCCTTGTTTTTTTCCGCCTTGGCCCGGATTTCCGCCGGGTCATCACTGCCGGCAAGTTTGATGAGTTTGCCCATGGCAATGGTGGATCTCCAGAGATGCATCCATGCAAAAGTGACATCGCCCGTTGTTTCAAGAAACGGATGGGCAAATGCAAACGCGTTTAAAATATTGTCCGACATGGCGGTTTTGGCAAGATACAGGGCGGTTTCGCTTAAACGGTTTACCGCGGTTTCAAAGTTTTCCGTCAGGTGATTGAGTGCAGGGATTCCTTTGGCCTCGGCAATGGTTTTTTGCATGAGTCCGAGAAAATCAATAAACGGTTTACCCTTTTTCATTCCCAGTTTTCGTCCCAGAAGGTCCATGGCCTGAATGCCGTTGGTCCCTTCATAGATCATGAAGATTCGGCAGTCCCGCATTAACTGTTCAACCGGATATTCTTTAATGTAGCCATAGCCGCCGTAAATCTGAACACCGTGACTGGTGACTTCAAGCGCCTTGTCGGTGATATACCCCTTGATAATGGGGGTCAGTATGGCGGTCAGGTCTTCATATCTTTCTTTTTCCGCCGCATCCGTGGCAAGTTCTTCCATATCCTGAACATAACCGCCGTAATAGATGAGGCTCCGCATGCCGTCAACATAGGCTTTCATGTTCATCAACTGGCGGCGGACATCCGGATGTTCAATAATGGCCACGTCTTTGGCGTCCGGATCCTTTCCGGCAGTCAGGTGCTTGCTCTGAATTCTTTCCCGGGCATAGTTTAATGAATAAATATATGAAGCCGTTGAAACGGCAAAACCCTGGAGTCCGACCAGTTGACGGGCTTCGTTCATCATCAGAAACATGGCCCGCATGCCTTTGTTTTCTTCCCCGATCAATTCACCGATGCAATTTCCTTTGCCGCCAAGGGTCAGAGAACAGGTACAGTTACCATGAAGTCCCATTTTTTCTTCGATACCCGTACAAACCACATCATTGAATTCGCCGAGACTGCCGTCATCATTAACCAGGTATTTGGGTACCAGGAACAGTGAAATTCCCTTAGTTCCTGCGGGTGCACCTTCAATGCGGGCAAGGACCGGGTGAACAATATTATCCACCATATTGTGTTCACCGCCGGAGATGAAAATTTTGGCTCCGGTGATGGTGTAAGTGCCGTCATCATTTTTTTTAGCGCTTGTTTCCAGAGCCCCGACATCGGATCCGGCGTTGGCTTCTGTGAGCAGCATGGTGCCGGACCACTCACCGGAGTATATTTTTTTCAGATAGAGTTTTTTCTGTTTTTCCGTGCCGATGGTTTCAATCATTTTTCCCGCCCCGTGGGTTAGGCCGTGATACAGCATGAACGCCGGGTTAGCGCCGTAAAAATATTCATTTGCGGCAAGTGATATGGGTCTGGGCATGCCCTGACCGCCCCATTCCGGGTCATCGATCATGCCGAGCCATTCTCCTTCATTATACAGCTTAAAAACCCGGTGATATTCTTCCGGGACTTTGACCTCACCGTTGTCAAATATGCAGCCTTCATCACTGATTTGTTGGGTGGGCAGTATTTCTTTTATGGCCAGCGTCCGGGCCTCAGAAACGATCATATCGACTGTTTTCTTGTTAAAATCCTGGAACTGTTCGTTTTTTGATAATTCAGCCACTTCCAGCTGCTCATGGAGTACAAAGTCCACATCTCTGCGATCTGCAATCAATTGCGCCATAATTATACATCTCCTTTTATAAATTTTTTCGTATGTATCAATTAGCAATTATCAAATATTAATGATAAATATTTTTTTTGATTCTGGCAAAAATTTTTAGAATAATCACAAAGTAAAGTCAAGGGGCATGAAGGAAATCAACCCGTTTTCTCACGAGCTGGAGCGATTCAGGAACAAGGCATTTCAGCCTGAAGACGTAGTTCTTTACTTCAATGGCTGAATAACGCAGTTCCTGAATTGCTCCGGGTCGCCTTAGGTGAAGAAAATTAAATTTGTTTGTTTTAACATGCCTGAACAGACTGTTGTTTTAAACAAGCCTTATTTTTAAAGTTAATCAATTGAAATAATAATTTTTTTATGTTTATTCAATTTTCTTCATGAGAAATGCGGGTTAAACAGGATTCACCTGAAGGGATCACAGTTTGATTGCGATTGCCGCCGGAAAAAGCGGCAATCGCATTGTTGATTATTTAAGCCGGTCCTCAATTTCTTCAGCTTCATAAGCTTCCTGTTTGAGGGTTAGGTCCAGATTGGTCATCAAACCCGAATGTTTCTGCGCTTCCGGATCATTTTTCATATCTGCATGAAGACCATGGGTCGCCTGGACACTTTCCAGGCTGTTTTTAAGAGCAACCCCGATGGAAGTAGTGGTGGATATATTGCCTTTTATTAAACGAGGTTCCAATCCGTTTTCAGCAACCTCTTCGGCCATATGGGCCAGCTGTTTCATTTTGGTGAATGAAAAATCAATAATCTGCCAGCCGGAAAGTCCGTTGCCCTGAAAAACCCACGCGTCCCGGATGGCCTGAAGCATCTGGGTATACTTTACTGCCACAACCTGCTGAAGTTTTTCCACAAAAATTTCCGGCAGCTCATTCTCTTCGCCCGGAAGGCTTTGGGCCTGTTCCGGCGACAGTTTGTCATGGGTGCGCTGGAATTTTTTTGCATGCATTTCCGATTCCCAGGCTTCCCGCTGAAGCACCCGTTTAATATGCGGGTCATCAATTAAATCCGCTTCCTTCATATAATGGGGAATTAATTTTTTTTCATACGCCACATAGGATTTGAATATGGTTTTGCGGTTTGTCGGATCATAGGGGTAGGGAGCCGGGATTAAATCCGGTTCGCCGTCCATCTTTCCGATGATCATTCCCAGCCAGTGCATGTGCCACATTTCTTCCCTGGCGCGTGACAGCAGGCCGGCACCTAAGGGAGAGTCTTCTCCTTCAAGATAGCTGTGAATCAGATAACGGATAATTGCGGCGTGTTCATCCGCAAGATCCCTGTTGAGCATATTGATGAGTTTTTCATTTTCCATCGTCAGCACTCCTGATTTTATCATTTTAAAATATTGAAAACTCAAAAGGTGAAAAAAAAGCCGGAAAACACAATGTGTGACTTCCGGCTTTTTAAAATATTTAAATTTTGAGCTGTTTTTTAAGGTGTTACAACAGCTCTGTCAAATGTGACCCAGTAGCCTTTATCATAATCATCTATGGAAAGAGATATTTCGAATCCGCCGTCCCCGATATTTCCTGGATCTGCAGTGATTGTCACCGGTCCCAGATTCATGATGTGGCCGTTGTATTCCGGGGTGTTATCGTTGGAATTATCGATGGTGCCGCTGAAGTTGATAAAATCTGCTGAAATATCGCCCTGAACATAATCAAATCCAAACCTGAAGGATTTCAACTCACGAGTGGCCGGGTTATTAATGTTTTCAAATTCAGCAGCAAAATAAAATCCTTCGGCATGAAAATCCGTACTGGGGTCTTCATAGTCTGTTCCAATGGTGATATTTTCCCAGTCTTGATCCCAGTCGAAGCTAGGGGTTGGATTTTTATAGTCATATTCGTCATGGTAACCGAGTTTTAATGAATCGATTTCGATATATTCATAGGTGTGAATATTAAACCAGGCGACCGTCTCGGTGATGCCTCCGCCGAGATCGTTAATTTGAAAATCAGAAAATCCGGTGGCATATATATCTGTCATCTCTTCGTCATTCATGGCTTTTAATTCACAAAACCCACTGACTGGCAGGACAATGGTTATCAACACACAAGAAATAAATAACAATAAAATTTTATTAAAATTCATACTTGACTCCACACATGGATATCTGCCCATAAAATATTTTTTAGATTTAATTATTTTCTATTAATTGTGCAGGAAAGTCAATAAAAAATAAAGACCATTAAATCAATTAGATATTTCTTTTTTTGATGGCGATCGCGATGCATACACTAGCGCCTCCCCAGGTCAGGAAGATGCCGAACATCATCATTAAAATGGCTCCGAGCGTCAAAATATACCTCTTTTTTTAAGACTTTAATTAGTAATTATAATGGGTTTTTTCCATTTAATCAACGATAGAATCAAGCTCAAAACAATCGCAGAAACCCACACGCCCCAGCCGAAACACGCAAGGGTTGTGAAGGAATAGTCTCCATAGGGCGTTTTAATATCACCGATAAAATTCTGAACGGCTGTAATGCCCAGGATGATGGGAGTCAGTATTTTAATGCAGAAATTCCACCAGACCCCGACATTGAAATCTGAAATCGGATGGATATGATCTTTGACACTGTTGAGGTTGAAAAACCACCCCAGCAGGATCACTTCAATTAAACCGGCAAAAACAATATTAAAATTATTAATAAAATGGTCAACAATGTCTAAAATTAATAGTCCGCTACCGGTTGTGAAAACAAGGCTCAACAAGCCGGCTGTCAAACAGTAACCAATGACCACTTTTTTTCTGCTCAGATTAAATTTGTCCATAATACCGGATACCACGGTTTCACTAATGGAAATTTCAGATGACATACCGGCACAGACAATGGAGATGAAAAACAGAATTCCCACAACGGTTTTCATGACCGGAAGCTGGTTAACTGCTTCGGGTAATGTCGCAAAAGCCAGAAAAACGCCGGACAATTTGGCCGGCAACTCACCACCGGATTGGTGCATCATAAAACCGATAATGCCGAACACGGTTATTCCCGAGAGCAGGCTGAATCCGCAGTTGACAAAACCGGTGATAAATGCATTGTTTACAATGTCTGATTTTTTTGGTAAATAGCTGGAATAACAAATCATAATTCCAAATGCAATGCTCAGTGAAAAAAAGATCTGGCCATAAGCGGCGACCCATACCCCGGCATCAAGGATTCTTGAGAAATCGGGTTTGAATAACAGCTCCAGCCCTTTTGATGCACCGGGCAGGGTGACGCTTCGGATGAGTAGAATAAGCAGGATAATAATGAGAATGGGCATGAAAATCTTATTCGATACTTCAATGCCTTTTTTGACACCGCTATACAGAACAATAAAGTTGATTGACCAGACAATCAGCACGGTGAATACAATCGGCATTCGGATGCCGTCGAAATCAAACGGTGATCCGGTCAGACCGAGAAAATTTTCCGTAAAAAAAACAATCGTATTCGCCCCCCAGGACTGCGATAATGAAAACCAGATGTAATTAAAGGCCCACCCAATGATGACTACATAGTAAACAGAGATAACAAAGCTGATGGCCAGCTGCCACCAGCCCAGCCACTCCCAGTTTTTATTTAATCTGGCAAAAGTTAAGGGGGCTGATCCTTTCATTTTATGTCCGATGCCGAATTCCAGTATTAGAATCGGAATTCCGGCGGTCAGGAGGGCAAAGAAATACGGAATAAGAAATGCACCACCGCCATTGTCGTATGCCATATAAGGAAATCGCCAGATATTACCGAGACCGATCGCCGATCCTACCGCTGATAATATAAAGCCGCTTCGGCTTCCCCATTGTTCGCGCTTCATTCAATGCGTCCCTTACATTATTTTGTATTGACAGAAAATCAATGACTGATAAGTGAAGAGTAAAGTTTTTCTATTTTACTGATATATATTCATTTTTCAAGGATAAAAGGGAGCACCGGATATAACCGTCGATCCGGTTATTGAAAATACTTGCTGATTAGCAAGCAAGAAGATAAACTTTGAAAAATTTGAACAGGTGTAGTTTTTATCCGGTAATATTCGCAATACAATAATATAGAAAAGGAATCCGGAGCGTGAAAAGTATCGGGTTATATGTAAAGCAGGATGAGGAAGCTCTTCGAAAAGCGGATGCGCTGGAAAAGTGGCTCAATTCAGAAAATATTTCAGTGATCCGGGCCCAGAGTTATTCTCCTGATGATCCGGGGAATAAAAACACTGTGGTCAATAAGTCTGCCCCGAAAGAATTATTCTGCGTTTTTGTGTTGGGTGGAGACGGGACTTTTTTAAGCGCCTCCCGGTGGGTCGGGCAGTATAATATTCCGTTGATCGGGGTCAAGTTCGGTGAAGTCGGGTTTCTGGCAGAGACTGCCGGAGAAAAGCTTTTTTCTGCTGCCCGGCGGGTTTTGGAAAATGACTATGTCATAGAAGAACGCTCCCGTCTGCTGGTGAAAGTTATTCGCGAAGAAAAGGAAATTACCAGGGAAACCGTGTTAAATGATGTGGTGATCAATAAAGGGGCACTGGCCCGGCTGGCTGATATTGAAACCTATATCAACGATCATTACCTGACGACTTACCGGAGTGACGGACTGATTGTCGCGTCCCCGACCGGTTCCACAGCCTATTCACTTGCGGCCGGGGGGCCGATTATGCACCCGGAAGTACAGGGAATTATAATTAACCCGATCTGTCCGTTTACGTTGACGAATCGATGCATGATCCTTCCGAATACGGTTCAAATTAAAATCAGGCTGGTTGAAAAAACGACCGATATTTTTATAACATTTGACGGTCAAAAAGTTATTGAAATTAGTGATAAGGACACAATTTTAATCTCAAAGAGCCCGCATCCGGTTAAAATTATCAGTTTTCCGGATCAGAACTATTTTGATATTTTGAAGACAAAGTTACGCTGGAGCGGCGGCCGCATCTAACTCACAATTCGGGATCGCCACATCTACTGCGTTGCAGGCCATTCGCGGTGGCACACCACAGCTTCATGGCCTGCGCCTTGTAGCTGCGGCGATCTCGAATTGTGAGGGGCGGGATGAAGCATGAAACAAGTTTGAATTATTGAAAGCTATTGAAGTCAAACACTACGTCTTCCGGCTGAAATGGCGCTTCCAGTCAAAAAGCTTTTTGACCGTTTTAATTCATAATTCAAGCTTTGATACTCTATGACTCTAACTGGATAGGCATGGTTCATTCGACCCCCCGTCACCCTGTAGGGGCAGGCCCCCGTACCTGCCCGGTCAATGAATGGCAACAAACAAACGGGCAACCACAGGGGGTTGCCCCTACGATGTCATTATCCGATATTGTACATCGGTTTAAAACATTAACCACAAAACGATATACGGATGGGGTTAAAAATAATGATTGATTTTATGAATAATCATGTATCATGTCCCCGGAACCTGTCCCCGGAACCATAAAAAAGAAAATGGCGGTTAAAAAAAAATGAATCTTCCTAAACCACCGTAATTCGAGGATTTAATAAGTTATTGAGTTATTTAAAGACGTCCCTTGTTTTACTTGTTATATTTTTAACTGCCATAAAATTTATTTGCGGAATTCTGTCAGTTTTATTTTTGGCAATTAAAGAAACAAATTGTGTTGATTGTAAAGTCACCTGGAATCATTCGAATGACGGGGGCAATAAGTTATTGAAATATTTAAGGACGTCCCTCCTCTTTCGCGTCCCTCCTCTTTCGCTCCTCTTTCGTCCCATTATCAGTATACCCATGATAAAATGGATAATATCCAGACCAAAAATACGGAACACGGGGCGTATAATTTTGCCTATGATGATCTGTATCGACTGGAAACAGTGGATAATCCGGATAACACCGGGTTGACGGACGAATCGTTTA
>JABZFM010000039.1 GCA_014237465.1 Desulfobacteraceae bacterium | reverse complement strand
CCGCTTCATGTTTGCATCCGGCCGTTTGATCATTTTCTGGCATGCGGCCTGCTGTTTTTCAGTGGTTGACGGTTTGCCGTACAGGTCCAGACCGTACGCGGAAAAATCCCGGACCATGAAATCAAAGATCTGGTCCAGCAGGTCATCATCAATATTTTCCATGGCCGCGCTTTCGATGATCAGCTGGCCATAGGCAATGATGGTGAAGATTTCGCCCACACACAGAAGAAAGTCAAAATCATTCATCATCTGCTCACCGAGTTCCATACCCGAAACCATCAGGAACTCTTCATATGCCGTGATCTGTTCCTTGAAAATCTCGATATTCGGCAGGTTTTTAGTCGCGTATGTTTTGCGGAAATCATGGAACTGGGTTTTGGCATATCCGCGGGTTTTCCCCTGCTTAAACAGAAAGTCATCATCTTCATTGCCGTTGCGTCTCGGTACTTCCGGAAACTCTTTGGGATTAAACATGTAGCTGGGGATCAGCTTGGCAATCAGCGCCATGTTGACGTGACGAGTTCCTTCCAGTTTCGGGAAACCCCTGAGTTCCACGACGGCCTGGCTGAAGTAGTTGTCTTTTTCAAATCCCTTGGCCGCAATAATATCCCAGAGCAGTTCATGGACGAGTTCACCCTGGATGGCGACCTTCATTTTCATGACCGGATTAAACAGCAGGTACCGCTTGTCGTCTTCAGAAGCGGCCCGCATGTAATCCGTGGCCCTGAGGCCGAACAGTTTCATGGCCCCCAGCCGGCAGAACGAGTCCACAAACAGGCGTTTGACATGGGGAAAGTCAATCACGTCTTTTCCGTAAAGATTCCGGTGTGCCGCATGATTTAATGCTTCATAAAAAGAGTGGGTGACAATTCCAATGGCTCCGGAACCGATATTGAATTTGCATATATTGATAGTGTTAAGCATGTCATCCCATGCTTTCGACCCTTTTGCAGAAATATTCGCGTCCGTGATGGGGTAATCATGCAGGGCAAATTCAGCAACATAATTTTGTGCGTGAATGACATTCTGGATGCATTCGTATTTTTCATGTTTTGAGTTCACGACAAAAAAGACATATTCATCCGTGCCGTCAATTTTTCCGAAAACCGTGATAACGTCGGCTTCGTTGGCGTTGCCGATGTAATATTTGGTTCCCCGGGCAAGGTATGTTCCGTCCTCCTGGGGATAAAGTTTCATGTCGGATGAATAGATGTCCGCCCCGCGTTCTTTTTCAGAAAGGCCAAATGCGCACAGCGGGTTTTCCTTCAGGGTTTCAACCGCCTTGTGCTTCAGAACTTCATTGTCTCCTAAAAAGACCGGGTCCAGGCCCAGGGTGGACACATGATACATATACCAGTAGGCGCTTCCGTAAAATCCGCAGATTTCGGAAAATTCGAACATTTTATATGTGCTGTAATACTGGTCGTTGTCTCCATATCCCTTGGGGAGGAAAAGGGTTTCAAATATTTTTTCCTTTTTAATGAATTCTGCAAAATCATAGGTGAATTCCGCTGCAAAATAATCATCCTTCATTTTTTTCAGCCCTTTGTTTTCAAACCATTCGATGGTTTTGAGCATGATTTCCTTTGAACGCCCGTCAGGATAATTTCTGTCCTGGTATTTTTTGGGGTTTAATAGTAACACGGGGTTTCTCCTTATTTTTATGAAATTAATAATTATGTTTATGAATTAAGTTCAGGCAAAATATCACCAAATATTTATTTACTATGCAATGAATACAAAAAACAAATAATTTTTGAATATGGGGATATGATAGATATTTTCCGGTTACCATCACCTTTTATGAAAACAGCCACGGTGTTCTTGAAGGAGATCCGAAATGAATACGGCAATGTTGATCCGATTAATGTCGGCATGGGACTTTACCGTTCCGATCGTATCGGAGACTTCAATCTTAGATATCAGGCTATGCTTTGAACAATTCGTAATCGTAATCCTACTCTTAATCTTCTGGTACAAGTGATTCCCGTCAGCGGCGAAAACGCCGGCGTCGGACAAAAGACAGAACCTGCCACTGCTGCCGAAAGATTGCCCCGTTTTCCTGGACCTGCCGGTGCGGTTTTGCCATCTGTCAGGTGTGCATGAATGAAAATATCTGGGGCATGTCCTGCAACGGAATTACCTGGGATTGTCCGGATTGCGGGGCGCAGAACGGGTTTGGGAATCAGTAGATATGTGACCCATTAAAAAGGCAGGGTCGCTAACGACCCTGCCTTTGGTTAAATGTTGTGGTTTAAAGATTCAAGGTTTACCATAGTAAAAGGACTCGTCCGTTTACCGCGCCGCCAGCGGTGTTGTCGTAAACACCGGCCGGAACTCCGCCCAATGTCGGCAGGTAATTCAACAGCGCCATCCATTCTTTAAGCTCCTGTCCAGTGCCGTCGGCGTCGATACGAAGGCTCCCAACAAGTGTCCCATCGCTCAGATCAAGAATGTTTCCTGCGGCATCCCGTGGATAGATGGGCGGAAGACCGAATAGCGGCAGGTAAGCATTCACCACACCCATCATCTGCAACGCATAGAGGTCCACGGCAATATGGTATAAATTACCGTCAACAATGTCGACAGGAGCGGGAAATCCACCTGCAGCACCTAGGCACAGAGGATCCGCAGGACTGTAAACCCGAACTGCCTGCACTCCATGGGGCCATAACAATGGGTTATAATCTATCTGAAGGCCGGACAGGTTCAGGTAATAATTATTGCCGATTGCCTGGGAAACAGAGAGTGAAAGTTCACAGAGAGTCGTAATTTCCGAGCCTAAGAAATAAGCCGCCACGATCGGATATCCCGGAGGGGACGGCTGGTATGGAGAAGCACCCAGGGGCAGGCAGTTATACACGTCCGTGAATGAGATGACTCCCGTATTCCCCTTAAGTAGCGGATCACGGATCACACCGTTTGCCACAATGCCGACATCTACAAGGGTCCCGAAGTTAAACGGCGCCAACGCATTGCACACATTACGCACAGAGTCCGCGCACAGGCTGCCGAGTCCGGTGATGCCGGTATACGGTGTCGGAGAATCAAGCGTAAGATCAAACGTGGTTGATGAGATGGGGGTTGCCAGTGTAACGCCCAGCGGAGTCAGCGCTGTATCCAATTCGCCATTATAGTAGGCAACCATCCCCTGCATGGCCGGGTCACCTACTACCGTGTCGTCTACGGCCATGAGTTCAAAATCAAAACCAACAATGCGGCCAATTTTCTCATTATAGGTAAAATCAAGTCTGCTTACATATTCTCCGTATTCGCCGGGAGAAAAGATAATGGTATTCGAATCTCCTTTTATTAAAGCATTCTGTGTAGCCGTGTGATAATGCCCGGACGCGATGATATCAATACCGGTCACATTTTCAGCAAGATCCGCATCATCACCGGTACCATCATTTTCAACGCCGCCGTGGGAAAGTACAACCACAAAATCAACCTTGTCATTGTTGCGAAGATCATCCACGCGCGCCTGTATAAACGGGTAATCATGATCAAATGTGACCGGCGGCGCCACCGGCGCATCCTGGTCTGCATTTGGCCCCAGCAGCCCTAAAATACCGACGCGAAGACCGGAATTGGGCAGGTTAATAATAAGCTTTTCCACGATATAGCCGGCAGTCTTCAGGGTTTTCAGGAGGTCATCGCCGGTTTCTGCCGGATCATCATCAAAGATGGTATTGGTCGCAACAACAGGAACAGTAAAACCGGCTCCAATGCCATTTCCCAGAATCAGAGCAAGGCCGTCCGGGGTCCAGTCAAATTCATGGTTGCCCAGGGTGGTGGCGTCATACCCCATGGCTTGAAAAAATCTTAGAATAATGGGGTCAGATACGGTCATGTCATAGGTTGTACCCATGTACCAATCGGCTGAGTCCAGTGTGAGTACATCGATTCCTGCGGCTTCCTGCGTTGCCTGGACTGTACCGATAATCGTTGCCATCCGGGCAAAGCCTCCGCGGACGACATCGTTTTCTCCGCCATCCGGGGTATAATCCAGATAAGCACCGGCACCGCTCGCATGGTGGTGTATGTCGGATGTCTGTAAAATGGTAGACGTTATACCTTTCGCTTTGACGGACACTGTATCGGATCCCATGAAATCGGCGCCATCGGCTGTTCCGCTGATGACCAATTCTTCCGAACCCATAAACATACGGGACTGTAAAGATTGTCTGTCAAATTTGACCATCAGGTCCGGCACTCCATCATGATCATAGTCTCCGATTCCAGACGGTCTGGTTTCCGCGAGTATGTCGTATCCGTTTACATTTAATATTACACTGCCCACATCGATTTGTCCGACATCGGTTGTGCAGGTATCCGGAAATTCAATATAAACAGTTGCCCATTTCCCCTTACTCTTAAGGTTAAATGTGTTCGGGTTCACGTCGATTACAGCTTCAATTGAATCATCGGCGATTGCTGATGAAGCAGGGCCGATCAATATCAGGGTTCCCAAAAAGGTTATCATCAATAGGCACGACAGGATCTTTGTAAAGTCTGATATGATTTCTTTCATAGTCAATTTTCCTTTTTTCTAAATGTTAATTTTTTTGGCTGAACATGCCCTTGTACCAAGGTTTACGGGATGGCATCATTCTTTTTGTAAGTACCATGGTTTTTATCTGCAAATTTTCCAGAAATATGAACCCTGGAGGCTTTGGATGGCTATTTTTAAATTTTGTAGTCTCATATATTATGCTGGTTTGGGATATCTGGTTATTAAACGGGCATGCAGACAACGGAATTATAATAATTTTAATATACCGGAAATATTATGAAAAACAATAGGTCGGAGGTATGATTTTTTCAAACAAAAAAGGCCATGCCGGGCGGGGGATATTCAGACCAAAGGCCTAATTCTCATTGGCAGTTTCAAGAATTTTTTTCTCTGGTTTCCACGGTCTTCCATGGGAACCCATACCAAGGGGCGGTTGTTTTTTTGAGCCTGTGCTGGTTGAATGACCGATGATGGCGTTGTTCTTTGAATCAAAGATATGCGTCCCCATAGAGGAGCGTGGGAATGAGATAATAATATGTCCTGAACTGACTGTTTAATCGCGGGTGTAATTCAAGGAGGAAACGAAACCGCCTTTTCAGAAATTTGTGTTCACTTCAGACAAGTCCTTTTTGACAACCACATAATGTCCATTTTTTTCCGGCGGGCAGAATTGAAGTTTATCCATTAAAGACTGAAGCAGATGGTTTTTCGTGCTGTCGATGACAAGTTCGACTCCCAGGCGGCCGGCGTCTCCCATAAAGCTTTCAAGAAGCCATTGGATGCCCGGCGCTTCTCCGGCCATGGCCACCACCCAGATTTTTTTTGCCGGATCGGTTTCAAGGTCGGTGATCGCGTATGCTCGACCGTCCGGGGAGACCCGGATGGTGTTTTTACGGAAGGCCTGATCAATATAGTGATTGGTCATGGAAAAATACGCGCGCTGGAAATACGCTACTTTTTTACAGCTCGCAAGTATCGGGCTGCCGTGAATCAGTTTCAAAATCCTGTCGCGGGAAAAGAGAACGGGTTGATTCTGAAGCCTGCCGGTCGGTTTGCTTCGCCGTCGGATGAAATGAGTGTCAATTCGCCATTTCAATTTGAGTACCGTAGAAAGGGACGCCTCGTTGAATGCGCCGATGTTCGCATATATATCTTTTCCACCCATTTGAAAAAGGTCACTTTCAAGCGCCATCATGAGTTTTGTTCCGATACCCCTTTTACGGAAATCTGGATGAACCCGGAGTCCTTGCGCCCAGGCGTCATGACCGGAGATGATCTCACCATAGATACAACCGATGATGCGGCCGTCAGCTACGGCCACCAGATTGGTCGTGTTTTTGCCGGCCATCCAGACCGGCCAGATTCCCGGTACAAAATCCTTTGGGTTGTCTGTGAGGCAAAGCGCCTTTACCCTTTCATCATCTTTCGGGGTCGCCTTCCGGATAAGCATGTTTTTCAAGCAGATACTCCTTTCCTGATGTTGCGCAGCGTCAGGATTTTTCCACTTCGGGTCAAGGCGGGGTGCTCACGCCGGACAGTGATGGCATCAGCGGGATGTTGGAAGCCAGCAGGCTGAGTCCATGGATTCCGATCCGGGTCCGGCCGGGCCCCCTTGAACCGCTGCTTTTAAGGGTTAAAGAAGGTCCCTTGATAATATCGAAGACCGAGGCATCGACAGTCATATGAAGGCCCGGGCGGATAACCGGTTTTTTGCCTTTAAACTCTTCGATATCAAGGTAGACGCCCTCAGCTGCAAGTTCAGATAGCGTGGCCTCCAGACCTTGACATCTTACTTTGGAGGCCAGTTTTTCCCTTGTGTATCCCGCATGGTCAAAGAGGCTTTGATATGGATTTTTGTTGTTTGCAAAGATTTGAGAATCACAAAGGTCAAGGAAGTTTTTAATCCGATTCTCGATCCCCTGCCGCATGAATGACTCTGATTTCTCAGGCGACCACGGCTCTTTGAATGTTGAAAGCAGAGAAAAAGCAAAACGGATCGATGCCTGGATGCTGTGAAGGGTGCCGGAAATTGTACCATTTCTGTTTTTACGCATCGGTTGGATATATCACGTTTTTCGAAAACCTTCAAACGGCTGATATGATAATATATTTGGCGGAGTTCTCAAAATGGTATTAATATTTGATAAGCGGGCAGTTCTCCATTCTGACAGTTCAAATACCGTAGAATGAAGAACTGATCATTTAAGCGCGTATGTTTTACATCCCGTATCCCGCCCGTTCAATGAGTCCAGCTGCATATCCTTGTTTAAAGTAAAAAAATAGGCGTTGCCATTCTTTCCTTTAAGCCTTGGATGCGCTGGTATATGCCTCGTCCAACCTCGTTTCCACATATCGGATAGCATCTTCGTCAAATTCTTCCAGGTCAAAACAGATGGCGTCTTCGCCGAGCAGTCCTTCGGGCACGTAATCGCCGGATTCATCCGGATCATTGATCAGCTCGCCGTAAAAGCAGACCGACAGCCAGCGGGGGGAGTCTTCAATTACATCCATCATGGCAAACAACGGTTTACCTGTCTGGTTTTCATGTTTTGCCCGAAGGGAATAGGTGACTTCCGGCCGGGGAATAAATTCTAAAATCACCCCGGGTTTGGATTCCAGGGATTTTTTTAAGCGAATAAATGTCTGTTTGTTTTGTTCCGGAGAGTCCGGCCAGTTTTCAATAAAGGATTCAAGTTCGTGCAGGTTGTCACTCATTGTTTCTCCTATGTTTTGGATCAGGTGTTTAGGTGGAAGGTATAAGGCTGAAGACTGAAGGGAAAAACAATCGGTTTCATCAAAAAAATTTGTTCGCATTATTACCTTCAGACTTCTACCTTCAGACTATCCACCTAAAAAATTTAGTCAAATGCCATGCTTGTTTTCCAAACCTCCCATACCTTTCCAACAAGGTCGACACCGGGCTTTAAGGTCAGTTTGCCTGGTTTCCACCCGGACGGGGTGGCTTCCGTGCCCTTGCTTTCGCGGACCAGTTGAAAGGCCTGAATTTGCCTTAAAGATTCACTGACGTTCCTGCCCACCGGCGGTGTCAGGACTTCGAATCCCTGGACTACGCCATCCGGGTCAATAATAAACCGGCCCCGGGTTTCCACGCCCGCATCGTCATCGTATACACCGTAAATGGACCCGACTTTTCCGCCGGCATCCGACATCATGGGAAACGGAACCCCGCCGTCCACCATTTTTGAAAGTTCATAATCGTCCCACATTTTATGCACAAAGACACTGTCAATACTCATGGAAAGCACTTCAACGCCGAGTTTCTGGAATTCAGGAAATTTTTCAGCAACTGCTGAAATTTCAGTGGCTCAGACAAATGTGAAATCGCCTGGATAAAAACACAAGACCACCCATTTGCCCAGATATTCGGACAAATTAATATTAACAAATTTGCCGTTCAGATACGCCGGAGCTGAAAAATCCGGTGCTTTTTTACCGACTTGTATCATGCGCTGAATCTCCTTTGGTTTGTTTTTGATAATTGTTTCTTCCTTCTCTACCGTTTCACCAACCGGTCCCCCGGTGGGGCGGGCGCAACCCGCTTTAAATTCCTCAGGCACAAGCTTCTCCTTCTTTGTCTGAAAAATTAATGTTGAAACCATAGTGTCGCATCAGAACAGAGTTGACGCGACACGATGCTCCATCGAATAGCAGATATTTTCTTCAAGAAAACGGATATACGGTTTAGGCCAGTTTTTTACCTGCTCCTGGTCCCGGTGCCAGGCCGAAAATTTCATCGATCTTTAAAATAACAGCACCTTTTGATTTTAATGGGAATCCGGCCTTGTTGCCCAGTTCCTCAATCCAGGCCGCTGTTTCTTCATACCGTTTTCCTGATGTTTCAATGGTGACGGTGCCTTTGAGCTGATATCCTTCATGTCCTTCCCAGTATGTGATTGCTGCGTTGGGGTTGGCTTTCAGGTTGGCCAGGGTTTTGTTGAGAAACTGGTCGGAAATGAGGACGGCCTCGTCATCAATGATTTTTTTGGCCCCCACCGGCACGGCATTGGGAACGCCGTTTCCGGTTGCCGTGCAAAGTACGGCGGTGGGCACTTTGTTAAACAGTTCCATCATGCGTTCAGTCATTTTTGCCATAATTGTTTCCTCCTCTAAGGTTATTAAGTTTGCAATGGTGAACTGCAATAGATTCGAAGAAAAGACATTTTCACCACAGAGCGCCCGGAGAATGATGAGAAAAGTCATAAAAATAAACAGCCGGCGGCGGATTTTTTTAATCGTTAATTGATTTCTTATTCATTTTCATTGGCCCAGATCGGATCACAGCCAAATTGTTTGAACCATCTTTCCCGGTCGCTTAAATATTTTTCAATCTCTTGCCGGGTAAATGAAAATTTATAATGATCACAATATTGGACGATGATCTTATATGCCTGGATGATTTCTTTTGTCTTGTTTTCAGCAAGCCCCTGGTTGGATAAATTTTTATCCGGGTGCCATTTTTTAATTAATTGTTTATAATTTCTCTTGATTTGTTCCAATGTGGCCGATTCCGGCAGCTTCAGGATTTTTCTTGCTTCAGTTATTATTTCAAATCGGGGTTTCATTTTTTAATCATATTTTTATGATATTTATAAAATCGTGTTGATAGATGGAAAATTAGCATCTGTTATAACTATCTAAAATGCCGTAAAATTCATCCATGTTCCGATCGTCGGCCGGGAGCCGGAACAATATCGAATTGTTTTTAATTAAAATTATTAGCACCCGAATGATTGGAATTCAACCATAGAGTTGAGATAATGCTTAAAACTTTGGCGGGAAGCACTGCTCATCAAATATTTTAACGAAAAGACCCTGTGGATGGATGAAAATGGGCAAAAGGATGAGAAATGGCCTGCTGCCGAGTTTCAGAAATCGGACACACGGTATGGGTGCGTCGGCAGTTGTTTTCAATAGGTGCTGCAGGACCGGTATCGGACATGGAATAATTAATGGAGTGTTCGGAATTGTTCGGCCTCATTATTCTCAACAATGAAGATGGCCCTGTTTCTCCCTTGATTTTTGGCATCATATAAAGCAAGATCGGCCTTTTTCACCATTCGATTGTAATCCGGATGGCCATCGTGTACTGCAATCCCGATACTGCAGGTTAAATGGATGTTTTTATTGTTGGTAAGTTTAAAGATGTGTTTATCGCATTTTTTTCTTATTTTTTCCGAAGCTATGATGGCTTCGTTTTGGTTCACATTCCCCATGACAATCAGAAATTCTTCTCCCCCGTAACGGAATATAAAATCACTGGCTCTGACGGATTCCAGTAACAGTTTTGAAAATTGTTCTAAAATCCTGTCTCCGCCGTCATGTCCGAATTCATCGTTAATCTTTTTAAAATGGTCCAGATCAATCAGTAAAATTGAATACGGCAAACCCTGTTTATTGCAGATTTCCGTCTGCCGTCGTAATATGGTGCTTAAATAGCGCCTGTTAAAGAGCCGGGTCAGCGGATCCATGCCGGTGTCAATTTCAATTGCCTGGTCGACAATGGTAGATATGAACCATGAAGATTTTGTCACCGCGTCATTAAAGATCGTCACCGCATTGGCAAATTTATCTTTTTTATTTTTCATTCGGAATCTGACGGCCTGAAACAGGGCACTATCAATTTCAGAGATGTGTTGTTTCAGCTCACTGGAAACATTTAACGGGTGTGAAAGAAAATCCGACTTATAAATCACCCATAGTCCAAAATTAGAATATTGAAGATGAGGAATGTTTTTAACGTTGATTTCAGGAGACTGATACAGGAACATCAGTGCGTTTCGTGACCATTCCATGAGCATGGAGCGGAGACGTTCACATTCGATGGCTGTATTTTGTGTCAATCCCTTTACTTTCAGCGAAAGCTGATTGCTCTCATGAAGCAGTTCATTGAAAAAATAACTTTCTGAAATAATGGAAATATATATATCAAACAATTCGCCGACAATAAGAACGGCTTCACTGAAACGGTGAACATCCGATATCTTTTTTCGCATGCGTCGATAAATTTCATCCTTTAAAATGCCGATGCCGTGATTAAAGTAATTCAGGTTGACATTGATGGTGGCATGGACTATTCCAATCCTTTTTTGACGCTCAATCAGCGATTCGAGTTCTGCTTCTGAATAATTTGTAAAAATAGATCCTATCCAGTCGGCTATGGTGTTGTGAAGGTTTATGTCAATTTTCGTATTTTTCAGAATAATAGATGTTTCCGGGATCTTAAGAAGCTCATTAAAAAAAACATCGGCGATGTCATGGAGCTGATCTTTCAGCATTTCTCCGATTTCGGCAATGTCATTTTTTGAATCCACCAAATACAATCGTTTTAATTTTGAAAATACAATTTCTTTGATTCTCATTTTGGGAATCCTTTTAAATTTTCAAATCATGGATATTCGTTACTTGATGCTTGATCAACGACTTCCGGTTCCCCAATAGAATTTCATGGAAAGGATCTCACTGTCAGGCACATCTGAAATTGATATTGGTAAACAATGGAGATGAAGGCTGTAGAGATGTCGGTCAGGTGAAATGGAAGTTGAATGTAACTTTTATAAAAGATTATCAATTACAAAGCGGGTATGCAATCTTTTTTGTTTGGTATTGGAATATTCATAATGCCTCTTTAAACCTTGAAAAGTTTATGCAGCTTTATAAGAAGGATTTGATGAATTTCCGGATCTTATTTTTTCCCGTGTAAATCCCGAAATGTCCTTCGCACAGAATATCCGCATCCAGGGAGATCATTTTTTCCAGAGAGGCGATGTAATCCTTGCGGTTGGATTTTAAACCCGGTGCCAGCGGTCCGTGAACATCCTGGCCGAACAACACCTTTTTGCCGTCGGATTCGGTTAGAAACACCAGGGAACCGGGGGAATGACCGGGAGTGTGGATGGCGGTAATTTTTCTATCTCCCAGCAGGATGTCGGTTTGTTTGTTGGAAATTTTCTGATCCACTGTAAAGGGTTTGATGCTTGAGCCGTACCAGTCGGCTGCGGTCACTGTGTTGTTGCCTTTTTCCAGGTATTGGGCGTCCAGCTTATGGGCCACTGTTTTGCAGGAAAGATCCTTGCAGACATTTGCCGCGCCTCCGGTATGATCATAGTGGCAGTGGGTGATCAGCAGGTATTCAATGGTTTCGGGGTTGATATTGCATTCGGAGATATTGCCGTACAGCCGGTCCAGGCGGTTTCCGCAACCCGCGTCAACTAAGGCGGATTTTTCGTTAAAGCAGATTAAATAGATGGCCGCGTCCTCGGGGGCGGTATATCCTGACCCGCCGACCTGAAAAATCTCTGAAGTGATTTCAAGGTGCATGGAATTCTTCAAACTGTAAGTTTTTTTGTATTTCCTGAAACAATTGATTTGTTAGCATAACAAATTGTTTGGAGCAACTTGAATTAAACAGGATTTGAAAAAAAAGGCTGCATTAAATTTGCCGGAACAGAGTGGTAACCAAATTATTCCGGCACCTGACACTTAACACCATGTTCTGCCGGATTACGCGCTCACGCGCTAATCCAGCCTACAAACTTATGGCTGTGTAAAACGTTCCAAGTTCAAGGCGCTTGAGTCTCGAAGAATGAGGCACTACCTGAGAAAATCAACATCGAACATCCAACGTTCAACTTCCAGAAAGGTATTCTGTCGATTTTTTTTGTTTTATTTTTTACCATCCATATCTAGTTTATTGAAGCCTGATTATTTCTTAAGTTCCCTTTATTATGAATCATAGAGCGAAGCGATATCCGTCTTCGATGTTGAATGTTCAAAGTTTAGCTTTTAATTAATTTTTGATAGCTTTTCCGGGTTGGATATTAAGTTTTTTAGTAGAAAACCAGATCTCCGCTGACCCGACCCCCGACCCCTGCTTTATTCATCATGTTGCGTATTCTGCCCGCTCAATGAGCTCCAGCTGAATTTCCTTATTAAGCATGGTAAAATAGGCGTTATACCCGGAGATCCGAACCATGAGGTGTTTGTAGTTTTCCGGGTTGGCCATGGCGTCTTTTAAGGTTTCCGATGTCACCACGTTAAACTGGAGCTGCATGCCGCCCATGTCAAAGTAGGTTTGAACATAGGACGCCATGATATCCACGCTTTTTTCCCGGGTGTCTTCCGGGCTTAAATTCAGTTTTACATTAAACGCGATATTATTGTCCATGGTTTCAGGATCCAGCTGAGCCACGTCCCGGATATTGTCCAAAAAGCTTTTGGATGCTGACGGGTGCGGGGTGAGTCCCGGCGTGAAGGCCTTGCCGTAAAGACGTCCGGAGGGCAAGGCCCCGGACAGCGACCCATAGGCCACATGCTGGGACATGGACCAGAACCCGGTGGTGTATTTCCCGCCCCGATAATTGCTCTGACTGTGGTGAATCGCATGCACCATGCGGGCAATCCGGTTGGCCATGTCAATGGTTTCCGGACTGCCGGACCCGAATTTGGGGACCTTGCTCATGATCATGGCATGCAGGGCCGGGTCGTTTTCAAAATTGGTGTCAAGGGCTGATTTAAGTTTTGTAAACAAGACTGATTTTTCCTCAAACACCAGCTGTTTGATCACCATCATGGAATCTGTCACATCGGCCAGACCGATATTGGATGTGCCGGAAGTGTTGTATTTGGCCCCGCCTTTGGTGACATCTGCCGCCTTCTCAATGGACCCGGCCATCATGGCCGACAGTAGCGGTGTGGGGCGGTAGGCCACATGGGCTTCGGCCAGCATATTGTTAAATTCCACCGCCTGGCGGATTAAATATTTTGTTTGCGCGGCATAGGCATTAAAAAAGTCATCAAAGGATTTAAAATTATTATTTTCAATGCTGCCTGTTTTCGGGCCCGGGTCCCAGTTCATCAGCGGGTGGGACCCATTGTTTAACGCCATCTCAAGAGGCGCTACCATATTAAATAAAATAGAACCGGTATGGCCCATATGCTTTCCGGAGATGGTCGGCTCCACGCACCCGGTGGCGGACCAGTCGCGCATATCTTCAACCGGATAATCATGCTGTTTGAGTGCCTCAAACACCGCCTTGTCGTTATGCATGGACGGGGTGCCGGCGGTGATGATATTTACCTCGCACAGCCGTTTCAGATAGGTGCTGCTGTTGACATCCGGGTGAAAGCGGGCGTTGACGTTCACGTCACGCAGACCGAGCATCTCGGCGGCTTTTAACATGATATAGGTCATGTCATTGACCGCGTCTTTACCGTCCGGTGTCATGCCCCCGATGGTGAGCGCCTGGGTGGAAGACGCCCCCCCGAACAGGTAGTTACCGATATCCGGTGACAGGGGCAGGTGATCTGAAAAACGAAGAAACAGTGAACCGATCAGTTCAATGGCGGTTTTGATATATGCGGCCTTCTCCTTATCTGTTTCCAGTTTTTCCATATCCATGATAAAAAACGGCTGCAGCAGCTGATCCAGACGTCCGAAGGAAAATCCGGTATTGGCATTTTCAAGGTTTAATGCCACCCATGCGATATTGAGAAGGTTCACGGCTTCGTCCAGGGTGGCGGCAGGCTGCATAGGGACTTTGGAGCAGATGTTTGCCAGGCGGATGAGTTCTTGTTGCCGTTTCAGGCTGGTTTCTGACCTGGCCTGATGGGTAGCGGTTTTTGACAGGTTGTGCGCATACGCATAAAGCCCTTCAAGGGTGATTCTCATGGATTGAAGGGCGATGACCTGTTCTTTGCTTAAGTCCTCTATATTCAGTTGGCGGGTGATGTCCTCAATGATGCCGGATGCTCCTTTTTCCAGCAGGGATTTGAAATCCGGGATGGTATGGGAAATGCCCACGGATTTCCACACAAAATAGGCCACCCACCGCTCTTCAATTCGCTGGCAATGAGGGTAATCAAAGTTGGTTCTGACGAATTCACGGAAATTTCGTTTGGCCCAGAAAGGGAAAATGTCGTAGTGCAGTTTTTTTGCGGTTTTGTCTGAAATGGCATACGGGTTCAACACCCGTTTATCAATGGATCCCAGTTCACCCCAAACCATGACACCCTGGGCATCCGGATAGACAATGACGCCGATGGTGTCATTGGTCGTCGTGGTTCCGGCGATCAGGTCATTTTTTCGGATAATGGGTTTCTTATTTTCCATCAGAAATTTAAATGCCATGGCCTGGCGGAGTTCGGGCACCCATTTTTTTCCGGTGCTGTCTTTTTCAAACCCGTTTTTTCTGAACCATTGGGTCAAAAGTTCAGCCCGTTCTGCGCAAATTTCCGGTTTAATATTAAAATAGTCATCACGAAATTCTTCCAGCCGCGGGAAATCATTTAGACCAAATTCCGCCAGAAAGGGATCTTTCAGGCAGATAACGCCGGGGTCTTTTGCCGGATCTGAGTTTGGGGCTTCCATCCGGTAAAGATGTCTGGTGATAAGCTCTTGTGAAAGTTGCGGTTTGAATTGATCATAGCGTTTCTTTCTTTCAGATATGTCTGATTGATGCGCTTTTTCAAGCATTTTCTGGTGCTTGTTCCCCATCAGCAGAGAGACATAATAATTAAAGAGCTGGAGGTAGGCCAGGTTGCCGTCAAGGATCATCCGGTTTTTTAAAATCAGGCCAAGCACCTCATTCGGAGTGACCTGGAGCATTTCGAGGAGCGCTTTTTCATCTGAAAATCGTAAAATCACATCCGCGTCTTCGGCGATTTTACGAATCACGGATATTTTACCATTAAAAAATACCGCTGTCTGCCGGATACTTTCGGTATCGGTTTGAAACCCGATTTTAAAATTAATCCATCCGTCAGATCCTTTGAGATATTGATTGAATTTTGCCCGCCGGTTGAAAAGAACCGCCATCAGTTGCAGGAGAATGTGGGATAAGGAATTAAATACCAGGCTTTTCCCTATGTTTTTAAAGCTTTGTCCGGTAAGGCTTCTTTCGGGGGTGACCAGAAGAGCGGACAAAAGTTGCTGTATATCTCGGGTGTTCATCGGTTTCCTCCTGTTGAGCGATTAAAGTGACGTTTACGCTTCGTTTTTCGGTTTGATTGCAATCTTCATCAAGTCATTGATTAATCTGTAAATCAGTTCTTCGGAGGCTTCTTCAACCTCCTGCAGAACGCGGCTGTTAAACAGGTTGACCACGCCGTGAAGCGTGCTCCAGACGATAATCGTCCGGTACAAGGCTTCATTCTCGTCAATCGCATCACTCCCGTCATAGAGTTCCATGATCGTCCGGGTCGTGATTTCGGAGACTTTGAGAGCGGTTTGTTTTTCGACGTATGCGGTGGGTTCCATGGGGGTCCCTTTGTAGTCCGCATATTTGGGCGTGTTCCGGCTGAACATGATTTCATAATAATCCGGGTACCCGACACCGAATTTGAGATATGCGTGCATCATGTCATGGAGTTTCTCCCGGGTCGGTTGATCTGACGCATAAATTTCCTGAAACCGGTCCACGATCATCTGAAATCCCCGGGTCTGTATAGCAAGATACAGGTCATCCTTGTTCTTATAATAATTGTAAATGTTGGCGGCGGTCATTTTCAGTCGCGTGGCCAGTTTTCTCATGGACAGGGCGTCAAATCCGTCATCGCACATCAGTTTCAGGGCCGTCGTGAGGATGTCGTTTTTAACGGTTTCAATTTCTTCCGGACTTCGAATGGCTTTGGGCATAGGTGCTCCTGATGGCATTAAATTTTATAGTTTAACAGTGTTAAATTAACGTTGTTCAGGAGAAAAGTCAAATATAAAAATCAGCTTCGGAAAATCAAAATAAATAACTGTTCATTACATCATTGGTAATGAATAAGTTTACAGCTGCGTAGGGTGGATTAGCGAAGCGTAATCCACCGCATGTGGTCGGTGAGCCGGGTTGAGACATATGGCGGATTACGCTTTGCTAATCCGCCCTACATGATATTTTAGCGGAGAAGAATTAATTAATTTTTTTTGCGAGAATCAAAACGCTGAAAATAAACGAATATGGTTATCTACTTCGATTAAGTTAAGTCAAGTTTGATCGGTCGGCACGGTGGCCGACTCTACGAAGATTATTGCAAAACCCCGTAGGGCAGGCCACCGTGCCTGCCGATAATTTTCTGAATTTTGGGACATTAAGCTCAACTTAACTAAAGCAGATAAGCAGGTAAACGAAATAGTTATTAAAGAATCGGCATTGTTTTTTTTTATTCGCTTCTAAAATAATTTGCGGAGCGGAGCGACATCATTATTCGATGTTCATTTTTTTATAAAATGCACCCTAAAAGACTGAAACCTGACAACAGAAACCTGACTTCTGATACCTTGAATCGCCGGATTACGCGCTCACGCGCTAATCCGGCCTACAATCGGGTACCTTACTTAGAAAAAGCAAAAGAGAATCTGCACCCGGTTTTCTCAACGTTTTGATTCGTTCATTTTCAAGGCATAAAGGATGAAGCTGTAGCTCGCCTACCGAAATTTTTATAAAATACCCGATGGCAAAGAAAAAAGTTTCAAGTTCAAGGCGCGCAAATCCTGAAGAGCGAGGCGTAGCTTGCTACGTTGAGTGATGAAGGATGCAGCGCAACGCAGAAATTGAATTTTTTACGCAGGCATCGTTAATCCTGCATATTTAATGATTCCCCCCCCGGAATTCCCAGCTCCCGGGCCCGCAGAACCCGGCGGAGAAGCTTGCCGCTTCGGGTTTTGGGGAGTTTGTCTAAAAAGATGATATCCTGGATGACAATATCCGGCGCCAGGTTGCCCTTTAAAAACGCCTTGATTTCATAATTTAGACGCGTGGACTGGATATATCCTTTTTTCAGGGTGATAAATGCCTTTAAATAGGATATGCCTTTGCCGGGCTCGCTGCCTTTTGAAATAACGGCCGCTTCAGCCACTGCCGGGTGGACGCACAATATCTGTTCGATTTCAAACGGACCGATGACCTTGTCGCCGCCGGCTTTTAACAGATCATCATTTCTTCCCTGGTGGTAAAAATATCCCTCTTCATCCTCTAAGGCAATATCACCGGTGAGAAACCATTTGTCGTCTATAAAATATCGCTGAAACCGGTCATTGTCCTGCCACAAGCCGATGGTCAGGCCGGGCCAGGGGCATTTTAACGCCAGCTCTCCAAGGGACAGGGCCGGAAGAGGTTCCCCGTTTTCATCTAAAATGGCGGCTTCGATGCCGGGCAGTGGTTTGCCGATGGAGCCGGGTTTGATGTCATTGCAGGGAAGGTTGGCAATACAGATAATGCCGGTTTCGGTCATCCACCAGGTGTCATGCGGGTAACATTTCAGGTGTTCCCCGACCCAGTACAACAGTTCCGGGATCAGGGGGGCGCCGACACATGTGATATGTCTTAAGGCGTTTAAGTCATACCGTGACGGCAGGTCGTCGCCGGCATCCATCAGATCGCGGATAATTTTTGGTGTGGTATACCAGACCGACACCTTGAATTTCTCAAGGGTCCAGTACCAGTTGGCGGCCGTAAACGGATCTCCCTGGACAAAAGAGGTGACCCCGCACAGCCAGGGTGCAAACGCGCCGTAAACGGTTCCGGTCACCCATGCCGGATCCGCGTCTGTCCAAAGAACTGAGTTGGGCTTGACGTCAAGCACCCACCTGGCGGATGCGAGCATGCCGGTCATCTCCCGGTGGGTGTGAATGACGCCCTTGGGTGGCCGGGTGGAACCGGATGTGTAAATCAGGTAAAGCGGGGTGTCTCCGGAGAGTATTTCCGGTTCGAATTCAGACGGCATCTGTTCGGGCAGGCCGGTGATCATGACCTCATTTGAAAATAATCCCGGGGCCGGTCCCTGGGTCAGGAAAATATGCTGGATCTGTCCGGCAAATTCATAGGATATTTTTTCCACAAGGTCCGGCAGGGTGAGAATTCCCCTTGGCGTGGTGCTTTCCAGTCGGATTTCCAGCTCATAAAAGCCGGAGCTGGAAAATACCGGGCAGAAGATAACACCCATCCGGGCGCAGGCAGACATGGCAAAAAATATTTCCGGGCAGGGCGGCAGAAGGATGATTAGCCGATCACCGGCTTTAAACCCGTATTTTGTAAGCAAACCGGCCCATTGGCAGGACTTGATCTTTAGCTGTTGATAGGAATAGGTCTGCACCTGACCGCCTTTTGAAAAGATCAGGGCGTCATGGGCGCATCGTTGCTGGTCCTCGGCCCACCGGTCGATGGACTCGGCGATAATATTCATCCGGTCCGTGCCAGCCCATGAAAATTCTTTTTCTATATCCGCCCAATGAAAATCAGGCAAAAAGTTTTCATAGGATTTCAGGTTGGCGAATTTGTTCTGGGCCGGTATTCTTGCTTTAATCATTGAATACTCCGTCTGGTAAATGAATTTTTTTTAACTGCGCGACGAGATCAGTTACTGCCTGGCCCGGTGACAGCGGCGGCATGGGGGACAGGCTGCCGGTCAGTTCCATTAAAACAGTTTTGATGGATTCGGCCAGTGCGCGCTGGTGATAACCGCCTTCCAGCGAATAGAACAGGGGCGGGTTTTCCACCGAAGATCTGAAATGTTTCAGCAGGCGGGTAACCCCGCTGTAAGTCGCCTCCGTTAAGCGGGACCGGCCGATGGGGTCACTGATGTGGGCGTCAAAACCAGCCGCCACCATGATCAGCTGGGGCTGGTATCCGTTTATGAGGGGCCGCAGTATTTCCTGGTAAAGATAGATCATGTCGTCATCTGTAAACTCGCGTAAAATGGGGATATTGACGGTGTACCCTTCGCCTTTTCCGCTGCCTTTTTGATCAATCTCGCCGGTATATGGATACAGCATCAAATCGTGGGTAGACACGTACAGCACTTTTTGGTTGTCATAGAAGATGTCATGGATACCGTTACCGTGATGGATGTCCCAGTCAATGACTATAATCCGTTCCAGCGCGTACCGGTCAATGGCATACTGTGCCGCAATGGCGATATTGTTAAAGATGCAGAACCCGGACGCCTTATCCGGGAGGGCATGGTGTCCCGGGGGACGGACAAACGCGAAAAAGGCATCGCACGTTTCTTCCATCAGGCTGTCAATGCCTTTAACGCAGGCGCCTGCGGCAAGCCAGGCAGCAAAATAGCTGTCCGCACTGATGGGGGTGTCCGGCGCAAGGCTGGTGATCCGTTGTTCAGCAGTTTTTAAAATTCGTTTAACGTAAGACGGGGAATGGATCCGCTCAATCTGTTCAAGGGTTGCCGGTGACGAAGGGATATGGATCAGCCGGCCGTCAAAATGCTGGTCGACCATTCGATAGATCGCATCCAGTCGTTTGGGGTGTTCCGGGTGAAAATGACCGGTTTTGTGTTCCAGGAACCTGTTGTCACGGGCAATGCCGACTTTCACTCCGTAAATTTTCCTTTCCGTGAAAGTTTTTTTTTACCACAGAGAGCACAGAGAAAAGAGGTGCCAGGTTTCGGTTACATGACTCTTTCCTGAAACCTGAAACCTGACACCTGAAACCTGACACCAATTTTTTCGAAGCCGCAAAGATTTTGTCGCCATCAAAATTACAACGCAGAAACATCCACCCGATCATCAATCAGCAGATCAATAACCGACTCATCGGCAATGGTGGAGGTGTCGCCCAGTTCATCCAGCTTGCCGGCCGCGATTTTTTTCAGGATCCGCCGCATGATTTTACCGCTCCGGGTTTTGGGCAGTCCTTCGGTAAACTGGATCACATCAATGGTGGCAATGGGCCCGATTTCCTTTCGGACCTGCATTACCAGTTCTTTTTTCAAATCATCAGAAGGCGTTGCACCGCTTTTCAGGATAATAAAGGCATAGATTCCCTGGCCTTTGATGGAATGGGGAACACCCACCACAGCAGCTTCTGCGACATTTTTATGCAATACCAAAGCGGATTCGACCTCAGCGGTGCCCATGCGGTGCCCGGATACATTGATAACATCATCAATACGGCCGATAATCCAGAAATACCCGTCCTCATCTTTCTTGGCCCCGTCACCGGTAAAATACATTCCCGGCACCTGGCTGAAATAGGTGTCCCGGAACCGTTCATGGTCGCCGTATACAGTCCTTGCAATGCCTGGCCATGGTTTGCGGATGCATAGAAGCCCTTCTTCGTTGGGGAATTTGACTTCATCACCCGCATCATCTAAGATGACCGGGTCCACCCCGAAGAACGGCGTGGAGCAGGAGCCGGCTTTAATGGGGGCCACACCCGGCATGGGGGTGAGCATGTGGCCGCCGGTTTCGGTCTGCCACCAGGTGTCGATAATCGGGCACCAGTCCCTGCCCACGTGATGATAATACCATCGCCAGGCTTCCGGGTTGATTGGTTCGCCCACCGTGCCCAGGAGTTTAAGGGAGGAGATATCGTGCTTTTGAACATGGGCTTCGCCTTCCTTGGCCAGGGCTCGGATCGCGGTGGGGGCGGTATAGAATTTATTGACCTTGTATTTGCTGACAATGGCCCAGAACCGGTCAAAATCCGGGTAGCTCGGCACGCCTTCAAACATGACGCTGGTCAGTCCGTTGATCAGCGGGCCGTAAACAATGTAGTTGTGACCGGTGATCCAGCCGATGTCCGCGGTACACCAGAACACTTCATTATCTTTTAAATCAAAAACCAGCTGCGTGGTTATGGCCGCATACAGGAGATATCCGCCGTGGGTATGAACAACCCCTTTGGGTTTTCCCGTACTCCCACTGGTGTAAAGAATAAACAACGGGTCTTCGGCATCCATTGACTCGGGCGCCACATAGGACGGCAGGCCGGGGTCGGCCACCGTCTCATGCCACCAGATCTCTTTGGATGCGTCCAACTGTATGTCCGCGCCGGTACGATTGACAACAACCACGGTTTGCACGTTCGGGCAGTTTTTTAGCGCCGCGTCCACATTGTTTTTTAATGAAACAGGTTTGCCGCCGCGGTAACCGCCGTCCGCCGTAATCACCAGTTTGGCATCACAGTCGGTAATCCGGTTGGCGATGGCTTCAGCACTGAATCCGCCGAATACCACACTGTGAACCGCGCCGATTCTGGCGCAGGCCAGCAGGGAAACCGGCAACTCGATGATCATGGGAAGATAAATAATGATCCGGTCACCTTTTTTGATGCCTCTGGATTTTAAAACTGCGGCAAACCGGTTGACTTTTTCGTAGATGTCTCCGTAGGTGTAGGTTTCTGCGTCTTCCGGCCGGTCCCCTTCCCAGTAATACGCGATTTTATCTCTGATCGTGTCCAGGTGCCGGTCAAGACAGTTATAAGATGCATTGAGCTTGCCGTTGCCGAACCATTCGATTTTTGCCTCGTTAAAATCATAATTTAATACAAAATCCCATTCTTTATCCCATGAAAGGTATTTTCTGGCCTGTTCCGCCCAGAAATCTTCCGGGTTGTCAATAGAGCGCTGGTAGATTTCCTGGTATTGTTCCTTGCTGTTGATATAGGCAATTTTCTGGTATTCCGCCAGATGTGCGTCATAAAATTTCGGATGTTCAGTCATTTATTTTACTCCTTACTGCTCATTCAGGTTTGTAAAACTGCAGGTTAATATCATCATCCCGTCATTCAGTGAGGATTTCACAGGGTACGGCAGCTTTTTAAATAATTTGATCATGTTCGAGTTCTCCGGAGAGGTGTATGCCACCAGCCCTGAAATTCCATTGTCCTTTGCCGCCTGGGCAAGTTTAAAAAGAAGCGCGGACGCAATCCCCTTGCCCTGCCATTTTTTGGTAACAGAAAAGGCGACTTCCGCAATATTTTTCTTCGGTTCAATCATGTAGGCACCGATTCCCACAACTTCACCGAAACCAAACTCCCCGGTGACTGCGAGAATGGTCAGATTTTTAATATAATCGGTTTCAAACATGCATTCGACATCATCTCGGATAAAACATGTTTTTTCATGAAAAAATCGTGCAACCACATCTTTTTTATCCAGGTTATAGAAATGTTCCTGGATCCGCCGTTCATCCACCGGTTTGGCGGGTCTTAATTGAACGTCCTGGTCACCGTATTTCCTTATTTCCTCAAGACCGGCGGGATAAACGCTTGTCAGGGATTCGCTGAGCTGCCGGCCATGGCTCATCAGTCCGAGTTCCTTAGCTTTTGCGAAGAGCTCGTCCCGGAATTTCGGATGTGCCAGGCTGATCATAGCGGTTGCCCGTTCCTGCAGATTTTTCCCAAAAAGGTTAACCGCGCCGAATTCACTGACCACATAGGAGACGTCTCCTCTAGGAATGACCACGCCGCCGCTGTCAATAGCGCTGACGATTCTGCTTTCTTCGCCGTCAATAGATGTCGAAGGAATCAGCAGGATCGATTTTCCATCGTTAGACAGGGCCGATCCCCTGACAAAATCGATCATGCTCGAAACGCCTGCAAAATAATTGTTGGGCAGGGCATCCACTGCGGCCTGACCGGTGAGGTCCATTTCCATGACCATGTTGACGGCCACCATTTTATTGTGCTGGGCAATAATACCGGGGTTATTGACATAATCCGATGGATAGAATTCAATGGACGGGTTATCATGAATAAACTCATACAGGTTCTTTGAGCCCACCGCATTGCTGGCCACCAGCTTGCCGTTATGGATTCCTTTGTATTTGTTGGTGATAACGCCGACCGAGACCAGGTCCATGATACCGTTGATGATAAACTGGGTATGGACCCCCAGGTCATTTTTGTCTGCCAGGGCCAGTAGGATTGCCTTGGGGGTGGCCCCCAGTCCCAGCTGAAAGGTGGAGCCGTCTTCGACGAGGTTGGCAATCATTTGGGCGATTTTATGGGCGGTTTCAAATTCCGGGAGGGTGTCAATGGTCAGTAGTTCTTCTTCTTTTTCAACCACTACGTCCACATCATTCACATGGATAAAGCTCTGGCCCAGTACCCTCGGCATTTTCGGGTTTACCTGAGCGATGACCAGATCTGCCGACTGGATGGCAGCCAGGCAGATATCTACTGAAATACCCAGGCTCATCCATCCGAAGTCATCCGGCGGAGAAGTCTGAACAAAGGCGGCATTGAGCGGTAACTGTCGTTTTAAAAATAACCCGGGTACCGCTGAAATGTTAATCGGTGTGATGTAAGGTTTGCTGGGCGCAAGATGCGTGGCTGACGCGGACCCGTGATAGATATTCCGGATGTTGAAATTGCCATGGGGGTTTTCATTGGCCAGTTTGGTGATCGGGGAGTCTGTCAGGCTCATGAGCCTGACGATTTCAAGGTCGGAAAAATGATCCGCCATCTGAATGAGGGTGTTGGCAAGGTGCTGGGGTTCGGCGCAGGAAGAGCCGAAAAATACCCTTTGACCGGAACGGATTATTTGCATGGCTTCTTCGGCGGTGCGCCGTTTGTCGATATATTCGTCCGGCCAGTAACTCGTGGTCATGAGATCGATCTCCGTATTTTGACAGGTCGAAATTTGGTTTAGAAACCGGAACAATGTTTACTTATAAGTAATTTAACACATGATCGGGGAACGTCAATTATAAATTTGGGAGTTTTATAATTTTTATATCTCGCCGGCTGGTCAGGGGGTATGATTGATTCCAAGGCGTCCGAAGTGAGAAAGCGGTGTTACAAAATATACCCCCTGGTGGGGTTTTTCCGATTTTTGGCAGAGGTTTTCAAGAAAAGAAACAGCTGAATCCAGGAGTTCATCCGTTTGAATGGCGGTAAATATAGTTTTATTATGACGTCCGCCACCGCTGGTAAGGCTTCGTAATCCTGCAAAAATGGGGATATGCTGGGTGATCAGCTGGAGGGCTCCAGTGGTTTCGATCACCGTTGCACCGCCAATCCCCAGATCCATCCAGCCTGTGATCAGGTCGTCTAAAAGGTCTTCGTTTTCAATAACGGCAAAGAGAAGGTACACGGTTATTCAGCCTTATGGCAAAAGAGTTGATGGATTGGCAGATGCTGTTTTAATGAAAGATTGTACTGTTTTCAATGATTTTAATCTGTTCAATCAGGAGATCGGCATCTTCGGCCTGTTTGATGGCACTTAAAAAGTCGGGGTTTTGGCACAGGCGGGAAACCCTGGCCAGCATGCGGACATGGATGCCCGGGTCCGAATCCGGAAAGATCAGCCCTAAAATAATGTCCACCGGCTGATGGTCAAGCGATTCAAAATCAATGGGTTTTGCCAGGCGAATTAAAATCACATTGGCATGGCGGGTTTCCGAATTTGTTGTGTGCGGAAATCCGATGCCGCTCCCCACGCCGGTGCTCATGGTTTGTTCCCGCTGGATAAGGCCGTTATATAATATTTCCGGATCGTTAATGATTCCGTTGTGCGCGCAGACATCGGAAATGTATTTCAATACATCCGGCTTATTATCCAGCATAGCATCTAAAAAGATGTTTTCCTTTTTCAGGTGATCTGTAATTTTCAATCTAACCCCCTACGGTTATTATGGATTAATGTTAAACTAGGATTAAGAGAAAGTCAAGTATGATGGTCATCTGAATTTGACATTTTACAGAATAATCAAACATGATATCTTATTATAGTGGTTGAACGAAAACCTCTGAATCCAAGTTGCCATTACGAGCCATGCCTTCGGCTTGGCAGGGAGGGAACGAACGACGAAGTAATCCCCTGCTTTTAATGAGTTTGCTTGACGTCGTGCCTCCCTCGATGACAGAAAAGTGATAATTTCGGCACTTTCCGTTCAGGCATTATATAAGTTTTTTGATTCGGCTGAAATCGGATATCAAAGAGAACAGGTTATCCACATGGCGGGTGCGGTTTCAGCTTGACACTAGTCTGCTGGCATAGTATTTTTAATGGTGTTTATAACTTTTTGAAACAATAGATTTTTTTTGCTTAAGGGCGCTTAGATGAGACAATTTTCAAATACCGGGCCGATTCCTTTGGGCATTTTTATCCTGTTAACGCTGGCCCTGGGTGTTGTTTTTTCTCCTGTTGATATTGGTTTCGCCGATTCTGAAGCGCCGGCATCGAAACAGGCCGTGTATGTTATCTCAGTCTCCGGTGAAGTGGATCCCGGCATGGCGGCATTTATTGACCGGGCGGTTCAGGATATATCCAAAGACCCGGACGGAATCGTGGTGGCGAACATTGACACGTTTGGCGGTCGTGTGGATTCCGCGCTGGAAATCGTTGATACGTTTTTAAAGATTCCTGAAAATCAGTCCATTGCCTTTGTGGAGAAAAAAGCCATATCCGCCGGTGCGCTGATTGCGCTTTCCTGTGGAGAACTTGTGATGATACCGGCGACAACCATCGGTGACTGTGCACCGATCACTTATTCCCAGGAAGGGCCTGAAATGCTGGGTGAAAAATTCCAGTCACCCATTCGTGCGAAATTCAGGGCTTTGGCAAAAAGAAACGGGTATCCCGTGAAACTGGCTGAGGCCATGGTCTCGCTGGACAAGGAAATTTACGAGGTGGTGATCGATGGCAAAAAGATATTGATGGATGCCAGTGATTATGCCGACCTCACAGACGAGGAAAAGCAGAAGATTACGTTAAAGAAAACAGTTGTCGAAAAAGGCGAATTGTTGACTATGCACGCCGAAGAAGCCGTGGAATTGGGTTTTTCGAAAATGACGGCGGACAGCATTGCTGACATGTTGGGACAGATGGGAATCGAAAATTATGAAGTGATCCATATCGAGCAGAGCTGGTCCGAGTCCATGGTGAGGTTTATCGGCAGGATCGCGCCTATCCTCATGATGATCGGACTCGCAGCCCTGTATATGGAAATGAAGGCTCCGGGATTTGGTGTACCGGGCATTATCGGCATTATCTGCCTTGCCATTGTTTTTTTAAACCAGTATATGGTGGGGCTTGCGGATTACACGGAACTTCTGGTGATCGGTTTTGGCATCGTTTTAATGGGCATTGAAGTGTTTGTCCTGCCCGGGTTCGGTATTGCCGGTTTTGCGGGAATTGTATTTCTGGCTGTGGGCCTGATATTATCACTTCAGGGATTTGTCCTGCCGGATCCGTCGGTCCCCTGGCAACTTGATATTCTTATCAATAATGTCATTGAAGTGGTCGGCGCATTGATTGCGTCCTTTCTGGTGGGATTATTTTTCCTGCGTTATGTGCTTCCGCAGTTTTCATTCGCCCGCCAGGGGCCGTTTCTTGCGGCAGACTTAAAGTCGGCGCACGCGGATTCCAGTGAAACCAGAAAGGTAAGTGTCGGGGATAAAGGCATTGCCATGACATTACTGCGGCCTTCCGGGAAAATGAAAATCAACGGGGATATAATTGATGTGGTAACTGAAAATGAATTCATGGAAAAAGGGACACTGGTTGTTGTGAGTGCCATCAAGGGAAATCGAATTATCGTATCAAACGTATCGGGCGTATCAGGTGTATCGGGGGATCAGCAAACATGATGGGCGCGTTAATTATTCCGATTATTTTACAGCTGGCAGGCGTGGTGGTTATAATTGCGGAAATTATTCTTCCGTCCGGCGGTATTTTGTCAATTATTGCCGCCGGTCTATTCGGGTATTCCTTGTACACCGTATTTGCGGAAGTATCCACTTTTGCAGGGATGATGTTTGTGATAGCGGATGTGATTATGCTGCCGGTTGTACTGATTGTTGGTATCAAACTGCTTGCCAAATCACCGGTTACCCTGAAAACAGAACTTTCTAAAACAAACGGGTATTCTTCGCAGCCTGAAGAGCTCAGTACGTACCTGGGGGGTACCGGGACCGCGATCACCAATCTCAGGCCTGCCGGGACCGTTTTGATCAAGAATCAGCGGGTGGATGTGGTCAGCCGGGGGGAGTATATTGAAAAAGGAACCGCGGTTGCCGTTGTCACAGTGGAGGGGAATCAGGTCATCGTCAAGCAGGTTGAAGAATAGCGTTGAATGTATGGCTTCTTAAAAAATAAAATTCATCACTGAGATCACAGAGATAACAGAGGTAAGTTTTTTAAAATAAAATATTTTCTCTGTGTCCTGTGGTCAAAAAGAACTTTTTACTAGACTTTTAAATAATCAGTCAAACCATTAAAGCCAAAAGGAGTGTTTCAATGGGAATCCAACAGATTTTTGTAATTCTTTTATTTATTGCGCTGATCATTTTAATATATTTTATTGGATCAGCCATTTCTCTATGGGTGCAGGCGCTGGTATCCGGTGCCCGGGTGGGGCTGTTCAATATCGTGTTCATGCGGTTTCGAAAAGTGCCCCCAAAGCTTGTGGTAACAACCAAAATTATGGCGGTGAAAGCAGGTCTGTCAGATATTACAACCGATGATCTGGAATCCCATTTCCTGGCCGGCGGTGAGGTGATGCGGGTCGTCCAGGCTTTGATTGCCGCAGACAAGGCCAATATAGAGTTAAAATTCAACCGGGCGGCCGCCATTGACCTGGCCGGCCGGAATGTGCTGGAAGCCGTCCAGATGAGCGTTAATCCCAAGGTGATCGAAACCCCCATTGTTGCGGCTATGGCCAAAGACGGTATTCAGCTCAAGGCATTGTCCCGGGTAACCGTCCGGGCCAACCTTGATCGGCTGGTGGGGGGGGCCGGAGAGGAAACCATTCTCGCCCGGGTTGGCGAAGGCATCGTCACCACCATCGGTTCATCGGACAGCCATAAAAAGGTGCTGGAAAATCCGGACAGTATATCCAAGCGCGTGCTTGAAAAGGGGCTGGATGCCGGAACCGCTTATGAAATTTTATCCATTGATATTGCAGACGTGGATGTGGGAAAAAATATCGGTGCGGAGCTTGAAACCGACCGGGCGGAAGCAGACAAAAAAATCGCCCAGGCAAAAGCCGAAGAACGCCGGGCAATGGCGATTGCGGCGGAGCAGGAGATGATGGCAAGGGTGCAGGAGATGCGGGCAAAGGTCGTTGAGGCAGAGGCTCAGGTACCCCTGGCAATGGCGGACGCTTTCCGGCAGGGTAATCTGGGCGTCATGGATTACCTGAAGATCCGCAATATCCAGGCAGATACGCAGATGCGGGATGCCATCGGCGGCCCGAAAGACAGTAAGGGGGCACCCACGCCGGATCAGGAAGGGTAGTAGAAAACCCCATCTAACATCCAATAACGGCGTTGCGGTCCTTCTCAAAATGCTCACATATGCTTATATGCTCCGTTTTCTCGTCGGCCCGCGCCTTGTTCTTGGATGCGATCTGGGGTTTTTAAATCATTTCTCAATAATACGTTAATTTTTCCATGAAAGGACCATCATGGATTTTGGAGATGTAATATTTTTCATTATTTTTGTAATCATTATTATTTCCAATATAATGAAACAATTGAAAAAAGCCGGTAAGCAGACATCCGGAAAAGAAACAGCCGGGAAACAACCCGTGAAACAACCCGTGAAACAACCCGTGAAACAACCCGTGAAACAACCTGAAAAAAAATCCGGGTGGAAGAACGTGCTGGAGCAATTGCTGGAAGAGGCCCGAAAGCAGATGGAGAATGCTGCTGAGCCTGAGTCAGCGGGCACACCATTAAAGCATTCCACCGGGTGGGATGATATTATCTCCGAAAGTGATGCTGCGGCAAGGGAGCCGGAAAAAAGACCTGAAAAGGCAAAAGTTGCCCGGCCGCCCAAACAGCCGATTATTCATGATGATCCGGTTCGGGAAATAGCAGAATTTTGGCCGGAATGCATGGCCTGCGATGAACCCATGAAAGAGATAACGGACCTGGGAACCGGAATGCAAAGCGGTCTGATTTACTGTGACAGTTGCGGTGAGCAGCATAAATATCAGATTTTGAATGGTGAATTGACATTAAAACAGGTAACCAGCGAATCTCTAATAGCGCCTGAAAGAAGGTACCGCACAGTTGCGAAAAAAAGCAGGGCGTATGAAAGAATGCCGGGTGACGGGCGCCAGGAAGCCGCGCCGGCCATTGGTGAAATGGAAATTACCCGTCAACTGTCCCGGGAAGGGCTCAGGAACGCAGTAGTCTGGTCTGAAATACTGGGTTTGCCGCTTGGGCTGCGGGATATGGAAGGGTAAATAAAGCCAGCGTTCTTTTTCAACCACTCGACATTACAATAAATCATAAATAAAACCACAAGAGCGAAACTCGGTTGATTTTTTCTTGGCTTTTGTGGTTTTTTTGTGGTTAATCCATGGTAATGGTATTGTTTCAGGCCTGACTTGATGGTTTTAATTTTTGGAAAGTTTGTTTCATGTTTTTTTAAATATGGAATGTTTTATGACATTTACTAAAAGCGGTGAGCATGTGAACGGTTGTAAATATCAACAAAAAGTAAAACCGGTCCATCGATCGTCCCGATGGATGTATCCGGAACTATCCCTGGTGCTATCCCTGGTGCTGCGTCCGGTGATATGTCTCGTAATCTTAGGGATCTTTTGTGCCGATATTTCATCTGCCGGCCAAAGGTCTTTGAAACGGGATATCAATAATGACGGCGTCATCGATCAGGTCGCATATATTGATGCAGATGGAAATGTTAAACAGCTGGAAATCGACAAAGACGCAGACGGCCATATTGACTCCATTCAATATTACGAAAACGGCAATCTGGTCCGGGCGGAAAGAGATACAAACGGCGACCGGGCAATGGATACCCGGAATTTTTTTGATCAAAGCCATCGCGTTTCCCAGGAGAAAATGGATCCAAAGGGAAATGTGATTTATGTGATCTTGTTTGATGGAAACGAAAAAATATCAGAAATTAAAAAAGATACAAATAAAGACGGAACATTTGATCAGAATTTTTTTTACCAGGAAGGCACCCTGGCATCTTCCACCTTTGATGAGACCGGCGATGGAAACGTCAATGTCTGGAAAACCTATCAAAACAAGCAGATGGTATATAAAAAGATTGATAAAAACGGGGATGGCTTGCCGGAACAGGAGATATTTTATAATCAAAAACAGGAGCCGGAGAAATCCTGCCATGATCTGGATACGGACGGTTATCTTGAAACCCGGCGGGAATACAACGATGGGAAGCTGGTGACGGAAAAAAAGGATTTAAACCGGGACAGTGTGTTTGATTTGACGATCGAATACCGGAGCAGCCCGGAGTTTGAGGAAATTATTGAAACTCAGGATGTAAATTTTGACGGCGCAAATGACATTGAAACCTATTATAAAAATGGAAAAAGAGTGCAATATAAAAAGGATACGGATTTTGACGGTGTCATGGATCGCACGGTTTTTTTTGATAATGATGAAAATTCTGAAAAAATTATTTTGGATACCAACGCAGACGGCGTTCCGGACCAGTGGCAGGGGTACTGCAAGGAGTCGCTGGAATGGTTTGAAAGTGACAGGAATGATGATGGAAAAGCGGATTTAAAGATATTTTATACCAACGGTGAGAAGCAGCGTCTGATCAAGGATGATGATTTCAACGGTTTTTTTGAAGTTACACAAAAATTTGACCAGGCCGGCTGGAACGTAATTATAGAACTCGATTCAGATGAAAATAAGATTGTCGATTTAATTTTTTTCTATACCGCAGAAGGTCTGGCAAGAAAAGATATTGATGAAAATAGTGACGGGCGCATTGATTTTCGGGAGTATTATGATTGCAGCGGCCGAATGATAAAAAGCGAAGAAGCCGTTGACGGCGCCGGATGTTTAAACATGGCCTGGTATTATGATGCATCGCAATCGCCGGTCCGTGCTGAAAAAGATGCGGATGCCGACGGCCGGGCGGATATCTGGTATTTTTATATCGACAACCGCATGGTAACTGTCCGGGAGGACACCAATCATGACGGTAAACCGGATGTCTGGGAAGAATATGACGATTCGGAAAAGATGATTCGGCAGTTAAGGGATTTGAATTTTGACGGCATTCCCGACATTAAAGAGGATTTTAAAAAAGCAGAATAACCGGAGGATATATCCATGTTGGAATTTCTGGCAAAGGGCGGTGTGCTCGTCGTCCCGATTTTTTTATGTTCAGTGTTGGCTCTGGCAATTTTTATTGAACGAATGATACGCTTTTCCCTGATGCGAAGCCGGGGTGCGGGGCTGGCGGATAAAATAATCCGTCTGTTGAGAACCGGTGATGCAAAGGCGGCTCATGAAAAAGCGATCAGCAGCAATTCTCCCATGGGCCGTGTACTGGCCCAGGCCATTCGGTTCAGGGAGCGAGACCGGGAGACACTGGAGACGGTCATCGTCCATGCCACGGAAGAAGAAGTAAGGGGGCTTTCATCATATCTCCAGGCACTTGCAACAATAGGCAATATCGCTCCTTTGCTGGGACTGCTGGGGACTGTTCTGGGAATGATCAAAGCGTTTATGGTCATTCAGCAAATGGGTGGCAAGGTGAACGCGGCAGTGCTGGCCGGGGGGATATGGGAAGCCATGCTGACAACCGCCCTCGGGCTCGCGGTAGCGCTTCCGACCATGGTGGCCCATAGTTATCTGTTTGCACGTGTAGACAAATATGAAGCCCGCTTAAACGCCGGGGCTGTGAGGTTTATAACAGAGCTGGATCAGAAATAGGAAGAGGATATTCATCATATGCTGGTTCATAAAAAACAACGAACCCGGTATCAGATTCAGGCGCCCTTGACATCATTGATTGATATTGTATTTATGCTGCTCATTTATTTTCTGCTGACCACAAATTTTATGGTAGAGCAGGGAATTGACGTTAATCTGCCGGATGCCAAGGCGTCCGCCCCTCAAACCCGGAAGGAAATCACGGTTTATATTAATGCGGCCGGAATGGTATATATGGGCAACCAGCCGATTGCTTTCAATGATCTGTTTGATCGTCTGCAGGAACGGATCCGGGAAAATCCGGAACAGCTGGTGGTCATTAAAGCCGACGGAGACATAATATTAGACCGGGCGGTCCAGGTGATGGATATTGCCCAGGCAGCCGGTGCCCAAAAATTGTTCCTTGCCACGGAAAAAGGCTCAGGGTCGTTTTAAAAATCTGTTGAGGAAATAATTGGTCGCAGAGAATATAAATAAAGAAAAACCAAACTGGCTATTGTATTTTTTGGTTGCGGTTTCAATCGTGATTCATGCGGCTTTTTTTCTTGAAGCTTCAGGGCGGTTTCGTTTCAAGAAAATATCGTACATTGAGATCGGTGTCCGTAAAGAAGTCAAACCGCAAACCCGGCAGATCCCCCGGCCCCGGATACGTCAGGCTGCTGCTGATGCTCTTAAGAAAAATCAATCCCCCGTTTTGCCGGATTATACGGTTCCGGTTATCGAATCCGTGCCGGCGGCAGTTGAAAATTTGAATCCCGACGAATTTGTTCCGGAGTCCGAATCACCTTCTGAAGATATCCCGGAAGATGTTAAAATGGATGTGGTCGAGTTCTCTTTGCCGGAGGTTGAAGAGACCGGGGGGTTCGGGTCCCGGATGGATTATCTGGATATGGTTCGGCTCAAAATTGAAAGCCGTAAGCAGTATCCGCCGTTTTCTCGGCAAAGAAATATTGAAGGAATGGTGACTGTAGAGTTTATGATCGGGCCGACCGGCTATATTTTCGGTTTAACCGTGGTCAGGAGTTCGGGATTCCCTTCGCTGGATGAGGCAGCGATTGCCGCGGTAAATAATGCGGCGCCGTTTTCATCGCCGCCTGAAAAATATTTTGCAAGACAGGTGAGGGTGAAGGTTCCCATCGCATTTGAGTTGATTAAATAGGAGAAAATAATGAAAATAGAAGTTTCCGGAAAAGGCGGGTGCGGGAAAAGCACTTTGTCGGTATTGATGGCACGGTCCATGAAAAAACTGGGGTATCGGGTGCTCCTCGTTGATGGCGATGAATCCAATATCGGAATTGAAAATATGACAGGGATTGCAGAACCGATGCATCTGCTGGATTACCTGGGTGGGAAAAAAGGGTTTAAGGCAAAATTGAACCAGACCTTGATGACGGACAATCCAGCCGGATTGTTTTCAGGAAAACAGACAATTGACGACCTGCCAAAAGAATGTATCGCATCCGCAGAAGATGGGGTTGAGATGCTGGTAATCGGAAAAATTCATCATTTCGGGGAAGGGTGCGCATGTCCCATGGGGGTCTTGTCGAAGAAATTTCTGGCCAGTCTTGAAACCGGTGACCGGGAAGTGATCCTGGTTGATTCTGAGGCCGGTGTGGAACATTTCGGCCGGGGGATTGTCGGGGAATGTGATCTGATCATAGGGGTTATTGACCCCACGGCCGAGTCGTTTCAGCTGGCAAAAAAGATGACGCAGATGGCCGCAAATGCCGATAAAGAGATTTGTTTTGTTTTAAACAAGGTGGAACCGGCCATTGAGGATGTGATGAAACAGCAGCTGGAACCGGCAAACGTTATTGGTATGATTCCCAAAGACCATTCGATATTTATGGAAAGCCTTGAAGGAAAACAGTTAACAAAGACCCTTCCGGAAGTGGATGAGATTTGTAGGAAAATTTTGATGAAGGCTTAACGACGGGGGAGCCCTTGACTCATTGAGGATTTTTCCAAGAGTCAAGAGCAGACGCGACCCCCGAGAGACGCGACCCCCGAGAGACGCGACCCCCGAGATATTGACTGGGTAAAAGGAGAATATTATGCCCGGAAAACAGATGATGAGATTCCACAGGCAAAAACACTCGCACCTGAAAAAGAACAGATCATTAAGTATGTAAACAGGTATTATCGCATAGATACAGATGCCCTGTTTGTTTCCAGAAGGGGGCAGTTTAATGAGCCCAAAAATGTAGCGATTTACTTATTTCGGCGATTAAGACGTGATCGTTTAAATGAGATTAGAGAATATTTCCGGATGGAAAAATACAGTTCAGTCAGCAGTGTGATTGAAAGAATGAAAGCTCGCATGAAAACTGACAAACAACTTAAAAACCGTGTAGAAAAAATATCCGGCCAGATCATCAAGAGTCATGGGCAGACCCCGTCTCTTATCAGGAATGACTGTTTGCGTCAAGTTATTTAATTATTTAAGGACGTCCCTACTAAATTATTATTTAAGGACGTCCCTACTAAATTCTACTAAATTCGTTAATGTTAAAAAGTCTGTTACTTGAAATTTGGGGGGCACCCTGATTTTAGATATCAAAAGAGATGATAAAAGAATGAAAGGACAGGATGATGATAAAGAAACTCTATGACATGCCACCGTGGGATTGGCCCGAAGATGCGGGA
>JABZFM010000038.1 GCA_014237465.1 Desulfobacteraceae bacterium | reverse complement strand
TTAATAAGGTTATAAGAAATGGACTTCCGTTTACTAAGGAGGTATTGTAATTGATAGTTGGATAATCGGAAATGATTTTAATTACGGTTTATTGGGCAGGACGAACGGATCTGTATTTTCCGCGTAGCGGTTCAGTTCAATAGCTATGCGGCATTCCAGAGAAAATTAGTCAACCACTATATATAGCGTTTTTTCCGTCATCACAATTTTCTGTTATTTTCAAAATATCAAGAAAATTCAGTCCTCTTTTGGGGTCGTCATCGATAATGCATGGTGGCTACAGTGCCTGTTGCCCATCAACAAAGACTGAGAATTGTCGATCGCAATCATATTCATTAAAGATTATCCGAGAAAGTGAAATAATGATTATTTTTCTCTCAATGAAATATGGCACACCTGACAATCAGATCCATTATTACTAAAACCAGAATATGTCAGAGAAGAAATCCGTCCTGCGCGTTCATTTTTTTCCAGAACATGCCGTACAGGCTCATGGATGGATAATGAAACGTGTGATGCCGGTATTCATGGAAACATCGGTCCGTCCATTTTCGAACAATGTCATCGGCTTTTATCATGTCATCTTTGGAAGGCATAAATTCTTTTTCTTCAAAAACAGACAACATCTCATTTTCTGTCCGGGCAATGGATTCTTGAAGCACATGGCGCTTTTTATCCATAAAAATCAGGCGGCGGTGAATGTGTTCATTTTTCTGCCACAAAGATCCGTCAACGGTTTGTTCGTCCGGATTCAATACGCTGAAGTTTAGATCAAAATCAAAAGACACGGGCTTAAAAATCGACATGCAGGGCGCTGATGTCCCGGTACAAAAATGGAGGCTGTTTTTATCCCAGAGCCGTGACACCATTGAACCGCAGGTCTGGCTTCTTCGAATAAAACCGCCGGCGTGCATACAGACATCCCGGTTGGTGCCGGTGGCCGGCGATGCGGATTGATCATAATGGGTTCGAAGATTATTCATCATCTGCTGAATGTTGATCTGCTGCCCCTGAAACGTCTGCTGCAAACAGTTATGGCTTGATTGAAGTCGCTGGCGGGAAGCCGCAAAATATGGAATAAAACGGGTATCAAAGGTTTTCTTGAAACTAAATGCGCCTTTGGATTTAAAAAAACCTTTTTGTTTTGCCTTATCTTCAAGTCCTTGTGACTTCAGGTCATAGTCTTCGCCAATGGTCAGACAATTTGAAATGGCACTGAACGATATCACTTTTTTGGCAACCCAGAAGCGCCCGGCGGTTTCCAAAATCCATGCCTGACCGGCATCTGCGATAATAAAACTGTTATCATACCGCATGCGCTGATCCCGATAACCGCAAACACCGCCCTGCCCGTATTTCTCGATCAATTCAATAATCACATGCATGGCATGCTCAGCCGTATCCCCCCGTTCAAGTCCCAGTCGGAGAAGATCCATGCCGATAAGTCCGCGCTTTTTATCGATCACGCGGGAATAAATTGCCTCATTGCCAATCACCACTCCCTGGTCATTTGCCCCCATTTCAGCGCCCCAAATCCAGAAGGGCTTGCTTAAGATCACCCCATGGCGGCTGGCGGCCGGCTCAATGGGAATATACGTCGTTCGCAGCTTTTGCGGTTTGTTATTTGATTCAGCCGGTATGCGGACAACCAGTTGTGCTTCTCCGGTTTCCCGGTCACTGTTTTTCGCAAAATAAACAATATTATTTTTTATCAGTACATGAGTATCGCACATAACATTGCGTCCTTATAAAACCCGGATCCACCGGAAAAGATCGAAAGATTCCATAAAAAAAATTAACCACAAGGACACAATGAAAAAAAATAATTAAAAATTACTTATCTTTGTGTCCTCTTTCCCCTCATTGGTGAAAAATACACGAAAACAATTTAATAAAACTAACGGCTGATCTTCCCGGGCAGGATAAAGTTATACCGCTGCCTGAATATTTTTGTTTTCACAAACCGGTCAAATCGCCTGAGCGTCAAAAAAAGTGCCCAGATAAATGCATCATTCTTATAATAACTGTCTATTTCAGATTTTTCCAGAATCTGAATCTTCTTATCCAAATTTTCTTTTTTAAGATATGAATTAATGATCAACAAAGCATTTTCGATCAGATCTTCCCGGCCTTCTTTGTGAAAATTAGCGACCATATCGATTAAAATCATACGCACATCATGATACCGGTCCAGCACTTCATCAAGAAACTGCCAGCGAACCAGCCAGACCAGAAAGGACGGACAGCTTTTTAAAAAAATTTCCGTGTCCAGTTGCTCTTTGCCATTCACCCGGTACAGGGGAGTCGTAATATCAAAATATACGGGATCCACATTATTTTCACCTGAAAATTGAAAGCTCCAGTTGGACAACTGGCCATCAAGACCGATAGACTCTTTTTGCCTGTTTTCATGATTAAATTTAAAAAGGCGCATAATGCGTTCCATTATGGTGCTGATCATGGTTTCAAGTTGCTGGCGGGTTCCGGATTTCAGCACATTGTGTCCAATGGTTCCCTGGGGCAACCTGGGTTGCGCGACATAAAGGATATGTTCTTCATGGCGGTTGAAAAATTCATAAAAGGCATAATCAGACACACGAATCCCGCATACATCCCTCAGCAGCGCACAATACGTTCTAACTGCTTTTATATATGCCGTGATCTGATCAGGATTCCCAAAGGGCGGCATTCGTTTAAACGCGACATCCCGCATGGCAGCCATAGAAAAGGTTGTTGAAATTTCACCGTAACCGAGAATTTCGGGCAGGATTCCGCTTTTTTCAGGGAATGCCGGATTTAATAAATTTTCAAACTCGCCGAGCAGGTTCGCATCAACATTCATCTCGAGGATACCTCATAATAATTTAACGACTTATGACGCACACTGTATAATCGATTTCTCCAGTTTTTCCATTAACTCGTCCACAAGCGCTTTGTCGGTAAAAAGATAGGGCTTAAATTGGAGCACGGACAGATCATAGCCGGAAAACATCGCCCATACCCCGTTGTCATACAATGCTTTCGACATCATGACAGCGCCTATCTCCCCTTCGAATTTCAGGCCCGCAATTAAACCGCATTGACGAACTTCAACCAGGTGAGAGTGTTTTTCCTGAAGTGTTTGAAGTGAATCTGCCAGGTATTTTGAAATCCTGTTCACATGATCAAGGGTTTCCGGCCGGCTGACAATTTCGAGTACTTTTTTTGCAATATAACATCCGATTTCAGAACCGCCGAAAGTGGAAACATGGGCAAAACCGTCTTCTAAAAGCCATGAACCGGCTTTTTCGTTTAAAATCGCGGCCGCAATCGGATACATTCCGCCGGACAGCCCTTTTGCGGTGACAATGATATCGGGCGCAACGCCAAATTTCTCGATGGCCCATATGTTACCGGAACGAGACAATCCGGTCTGGACTTCATCGGAAATAAACAGGGTGCCTGTCTGCTCACAAATTGATTTAACTTCTGCAAGATATCCGTTTTCCGGTAAAGGAAACCCAAGGGTCGCGGGAATGGTTTCTAAAATTACCGCTGCAATATCCTCTTGTGTTAGCGCAATTTTCATTGCAGAGAGATCATTAAACGGTACCTTTAAAGAATCTTCCGGTGTGTCACTTAAAAAAAATGCGGCATTTTTGGTGTTTCCCACTGCACCCGAAAGCCCGGTGCGGCCATGATAACCATTGTCAATGGATACAATTTTTCTTCTTTTGGTTGCATGCCGTGCGGATTTGATTGCAATATCGACTGCTTCACTGCCACCGCTGGCAAACACACAGTATTTCATATTACCGGGTGAAAGGTTGACCAGCATTTCAGCCACTTCCCCCCGTAAAGGACTCGGAAAATGGTGATTTCCAATGTCAATCGGCATTTCCAGGGCTTCTCTCATGGCATCAAGAATCTCAGGGTGCCGGTGCCCCAGGTTATAAGTGCCGCCGTTAATATGCACATCAATCAGTTTTTTTCCGTCAAAATCATAAATATACGGCCCTTCCCGCTTACCGATCACCAGGTCTATTCCGATCTGGTTAAAAATTCTTATTTTATCCGGACACACATATTTCTTATTTTTATCTATTGCGTTATCTTTATTTGCACACATTTTCATCCCCTGCATATTTTTTTTGACGGACCAGAACTTTTATGCAATAATGGAACGCGTTCCTAAAAATGTCAAGAAAAATATTCTAACATTATAATATAATAAGCATAGTTAAAGTTAATTAAATACAATGGCTACAATAACAAAAAAAAAACAAAGAGGCCGACCGGCACAATCCGCAGCAAAAAAAGAAGAGATTCGGGCCAAAATTGTATCAGTGTCAAAAGAACTGTTCATCAATGAAGGATTTGAGAATATATCCATACGGAAAATCGCGCAGCAGGCCGGATGCATCCCCAGAACAATTTACTATTATTTTGAGAATAAAAGAGAGTTGCTGCATTATCTCTGGGTGGATATTTTCAAAACGCTGAGCAGTGAATGTGAAAGAGCAATCAAAAGCCTTGAAGCACCGCTTGAAATAATCCACGTGATCTATACAACATATGTCAATTACTGGCTGGCGCACCGGGACCAATACCGGGTAATTTTCATGATTGAAGACCTTAACGCAACGTCCAATCATGATACAGCTGTTTTAGATATGATTAAATCATCAGCAAAATTCATCCGGATTTTTGAAAAAGCCATTAATGACTGCATTCAAAATAAAGTGTTTAAAGAAAAAAACACAAACCGGGTGGTCCAGGTTTTCTTTTTAAGTGCACACGGTCTTGCCAGCGGCATCATCACCATGCGTGAAATGAAATGGGAAAACCCCGATGCCCTGATCAAGAGCACCTTAAATGCCCTGATCACCGGTTTAGAATAATTTTTTCAAGAGTAAATATATCTGCCAAACAACCTCTTACGAAACAAACAGCCAAAATCAGAATAAGCAGTTTGCTTGAATTAGAGCTAAGATAATTGGGGAAAATTGATGGTAAAGGTTGTTCCTTTACCTGGTGAGCTCGAACATTCAATAACACCGCCGATCGTCTGGGTGACAAGATTATAAACCAGGTGCATCCCGAGCCCGGTTCCCCCATGAGACCGTTTGGTTGTAAAAAAAGGTTCGTATATCTTTTTCAGCGTATCATCATCCATTCCCTTGCCATCGTCACTGTATCGCATACGGATTTCCTGGTCATGCCGGGAAATCTCAATGACAATTCTTCCGGTTTCAATCCCGTCAAAACCGTGAATCAACGAATTCATCACCAGGTTTGTCAATATCTGCGCAAATGCGCCGGGACAGCTTTTTATCCTCATTCTTTCCGGACAATCAACCTGGATGGTATGCTTGGTATTTTTATACTTGGGCCGAATACTTAATAGCAGTTCATCAATATACTGCCTCAAATCAAACACTCTTTTTTCTTCAGCAGACTGATCGACCGCGACCTGCTTGGAACTCCTTATGAGATCTGCCGCCCGCAGCAGATTTGAAAGAATCAGTCCCGATGATTCTTCAGCAGCCTGGATATATTTTTCAAAGTCTGCCTGAGACATTTCATTTAACGAATAGTTTTCAGCAAGGACTTGTGTTTTATCATGCAAAAAAGAGGCTGCCGTGACCGCAACCCCGATAGGCGTGTTAGCCTCATGCGCCACACCGGCCACAAGCCCTCCGAGCGAAACCATTTTTTCTGATTCAACAAGATGCTTTTGCGTTGCCTTGAGTTTTTCAAGAGACGACTCAAGTTCTTCGGTTCTGGATCTGACCCGTTCTTCGAGTTCTTCGTTTAATGTGTAAATGCCCCGGTTACAAAATTGTTTTCCGCATATAAAACGCCGACCAGTTTATTCTGATGAATAACCGGTATGCACAAAACAGATTTCGGTCTTTTGCTCTTAATGTATGTATCTGTGGAGAAAAAGTCTTTTTCGGACGCATTGTCAAAAAACACGGATTCCATTGTTCGTACAACAAAATTAATGATCAAAGCCGGCAGGTCCGCATCATCAAGGGAAACCAAATGTAATAATTTGATTTCTTCATCATCTTTGATTTTCTCAGCCTCAACAACCAGGTCACCCTCACGTTTGATTAAAAGACTTCCTGATTCCGCACCCGCGTTTTCAATGACAATGTTCATTAATTTTTTCAAGAGCTGATCCAGCTGAATCTCACCGGAAATCGCCTGAGAAGCCTTAACAACGGACCCGGAAGGAGGTAAAATTCGAAAGCATTGAAGCACTCTGACACTCAAAAAACATGTACTTTGGCAATCATTTGAAATTAATGATAATTTTTATTAAACATCTTCACCCCATGGAATTAAACCTACGAAACACTAAAATTAAACTGCATCTTTTCCGGTTTATTGCTAAAATCTTATATTAAAAGCATCAGATTGATGAATTTTCTATTGCACACCATATTTTATTTAGGTTAAATAAAAAATTTTAACAAAAATAAAGCGGTGCTTTGCCATTGCCACAAACAAGCACTAACCGTATTAATATCGATAATTTTTTCATGGCTATCAATTTCAAAACTCAATAACACTTTGGATCGGTGTTCATAATACCATATGCGACTAAAACGACTTGAAATCATCGGCTTTAAATCATTTCCGGACAAGTGTATAATCGACTTCCCCCTCGGTATATCCGCAATTGTTGGTCCAAACGGTTGTGGAAAAAGCAATATTATTGATGCAATCAAATGGGTAATGGGAGAACAGAGCATCAAGCAACTCCGTGGAAAATCCATGGGTGATGTTATTTTTTCCGGGACTGAAAAAAGACTCCAGCTGAATATGGCGGAAGTGTCACTGACACTATCCAATGATACCCCTGAAACCGTTGAAGCCGACTTAAGTCAGTTAACTGAAATCATGATAACCCGCCGCCTTTTTCGTTCCGGGGAAAGCGCCTATCTTATCAACAAACAACCATGCCGCTTAAAAGATATCCATAACGTATTTTTAGGCAGTGGCATGGGGGCAAAGTCATGCGCCATTGTTCAGCAGGGTAATATTGGCGCCATCACCGACGCGGCGCCGGAGGAAAGAAGAACATTTATTGAAGAAGCCGCCGGTGTTACGCGTTATAAAACCAGAAAGAATGAAGCCATCAATAAGGTTAATTCAACCAACCACAACCTGCTGCGTTTAAACGACATTATTGATGAAATTAAAAAACAGATGAACAGCCTCCGCCGACAGGCACGAAAAGCCATGCGTTATAAGGATTTTCGTGAAGGTCTGAAGAAATCGGATATTCTTGTTTCTGTTTATTATCATGAGCTGTATGCTTCTCAAATAGCCAACACCCGGAACCTTCTATCTGAATTAAAAAAAAAGGACTCTTCTCATGCATCGGAACTGCAAAAACTGAATGCCGCCCTGGATAAAATCAAATCCGACCGTTTATCCAAAGACCAGATCATTTTGCGAAAAAAATCTGAAAAATCCGATGCTGAGAGAACGGTTGACAAACTGAAAAACGATCTCAAATATCTGCGAAATGAAGAAAAAAGACTGTATGCTGAAATAACCGGGCTGGATGCGGCAATTATTGATCTTGAGGCAAAAAATCAGAAGATTAAAGATGAAATTGCAGAAGAAACGGTAAAAAGAAAAAATCTGGGCGTTGAGATTGAAGAAAACAAGGTTGCGTTGGGAGAAAAAAGTTCCGCATCCCAGGAAATTCGAACCCGGCTGAGTGAGCAGCAAAAAAATCTTGAAGAACAAAAAAAACAGTTGATGTATTTAATGGCCCAAAAAGCCAAATTTCAGAACATTTTTAAAAATGCTGAGTCCAACAAAGAGAATCTCCGACAACGAATCAAGCGGATTAAAAAAGATGAATTAGAAATTTCTGGAAAAATTTCCAAACTGAAAAAAGTGGTATTAGACGCCAAAGAAAACCTTCAGGAAATCAGCGACGCCAGGGAAAGCGTTAAACGGCGCATTGCTGAAAAAAAGGAACACCTGGACGATCAGGGCAACCAGCTCGGGCAACAAATCAAAACGGTTAATCTGCTGTTTAATGAGCGCAATAAAATCAAGTCTGAATATTTGACTCTCAAAAAGATGGATGACAATTATGAGTGGTATAAAGACGGCGTTAAGGCGGTCATGACGAAAAACAATATTGATTCAAATGATTCATCGTCAACTGAGAGGAACGGTATTATTGGAATAACGGCTGATGGCCTGGAGCCGGATCCCGGGTTTGAAATTGCCCTTGAAGCAGCGCTTGGAGAAACTCTTCAGTATATCGTTATCAAAGACCAGCAAACCGGTATCGCGTCCATTAATTACCTGAGAGAAAGCAATACCGGCAGAAGCGGTTTTATTCCCATATCGACGTTTCAAGAAACCGCCGGAAAAATATCCCGCCAGAACCACGATCTGCCGCTTCTGATAAACCATGTGACGATCAAACCCGGGTTTGAAGGAACGTTTGCCGAACTGTTGCAGGATATTGCAGTGGCTGAAGACTTTGATGCCGCCTTGAAAACCTGCACGTCAAATAACGGTTACCGTAAAGTCGTGACTAAAAACGGCGACATTATTTCTTCAAACGGCATTATGGTCGGCGGCAGTCAGGAAAAATTATCCGGTATTTACAAAAAGAAGCTGGCGCTTAAACAATTAAACAATCAGCTGACAGAGCTGGATGCCGCCCTGGCATCCGGTCAGAAAATTCAGAACGACCTGGAATCTGCAGTTAAAAATCTGGAAGTGGATATCCAGAAACTGACGGTTCAAAAAAATAATATAGAAAAGGAAATTATAGAAGCGGAAAAAAACCATTTTCAGGCTTCAGAAAGTTTGAAATACACCCTGAGCCATTATGAAATCATCACTCTTGAGAAAGAAAAACTTTTGGGTGAAAAAACAGATATTGAAGATGAAATTGCTGCACACGATGCCTCACTTGCTGATATCAGTAAAAGTGAAGAAACGGCCGAACTGGAAATAAAGAAGATTTCAGATCAGATCTCTTCATTATCCGAACAGATAAAAGCATTTAATCAGACGGAGATGGACTTAAAACTTTCATTGACAAGATTAAATGCGGAGCTTGAAAATACCAACAAAACTCTGATCCGGCTGAAAGAATTTCAGACAGAGGGATTAAAACAGACCGAACAAATTAAAAAAGATATTATCATCAAGACTCAGAAAAGCAAACAGGCTGCATCCGAGATAAATGAAACGGAAAAAGAATTATCTGATATGTTAGAAGGTTTAAACAGCATCAATATAAACTTACAAGACCACGATGCGGATTACCAGCATATTGTCAGCGAAATCACCAAAACAGATGACACCATCAACCAGACCAAGACCATTATTGAAGAAGTCCGGCAGAAAGAACACCAGCTGGAACTTGAACTTTCCGGATTTAATATCAAGCGTGAGAATGTGGTCAACAGGTTTCTGGACCGCTATTCACAATCTTTTTCCCAATCTTTGGCTGAATTTCGGGAAACCGTGCAGTCTCCGGATTTCCCCATCGAAAAAACTGAAGCCGCCCTTGCCTCTTTCAGAAAAAAAATTGACCGAATCGGAGACGTCAACCTGGGGGCAATCGAAGCCTATGAAGAGCAGAAAACCCGTTATGAGTTTCTCAAGCAACAGCGCGATGATCTGGTTGAAGCGATTGAAGATTTGCAAAGTGTAATTAAAAAGATCAGCCGGATTACCCAGAAACTGTTTATGGAAATGTTCAATAATGTTAATGAACAGTTTAAAGCCATGTTTCCAAGGCTTTTCGCCGGCGGTTCCGCCTGGCTTGAGCTGACCCAGCCCAACACCCCCCTTGAAACCGGGGTTGAGCTGATGATTCACCCGCCCGGAAAAAAAGTCACCCGTTTGAGCCTTTTATCCGGCGGCGAAAAGGCCCTGTCGGCAATCGCATTCATATTCTCGATCTTTCTTATCAACCCGGCATCCTATTGTCTGCTGGATGAAATTGATGCCCCTCTTGATGAAGCCAACACCAATCGGTTTAACGAATTGTTGAAAATTATCGGCGAAAAATCTCAAATTATCATGATCTCCCACAACAAAAGAAGCATGGAATTTTCCGATATGCTGTTCGGCGTTACCATGGGGGAAAGCGGTGTATCAAAGCTTGTATCAGTTGATATCGAAAAGCTGTCAGGAAGGTCCAACGCACAGAACTAAATTTATATAAATTGAAAAAGGTAAAATCAAATGCTCGAAGAACTCATTGGTATATATAACATTGTTCTTAAATTTATTTTAGAAATCAATATATATAAATCTTTAGAGGAAATTTCCGGATTTCTGACAATCATTTTACTGCTTCTTATTGCCAGACGAATCAGAAAACGCCGTCAAATAATAAAGCCGGACCTTCCTCAAATGGACCAGGAACAGGTGCCAGAGATTGAGACAGATATTGAAGATCCTTCTAATGAAACTCAAGAGTTTGAAACAGATGAGGCAATAAAGGAGATCATTGAAGAACCTGCCGATGAACTTCCTGAAATTATGGCAGTTAAGGATCTTAAACCTATTTACGAGCCCGTTGAAACAGAACCGGTCTCTTCAGTAGAAGAAGATGATGAAAAAGAAGTAATCGCCGAGCCTTTAACGGAAAAACCGGTTGATGCGGTCGGGTTTCTGGATCGTCTCAAATCAGGACTTTCAAAAACCCGGCAATCACTATCAAAACGATTTGATTCCATTCTTTCCGAAAGTCGAAAAATTAATGATGATGTTTTAGAAGAAATTGAAGAAGTACTGATTACATCGGACATCGGAGTCCCGACAACAATGAAGTTGATGCAGCGCATCGAAAAAAATGCCGACAAAATTTCAAATGCCGATGAGTTCAAAGCTCAGCTCAAAAAAGAAATGCTTTCCCTCGTTGATATTGAACCTCCAAAAAAAACCTTAGAAAACCCCCACATCATCATGGTCGTGGGGGTTAATGGTGTCGGCAAAACTACCACCATCGGAAAACTGGCTGCCAAATATTCCGCACAAGGCAAAAAAGTCCTTTTATCCGCTTCAGACACATTCCGGGCGGCAGCGGTCGAGCAGTTGGAAATCTGGGCAAACCGTTCAAATGCCGACATTGTAAAACATCGTGATAAATCAGACCCTGCGGCGGTCGCTTTTGACAGTATCGAAGCCGCAGTCGCAAGGGATATTGACGTGGTTATCGTTGACACGGCCGGACGGATGCATACCAAAGTGAATCTAATGGAAGAGTTGAAAAAAATCAAACGCAGTATCGGTAAAAAAATCCCTTCCGCCCCCCATGACACCCTTTTGGTTCTAGATGCGACGACCGGTCAGAATGCCGTATCCCAGGCCAAACTGTTTAATGAACACATTGATATTACCGGCATCGTGCTCACAAAACTGGATGGAACCGCAAAAGGGGGGATTGTTTTGTGTATCTGCAACTCCTTAAACGTCCCGATCCGATATATAGGCATCGGTGAAGGGGTCGATGATCTACAGAAATTTGATCCAAAACTGTTTGTGGATGCGCTTTTATAAGATCCTGTTTAATTTTCCGTACAGTGTTCACCTTTTCGGCCAAAACAGGAAAAAATTCATGTGATTTCCTCTTTTTATATTTTTTTTAACATATATTTCCAAGCGCATAAGTAGAAACATGCACTATTTCAATATTAGTATTAATTTTTTATCTATAGTCCGCTACATTATTTAAATGTCGAACAAAAACCATATTTCTCCAACTCATTGAAATATAAGGAATTGCTTAAAATAAATTACATAACTATCTGTATTTTCAGGATAAAATATATAAACTAAAAACTCCCTAACTTTTTTAATCTCTTCGATCTTGCACAAAACCGATGAACCGTTTAACTCCAAGACTATATACCTTTTAATGTATGATAGCAGTGTTTTTTTGATTACTATCAAAATAAAACTCGCTTATAAAGCAGGCTAAGAAGATATTTTTTTAAAAAAAATCATAAAAACCCATTTTATCTATTGACAAGAGCAAAAACCTTTTTTAACGTACCAATTAATCAGGGTTTTTCAAAACCACTAACTTTAATTAAATGGGAGGGAACAATGACTAAGGCAGAATTGGTAGAAAAAATGGCCAAAGAAGCAGGGATTTCAAAAGTTGCCGCAACAACCGCATTAAATTCATTCATGGACGGTGTTACTAAAGCTTTAAAGAAAAAAGACGGCAAAGTAACTCTCGTTGGGTTTGGTACTTTTGCTAAGGTTCGCCGTAAAGCCAGAACAGGAAGAAACCCACAGACTGGTGATCCGATTAAAATTAAAGCTCGCAATGTGGTTAAATTCAAACCCGGCAAGACTTTAAAAGATTCCGTTTAATAGAATCGAATACAGCTAAAAAAAACGGGGCAACATGATATAATATACCATGTTGCCCCGTTTTTTTGTTAATCGTATTTTCGACACTCCGATAACTAATTTCAAAATATCAAATCAGGCGCCTGCAATAGGCGCAGGCTGAACAAACAACATCAGCAAAACTCAGGAGGATATCCCTGCGACGCTGGGATTGGGCTGCAGTTGGGCCCGCAGCTAAGATCAGATCCGTTTCTAAGATCGAATTGAAAAATCCATATATTCCCCCGTATACCCGATTTCATCTATCTTTATATCTGAAACAGAGGCCATTGGCGGGCCTTTTTTGCACCAGTCAGCCACCTGATCTACTTTTTCAGATTCCCCTTCAAATACCGCTTCTACTGTCCCGTCCAGGCGATTTTTAACCCACCCGTTAACACCAAACCGTTCAGCGGCACGACGGGTTTCCATCCTGAAAAAAACGCCCTGTACCCTGCCGCTGATAATTGCATGGACTGATTTTTTTTTATTCATAGGTCACCTCCGGACTGATAAAAAATGGTTAATCACTGCTATTACAATGGCGCAGAAGATAATCGCCCAGCGCTGGATTTCAGCTCTGTCAGGATCCATGACGGACTCGGGCCGAATGCCCGCGCTGTCCAGAAGGCAGGCAGCAACTATACCGGAAAATACAATCCCCGCTATGATCCAGTAAATAATTACCGTATTGCGATACATCCGGTCGAAATCAGGTTTTATAAAATCACTCATGGCTTACTCTCCCCGGCAAGCGGCGCGATTTTCATAATCCATTCAAGAATATGATTCATGGGTACCTCCTTTCAATAATCCATTCGATATGGATATTGGTTCCTCATCATACCTATAAGGATCTGACCGCTTTTACGTTGATTTCGTAATTGTCTCCATAATAATTCAGAAATGATATTTTCGCCCTGCTTGACAAAGTGATTTTCAAAGCCTCCCTGATCGTAGCAGAAATCTTTATTAAGACTGGAATAACACTTGGAGCAGAAATTATGGGTCTCCAGCATCTCTTTTATATCATTTTCCGAAAGTATTCCCGGTTCCGACCGCAAGGTGATGGTGTTGACGTCAGAAGCGATATGATGAACCGGCATGACCGAGTCTGATGCTTCCGCAGGGTGTGGTGACGTTGTTTCCATTGGGGATGCATAAGTTTTTCAAATGTAAACACAACATCCCCCTTTATGTGTTCGCATCAAATCGTATTTTTTAAATTATCGAAACATATTTATTAAATCAGCCTCACTAAGAACCTTAACTCCCAAGCGCTGGGCCTGGGTCAGTTTTGAACCCGGTGATTCACCGACAACCAGATAATCAGTTTTCGTGCTAACCGAGCCAGTAACATTGCCCCCGGCTGCTTCAATTAATTGCTTGATCTGAGACCTTGTCATGGTATCCAGCTTACCGGTTAAGACGAATGTCAGACCGTTTAAGGAAATTTCACCCTTAACGTCTTTCTTTTTTTCGATGGTGATGCCGCCTTTTATAAGCTGATCAACGGTATTCCGGTTTTTCCCCTGAGCAAAAAAATCAACAATGCTATCGGCAACGATCGGACCGATTCCATCAATCGATTCAAGGGCTTCTGCTGTTGCAATAGAAATTGACTCAATATCTTCAAATTCTTCGGCTAATATCCGGGCAATATGCTCACCCGCATGCCGTATTCCGAGCGCATACAAAAACCGTGCAAAACTTGTCTGTTTGCTGTTTTCAATGGCAAGCATAATATTTTGCGCCGATTTTTCGGCCATGCGGTCCAGGCCTTTCAACACTTCAACGCTTAAAGCAAACAGGTCGGCATAAGAAAAAATTAATTTCCTGTCAACCAGCTGATCAACCAGCTTATCACCCAGGCCATCGATATCAAAAGCGCCTTTGGCCGCAAAATGTTTAATCTTTCCCTTGATAATTGCCGGGCATTCATCATTTACACATCGAGTGACCGCTTCTTCCTCGTCACGAAATACCTGCATGCCACAAACCGGACACACTGACGGCATAACAAATTGTATTTCCGTCCCGTTCCGGTTAGATGTAATGACCTTAACAACTTCAGGAATGACATCTCCGGCACGCTGAACAAAGACCATATCACCGATACGGACATCTTTTTTCAAAACTTCATCTGCATTATGCAGCGTTGCCCGGCTGACCATGACCCCGGCCACATTCACCGGTTCCAGATGTGCAACCGGCGTCAATGCGCCTGTACGTCCCACCTGGATCTGAATATCTAAAACCCGCGTCCGCTCCTGCAGTGCTTTAAATTTTATTGCAATCGCCCATCTGGGGCTTCGGGAAGTCATCCCGAGCACTTGCTGATCTTCCAACCGGTCAACTTTGACCACCATTCCGTCAATTTCATAAGGAAGTTCCAGGCGTTTTACATCCAAATCCCTGTAATACTCCATCACTTCGGAAAGCGGTGATTTTGAAAGGATCAGCGGGGTTATTCGCAATCCCAGCTGCTTCAGCTTTTGCAGGATCTCTGCCTGGGAATCAGTGCCCAGCACATTCGCATCGCTGACATTATATTTATAAATCTCCAGAGGCCTCTGAGCAGTGATTGATGAATCCAATTGACGCAATGATCCGGCCGCGGCATTTCTCGGATTTGCAAACAACGAAAGGTTCTGGTTCGCACGTTCTTCATTGAGTGATTTAAAATTTTCCTTGCTGATAAATATTTCACCGCGCACCTCAAGCAAAGCGGGAACCGGCTGATGGTTGTTTTTCTGTAGCCGAAGCGGTACCGTCTGGATTGTTTTCACATTTGCGGTTATAACTTCGCCGGTTACTCCGTCACCACGCGTTGATGCCATTTTCAACACCCCGTTTTCATAAACCAGCTCAACGGCAACGCCGTCTATTTTGGGTTCAGCCGTATAAAGAATATCGGCATCCGTATTTAACAATTTTCTAACGCGCTGATCAAAGCTGATTAAATCTTCTTCAGTAAATCCTTTATCCAGACTCATCATGGGAACGGAATGCTCAACCGTATCAAATTTATCAAGCGGTGGGGACCCGACTCTTGCACTCGGCGAATCCGGACTTGAAAACTGCGGCCAGGATTCTTCCAGTTGAATGAGTTCTTTCATCATGCGATCATATTCCGCATCGGAAATAACCGGATCATCTAAGACAAAATAACGATGATTGTGCTGATGAAGTTCCTGGCGTAAATATGCAATCCGGCGCTCAATGTCTGAACTTGTATTTGGGTTTATATTCGAGTTTATACTGTCAGTCATATGCGTTCTCAATAAAGGTTGAATTGTTAAATTATTGATCGTTCCAAAAATTGCTGATTATTTCACATACCTGATAGCGGCGTTCTTTAAAAACAGGGTTTTTAAATCCGGGTTTCCATTTCAACAAAGACAGCTCATCGGAAACCAGTAGAATACACCCGACATCAATATTACGAAAACTGCCAACGGAAAACAATGCAGCGGCTTCCATTTCCACTGCCAGGACATTTTTTTTCTGAAAATATGCAACTTTTTCTTTTGTTTCTCGAAAAACAGCATCTGTTGACCAGACAGGTCCTTCATGAAATTTGACTTTATTTTTGGTAAGTGTTGATTTGATGCTCGCTTGAAGCGAAAAGGAAGGAAAAGTTTCTGAACACTGCGCCGTGGTATAATTTTTTGATGTTCCGTCATCAATAAAGGATTTATCGGGAATAATGACATCACCAATCCGGGCATTTTCTGAAACCGCACCGCACCAGCCGAAAAAAACGATCTCGCAGATACCCCAGGCGATCAAGGATTCCAACAAAATCACAGCATATGGGGCACCGATAAACGGACCAATAAGCTCCGTCGAGATATTTTCATAACCGTAACTCAACCGGCTCATTAATATCCGTTGTGATTTGCTTTCCCCGGTTTTTAATAAACGATGCAAATAATCAAGGTCGGGCTGGTTGGCAACCATCACGCAACGCTTACCCAGTTGCGGCGGTTTTTTACCCATTATCGGATTAATGATGGCCTCATTGGTATCCATAGGGATATCTGAGCTTATCTTTTATGCGGTATTAAAAAAAAGGTTGAAGTCTGAAGGACAAAATTTGTAAATCTTTCCCTAAAAGCCTTCTACTTTCAGCCTAAACACCTTATCTATTTCATGGGATCAACCAGGCCGGACATTTCATCCTTTATCTCGTCGATAATATCATAAAGCCACATGACATCTTCAATGGTCAGCCGTCCGGCCTTTGCCGGCCGTCTTTCCGTTCCGTCTTTTTTCAATAGGATGCGCGGGCCAATCTGAAATTTCGGTTCTCCTTCCCCGTACTGATTAATGGAAACCATCAACCCGGTCGCTTCGCATTTCCATTGTTTCAACATTTTATCTTTTTCTGGATCATAACCTGCCATAACTTGATGCCTCCGTAATATATTTTAAATTTTGATTTGTAGTTTATAAGTTAATCAGGTTGAAATTTTAGAAAAATCAGCCAATAATTCGAACAAACCGGATATCTGCCCCAAGAGGGCCAAACGATTTCTCCGGATATCAATATTTTCCGCCATGACCATGACATCATCAAAAAACCGGTCGACGGATTCCCGCATGGACGCAATATCGGAAAACGCCTTGTCAATATTTCCGTTTTCGATGTGAGTGTCAACACGTTGTTTGACGTCTTTATACATATTAAATAAAGCAGATTCAGAATCATGCTCAAAAAGTGATTCGCTAACGGTTTGGGAAACCGTTTCGGAAGAATCGGCCTTTTTGATAATATTCACCACACGCTTAAACGCAGTGGCAAGAATTTCAAAATCAGGTTGGGCTTTTAATAGCTGTAACGCATGGGTCTTTGTCCAAATAGTCGGAATATTGTCTTTTGAAACAGACAAAACAGCGGCGACGGCATCTTTTGAAATTCCCTCCTCTTCCAGCAGATGCGCCATGCGGCCCTTTAAAAAGTCTATGATCTTTTCTGTCAAAAGGTCGACTTCAGATGTATCACATTTATCAAATAGTTTCAGGCTTTCCTTAATGAGATCATTTAATGAAAATGTAAATTTATTTTCCAGGGAAATTAGAATAATCCCGTTCGCCTGGCGGCGAAGCGCATACGGATCCGAAGCACCGGTCGGTATCAGACCGATACTGAAACAACCGCAGATGGAGTCAATTTTATCTGAAATACTTAAAACAGCGCCTTCAACGATTTCCGGCAAACATCCGCCGGCAAACATAGGCCGGTAATGTTCCTCGATTGCTGCAGCCACATTGCCCGGCTCATTTTGTTTTTGTGCGTATACCCGCCCCATTATTCCCTGGAGTTTGGGAAATTCGACCACTACATGACTGATCAGGTCCGATTTGCATAAACCGGCGGCTCTTGCAATCTGAGCGGTCTGATTTTCATCCATATTTTGAGTTGCAGCCAGAAAAACAGTCAATTTTTCGATCCGATGGGTTTTGTCATACATAGAACCGAGATCAGCCTGAAATAAAACAGACTTTAACTTTTCCTTTTTTTCATCAAGAGAACTTTTTAAATCCGTATTAAAAAAGAATTGGGCATCCGCCAGCCGCGCTCTTAAAACACGTTCATGGCCTTTTGCGACAAGGTCCAAGTCATGGGCTTTTGTATTATTAACGGCCACAAAATAAGGCATCAAATTATCCTGGTAATCCACAACCGCAAAGTATTTCTGATGAACCCGCATGGAGGTGATTAATATTTCACGGGGCAGATCCAGAAATTCATTGTCAAACCGACCCACGACTGCTGCCGGATATTCAATAAGATTGGTGACTGTATCCACGAGCTCGTCATCCGGGATCACCCGGCCGTTGATTCGGGCGACCGCTTCGTTCATCTGCGTGACAAGTTTTTCTTTGCGCCGGCTGATATCCACCATTACAAACGCGTCAGACATGGTTTTAAAGTACTGATCCGGTGAGGAGAGTTTCAATTTTTTCGGCGCCATAAAACGATGCCCGAATGTATTTCTGCCGCTTTTCACATCACCTACCTGAAACGGTATCACATCTTTTCCCAAAAGCGCTGCAATCGAATGAATCGGCCGGGCAAATTGAATTTTCAGGTTTGACCAGCGCATGGTTTTGGGAAAATATATGGACAGTATGGATTCAGGAAGTATTACCTTTAATATTTTTTTAGCTGCAATACCGCGTTCAGTTTTCACAGCATAAAGATAGCGTCCCTTTTCAGTTTCCTTGACCTTTAACTGTTTTGGCGATACACCGATTTTCTCTGCAAATTTCCGCCCCGGGACAGTCAGATTGCCGCTGTCATCCTTGCCGATCCGTTCGGGCGGACCCATCATTTCAACGGATATCGGGGCCTGTTTACCCGCCACATCTTCAACGATAATGGTCAAACGCCTGGGGGTTCCGTAAATATTAATTTCACCGTGCGCAATACGGGCGACTGCCATCTTTTTCAACAAAATTGATGAAAACGATTCTAATGCAGGGAGAATATATCCTGCCGGGATTTCTTCGGTTCCGATTTCCACCAATAACCGATTCATAGTGACTCCTGTTTTTCTCTTTTATTACCAAATTTATCAAAATTATAAAGCATCTATTGTTATTAACAACTCAAGTCTTTAGGTAGAAGGCTGAAGGTTGAAGGTTGAAGACTGAAGAAAAAATCAGCGACTTCCAATATATGGTTGCCACTTGAAAAGACATAAATACCTGTACCGCTGTTTTTTTACCTTATCTCATCAAAGGAAACCCCATTGCCTCCCGCTGCTGAACATAACCTTCAGCACAGGCGCGGGCAAGATTTCTGATCCGTGCGATATATCCGGTACGTTCCGTAACGCTGATTGCGCCGCGGGCATCCAGCAAATTAAACACATGCGAACATTTCAAGCAGTATTCATATGCCGGCAGCACCAGTCCGGCATCAATTGACCGCTTTGATTCTGCTTCAGACGTGCTGAAAAAATTAAAAAGCATGCCAATATCCGCCACTTCAAAGTTATACGTTGACTGTTCGACTTCCTGCTGATGGTGAACATCTCCGTAACTGATCCTGCTGTTCCACTGGATGTCAAATACATTATCGACCCCCTGCAGATACATGCAGATCCGTTCAAGACCATACGTGACTTCCACGGGCACCGGATGCACATCAATGCTGCCGGCCATCTGAAAATAGGTAAACTGGGTTATTTCCATGCCATCCAGCCAGACCTCCCAGCCGAGGCCTGCGGCGCCAAGGGTTGGAGATTCCCAGTCATCTTCAACAAAACGGATATCGTGATCTAAAGGATCAATACCCAGAACCTTCAGGCTCTGGAGATACAATTGCTGAATGTTGGTCGGAGACGGTTTGAGAATAACCTGAAACTGATAATAATGTTGCAGCCGATTCGGATTTTCACCGTATCGTCCGTCCGTCGGCCTCCGGGATGGCTGCACATACGCCACATTCCATGGCTCGGGACCAAGTGCTTTTAATAGAGTTGTGGGATGAAAAGTTCCGGCGCCGACTTCCATATCATACGGCTGAACCAGAACACACCCCTTTTGGGCCCAAAATTTTTGAAGTCCAAGAATCACATCCTGAAAATACATGTTTTTATCCTTATAATCTAAATATAAATCAAATTCGCTATTTTATACCAGACAGATCTCATTTAGCAGGTTGTTGAAAACCGTCATGAGCGCAGGCCAAATACCATAAAACAGACCATGCAAAATTTGGCGAAAAAGCGGAGTTTATGTCTATAAGTGAGCATTTTGAGCGTCAATTTTAACGCTGTGTTGACAAGCGCAATAGTTTTTCAACAGCCTGTTAAACCGGACCTGTTAATACTCCGTTTTTATCAATATTAATATCCAGAAGACAGGCTTCTTTTCTTTCTGAAAGAATTTTATCCCACGCGATTTTTAATTCAGATATTTTATCATCAGGGCCAAGCGCCCAGATACAGCCGCCGCCGCCGGCACCGGTGAACCGTGCACCGCAGTTATGATCAAGCGCAGAGTGCACAAGTTGTGAACCGGTATCATCCAGCACGTCCGGTGTCATTTCAACCCGGATGGCGGTCTCACGATTTAACTGTTTCACCGCTTCTTCGATATTAAATGAAACAAAAGCATCGGCAAACGAAAGGGTGCAGTTTACAATTTCGACCCACTGGGTTCTGCATTCACCGGAAATAAACTGTTTTACCCACCGACTGTTAATATTTCTGGATTCATGGGGGATACCGCAATATGCCAGCAGCAGGTGATTTGATAATGCTTCATATCGTTCCGGATGCACAATCAGCCTCCGTATAAACGGTTGAGGGGCTCCGGCGCCCTTCCAGTACCAGGCGTTGACGCCGCCATAAACAGCTGCCAGCTGGTCCTGGAATCCACACGGCACACCAGCCACACTTTCTTCAATGCCATGGGCCAGCAGCGGAATCTGTTCATGAGCAACCATGGGCCTGCCTGATTTTTCCAGCAGAATATTAAATGCCGCAATCAGTGCAACGGCTGCAACCGATGATCCACCGAGTGCGCTGCGCGGCGGAGAGCCGGATTCAATAATAATGTGAATGCCGTCAATCTGAAAATACGCCGCAATGGCAAACATCAGCCCCATGGGATGATCAAAGGGCATTTTTTCAACAGGGTACTCAGCGCTTTCAAATCCCTTTGAGGATATTTTAATGTATCCTTTTTGAAACGGGACAATTTTAACCCGGGTGCGCATGGCAAGGGCGATATTAAAAGTGCAGGAATTGAGATATGACAGCGGATAATAAAAACTGCTGATATCAAGCGTGCCGCCCATATCAATCCGACAGGGTGCGGAGGCTTCTATTAAATCAGATTTTAATATTTCGTTTATTTTACTGTTCATCAGTTAATTAAAACCGGCTAAATTTAACTTATGGCATCTGTGAGCATAAATTTCGCAAAAACTTAAGGCTCTTGGGTTCTTTTCCGATATGAAAAACGATAAATTTTTCAAGAAATTTAAGGCCTTCTCTTAAGGATGCCTGGTTAAATTTAAGGCGCCCGGCTGTTTTTAAGTCATTTTCCTGAATCCATAAAAGCTGTTTAACAATGCCTTTGGTCAGGTTCAGGGAGGACAAACTACTTGATGAACATCCTTTGCACAGTATCCCCCCCTTTGCAAGTTCAAAAAAGAGGTGATTGCCTTTGATCTCATCCATTTTTGTATGACACTTGTTACACTCTGAAAAATTCGGGGACAAGCCGGAAAAACTTAAAAAACGAAGTTGAAAGATGATGCTTAATTCCTCATTGCCGATAATCCCGGAATCAAGAGAATCAAGGCAATACCGGAGCAAATGATAAATACGGGTCTGTTCTTTTCCTTCTTCCAGCCAGAGATTGACCAGTTCCGCCCAGTAGCTCGCATAAGATGTTTTCATAATATTGCCGCGGATACCTGAAAACGGATTTTCCAATGTAGCATCCTGTAAAACCGCCATCCCCCGGGCACGCGGCGTCCTGCATTCGATATGAAGTACAGAAAAAAGCTCCAGCAGACCGGGAAACCGTTTACGGCTTTTTTTGGCATTTTTGGCAATTACGGTCAGCTTGCCCTTGTTTAACGTCAGGAGCGTAACAATCAGGTCATAATCACCATACGATGACCGACGAAGTAAAATGGCAGGAGTGGAAAATGTTGACATGGATCATTCAAATACCAAGAAGTATTGTGGCAACCTGAAAATAGATTAAAACACTGAGGATATCAATCGAAGAAGTGACAAACGGACCCGTGGCAACCGCAGGATCAATATGAATACGGGCAAATATCATCGGCATAAAAGAACCCACCAGCGCCGCAACAGTCATGGATGAAATAACGCCGATGCCCACCGATATGGCCAGGGCATCTATACTGTATTGAAACTGAACAAGGGTCCCCAAAAGGACTCCGTAAAATACACCTAAAATGATTCCGATAGCGAGCTCCTTTGACACCACCTTCCATAAATGCCGAATATTAATCCGGCCGGTGGCAATGCCACGAACAACGATCGTCGAAGACTGAATGCCGATATTGCCGCCCATGCCCATGATCACGGGAATAAACAAAGCCAGATAGGAAACCTGTTTGAGACTTTCTTCAAAATAACCGATAATGAATATAGCGACAATGCCCCCCAGAAAACTGGCAAAAAGCCAGGGTAAACGAATTCGGGTGCTTCTGACTATGGATTTTGTTTCAACAAACTCTTCCCCGACACCGGCCATTTTCAGTATATCTTCAGTGGCTTCCTCCCTGAATACATCAATAACATCATCAACAGTGACAATACCCACCATTTTCTCATCTTCGTCAACAACCGGAACCGCCAGGATATTATAACGGGCAACAATTTTGGCGACCTCCTCCTGGTCCATGTCGGTGGTAACGGAAATGACATCTTTCATCATAAAATTACTAAGCGGCGTCGATGAAGGGACAACGACAAGCTGGCGAAGCGAACTGACACCCACCAGACGCTCGTTTTCATCCACAACGTAAATGTAAAAAGGCATCTCAACGTCAAGGTATTCTTTGGACTGAAGCGATTCAATAACGTCTTTGGCCGTCATGTTTTCTTTTAGAGCGATAAAATCAGGAATCATTATCGAACCGGCAGTATCATCCTTGTATCGCAGGAGACCTTCCACTTCTTCCGATTCTGTTTTTTCCATCATGCCTAGAACAGCGTCCGCTTTGTTCTGGGGCAGCATCTTGATAAATGCCACACTATCATCCGACGGCATGTTTTCAATAATCCCGGCAAGTTCTTCTAAGGATAAACCCTCGATAATGTCAAGGCTGATATCTTCATCCAGTTCACTGATCACAAATCCCTTTTTTTCAGGCTCATGGATCAGCTGAAATAATTTTCTCTGATTTGAGACGGACAAAGACAGAAAAACAGCCGGCAGGTCAGCCGCATGAACTTTGCTGATGATTTTCGAAAGCCGGGCGGTGGAACCCCGCCGCATCAGGCGTATAATAGTTTCTGTTAAAATTCTATTTCTCTCAACTAACATTTACAATATTCACTTTATTTATTTTGATTGAGGCAGCTCAATATAGACAACGTCACCACTTTTCCCTGAAATAAAGACCGGCCTCTCATTTAATAAAATTTTCACACCGGCGGCATTTCCCACCAATAATTTAATCTTTGAGGATGCTTCCAGTTCCATATGATCCATGGGATGCAGCGAATATTCCAACGGTTCTGAATCATCGATAATGATCTTCAACGAAGTGTCTTCGACGGCATCTATCTGCAAAAACAATTTGCCATTTTGATTCACAGCAAATGAATCAGTTGTTAATTTTTCCACCGCCCCGAAAGCGATATAATCTATTTTTTCTGTATGGTTTTCTACGGCTTTATGAAGCGGATTTGCCAGGGAACCATATATCATATAAACGGATAATACAATGATGATTATCAAAAGTCCTGTCAATAAACACAGCCGGAACAGAACTTTTTTATTGTAATTAAAAAACTTTGCTTCCGTTGTTTGCATTTTTTCATACACTGACCGGTTGATTGCATAACGATCAACAATATCATCATCATCAATACCGATAAATCTGGCATATGCCCTGAGAATACCTTTCACATAAACCACATCGGGCAGTTGTTGATGTTCTTCCGCCTCGATGAGCGATAGTTGCCGTACACTGATTCGTATTTCATCCGCAACCGTTTCAATGGGTATACCCATCTGCGTACGCATGGATTTGAGATAACGTCCGAACGCAATGGATCGGGGATCTGGATTCAATATAGTGTCGTTCAATATAAACTTCCCGGTAAGTTACACCTAAATTGAGCGTTTAAAATGTTTAACGAATAATTTTAATATGCGCGTCCTCCCGAAGATGCTCAATCCATGACTGAAATTTTTCATTGACCGATTCTTCATAAAGCAGTTGGCCGATTTCATTTGTCATTTCACTGAGTGTCCGTCCGCCAGTTTCTTCAATTTTTTCAACAAAGAAAATCTGGTACCCCTGATCAGTTTCAGTAATTGATGAAATTTCTCCGGGTTTCAGTTCTTTTATGGCTTCATGAATATTTTCCGCCAGTTCATCAAGCGAAAAAAGTCCGAGCCTGCCGCCATCTCCTGCATTCATGGCTTCGGAGTGTTTCTGCGCTATCTCTGTAAATGATGCCCCTTCATCAAGCTGTTTGTAAGCAGCCTCCATCCGGGAATAAACTGTTTTCCGGGATGGCATATCCATTGCAATGGGATAAATCATCATAATATTTCGCAGCATATATTTTTTCTTAGATGCGTATTTTTCCAGATTATTTTCATAGTAATTTTCAATATCAGATTCGGTGATAATAATTTTTGATTTAATTTTTATGTTAACCAGTTTATTCCTGAGAATCTGCCGCTTAATTTCATCTCGGTATTCCTCCATGCTGACGCCACCGGCAGTTAATGCCACCCGGAGATCTTCATCGGAATAATAATTCATTGCCTTGACCTGCTCAATGGCATTGTCAATTTCTCTTTCATCAACAAAAATACCGGAATTTCTTATTTCCTGATCTGCCAGTTTTTCATCAATCAGGTTATTTAAAACCTCCATTCGAATTTTATAGATTTCTTCATTTTCCTTATCAAAAGAATACCCTTTTAAGCGGACCTGTTCCTCAAATCGGGATACCGTCTTGTTAAGTTCCACAAGCCGGATAATATCGTCATTCACGACTGCAACGATACGGTCAACCGCCTCGGCAGATACGGCGACACCTGCAGGTAATGAGGCAGTCGCAAGAAATAAGACAAGAAGGGAACAAAAAAAATACTTTTTCTTTAAAACAAATAGACAAATTTTATGAATCATAATTTTAAAACCAATCTTAGGACGAATAAGTTACTATAATAATTAATATTTTGGAATTATTAAAATTTAATTAATTAACATATCCGGCAATCTCCATCAAGATATTTTTGGCTTGCGCAATAATTCCCCCGAGTCCTTTTCCGTCAAACATGACTTTGAGGCCATTATCAGGCATAAAAATAAATCGTTTCGGATTTTCATCCACCATTTCAAGCAGCGCAAACGGACGTTTTTGGTGTAATTCCGAAAACCAGAGAAAAAGCATCCGCTCATTTAAATCCAGCTTTTTAACCCCTGCCCTGATTGAAAGTATTTTCAACATGATTTTTAAAAGCAGATTACCCGCCTCTATGGGTAATTTACCAAACCGGTCAATCATTTCCTCTTTAAAATCTGCGACCTCCTTTAATTCCATCATTTTTGCCAGACGGCGGTAAGCCATGAGCCGCTGATCAATATCTGGAATATATGATTCGGGAATAAATACCGACATCGGAACATTAATTTCAGGCTCCAGCTTTTCAACAACCGTTTCGCCTTTTAATGATGCAATGGAATCTTCCATCAGCTTTAAAAACATATCATACCCGACCGCTGCAATATGCCCGGTCTGGGATACGCCCAGTGCCGCACCGCCGCCTCTGATTTTCAAATCATTCATTGCAATTTGAAAGCCTGCCCCGAGCCCGGTATGCTCCATTAAAACCCTGAGTCTTTTTTCAGCATCACGGGTCAGTGCGGCTTCCTTTGAAATAAAAAGATACGCATATGCCTGTTCGTTCGACCGCCCGACACGCCCTCTTAACTGATAAATCTGTGCCAGACCGAAACGCTCCGCGCGATTAACAATGATCGTATTGGCATTGGGAATATCCAGGCCTGACTCAACAATGGTGGTGCATACCAGCATATCAATCTCTTTATTTAAAAATTGAAACATGGCATTTTCGAGTTCTTTTTCGCTTAACCGGCCATGGGCCACTGCCAGCTGAACCTCCGGGACCAGTTCTTTCAGAAATTTCGAAATATTCCAGATGGTATTGATATTATTGTGAACAAAGAATATCTGCCCCTTGCGATCCATTTCCTTTTTTATGGCTTCGCTAACAATGACCGGATCAAATTCAGATATATATGAAATAATCGCCTGCCGCTGTTCCGGCGGTGTCTGGATGATACTGATATCCCGCACACCCAGCAAAGACATGTGCAGTGTTCGGGGAATCGGTGTGGCCGTCATTGACAGAACATCAACGTTTTTCCTCATTTTTTTTAATTTTTCTTTATGCTTGACGCCAAAGCGCTGCTCCTCGTCGATTACGGCCAGGCCTAAATCTTTGAACACTACATCCTTTTGAACCAGCCGGTGCGTGCCGATGACGATATCGTTTTTTCCTTCCTTTAACCTGCTCAAAATTTTCTGTTGCTGTTTCCTGGTCCTGAACCGGCTCAGACAGTCAATAATTACCGGATATTTTTCAAAACGCTCGGAAAAGGTTTTGTAATGCTGTTCGGCAAGGAGTGTTGTGGGCACCAGAATAGCCACCTGTTTACCGTCATTGACTGATTGAAAGGCAGCCCGAAGCGCAATTTCAGTCTTACCGTATCCCACATCACCGCATACCAGACGATCCATGGGAGATGCGTCTTCCATGTCGCAAAGCACATCGTCAATGGCTTTTAGTTGATCAGATGTTTCTTCATACGGAAAACTTGCTTCAAAATCCTGGTAGTAATTATCCGGCGGCGTAAATGCATATCCCTTGATCACCTTTCGTGAGGAATACAAAGCAAGCAATTCTCCGGCAATTTTTTCAACTGATTTTTTTGCTTTTGCGCGAATCCGTTGCCAGGATTTGCCGCCCATTTTATCCACAACCGGCGTAATGCCATCAACCCCCATATATTTCTGGGCCATATCCAGACGATCGACCGGCAGATAAAGTTTATCGCCATCTTTATATTCGATTAAAAGATAATCGTTTACGATCCCTTCAAAGGATAATTTTTCCAGGCCACGGTAAACTCCGATGCCATGCTCAATGTGCACAACCAGATCGCCGGTATTTAATTCGCCAAAATCAAGAAGGGCCGTCTTTATTTCCCCTGTTTTTTTCTTCAACCGGCGGCGACGCTGTTTAGAACCGAATATTTCAGCATCCGTTATAATTGCAAGGGACTCGTCACACCATACAAATCCGGTAGAAAGATTCCCCAGGCAGATATATATTCCTGATTTTCGATATTTAATTTTTTCAACCGGTGTCTCGGTCAGCCGAGCGTAAATCCCGTAGGGCTCGAGTAAAGACTGCAGTCTTTTTATTTGAGACTCGGAACTGCAGACAATCAATATTAAAAATCCGGCAGACTGCTTTTCGTTAATCCACTTGGAGAGCGGTTCTAGAATATGTCTGTCTTTTTTTTCTTTTAACAGGGCCGTACTGATTTCCGTATTGTTTTGCACCGAAAAATCTATACGTATGGAGGATTGTCCGTTTTCCTTATTCGGTGTAACTGTTGGAAGTTCGCAAAACAGCAATCGGCTTTCTTTTTTTATCAGTTCTTTTACTGATGACCAGTTTAAATATGATGTCTCCGGATCAACACATAGTCTTTCATCCTGCGATGCATTCAGATAGTTTTTTGCCGCCTGTCCTTCCGCATGCATGGCAGCTTTATCGATTGCTCCCGTATCGGATTGTATCCATAAAGAGCTTGCCGGAACATAGTCAAACAGACTATCAAGCTGCTGGTACACCAGCGGCAGAAGGCTTTCAATTCCCGGGAAAACGCCTTCTTTACGAATACGGTCAATAAATTCTTCCGCTATCTGACCGGATAACCCGTTTTCACTGACCTGATCCCGGACTCTGCGAATGGTCTGATTCATGCGTGATTTTTCAAGAACAGTTTCCCGGGCCGGCAGAATAATCGCTTCATTCACACTTTCAATCTTGCGCTGTGTTGCAGATGAAAAAAATCGTATGGAATCTACGGTATCCCCAAAAAGTTCAATGCGCAGCGGTTCAGGATACAGGGGTGAATAAATATCAATAATACCACCGCGAACCGAATATTCACCAAAATCCTCGACAAGGGTTACGTGCGTATATCCACCGGAATGCAGCTTTGCAATTAAATCATCCCGGTCAATTTCTTCACCGCACATCAGCAATTCTGCATAGTCACAAAGGACCTGTTTCGGGATCAGACGCTGGAGCAGAGTTTCCACTGGTGTTAAAACAATTTTTGAAGAATTGTTTACTGCTAAATTATAAAGCGAATGAATTCGGTTCGCCGCAGTTTCGTTATGATAGGAAATTCGCTTAAACGGTAAAATATTGTAGGGAGGAAAAAGTATAATTTCCGGTATATCACTATCTGCAAAAAAATGAAGATTTTCAGAAAACTCTTCACATGCCTTAAAATCCGGAAGAACGATGACAAGGGTTTTATGAATTTCCCGGCACAATTTTGAAATAAGATATACTCTTTCAGTTTTGCCAATACCGTTGCACTGGACACAATTTTCTCCCTGCCGAACAGAGTCAATTAATAAATGTATCTTATTTTCACCAGTGAACTTATCCATCATTGATAATCTTTCGGGATGTAACGCTTATTTGAAAAAGTTGAAACATCCATTCCCTCTAACTCATAAATTTTTATGACAAAAAGACATCTTAAACAACCAACAAAAACAGCTTGACGGTCATATAAGGGCATGTTACTGAAACAAGATATTTTTTGAGTCTGTTAAAGCGCCGACGTAGCTCAGCTGGTAGAGCAACGCATTCGTAATGCGTAGGTCAGCGGTTCAATTCCGCTCGTCGGCTCCACTTTCTTTTATTAAAGTTCTCCTCTTGAATAAATTGAGTTATCTTTCTTAACAAAACTTTAACTTAAATTACAATCCGCATTTTTATTTTTTGAAAATGCTGTCGATATGATTTTATTGAGATGCGATGCCAAAATGTAAATCATCATTATTATAAAAGCGTAAATTCCTCAAAGATGAGAAATAGTTTCATCTCCTGAAATTGCTGATGATCGATAAACTGATCTTTTTGCGCCGCAGTCAATAAAAAAAAGAAAAAAATCAAACCGATATATATTTAAAAAATATAAATTTTCTTGACATATTCATCATATATATTTATTTATAATTATATTAGTTATATTTGCATTATATAAAAATTATTACTAATAATAAGAATCAGATACAAAACTCCGTTTTTTATTAATTAATTTTCAGGGCAAACGTTTTAAATCATGGAAAAACATGAACTTAGCGGATGAAATCACTCTAAAAGAAGAGATTAAAGAAATCGCGGATAAAATCGATTCGATCATCAATACGGTAAATCACTATTATCCGATGGATCAGGATTTGAACCCAGCCAAAAATGAAAAATCTGAACAGCAAGATATTTGATTGAGCATAATATATTGAGTATAAGGTTACTAATCTAATCAGCCTAAGTAGGAGGCACAATGGCATTAACAAAAAACAAAATCGTTGAACATGTAAATGAACTTGGGTTTACAAAAAAAAAATCAGTTGAAATTGTTGAATCACTCCTCGAAATTATTAAAAGTAGCCTTGAAAATGGTGAAGATGTTCTCGTGTCAGGGTTTGGTAAATTCTGTGTTAAACAGAAATCCACACGGCGCGGGAGAAACCCGGCAACCGGCGCAGACCTTCTCTTAGATGAAAGAAATGTTGTAACTTTCAAATGCTCTGGAAAATTACGAGAAAGTATCAACAATAAATAATCAAGATCAGCCCGAATCTTTTCATAAAATGAATCAGCTACTATTCTACTAATGGTAGACTGTTTCCATTATCAACAATAGCTCAGGAAAATGAATCAATCTATCTGAGATTGAATGTTTTCCGACTTATATATTATTAACCAAAAAGCCTTCTCAATTTTTAAAAAGGCTTTTTGGTTTCCATTCTTGATGACTGTTCCTGAATCAGATTATAACAAAATATTATATACCTTCATCTTATTTAAAAGCGATGGATGACTGATTTCAAGAAGCTTTGCAGCCTTTGTACGATTGCCTCCGGTTGATTCAAGAGCCCTTTGGATCAAATTTTTTTCTAAAATTTCTTTTCCGGTTTTGATGGAGAAGCTATTAAATATTTCTTCAATCGAATGAGATTGTTTTGTATCATTTAACAATTTATGGGGCAGGTTATCACGTACCAGCACATCTCCTTCGGTCATCACAACTGCTCGCTCTATCATATTCTCCAACTCCCGGACATTACCCGGCCAGTTATACTGCAGCAGCAGCGACATGGCTGAAGGCGTGATACCTGTAACTTTCTTTCCGAGCTTCACGTTAAAACGGTCAATAAAATACTCACACAACAAGGGAATATCTTCTGAACGCTCAATCAGCGGCGGAAGTCGAATCGGCAGAACATTTAAACGATAAAATAGATCATCACGAAACTTACCGTTCTCAACTTCTTTTTCAAGATTTTTTGATGTTGCAGTTATAACACGCACATCAATCAGTTTGGTTTGTGTGTCGCCAACCGGCCTTACTTCATTATCCTGAAGCACCCTTAAAAGCTTAACCTGAAGAGTAAACGGAAGATCTCCGACTTCATCCAGAAAAATCGTACCGCCGTTTGCAGCTTCAAACAATCCTTTATAATTTTTATTTGCACCGGTAAAAGCACCCTTTTTATGACCAAATAACTCGCTTTCAAGTAAAGCTTCAGGTATTCCACCACAATTTACTGGAATAATAGGCTTATTAGCTCTATTCCCACCGTAGTGGAGGCCTCGCGCAATCAATTCTTTTCCCGTCCCGCTGGCCCCGGTAATTAGTACCGTGGTGTCATACTGGGCGACTTTTTCGGCAAGTTTAAATACAGATTTCATTGCCCTGCTTTTGGCAATCATCTTCCCGAAACTTGATTTTTCCGCAATCTCCTTTATCTGCTCTTTTAATATAATGTTTTCACTCTTGAGACGTTCCCGCTCATCTGCCTTGCGAAGCGTCAGCAGCACTTCATCCGTTTTAAACGGTTTTGAAATATAATCATAGGCACCCAGCTTCATCGCTTCCACCGCAGTTTCAATACTGCCATATGCAGACATCATAATCACATTGCTATTTTCAATTTTATCAGCAGCGGTTTTTAAAAAGGTCATGCCGTCCATGTTCGGCATCCGGATGTCGCAGAAAATAAAATTATACTGGGTTTCTTCAATTTTCTGTAACCCCATGACTCCGTCAGCAACGGCATCGACCATAAATCCGGATTCCGTGAGCAAAGCCGACAGCATATGACGCATATTTTCTTCATCATCAATAATCAGGATACGTTTTTCCATTGATACCTTCTATTTCTTACGGTATTTTGCGTGATATTTCCTGTGAAACATACAAAAACTGTTCAAAGTTTACCCTGTAACAAAAATCATTTCTCGTAATGTATAGGCAGTAAAATTATCATTGTGGTCCCCTGGTCGATCTCGCTTTCGGCTGTAATCCTGCCGCCGGTCTGCTCGATGATCATGTAGCTGACAGAAAGTCCAAGGCCGGTTCCTTTACCGGGCTCTTTTGTTGTGAAAAAAGGATCGAAAATATAATCAATATCCTCCCTGGAAATACCGGAACCGTTATCAATCACTTTCAGCAAAAATGTCGGTTGATTATTTAATGCCGACTTTTCATTTTCCGATATGAATTCAGAGGCAATACGGATGGATCCTTTCCTTTTCATTTCAGATGCATTGATCGAGTCCGCCGCATTGATTAACAGATTGATCAAAACTTGCTGTATCTGATCACTGTCAATATTTACGGTATTCGAAATATTCTCCAGATGACAGTCAATTTTAATATCTGACATAAATGGCTGGTCAGACATCATTGTGACAACATCCCTTACAAGATCATGCATTGAAAAAACCTTACAGTCAACCGATGAACTCCTGGAAAAATCTAATAATTGCCGAATAACCGTGTTGATGCGGTTAATTTCTTCTTGAGCGCGTTTTAAAAAATCCTGCCCAACATTATCATTTTTCAGATTTGGACGTGATTTTAAAAGATCCAGATAGCCCAGCACGATACCGATGGGATTACCAATTTCATGGGCAAGGCCGGCTGACAAGCGGCCGACGGAAGCCAGTTTTTCCGCTTTAACTATCTCATTTTGGACGTTTTTCAACTCATTATTTGCTTTTTCAAGTTCCTTAAGCGAATGCCGAAGGTTTTCCTTATCTGTTTCGATCATATCCACCATATGATTCAAGGCCTTCGACAATTGATTAAATTCCTGGTAATTCTTTCCATGCGCAAAATACAGACGGTCTTTTTCCCTGAAATCGTCTGTCATTTTTATAAACCGGTGAATCGGCCTGATAATCAGCCGCGATAAACGATAGACGCCGAATAACAGAAGAATAATAAAATTTGCGACCACATATAAAGCAATAATTTTTTGAGAATGCCGCATTGCCTGATAAATATGATCAAGCTGAATGACAATCATTTTGACACCCGATTTCTCACTGTCAACCCCGGCAATCGGTTCGGATATCAACACATACTTTTTCTGGTGCCAAAATACGCCGAACGTGTTTCCAAAAAATTCAGTCTCCGAACCCTCCGCTTTGATTGTATCATTCGCTATTATATGAATTTGTTTTTGCAGATCAGCATTCGCAGTACCATAACGAAAAATCATGCCATTATTTAAACGAATATATAGATAAATAATGGACGAATCAATAATCCCTTGCGCAATCCTTCCATCAGGCAGTTCCGTGTCAGGGTTGAAATGATCGTATAATGAATCAGGAAGCAACGACAGAAACAGCCTTCCCTGCGACACACGCTCCTGAATCAGGCTTTTCTGGATTACATTAATGATAACAAAATCAGACAACAACACGCTCAACAAGATAATAACCGCCAGGTTCCCGGCAATTTTGAATTTTAGGCTTTGAAAAGACATAAGCTTCGGAGTCAGGTCTTCATTCTTGACAAACTGAGTTTCACCTCAATCTGTTCGATTGTTTTTTTAAGGTTTTTATCCTCACGAATCTTCATAGAAATGCGCCTTGATGCCTGTGATACACCGGAATCTCCAATGTTAAAATATTGGGCAATATCCTTAAGCGACTTTCCGGAATATTGTCGGGCAAGGTACATTTTCACATTTCTGGCAAGCGCCGGGTCCATATGGATAACCATATCAACCGCATCAAAAATTTCGCCAAGTCCTGGTTTCTGGAAAAGACTTTTTAATGCAGGGATATCTTTGTTTTTCTTTTTTTCAAATAAATAGTTGTTTTTGATAAAATCGATAAACTCATTGCCGCCCAGTATGGCAGAGCCAACAACTTGTGCGAGCGGACTCTCATCTTTTTTTTTTAATAAGCGCTTGACAAATTTTTCATATTCACTGCTCGCTTTTTTTATTTTACTCTCAAAATACCCTAAAATAAAATCCTTTTTAAGCCAAACCGGACTTTTTTTCAAACCAATATAATATTGATAACTAGACCATTCATATTCTTCAGGGACCTCTACAATTTTTGCCCGTATCGGGTTTAAATGAATGTACCGGGAAAGTTCTTTGGCGTATGCATCCTTATCAACCAGTATGGCTTTGAATCTTCCCTGAAAAAGGTGCCCTGCCCGTTTGCGTTTGATGTTAAAATACGTCGTGTAGGCGCCGTTTATGTGACGCATAATTTGTGAAAGGTTAGCGGATGGTGTCTCAAGAAGCAAATGATAATGGTTATCCATCAGGCAATAAGTATGAATAACTGCATCATAACGAAGATAGGCGGACGCCAGATATTCTAAAAATTGTTCCCGGTCTTTTTTACTTTTGAATATATTTTTGCGTTCATTGCCCCTGGATGTGACATGGTAAAAAGCGCCGGGATAAATAATTCGTAAAGGGCGGGCCATTGACTGCCTCCTTGATAGTCAGATTTTAATGAATAATATCATTAACCTCTGTTTCTGTCAAGAATGAAGACCTGACCCCAATTTACTGTCAAGAATGAAGACCTGACCCCAATTTAAAGACCTGACCCCAATTTATTTCAATTTATTTGACCCCAATTTATTTTTTATCATCCTGTGAAATATTTAACGAAATTTTTCGCCCATCGTGCCAGTCTGATTCAGTTAGAGAATAAAGCATAAAAACAAAAAAAAGCCCCGTACCTGAGATATCAGGTACGGGGCTCTATATAAAAGATTTTTCGGCGGCGTCCTACTCTCCCACACAGCTGCCCGTGCAGTACCATCGGCGCTAAAGGGCTTAACTTCCGAGTTCGGGATGGTTTCGGGT
>JABZFM010000063.1 GCA_014237465.1 Desulfobacteraceae bacterium | reverse complement strand
AATGGTTCGAGGATATTGGTCTTATAAGTCTGACCAACAGGTATATGACGTTAACCAACTAAGGAAACCGCCTGGTACGTAGCACGTACGCCCGGTGGTGTGAGAGGGGGAGGCCGTGAGGCCCCCCTCTACTCGATTTTAAATGGAGACAATTTTAATGGCACGTGTTGATGATTATTTTAACGCAAAAAAAATAGCCGTTGAGAAACTGGCAAAAGAATCAATTGATGATATTGCAACGTGTTCCGGCCTTGAAACAGTAAATAATGAAAAATTTCAAATTCCTTTTTTAAATCGGACCTATCAGGTCAGTTACCCGGACTTTGAATTTTCGGACATGGCGGATAATAACGCAGAGGTCCCTATTCAGGAACAGGTCCTGATTCTGCACTATATGAGCGCATTGAAATCAATCCCTGCCTCCGGCACCTGGATCGCTTACCGGGAGATACCCGGTGCATCATTTTATTTCAGTGCGTTTGTGCAACGGGCCATTGATCCGCTAAAAAAAGTGTTCGGGAAAAACATTGCTGCGTTGACAACCGCCGTGCCAAAAATCAGTGGAAAACCGGTTGACATCGGTGATGCCGGGTTCGAGTTCCGGGTTTTTCCGAAGATTCCTTTGCAGATAATTATTTATGAGGGGGATGATGAATTTGCACCGGAGGCCAATATCCTGTTTGATGCGACAGCCGGTGAGTTTTTATCGCCGGAAGATGCTGCCTGGCTGGCCGGTATGGTCGTGTACCGGTTAATGGCATTAAGCCGACCGTAATATGAGATCAGACGATCTATCCCGGAGAAAACCGGGATAGAGCACGGCAGAATCGGCATGAGGTATTGATGTCAATCTACTATCATGTACGGAAATATGGTAACATATTGAAGCAATCAGTGCTTGTTATTTTGATGCTGCTGGCATGCCTGATGATTTATTCAAATACGATTCATTCACCTTTTGCATTTGACGATCATCCGTTCATTATAAAAGACAGCCACATTCATATATCAACGTTGTCTTTTAAGAATTTGGCCCATGCGGCTTTTTCCGGAAAACCCAGGCAGCGTCCGTTTTCCAATATCAGCTTTGCCATAAACTATTATTTCGGAAATGATAATCCGGCAGGATATCATATTACGAATATTTTCATTCATTTCTTCTCAGGTCTATTCCTTTTTTATCTGATCCGCCATACCATTCTTTTGTCCGCTCCCGTTTTTGCCGGCAGCACTTTACAGGCAGGGCAACAGGATTCTTTTGTTTTTAAGCCCGAAAATATCGCATTTATGGCAACACTTATCTGGTTTGTGCATCCACTCCACAGCGAATCAGTAACATATATCTGCCAGCGGATGACCAGTCTTGCGGGGATGTTTTATGTTTTATCTTTATGGCTCTATGTTAAAGGGAAATTATCAACCGGGATACCGGATAAGATAAACCACAAGCGAATAATATTTTTTGGGGGGTGTGTCGTATCAGGTGGGCTTGCTGTTTTAAGTAAACCAAATGCCGCGACACTGCCGGTCATGATTTTGCTGTATGAGTGGTTCTTTTTTAAAGATCTTCGTTTCGACTGGCTTAAACGCCGGTTTATATGGATTGCAGTGGTGATTTGCCTGGTATGTGTCTTTTCCATTATGTTTCTGGGCAATTCGCCCGTTGACAGGATTTTGTCTGCTTATACCCGCCGTGATTTTACATTGTCGCAAAGAATGCTGACAGAGTTCCGGGTGGTAATTTATTATATCAGCCTGATTTTTTACCCGCATTTCAAGCGCCTGAATCTGGATTATAATTATCCCCTTTCGGACTCTTTTATTACTCCGCTGACAACATTTCCGGCATTGTTGTCGATTTTAGGGCTGATTGGCATGGTCGTATATTCGGCAAGAAAAGAGCCGTTTCTGGGGTTCGGCATTTTATGGTTTTTGGTAACCCTTGTTATTGAGTCGTCGGTGATCGGACTTGAGATTATTTTTGAACATCGCACCTATCTGCCGTCCATGTTTTTAATCCCGGCAGTTGTCATCCTGTTTTATAGAAATATCCGGCCTCAATGGGTGGTGATAGTAGCCTTATGTCTGTTGATATTTTTTGGGGCATACGGGACCTTTCAGCGGAATGCGGTTTGGCAGGATGAAATAAGGCTGTGGGAGGACTGTGTTCAAAAATCACCGGAAAAATCCCGGCCGCATTATAATCTGGGCTGTGTACTGGTGAAACGAAATTTATTTGATAAAACCATTACCCATTTTAGTAAAGCAGCACAGCTTAATCCCGGCCATTCAGACACGCATTATAATCTGGGGTATGCAATGGCCCAAAAAGAGTTATATGGCCCGGCAATTGATCAGTTTTTTAAGGCCCTGGTTCTTGATCCGGATTATGCGGAAGCCCATAATAATCTGGCCAATGCCCTGTCAAAGATAGGCCGGTCGGATTCAGCATTAAAACATTACCGTGAAGCGGTCAGATTAGAGTCTGATAATGCATATTTTCATACCAACCTGGGAAAGGAACTTTTTGCTCAAAATTTGATTGATGAGGCCATCTCCCATTTTCGCCGGTCATATCAATTAAAGCCGAAAAATTTAGAAAATCTCAATAAACTGGGATATTCACTATTTAGCCGGGGAAATGTTGATGAGGCCATGTCTTTTTATCGAAAAGCCTTGCAACTGTCGCCGAATAATGGGGAAACCCACGGCAAAATCGGGGATTTACTGGTTGAAAAAAAAGATTTCAAGAATGCGATTATTCATTATATCAAGGCATTAGAGATTAACTCAAGTGATGCGCAATCCCATTATAATTTAGGGATTGCATTTTATAAAATGGGTCGACTGGACCAGGCGAGGAAGCATTTTGCAATCGCGGCAAGGATATCTCCGGATCTGCAAGCCCCTAACTTGATGATAAAGTGAAATGATTGGCCAACCATGATGCCGGTTGAAGCGCAAGGATGATTTGGTGCCCCCGGCAAGAATCGAACTTGCGGCGCATGGATTAGGAATCCATTGCTCTATCCACTGAGCTACGGGGGCAACGATTATTCTACATAAAGCTGCTGGCCGGGGTATATGGTGCTGTTTTTTGTAAGATTGTTGAGGCGGAGCAGCTGACTCAGGTTCATGTTATGCTTATTGGCAATCTTAGAGGGGGAATCACCGCTTTTAACTTTGTACAGCGCCAGGCCATGATGCGGGCCGGTGGGAATTTTCAGTATTTGTCCGATATTGAGAGTGACTGTTTTTAATTGATTAAATTCCTGTATTTTTTTGGTCGTGGTATCATACCGTTTGGCCAAAGTCCAGAGAGAATCTCCCCGTCGAACATAATAGGTAATGATTTTTAACTGTTTGCTGCTGGAAGTTTTTCCTGGTTGAGGGATTTTAAGTATCTTGCCGGCTGCAATATAGTTTTTCCGGTAAATATTATTATATCGCGCAATGGTGTTAACACTCGTATTATACCGGCGGGCGATGGTAGACAATGTTTCACCGGGTCTGACCCGATGGTAAGCAAGGCCTGGGTGTGTCTGGGCATATTCGAGGATCTCATCAATGTTTGCAATCAGCGTTTCCTTCATGCCAATGGGAATTTTTAAGGGGTATTCCTCCGGCGGCAGCAGTTTATAGCGAAGTTCAGGGTTCAGATTTACCAGGTCAATTTCCTGAAGATGGATTGTTTCAGCGATATCTTTTAAATACGCCTGTTTTGCGATTCTCTGGATGTCAAATTGTACCGGATCATCTAAAACAATGTCTTTTATGCCATAGTGTTCAGGGTTGTTAATGATATGAAGGGTCGCCATGAATTTTGGGACGTACCGGGCTGTTTCACGGGGCAGGCGCTGGTATAAATCCCAGAAGTCGTCCAGATAGCTGACATTTTGATTTCTGATCGTGCGGAGAACCCGCCCCTCACCACAGTTATAAGCCGCAAGTACCGTCGGCCAGTCCCCGAAGATTTCATGCAGTTCCTTGAGGTATTCAATGGCGGCATGGGTGGATTTGTATGGGTCCAGCCGTTCATCAATATACAGGTTTCTTTTAAGGCCGAATTTATGCCCGGTTGAAGAGATAAATTGCCATAAGCCCAGCGCCCTGGCGCTTGACAGGGCATTGACTTTAAAACCGCTTTCAATTAAGGGCAGCCATGACAGCTCTTCAGGCAGTCCTGCTTTTCGCAGTTCATTCACAATGTACCGGCGGTATCTGCCCGAGCGTTTATAGGATCCTTCAAAAAAGGAACGGCAGGTGCTTTTGGTAAACAGGTCAATTTCTTTTTGGACATGCGTATTCATGACCAAAGGGATTGCATTATGATTGCCTTTAGCGGTGATGTGGCGTGAAGTATAGATTTCAAGTATCCGTTTTGAAATCATGAACCGTAAATCATCTTTTTGCTGAATTAATTTCGGTTGGTCAAATGCATCAACTTCCGTAATCAGCGCGTAAGCCTGATCCAGTGCCTGAAGTGCATTATCCAGTTCCCCCTGCTGCCAGAAATCCTGAGATACCTGATAAAAATCAAGCGCTTCATCGAGTTTTGCCTGGATTACAGTGCTGACAGAACCATTGCCGGAAGTTGTGTTTCCGGTATCGCAACTTTCATCTCCCAGCGGAATCAAAGGAAGATACGCAATATTATAGCTCCCATCATCTGCTGGGGAGACGGGTTCACAAGAATTATTGTCATCAGGGGGATATGGTGTCATCCCGGTCGACGTTGCCGGGTCGTTTTTTGCTGATGCGTGTAATTGTTTATTGGATTTAAAGGGAAATTTTTTGGTTAATTCTGCACAACCAGTTAAATATATAGGTAATATATAAATTATTATGAAAAAGTACAATAATCTTTTAAAGTCTGAAAGCTGGATCATAGTTTGATTATGCCTTGATATTTTTAAATGAATTTAAAAATTTAAATGATATTTTGTTCGGCAAAAATGGCCATGTATCAAGAAAATATCAGTAAAATAGACACTAATTAGTGGATAGCGTGTTGACTGTCAAGAATTTATGAATTGCGGGAATATTTCGGAAAAACTTTCCAGGATGCTTGCGGTGCCTGTTGAAAGTCTATGAATGAAATAAATTTATGTATTCAGATAGTTAAAATCTAATCTGGCGGGAAGTGCAAAAAAAATTAACATTTTACAAAACATTGCTTGCATAAAGATGGATTATATGCGAATTGATTTTCTTTTCAAAAGTATGAATTATAAATTTGACAAATCAGTTATAAAGTTGTTATTTAATTGTTTTTAAAAAAATCTTTTTTTTAATGTTTTTTTAACTTGAAATCTGTAAATATCGGTGTTAGGAAGACGGGTTACTTTAATTAATGATGACGTGATCATAATTTGCTGTTTGATGGATTCCGTTGTTGATTATTTGAATATGAAGCTGATCGAAGTGTGTCAGCGGAGACTGCCAACACCCCCAGCTTTCATGAAAAGTGCCAGCGTAGCTCAGTTGGTAGAGCTACTGATTTGTAATCAGTGGGTCGGGGGTTCGAGTCCCTCCGCTGGCTCCAGAATTACTCGGTGGGGTTCCCGAGTGGCTAAAGGGAGCAGACTGTAAATCTGCCGGCGACGCCTTCGGAGGTTCGAATCCTCCCCCCACCACCATTCTTGAGGTTGAATGTAGGAGGTTTCGGAGACCCGGAATCGGATTGACTACATAGCTAAAAAGCTAATCAAATAATGTGAAAGAGGGTGGTATACGCACCTTGTGGTCTGAACTGTGGGTCATTAGCTGTCGGCCTTCCTGTTGGATATCGAGCGGGAGTAGCTCAGTTGGTAGAGCTTCAGCCTTCCAAGCTGAATGTCGCGAGTTCGAGCCTCGTCTCCCGCTCCAATTAATTGGCTGATAAATGGAGTCAGGGTAATGTAGGTTAAGCCCACGTAGCTCAGTTGGTAGAGCGCATCCTTGGTAAGGATGAGGTTCACCGGTTCAATCCCGGTCGTGGGCTCCATTTAATCTTGAGTTTGATTGTTTTTTTAGAGTAATTTGTTACGCAAGTACCTGGAAACATAGAAAAGCATTTTAATGATATGCCATGAAAATACTGGGAGGATGGGAAAATGTCAAAGCAGAAGTTTGAGCGAACAAAACCGCACGTAAATGTAGGAACAATTGGCCATATTGACCATGGGAAGACGACGTTGACGGCGGCGATAACCAAGTTGAGCGGATTAAGAGGAATGGCAG
>JABZFM010000003.1 GCA_014237465.1 Desulfobacteraceae bacterium | reverse complement strand
GAATATCTTTTTACGTTCTATTCCCCGAATGATCACATGATGCAATACACCCGGAGCGTCTATTCGTGATTGGCGAGCCATACCTGCTGATTATCAGGAATGACTGTTTGCGTCAAGTTATTTAATTATTTAAGGACGTCCCTAAATTTCCTAAATTTCCGGCGACTAAGATTTGATCTTCAGTTCCTTCATCCTCATCAGTTTTTTCTGGTACCGGCCCTGGACAAAATCCGTGAGGACCAGCACGCTGATCACAAAATAAAAGGTGGCTTTGCTCATGGGGATGACTTCATGGCCGAAGAAGCGCAGGTGGGCCAGGTGGCCGCCTTCGGTTACGAGCATGATGCCCACCACGAACAGGATGAACAGGCCCAGGACTTCATACATCCGGTTTTTTTGCAGAAACAGGGCTACCCGGTCCGCTAACCAAATCATCAGCACGCCGCCGGCAATGATGGCAACCGCCATGACCCAGAATACGTCGCTCAGGGCCATCGCACTTAAAATGGAATCAAACGAGAATACCACATTCATGGATACAATCCAGAATATGACAAGCCCCGTGGATTGGGACTTTCGATCTTCTGCTTCCATGTCCTCTATACTCATCATGTGAAGGATTTCCCGGGTCGCGGTATAGATGATAAACCCGCCGCCCAGCAAAACCACCAGGCTGTGGAGGTTGAAGCTGCTGTGCAGGATGTTTTTGACGTGAAGGGCGAAGAGCGGGTCCTTGAAATACGAAATCACCTTCATGAGGGCAAACAGGAGGATGATGCGAAGAATTACGGCGATCCCAATGCCCAATCGCCGGACCATGGCCTGTTTTTCGGCGGGTGCGCGTTTGGATTCAATGGAGATGTAAAGCAGGTTATCAAATCCCAGGACCGCCTGGAGCAGGGTGAGCAGGCCGAGGGTGATCAGGTTGTCGATAGTGAAGACTGTTTCCATAAATCTCTCCTGAAAAAAATTGCATTTTTTTCATTTTATCATTTTAGCAATGTGAACTATTAGCATCGCCATCGCATGTATTTTTTTATTTTCAATAAATCAACATAGCAAAAAAACAAAAAGACCGCCAGTCCCGAGTTAACGAATTGGCGGTCTTTTATAGTTTTTCATGAACCGGAGTTTTTTGGGGCCTTTGCCGTAAAACCGGCAAAAGAGCTAAAAATTCCGGGTCCGATGGTTTTTAAATTAAAATTAATATCTCGGCCGGCGGTTTGTTTTTTTCCCGCGAGGTTTCTGGTTGGCCTGGTTGACTTTGATGTCCCGGCCCTTGAAGTCAGTGCCGTTTAATGCCTTGATGGCCTTATCTGCTTCCGAGTTATCCGGCATATCCACAAAACCAAAGCCTTTTGACTGGCCTGAAAAACGGTCTTTTATAATATTGACACTTTCAACGGTTCCAAATTCCGAAAAAGCTTCGGTCAGATCTTCTTCCGTGACGTTGTAGGCAAGGTTCCCAATATACATGTTCATATGACTCTCCTTTACGTGTGTGGCATGATCGAGAAAGCGCTGTCCGATAACCAGCCACACAATTAACGGAAAGCGATCAGCCAAAGATTGGCTTTTATATATGTCGGCAGTTTTCGTGATGGTAATACATCATATCCGGAAACTGCCCGGTCCGGATGTGCTTATGGCAGATCCGGGTATAAAAAATATTATATGTGGTTTTAAAACCTTGAAGCAGGTTTGGGGGCAAGGCAACGAAGCCATCGGACCTGATCCGAGGTTTTTAACGTTTTTTTTGCTTGGGCCTGGGTTTTCGTCTCTGTGCCAGCTGCACCATCACGTCCCGGCCGTCCAGTTTTGCGTGTTTCATTGATTTGAGCACTGTATCGGCCACATGGGTGTCAATTTCAAAAAATGAAAATTCTCTTAAAATTTCAATTTTACCGATCTGAGCGTTACTGATGCCCGAGTGATCGCACAGCAGCCGCGCAATGGCGCCTTTCTGGATATTGTCCAGTTGGCCGACATTGATGAAAAAACTTCGGGTATCACCGTTTTTGCGGCGGCCATTATCTTTGCGGGAGCCGTTCTCTTTTCGGGGACCATAGTTTTTGCGGCGGCCGTTGTCTTTAAATGAACCGTTTTTATCTTTGGAAAACCTTTTTTCCCCGATTTTTTTCTTCGCCCCGGGCTTGCTGGTGGGCTTGCTGCTGATATTGATGTCTTTGGCACCCTTATAATAATCCAGAAACCGGTTGAACTCAATGGAAATAAACCGCTGGATCAGTTCTTCCTTGGGCAGTTCGGCCAGGGTTTCATAAACCGGGGCCAGGAATTTACCGACGTCTTCGTGGTTGATGTCAACGGTGACCAGCTTGCTGACCATGGCATACAGCTGTTTTTCGCAAATGGCAGACCCGGTGGGCACCTTGGCGTAATTGAACCGGATGCCGGCCCTGCGCTCCACTTCCGCCAGCCTCCGCCGTTCCCGCGTATTCATCAGGACAATGGAAATCCCGGATTTGCCTGCCCGGGCGGTCCTGCCGCTCCGGTGGGTATAGATTTCCGCCTCATCCGGAAAATTGTAGTTAATGACATGGGAAATATCGTCCACATCCAGTCCCCGGGCCGCCACATCGGTTGCCACCAGGAGCTGGATGCTTTTGCTTCTGAATTTCTGCATGACATTGTCCCGCTGGGCCTGGGAAAGTTCGCCGTGAAGGGCTTCCGCGTTGTAGCCGTCTTTCATCAGCTTTTCAGATACCTGCCGGGTTTCGTTCCGGGTCCGGCAGAAGATCAGGCCGTAAATGTCCGGGTAATAATCGATAATCCGTTTCAAGGCCGGGTATCTGTCTTTTTCCAGCACCACATAATTGGTGTGCGCGATATTCTGGGCAACGCTGTTGCGTTTACCGGCCGTGATTTCAACATAATCGTTCATATAGCTGGCCGCGATTTTGACCACGGCTTTCGGCATGGTGGCTGAAAACAGCCAGGTACGTTTATCGTCCGGTGTTTTGCTTAAAATGGCGTCCAGATCTTCCTGGAACCCCATGTTCAGCATTTCATCCGCTTCATCCAACACCACAAAGGATACGTTTGAAATTTTGACCACTTTCCGCTTGATCAGGTCCAGCAGTCTGCCCGGGGTGGCTACAATAACATGGGCCCCTTTTTTAATCTGCCGGATCTGGTTTTCAATACTGGCGCCGCCGTAGACGGAAACGATTTTTGCCCCCTTGATATACCGGGAAAATTCCTTGAAATCACCGGAAATCTGGATGCAAAGCTCGCGGGTGGGGCATATGACAACTCCCTGGGTATGGGGGGCATTAAAATTAATCAACTGGATCATGGGAAGCCCGAAAGCCGCTGTTTTTCCGGTTCCGGTCTGGGCAAGGCCCACCAGGTCCCTGTCGCCGTTAATAATCTCAGGGATTACTTTTTCCTGGATCAGGGTCGGATCAGCAAACCCCATTTTCCGGACGGCTTTTAATATATGGTCGGTTAAACCTAAATTTTCAAAACTCATTAATTTCTATTCTCTATTATGAAAAAAATCATATGTTATGTTTTTATCAAATGTTTGATTCGTTCATTTGCAAGGCATAAAGGGTGAAGCTGTATGTTTTTATACTGCGAACTCTTTATAACACAGCAAATGGGCGAATCAGGCATTTGAATCGGGCTATGCTGCTGCTCCCTGCCGTAATACCACTTTCCGACCGTGGGCGGACAGAATGGTTTTTCTTAACCGGATAATTTTAGGCGTGACCTCCACCATTTCATCGTCGCCTATAAACTGGATGGCTTTTTCCAGGGTCATGGGAAGCACCGGAGTCAGAATAACGGCATCGTCTTTGCCGGATGCCCGCATGTTGGTCAGGTTTTTGGTTTTGCAGGGGTTGACATTTAAGTCATTGCCCCGACTGTGTTCCCCAATGACCACGCCTTCATATACATCGTCGCCGGGCTGGGTAAACAATGTTCCCCGGGCTTCCAAGTTAAACAGGGCAAAGGGCACGGCCTTGCCCTGGCGGTCTGACACCAGGCTGCCGGTAAACCGGCTGGGAAAATCCCCCCGGTATTTTTCATAGCCCGCAAAAGAGGAGTTCATGATGCCGGTGCCGTGGGTGTCGGTCAGAAATTCATCCCGGTACCCAATAAGTGCCCGGGAGGGAACGGAGAATTCCAGGCGAACCCGGCCATTATCCCGGTGTCCCATGCGGGTCAGGCTCCCTTTTCTTTTCAGCAGTTTTTCAGTTACATTCCCGCTGTAGACCGCTTCACAGTTAATCAGCAGGTTTTCAACAGGCTCGAGTTTTTTTCCATTGTCATACCGGTAAATGACCTGGGGCCGGCCCACGCAGAGCTCAAATCCTTCACGGCGCATGGTTTCAATCAAAATCGCCATCTGGAATTCGCCCCGCCCTTTGACAATAAAGCTTTCCTTGTCTTCGGATTTTTCCACCTGCATGGAAACATTCATGAGGCATTCCTTGATCAGCCGGTCACGTATTTTGCTGGCCTGCATCAGTTTGCCGTCTCTGCCGGCAAGGGGGGAGGTGTTATTGGTAAAATTCATGAAAACCGTGGGTTCATCCACCAGTATCCGGGGCAGGGCTTTCGGGTTTTCACCGGTGCAGATGGTGTCGCCGATGTGTACATCTTCGATGCCGGAAAGAACGATGATATCACCGGCATTGACTTCCTCGGCGTCTTTTAGGCCCAGGCCGCTGTAAACCTGGAGCTTGGACACTTTCAAAGGGATCTGGCGGCCGTCTTTCTGGATACAGACCAGGTCCTTTTTGGATGCCACCGACCCGTTGATCACCTTGCCGATGGCAAGACGGCCGAGGTAATCCGAATAGCTCAAGTCGGAAACCAGCATCTGGAATGGCTCGTCTTTATCGGAAACCGGTGCGGGAATTTCATCTATGATCATGTCCATGAGCAGGTGGAGATTTTTTCCCGTTTCCTCCGGAGATTTCATGGCAATTCCCTGTCTGCCGACCGCATAGAGATAGGGGAACTCGATCTGTTCATCGGTTGCGTCCAGGTCGATGAGAAGGCTGTAAACCTCATCTAAAACTTCCGCGGGGCGGGCATCGTCCCGGTCGATTTTGTTGATGACCACGATGATTTTAAGCCCGTTTTTCAGGGCCTTGTCCAGAACAAAACGGGTCTGGGGCAAGGGGCCTTCGGAAGCGTCCACCAGGAGGATAGCCCCGTCAGCCATAGACAGTGCACGTTCCACTTCACCGCCGAAATCCGCATGGCCCGGGGTGTCGATGATATTGACTTTGGTGCCGTTCCAGTTGATGGCGCAGTTCTTGGCGGCAATGGTAATGCCCCGTTCCCTTTCAAGATCCATGCTGTCCATGAGGCGCTCGTCAACCGCCTGGCCTTCCCGGAACAGTCCGCTCTGTTTAAACATGGCATCCACCAGGGTGGTTTTGCCATGATCAACATGGGCAATGATGGCAATGTTTCTGACGGATGTATTTTGTATTTTTTCCATTTTTCAAAAATCAATCGATTAAGATTTGTTTGTCCGGCGTCTGTTATCTTGTTAAGCAGGTTGCCGGTTGTTAATGTTTTTTTAAACTACGAAACCCGTCATGTGTGACACGACGGGTTGTTTTTTAAATGATGCATATCCTTGATGGCTTCGCATAAAGTCCAAATTCTGTGTTGCACTGCATTCTTCGTCACTGCGGAGTAGGATAACTACGCCTCATTCCTCAGAATTTGTGCGCCTTGCCAATTTTTATAAGATTGGTGGAGCTTTTTTCTTTGCCATCCGAATCTGACTTTCTACAGGAACATCAAATTTTTAAACCAATAATTATTACCCGATTTTAATCAAAAAGGAAAGTCTTTTTTTGTATTTTGAAAAAGTTTTTTTACCGCATAGATCACAGAGTGTTATGTGGCATCTTAAATTTTGAGCAGTTCACTGGCATTTTTCCACAAAATCATCTCTTTGCCATCATCGGATATGTCCAGATCAAGAAACGCCTTAATAGCCCTCGATGGCTTTATGAATGGAAAATCACTGCCGAACAGTACCTTTTCATATCCGAAGTCCTTTATTAATGATGACAGGGTTTCATTCCAGAATTCATATGTTAAAAAAGATGCATCAATGTCGTGTTGTTCTGAAAATGACAGAACATCGTCATAGACAACTGAAAAGGCGATATCCGTGAAAACATTTTTATGCTTTTTTAAAATTTCTTTTGTTTCTTCAAAAAACGGAATTCCCATGTGTGCCATGATGATGGTGAGATCGGGAAATGTCGAGGCAACCTCATCTATGTCCCTCGGGTGGCCGTATACTTCCCGACCGGGAATGGGATCGCCGCCGGTATGAACAAGTATCGGCATCCCTGACGCCTCAGCCTTTTCATACACTGGGAAAAGCCTTCTGTCGTTTAGAAAAAAATGCTGCATGCACGGAACCAGCTTCATGCCCGAAAGACCGTATTGGTTTTCCATTTTTTCAAATTCCGCCACATAATCCGGATCATCCGGGTGAACACCGCCAAAGCATATCAGGTTGTCATTTTCCTTTTGTATTTTTCCAAGCCATTGATTAAAAGTATAAAAATAGCATTTTGTATAATACCGGTCAGATTCAGCGGCAAATCGAAGGTTTTCAGAATCAAAGGGTTTTGTGCTTTCCCATTCCTGCAGAATGACATATTTTAAAACATCAAAATCTTTATATTCTTCAAAAAGAGTCGGCAGGGTGGGTCTGCAGGCAGCTTTAAGCTTACTGTGCTGTGAGTAATTCTCGATATAGTCATCAACCACATCATCCGGGAAAACATGTATGTGCATATCGATTACTTTCATATCAAACTCCTTTCTTTTCTTTAAGTTCTGCCAAATTTATTTTAGTAAACTGTATGTATTAGCTATATTTTCAAGAAGATATCTTTAAATATAGTTTCTCCCCATGCGCAACGCTTATGCGAGCCCCCATTCCTTTAGATTTTTATAAATCATTATCTTGTCGAGAAACCCGATTTTGTTTTTCTGCATGAATGTTTTAAAGGATTTTGAGCTTTCGGTCTGTTTGTATCGCTCAATAAGTTGATCTAATCGCTCTATATTCTCCATGGAGATCGCTTCCTGCGGGCATTTGAGAATACAGAGGTTACATGCCCGGCATCTGCTTTGAATAATCTCTGCCTTTTTTTCATTCATTAAAACCGCTGCCTCGGTGCATACGCTTTCGCAAATGCCGCAGCCATTGCAGTCTTTGCTTGAAACAACGGCATGCATGGTCCCGAAAAGCGTGTCCCGTTCCCGCATGAATTTGCCGAGAAGGAGGGACGGTATATATTGCCTGCTGGCAATACCGATAATGTTGTTGATACTGGTTATGCCTTTTGACTCAAGGTGAGCGTTAAGTTTATCAAGAATTTTAGAAATGACTTTTGGGCCTTTGTCCAGAATAACCGTCTGGAATTGCACCGTTGTTGCGCCAAGTGCCATGGATTGTATTACCCCTTCATAATCCCGTATCCCTCCGGATGCTGAAAGAGTTGGCGTTCTGATGCCAAGGGCGCTGCTGAATGTTGCCAGAGCCGAATACGTTAACCCGGATAGCGTTCCCTGCCATCCGAATGTGGGTATGTGGGGTATCAGAGGCTCAAGGGTTTCCATGCTTACGCCCGGATTCTGGTCCAGTTGTCCCACCAAAGTTATGAAATCCGGCAGGCTGTTTTTTAGTTTTGCCCTTATCAACCCTTCAAATATTTTTCCGTACATATATAATGACACTGTCGACTTCGCACCCACCGGTATGGAGACACTGTCTTTGACTGCCGCAAGGAGGTGGGCGTATTTTTTGGGATAAAAATTTACATTCTGGCCGGCATATTTGTATGTTGTTGTGAATTCAGGCATGGTACAGCAAAGATCAAGTTCAATGGCGTCTGCTCCTGATTCGGCAAGTATTTTTGCACTTTCCCGATATCCTTCGGGCGACAGGCCCATAATGCTTCCGATTACCGGTATATTTAATTTTTTCATCTTTTCCACACGTTTGGCCATTTCTGTAACAGGTATATCGGAAAGCGTAGGCAGAGACAGGAGTCTTCCGTTTTTAAGGCTTTGATATTTAAACACCGGTTTATATGGGAAAATGTTCTTTCTGCCGACCCATTTTTCATATTCCTTTTTTACAAAACCTGTTTTCGTGACAATGGCCGCAATGCCCGAATCAATTAATCTTTTAACAGATTCAATATTGGTGGTAATGGGACCCGCTGAGGCGATCAGAGGGTTCTTCAGTTTTAGGCCTGAGAAATCGACGCTTAAGTTTGACATGTTCTTTTCCTTCTATTTGTGAAATAAGACATTGCTGCTTTTGCCCTCGAGTTCTGATATTAAATCATGGGCATATAATGGTAACTCTATTTTTCGCTTTCTAAGGTCTGTTTGAAGCCGTACTTTGGAAATCAATCCAGTTGGATATCACCTTTAGGGTGAGACCAATATTGCCGAATTGACAATGATTTTCACTTGATTCATGGGCCGTAAAAATCCTTCCGCTGATGGATCTGGCATTTTTCAAGCCTTTTGAGAGTTTATAATAGTGGGAAAGCGGAACAAAATGATCTTCGGTTCCTGTGGTCAGTAAAACATCCTGCTGGATCTTTGCGGCAATCTTCTTTAATGAATACTTTTTCAATTCTCTAAAATAACCGGCGGGTGATGACGCACCCAAAACCCGCATCCCGTGGTCAATTCCCCAGTGGATGTAAGGGTCTGTTTTCATCTTCAGCCTGACGATGGCATTGATCAGGAAAGGTAAATTCAACAAGTAGAGAACCCGCATAAGGCCCTCTAAGAACAGTCCTTTCCTTGAAACCGCAACATCAAAAAGATCATACATGATTCCCCATGACACAATCCGGCGTATCCGTTTATCATAGATGGCGGCGCGGGGGGCAAGATATCCCCCGAGAGAAAGCCCTATGATGGTGACATCGTCCAATTGAAAATAATCAAGTACGACGGACACCGGTTTTTCCCATTCATGGGTCATGGGAATACCCTCCTTGGCCAGTGTCTCCCCCTGACCGGGGCCTTCGAAATAATAAACATCATATCCCGCATCCGAATAATAAATCAGTATCGGGACAAGCTCCTCTTTGATGCAGTCAAATCCCCCTGTAAAGAGAATCGTTCCCTTACTGCCGGCGTGTGTGGATGGCGCATGCCATACCGGAAGTCTTCCTGACCCATAAGAAACATAATTCTCTTCTATCCGGCGTTCTTTAAAATAGTTCGCGTGGTATTGTCTTAACAGAAAAACAACACGGTCATAGATGTCTTGTTTTCGCGGATGATCATACGGCAGGAAAAAATCAACACAACGATAGTAGAACGCAGCCCTTAGAATGTCCTTTTGGGCTTCAGCCGTTTCAGCAAGTTTCAGGAATTCTCTGCACCAGTCTTCGAGAGTCTTGATTTTCTCAGCTGCTTTTTTAACAACATCTACGGGCAGGCCCCCAAAAGCCACCCACCGGTTCATCTGGTAATTGAAATTAGGGTCTTTATGAAACAGATAGGTTCCGATTTTAAATTCTTTTTCCATGTACTTATTCCTTTAAGTATCCTCGTTTCATCTACTGCGAACGCCTCATGGCAATGCCAAGCCAAACATGATAGGCGGGACCGCCAATCAGCCCTCCTGCAACCGCGCCTATTATCGCAAGCGGGGCTTGTTGAAAGATGATTCCGGCATGCGCAAGCCAGAATCCGCCTGTTTTGACGGCACAAATTAACGTAAAGCCTTTGGATAGGGTTTTGTTTCGATAAGCTGCAGAGCCAACCGCGGCCACCCACAGCCCCATTCCCGCAAACATAAACCAGCTTATCCAGCTAGAAGGCTCCTGGGGGTCGTATATTTTCGCAATAAGCGATTTTGTTGCTGAATCTGAAATACTGTAAAGCGCCGCTTTTTCAGGCATAGTAACGATAAACCAGGTATAATAAACGGTTATGACCGCCAAACACAGCATGCCAAGGTGCTTGCCGAGTGTCAGCCATCCATTTTCCTGTTCTTTGAGAAAAAGCTCGGTGGCCGGGGCAACGGCAATAAAGCCAAGCAATCCCATGAAAATAAAAGCCAGGCACATAATCATTAACGGCCAGGGATTGGCGGGATAAGACCTCATGAATAGTTCCATACCCTGGATGCGGCTCTGACCCAACAAATCAAGCAGCGGGGTTTGCGATAGGGCAGCAACAGCAATTATATAGAGAAAAGACTGGATAATCGAACATGCGCCGCTAATCTTCAAAAATAATATGTTTTTACTTTTTGAGCCCTGGTCATTCATTTGTATATCTCCTTTTGTTCAAGCGGGTCTGCCGGATATGATGACGCATGCGCTTATATTTTTTTGTTAACCAGGTTAACCATTATGGCAAAAAAATTTTAACGCCGATACTGATCAATATAAAATTCCACCTTGTCAAATGCTGTTTTCACCCAATCGATCTGCTTCTTTTCAATGTCGCTTAAATAATCAGCTAAGTCGACATACATGGCATTGTGAAACTGTTCATGTCCGTCAAAAGCTTTTTTCCCTTTGTCTGTCAGGATAAGAAGCACTTCCTTATCATTGTCCACACTTCGGACCTTGTTGATGAAGCCACGATTTTTGAGCTTGGTGATCATTTGAGAAACAGCCCCTTTGGTAATACACAGCGTCTTTGCCAGTTCAGTGACATTTATCCCGCTGTTTTTCCCGATCGCATCTATCGTGTGGATTTCAGAGGGGTACATCGTCTCGCCAATGCCAAAATCATAGGGCATATTTTCCAACTCATTAAATTTATTCATCAGCTGGTAAAACTTCTCGATAAGCTCTCTTGCAATTGACATTTTATCGTCCATGAGTATTTTGTATAGTACCTTAACAATAAAGTCAACACTATTTTTATTTTTTTCAAAATTATTCAAGAAATTTTAAGACAGGATACCCAAAACAATTGAAATGAAGATGGTGTCCGTATGCAGCAACAACTGCTTTTCCAACGGGCTAAAGACCCGTTTAGGGATCAAGGTTTTGATTTTGGCACCCATTTAAAAGACGGGGTCGCTGTGGGAAATAAATTGTTTTGGATGGCTTTGCTCTGTGCTCTCAGTGCGCTCTGTGGTAAAATTTTTATTTTGACGGGTTTAACTGCTTTGGCTTCTTTAGCAAAGTTACTTTTTTTAATGGAACAGCAAAAATTAATTTTTTTCTGTCTTATTTACTGCCGGAATCAAACTCATGGCTCTTTCCGCCAGGGCGGTAATGGTCAGGCTCGGGTTGGCCCCGATGTTGGCGGATACGGCTGCGCCGTCAGTCACATAAATTCCGGGGTAGCCGAATACTTGGTGGCTGGTGTCTATCACGCCGTTTTCCGCGGATGTTCCCATATGGCAGCCCCCCAGGATATGCGCGGTGGTGGCGGTATTGCCGATGCTTTCGGTCAGAATATTGAGCGGCTGACCACCGGAAACCCCGGCAAGGGTCTTGGCGGCATTGTTGGCCACAGGCAGGAACGTGGGCGCGGATTTTCCCTTGACGGCTGCGGATTTGAGCCCGCGCCGGAACAGGAAGGATGCTTTTCGTCCGTATTTGAATGATATCTGGTTATCCAGATGCTGCATAACGGTCAATATGGTGACCCGTTTGTTCCAGTTTTTGGCAGTCCAGTTTCCAAACAGTTTGGATGGATGTAAGGCAACGGCACCCAAGGTTTTGAGCGACCGGATGACCGGGTTGGGATGATCCACCAGCGGGCCGGTAAAAAACTTCATGAAATTATAGCCATTGGGAAACCGGTTCTGCGTGATGTGGGTGTGTTCGTCCGGGTAGAAATGGGACGATATGGCCGTGCCATAGGTCAGATCCAGTTCCGTGTCATCCGACAGTACGCCGACAATGGCTTCACTGTTGGTGCGAACCACTTTGCCAAGTTCCGGGGAGATGGCCGGCAGGGTTTTTGTTATATCCCGGCAGTGAAACAGTAGTTCTAAAGTGCCTATCACACCACCTGCCAGTACAATATTTTTTGTCCTGATCGGGGGATATTTGCGGAATTTTTTTAAGGGGTGTCTTATTTGAAGCATATATCCGCCGGCTTCCTGGGGCAGAACATTAGTGACTTTGCGAAACGGAAGGATCGCAGCCCCCAGGCGTTGGGCAAGGTAGAGATAGTTTTTATCCAGTGTGTTTTTGGACCCGTGCGGGCATCCGGTCAGGCACCTGCCGCAGAGATGACAGCCCGTGCGGTGGGGTCCGCTGCCGTTAAAAAATGGATCCGGGGCCATGACTTCCGGGGTGCCGAAGTAAATGCCGTTGGGGGTCGGACCGAATGTTGACGCAGCGTCCATTTTTTCAGCGGTTTTTTTGAGATATTCATCCTGAATATCGGTTGCCGGGTTGTCGGTGACACCAAGCATGGCCGATGCATTGGCATAATGGGGGGCCAGTTCCGTTTTCCAGTCGATTCCCATACCGGACCAGGCCGGGTCATTGTAGAACTCATCCTTTGGTTTTAAGAGAACCGCTGCATAGACATGGCTTCCGCCCCCCACACCGATTCCCCGCACCAGAGTCACATGCCGGAAAAAATCCTGGGAAAAATAACCGGATAAACCCAGAGACGGTATCCAGTTGAGGTGATTAATACTATTATCACCTTCTTCGATATCCTCGGGCGTGACCAGGTTGCCCTGTTCCAGGACCACCACTTTATAGCCTTTTTCAGACAGGCGAAGGGCGGCTACGCTGCCGCCGAAGCCACTGCCGATGACTGCATAATCATAATCCATGATGTTCTCCCATTATAAGTGTAACGTGACTAAAATTTGAAGTGATCTAAAGTTACGGTGTCGTTGCCGCTCAGGCGCGTTAATTTTACCTGACTTATCAGGGTGTTGAAAAACGTCATGAGCGCAGGCCAGACAAGGCGAAATTCGGCGAAAAAACGGAGTCTATATTTATAAATGAGTATTTTGAGCCGAATTTTAACGCCGTATGGCCAAGCGCAATAGTTTTTCAGCATCCTGTTATATTCGTTCTTCCAACCAGTTCAGCATATACGGCCAGGTAACTTCCGGTGCATGCTTTCCGCAGATCAGGTCACAGTGGCCCCAGTGATGCCCTGAATTTTCCATTCCAAATGTCTTGAATATCTTATCATCAGATTCGGCTTTTTCAAAGGCTTCTTTAATAGCGCTTTCCGGAACGCCGTAATCACGGTCGCCATTGACAAAAAGGATCGGGATGCGCAATTGTCTGATGTGATCTTCAAAATCAAAGCGTCCGTCACTGCTGATGAATTTTCCTTTTGCCCCCCACTTGAAAAAGAACTTGATCACGTTAAAACTGGTCCGGTCAAATCCCTTGGTGATCCGTTCCTTTAAAATATTTTTCTCAATACTTCCGGGATACCATATCTGAAGGGGAATCCGGTTCCAGCGATGATCCATCAGGTCCACCAGCCCCATTGAAACAAGAATACCGATATAGTCAATATAAAATACATCGGGCTGAAGTTTTGGAAACGGATACAGTTTTCCGAGCGTCACACCAATATGCGCAATGGATTGCAGCAGCCGGTTCCCATGGGCCATGTTAAAGGGACCGCCAATGGAGATAATACCTGCAAGCTTGTCCCGGAATTTTGATCCAATGCAGTAAGATATCGACCCTCCCAGGCTGTGGCCCATGTAAAAAATTTTTTCTCCGCCCGTGATATTGTAGATGGCTTCAATAAACGCCGGTATATCATAATTCAAATAGGTCTCAAATGTTTCCGGGTGATCGCTGCCGTTGGCCCGGCTCAGGCCGTGGCCCCGGAGTTCAATGTTAAACGTTGAAAACCCTTTGTCGATCAGGAAGTTTTCAATGCTTCTTTCTGTAAGGGTCCATGTGTAGCGGTTCTGTCCCAGGCCGTGGACCAACATCACAAATCCTCTGGGCTTTGAATCCACCGGTAATTTTTGTGTCATGATCAGGTTCATGCCGTCTTTTGTGGTGACTTCGTGAATTTTTCGGTAATACTTCACACTCTGATTGCCATTAATAGCCGCTGTTGTCATTCGATTTGTCGTCATTAACCGGTTGCTCCTTTTTCAGCGCGTATTGGGAAAATATTGAATCAGATTTTTTTTTAGAATCAAATTTTTTTTATATGAAAAAATCGCATATTGCAAGAAAAAAACTGACGCCGGCGTCAGGATGTTGACAGGGATAGTCCGGTTCATTTATCATATTATTTTAAAATATAACAAGTTGTCTATTTATAAGGATCAAGATTAATGACAATGAATAAAAAAGCTTCGCCATTTTATTTAAATGGCGGTTCAACCGGAATAATGCTGATCCACGGGTTTACCGGCGCGCCGCCCGAGATGCGCCTGATCGGGGATTATCTTCATCAGCGGGGAATAACCGTATCCGCACCATTGCTTCCCGGCCACGGCACTTATGTTGAAGACATGAACCGGTGTCAATGGACCGGCTGGGTGAATCACGCAAAACAGGCATTAACAGAACTGCAGTCCAACTGTGACACGGTGTTTATTGCCGGGCTTTCCCTTGGATCTCTGATTACCCTTAATTTGGCGTCTGAAGAAGAGGATCTGTCAGGGGCCATTCTGTTTTCCCCGTCAATTAAGCTGACCAGTAAATTGATTTACCTGACACCGATATTAAAATACCTTGTCCGAAAAGTGAAAAAACCGGCTGAGAAGTATGCCAAACAGCAGGCTGACCGTCAGAACTGGAGCTATAATGAGCGCCCCATGGCGGCTGTCCATGAATTGCTGAAAATCATTCACCACACAAGGCCATTGCTTCCGGAAGTCAAATGTCCGCTGTTACTGATTCAGAGCACAATGGATGATACCATTGACCCCGGGTGCAGCCGATTTATCTATGACCGGATTGGGTCTGCAGATAAAGAGATGATGACCCTCACCAATTCCGGGCATTGCCTGACCATTGATGTTGAATGGGAAACTGCGGCTGAAAAAACCCGCCGGTTCATCGTCAACCACGTGGATACCCAATAACAGAGGCGGTCATGGATGACGCGCAATTTTCACAACTGCTGGATTATTTTTCTTTTTCATGGGCGGGGTATCGAAAGGTCCGAAAAGGGGTCAAGAAGCGGATTACGCGGCACATCCAGGAACTGGAATACCGCACCATCGATGATTATATTGAACTGCTTGACAATGACCGGCAGCTGAAATCTGATTGTGAACGCCTGCTGACCGTTCCCATCAGCCGTTTTTTCCGGGACCGCAAATTATGGGAAACATTACCGGAAAAAATTCTGCCACTCTTTTTTGATAAGGAAAGCCTGAATGTCTGGTCAGCCGGGTGTTCGGGGGGGGAAGAGGTATATTCTTTCAAAATAGCCTGGAAGATGATCACGGAAAAGTATCACCACCTGCCTTTACTGAACATGACCGCATCTGATTTAAACCCGGAAAATCTGGACCGGGCCCAGAAAGGGGTATATCAACCATCAAGCCTCAAGGAAATGGATACGGCTATGGGTGACCGGTTTTTTGTAAAAGGCCCGACCCGAAAATCGCTGGCCGTCAAATCATATCTGAAAAAAGGGATTACATGGGAAACGTTTAACTTATTATATGATCAACCACCCCCAAAAGCCTATGATATTATTTTTTTAAGAAACAATATTCTCACCTATGCTGCCAAAGATCTGAGGCGGGCCGGATTTAAAAATGTTGTATCTGCACTGGCCGATCCCGGCATCCTGATTATTGGAGTCAAAGAGCGTCTCCCGGAAGGCGTGACCGGTTTTGGAAGTGTTGAATTGCCGTATGTGTTTAAAAAAACAAGTAAAAAATAGGGTGATGGGAAAATTGTGACATTTGAAAAATGGGACATACTTTTTTTATGCGTCTGTTCAGACAAAGCGACTTTTTGGCGGGAACCCTGGTCCGATTTATTGGATGCGCGGGACTAATCGATCGTCACTGATTCAATATGTTGATTGCTGACGCCAATGAAGCTATGGGGGAGTTTAATTTCCTTTTTAACCCACTGATCCTGCTTTTTCAGAATTTCTACCATCTTCACCTGGGTTAAGGGAAAGAACTTATCCTTGGATTTCTTTTTAAACAGACCAAAAAATAATCCGTTAATATCATAGAAAGAATTGGAAACGACCCTGGTGATGATATTCACCATCTGGGCATTCTCCCGGATCCCTTTAATCATTGTGTCGGCCCTTTTTTTTTCCATCTCATCACCAATATTTTGAAAACCGTCATAAAAATAAAAAATCTCGGAAATTTTAATCTGGATCTTTTCAAATTTTTTATAAACAGCAGAATCATCTACATACAGCTTGACATCATACATGAGGATGGCATTGTCGTAACACTTTTCATTTGGATTTTTCCAGAATATATTTGAGCTGTTGAGCAGATCGGTCGTTCGGATAGTGGCATTTGGAACATCAATTGTACCGGTGTATCTTTTTCCCAGAGATGTCACAATTGTCAAGGATCTTTGGTTTGTGTCCATGGTTTTTCCATCCTTTTTATTCTTATATTGAGGATATCATGACTCTTTCCGGTTTTACAGGATCATCAATCCTAATTTCCAGCTTATAAAATTGCATACATCGACAAGTATGTCAATTTTAATCAGATATCTTTTTTTTTCAGCGGGCGGTTTTCGTTCGGACACTAGATAATTGATGGCGGGATCAGATATTTAACGTATCAATCGCTGTTTGATTTCAGATGAAAGAAGTCCGGTGGCAATAGCGCCGCAGAATGCGCCGTTATTGCCATTATTTGCCATAAATTGAGAGCCTGATTATTTGCCGGTCAGCTGATCCCTGAGTTCACGTTTCAACACTTTACCGGCCGGTGAAACCGGAATCAGATCAGTAAAAGTCACTTCCCTCAGTTTTTTATATGCCGCGACCTTTGAATTGACATATTCAATCAGTTCTTCAGCGGTTGCCTGCTGGCCGGCCTTGAGCTGCACAAAGGCGACCGGGAGTTCACCGGCTTTTTCATCCGGTTTCCCCACAATCCCGCACATTTCAATCGCCGGATGGGTAAACAGAATTTCTTCGATTTCACGGGGATACACATTGTAGCCTTTATAAAGGATCAGGTCTTTTATCCGGTCGGTGATATAGAAGTATCCGTCTTCATCCTCCTTGCCGATGTCTCCGGTATACAGCCAGCCGTCTTTGAGAACTTCAGCGGTGGCTTCCGGCCGGTTCCAGTAACCGACCATGACCTGGGGGCCTTTAATGCATATTTCACCTTCTTTGCCCGGGGGAAGATCTTCCCCGGTGTTTGTGTCCACAACTTTGCATTCCGTATCAAAAACCGGGAGTCCCACGGATCCGGCTTTTGTTTTTTCCGGGATGGGCGGGTTGCAGATAGCGCCCATGGCACACTCGGTCAGGCCGTAGGCCTCAATCACCACACTGGATGTGAATGATTTTTTCATGGAATCTAAAATCGTCAGCGGCAGGGGCGCGGCACCGGAAGCAATTAATTTGATGCCGGAAAGGTCATAATCTTCAAATCCCGGCATATTGAGCAGCGGAACATACAGCTGGGGAGCCCCGCCCAGGGTGGTGGCTGAGAATTTTTTGACCGCCTCGATATATTCCGTCGCTTCAAACCGGGGAAACACCACCATGGTGGTCCCGCCGGAGACCATATTATTCAGATACCCGATGGTGCCCATGGCATGGAACCAGGGAACCACGACCAGTGCGGTTTCAATATCCCGGGCAACCGGTCGGTCTTTTATCGGGTCCACCCCTTCGGGGTAAATGAGTTCAACCGTGTCGCCGACGGTTTTGAGCTGGGCACCGTTAAACCAGCAGCCGAACTGGAGCGTATTGGATGTCACATTTTGATGGGTCAGCATGACGCCCTTGGATACGCCGGTGGTGCCGCCGGTGTATGCAAGGTGCGCCAGGTCCTTAAAAATATCAATGGCCACTTCCGGCGGGTTCGGTTCATTGTTTTTGATCAGTTCCGCCATGTCCAGCGTATTGGGAACCGGCAGCTTGCCGATAGGTTTGAGCGGGGCAATTATGGAATTATAACAGTCTCCGATACTGGTTGAGATGACCCGCGCAACTTTCGTTTCAGGGATAATCGATTCAATTCCGGGATACAACAGGTCCATTGACAACAGGGTTTTGGCACCGGAGTCGTTCAGCTGGTGTGTGACTTCACGGGGGGAGAGCAGGGGGCTTAACGGGGTAAACACCGCGCCGATTTTCAGGACCGCGTAGTAAGCAATTGCAAACTGGGGCATATTGGGCAGATGGATGGCAAACCGTTCTCCTTTTTCAATGCCCAGTCCGGCAAGTGCCGTGGCGAAACGATCCACCAGGATTTTTAATTCCCCATAGGTGAGGACCATGCCGCCGAAATGGATGGCGATCCGGTTGGGTACGCGTTCGGCCGTGTTTTCAAGAAAGTAGTGGATGGGTTTGTCTGGATAGTTGAGATTTTTTGGCCATTGTTCCGGCCAAGCATTAAAATTTTTTGTCATGCCGCCCCCTTTTTTTGTCAAAAAGTTTTAATTTTGATGGATTCGCAAAAAGTCAAAAAATAGCTATTTCTTGACTTTTATCATCAGTAAATTCAATAAGATAGAAAGACAATTTTTCCAAACTCCGACTTTTTACGAAGATATCAATTTTAAATATATCATATTTTTTAAAATTCGAATACCGGTTTGAAATAAATTCAGTTATAAACGTAAGATTTTGAATTTTTATTTGAATTGTCGGTTCCCCCCATGGTATTAATATAAGTAGCCATTCAATAAATCCACCCGGTTTTCTCGCCGCGTTGGTCTGTTCTGGAGGAACCCGGGCCAACCGTAACCTCAGCAATTATGAGGAGGGCGTATGAAGACATCCAGAAGATCCATTGAAAAGATTGTCGATGACCAGGTCCTCCAGTGGAACCGAATCAAAGCTGAAAAAAAAGATGCGCAGAGCGGAATTAGTGTTATTACGATCTCCAGAGAATCCGGGAGCGGGGGAACCATTCTGGCGGGAAAGCTTGCCAAGGAATTGGCGTTTGATCTGTTTCACCGGGAGGTCATTCAGGAAATGGCGGAAAGTGCCAATATCAGCACCCGAATTGTGGAAACATTGGACGAAAAAGGGTTGTCGGTGCTTGAGGATTCCGTTGCCGCCATGATCAGAGATCGGCATTTATGGCCGGATGAGTTTTTGCGATACCTGATGAAGGTGGTTGGTACCATCGGAAAGCATGGCCGGGCGGTCATTGTGGGCCGGGGGGCGCAGTTTATTCTGCCCCATGATGAAAATCTCAAGGTCCGCGTGATTGCGCCACTGGCAATGAGAATCCGAAACGTCGCCCATGAACTGGATATGTCGGAATCTGATGCGCAAAAGATGATTTTGAAAACAGATTCCGACCGGCGTTCATTTTCTCGAAAATATTTTTACGCTGATGTTACTGATCCGATCAACTATGATTTGGTGATTAATACGGCCCGGATGAGTATTGATGCGGCCGTAAAAAGTATTGTTGCGGCATTGAATCAGTTAAACGCCTGATTCGCCCATTTGCCGCGTTATAAGCGGTTTGCGGTAAACCACTACAGCTTCCCCCCTTATGCCTTGCAAATGGACGAATCAAGTTTGTGAGAAATTCGGGCTTTAAAAATTGTGTTTCAGGTTGTTCCGATAATTGCCGCCTTTACATCAAAACATGCACCCGATCAATGGTGAAAGGCGGCGGTGATTACAGGTGGATTATCGGGCCGGCGTAAGACTGGGCCGCAACGCTCACATTTAGTTGGGTATCCGGCAGGTGTTCGGTGACGACTCGCAACGCTTTTTCCGGCGTGTTGTTGGTTTCACTTAAATGGGCAAGAATCACATGAGACATTTGGTCGTGCATGACATCCATGAGCAGTTCCCGGGAAGATTCATTGGACAGATGACCGGACCGGCCTTTTACCCGCTGTTTGACCGGCCAGGGGTAGGGGCCGTCTTCTAACATGGGTACGTCATGGTTTGCTTCAAGTATCAAGCAGCAGCAGTTTTTTAAATGTTGCCTTACCATGGCTGTGGCAATTCCCAGATCCGTTGCAATGCCGATTTTTTGTCCATTGCACCCGATGGTAAATCCTGCGGGATCACTGGCATCGTGGGAAATTGAAAATGGGCGGATGTTCAGGTGCTTGATGGCAAATTCGGTGCCGCAGGAGAAATTATTGATATGCTTGATGCTGCCGAGCTGCTTAGCAGCGGTGTTAAATGTTTCAGATGAGATATAAACCGGCAGGTTATACCGTCTGGCTAAAATACCGACTCCCTGGATATGGTCCGAATGCTCATGGGAAACGATAATGGCATCAATGTTTTTTACATTGAGATTTCTGGACTTCATGCGGCGTTCAATCTCAATTCCGGACAGTCCGGCATCAATTAAAACGGATGTGTCGCCGTTGGAGATATAAATGGAATTGCCGCGGCTTCCGCTGGCCAGCATACATATTTGCATTGTGTTCGTAATAATCAGCCTGTTTTAACAGGCTGTTGAAAAACTATTGCGTTTGGCAATGCGGCGTTAAAATTCTCATTTATAAACATAAACTCCGCTTTTTCGTCGGATTTTGTCTTGCCTGCACTCATAACGTTTTTCAGCAACCTGTTAGAGAAAGAATGTAAACTTCAGTAAATTTTATTTTTCTTTATGATTTGTTCATTTACAAGGCATCCGGGATGAAGCTGTAGGTGTTTCTACCGCGATTCCCGGATAACGCAGTAAATGGGCAAATCATAAATGAAAAATCATATGCCGGTGTGGCCGAAACCGCCGCCGTTTCGCCCTGAATCATCCAGCGCTTCAACCACTTCAAATCGGGCCTGGCAGACCTTATTGATCACCATCTGCGCGATCCGGTCCCCCCGGTTAATAACATAAGGCGCTTTTCCAAAATTGATTAGTGCGATTTTTACTTCACCGCGGTAATCCGCATCAATGGTTCCGGGGGAATTGATGATACTGATACCGTGTTTGACCGCCAGGCCGCTTCGGGGACGGATTTGGGCTTCAAATCCGTTGGGCAGGGAAATGGCAAAGCCCGAAGGGACCAGAATGATCTCTCCGGGTTTCAGTGCAGTCGGTTGTTCAACCGCCGCGCAAATATCCATTCCGGCTGAATGAGGGGTCATATATCGGGGAAGATCAATATCCGCGTCCTGACCCGGTCGAACCCGGCAACATTTAATAACAGTGGTGTCAGGCATCAACAATCGTCTCGAAAATATGACACTTCAGGTTAATTCTGATGATTCTGTAAAAAGTAGCCGGATGGCTAACGACGCCATTAATTATTTTCCGGTTTTTTTTCATCGGTTAAAAGGGCTTTGCGGCTCAGTTTGATCTTGCCGTCACGGGTGACATCAAGGACTTTGACTTTGATGATGTCGCCTTCCTTGACAATATCACTGACCTGTTTGACGCGATAATTTGCAAGCTCTGAAATATGAACCAGTCCGTCGGTTTTGGGTTTGATCTGAACAAAGGCGCCAAAATCAGTTATTTTTACAACTTTGCCTTCATATGTTGCGCCGATTTCCGGATCCATGCCGATATCCTGGACAATTTGCACGGCCCGGTCACCTTCCTCTTTATTGACAGCGGCGATTTTCACAATACCATTGTCATTGATTTCAATCCGGGTATTGGTATCGCTCTGGATAGACCGGATCATCTTTCCTCCGGGTCCGATCACATCGCCGATACGTTCCGGATTGATTTGAATGGCATATACATTCGGCGCATAGGGGGACATCTCTTCCCGATGGATGCTAATGGCTTCCTGCATTTTTTCCAGAATATGCAATCTTCCTTTTTTGGCCTGTTCAAGGGCTTTTTCAAGGATGTCTTTGGAAAGTTCGCGAATCTTGATGTCCATTTGCAGCGCGGTAATACCGTCGGCGGTTCCGGCAACCTTGAAATCCATATCACCGGTGTGATCTTCATCTCCAAGGATATCAGAGAGTATAACGGTTGTTTCTCCGTCGGTGACCAGCCCCATGGCAATACCGGAAACCGGTGCTTTAATGGGAACGCCTCCATCCATCAGGGCCATGGAAGCCGAACACACGGTGCCCATGGAGGATGATCCGTTGGATTCCAGAACTTCAGATACAATCCGGATGGTATAATCAAAATCTTCCTTGGCAGGCAGGACTTTCTTAATGGCACTTCTGGCTAGCGTTCCATGGCCGACATCCCTGCGGCTCGGGCCGCCGGCACGTCTGACCTCGCCAACACTGTATGGCGGAAAGTTATAATGAAGCATAAACGCTCTGTTTTCTTCGCCGTTTAAAGTTTCTATCCGTTGCTCATCCGGACCGGAACCAAGTGTCAATACGCCAAGAACCTGGGTTTCGCCCCGGGTGAAAAGGGCGCTGCCGTGAACACGGGGCAACAGACCCGCTTCGCAGGTGATCGCCCGGACTTCGTCAAACCGGCGGTTGTCAATTCGGTGCCCCTGTTTGAGTATCATGTCCCGGCAGATGTTTTTTTCCAGATCTTTGAAAATGCCGGAAACTTCTTTTTTCCGGTCCGCATAATCTTCGCCCAGGCTTTCAAAAATCTCGGATTTGAGTTCAGACAGAGCTTTGCTGCGGTTTACTTTTCCGGGAATCGTCACTGTTTCGGAAATTTTCTGGCTGGCAGCAGCCTCAATCTTTTCCACCAGTTCCGGGTCTTTTTCTTTGGGTACAAACAAGCGTTTTTCAACCCCAACACTTTCAATCAGCTTTTCCTGGATTTCAATGATGGGCTGTAATTGTTCATGACCGAAAAAAATAGCTTCCAGCATTTCCTCTTCGCTGACAATGTTGCCGTCACCTTCCACCATAGTGATACCGGTCTTTGACCCGGCCACAATCACGCTGATATCCGAATTTTCCCGTTCTTCAATGGTCGGATTGGCAATCAGCTTGCCGTCAATGCGTCCTACGCGAACGCACGCGATCGGGCCTTCAAACGGGATATCCGATATCATCAACGCGGCGGATGCACCGTTGAGTGCGAGCATATCCGGATCATTGACTTTGTCCATGGACAAAACCGTAGCGATCACCTGGGTTTCAAAGCCATACCCTTTGGGGAAAAGTGGCCGGATGGGCCGGTCGGTCAGCCTGGCGGTAAGGGTTTCCTTGTCACTCGGGCGGCCGATTTCACGCCGGAAATAGTTTCCGGGAATGCGTCCGGCTGAGTAAACTCTTTCCTGGTATTCAACGGTAAGCGGTAAAAAATCAATATCGGGTCGTTCGTCTTTAGCGGAAACCACTGTCACAAGAACAATGGTTTCACCATATTGAACCACGACCGCGCCGGATGCCTGCCGGGCAACCTTTCCGGTTTGAATACTGAGTGTTTCTCCCCCGATTTCAGTACTAAAAGAAAGTTCCATTTTAATTTAATCTCCTGATAACAAGCCGACGTTCAAAAGTCCCAGGCAAAAAGTCTAAGATTCCGGAGCCGCCTGAATGAGAATATAGTTTACCCTCAAACGTCGATATGCTGGATATAAAGAAACACATCATTTCAAGGGGATAGTTAATTATCGTCTGAGTTCAAGTTCTTTAATAATTGAACGATACCGATAAACGTCTTTATTTTTGACATAACTTAACAGTCTGCGACGTTTGCCGACCATGACGAGCAGTCCTCTTCGGGAATGATGATCTTTTTTGTGAATTTTTAAATGCTCGGTCAGGTGTTTGATCCGATCGGTTAAAAGGGCGATCTGAACTTCCGGTGATCCGGTGTCGGAATCGTGGAGCTTGAACCGGTTGATGGTTTCCGTTTTTTGTTGCTCTGGGATATTCACTGTTTCCTCCTCCATGGGTATATTTTCATATCTTGAATAGGGTTATATCATATTATGGATTGTGAAAAACACAACAATAATTATACCGGTCATTACTTTCATCAGGGCTTAATACTGCAAGGAGCTGATTTTCATCATCAATAATTTTAATGAAAGGGCTGCCGGTATCCCTGGTATCAATTTGGATATCAATTTTGATATCGGTTAACGCGATGCTTTTTCCGTACTTTATTTTTTCCATTAAACCGTTATCAGCAACATACGGCATCATCTCCGAAAGGGCATCCGACATGGGAATGAGTCGATTTTTTATCGTTTCCAGTGTCTGATGTGATTCGATATCCGCTAAAGGTATCGCGTCAAGGATGTCAAATCCGCCGCATCCGATTCGTTTGAGCGCTTTCAGATGTCCGCCGCATCCCAGCATATTCCCGATATCGGCGCACAGGGTCCGGATATACGTTCCGGAGGAGCATTCCGTTTCAAACCGGATTTCGGGAAGATTTATATCAATTATTTTAATGTATGATATAAACACTTTCCGGGGCGGTTTGGTGACGGGCGTTCCGTTTCGCGCATATTTATAAAGCGGTACGCCGTTATGTTTCAGTGCTGAATAAGCCGGGGGAATCTGATAAATTTCACCCTCAAACTGTTTACATGCTTCACAAACAGCATGCTCCGAAACCGTGCCAATCTGACGGGTTGCCAGAATACTTCCGGTGGCGTCCAAAGTATCTGTTTCAACACCGAGTTTCAAAACCGCTGCATACTTCTTTGGGCTGGCAAGAAAAAATCGGGACAGGCGGGTTGCCCGATTGATTGTGCAGATAATCACGCCGGTGGCCATTGGGTCAAGCGTTCCGGTGTGGCCGATTTTTTGAATACCGGATATTTTTTTGATCCGGCTGATGACTCTGGCCGAAGTTATATCCCGAGGTTTGTCAACGATCAAAATGCCATTGGTTTCATTTGTCATTGTCTATAACACATTGTTTTTATAAATGAATAAAGCATCCTCCGGTAAGTTATAGATTTTCCGAAAAATAGAAAATGGTTCTTTTTAAATCCGGCAGGGTTGCCTGGATATCAAATCCGGCCGCGTTATGATGACCGCCGCCGCCGAAAGAGGTGGCGATTGCCGCAACATTTACCGCGCCGTCCGACCGGAGACTGACATGAAAGTGGCTTCCGTATTTTCTCCCCGGGCTGCGTTTTCTTTCAAACAACAGGGCGGCCAGTTTGACGTTTTCGATCTGCTTGGCATAGTTGATCAGGCCATTGACATCCTCAAGCATTGTCCCGGTTGTCTGCAGCATGTTCTGGGTGAGCGTCATAATCGAGAGTTTGCCGTTATGGGACAATTCAATGGAATCAAGCAGCATATTCAGCAGTTTAATCCGGTTTAAGGCAATCGTTTCATAAACATGGTGTGCCACTTTGTGCGGATTGGCGCCTAACTGGACCATTTTATGTGATATTTCAAAAGCCTCCGGGGTTGTATTGGCAAATCTGAAAGAACCGGTGTCCGCCATTATTCCTGTATATATGGAATAGGCCATTCCTCTATCGATTGACACATGATCCATTGCTTTGATCAACCGGTAAACCATTTCACATGTCGAAGACGCGGCCGGGTTAATATACTGTAGATTACCGAACCGGGTATTGGTGGTATGATGATCAATATTGATAATTACCGGGATGTTGGAGACAGCCGATGCTTCCTCACCGATTCGGTGAAGATCGGAACAGTCCAGTATAATTGCCGTGTCATATTCGGAAATATCGCCAACCGTGCGGTTGATCAGGTGGAGAGACGGCAGAAATTGATAGACTGCCGGAATTGGACTTTCATTATAGACCCTGACTTTTTTTTTAAATTCCTGCAGTGCAAGTCCTAAGCTGATCAGCGCGCCGATGGCATCTCCGTCCGGATGTATATGTGACGCAAGCAGTATGCGTTTACTCTTTTTCAGGTGGTTGATTATTTGTTGTATACTCATTTTCTATTTTTCTTAAAACGGAATTCATATGAAATCCGTAATCGATTGAATCATCATAATAAAATTGAAGATCAGGCATATATCGCAGTTTCAGTTTCTGTGCAAGAGTATATTTGATAAACCCTTTTGCTTTTTTAAAACCGGCAAGCGCCTCTTCTTTGGTTGCAATACGATCGGAAATCACAAAGTATATTTTTGCCAGTTTCAAGTCCGGTGACATCTTGATGCCGGTAATGCTGACCGATGTCAGACGGGGATCGTTAATCGATTTTTGTAAAAGCCGGGACAGTGCTTCATGGATTAATCCACTGACCCTGTCGGCTCTGGCAAAGGGTTTGATGTTCATATATTGATGATCTCCATATCCGTATCGATAATTTCGGCTAATTGAAGATTTTCTATAAATTCAAAAATTTTATCTAATTTTGAGTTGATCCGGCGGCGGTCGTTTCCCGCCAGTGCAAATCCGATTTCCGCCCGCTGATGCACATCATTTAAATCGACTTCGGCCATTGATACGTTAAACGCATTCCGGGTACGGTTAATAATTGCTTTAACAATTTTTCGCTTTTCTTTCAGCGAATGACAAAATGCAAGCCTGAATGTTATTTTTCCAACCCCGACGACCATGCCATAAATCCTTAATTCAGCCTTCAGCCTTCAACCTTCAACCTTCAACCTTCAGCCTTCTACCTTCAACCTTCAGCCTTCAACCTTCAGCCTTCAGCCTTCTACCTTCAACCTATAAAGGCATGGCCGGTTTGACCTCTTCAAGATAATAACACTCGATCATATCGCCGATTTTAATATCATTATAGTTTTCAATGAGAATGCCGCATTCATAATTCTGGATGACTTCCTTCACGTCATCCTTAAAGCGCCTTAAGGTGGCTATTTTGCCGTCATAAGTGACAATGCCTTCTCTGATGAGCCGGACCTGAGCGCCTCTCTGGATCTTGCCGCTGGTCACATAAGATCCTGCAATCGTACCGATGCTGGGCACATGGAATGTTTCCCGGACCTCCGCCTCGCCCAGCACTTTTTCTTCAAATTTTGCGTCCATCATGCCGACCATGGCATCTTTAATGTCCTTGATGGCATTGTAGATGATATCATAATACCGGATATCAACGTTTTCTTCTTCGGCAATAAGGGCCACTTTCGCAGTCGGCCGGACATTAAAGCCTAAAATGATGGCATTGGAAACCGCTGCCAGGGATATATCCGATTCGCGGATCGGACCGACGGCGGAATGGATAACACTGATCTTAACCTCATCAATTGATAGTTTGGTCAGCGAATCCTTGAGCGCTTCAATGGAACCCTGAACATCCGCCTTGATAATGAGATTTAAATCTTTTACTTCACCTTCCATCAGTTTTTCATACAGTTTATCAAGGCTCATCCGGCTGGTCCGGGCAAGCTCCTTGGCGCGCTGTTTTTGCAGCCGGTGTTCACTGACCTGCTTGGCTTCCTTTTCAGCCGCCAGTACGTTGAGTTCATTTCCTGCCATGGGAACACCGGACAGGCCGACGATTTCTACGGGAATGGACGGACCGGCTTCTTTGATCTGGTTGCCCATGTCGTCATACATGATCCGGATTTTACCATAGTACATGCCGCAGACAACCGGGTCCCCTACACGCAGGGTCCCTTCACTAACCAGAACCGTTGCCACTGCCCCGCGTCCGGTATCCAGTCTGGATTCAATAATGTGCCCGGAAGCAAGTTTATTCGGATTTGCCTTTAATTCAAGTACTTCAGACTGGAGTAGAATCATTTCCAGCATGTCATCGATGCCGATCTGTTGTTTTGCGGACACATTAACAAAAATGGTTTCTCCGCCCCAGTCTTCCGATGCCAGTCCTTTTTCGGCGAGTTCCCGCTTGATTCGTTCCGGTTCTGCTTCCGGTTTATCGATTTTGTTTACCGCAACAATAATGGGGACATCGGCTGCCTTGGCGTGGTCGATGGCCTCAATTGTCTGCGGCATGACACCATCATCTGCGGCCACAACCAGAACAACAATATCAGTAACCTGGGCTCCCCGGGAGCGCATTGCGGTGAATGCCTCATGACCGGGCGTGTCTAAGAAAACAATGTCACCGGTTTCATGTTTTACATGATAGGCACCGATATGCTGGGTAATCCCACCGGCTTCCACTTCAGTAATTTTTGATCGGCGAATAACATCCAGCAGGGATGTTTTCCCATGGTCGACATGGCCCATAATCGTGACAACCGGGGGACGGTGAAGCAGTTGATCGGGCGCATCCACTTCTGTTTTGATGACGGTTTCTTCCTCAAACGTTGCTTTTTCCAGTTCAAACCCGAATTCCGTTGCGACCAGGCAGGCGGTGTCAAAATCAATGGTCTGGTTGACCGTGACCATCATGCCCATGCCCATCAATTTGGCAATCAGTTCATTGGCTTTTATCCCCATCCGTTTGCCGAGATCTGCCAGAACAATCGTATCATCAATTTTAATTCGGCGTTTAATGGCTTTCGGGGTTGTAATCTGCGTTTTCTGACCACCGCCAGCCGGAGCGGATTTGAATTTTTTCCGGCCCTTTCGGGACCGGCCAAAACTCTTGTCGTAAAGAGCGGATCCTTCAACCACTGCTTTACGCCGTGAAGCGCCCTTCACTTTTTTGGGTTTCTTGAGATCGACAATTTCTTCTTCAGTCCTTTTTTTGCGGCCTTTCTTTTTAGCGCCCGGCTCTGGCGGCGGCGGTGCTACTTGAACCGGTTCAACGACAGCGGGCCTTTTTTTAGCGCCTTTGACGAATTTTTTATTCGGTTTCCGTGCATCCTTCGGCGGTACCGGGGCTTCAGTTTTGACCGGTTCAAGCGGTTCAACCGGCATACTGATGATCTTAGCCGGCGTACCTTTTTTTGTTTTGCGTTTTGCCACTGGTTTGAGAACCGGTTTTCCTTTGATTTTTTTTACTTTAGGGACCGTTTTTTTCTCTTCAGGCGTTTCCGGTTTTTCCGGCTCAGTTTCCACTTCCACTTCAGTCTTCGCTTCTTTAACTTTTTCAGCAGGTTTTTCTTTTCTCGGCTTTGCCGGAACCGCTGCCGCCGGCATTGCTTCAACCGTTTTATCCGCTTCGACCGGAGCGGGTTCCGGTTTTTCTTCCGGAGCTTTCTTGGCTTTTTTTTCAGTTTTTGCTTCCGGTTTTGTTTTCGGGGGAGCGGGCTCTTTAACTCCTTCGATTTTTTCTTCTTTGGCAGAGACCTCAGGTGTTTCAAGCACTTCCGGTTCAACCGGCGTCTGAACACGTTTTCGCCGTCGTCGGATAACGTTGGGCTTTATCCGCTTATCTTCGACTATCTCTTCCGGGGCTTTGGTCCCGAAAAGCGCTTGTTTGATTTGGTCTATAGCGGCCTCGTCCAGAGATGACATATGGCTTTTGGCTTCAATGCCCATCTCCTCCATTTTTCCCAGGAGTTCTTTATTTTCCAGGTTAAGTTCTCTGGCGAGTTCATATATTCTGACTTTTGCCATCCATCCCCCTCGTTTATCCATCAAAAACCGGGATCGTTTTCTTTATGTTTATTATTAATAAATTACTTAATAATATCGCTTAAACTACTCTTCAGTCTCTTCAGTATTTTCAGTGTCTTCGATATCAGAATCAGTTGCAGCTTCGTCAGCGAGGTCATTGTTTTCAATGTCTGCTGATTCTTCATTGTTCTCTGTATTGTCTTCTTTTTGGGCGGCGCTGAGTGCCTGTTTTGCCTGCTCAATAAAATTTCCGGCATCTTCTTCGGAAATCCGGGCAACCTCCACGAGTTCTTCAATAGATACTTTTGCCAGGTCTTCAACCGAAAAAAAGCCTTCCTTGAACAGGATATCGGCTAAAGTTTTGTTCATTTCTGGCAGTTCCATCAGCGAATCAAGCCCTTTTTTGATGCTGTTGTCGTAATCGGTCAGGCTTTTTACGTCAAGGTTCCATCCGGATAGTTTTGATGCGAGCCGAACATTCTGGCCGCCGCGGCCAATAGCGATTGACTGGGCCTCATCAGGGACAACCACTTCCATGCTGTGGTTGACTTCGTCGATGATAACCCTTGAAACTTCCGCCGGGGCCAGTGCGTTGCATACAAATTTTGCCGGATCCAGGTGCCAGGGAATAATATCTATTTTTTCACCTTTGAGTTCCTGAACCACACTTTGAACCCGGTTTCCTTTAACGCCGACACAGGCGCCAATCGGGTCAATGTCAGGATCGTTTGAACTCACCGCTATTTTACCGCGGCTTCCGGCTTCTCTGGCAGCTCCGACAATGTTGACAACCCCTTCATTGATTTCAGGTACTTCTGTTTTAAACAGGTTGATCAAAAAAGCAGGATGCGTTCTTGAAAGAACAACCTGAGGTCCCCGGCTTTCTTCAAGTACTTTAACGATATAGGCCCTGATTCTGTCACCCCGTCTGTAACTCTCGCCTGGTATTTGCTCTCTTTTCGGCAGAACCGCTTCTGCCTGCCCCAGGTTGACAATAATTTCATTCCGGGTCGTCCGTTGAACAATCCCGTTGATGATTTCACCCTGGCGTTCAACAAAGCTGTTGTATACCGCACTTCGTTCAGCGATTTTGAGTTTTTGTATAATTACCTGCTTGGCGGATTGGGCAGCAATTCTGCCGAAGGTCGTGGTATCCATTTTTGTCCCGAGGCTGTCACCGATCTCACATTCAGCGTCCAGTTCCCGTCCCTCTTTCATGTCGATTTGAAAAGCCGGTTCAGTGACTTTTTCGACAACTTCTTTAAATTGGAATACCTCAAGTTCACCGGTTTCATCATTGTACTGAATTTCAATGTCGATTTTGTTACCGAATTTCTTTTTAGCGGCTGAGCGCAGGGCTTCTTCCAATGCCTTCACCAGAACGTTAAATTCAATACCTTTATCCCGGCTAACCTGCTCAATCACACGTTTCATGTCTGTTATAAGCATTTGTTATCTCCGTCATAATTGACAAGCCGTGCTTTAATAATATCCTGATAAGGGATGGAGACAGTATCTTTATCCGTCTTCAATTGTACGTTTGATTCCATAATCCCAGACAGGATCCCTTTGAATTTTTTTTGACCGTTGATGGGTTGCGCAATTTTTATTTTTGCCAGTTCTCCTTTAAACTTTTTAAAATCAGACAGTCTTGATATCGGCCGATCCAGGCCTGGGGATGAGACCTCCAGTGTATAGGAATCGTCGGTTTCAAGCTTGAGATCCAGAACGTCCCCCAGTTGGGAACTGATCAATGAGCAGTCGCCTAAGGTGATGCCGCCCGGTTTATCAACATAAAGCCGGAGAATTCTGCCGCCGACCTCCCGCTGGTATTCCACATGGATCAGCGCCATTCCATCGACATTGCATATCGGCTCGGCCAGTTCCCAGACGACGGCCACCACTTCCGATTGATCCGTAATTGCGGCTGCCTTCTCCGGCAGCACCGGTGGTTCGGTTTTGGTTCCGCTCTTTTTTCTATATGTTTTTGCCAATATCCTGTCTTTCGTTTAAAAAAATAAAAAACGGGCATTTATGCCCGTTTCATCAAGCCGTTCAGATCATTGCTTCTCTATCACACCTCATTCAACCCGAATGGGCCTACAAGAACTTTGGAGCGGGCAACGAGATTCGAACTCGCGACACCAAGCTTGGGAAGCTTGTACTCTACCAGCTGAGCTATGCCCGCATCCATAGCCGTAATAAATTAATTGAAAAATATAGCTATGTCAATATTAAAATTCAATTATGTTGTATATCCGTTTGTCTTTTCGGTTGTATTTCGGGGGGTAAAGAACGGAAGCGTTTTGTCCGGATCAGTCCAGCATTGCCCTGATCTGCTGTAATTCGGACTTGATGTCTTCTAAGGCGGTTTGTGGAACGGGTTCTGAATTTTGTTTACTGCTGTTTTTCAGAAATTTTTTTGCACCCTGGATGGTAAATTTTTTTTCATATAATAAGTATTTAATTTTTAAAATGGATTCAACATCTACTTTTCTGTAAAGCCGTTGACCGGATTCTGTCCGTTTGGGTGATATCATATTAAACTCAGATTCCCAGAATCTGAGAACATAGGCTGCCAGATCAGTAATCGCGGTTACTTCCCCGATTTTGAAATACAGCTTGTCCGGAATGGTGGTCCCTGGAGGTATCTGGATCTCCATTGGAGCAAACAACCTGTTAGGATTTTAGACCGGCAGCGTTGCGTTGAATTTTTGGATAATCCGGTCTGTCAGTTGTTGATGAACGAGGTTCACATGCTGATCCGACAAGGTTTCAGTAAAAGACCGATAAATAATTCGCAAAGAAATACTTTTTTTGCCGGCTGGAATCGGTTTCCCGCTGTATACATCCAGTACGCAGATGTCCTCCATCAGTTTTTCTTCAAAAAATTTAACCTTTTCTATAATATCACCTGCTTGAACATGATTGTCAACAATTAAGGTGATGTCCCTGTCGGTAAAAGGAAATTTGGGAATCGGAACAAACATTTTTGTTTCCGGTAAATTCGAAATAAATGTGTTGATATTCAGTTCAAAAATAAATGCCGGCTGCTTGATGTTAAAATTGTTTAAAACCGTGGCGTCGATCTCACCGATAAGGCCGAAGGGGTTGCCGTCAAGGAGAATTTGGGCGGTGTGACCGGCTTTTGTATAACTGCATAACTCATCTCCCATTTTTGAAAAAGAGACGCGGTCCATTCCGAAATAATGAAAAAAGTCTTCAAGAACGCCTTTTAAGTCATAGAAATCGCATGAAACCGGTTTGCTGTGCCAGGTCATATTAAATCGTGTGCCGGTCCAGAGACCGGCCAGCATTTCCGTCTCTGTCGGCTGCTGTGCCTGGCCATTGCTGATAAAGATTTTTCCCAGTTCAAATATTTTCAGGTTTTTGATTTGATGGGAAAGATTGCGATGCATTGTTTCCAGTAGACCAGGAATCAGAGACGTGCGCATGACAGCCATATCTTCAGAAATGGGATTCAAAATATCGAGCATTCTGCGCCGTTCGTCATTTTCAGGAAGACGTAATCGGTCGCAGGCATCTTTACCGATAAAACTATAGCTGATGGATTCCGAGAAACCGTAACCGGCCATCATGTCTATAATTTGATTTTTTATTTCAATCGACTGGTTGGGCAGATTCGTAACACCGGAAATTTTCGGGAAAGTTGTTTTGATATTATTATAGCCCCACAACCGGGCAACTTCTTCCATCAGGTCTTCCGGACGGCTGACATCCACGCGGAATGTCGGCGGTAAAACCGCAAGTGTGTCCTCGTCTGTTATTTTAACATTAAATTCAACGGATTTAAGATAGGCGGCAATTTCCGGCTGATTCAGATCCGTTCCGAGATGTTTATTGGTCTTGGTCACGCTTAGAGATATGGATTTGGCGAAAGGCGGAGACGGATGTTCATCAATCACACCGCCAATCAGGTTGCCGTTTCCGATTTCAGCAATGAGCTGGGCCGCCCGGTTCAAGGCGACGACCGTGCCTTCAGGGTCGACACCCCGTTCAAACCGGTGAGAGGCATCGCTATTTAATGTAAGATGCTTTGCGGTTTTTCGGATGGATATCGGGTTAAAATAGGCGCTTTCAAGCAATACCCGTGTTGTATTTTCTTCTATTTCTGAATTGACGCCGCCCATGACACCGGCCACAGCCACAGGCCTTTCACCGTCGCAGATCATCAGCGTGTTCTCGGTCAGCCGGCGTTCTTTGTCATCCAATGTTGTAAATACTTCTTTGTCCCGTGCAGTCCGGACAACAATACGGTTTTCAGCCAGCCGGTCAAAATCAAATGCATGCAGCGGCTGCCCCAGTTCCATCATGACAAAATTGGTAATATCGACAATATTGTTGACCGGTTTCAAACCGATGGACAACAGCCGATCCTGGAGCCAGAACGGGGAGGGCGCAACTGTAATATCGGTTATCAGACGGGCGGCATACCTGGGGCACAGTTCTGGATTTTCAATCGTAACCGATGTGAAATCGTCAATTCGGCCGGATGTCTGGGGCAGGTTGATTTCAGGCAGTTTTATCGGCTGGTTCACCATTGTTGCCACTTCTCTGGCAATGCCGATAAAGCTCAGGCAGTCCGGACGGTTGGGTGTCAGGCCGATTTCAAATGCCGTATCTGAAAGATTCAGGGCAGTATTTATGGAAACACCCTCGGTCAGTTCTTCGCTGAGTACCATTAACCCGGATTTATCCAATCCAAGCTCAAGATCTGATTCACTGCACAGCATTCCTTCGGAGGATTCGCCTCGGATGGTATTTTTTTTGACTGCCAGGCCGCCCGAAAGGACTGCGCCGGGAAGCGCGCATGGTATTTTCATTCCTGCTTTCGCATTCGGGGCTCCGCATACGACAGTAATTGTTTGTTCCCCGATGCTGACCTTGCATAAACTGAGTTTGTCTGCATTGGGATGCGGATGGACTTCAATGATTTTTCCGACAACCACGGAATCAAGATATTGGAATTTTTCAGTAATTCCCTCAACCTCCAGGCCGGCCATGGTCAGTTTGTCGGCCAGTTCGGTTGGGGGGATATTAATAGGTACGTATTGTTTTAACCAGTTTATACTGATTTTCATTTTAAAACTGCCTTAGAAATCTGTAATCGCTTTCAAAAAACATCCGGAGATCATTTATTCCGTATTTTAACATGGCAAGTCGCTCGACTCCCATGCCGAATGCAAAACCGGAATATTTGCTGGTGTCATATCCGACATTTTCAAATACCGAAGGATGAATCATTCCGCATCCCAGCACTTCCAGCCAGCCGGTATGTGAGCAGACTTTGCACCCTTTGCCCCGGCACATGACGCAAAGAATGTCAACTTCCGCGCTGGGTTCTGTAAACGGGAAAAAGCTTGGTCGGAATCGGAGGCTGATCTGTTCATCAAAAAGCTCATGAACAAACGCTTCTAAAACCCCTTTTAAATCCCCGAACGAAACTTGCTCATCAACCAGAAGGCCTTCCACCTGGTTGAACATGGGCGTGTGGGTAAGGTCGGAATCACATCGGTATACTTTGCCGGGCGCCACAATTCGGATGGGAGGGGCATGCTGCTCCATGATATGGACTTGAATCGGAGAAGTATGCGTCCTTAAAACAATATTATCCGAAACATAAAATGTGTCCTGCATATCCCTTGCCGGATGGTTCTTGGGAATATTCAGGGCTTCAAAGTTATAGTAATCGGTTTCTATTTCAGGGCCTTCGGCAATATCAAAACCCATTCTTGAAAATATGCTGCATATACGCCGGGTGATATGTGTAATCGGGTGAAGGGTCCCTTGGGATGACGGTCGGCCGGGTAAAGAAACGTCGATTGTTTCGTCTGTGTCTTTTTTGTCTTTTGTTTCAAAATCCCGGATGGCTTTTTCAAACGCGCTTTCAAGTTTTTTTTTGGTGATATTGGCCTGTTTGCCGGCTTCAGGCCGTTCTTTGGCCGGGAGTTGGGAAATATTTCTTAAAAACAAAGTGACAAGCCCCTTTCGGCCAAGATATTTGACGGAAAGGGACTTGATTTGTTCTATGTCAGCAGCTTCTTTAAGCGCTTCAATCGCTTCCGATTTGATCTGTTCGATACGGTTTTCCAATTTTAGATACTCAGCGGGTAAGACGGATTCTCGTCAGTCGTATTTGATATTATCTATTTGGCTGCTGCCTTTGCTGTCAGTTGAGAGAACGCACCAGGGTCGGACACTGCCAACTCTGCTAAAATTTTTCGGTCAATCTCAATTTCAGCCTGCTTTAAACCATGAATGAATTTGCTGTATGAAATATTATTCATGCGCGCAGCGGCATTAATTCTGGCGATCCACAATTTGCGAAAATCCCGCTTGCGTGCCTTGCGGTCACGGTAGGCATACATGAGCGCCTTGTCAACCGCATCCGCCGCGGTACGGAATAGTTTACTGCGCCCGCCTTGATATCCCTTGGCCAGTTTTAAGACTTTTTTTCTCCGTCTTCTTGCTTTAAATCCTCTTTTTATTCGCATGATCTATCTCCTTAGATGCGTATATTACCCGTTCGGAAGAAGGCGTCTGATTTCCTTCATGTCGCTGCCGGCAGCAACCTGCGCCTGTCTTAATGACCGTTTCCGTTTCCGGGATTTTTTGGTCAGAATGTGACTTGCATGAGATTTTGAAAATTTATACTTACCGGTTCCGGTTTTCCGGAATCGTTTTGCTGCGGATCTGTTTGTTTTAATTTTCGGCATAACCATACTCCTTCGACAAAGAATTGTAATCGAGGGTGCCTGATAATATATAAATATTATTTATCAATATTTATCATGTTTTATCATGGGGCCTTATACATGAATGACGTATTATGCATAACGGGCCCTTTTGCCCCCCAAAATTTTATTTTTTAATTTTTCAGTTAAGCAGTTGATTCGGTATTAAGCAAAATTTTTTGCGCAGATCAACTCTTTTTATTCATTTATTTAAAATATATTTAAAATATAAAATACATATGGCGCGGACGTCTTTATCCGCGCCATTTTATATTATATTTTTTATTAAAACTGCAGGTTTGTTAAAGCCGCTGAAGCCTATCGCATACCGGAGGTGCTTGCATCGGCAAAAATATTAACCGGATTTGCGTTAGGGGCAATTCAGATAAATTTATTTGGGAGCCAGGATCATATGCATTATACGGCCTTCCATTCTGGAACTCTGTTCGACCACTGCATATTCATTGGTGTCTTCAGCAATTTTGGCAAGCAGTTCTCGGCCTTTCTGGGTGAGGGTGATTTCACGTCCCCTGAAAACAACGGTAACCTTTACTTTGTTTTTTTTCCCAATAAATTTTTCGATACGGCCAATTTTGATTTCCAGGTCATGGGTTTCCGTCTTGGGGCGGACTTTAATTTCTTTAACCTGAAAAGTTGTCTGCTTTTTTTTGGCCTCCTGCAATTTTTTTGTCTGCTCGTATTTAAAGCGGCCGTAATCCATTATTTTGCAGACAGGCGGGTCTGCATTTGGTGAAATTTCAACAAGATCCAGTCCGGATTCTTCGGCTGAAGAAAGTGCTTCCTGAACTGAGATGATCCCGAGCTGATTTCCTTCCGGATCAATTACACGAACTTCTCTGGCCCTGATGTCCCTGTTGATTCTGGTCTGGTTGCCGCTCTGTCTTTGCTTAGCTATTCTCGCACCTCCTGATCTTTTTGTTAAAAAAATATAAACTGATTTACAATCGTTTTTGATTTTCGTATATCTTTATATCTCTTAAATATACCAATATTTATAAGATATGCAAGCAAAAGTAGCTGTTTTAATAATGTTGATAATCATCACTGAAAGATTTTAAACTAATAAAAAATAGACTGATATCATGGGATAAATAGCAATACAATATTAAAATTAATAAAAATAATATTTTTTTGTCATAAAGATGCTTTACATGGGATTATTATGGAATCTGGAAAAATTATTGAACTGTCTGAAGATGAACCGTTTTGTTTTGACTGTCAAAGTCTGGTGCCGTGTTTTAATGAGTGCTGCCGAGACCTGAATCAGTTTTTAACACCCTATGATATTGTTCGCTTGAAAAATCATTTTAAATTATCCTCTTCCGATTTTCTTAAACGGTATACAACGGAGCATATCGGTCCTCAAACAGGCCTTCCCGTGATTACCATTACACCGGCGGACAGGTTTGAGCGCATTTGTCCATTTGTCACCCCTTCCGGGTGCAGTGTGTATAAAAACAGACCTTCATCATGCCGTATGTATCCGGTGGTTCGTGTTTTAAGCCGGTCGCGGGAAGATGGAAAAAAAGAAATACGGTACGCCCTGTTAAAGGAAAATCACTGTCGCGGATTTGAACAGAAACGGCAATTGACGGTCCGGGAGTGGATGGCCGGGCAGGGGCTTTCTCCGTATAATGGAATGAATGACTTGATGATGGATATTATCAGTCTGAAAAATCAGTACATACCGGGCCCCTTAAAAGGGGATGCACAGCAGCTTTTTTATACAATGTGCTATGATATTGACCGTCTCAAGGAAGTCGGGACTGTGCCGGGGTTGGAAAAAATTGAAATCTCTGATGAGGTACAAAATGATGATGCGGAACTGTTGCGTTTTGGGATGAACTATCTCAAAAATTATTTCCTGGCGCATCAGTCGATATGATCTTTCAACAGAATGACGGAAGCAGGGAAGCAAAATGAAGCTGAACAATAAAGTGGCGCTTGTTCTGGGCGGTATTAAAGGGATTGGAAAGGCCCTCGGGCTTGCTTTGATCAATGAAGGTGTCAAGGTCGCGCTAACATACTATGACTGGGGGGAATCCCTTGAAGAAATGAAGCAGGATTTTGCCGATACCGGAAAAGATCACCTGATAATCAAGGTTAACCTTCGTAATACCGATGAAATTTCCGGGATGATGGAGCAGGTCATCGATCATTTCGGACGGCTGGATATTCTAATTAATAATATTGAACGGGGCGGGTGGCCGGTGGTCCATGGTGCGTATACCTGCGAACAGTGGGATCTTGAGATGGAAACCACGCTTAAGGCCAAAAAATGGGTATTTGAAGCCGCGTTGCCCTGGCTGAAGAAGTCGGATGACGCCTGCGTGATCAATTTTTCTTCCATTGCCGGTATTGTGGGCCGATCCGGTCCGGCCAGCTATATTTTTAATGAGGGGTATTCTCTGGCAAATCGCGGGGTATCCCTTTTAACGGAAACATGGGCCCGGTTGGGGGCGCCGGGAGTTCGCGTCAATGAGATTATGCTGGGTTTTTTTGAAACACGGCATGCCGAAAAAACAAGAGGGTGGGGGTTGCTGACAGATGCCCAGAAGCAGGCGCTGGTGGACCACACGCTGTTAAAGCGGACCGGAAAAATTAAAGACATGGTGCAGGCGGTTTGCTTTATTATAAAGGATGCGCCGTTCATGACCGGCAGTGTGATCCGCTTAGACGGGGGTTACTGTATCGGAGGGGATTTGGTGGCGCCGATGCCGCAAGGCATCGAATAAACTGATGGCTTCCTAAAAAAATCAATTTCTTCGTTGCGCTGCGCCCTACGTCGCTCAACATACATTCGTACGCCTTGCTCCTCAGGGCTTGCACGCCTTGCCAATTTTTAAGATTGGTGAATTTTTTAATTTGCCATCCGGATCAGGCTCATTGTCTGAACTTGAATTCTATACATGTCTCATGCATTTCGTGAATTTAAAAAAATGTTGATTTGACGGCTGGGCTTGATAAATGTATTTGTTTACAAAATAAACTTGATGATTTCGTAAAAAGTCCAACTGTAATTTTAGCTTTGGGTTGCACTGCATTCTTCGTTTCTTCATGGTACGATAAGTACTTCTCATTCCTGACGAATTTGTGCGCCTTGCCAATTTTATAAGAATGGTGGGGCTTTTTTCTTTGCCATCAAAGTGGCTTTTTAAATGGATATTAAGATTAATATATATAATAAGGAGTACCGTTTTAATGGATCCGACAGAAAATAATAATGAAGCCAATATTCCGCCAATTCAGCTGGATGAAAACAGCCAGTTCAAGTTCAGATGTCACAAGGACGTGCCCTGCTTTACCCAGTGCTGCCGTGGAATTAACATTATGCTGACGCCGTATGACATTCTCCGCATGAAAAACCGGATGCAGATTTCATCAGAAGAATTTCTGGCAGTGTATACAAAACCTGAACTGCTTGAAAAGACGGACCTGCCGGTGGTCACATTAAAACTGCTGGATGATGAACAGGAATCCTGCCCGTTTGTGAAAGAAGATGGGTGTCTGATCTATGAGGATCGGCCGACAACCTGCCGGTATTATCCGCTGGGCGTTGCCTCTTTGAGCTATAAGGAACAGCAGAAAGACGGGTTTTATATTTTAATTAATGAACCGCACTGCAAGGGATTTGAGGAAGACCGGGAATGGACGGTCAAAGAATGGTGCAAGGATCAGGGGGTGGATATCCATGATGATATCAATGCGGAATGGACGGAACTGCTTGTCAGGAAACGATCCATTCCCAAAAACATTCGCCTGACTGAAAAAACAAAAAATATGTTCTTTACGGCAAGTTATGACATTGACCGGTTTAAGCGGTTTGTTTTTGAAAGCACTTTTCTGACCCTTTATGATATTGATCCCAAAACCGCTGAGATAATTAAAGAAGATGAGATCGCGTTGCTGCGGTTTTCATTCAAATGGCTGAAGTGGCTGTTATTCAAGGAAGGGGAATTCAAGCTAAACGAATCCGTCGCAGAACAGCGGCGGGAGAAGCTTGAAGGTAAATAAAAATCCGGGTCCAGAGGACCCAGATTTTTATTTAATAAGATTGATAAGATAAACTTTCCCAGTGCTTGGGCGTATTGATCCGTTCGTCAATATCGACATTGAAAAATTCCGCGACCGGGGCCAGGATTTCCGGATTGTCGGCCTGAGTCTTTCGAACCACGGCCAAAACTTTTTCAATGCCGTTTTGGGTCATTTTTCCCAAAGGACGACGGCACGGTCCTGACGGCATCCCGAGAATGTTCATTAATGTTTTTACCGCCAGTGGATTTCTGGCCCTGCAGGTTACGTCTCCAAAAGTGGTTTTTTCCATGGTTTTAACCGTTACCAGGCCAAACAGCGGCGCAAGTGCCGTGAAACATTTTTTCGCTTCTGTGATTTTACCCTGGTTTAAGAAATTGACCATATCGGAAACCGCTTTGGGGGCGACATTGGATATAACGGATATCGCACCGGCCGCATCGATGTCAGGGTCGGTCATCATGTCAAAGGTCAATCCGTCATCTCCGGACAGGATTACGTAATCAGTGCCGCAGCATTTTCGGGTCTGTTTCATGTTGTCCAGGTCGCCGGTGGCTTCTTTGACGGTTCCGACGTTTTCAAAATTTTGAGCAAGTATGGCCAGATCCTCCGGGAGTAACTGTGCACCGGTTCTTCCCGGAATGACGTAAGGAATAACCTGGATTGTTGAAAATTCCCGGGCAACCGGTTCAACATACTCTTTGCGGATTTCAAGTGAACTCGGTCCGTTATAGTAGGGGTCCACAAGGAGCACCGCATCCACGCCGGCCGCCACGGCATGCTCTGTTGCAGAAAGGGTTTCGTCTGAATTATTGCTGCCGGTTCCCGCGATGCAGGCGCATTGGTTTTTTGAATTTTCAGCGACTTCCTGAATGACCCGGTTATGCTCATTCCAGTTCAGCGTCGGGCTTTCACCGGTAGTTCCGACAGCTAAGATACCGGTGATGCCGTTATGGATTTGAAATTTGACCAGCTGTTCAAGACCGTCATAATCGACAGAAGTCTTTGTAAAGGGTGTAATGATTGCCGTATAACATCCAGCATGCATAAAGCCTCCTCTAAATATTTTCAGCAATGATAGATGCCGAGGATTCTGATATTGTTCGTATTGTGTAAAATCAAAAAAAATTGTACCTTTGATCCATAGTGTATGGATTTATTCTGTCGCCGGAACTATCCTTGTATATGGGTTCTGTTGAAAGCAAGGAAAACAGGGCGGTACGATTTTCGAAGATACGGTTAACATCTTTATTTTCATGATATTATTAAAGAAATGGAAAAGATTGTCAATCAAAAACAGCCGGTGAGCCGGTCGAACGGTAAAAAAATTTTTTACGTCAAACAGCAGGTCAGGGAAGTGTTTTTGGTTTTTGCTTGACAACCCGGTCAACAACTTTTTATTTAAGGCTGGTCAGCTGAAAATAATAAAAATAAAATTTCTATAAATAATCGAATACTTAAAATTATAAAGGAATATAAAGCATGGCTGAAAAAAAGACGGTTGAAGAGTTTATTGCAGAACAGCGGACAGCACTGCAGGGAAACTCGGAATGCGGCATGACCCACTACAATCTAGCAACCGGTTTGCTGAACTTAAGACAAATAGATGAAGCGGAGAAAGAATTTAAAGAAGCCATCCGATGCAGTCCGAGTCTGGCTGAAGCGTATGTGCAGCTGGGCGGAATTTGTCTTCAGCGGGGGGACCTGGACGGGTGTTTGCAGTATAATCAGGCAAGCATTAACGCAAGACCCCGCTTTGCCGAAGGGTATGGAAATATCGGGTTTGTTCAGTTTCAAAAGGGAGATATTGATAAAGCAATCCAGGCATTGGAAAAGGCAGTCAATTTTAATAGTATGTTTATTCAGGCATATGCGACACTGGCCAATGCGTATTTATTTAAAGGGATGGTGGACAAAAGCATTGAAACGAATTTAAAAGCCCTTGCCCTTGATGATAAATTTTCCATTGCCCATAATAATCTGGCGATTTGCTATCTGGAAAAGGAAGAATTTGAACTGGCGGTAAAGCATTGTGATCAGGCAACGGTGCTTGGGTATGAAGTCGCGCCTGAAATATTAAAAGAGATCGATCAATACCGCAAATAACAGACGCCGTGTAAATCGCTTTGAGAATAAAAAGTGTAAGGATAATTAATAATCATTGGTACCTTTTTTGTTGACAAAGAGATGCTAAATTCTTTAAATTGCTTTTTTTAAAGTGAAAATTAAAAAAACCTGTATAGCGAGCAGGTTGGTCTTTGAAGAACAGATGCTGACTGTTTATTAAGATTAATTTGGAATATGGTATGCCAAGCTTAATTGTAAATTATTAATGAAAGGGAGGTAACAATGGCAAAACACGAAACCCCTTTGCTGGACCAGCTGGAAAGCGGTCCGTGGCCAAGCTTTGTTTCTGATATGAAACAGGAAGCCGCAGCAAGGGCAAAAAATGAAAAGAATGTTGAATACCAGATCCCTCAGGACGTTGTTGAAGATCTGCTGGGTGTTCTTGAGCTTTCGTATGCAGACGGAACAACCCACTGGAAGCACGGCGGTATTGTCGGTGTTTTTGGTTACGGCGGCGGCGTTATCGGCCGGTATTGTGATCAGCCGGAAACGTTTCCGGGTGTGGCACATTTTCATACCATGCGTGTGGCCCAACCGGCGGGGAAATTTTATAAAACCGACTACCTGAAAAAGCTCTGTGACCTCTGGGGTTTCCGCGGCAGTGGCTTGACCAATATGCACGGTTCCACAGGGGATATCATTCTTCTCGGAACGACCACGCCTCAGCTGGAAGAAATTTTTTATGAACTGACCCATAATTTTAATCAGGATCTGGGCGGCTCCGGTTCCAACCTGAGAACCCCTGCTGACTGTATCGGACAGGCCCGCTGTGAATATGCCTGTTATGATACCCAGGATCTGTGTCACACATTGACCGAGGAATATCAGGATGAGCTGCATCGTCCGGCATTCCCGTACAAGTTTAAATTTAAATTTGACGGGTGCCCGAACTGTTGTGTGGCCTCTATTGCACGTTCTGATATGTCTTTTATCGGAACCTGGAAAGACGATATCCGCATTGACCAGGATGCGGTTAAGGGATATGTTAACGGGGACTTTCCACCCAACGCCGGCGCCCACGCCGGTCGTGACTGGGGTCCGTTTGATATTCAAAAAGAAGTCATTGATCTTTGCCCCACCGAATGTATGCGATATGAAGACGGCAAGCTTGAGATCAATAACAAGGAATGTACCCGCTGCATGCATTGTATTAACGTCATGCCCAGAGCCTTGCGACCGGGTAAAGAAACCGGTTGTTCGATTCTTGTCGGCGCAAAAGCCCCGATCCTTGATGGTGCGCAGATGGGTTCCCTGCTGGTTCCCTTTGTTGAAGTCAACAAGGAAGACGGTTACGCTGCAATCAAGGAAGTGATTGAAGCCATCTGGGATTGGTGGATGGAAGAAGGCAAAAACCGTGAACGCCTAGGTGAATTAATGAAACGTCAGGGTTTCCAGAGGCTTCTGGAAGTAACCGGAATCAAACCGGTTGCGCAGCATGTTCAGGAACCGCGGACAAACCCGTACATCTTCTGGAAAGAAGACGAAGTGGAAGGCGGTTGGGACCGAGACATTAACGAATTCAGAAAAACCCATTTGCGATAGGAGGAGGGAAAACAATGGCTTTTATATCCTCTGGTTATAATCCAGACAAGCCCATGGAAAATCGGATCACCGACATTGGGCCACAGCATTTTGAACAATTTTATCCGGAAGTAATTAAAAAAAATAAAGGTAAATGGCTGTATCATGAAATTTTAAAACCCGGTGTTCTGGTCCATGTGGCCGAATCCGGTGATGAAGTTTATACGGTCAGGGTCGGCGGCGCCCGGTTCATGAGTGTTACGCTTATTCGTGAAATATGTGAAATTGCTGATAAACATTGTGATGGTCACCTTCGGTTCACGACCAGAAACAACATCGAATTCATGGTCGACAGCAAGGACAAACTTGATCCGCTGGTCAAGGATCTGGAAAGCCGCAAGTTTGACGGCGGCAGCTTCAAGTTTCCGGTGGGTGGTACCGGTGCCGGTATCACCAATATCATTCATACCCAGGGCTGGATCCATTGCCATACACCGGCAACCGATGCCTCGGGTACGGTAAAAGCGACTTTGGATGAGGTGTTTTCCGATTTTCAGGACATGAGAATGCCGGCGCACCTGCGTATATCTATGGCCTGCTGTTTGAACATGTGCGGCGCGGTCCATTGTTCAGATATCGCGATTCTGGGATATCACAGAAAACCGCCAATAGTCGATCATGCGTATCTTGATAAAATGTGTGAAGTACCCCTGGCGATTGCCGCATGCCCGACAGCCGCTCTCAAGCCGAGCAAGGTTGAGTTGGAAGACGGCAAGACCGTTAACAGTATAGCGATTAAAAGAGAGCGCTGCATGTTCTGCGGTAACTGCTACACCATGTGTCCGTCCCTGCCGCTGGCAGATAAGGAAGGTGACGGTATCGTACTGATGGTTGGCGGTAAAGTGTCCAACCGGATTTCAGCGCCGAAATTTTCCAAGGTTGTTGTTGCGTTTATCCCGAATGAAATGCCGAGATGGCCGACCATGACCAAGAAAATTCAGGACATTATCGAAGCCTATGCGGCGGATGCCAGAAAATATGAAAGACTTGGTGAATGGGCCGAACGGATCGGATGGGAAAGATTTTTTGACAAATGCGGTCTTGAATTTACGCATCATCTGATTGATGATTTCCGTGATCCGGCTTACTACACATGGCGTCAGACCTCGAACTTTAAGTTCTAATTATTATTCAATCACTTTTTGGGGGCCTAGGGTACAAAGGACCCCGTGCCCCCAAAAAGATTCGATATAAAGGATAGGTCTATGGAATTAGAAGAAGCAAAAGAGAAAATAGTCGAAGTCCTGACAAAAAAAGCAAAAACAAAGTCAAAATTTTATTTCAATGATCTGAGTAAAATCCTTGACCTGAAGCCAAGAGAAGCCAAAAAGCTGGTCACCAAACTGATAGAAACAGAAGTTCTGGAATACTGGTCAAGCGGCAGCACTACCATGTATGGTCTCAAGGGCATGGGAAAGCAGGCTTCGGCCGAACATGAAGATTAATATTTTTTGCGCGGCATTTAATCACATATTTTAAATGCTTTTTTATAAGTAGTATTTGCAATGCAGGATGATTTACCGATTGAGATTCCCAGAGTTTTGATTGCCGCCTTGCGGGGGGGATCCGGTAAAACTGTTTTATCCATCGGGATTATTGCTGCATTATGCAATACCGGAAAAAAAGTTGTTCCTTTCAAGAAAGGTCCTGATTATATAGATGCCGGCTGGCTGGCCATGGCGGCCGGCCGGCCCTGTTATAATTTGGACACTTTTATGGCAGATGACCGTCTTGTCTGCCGGTCTTTTTTATCCCATACCGCTGACAGCAGCAATGATATCGCCGTAATTGAAGGCAACCGCGGGCTGTATGACGGTCTTGATGTGGCTGGGTCTACCAGCACCGCATCTCTTTCCAGGCTTTTAAATACCCCTGTCATTTTATGTCTTGATTGCACGAAAAGTACCCGGACCATGGCCGCTGTTGTTCTGGGATGTCTTCATTTCGAGCCTGAGGTGGAGATAATGGGCGTTATTCTCAACCGGATCGCCGGCAGCCGCCATGAAAATATCCTTCGCAAGAGTATTGAAACACACTGCGGTGTACCGGTTATCGGCGCGGTTCCCAAGCTTAAAAGCCGGGATTTTCCGGAACGGCATATGGGGCTGATTCCCACTCCGGAACATAGCTGGGCCAAAAACTCCATTAATGCAGCCGCCGATGTTGTGGCAAATCATGTCAACCTGCCCGAAGTATTACGCATAGCCAAAACTTCTGAAAATAAACCGTTTTCATGCAGCAGTGATTTTTCATGCAGCGGCGATGACGCATTGTCTGTTGAAATTGGCAGTTCCCGGAAAAAGACGCAAAGCACACCTCAAAATCATCCCAAAATTCCTAAAATTGGTATTGTGAAGGATTCGGCATTTCAATTTTATTATCCGGATAATCTTGAAGCACTGTCTTCTGCCGGGGCGGACCTGGTTTACATCAGTCCGTTGACTGATGCAGGACTTCCGGCTATTGACGCGTTATATATTGGCGGGGGATTTCCGGAAACCCATGCAAAAGAACTGGCTGCAAATCAGAAATTCCGAAATGATATCAATGATGCAGCTGAAAGCGGACTCCCTATTTATGCGGAATGCGGCGGGTTGATATATTTGGGGAAATCACTGGTACTGGATCAAGTCTATCCCATGACCGGTGTTTTGCCGGTGGAATTTGGGTTTTCAAAAAAACCTCAGGGCCATGGCTATACCATTGCCGTGGTGGACAGGGAAAATCCGTTTTATGAAATCGGAACCATTTTAAAAGGTCATGAATTCCATTACTCCAAAGTACTGGAGTGGCATGGCAGTGATCAGGACATGGTATTTTTCATGGAAAAAGGTCACGGGATCATCAATAAGCGGGACGGACTCTGCTATAAGAATGTTTTTGCCACATACACCCACATTCATGCCCTGGGAATGCCCCAATGGGCGGATACCCTGGTCCGGCTGGCAAAGGTATTTAGGCTGAAGACTGAAGACTGAAGAACATGGGGTGACAATTTTCTGCAGATTGAATTGTTCCTGAGTTGCTGCTATCATTTAACATAGAAAAAGCCAGGCATATGAGATTTATACGCCCGGCTTTTATTTTTTATAAAGTTTCTATAATTAAAGACTATTTTTTTTCCGGTTTGGGATGACACTCCGCACATTTAACCGGACCGGCACCGCCTGTTTTGTGGCAGTCAATACAGTTACTGTGAACTGCGCCATAGTAATATTCAAGCTGCATTTCTTTCCATTCTTCTTTGGCAATCCCTTTTGGTTTTTTGGGTTTTTCCGCTTTATCATGACATTCCATGCAGCCCTGGACCGCATCCCCTTCTTTGAGTTCCAGCGGTTTTCCGTTGTCATCATGGTGACATTCGCCGCAGGCGATTCCGTAGCCATCTGGTTCCGCGGCAGTATGTTTTTTATGAGTGAACATACAAATACTCTTTTTGTGCTTGGCAAAAGCTTCTGTATTATTCATTTCAAAAACATCATCAACAGCTCCTGATTCGTTTGCATTGATGGATGCGCCGAAAAGAAACATCGCAACACCAACGATTGCCAATAATAAAAAAATTCGTTTGCCTTTCATTTTTACTCACCCTCCTTGTCATCGTAAAGATTTCCGAAAAATAACCTAACACATTATATTTATATTATATGTGAATTTACAAGAAACCGGCAAAAAATTATCAACTATTGCCTGTGATGTCAATAAAAACAAGAAAATACTAAATATTTAGCAGGCAATGCAGACAAAATTGATTTCTCCGGTTTGGGTTTGCAGATATGTCTGGGACCTTCGGTTGCCGAACCGGGTCGGTGTTCCGAAAATAATTGCATCTGCTTCGGTCAGTTTTTTAACGGTGCAACCGGGAGTGTTTGAAAATGCTTTTTACTTTGCCATCGCAACCTGAAAAGCATTGGTCAATTGAGCTGTCAAAGCTCGCTGTTTTTGCTGGATTGTCGGGTGTATAAAAAATTGCTGGTCTCTGCCGAGGTCTATCGCCAGCAGAAATGGATGCATGACAATCATTCCAACAGAATAGCGGATCGGATCGTGAGCATTTCTCAGCCCCATGTCAGACCGAGCAAGCGGGGCAAGCCTGGGCGGCTACTGAGTTTGGCGCCAAGATTTCAGTCAGCTTGATAGGGTACAGCTATGTGGATCGAATCAGTTTAGAGAGTGCCATACTGCTGACATTTCTTGTAATGAATCTGGAAAGATGGCTCAAAGGCATTCTTTTTTGGCTTTTTAATGATTTGAATTTTGGGGCCGGGCTGGAAAATTATAAGCAAAGATTAAGCTGATATTGAGAAATCTGACTTTTATAGAAAGCCCTATAATAGACTGTATGATATTTTAAAAGTTCATACCGATTAAAACTCATACCTAACCGCAAGCCCCAGTGTGATTGTATCGGTATCAATATCTTCTACCACTTTATCATAATCCCAATCCTCAAACCTGTAGTTAGCATTGACATCAAGATGAAATTTTTCGAAAAGCGTAAAATCAAGGCCCAGTCTTAAAGCATAAAATGGATCTGTCCAGTTGTCGCTAGCGTAATTGGATCCAATGCCGAGTCCTCCGTATATCAGACCACCTAAAAGAACATAAGCCACGGGGCTAATAACATTTCTAGACCTGCTGCCAAGTTTCTGGTTGGAAAATTCAAGATCAAGTTGGCAACCGAGTAGTGATGGTTTGTATTGATATGTGAACATCCACGCATATCCTTTTTCATCAAAATTATCAAAATCTATATCATCAATAGTTTGCCACCACTGCCATCCAACTCCAAGCCGATGCGGCCCTGCAACTGAAGATTGTGCGGTAAACATAATACCCAACAATAATATTACAAAAATGATTATGCTCTTTTTCATAATTACCTCCAATATGGTTTGCGATGTCTCGAATATGGCGATGTATGGATTCAGGTAATCTCAGGGCTTAATGCTCCCATTTTATTGCCTCCAATAACTGTTTGGAGCTAATAATTTTTGCCCCGAATTTATAAACATCTTTGAAATCTTTTGCATCAAAATGTGAAGTTATTTTTGAGCGAGCCCTTAGATCACGATTTTTTGTCCGACCTTCACATCCACATAGGTATCTCCGAATGCCTGTTTAAACTGATCAATACACCAGTCGGAGCTGTCATGGGGGGACAAGGCAACGATTTTGGGGGACACACTTTTGATCGCTGCAATGGCACTTTGCACGTCGGATTCACGAATGCTGACCCACGGTGGTCTGTCTGAGCCGACAAGCCTTTGAATATTGATAGGGCCGATCATGATCCTGCCGCCGTGTACCGGGTAATGGAGGCCGCCGATAATTGCGTAGATTGGTTCGTCAAACAGGGCTCGGGTCCGTTCAATAATCCGTTCAATGGTCTGATGGCCGCACCCGATGACCAGGACAATCCCTTTGCCTTCAACATTGATGGCCAGTGCATTTTCCAGGGTATGTCCCATGAGGAATAAAAATCGTGGAATGACGCCGATGCTGACGATTCCTTCTTTTAAGACCGCGGGATCTGTAATCACTTTCGTTTCCGGGCCCGGGTTCCACCTGGAGGCAGAGATTTTGACCGGCGAATATACCGGTATATTCGGTAGGGACACAGGGCCCTTAGAGAAACTGAATGTTTTTTCTTTCTGTTCCGTCATCCCCCCCAGATGGTCCAGATGCGGGTGGCTGATAAAAATCATATCCAGATCCGATTCTGAGATGCCCAGTGTTTTCATGTTCTGGAGCAGCGGTGACGGGTGCTCCTTTTTTTTGTTAAAGCCGACATCCAGTAAGATATTGGTCGCATCGGCTGAAACCAGATAGGAGACTCCGGGTTCTGTTTTTAAATCCGCGTTATCCGTATAATAATCTATCAGCGGAAGGATTGAAAGCGCTTTGACGGTCCCGGGCGATGCCAGTTTGCTTATTTTCATACCGGCGACCTGGGCATCTGCCAGTTTTTTTCCTTTTTTTAACTGAAGGATTTTTTTTGCTAAAATCAGCGCGATAAAAGCAGTCAGAACTAAAAAAATGTATAGGGCAATCATGGCGTTTCCTCAAATTTTAATTTTTAATGCCCGCCCCCTTTGTGATCGCAGGCATTAAAAGTCGTTAACAGTGTATTGTCCAGATAATGCTGAATCAGCTTTTCAGGTTCAATGGTCGGCGCCCCGGTAATTACCTTGATACCGCATTCACCAAACAGCTGCACCGCGCTGGCGCCCATGCCGCCGGCAATAATGATGTTTACGCCGAGTTCTTTTAACCATTTGGGCAACACGCCCGGGGCATGGAGCGGCGGTGTAAGTACTTTTTTATTTTTAACTTTATTTCCGTCAACATCCATGATCACGAATTCTTTTGCGTGACCAAAATGCATGGTCAGTATGCCTTTTGCAACGGGGATTGCAAATCTCATTTTAATTCTCCTGATCCTTGAATTAACGTTAAGGTTCTATTTTTTGCAATACCCCAGTTTATATTTTTTTGCAATATAGTGGGTTGATAACCAGCACACTGCGTTGACCGGAAATATCCGGTTAAATTTTATAACTCCGGTGGCCCCTTACGTTCGGGCCTCTTCAAAATTGTTTAAGTTCACTGATTTTAAAAGCAGAATTTATGGGCATATGCTCAATTTGAGATTAAGGTTCTGAACACAGCTTGTCAAGGATAAATTAATAAAGGGGAAAATATTATGGGCAGGACGGCAGGCAAGGAAGCAAGCGCTTGGAGAGCGGCTTAATCGGTGCTGTTTGAATCCGAAATCGGCTTCCACTCCATTAATAGTTTTGATTTTTTCTCGGTATTACATGCCTTACAGCAGGGGACCACATTGTTTTTTGTGCTTTTTCCGCCCCGGGCAATGGGTACGATATGGTCCATGGTCAGCTCTTTTGTCGGAAACCTGTTGTTGCAGTAATAGCAGACGCCTTCGGCGCATTTCCGTTTCCACCATTGGGACGTCCGCAGTTCTCTGGCCTTGTTTTTTTCCCGTCTGATTTCGTCATCATCCGGAACGTATGAAAATCCGTTCATCGTGATCCTGTTTGCAAGTTGTCTTGCAGAAAGTTGGTTTTTGTATCCGAATCAAAATCCCAAATTTTTAAGCCAAATCCTGACCTCTTCCTCCAGGAGTCCGTAAAACCGTTCCGAACCGCCGATACCGGTTCTGCCGAAGAAATAATTGATTTCCAGAAATAACGGATCAGCGGTGCCGGATGTTTCAGGGAAAATCAGGTCAATACCGGCCAGGTTGATTCCGGTTTTTTCACACAGGCGGTTAACCATTTTGATGCCGGTGCGCTGCTTGACCGGGTCAGAATCTGAATCAATTTCAGCGCCTTTTGCGATCGCTGTACCGAATTGATCCGGATCGGACTGGGTCCGCCAGTAGGAAATCCGTTTTTGCCCGATCACCGCAACTCTGAGGGAGCGGTTGTCTGTCTGAATAAATTCCTGAATTATAAACCCATATTGGCCGGTGCGTTCACAGGAGGCTGCTTTTGCAAGAATGCTATCAAATTCTGCTAACGAATTGATTCGTTTGACATTATCCCCTTCACCGCCCCAGTCAAATTTAAATACAAAAGGATAATCAAAACTCAATGCCTGATGGGATGGGCGGGTTTTATGAAAAAAATCGTCAAGTGATGTGAATGTTTCAGTTCGCGGGCAGGGCAGGTCAAAATGCGCAAAAAGCCCTGTCTGGCCAATTTTTCCGGGGAATTTAAATTTGGCGTGATAATCAGGGAAAATATTCTGACAATGGGCAACGGCCATGTCATATAACGTTTGTCTGCATCCCTGGGGGAGGATAACAGCATCCGCCTGTTTGATGGCGTCAAGCTCTTCTTTGCCGGGGTCTCGTCCGGCGCAAATGATATTTTTGTCTGCAACGATAATGGGGTGAAAGGAGAGGATCATCGTAATTAGGTGTTTAGGTTGAAGGCTGAAGGCTGAAGAACATCAATTTTCTCATAACAATCTGTTTATTTAAGCTTTTCTGTGTTTTAATATCCCAGTTTTCTCATGGCTCTGGCATCCTTGCTCCAGTTTTTTTCAATCCGGACAAAGAGCTTTAAAAAAACCCGTGTGCCCACCATTCGCTCAATGTCAAGCCGGGCGGCTTCGCCGATCTGACGGAGCATAGCACCCTGTTTCCCGATAATGATCCCTTTCTGGGATTTTCGTTCAATATGAATGGCAGCATGGATACGGACCAGATTTTTTTTGGAAAGTTCTTCAAACGCCTCAATGGTAACCGCTGTTGAAAACGGGATTTCCTGGGCGGTCAGCTCAAAAACTTTTTCGCGGATCATTTCCGCGGCGATAAACCGTTCCGGCATATCCGTGATCATGTCTTCCGGGAAATACGGGGGACCGTCCGGAAGCTGTTTTTTCATGGCAGTCAGCAGATCGTCCACCTGGGTGCCTTCGATGGCGGACACCGGGATAATTTCTTCAAATGTGTAGGCTTTTGCCCACTTATTGATTAAATTGAGCAGTTTGGGTTTTTTTACCTTGTCGATTTTATTAATTGCGAGGATGGCCGGGGGCTTTCTGCCGTCTCTGAGTTTATTCAAAATCAACTGTTCTGATGCCGGTTCCAGGTTGGACGCGTCGATTACCAGCAGGACGAGATCCACATCATTGATGGCTGCCATGGCCACTTCCACCATTTTGCTGTTCAATGGTTTTTTGCTCATGTGAATGCCCGGGGTATCTAAAAATACAATCTGAAAGCCGGACTGATGACACACCCCGGCAATCCGGTTGCGGGTGGTCTGGGGCTTGCTCGATGTAATCGAGATTTTTTCACCGATCATGGTGTTTAAAAGTGTCGACTTACCCACATTCGGCGCACCGATAATGGCGGCAAAACCGGATTTAAAACCTTGAAATTGTTCATTGATGTCTGTCACTTCAGATCCTTAAATATCTCTGATATTTATAATTTTTTAATTATACCACAATTTTTCCAGGAGTCGGAGCGCTGCAGGAACAAGGCATTTCAGCCTAAAGACGTAGTGTGCTACTTCACGGGCTGAATAACGCAGTTCCTGCTTCGCTCCGACTTCTGAGGTTATTCTGAGTCTTCAATACAATACTCAATAGCCTTCCACACATTATCCAGTCCCTGGCGTGTTTTCGCCGAAAAGCATATTAATCCTTCCGGATTAATTGAAAGCGCCTTTTCAATGAGCTGGACCTGTTTTTTTTGTTTGGTTTTCGATAACTTATCGGCCTTGGTCAGGATTAAAATTGTCGGGATTTCCTGCTGGTGCAGCCATGAAATAAAGTTGTGCTCATCTTCGCCCGGGTTGCGGCGGATATCAAGAATCAGCACCACGCCCTTTAACGTCGACCGGGTGGAAAGATATGTTTCAATCATTTTGCCCCAGTCTTTTTTTACCCGTTCCGGTACTTTGGCATAGCCGTACCCCGGTAGATCAACGAACACAAACGCTTCGTTGATATTGAAAAAATTCAAAAGCTGGGTCCGGCCAGGGGTCGAACTGGTTTTCACCAGGTGTTTCCGGTTGACCAGCTTATTGATCAGGGTGGATTTTCCCACATTGGAGCGTCCGGCAAACGCAATTTCCGGCAAGTTTTCCGGCGGATAGTTTCCGGGCCGGGTGGCGCTTACGACAAATTCTGCTGATTTGATGATCATATCTTAACTTTTTCGATGGCAACGAAAAAAGTCCCAAATTCAAGGCGCGCAAATTCTGAGTGATGATTCGTACTAAGCGTACTTTGAAGAAACGAAGAATGCAGCGGAACACAGAATTCGGGTTTTTTGCGAAACCATCAATTATACCACTTTGTTCAGGGGGTACTCAACAATCCCTTCGGCACCGTGCTTCATTAAATTGGGAATCAGGTCGCGGACCGTATTGGAGTTGACAACCGTTTCAACGGAAAACCAGTCGGACTGGTACAAAGACGCCACAGTCGGCGCATGTAAACTGGGCAGCAGTGAAACGATTTTTTCCAGGCCGGTATTCGGCACATTCATTTTCAGCCCCACCATATTTTCAGCCAGGAGTGCGCCTTTTAACAGCAGGGCGATCTGTTCAATCTTTTCCCGTTTCTCCGGAATCTTCCAGGCGTCGTGATTGGCAATCAGCTGGGTGTTGGTCTGCATCATTTCATGGATAATTCGCAGCCCATGGGCCTTGATGGTACTTTCGGTTTCGGTGATCTCAACAATGGCATCCGCCAGACCGGATACCACTTTGGCTTCGGTTGCCCCCCATGAAAATTTGACTTTGACATTAATCCCTTTTTCGGCAAAAAACCGTTGGGTATATTTCATCATTTCAGTGGAGATGGTTTTGCCTTTAAGGTCTTCAATGGTCTTTACCGAAGAATCATAGGCCACGGCAATAACCCATCGGGCCGGACGGGTGCTGACTTTTGAGTAGACAAGGTCGCTTACCACGTGAATGTCCGAGTTGTTTTCCGCAATCCAGTCCAGGCCGGTCAGGCCGGCATCTAAAATTCCGCTTTCAACATTAATGGACATTTCCTGGGCACGGCAAAGGGCGCATGTGATGGTGTCATCATTGATATCCGGAAAATAATTTCTTTCGGTAACATTTATTTTCCACCCGGACCGCCTGAACAGTTCAATGGTTGCATTCTGGAGGCTTCCTTTGGGGATGCCGAGTTTTAATGGGGGGGGCATTTTTATTATTCCTCTTTGGTTTTATATACCTCGTTGGGATCAAATATCGGTTTCCCGGTAATGGTTAATGTGTTGTTTTCCACTTTTTGATAAAAACAGCTTTTATAGCCGGTGTGGCAGGCGGCACCGCCGAGCTGTTCGACTTTTAATAATACGGTGTCGTTGTCACAGTCCACGCGGATCTCTTTTACCAGCTGGACATGGCCGGAGGTTTCTCCCTTGACCCATAATTGGTTTCGGGAGCGGCTGTAATAAGTCGCTTTACCTGTTTTTAAGGTGGCTTCCCAGGCTTCTTTGTTCATAAAGGCCAGCATCAATACCTCGCCGGTATCATTATCCTGAACAATGGCCGGCGCCAGTCCGCCCATTTTATTGAAATCTAATTCTATCATTGTCAGTTCCTCGTGTTGTCTACCGGTTGTAACTTGAAAATATTACTTAGTATTTTATTGCAAGCGAATCTTAAAATTTAATTTGCAAACCTAATGATTTGCAAATTAAGAGTCAATCTTTTTTTAGGTAAAAAATACATAGCATATATCCTTTTAATATGAAATACGTGAAATCTGTGCAGCAAATATAATCTTTTCATAAATTATCCGCTCATAAATTATCCGGCGTATCCGTCGTCTGAAGCGTGCGGCACATATTAGATACTTAGAATACTATGAATTTTTCAATTGCGGATATGCGACTGCAGGCTTGTCTCCTTACTTGACAATCCGGATGCCGATCATTATATTATTTGCAAATTTTGCCGGTTTATTAAGTCATGGAATTAATTGTCCGGTATTGTATATGGGAGTGAATTTTTTAAAAATTTCTCGGAAAAAACATTTATGAAAGGATGTTATAATGGCGGAAAATATTTTAGATGTCAGTGACAGCACGTTTGACAGTGAAGTTTTGAAATCAGATATCCCGGTGCTGGTCGATTTCTGGGCGCCCTGGTGTGGGCCTTGCAAAGCAATCGGTCCTGTGATTGAAGAGATCCGTAAAGACTACGAAGGAAAAGTAAAATTTTTCAAGTGCAACGTGGATGATAATCCGGTAACCCCTGGAAACTTTGGAATCAGAGCCATCCCCACACTGCTGGTATTCAAGGGCGGCGAAAAACTGGATCAGATTGTCGGCATGGTCGATAAAGCAAAGATTGAAGAAACTTTAAACAACAGCATATAGAATAGATTAATGAAACCTACAGATTATGATCTTGTGATTATCGGCGGCGGCCCGGCCGGTTTGACGGCCTCCATCTATGCGGCGCGGGCCCGGCTGAATACCCTGGTTCTTGAAAAGTCGGCACCCGGCGGTCAGATTTTGGTTACGGACTGGCTTGAAAATTACCCGGGGTTTCCCGAAGGCTTGTCCGGCGCTGACCTGGTCATGAAAATGACGGAACAGACGAAACGTTTTGGCGTTGAAATTGAAACCAACCAGGTGCAATCCATGGACGTGGGGGAACCGGTTAAAAAGTTGGTTTTAAGCGACCGGACGGTGACATGCAAGGCAGTGATTATTGCCACCGGTGCGTCCCCGAGAAAACTTGGTGTTCCGGGAGAAGAGGAGTTTTACGGTAAAGGGATCTCCACCTGTGCGACCTGCGATGCGCCGTTTTTCAGAAATAGTGTGGTGGCAGCCATCGGCGGTGGGGATACGGCGGTGCAGGAAAGTATCTTCCTGACCCGTTTTGTGAATAAGGTATATTTAATTCACCGGCGGGACCAGCTGCGGGCCACCCGGATTCTTCAGGAACGGGCACTGGAAAATGATAAAATAGAAATTGTCTGGGATTCGGTCCTCACATCCGTCAACGGATCGGACGCCGGTGTGGAAGGCATTTCAATAAAGAATGTCAAAACCGGGGAACAGTCTGACCTTGCGGTTGAAGGATGTTTTGTATGGGTCGGTATAACACCGAATACTTCATTTCTAAACGATGCGATACAGGTTGATAAAGGCGGTTTTATTGTCGTGAATGCAAAAATGGAAACATCGGTTCCCGGTGTTTATGCGGCCGGGGATGTCCGGAATACGCCTTTACGTCAGGTCGCCACAGCCGTCGGTGACAGTGCCATTGCGGCTTTTGAAGCGGCCAATTACATTGAAACCTTAGAAGGCCATTAGCAGTCATGGCATTACCTGTAGCTTTGCATAAAACGCAACGGAATCCTTTCATGAAACGGTTAAATGTTATTGGTGTCGTTTTATTATTGGTTTTGGCAGGATGTTCATGGTCGAAAAATAAACCTGAAAAAACCGCTGATGAGCTTGCAGCAGACGGGCAGATGTATTTTGAAAAAGAGAAATACTCTCAAGCCATCAAGTCTTATAAAAAGTTAAAAGACTGGTATCCGTTTTCTGTTCATGCCAAGGGCGCGGGCCTGCAAATTGCGGACTCATACTATCTGATGGAATCCTATGATGAAGCAATTCTGGCGTATAACGAGTATGAACGCATGCATCCCAATGATGAAAAGATCCCGCATGTTATCTATCAGGTCGGTCTTTGTGATTTTGACCGGATTGAAACCATTGATCGGGATGCAACGGCCACCCAAAATGCCCTTCGAACATTTCAGCGCCTGGTAGAACAGTTTCCGGACAACGACGAGTATGCCCGGCAGGCAAAATCGCATATTGAGACATGCCTGCAGAATCTTGCCGCAAAAGAGATGGATATCGGCCTGTTTTATTTCAAGTCAAAAAAATATGAGGCGGCATTGCACCGGTTTGCCGGGGTTGTGACCGTTTATCCGGATTTTGGGCTTCATCATAAGGCCTTGGATTATATGGCGAAATGTAAAGCCATGATTCCAAAAGATCAAGAAACAGGTGAGAGCGATTCTGCAGTCGATGCAGCGGATAATGACAAAGCAGAAGCGTTCGATCATGGGCCTTTGCCCAAATGATTGCCTTCAAGATTTAACCGGCTGGCGTTTAACTCTTGAGCAGTGCAGTGTGTAAAAACACTACAGATGATATCATAAAAAAGCTTTACAAAGGCATATTGATAGAGTATATGCCTTTCTTTATTTATATAAAATGTTTCAAGGAGAATATTATGTCAAAGCAGTGTGAAATTTGCGGAAAAAAACCGATGGTCGGCAATCATGTCAGTCATGCGCATAATCTGAATAAACGTCGATTTAATCCAAATCTTCAGAAGGTTCGCGCGATTCATAACGGACAGGTCAAAAAGATAATGGCCTGTACCAACTGTATTAAATCCGGGTTAGTGACAAAACCGTAAAAAAATTTACATGCGTTTTATTTCCTGGATCATATCAATTTTTTTAAGTTTTGTGATTACATCATCCAAGTGGTCAATGTCTTTTACTGCAATTGTAAAAAAGCCATTGACCATTTTGTCTTTTTCACTCTCTAAATTGATGTCCACGACATTGGCTTCCATCTGGCTGAGTACGGCTGAGATTTCCGCCAGCAGCCCGACCTTGTCATAGGCCTGCACATACAGTTTTACCCGGAATGCTCCGGCGGCCTTTTCTTTCCACTGGACATGAATTCGACGTTCCGGGTTCATTTTCAGGGCGTTGACACATCCCTGGCGATGAACCGTAATCCCGGCGCCGTGTGTAATATATCCGGTGATTTGATCTCCAGGGATCGGCTGGCAGCATTGTCCATAACGGATCAGGATATCGTCAAGACCGTCGACGACAATCCCGTCCGTATCCTTGGTTTTTTTGTCTTTGCGGCGGGGCATCAATTTGTTGAAAAGGGTGTCTTCCTTTTTCGGTTTAACGTCCGGTGCCAGTTTCCCAATCAGCTGTAGGGGCGTTACTTTTCCATACCCAATATGGGCGATCAAATCCTCTACTTTTTTAAAATTAAAATCTTGTGCCGCCTGTTCCATTTTCTTCGAATGAAGCAGTTCATTAAAATTCAGCTTATGTTTGCGGAATGCCTTTTCGCATAATTCGCGGCCCAAGCTGATGCTTCTGTCCGTTTCCTGTTTTTTTATCCATTGACGGATTCTGGAGCGTGCTTTGCCGGTCTTCACATAAGTCAGCCAATCCGGGCTCGGGTGATGGCCTTTAAATGTCGTGATTTCTACAATATCGCCGGTTTGAAGCTTATACTGAAGGGGCACCAGGCGTCCGTTGACCTTGGCGCCGGAACACTGATGCCCGACTTCCGTGTGAATCATGTAGGCAAAATCAACGGGGGTGGAACCTTTTGGCAGATTCTTCACTTCGCCGTTGGGGGTAAATATATAGACATCCTTGGGAAACAGGTCAATCCGGACGTTTTCCAGAAATTCTTCCGGGTCACCGTAACTTTCTTCATGATCCACCAGGTTATGGATCCAGGCAAATGTATTTTGAGTCTCTTTATCAAGGGTTTTGCCTTCTTTATAACTCCAGTGGGCCGCAATGCCGGCGTTGGCCACCTGATCCATTTCCTGGGTACGGATCTGAATTTCCATGCGTTCCCCGTATGGGCCGACAACGGTCGTGTGAAGGGATTTATAGCCGTTGGGTTTTGGAAAACCGATATAGTCCTTGAATTTATACGGAATGGGACGCCACTTGGAATGAATGAGGCCCAAGGCTTCATAGCACTGGGGGATTGTGTCTAAGATAACCCGAAAAGCGATAATGTCATAAACCTGCTCAAATTCAAGCTTCTGGGCCACCATTTTCTGGTAGATGCTGTAGAACTGTTTAAACCTTCCGCTGACTGAGCACTCAATGTTTGCATGGTTTAAGATATCTAGGATGGAGCTTTTTACTTCCCGGACATAATATTCCCGGTCCGTCTGGTTGGTGCTGACCAGCTGTTTGATTTTCTCATATTGCTCAGGATTTGTATGAAAAAAGGAGATTTCTTCCAGTTCTCTTTTGATCCAGTAAATGCCGAGCCGGGCGGCAATGGGAGAATAAATGTCTAAGGTCTCCTGGGCAATGTACTTTTTTTTTTCAGCTTTGTTATGATAATGAAGCGTGCGGATATTGTGAAGCCGGTCGGCGAGCTTGATTAAAATGACACGAATGTCGTCGGCCATGGCCAGGATCATTTTGCGGATATTGCCCGCCTGGCGAGCTTTTGCCGTGTTAAACGACAGGCTGCTGATTTTTGTGACGCCTTCAATGATTTTGGCGGCCTCCATGCCGAACAGGTCCTGGATGTCCTTGATGGTGGAATGGGTGTCTTCAACCACGTCATGCAGCAGGCCGCAGGCGATGCTGGTGGTGTCCAGCCGCATGTCGGAAAGAATGGAAGCTACTTCCAGAGGATGGGAAAGATACGGTTCACCGCTCAACCGGAGCTGACCGTCATGGACCTTGGCCGAATAAATATAGGCCCGGTCCACGATGTCGACATCCGCATCCGGATAATAGTCATAAATCTTATCAAGTATGTCGGTGATTCGTATCATAAATTTTTCAATATTTATGGCATTATGGCAAAGAAAAAAGTCCCAAGTTCAAGGCGCACAAATTCTGAGGAATGAGGCGTAGCTTGCTACTCCGCAATGACGAAGAATGCAGTGCAGCGCTGAAATTGGGCTTTTTGCGAAGCCATTAATAGGCTTTTGCGAATATAACCCGCTTCTTACTCGCCTTCCCACACTCAATACATTCCCCATCCTCATTTTCCTGATCATAGGGGATGCACCGGACGGTCACATTCAACCGCTCTTTTATCTGCTTTTCACATGCCGCATCCCCGCACCAGTGGGACACGGCAAATCCGCCATGAATTTTCGGGCGCTCTTTGTTTTCCGGGGTGAAAAACGCGTCAAATTCGTTTTTATCATCAATATTTCTGGTGTGCTTTTCACGGTATGCCAGAGCTTTTTGAAAGAGCGTGTTTTGAATTTCATCAAGCATATTGCCGACTTCATCCACAAACGTATCTTTGTTAATGGCGGATTTGTCCCGGGGCTCCTTGTCCCGACGGCCGACAAATACCGAGTCGGATGCAATGTCCTTGGGCCCGATCTCCACCCGCAGAGGGCTGCCCTTTTTAATCCACTCCCAGTTTTTGGCGCCGCCGATATCCCGGTCATCAATTTCCACCCGGATGGGATAACCGTAATAGGCGGTGTTTCGTAAACGAGCGGCCAGCTCGTTGGTGTAGTCCATGACCATTTGTTTATCTTTATCTTTTCGGATGATGGGTATGAGGACCACATGGGACGAGGCCACCCGCGGGGGGAGGATCACACCGTTGTCATCGCCGTGGGTCATGATCAGGCCGCCGATCAGGCGGGTGGAAACACCCCATGAGGTGGTCCATCCGTATTCTTCTATTTCCTTGTCGGACTGGAATTTTATATCGGATGCCTTGGCAAAATTCTGCCCCAGGAAATGGGAGGTCCCAGCCTGGAGCGCTTTTCGGTCCTGCATCATGGCTTCAATACAGGTGGTGGTTTCCGCACCCGGGAATTTTTCCGATTCGGATTTTTCACCGGTAATAACCGGGATGGCGAGGTATTCTTCCGCCATTTTTTTATATACATCCAGCATCATCTGGGTGCGCTCCTCGGCTTCTTCTTTTGTGGCATGGACGGTATGGCCTTCCTGCCATAAAAATTCACTGGTTCGCAAAAATATCCGGGTCCGCATTTCCCAGCGCACCACATTGGCCCACTGGTTGATCAAAACCGGAAGGTCCCGGTAGCTGTTGATCCATTTGGAAAAAGAATCCCCTATGATGGTTTCGGATGTGGGCCGGACAATTAAGGGCTCCGTGAGTTTTCCGGCCGGCACCAGTCGGCCGCTTTCATCCTGTTCCAGCTTATGGTGGGTCACGACCGCGCATTCCTTGGCAAACCCTTCCACATGCTCGGCCTCTTTTTCAAGAAAGTTGATGGGAATAAATAATGGGAAATAGGCGTTTTTAACACCGGTTGCCTTGAACATATCATCTAATACGCGGCTAATGTTTTCCCACAGGGCATAGCCCCAGGGTTTGATGACCATGCATCCCCTGACCGGGGAGATTTCCGCCATGTCCGATGCCTTGATAACTTCCTGATACCATTCCGGGTAATTTTCTTCACGTGTCGGTTCGATCGCTGTTTTGGCTTGTTTTCCCATTTATTTCCTTAATATAACCTTTCTTTTAATTCCAGATGATTAGTTTATTCCTGTTTTTCTAATTCCTCCACCGCTTTGAGCAGTTCGGTCACCAGTTGCGCCTGGGGGAATTTTTTGATGACTTTACCTTTTTTAAATAATATGCCGGTTCCATCACCGCCGGCAATACCGACATCTGCTTCTTTTGCCTCTCCGGGCCCGTTCACCACGCATCCCATGATAGCCACCTTGACAGGTGATGTTTTGGTCATCAGGGCTTTTTCAACCGTTTCGGCGATGTGAAACAGGTCGATATTGCACCGACCGCAGGTGGGGCAGGAGATAATTTCAGGACCCCGTTGCCGGATCCCCAGTGCTTTTAAAATTTCAAATCCCACCCGCACTTCTTCTGCCGGATCACGGGTGAGGGACACGCGCAGGGTATCACCGATTCCGTCGGCCAGAAGCATGCCGATGCCGATGGATGATTTCACAATTCCTGAAAAAAGACCGCCGGCCTCAGTGATCCCCACATGCAGCGGAAAATCGGTTTTGGCGGATAGCTGTCTGTAGGCATCAATACTCTGTGGCACATTGGCGGATTTGATGGCCAGCTTGATGTTTGAAAAATCCAATGATGCCATCAGGTCGATCTGGTTTAACGCACTTTCCACCAGTGCTTCAACCGTTACCCCGCCATATTTTTTTACCAGATCTTTTTCCAGGGAACCGGCATTCACGCCGATCCGGATAGGAATGTCATTTGTTTTTGCACACTCCACCACCGCTTTGATTCTGCGATGACTGCCGATATTTCCGGGGTTGATGCGAAGGGCGTCTGCGCCGGCTTCTGCAGATAAAATGGCCAGTTTATGATCAAAATGGATGTCGGCAATCAGGGGAATGGATATTTTTTTTTTTATCAGGCCAATAGCCGCTGCCGCTTCTTCATCCGGAACCGCCACCCGGATAATCTCGCAGCCGGCTTCATCAAGGCGGCGGATCTGGGCCACAGTGGCCGCAACATCCTGGGTGCGGGTATTGGTCATGGATTGCACCGCAATGGGCGCATTCCCGCCGATTTTTACATCGCCTAAGTGGATCTGGCGCGTCAGTTTTCGTTTAATTTCAAATGGCATGAGACAGGTAAAATATTTATTAATTAAAAAGTAATTATAGAAAAATCCATCCGCCGATGACGGAAAATCAGGGTCTGTAATCAAAAATTAGTAACAGACCCGTTTATATTGTTCAAGTGAAATAAGCCGGTTCCCTTGATTTTCAGGGCAACGGTAAGATATATCTTTATGTTGTTTTTTTCTTTAAATTTCGGTATTATATCTTGTAACCAAACGGCATTGCCCGGCACTCAGGGTTTATCATGATTTAACAGTCTGTTTTGTGTTTTGTATAAGTATCATATAAAACGATAAAAATTTTTTGATGATAGTGCATCATTGGGTGGGTATCACAATAATTGAAATCTAAAGAGGATTTAATAATTCGGAGAGCGAAAATGTTGGATGAAAACATAAAAAATATAATTGCTCAAAGAGCCAAAGGAAATGAACTCCCCTGTGCGGTGGCTTTTGATGCTGCGGATCAACTTGGCATATCGCCGGCCGCTGTGGGTGAATATGCCGATCAATTGAAGCTGGACCTGGTAAAATGTCAGCTCGGATTGTTCGGTTATCAGCCGGAAAAAAGAATTGTAAAGCCGGTTGACGCAGTGACGCCTGAACTGGAAGCAGCGATCAAAAGTGAACTGGTCAACGACCGTTTGCCGTGTAAGTCCGCATGGCAGATAGCGAAAAAATTTAATGTCAGAAAAATGGCGGTCAGCAGGGCATGTGAAACACTGGAGATTAAGATTAAGCCGTGTCAATTGGGGGCATTTTAATTATTTCAAAAACGGATTCATCCGTTTTTCCTGGCCGATGGTGGTCTCGGGGCCGTGCCCTGTGTATACCACAACCTCGTCGCCTAAGGGGAACAGTTTGTTTTTGATACTGGATATCAGGGTATTATAGTCACCGCCCGGAAAATCCGTCCGGCCGATAGACCCGTAAAACAAGGAGTCTCCCACAAAAACAACCCCGTCGGTAGACAAGGATATCCCGCCGGGAGAATGTCCGGGCGTATGAATTACATTAAATGTAATATCACCAAATGTGATTTGATCTCCTTCTCCGATGGTTCGATCCGCAGGGGGGGAGTTTTCAACGGATAGCCCGAATGCCATGGAAGCAGCAGATATCTGTTCCAGCATGTCCGCATCCATGGCATGAATCAGAATTTCCGCACCGGTCGCATCTTTCATCTTTTTATTAGCCCCCACATGATCAAAATGGCCGTGGGTGTTGATAATGTATTTGACTGTCAGCTGTGATTCGGCCAGGGCCATGAGGATTTTGTCCGCATCATCGCCCGGATCAATCACCACAGCAGATTTTGTGTTTTCACATCCCACGATAAAGCAGTTTGCCATAATCGGTCCCACGGCGAGTGTTTTGATAATCAACGGTTTTCTCCTAAGAAATTAAATGATTTTAATTAGGTAAATAGGTTGAAGACTGAAGGCTGAAGTGTATCCGTCATTGCACAACGCTCAACTCAAACCATTTAAAATTTCAGTTTAATATGAGCGGGAATGATCAGTGCCTAAAAGCTTTCCACCTTTTGCAAAAGCCGGATTACGCTCTACGAGCTAATCCGGCCTACGCATTAAAAAAAATTCTACCTTTTACCTATCTACCTTTTTTTGCTTTTTCAATGATTTCAATAATACTGCTGATTTTGTTTTTGGGCTTGTCCGCCGTGGCCATCAGATGATTAAATTCCGCTTCCGGCATATTTTTTTTTAAATAGCGCTCCACATCAAATGTTTCCCACCAGCAGTCCAGAATTTTCCAGCAAACAAAATCATCCTCTCCACTGATCAGGCAGTATTGAAAGGAAATGGAGCTGCCCAGTCTCGGGCAGCGCCTTTCCAGGTCTTCTATTGGTTGATCTAACGACATTTAACAGTTTCCTTCAATTATTTGCTCTTTAGCGATTGCGGTTTTGGATGGTTAGCATAGATTTTCCCTGCCTCTGTCATTGCCTCATCTGAAAGAACAATATTTTTGATGTTTCCTGCAAAATAGCTGTCGTATGCCGTAAGGTCCAGAAGTCCGTGACCGCTCCAGTTGAACAGGATAACCTTTTCCTTGCCTTCTTCCTTGGCTTTATTGGCTTCCTCAACAACTGTCGCCAGGGCATGATTGGTTTCCGGGGCCGGAATTATTCCTTCAGTGCGGGCGGCAAGGATGCCGGCTTCAAAAACCTCTTGCTGCCTAACGGATCTCGGGGTGAGCAGACCTTCATTTACAAGCTGGCTGACGGTGGGCGCCATGCCGTGATATCGCAAGCCGCCGGAATGAATCGGGGGCGGTACAAACGCATGTCCCAGGCTGTACATGGGAAGCAGGGGCGTGTATTTTGCCGTATCCCCGTGATCGTAAACAAACGGCGCTTTGGTCAATGTCGGGCAAGCGGCGGGTTCTACGGGAATGATTTCAATTTGCTTGCCGTTGATTTTATCATGCACAAACGGAAAGGCCAGACCCGCAAAATTACTTCCGCCGCCGGCGCAGCCGATAATAACATCCGGGTATTCTCCGATTTTTTCCATCTGTTTTTTAGCTTCCAGACCGATAATGGTCTGGTGGAGCATCACATGATTGAGAACGCTTCCCAAAGAATATCTGGTTTGTCCGCTTTCATCGGATACTGCTTCTTCAATGGCCTCGCTGATGGCTATGCCCAGGCTGCCTGGTGTGTTCGGATTTCGTTCCAGGGCGTCGCGGCCGGCTTTGGTGTCCGGGCTGGGGCTGGCAATGCAGTTTCCGCCCCACGTGGCCATCATGGATTTCCGGTACGGTTTCTGGTCAAAGCTGACCCGGACCATATATATTTTGCATTCAAGACCAAACAGGGCGCAAGCAAAAGACAAGGCACTGCCCCATTGACCGGCGCCGGTTTCCGTTGTAATTCGTTTGATGCCGAATTCTTTATTGTAATATGCCTGGGGAACCGCTGTGTTCGGCTTGTGACTTCCCGGGGGGCTCAAACTTTCATTTTTAAAATATATTTTGGCCGGGGTGCCCAAAGCTTTTTCAAGGTTTCTGGCCCGAACAAGCGGGGCCGGGCGCCATATTTTCAGGATGTCAAGAACCGGTTCGGGAATATCAATCCAGCGTTCGGTGCTGACCTCCTGCTCAATCAGGTTCATCGGAAATACCGGAGTGAGCTGATCCGGGGTGACGGGATTGCCGTCCGGTCCCAGCGGCGGATTCATGTTAATATCGGCCAGAATATTATACCATTGTCGGGGCATTTCATCCTCACGTAAAAAGACTTTTCGTTGTTCCATCATTTTAGCTCCTTGTCCTTCTGGTGTTAGGTGATTTACAGATTATAGTCCGATTGCTCTTTTTCTTTAATCTTGACGATCTGCTGCTGATATATGCCGTCCAGAATCCCGTTGATAAACGACCCGGATTCTTCTGTGCCGTATAGTTTACCGATATCCACCGCCTCGTTGATGGATACTTTCGGCGGTATATCATGGCAGTGCAATAATTCATATGCTGCAATTCTCAGAATATTGCGATCCACACAGCCCATCCGGCTGATTTTCCAGTTACTGGAAAATTGTTCAATGAGTTGATCAATCCGGGATTTGTTTTCAATAACGCCCTTGATCAGAGTCATGTAAAACCTCTGAATATCAGGCGCCAGCTTTAACATTTCCGAAAGCCGCTCCATTAATTCATCAGATTCATTTTTCAGCATATCCATGCAGAAGAGCGCCTGCATGGCCAGTTCCCTTGATTTGCGGCGAGCCCCCATAAATGTTATTTGTGTCCCTCAATCGCGCCCATCAGGTTGGCCATCTCTATGGCTGCAATGGCTGCACTCCAGCCTTTGTTGCCGGCTTTGGTTCCGGCCCGTTCAATGGCTTGTTCAATGGTGTCGGTGGTGATGACACCAAAAATCACGGGCACTTCTGCGTCTAAGCTCACAGTCGCAATCCCTTTGGAAACTTCCGCGCTGACATAGTCAAAATGGGGTGTGGCCCCGCGAATGACAGCTCCTAAGCAGATGATGGCATCGTATTTTTTGGGGACCAGCTTTTTTGCAACCAGCGGGATTTCAAATGCTCCGGGAACTTTTACAATATCAATATCTTCATCTTTGGCACCGCTCCGGATTAATGCGTCGAGTGCGCCGCTGACCAGTTTTTCCGAGATGAAATCATTAAAACGGCCGACGATCAGTGCAAACCGTTTTCCTTCGGCAAGTAGATTCCCTTCGATGATTTTCGACATGAGTATTCCTTTTTCTTTATTTGTTACGGGGTTGTGTCAACATTCAGATAATGTCCCATTTTTAAACGCTTGCATTCGAGATAACACCGGTTTTCCTTTGTTGGTTCAGTCTGAATGGGGACTTGCTCAACCACGCTGAGTCCATACCCTTCCAGGCCAACGATTTTTTTAGGGTTATTGGTGATCAGGCGCATTTTTTTGATCCCAAGATCCGCCAGAACCTGAGCGCCGACACCGTAATCCCTTAAATCCGCCTTGAATCCGAGCTTTTCATTGGCTTCCACGGTATCATAGCCTTCATCCTGAAGATTGTAGGCTTTTAATTTGTTGACTAGACCAATACCGCGGCCTTCCTGGCGGACATACAAAAGCACACCGCTTCCTTCCTCTTCCATCATCTGCATGGCCCGGCCGAGCTGCTCTCCGCAGTCGCACCTGAGGGATCCAAAAATATCGCCAGTCAAACATTCCGAATGAACCCGAACCAGAATTGGTTTTTCCGGATCAATTTCGCCTTTTATCAGAGCAATATGTTGATAATCCTCCAGATCATTTTCATATACAATGACTTTGAAGTCTCCGGCATGGGTGGTCGGAATGGTTGTTTCAACAACCCGTTGAACAAAGGATTCTGTTCTCATCCTATATGCGATCAAATCAGCAATGGTACAGATCCCTATGCCATGTTTTTCGGAAAATTTTTCCAGAGACGGCATTCTGGCCATGGTTCCGTCTTCATCCATTATTTCACAAATCACGCCCGCCGGCTTGCATCCGGCAAGTCTTGCCAGGTCAACGGAACCTTCCGTCTGGCCCGTGCGGACAATGACGCCGCCTCTTCGGGCGCGCAAAGGAAAAATATGACCTGGTCGGGCAATGTCTTCCGGCCTGGCATCATCTGCAATGGCGGTTTGAATCGTTTTTGCCCGGTCAGCGGCAGAAATGCCGGTTGTCACGCCATGCCGTGCTTCAATGGATACGGTAAAACCGGTTTTAAATTGAGACGTGTTATCGTTGACCATCATCGGCAGGTCGAGTTTTTTAACCATATCTGCTGTTAAAGACAGGCAGATCAAGCCCCGGCCGTGGGTGGCCATAAAATTAATAATTTCAGGTGTTACGGCTTCAGCCGCAATGGTGAGATCGCCCTCGTTTTCCCGGTCTTCATCATCTACCAGAATGACCATTTTCCCTTCGTTGATGTCTCTGATCGCTTCTTCAATGCTTAAATGTGACATGTTAAACGGTTATCTCCTTAACTATATCCAAACACCGGAAATATGGTAAGACATTTATCGTGACTCCGGATGTTTTGAATTTGATTAATAATATTTATTTTTTATGGTTTAAATAAATCCGGTTTTCAATAAAAATTCCATATCAACCGGTTTTCTGGGATTTTTATTATTGTCAGTTGTATGTTTGTTTGTCAGAAATTTCTCCACGTATTTACCGAGCATATCGGTTTCAATGTTAACGGCATCCCCGACATTCCTGATGCCTATGGTCGTGATTTCGGCTGTATGCGGAATAATGCTGACTTCAAAATTCTGTTCATCACAGGTGTTGATGGTCAGGCTGATACCGTCGATGGCAACAGACCCTTTGGCAATCATGAAACGGGTCAGGGAGTGAGGGACAGAGAATCCGACCAGGATGGCATTGCCCTTTTGATTTTTATGGGTAATCCGGCCGGTGCCGTCAATATGGCCGGACACCAGGTGACCGTCTATTCGGTCTGACAGGCGCAATGCCCTTTCTATATTTACCTGTTCTCCGATTTTTATATTCTTTAATGTGGTTTTATCAATGGTTTCCGGTGATACATCGACTTCAAACCGGGATTTTGCAATCGTGACAGCGGTCAGGCAGGCACCATTAACTGCGATGCTGTCTCCGATTTTAGAGCCGTCTAAAGCAAAACTCGCATCAATGGCAAAGCGTTTGCCTTCACCGGCTGAGCGGATACCGGTTATTTTCCCCAAACCTTCAATAATACCTGTAAACATAAGTGTCAGTTTAGTTATAATTTAAATTGGTGTTATATTTGATGTACCCTTCAATCATGATATCATTACCAAACTGCCGGACGCTCGTGTTTCTGACCGGGATACTGTCGGCCATGAGTTCCGGACCTGTTCCGCTGCACATGGGAATACCGTCATCACCCCCCAGAATTTTGGGCGCATAAAAAAAATTGACCTTATCCACAATTTTTGCCTGCAAAGCGGAAGCGGCCACCTGCGCGCCTCCTTCAACCAGAATACTGGTGATCCCCATTTCCCCCAATTGATTCATCAGGGCATCCAAATCAATCCGGCCATCTTTCATTGCTGCATCAATGACCTTAACGCCCGGTTTTTCAAGGTTGTCCCGTTTTGGCGATGATTTCGAATTGCCTGTAATAATTAACGTATCAGAGCCTGGAGGGCTCTGCAATAACTTTGAATTTTCCGGGATGGACAGCTTCGTATCCAATACAATCCGGATGGGATCCGCCCCTTTTTTATCTTCTAACCGTGTTGTCAGGCTGGGGTTATCTGCTTTGACCGTATTAACCCCAACCATGATCGCATCCATTTCATGGCGCAGTTCATGAACGTATTTTCGGGACGATTCTCCGGTAACCCACTTGGAGTCACCGGTTCGCGTCGCAATTCGGCCGTCTAATGTTGCCGCGCATTTTAGCATCACAAACGGCCGTTTTGTGTGGATATATTTGATAAAGCTTTCGTTTAAACGTCGGGCTTCGGCTTCACATACACCGGATTCCACGGAGATTCCGTTTTGGATTAAAAAGTCGGAGCCGCCGCCGCTCACATCCGGATTCGGATCTTTCATTGCCATGACAACATGTTTGATGTTGGCGGCAAGGATTTTCCGGGTGCAGGGAGGGGTACGTCCCTGGTGGTTGCAGGGTTCCAGTGTTACATAAATCGTACTTCCCGCAGTTAGGTCTCCCGCGTCATCAATCGCATTCACCTCAGCATGGGGGCCACCGATTTTTTCATGCCAGCCTTTGCCGACAATTTTGCCATCTTTAACCACCACAGCACCGACCACCGGATTCGGGGATGTATATCCCTTTCCTCTGGCTGCCAGTTCCAGCGCGATTTTCATAAAATGACGGTCGTTCATGGTGTTCAATCAGGCTTTGCAATTACTGCAAAGCGGTGCTTAATTTAGGTTTTCGTTTGTCCAAAACATAATGGTTTCGCAAAATTTTTCTGCGAAACCATTTACGTATATTCCAAATTATTCTATAAATAAATTGCTTGTGGACGCAGGGATATTTATTTTAATGTTTTCAGCTCATTTTCAAAATCAGTGACATCTTTGAAATCCCGATACACCGAAGCAAAGCGCACATAGGCGACTTTGTCAAGGCTGTGGAGGATTGCCATCATTTTTTCCCCGATAATGGTGGATGGAATTTCCTTTGCTTCCGATTCTCTCAGATCCCGTTCCAGTTCTTCAGTGTATGACTCGATCACATTCATGCTGATTTCCCGCTTTTCACAGGCTTTCTGAAGACCCGCCCGCACCTTGTCCCGGCTGAAGACTTCCCGGCGCTTGTCCTTTTTAATAATCATGAGCGGGATATCTTCAATGTGCTCATAGGTGGTGAATCGCCGTTCGCAGGATATGCATTCGCGGCGCCGCCGAATCGCATTGCCGTCCTTGCTGAGTCTGGAATCAATCACCTTGTTGTTGTTATCACGGCAATAGGGGCATTTCATTTTCTGCCATCCTTTTTTATCCCGATAGAGGGGGTGTGTGATGTATGGTTAAGAATTATCTAGTGCCCGAACGAAAACCGTCAATTTTCCCAATTACTGCGTTGGGCTTAAATTTTAATCCTCAAAATACTCAATGTATTCCTCCGGTTAAAATTTGCGCCCGCCTTGTACTTGGAAAAATTTCCAGCTTTTCGTTCACACACTATCTAGTTGTATAACCTCAATTTCCGTTTCTGCAAGCATGTTTTTTGAGAGCTCATCCGCATAGCCCTCCTGATAGTATATTTTTTTGATACCGGCGTTGATAATCATTTTGGTGCATATGGAACAGGGAAGATTGGTACAGTATAAACTCGCGTCTTTGATCTGAGCACCGTGATATGCCGCCTGGATGATGGCATTCTGTTCGGCATGAATACCCCGGCAGAGTTCATGCCGCTGGCCGGATTCGATATTCATGGTTTCACGGAGGCAGCCGACTTCCCTGCAATGACGGATGCCGGTGGGGGCACCGTTATAACCGGTTGCCAGGATGCGTTTGTCCTTGATGATCAGTGCGCCAACAGCCCGTCTTAAGCAGGTGGAGCGTTTAGCCACCAGAAGGGCGATGCCCATGAAATATTCTTCCCAGGACGGACGGTGTTCCGCGGTCATATATTCTATTCCCCTCAGATATTATAAGAACCGGTCATTGATCTCGTTAAACTGTCTTAGTCGATTCCGGCTTAGTCGGTTTCCGGAAAAAGTGGAAAACCGGCACACAGTTTATTGACGCTTTCTTTAACCCGGCAGATCATTTCTTCATTATCCGGCTGTTTTAATACATCCACGATAAATCCGCCGATCCGCTTCATTTCTTCTTCTTTCATTCCCCGTGTGGTGACAGCCGGTGTGCCGATACGAATGCCGCTGGTAACAAAGGGGCTTTGTGTATCAAACGGAATCGTGTTTTTATTAACAGTGATGCCGGCGTGCTCCAGTTTTTGTTCTGCTACTTTTCCCGTGATATTCAGATTGCTTAAATCAACCAGCATCATGTGGTTATCAGTCCCGTTGGATACCAGTCGGATGCCGTTATCCATCAAAAAACCGGCAAGCGTTGACGCGTTTTTAACAATTTGTTTCTGGTACCGCTTGAACGAATCGGTTAAAGCCAGTTTAAAAGCCACGGCTTTGGCCGCAATGACATGCATCAGCGGACCGCCCTGTATACCGGGAAAAATTTCCTTGTTTAACTTTTTACCCAGTTCCGAGGTTGCCAGGATTAAGCCGCCCCGGGGGCCTCTTAATGTCTTATGGGTGGTTGAGGTGACGATGTCCGCATACGGCACCGGCGAGGGGTGGACACCGCCGGCAACCAGACCGGCAATGTGCGCCATGTCAACCATCAGGTAAGCGTTTACTGATTTGGCAATATCCCGGAACGCTTCAAAATCAATAAATCTTGGGTAAGCACTGGCGCCGGCCACGATCATTTTGGGCTGATGTTTTTTTGCCAGTTCGGCCAGACGGTCATAATCAATGGTACCGGTTTCCTTGCCGACCCCGTAATGAATAAAGTCGAAAAATTTGCCTGAAAAACTGGCGGCTGCACCATGGGTCAGATGACCGCCGTGGGACAGATCCATTCCGAAAATCGTATCACCGGGTTCCAGAAGTGCGAAATAAACGGCCATATTGGCCTGGGAGCCGGAGTGCGGCTGAACATTGGCATAATCAGCACCAAACAGGGTTTTTGCGCGTTCAATGGCTTTTGTTTCTGCGATATCGACATTTTCACAGCCGCCATAATATCTTTTGCCCGGATATCCTTCGGCGTATTTGTTTGTCATGACGCTGGCCTGGGCAGCCATAACTGCCGGGCCGACAATATTTTCAGATGCAATCAGCTCCAATGTATTTTTCTGTCGATTATATTCCCGGGAGATTGCGTCGGCAATTTCCGGATCCACTTTTTCAATTTCTTGAACATTCAATACTATATTCTCCTGGTACTATATCCTCCTGAGAGCACCATTGATTTTTAAATGGTATTGCTTCTATATCGTGTCAAATTTCTCAATCCGTTTTCTATGACGTCCGCCTTCAAAAGGCGTTTTGAGCCAGACATTCACGATTTCTTTTGCGAGTTCCGAGCCAACGACCCGGCCGCCTAAAACAAGGATATTGGAATCATTATGCCGCCGGCTCATAATTGCCGAGAAAAGGTCGTTGCACAGGGCCGCCCGTACTTTTTTAAAGCGGTTTGCCACCATGGACATGCCAAGCCCGGTTCCGCAAACCAGAATCCCGCGATTAAAATCACCGGCAGAAACCTTGCCGGCTACTTGAATACCGAAGTCCGTATAGTCAACCGAATCTTCGCTGAATGTGCCGCAGTCTTCAACCTCAAAATCTGATACGGTCAGGTATTCCTTGATGAATTTTTTTAATGCATAACCGGCATGATCGCTTCCCATAACAATTGGCGTTGTGCTTTCCATAAAACTGTTTGTCCCTGATATTTGATCCGATTCCGAGGTGTAGTGGGTCGGATTTTATGATTTTTCGATGATGTAAGCGATTGCCTCTTTGACGGTTGCAAGTTTTTCTGCGTCTTCATCCGGGACTTCGATGTCGAATTCTTCTTCCATGGTCATGATTAATTCAACAATCGCAAGAGAATCCGCGCCGAGATCATCAATAAGAGATGCGTCCGGCACAACGTCGCTGATGTCAACATCTAATTTTTCCGCAATAAGTTTTTTGACTTTGTCTTCAATTTTCATAAAGGTTTCTCCATTATTTTAAATATATATCCCACCATTCACATGAATGACCTGTCCGGTTATGTAGTCCGCACTCTTTGAGGCTAAAAAAACGGCAACCCCGGCGATGTCTTCCGGTGTGCCGGCTCGGGCCAAAGGTATTTGAGAAATAATTGCCGATTCTGTTTTTTCCGACAACCCGGCGGTCATATCGGTTTGAATAAAGCCGGGTGCGATTGCGTTCACCGTGATTCCGCGGGATCCAAGCTCTTTGGCCACGGTTTTTGTAAGACCGATGATCCCCGCTTTTGAAGCCGCGTAGTTCGCCTGGCCGGGATTTCCCGCAACCCCGGCAATGGATGTGATATTGATGATCCGGCCATAGCGCTGTTTCAGCATCGCTTTAGCAGCCGATTTTGTGCAGTTAAAGGTTCCTTTTAAATTGACACGGATCACATCATCCCAGTCTTTTTCTTTCATCCGGAGCAGCAGGGTGTCTTTCGCAATTCCCGCATTATTGACCAGTACATCGATTCTGCCGGTTTCATCTAAAATCGTTTTGAAAAAATCAGTGACTTCCGTTTCCGAGGCGACATCAACCCGCATGCCCTTTGGAACGCCTCCGGCCGCGGATATTTCTTCAGCTGTATCCTGACCGGTTGTTTCCGGGGAATTGAAATTAAAATATACGCAAACGCCCGGAGCGGCAAACGCCTTGCATATGGCTCGCCCGATACCTTTGGAACCGCCGGTCACAACAATCGTTTGTTTGATGTCGCTGGTCATGTCTTATAAAAATATCCGGAAAACCGATGGCAAGCCGATCACCTGTCGGAGATCAATTTATTCTGATTTTAAATTTCGGGAATAAAAAGGTTTGATGAAATTATTCAGATACTTCTGTTACATTTCTGCCTTTATAAACACCGCATTCCGGACATGCAAAATGTGGAAGTTTGGCCTCACCGCATTCCGGACAGGTGCCAACGCTGGGCGCGCCTGTTTTTTGATGTGTCCGCCGTTTGTCACGTCTTGATTTTGAAACTTTATGTTTTGGTACTGCCATAACTAACTCCTAAATGGTTGAAATTTAAAACTATTTGTTTATTAAAGAATGAATTTTATTTTTAAAACTAGTATGTTAAATCACACATCTTGTCAAGGGAATTCGATGCGTTCCCATATTTTGTTCCTTGTATTTGCTCTGTTTTTGTGTTAGCGTCGAAAATTTTTAAAAATTCAATCATAGGCTACTGATTGCCGGTGAGGCAGAGATTCGTCAATAAATTTTTATGCAAAAATATTATAGATATTAAGGTGATAGCAATGGACAATACAATCATTACCCGTTTCCCTCCAAGCCCGACGGGGTATCTTCATTTAGGGGGGGCTCGGACGGCGATTTTTAACTGGCTGTATGCCCGGCATATGAATGGGCGGTTTATACTGCGCATCGAAGATACGGATATGCAGCGATCCACCCAGGAATCCGTTGACGCCATTTTTGAGGCAATGGAGTGGCTGGGGATTGACTGGGATGAAGGACCTTATTTTCAGTCAAAACGATTTGATATTTATAAAGAACACATTGACCGGCTGATTTCCTCCGGGAATGCCTACTATTGCACCTGCACGCCGGAACAGGTGGACAGGATGCGGGAAGAGGCCAGGAAAAGCGGCGGAAAACCCAGATATGACGGTTCCTGCCGGGAGAAGAATCTTCAATGGCAGGAAGGCGCGGTGGTCCGTTTCAAGGCCCCGCTCGCCGGAACTACCGTCATAGAAGATAAGATCCGGGGAAATATTGCATTTGCCAATACGGAGCTGGATGATTTTATTATTGCCCGCAGTGACGGATCGCCCATGTATAACCTGGCGGTTGTGGTGGATGACATTACCATGAATATCAATACTATCATCCGCGGTGATGACCATATCAGCAACACGCCCAAGCAGATCCTGCTTTATCAGGCACTGGGAGCGAAAGTCCCTGATTTCGGGCATGTTCCCATGGTTCTCGGGCATGATAAATCCCGGCTCAGCAAGCGGCATGGCGCCATGTCCGTAACCGCGTACCGGGATATGGGCTACCATCCGGATGCGATGGTGAATTTCCTGGTCCGTCTTGGCTGGTCCCATGGGGATCAGGAATTTTTTACCCGGGAAGAACTGATTGAAAAATTTAACCTTGAGCATATCGGCCGGTCCGCCGGCGTGTTCAATCCGGAAAAATTGCTGGCATTAAATGCCGAACACATTCGCACCGCTTCTTGCCAATCACTGGCCGTTCATTTGATGCCGTTTTTAAAAGAAAAAGGCATCCAGGCAGAAACAGGTGACTATTTATATGGTGTGATTGAAACACTGAAGCCGCGGAGCAAAACATTTGTCGAAATGGCTGATGGGGCTGAGTTTTATTTTCAGGAAAAACCGGTTTACGATGAAACGGCGGCCGCCAAGTTCCTTAAACCCGAACTTCTGGATCCGGTAAAACAATTGGCGGATGGGATCTCCGGGATAGCGGTATTTGATGAAAAAAATTTAGAAGACATTTTTAAACAGGTGATGGAAGATTCCGGGCTTGGATTCGGCAAGGTTGCCCAGCCGGTCCGCGTGGCGCTCACCGGCAAAACCATCAGTCCCGGTATTTTTGAAATGATCCTTGCGCTTGGTAAAGAAAATGTGATTTCAAGACTTTACGATGCGGTTCAATTTATGGAAAAAGCACAGGCCGCAGAATAAAAATTTGATTTGACACCGGATTATTGCTACGTTATCGACACAAATTACTTGATGAGGGTTGGCGTTTATATGAAAGAAGTGTACTATTCCACCGGGTTTGGTTTTCTAAAAAAAACGCCTTGTGATCATTTTATGCTCATCCTCTTTTTTATATATGTTAAGAGGCTCTCAACCGGAGGGTAAATTGTATATGATCACAAGGCGTTTAAAGGGCCAATGGTATTAAGTACCATTATGGGGGCGCGGCCCGGGATTAGAATTTATATTTTAAGTCAAGATGATAGGTTTTCGGATCCTGGTCAATATCTCTTTCCTTGGCTTCATACAGATAAGCAGTACCGTTAATTGAGCAATGTTTGGTCAGGCTGTAGCCAAGGCCGATTTTAAAACCTTTTACATCCGTTGAATCCAGGGCACCCCCCCAGTCACTGTCTTTTAAAAGGGGAATACAGGAATCCGCTCCGACTTCAGCATATTCAACACCCAGACTGATTCTGTCTATTTTGGCTTTAACGCCGATCAGCCAACCCAGATTTTCATCTTCCGGATTCAGATCACCGCCTTGGATACTCTGGCCATCATCACCTTTGGCACCCATATTATAGAAAACCTGCGCATGGGGAGAAATTTTAGCCATGTCGGTTTTAATATCCGCCTTCATGTAAAGATCAATGATCTGCCACTTGTAATCCGGATCCATGTTGGTATAATCCCCTCCATATGCATCGGAGATAGGACCGTTGATGATTTCGTCCGCATCGTGATAATTATAAAAAGCCAGAGCTGCAGTGAATATATCAACATTGGCGCCAACCTGAATGGCTTCCATTGTTGCCATGTCCTTGCCGTAATACAGAACATCATACCAGCCGAGTGTCACGAAAACCGGATCCATATTGTATTGACCGCTAAAACCGGCCGGGCGGACATCACTGTCCCATAGGGCCCAAGTGGTCTTATACGGATTTTTATGCTGACCGGCAATGAATTTAAAATTATTGAGTTTGTGCTCGGCATACGCATAATCTAAACGAATATCACCGGTTTCAAACATCACACCGTCGGACCAGGTATCGTTGGTCGATGTGGAATCTGTTCCGCCGGTAGCCAGGCCGGCTGCGATTTTCCAGTTTTCTTCCGGATTGGTCCATTTCATGCCCAGGCGAAAACGTGTTCTCATGCGATCAGTCGGGTCTTCGTCTGGTTTGTCTTTTTCTTTATATTCATACCGGACTCTCAAGTCCCCTTTCATTTCCAAGCTTTCGATGAAATCCTGAAGTACTAAGTTTGCAGATGCAGTCACGGGCATGCACAAATACACGCCTAAAAAACATAAAACAGTGAATAAGCACATTTTTGATTTTTGATTCATTTTTTTTCTCCTTGGTTAATGTTTAATAAAAACTCTTTTTCCCTGATTTTAAATTTCAAACGTTTCGTTTTAATTAATTGAGTTAAATAGAAATGTTGTGTGTCTTTATCATGTCACTTATGTGAATAAAAAAAGAAGTTTATATGACAATCTGGCGACAAAGTACTTTAATGCATGATTTGTATATGGAAATAATGTGTGACAATTTGTTGATGTTATAATGCAATGCACAATAAACTGCTTTGCGGCGAGCTGTTTATGTGTTTAAATATTTTTAAATTATCGATATAAGAAAAAAAATTCAGGCTGGCGGCATATTGGATTTTTTTAATGATGGCAAGAGAGCATAGTGCCCAGTATATTATTGAAATAATTGAGTAATTATTATGATTCGACTACAAAAATATTTGTCCGGTGCGGGAATCTGTTCCCGCAGAAAGGGCGAAGAATATATAAAATCGGGCCGGATAAAAGTAAACGGTGAAGTGGTCACCCAGCTGGGGGTTCAGGTTGATCCGGAAAAAGACCAGGTGGAAGTTGACGGGAATATCGTCCGGGACAATCAACAGTTGATTTATATTATGCTGAACAAGCCACAGGGGTATATTACCAGCCGCAGTCATCGCGGAAAAAAAATCGTGTTTGACCTGGTTAATGTGCAACAAAGACTGAATCCAGTGGGGCGCCTGGACAAGGATTCCACCGGGCTTTTACTGCTGACCAATGACGGCCGGCTTCACCAACGATTAACCCATCCCTCTTTTGATCATGAAAAAGAATACGAGGTCGAGGTCTTAAAGCCCATTGACGATAAAGCGCTTTTTCAGTTTGAAAAGGGACTTCTCTTAGACGGTGTAAAAACCCGTCCGGCAAGTGTTGGGCGGATAAACGGACGAAAATTTCGGATAATTCTAAAAGAGGGGAGAAAACGGCAAATCCGCCGCATGGTTGAAATGGCTGGCAATCAAGTGGTGAATTTGCACCGTATCCGGATTTCAAATCTTCGTCTTAGGAATTTAAAAATGGGACGATGGCGATATTTGACTGAAAAGGAAATAAAGGCACTGCTGAAATCATGTAATATCACTGCTGATACCTTTCAAGAAAAGTCAAAGTCTATTTTCTGATGCTTTATATTAACCCCTTCCACGATAAACGCCACATGCTCGCCGATATTGGTTGCAAGGTCCCCCACACGTTCCAGGCACCTGGATATGATAATGGTTTGGATTGATCTTCGGGTATTTAAAATTCTTTTTTCTGTGGCCGGTGTGCTTTTAACCATATATTCAATGAGTGTTTGCAAAACTTCAAGGGTCGCCTGATCCGCCATATCATCCATTTGGCGGATTTTTATGGCCTGTTTAAAATTTTCATTTACAAATGATGATATGGCCTCATCAAGCATATTGTCAGCGATTTCCATTAATCGTTCCATTGCAGGAATATGGTTGAGGGGAGGATGCTGGCATAAAAAAAGAGAACGTTCCGCAATATTCACCGCCTGGTCTGCGATCCGCTCCAATTCCTTGCTGATTTTTGTTGTCCCGATAATAAATCGCAGGTCTCCGGCCATGGGTTGCTCAAGGGCAAGCAGTTTGAGTGATATACTGTCTACCTGAAGCTCAAGATCATTGATCTCTTTATCACCCTTAATTACTGCTTGTGCCAGCTTGTCATCCCTGTTTAAATAAGAATGTGTTGCTTTTTCAAGCGCCCGCCGGGTCAATGCCGCCATGTTCAATATTGTCATTTTCAGATCATCAAGTTCTTTTATAAAATGTCGTTCCATTTTAAATCTCCTTTATTGCCTGCCCCGAAATTCTCACGAGTTGGAGCAATTCAGGAACAAGACATTTCAGCCTGAAGACGTAGCACTTTACTTCAATGGCTGAATAACGCAGTTCCTGAATTGCTCCGGCTCGTGAGAATTTCGGGTTAGCCGAAGCGGCCAGTGATATAATCTTCAGTTTGCTGAAGTGACGGTCGGGTAAATAATGTTTCAGTCTCACCGGTTTCAATCAGTTTACCCATATAGAAAAATGCGGTAATGTCCGATACTCTGGCTGCCTGTTGCATATTATGGGTAACAATAATAATGGTAAAGTTTTCTTTCAATTCATGGATTAAATCTTCAATTTTTTGTGTAGCTATTGGATCAAGCGCCGAGGCCGGCTCATCCATTAATACCACATCCGGTTCAACTGCAAGCGCCCGCGCAATGCAGAGTCGCTGCTGCTGCCCTCCTGATAAACCCAAAGCAGACTCATTGATCCGGTCTTTGACCTCATCCCACAAAGCAGCCTGTTTAAGGCTTTTTTCAACCCGTTGTTTTAAGGCCTTTTTGTCTTTGATGCCATTAACGCGAAGGCCGTATGCCACGTTTTCAAAAATGGTTTTGGGAAACGGGTTCGGTTTTTGAAAAACCATTCCCACCCGGCGTCTCAAGTTAACCACATCAACCTTCGGCGCATAGATATCTTCGCCGTCAAGCCGGATCATTCCTTCCACACGGATCCCCGGAATCAAATCATTCATTCGGTTTAGGCATCTTAAAAAAGTGCTTTTACCACATCCGGAAGGCCCGATTAAAGCGGAAACCTGGTTTTGATTGATTGTAATTGAAATATCTTCCAGCGCCTTAAATTCTCCATAATAAAAATTAAGGTGTTGAGTGATAAATTTTTGTGAATTCTCCATTCAATTTGTCCTTGCATGCGTTTTTCACAATCAGTTAACTTGCGGAGTCGACCGGTTTATTAAGGGCTCGGAAATAAATAACTCGACGTTTTGGCTTGTTATTTTTCCCGTCTCCTGTGTTGATTTGCCGGTCAAATAGCCAGCTATGCTCCCGTCAAAGCGCCTTGAAGACGAAAAAAATTCCAGCGCCAAATTCGATGACTTATTTATTTCCGAACCCTAAGGGAAAAATAAAAAACAGACCCCTTTGATTGATCATCCGGGGGGCTTTTAACCCAGATGTTGCCTCCCATTTTCTGGACTGCATTCCGGCAAATGGAAAGACCGAGTCCTGTCCCGCCGGATGCCCGGCTTCTTTCCTTGTCCACCCGGTAAAACCGTTCAAATATCCGTTTTTGATGCCGAAGCGGAATACCGGTGCCTTCATCCTGTATCCCGAGGACAATATTATTATCCTTTTTTTGTGCAAAAACTAAAATTTTCGTTTCCGGTGGACTGTGCCGGATGGCATTATCTAAAAGGTTTCTAAATATCTGGATGAGAGCGTTTTCTTCAGCCACCACGATTATGGAATCATTTAAGTGATTGGTAATACGAATATTTTTTTCTTTTATCATGGGCATACAGGTTTCCATGGCAGAATTAAAACATGTGGTTGCGTTTACCGGAAATAATTGATCCGGCTTCTGCTGTTTTTGTTGTAATTTTGTCAGCTCAAGGAGATCACTGACAACATTTGACATCTGGTTTGCATTTTTTACAATGGTGTTGACAAAGGAATCCGCCTGATCAGTTGCCCTGAACTTTTCGTCCAGCAGCGTCTCTGCATACCCTTTTATTGAAGTAAGTGGTGTCCGGAGTTCATGGGAGACATTGGCAACAAAGTCCTGCCGGACTTTTTCTAGTCGGACCAGTTCACTGATATCATGGAAAACGACAACCGCGCCGCCGTCCGGTATTTTTACCAGGTTGACTTCATATACGGTATCATTAGGCATCGGTACTTTCAGCCTCAGATGTTCCTTTTCGTTTAAGATTTCATTACATGCATCCTGGATTTCAGGATTGAGAAACACTTCCATAGGGCGGTGTCCGATACACGAGGGCACACATTTCGCGATCCAGGTCAGCGCCTGGTTGGTGGCTTTGATTTTTCCATTTTCATCCAGCAGCATGACGCCTTCCTGCATCCCTTCAAGAACAGCTTCCAATTCCTGTTTTTGCCCGGTTATCATTGCAACATTTAGTTGAATTTTATCAGCCATGTCATTAATGCATATTGAAAGCCGGGAAAATTCAGTGTTGGTTTCAATATCAAGTTGTTTTTCATAATTGCCGTCACCAATGGCAGTAGCAGCCTGAATAATTTGAATGATAGGTGATTCAAGTTTTCTTGCCAGAATAAAACTGAGCAATGTTGTAATAATAAAAATTACAAATAAAATGCCCCAGAATCTGTGTGCAAAAGAGGAGAGTCGTGTTTCAACCGTTGATAATGGGATCGCCACTCTGAGCACACCGGACGGTGCATTCGGCAGGTTAATGTTTTTTGCCGCGTAAATCAGTTTTCGTTTAAGCGTGATGCTGTATCGTATACTCGACGCCTGCCCCAGTTTCCTCGCGCCGATAATTTCTTCCCGGTCCGCATGGTTGTCCAGTAAGGGTATTCGGTTTTCAGGGACATCGGAATCTGCAATGACCCTGCCTCCGGCGGCAATGACAGTGATTCGATACTTCAACTGTTTTCCCAGCTTTTTACACCATCGATCAAATGTCAGGTTATCTTCAAAGGCCGGCTTTTCCTCTAAAAGCCAGTGGACAAAATTAAGCTGGGTCAGTGCATTGGCCTTTGCTTCTTTGTAAATATCCTTTTCAAGTGTCTGAAATATATAATAGGCAGGGAGGCATAGCGCCAATAATAATATGAACCAGAAAGAGAGCAGCAGCCGTGTTCTGAAACGAATAGATTTCATTTACTCTTCCTTAAATCGATATCCAATTCCCCGAACCGTTTCAATAGCATCTGCATATGAACCGATTTTCTTTCGGAGTCTTCGAACATGCGTATCCACTGTTCGGGCATAACCGTCAAATTGATATCCCCAGACGCGATCTAATAGCTGATCCCGGGTGCGTACTCTTCCCTGGTTCTGTACCAGTTCGAGCAGGAGGTTGAATTCTGTAACCGTAAGGGATATTTCATTTTCTTCAATCCATACTTTATAGCTGTCAAGGTCAATTTTAAGATCCAGATATTGCAGCTGTGTTTCTTCTGCCGGCTCTCTGTCAAAACGTTTAAGGATCGCACGTATCCGTAACGTAAGTTCACGGGGGGAAAACGGTTTGACAATATAGTCATCAGCGCCCAGTTCCAATCCAACGATCCGGTCCACTTCTTCGCCTTTTGCAGTCAGCATCACAACCGGGATATTTTCTGTTTTTGAATTTCGCTTTAATGCCTTGCAGACCTCCAATCCATCCATACCGGGCAGCATCAGGTCCAGAACGATGAGGTCAGGCAACTGTTCAATAGCCAGATCAAGCCCTTTAATGCCATCCTGTGCGGCTAAAACAGTGTAACCCTCGGCTTTTAAATGATATTCCACGAGATGGAGTATGTCTGTTTCATCTTCAACGATTAGAATCGTTTTTGTCATGTCTTTGTACCTGCCGTTAGATTTGTATTCATTTTAATATGGATAACTATCTCTTAATCATCACAATACAATGAAGACTGCGTGACATTTTTGTGACAGATAAGGGCTCGCTCAAAATGTCATTATATTTTCGGTGTTTTGTAACACAATCGTCAAATTTTATATTTATCATTTGTCATCTAAAGCAAGCAGCAACAATTAACAGAAGAAAATAATTTTTTATTTTAATGCGTTATCTAATTTATTGAAAGGGATTTGTTTTGATCGGTTGTTTTAAAATTTTAATAAAACAGAATTGTTTATGCTTTATCACAAAAAAAGGAGGATTTAACCAATGAAGATGAATTTTTTAAAAGTATTGATCGTAATATTAAGTGTGTTTTCTCTCACAGCCGGCGCATGGGCCGAAACCTTGGAAATTAAAGGGTCCACAACCGTACTTCCCATTGCCCAGAAAGCGGCGGAAGCATTCATGAAGATTTATCCGGATGTGAATGTATCTGTTTCCGGCGGTGGCTCCGGTAACGGAATCAAGGCAATTATTGACGGCACAACGGATATTGCCGATGCATCCCGTTTTATTAAGGATAAGGAAGTCGCCCTGGCTGTTGAAAAAGGTGTTTATCCGGTTCCGTTCGGTGTTGCTTACGATTGTATCGTTCCTGTGGTGCATCTGTCAAATCCCATAAAAAATCTAACCATTGACCAGCTTAAAGACATTTACATGGGAAAAATCAAGAACTGGAAGGAAATCGGCGGGTCGGATAAAAAAATCGTTGTAATTTCACGGGATACGTCTTCCGGTACGTATGAAGTATGGAATAAACTGGTCATGAAAAAAGAAAGAGTTTTCCCCGGTGCCCTGCTCCAGGCATCAAACGGTGCGGTGGCACAGGCTGTGGCCAAAAACTCCTATGCGGTGGGATATGTTGGGTTAAGTTATTTAAATAAGGATTTAAAAGCATTAACGGTTGACGGTGTAAAAGCAACGGCTGAAAACGCTATGACCGCAGCCTATCCCATCAGTCGAGTGCTGTATATGTTCACCAAAGGATGGCCCACCGGCACCACGTTGAAATTTATCAATTTTGTGATGCATCCCGCCAAAGGACAGAAGATTGTTGCTGAAGCCGGATATGTCCCGCTGTACTAATGGCTTCGTAAAAAGTCCAATTTCCGGTTTAATGATTCGGGTTGCGCTGCATCCTTCGTCACTCAACGTACATTCGTACGCCTCGCTCCTCAGGATTTGCGCGCCTTGAACTTGAGACTTTTTACTTTGCCATTGGATCAATTTTTTTAAGTTAAATAATCTTAACGGTTCAGGTGGATAGCTGGCAAGTCCGAAGGCTGAAGGTGATAAAAGAAATTATCCTCTTTTCATCTTTCCCTTCAGCCTTCTACCTTAAACCTAAATAGTCACTATTCAGGTGTGCTATGGAAGACCGACGTCAACTAAAAGATACGCTCATCCGGTATATATTTTTTTTATTTGCATTCGTATCCATTGCCATTCTCTGCATGATTTTATTTTTTCTGGTCAGGGAAGGGGTGCCGATTTTCGAGAAGGTTTCAGTAAAAGACTTTTTTTTGGGTAAATACTGGTACCCGACATCAGACCCGCCGGATTTCGGGATTTTCCCGCTGATCATTGCTTCACTTTTAGTTACACTGTGTTCCGCGTCCGTAGCTATTCCGTTGGGTATCATGACGGCCATTTATCTGGCGGAAATTGCATCAACAAGGGTTAAAGAGATTGCAAAACCGCTGGTGGAACTTCTGGCGTCATTGCCGTCCGTTGTGATCGGTTTTTTCGGCATGGTGATTGTGGCCCCGTTTTTACAGGATGCTTTTGATATCCCAACCGGATTAAACCTCTTTAACGCGTCGTTAATGCTGGCGTTTATGTCGGTCCCTACCATATGTACTATTTCCGAAGATGCCATTACAAGCGTCCCCATTGAATTAAAAGAAGCGTCCCTGGCGCTTGGGGCAACCCACTGGGAGAGCATTGTCCGGGTTGTTATCCCGGCGTCTTTGTCCGGATTGAGCACCGCTGTTATTCTCGGTATGTCCCGTGCAATCGGAGAGACCATGGTGGTCTTAATGGTGGCCGGCGGTGCGGCAATGTTGCCGTCATCCATTTTTGATCCGGTCCGGCCCATGCCGGCAAGTATTGCGGCGGAAATGGGCGAAGCGCCGTTTCGCGGTGATCATTATTATGCGTTGTTTGCCACGGGCATGGTTTTGTTTATTTTTACGTTATTTTTTAATTTTATCGCAGATTATATATCCAACAAACACCGGCAGGTGGGGGCGGCAACACTTTAGGTAGAAGGTGGAAGGCTTTTCCTTCAGTCTTCAACCTTCAACCTAAAACCCTAATAAAGGATTGAAACTTGAGTCAATCAACAATCTCGCTGACACAACACACCGTAGGCCGACGAAAATATTCGCAGGTTGCGATGTTTGTTTTATTTCGCATTGCGGCGATAATCAACGCGCTGGCCCTGTTTATTGTTATATTTTTTCTGATAAAAAATGGATGGCAAGCCATCAACTGGACGTTTTTAACCCAGTCACCCATTGATTCCATGACCAAGGGTGGTATTCTGCCTTGTATTATCGGCACCGTGTACTTAAGTGTCGGCGCGATGATCGTGGCGTTTCCGCTGGGCATTGCATCTGCCATTTACTTGAATGAATATGCGAAACAGGGGATCGCCCTTCGGACAATTCGGTTTGGAATTAATAACCTGGCCGGTGTCCCGTCCGTTGTATTCGGCCTGTTTGGGTTGGCCCTGTTTGTGACATGGATGAAACTGGGGGTCAGTATTTTGTCCGGATCATTAACGCTTGGTTTTTTAACCCTTCCTGTGATCATCGGGACTGCCGAAGAAGCACTGCGGGCGGTGCCGGATACATATCGGGAGGCATCTCTGGGGCTGGGCGCAACAAAATGGCAGACCATATATCGTGTGGTGCTGCCGGCCGCTTTACCATCCATACTCACCGGGGGGATTCTGGCATTGAGCAGGGCGGCTGGTGAAACAGCCGCTATCATGTTTACCGCAGCGGTTTTTTATACAACCAGGTTGCCTTCATCGATTTTAGACCAGGTGATGGCCTTGCCATACCATATCTATGTGCTGGCAACCGCCGGAACGGAAATTGAGCAAACTCGTCATCTGCAATATGGCACGGCACTGGTTTTGATCACGCTGGTTTTGGGAATGAACCTGATAGCTATCATATACCGTTCCAAATTACGCAGAAACAGATAGCCCAGCCTGAACTTTTATTTAGCCATCATCTGAGCCTTGTCGTCCGGCAGTCAAATCATAAACGAAATAAAAGTTATATGTAACAGTAACGTAACAGTAACGTAACAAAATCTTAATATTATTGTTATATATTAATAATTTTATGCCTAATCTCATTGCATTATATATTTTTTATTCATGGTGACACCGGGTTTTAACGTGATGCTCATTTTATTGTGCTACCAATATTAATTTTACAGGCTTGGTATAATAATTATTCAGCATAAAGGTCATTATGAAACTTGTAAGAAATTCAGCAGATCGATTTCGTTTTACGGTGCCTGAAAATATTTCTGAAGAAATAACCGATTCCGATGAAGCAATTTTTTTTAAAATTACTTCCCATGAATTGACGTCTGACCAGATCAATCAGATTGTCACACCATCGGAAATATATCCCAGAGAGAGAGCCCTGCTTGCCATTCACTGGCATCCGGAGTTTATTCCCATGGAATTGAACACCCGTCGTATTGCCGCCATGTTTCCAAATACAACTGAATCACTGATCATCCCCACACAACATAACCAACTGATGACATACGAAGATTTTACCGGCGTGGAAATGGACTGTTATTCCAGCGGGTTTAACCAGAAAGTCCAACTGTTGTTGCATTTTAAAAATGAACATATTGAAAACGCGGATGTTTTAAAATCCATGCTGGCACACACGTTTAAATACCGTTCATCGCAATTGTTTGATTATATTCATACGATCATAAAACCCATTGATGAAAGAATCAGCCAGGCTGCCTGTGAAACCGGAACGGATGAATCTTTAATACGGTTTGTGACGGTTTATGTTCGTAAAATTCATGATCTTTTAGATCGCCATATGGACCATCTTCCCAAAACCGCCATTAAAAATAAAATCCTTCGGAATTTTTTTGATGAGTTGTGTCCAACATACGGTGATCATCTGATCAATCGCGTACAAACCTTTATCACGGCGGTTAAAAAAATCGTGAAAGCCAACTTTTCAAAAAAATTTTTCTACCGAACATCCGAAGTCATAGAAGAGGTTCGGTCTTTAAAAGGCGGTATTGTTGTCCCACATCCTGAACAGTTCTGGCCGATTCTGCTGGCGGAATATGATGTGGATGGGTATGAGGTCTGGAATCCTCAGTCAAGGCGGTATACGGAATTTTTAATTAAAGTTTTGGATGGAAAGAATAAAACCCGAAATCACGGTCAAAAACAGCTACTCATTTTTATGGGTGATGATACCCATATGGGTGAAAAAACGAAAGATCCGTCTTTGCAGAAACCGGAAAAAGCGTTACGTGAGATCGGCCTGCAACCCGCCTGGGAGGATTTAAATATTTGTAAGCAATTGATTTGTGCAAATACGGATAAGCGAAAAGTCATTTCAGAATATCGTCAACGCCTGTCTCAATAGAGGTGTGGAATGGATCGGGAGGTTCCTTATGGCCAATGAGCAAAAATTTGAATTTGATTCCCTGCAGGATGCAACAAGTATAAAAGCCTTTCTGGAATCTCTGGTGGAAGGATTTGGAAATGGCAAGATCGTTCTTTCATCTGAGACAGAAGAAATTACATTACATCCGAATGCACTGCTGCGGTTTCATGTGAAAGCAAAAAGAAAAGATAATACAAAAAATCAGCTCGACATCAAAATCTCCTGGAAAGAACCGAAGGTTGCGGTGAAAAGTACCCAAAAAAAAATTCGGATCAGCAGTTAAAAAATGATTACTTTTGAAGGTCTGGAAGAAAATTTAAAATTCATCATTTTAGAAGTTGAAAACCAGGTCATTTCGCTTTCCCGTTTTATTAAGCACCCTTCCAGAAACCTTTATGAAAGAATCATTACAAAAGATGACTATATTGATAATTTAAAAATCATTATTGAAAACAAATGCTTTTCAAAAATTCATTCTGATAAAGCCCTCCGAAAAAAAGAAATCAACCGCATACGTTCCATTCAGATCATTTGCGTCAACTTTGAAAGAATCGCAGATTTTTGTGTCAATATCACACGACAGATGGGATATTTAAGTGATGTCAATCTCATTCGGAATTATGGGTACGAAGAGATGATTGACGCTATTAAAGAAGGAATTGCAAAGGTGCTGCCTGTGCTCAAGGCGGCCGATCTGACGGGCGCGTTGGCGATCTGTAAATCAGAATTAGCGCTGGATCAAATGTATAAGAAGAATTTTGACCAGTTGATGTTTGATGTCAGAAAAGCGTATGATCCCAGAGAACCCATAACGATTTTATTTATTTTCCGTTATCTTGAACGGATCGGGGATGCGCTTTTAAACATCGGAGAGGCATTGATTTTTTATATTATCGGGGAGAAAATTAAAATCGAACAGTTTCAGGCCCTCCAGTCTACACTGGATGTTGCCGGTATCAGAGAGCCCATCCATGAAATTGATTTTCAATCCATCTGGGGAACACGTTCCGGATGCCGTATCGGGCGTGTTGAAAAAAAACAACGTGATGACGGTGTCCCGGATGTTCAGAGCAGCATCTTTAAGGAAGGTACCATCAAAAAAATATCAAGGGAAAAATCAAACCTTGAAAGATGGCAGAAGACATTTAGCGGATTGGTTGCGGATATCTACGGGTACAATGAAGACGGTGACAATGCATCCCTGCTTGTTGAATATCTTCCCGGATGCACCCTTGATGAGATTATATTAACTTCGGATACGGATCCCATTGATAACATCCTCTTTGTTTTAAAACAGACCTTAAGTGAGGTCTGGTGCAGCACACTTGAAAAAAAACCCGTGGCGATGAACTATATCCAACAGATTTTTGACCGGTGGGAAGACATTCTGCGCGTTCATCCGGATTCTCATCGCGCATCATCGGTGATGGGGAAAAAAAAGATATCATCTTCCGCAGAACTTTTAAAAAAGTGTCACCAGCTTGAAAGAAATATCAGTGCGCCGTTCTCGGTTCTTATTCATGGTGATTTTAATGTCAGCAACGTCCTTTATGATCATATCCAACAGCGGATTCACTTTATCGATTTGAACCGGTCGCGTGAATTTGATTATATTCAGGATGTGTCCGTATTTCTTATTTCCAATTTTAGAATCCCTGTTTTTGAACCGGTGGTAAGGGAACGCTTGAATCATATCATTGAAGACTTTTTTTATTATACGCGCGCATTTGCTGACGATCATAAGGATAACACATTCGATATTCGGATGGCGTTTGCGCTCGTCAGATCATTTTATACCTCCACACGGTTTGAGCTGAACTTTGAATTTGCCATGGAGATGTTTTTAAGAGCCCATTTTCTGATGGAAAAGATTCTGGATCATCGTCCTAAATCCATGAAGTCGTTCAAACTCCCCACAGAAATACTGTTTATGTAAAAAAATGACATAAGGAATCGTATATGGCGGAAATTGCAATTATTGGTACCAAAGGAGGATGGTCATCCGAAAAGCTGGCAGATGCGGCCGAGGAAATGACCGGAAAACGGATGATAGTTGAAATGAGTAAGGTCCGTCTTGATTTAAATACCGGAGATGCCTGGTTTAATGGATCAAATCTGGCGTCAATGGACGCATTGATCATCAAAAAGATTGGCGCCCGGTATTCTCCGGATTTGCTGGATCGGCTGGAACTTCTGCGTTTTTTGTCTATGCGGGGAGTTCGAATTTTTTCCGCGCCGGAGAATATTATTCGCGTGTTGGACAGGCTCAGCTGCACGGTGACATTAAAATCAGACGGGATCCCCATGCCGCCCACAACCATTACAGAAGACGTTGACGAAGCTCTGATTGCGATAAAGGAATATAAAGAGGCGGTTTTAAAGCCGTTGTATACGTCAAAAGCCCGGGGGATGATCCTTGTCAATACCAATGTTGAACCGAGAGCCGTTCTTGAAGCATATAAAAAAGAAAATACCATTATCTATATCCAGAAAAGAATTCATATCAACGATCAGGATCTCGGGGTTGTCTTTCTTGGCGGGAAATATTTAACCACGTACGCAAGGCGAAAACAGGATAATGGATCATGGAATACAACAACGGTTTCCGGAGGCAAATACGCACCCTATGATCCCTCACCGGAAATTATTGAACTGGCCCAAAGGGCACAGGATCTGTTTGGTCTGGATTTTACCTGTGTGGATGTGGCGATCACCGATCAAGGCCCGTTTGTGTTTGAAGTTTCTGCGTTTGGGGGATTTAGAGGGATTTTAGAAACCAGAGCGATAGATCCGGCGAAATGCTATGTTGACTATGTGTTGAAAAGGATTGGTCATGCAGGTTGAAAGCGCCAGCAGAATTGAGATGAATGATATATTCAGGAAACAGTATCCGGCGGATATTTCCATATGCCTGAAATTCGGGGATTGCGTCATTTCAGTAAGAATGAACTCTGATGAGCTCAAGGCACATATGATAGAATATTTTAAATCTTTTGTTATTTTCGCTTCCAGACCGAATATTGAAATCACGGTTCATGAAGCGGATATTCCGGATTTTCCGTTTGATTTTATCATTAAAAATCCGGATCCCGGCAAAACAAAGATAAAAGAAGAATACGTTGATTTGACGGATGGTCGAATTGTCAAAAAGCGGTTAACCGGAATGAATTTTGTTTTCGGGCTCGGGGATAACCTTGCCATCGGGCCCTGTATCGCCAATTTCAACCAGGTCATTAATTTTATCAACAACCGGTATATTGAATGGAAGCTTCATCAGGGAGGGCTTTTGGGACATGCCGCCGGTGTCTGCTTCGGGGAAACCGGTGTCGCCATGGCGGGTTTTTCCGGTATGGGAAAATCAACGCTGGCGTTGCATATGCTGGTTTTTGGGGTTGATTTTGTGAGCAATGATCGCCTCGTGATCATGAATTCGGATCAGGAACTTACCATGTTTGGCGTTGCCAAACATCCGCGTATCAACCCGGGCACTGCATTAAATAATGAATATCTGGAGAATCTTATTCCGGATGAAGAGAAATTCCGATATTTAGCCCTTTCAAAGGAAGACCTCTGGTATCTGGAAAAAAAATATGATGCGCCTGTGGAAGTATATTTTCGTAACAGCCGTTTTCAGTTGAGTGCCCCGATGAACGGTCTGTTCATATTAAGCTGGGAAAATGAAAATGCGGGTCCGCCGGTTTTTAGAAAAGTAGACATTGCCCACCGGCACGATCTACTGAGGGCGTTTATGAAAGAAACCGGTCTGTTTTATCATTCGTCAAACGGGGAAAATCCCGTGAGGCCAACGGAAGACGATTATGTCCAAATGCTTTCGGATTGCGATGTTGTGGAAATAAAGGGTGGAGTTGATTTTGACAAGGCGGCCCGATTCGGGATGGATTTTTTGAAAAATAATGGATATCCGGGATAAGCAGGCAAAATGTATTTAACGGAAGATTATAAAGCCATCAAGCTCCAAATCACACGAACAGTGAATCTTCCAGATCCCGTGAAGGTGGCCCGGTTTAAGAAAAATCCCGAATTGGGGCCAAAATTACTCTTTTTTAGTGGTGGGACGGCATTGCGTGATTTGAGTAAGCATCTTATCAATTATACTTGGAACTCAATACATATCATTACACCGTTTGATTCCGGTGGCAGTTCGGCGGAACTCAGGAAAAAATTTAAAATGCCGGCTGTGGGTGATATCCGCAACCGCCTGATGGCGCTGGCGGATCAGAGCTTTCAGGGGAATCCGGATATTTATTCGCTTTTTGCCTATCGCTTACCGAAGGATAAAAATCAACACATTCTTATGGAAGAGCTATACAGCATGGCAAAAGGGAAGCATCCCATGGTGGTGATAATTGTCGACCCCATGCGTAAAATTATTCGGAATCACCTTTACTTGTTTTTGGAGAAAATATCCGAGACGTTCGATCTTAGGGGAGCGAGCATCGGAAACGTGATCCTGACAGCCGGATATCTGTCAAACCGGCGGCTTTTTGACCCGGTAATTTTTATATTTTCAAAGCTGGTTGAATGCAGAGGCATTGTGAGGCCTATTGTTAATAAGTATCGTCATCTGGCGGCGGAACTGGAAGATGGAACGGTATTAATCGGCCAGCACCTGCTGGTCGGAAAAGAAAGCGCCCGCATTCAATCCCGCGTTAAAAAGGTTTTTTTAACCGATGAAACACAAAAACCATTACCGGTAGATGTACCCATTCGAAAAAAAATGCGGTCGTTGATTTCCCAGGCGGATCTGATCTGTTATCCCATGGGTAGTTTTTACTCCAGTATCATCGCCAATTTACTGCCGAAAGGGGTTGGCGATGCCGTCAGCCAGGTAGACTGTCCTAAGGTTTATATCCCCAACACATGCGCTGATCCGGAAACACATGGAATGACACTGGCCGACCAGGTGAAAATTCTTCTGATATACTTAAAAAAGGATAATCCAAAACTTATTGGCAACAAACGGGTTTTAAATTATGTCCTGGTAGACAATCAGCCCGGTACCTATCCTGGTGGTATTGATAAAGAGGGAATTAAGGATCTTGGCGTGCAAATTATTGATTATCCCATTGTAACGTCAAGAACATCGCCGCAGATTGATGAACAGCAATTAATTTGTCTGTTGCTTTCATTATGCTGATTTATTGAGGCTTTTAAACGTGGTGTAAACCCAAAACTATGTCCCGCCAACAAAACACAAGGAGGAAAAATCATGAAGGAAAATAAAATTAATCATCGCCAACAAGTCAATCGGGATGATGCTATTGCGTATCTTGAAAGTTTGAGCCAGAGTCTTAAAGCAGGAAAAGTCGTTATCGAACGAAACGGCCAGTTTGTTAGCTTTATAACACCGGATTTTATAAATCTGGAATTATCGGCAAGAAAAAAAAAAGATAAAAATGAAATATCCGTTGAACTTTCATGGCGAAAGGAGCCGGCTGTTACAGATATAGCCCCTTTGAATATTACATCAAAAGAACCGCCCGCCCCAGAATCGGCAGAGAAAGATGAAAAAACCGTTGAGCCAATAGGCGCTGCAAAAGCCGAAAATATGGCCGAAAAGCCTGAAACCGATGACAAAACAAAACCTGAAGCTCCGACCATCAAAACAGGAGCGGCAAAAGCGACTCCCAAAGCGGCGCCAAAATCCAAATAATTTAATTTTTTGAGTGTAGTCGACGTTACTCAGGTTATCGGTTCAAGGTTCTGTCGGAATTTTTATGTTGGATCCAGCACGTATATGAAAAGCCCTGAAGGATCATGGTATAATCAGCCCGGAATAATGCGTCGGTCGGGGATAGTTAAATTGTCATGATATGATTCCAACTGTGCTGATGGGTTTAATCTACATCGAATATGAGTCAAACAACCTGCGTTCCGTTTCGCCTTCAATTGTGGCAATTACCTCCACGAAAGGTTTTATGGGGGAATTTCTCAGTTTGTTTCGTAACAATTCATCAACCTGGAAAATCCCGGCAGAATTTGCGAGTTTAACTTCGATGCATACCGGTTTGTTTTCACCTTTTTTAATGTTTACGTCATCCACTGCCTGTGCGGACACAGAATGGATATTCACCTGTCCGGTTTCAAAAGGAATCCGGGAACGTCCCTGGGTCATATCTATTGAGTCGGCTACTTTCAGGACGCCGGCTTCAATCGTCAGGCATTTCTCCTTCGCATCATGAGCAATAACCGCATGCAATGTTTCAGACACCATCGTTGTCAAATCCGGTTCATCATAGATTTCTTCCAGTAACTCACGTGCTTTTCGAAATGATATGAACAGACTGTACCTTTCATGATGATCCCGGTGCACCGAAATGCCCGTGTCGTGCAGGCAGGCTGCCAGAACCACAATCAACTCGGCATCTTCGCTGGTCATTTTGTGATGGGTAACGACACTCGGTTCAATGTCTCCTTTGACCAGCAGCCGGACAATGCGTAAAGCGGCATTGGCCACAATACGAATATGCACTTCGCCATGATCACTGATGCCAGAACGATCCACCGCATTAACATTGGCGCATTTCCAGATTTGAAACAGCTCCTGGTCCGCATTGATCCGATCCATAAGCGTTTTTAATTTTTTATTTTTACGCACGGGTATTTTAAATTCCATGGATATTCCTTATTCTTTGACGACAGCAATGGTGTATATGGTGGATCAAGGTCCGACAGTTTGGGAAAACCATCATCCCGATCCTGCCATTCGAACCTTATTATTTAATAACAAATCCACTGATTTTTAACAATGATTAAGAAAAGATACCCTTGGAATTCTACGAAATTCTATTAACTGAGGTCATTGAATTGAAGAACGTTGCATATTTTTGATTAATGATCGTATCAGCAGAATAGTTAAAAACATTTTAAAAATAGCGTCCACGATGTTGGTTGAAATATCCGCAAAGTAGCCTGGCAGGCGTTTGATGTAAACCATCATTTTTCTCCTTTGATTAAAAATCATCATCATAAAACGTGTATTTGCGAATTGATAAAAATGATTGTGTAAAGAAAAAACATCGGAGTGTATTTTCCATTAACCTTCAAACAAACATGCTGCTGCACCATGCAAACAGTCTGACGATGAATATCCATTTGCAGTGACAATTTAATTGCAGCTATATAAAAATTATGTGAACTTTAATAACTATTTGATTCTTTAAATAATAAAAAGGAAATGAAATGTAATGCCGCGGATTTGAAGATCGGGAGCGTATTAAACGTGATTTCTTTTCTATAAAGGGTTGAAGGGCTTTCTAATCGCATAGTTTTTCCAACTGCGAAATAATCAGTTCCGCATTCGGAAATCTGTTTTTTTTGACCAGTTTGTATCTGAACCAGAATAACAAAATCAGTACGGGTATAAGTATTATTAAACTCATGCGCACCTCCTTTATCCTTCTGCTATTAAAATAAGGACTGAATGTTGTCCTTTAAGGACAAGAAGATGACAATTGTGTGACAATATTTACTCCTTGAATGGTCCGCATAAGGATCGCAAACGCCACGGTATCCCGGCCCGGATGCGTACCTTCCCATCGAAAAAACGATGGCCGAATCATATACCCCCATACCACCCGGGATGCCGGAATAGCAAACGCCAGGGAGGAAATGATAAAAATATTCATTTCTAAGACGCGAACTTAAACAACTGTTCAGCGATGTTTTTGGGGGGTGATCCGGCGGCCGGCTCCGACTGGTAGAGTTCCCAGCTTTTGTTAAAGGCTGCTTCAAACGATCTGTTCTCCATGTATTTTCTGGCGTTTTTTTTCATTTTTGCCATGCGGCCCGGTGTCCCACTGATCTTTAAAACAGCATCAATAATGGCCTGATCATTATGGGCCGGAACAATTAATCCGGTTTCTCCGTCAATCAGGTTTTCCTGGGGACCTCCGGAGTCGGTGACAATGACTGGTATACCGGATGCCTGGGCTTCGAGTACTACGTTGCCGAACGTGTCGGTGCTGGAAGGGAAAATGAACAAATCGCTGGATGCATAGGCTTTGACCAGATCGTTGCCATCCAGATAGCCGGTAAATAATGCGTTTGAGTGCGTAAGCACTTTTGTCATTTCATCACGATAAGGACCGTCACCCACGATAATCAATTGAAGATCCGGCCTTAAAAGATTCAGTTTATTGAATGCCCGGGTGAGCACATCCAGGTTTTTTTCTTTTGATATCCGGCCCACATAAATTAGTTTAATGCTTTTTTCCGACAGCTGATATTTTGATGTCCAGAAGCCGTTTCGGCTGACGGGATGAAATCGGTTGATGTCGATGCCGCGGGGATATAACCGGATTTTTGACTGCCGGATACCTTTGTTGGCCAATTCGATACCGGTCGCCTTTGATGGGACATATACGATATCCAGCTGATTGTAGAACCAGACCATTAACGTCCAGGCCAGTTCTTCCATGGCATCATCACCGGTCAGCTCCGCCGCATATTGTGGAAAGGCGGTATGGTATGTCCCATAGATGGGAATATCCAGAATACGGGAAATCGCCAAAGCTGCCAGGCCGACCGGTCCGGGGGTGGAGGTCATGATATGGGTGAAATTGTTTTCATAGCAATATTCGAGCATTTTCAGTACCGGCGGATAATGCAGCTTGATTTCCGGATATTCGGGAATTTCAAACGTGCCGATGGGATTGAAATTTTCAGCGCCTTCTAGGTTATTATTCGGAGAGCAGGTTACCAGAGACAGGTTTTTGCCGGTTTTCTGTGCAATTTTCAAGTGCATACGAAGTGTCAGTGCCACACCGTTGGTTTCATACAGCGTGTCCGTAAAAATAACGATATTGCCTTTTATATCAGCAGGATGGGTGCTTTTGGTAACGAATTGGCTTTGGCAGGTTTCCGCAAATGCGCGATCTTTGGTGAACAGCCGGAAGGCCATGAAATAGGGCAGCAGGAGTGTATAAACGGACCCGGCAGACCCGATGGTCTGAAAAATGTTAAATAACTTGGCTTTGGACAGGCTGTCTAAAGTCGAGTCGGCAAAACTTTTCATGACTTCATCGGATACGACATTGACAAAAGAAAACCAGTTTTCTTCTTTTTCCCACGAATGCCGGTCGGTTGCTTTTAAAATTTTTTGAAAATTGGTATTTTTATATATGGCCACCTGGGCTTTTTCCTGGATCAGTTCCACCAGATCATCGGATTTTGAATGAAACATGGATAACGTGGGTTTTCGGGCAATAATGTAATCGGAAAGGCGTGTCAGAATTCCCCGGTGGTCATCATGGGTTGTCAATGCACAGTCTACAAATCGGAAAAGCATATTTTTATGGATGAAACGGTCAAAATAAAATTTTGATTTGTAGAACTGATAGGCAATGCCGTATAGATTGTGGGCCATTGTCTTAGGCGTTGCCGGTTTTCCTTCAACTTTTCCCCGACCATTTAAAATGCCGGCAAAAAACGCCTCTTTCGTCGACGCATCCGGAACAAAGGTATGCATGCGGGCGATATTTAATGACGAATGGTCATCCGACCCGCCGGTGAGATTTTTTTCCCAGGGCCGGTCATTGACCGGGTCAATGCCATGTTTGTCCGCCAGCAGTGCCATGTCTTTTTGGGTCAGTGATGTTAAAATAGATTCTAAAATTCGGTTTTGATACGCATCCCGTGAGCCGTTGAGTTCAAAATTGGTAAACAGCAGCAGCATTTTTTCAAAATAATCAAGGCTGAGTTTGTGGTTCAAGTCAAACAGGGGGTGTGCCAGCACATGAAATATCTTTTCCCGGTTTAAGTAACGTGTCAGATCGTAGATGTTTTTTCGGTAATGATTGATTTCAATGTGCTGGTCTTCGGTGATGTCATGGGCCAGTACATGGACTTTGCAATTGTTTTCAGGAAAATACGCGGTTACTTCTTCGCTGATGAATGTATCCGGCAGATGGGCGATTTCCAGGCACCCGTTGATATTATTGTGATCCGTGATGGTCACCAGATCCATGCCCCTTGCTTTGGCGATTTCATAGAGTTTGCGTTGGGAGGTAAAGCTTTCGGGACAGTCTATTTTCTGTAAAATCCACTGGGACGGCCGTGTGGATGATTTTGAATGAACATGTAAATCCACTTTCATACCTGAAAGTTTCATGATTTTCTCCTTGCATAAAATTATAGCGGTTACTTTTTTAAAAAGTATAAATTGGACGGCATATTAAAGGGACGGCTTTACAACTTTGCAGCATTTTGGTGATTTGTAGACAGATATTGGGTGACAAATTAGTGACGCAATTTTAATCGCCTGGTATTACTTGGTGTGAAATTTTATTCTGGTTCCCACGGTCGTCAGCGCGTGGCACGGGCAACTGGTTGCCCGTGTTCCGAAGGAACAAAAGGTTTACTAAAATCAGTCAATTGCCCCCGCTTCAGGAATAACCGCCTGCGCTCCGCGCACCGGCAAAATTGCCGTTATCACCTGTGCTATCTCATGACCGCTTTAACGTTATTACTCTGTTAAGCATAAACTATTTGCCAGTTAATTAATTCTTGCTATTATTCTTGCTAATGGCTAATATCTTTGTATGTACAAAATAACTTTCAGCAAAAATGCGGACAAGGTCCTCCGCAGAATGCCGCGAAATTTAGCGCTGAAGATCGCAAAGAAAATCAAAGAATTAGCCAATGATCCCCATGGGATGCGCAATGTGAAAAGACTGACAAACCATCCAGGCTACAGATTTCGCGTGGGTGATTGGAGAATTGTTTACACGGTAAATGACAATGAATTTTTTGTCCACGTGATTAACGTGAAAACACGAGGAGAAGTTTACAAATGAATATTCAAATTATCAAAAAAGATGGAAAACCCGAATGGGTAGTTATTCCTTATAGCGAATATCAAAAACTTCATGACGCGTTGGAAGATGCTGAAGATATAAAAGATATAGAAAAAAATGTGAAAGCCATTCAGGAAGGTACGGAAATCACGATTCCCAGCGAGGTTACCTTTGCTGTTCTGGACGGAATCAGTCCTGTTCGTGCATGGAGAGAACATAAACAAATCAGGATGAATGAATTGGCCAAACAGGTTGGCATTAGCTCTGCCTACCTCTCTCAAATTGAAACCGGCAAACGAAATCCTACAATTGATACCTTGAAAGCAATTGCCGGGGAATTAAATATTGAAGTTGAAATGCTCATATGACGCAAGAAGTGGCAATCTTCTTTCCGGGGATATCCGTTTGTAGATTATATATCTGAAATAAAAGAATATTCTTGACAAATTCATATCGTTATAATAATTTTTTGTAAAATCTTAAAATACTTATATGCGGACATCAGCTGATTTCAGTGCCGCTAAAGTTTATTTTTTTATTTCAATTCTACTGCCACTACCTGAATTACTTACTTGATCCTGTCCGCAAATAAGGGATACTTTATATATATTGTATTTGTTTGTCATAGCCTTGGGTGATCGGCTGATATAAATTAATACTGATTTTCTGATAACCTATGAATTTGATGGTAAACAATAAAAAGAACCCGGTATCACTGATTCCTTATTTAGAGCCGGATGGTACGGGGTTTACCGTAAAACTACCTGCGGGTCAAAACGATGACCGGATGGTTCAACCTTCCTCATCGACTTTTCAGGTTGTTTCCGAATCAAACCCGTTTTCAAAGATAATTCAGGCAGAAATTATTTCAGATGCGGCGGGTTTGATTGAACCGGCATTTCTGCTGACTCAAAAAGATATCTATACATTGCCGGATGAAATGATGCCGCTGACCAACTTGGAGGTTGAAAAAAACTGGCAGCAGGCGTTTTTATATTATTCCCGGAACCGACTCAGCAATCCTCCGCTGATCATTAATGAGCAAATCAATAAAAACGGGGAACTGATTGCCTTTCAGCCATTATGGTATTGCCGGCATAAGCGGTCTTATTTTCAACCGTTATGCCCGGATTGCGGAGAACCCTTTGAACTGTGTTATGATGATGACGTATTGATTAAAAACGGCCTTATGCCGTTTTCCGATTCTATTCAAAGATACCTGTACTGCTCACATTGTATTGAATCGACCGATAAAAATTCTGTTTTTTATGTGCCGGAGTTAGACCCAAAGTTAGACAAACATGCGCCGGCGTACTTGAAAAGCCGTGATGATTTAATTTGCGAGATTGGAAAGTTAAAGGGAAAAGAACATCTTAGTAATGATTTGCCGTGTGTTGCATGTGATAACCACCAGGAGTGTTTTGGTGAAAAAAGGATGGCTGTTTTACGAATCGCTGTTTTTTCATTTTATCCATTTTATATGATGATTTTTAAAGCATCTTGCACAAATGCGATAGATGTAATCTCAATGATATCCCAAACTCCGGTTACAGAGAGAGAAAATCAGAAAAAAGGCGTCCCGGCACCTGACGTTGATTTAAAACAAAAGCCCGCCCCGGAAATATCTGCAGCAAAGCCGGAAATATCTGAAGCAAAGAAGGACATAAACCGTATACTCAAAAATATTTTGAAGACCTGGCAAAAGGAAGTTGCGGTTTATCCCGTGCAGAATCAGAATAACAGCGCCATATTGTCGGAAAAGGAAAACGGCGACCGAACTCCCGTGTCAGACAGGGGCCCTGAAGGGGAGGGGGATCTTGACCGGACGGTTGTCATTTCATCGCGAAATGATATTTCAAAAAGAATGGCAGCAGTTGCACAAAAACAAGATCTGGAAAAGACAGTCGTTATTTCAAAAAAAGATAAAATAGCTTCTGAAAAGAATGACCTTGATAACATGGTAAATCGTCAGATGGAAAAGACCGTGATAATTACGGCTGACACGATTGAAAAAGCGCCTTCACCCGTTGCGGGGCAAGGGGGAAAACCAGGTCAAACAACTGACGACTCCCTGGTATTAAAGCCAAAAGTGTTTGGTGCGACGGATAAAACGGCAATTATCCAGCATAACCATAGCAATGATGATTTAGATAAAACGTTTATCATATCTCCAGATAAGGAAGAATCCGGGCATCGTCCAACCGGTTCGGACCGGACGATAATTTTTGCTGATGATCTGGAAGGCGAGGATCATTTAATGAAAAAAATAACACCGGAGAAAATAACACCGGATGAATCCCTTGAAAAAACCGTTATTATAAAGCCGTAAAATGATGATAGTCCCGTAAAAAGGATGTAAAATAACCACCATGAGCGAAGCGATTCTCATAGATCAGCTGGCAGATAACATCTTCAGTGTTTATGCTTCAGATGCGGCAAACGCTGAAGCGAATATTGAACGGTTTCTTGAAAACAGATTAAAGAGTCTGCCGGATAATGAGCGCCTGGACACCCTTTTGCGGCTGATTGACGAGTATAAAGGGTTCCCGGACAGCAAGACTCAAAATCTGCTTTTGGATAACAGTATTATGATTCGTATTTTTTCTCTTTTACTTGGAAAAGATGTTTCTGCAGCCAAACTTTCCACTTCCGAACTCATCCAGAAACTGGCAGAATCCTTAAATACGATTTTTGACTCAATGAACTTGCTGATCAGTATAATAAACAAAACACTTTATGGGAAAAAATCTGAGGACAGTGACAAAACGATCCGTCATGTCATTGGATCGCATCTTGAAGGGGGTGTGGCGTTAAAACCTCTGGAAGATCATTTAAAGCAGGTTAATCAGGCTTTTTTAACCGTTCAGCAGGCATTTAAAGAATCCGCTAAGACAACAGTTGCCAGGATTCTGGAAGAAATTGATCCTGATATGGCAGAAAAAGAAGTAAGCGGCGGTCTTAAAATTGGGCCGTTTCGCAAAGCAAAATTATATGAAATTTATAAAGAACAATATTCTCAGATAAAAAAATGGCATGAATCCGATAAATTTTTGGAGGATTTTTTAAGAGAATTTGAAAAGAACTGCCAGAAATTGACAAAATCCTGAGTTGAGAGATTTTTAAACCCTGAAAGTGTGAAGTGACTAAAGTGATCTAAAGTGCCTAAAGTTTCGGAATGCGCGAAACGCGCAATCATTTTTAAAATTAAAAATAATAATGTCGGAGGCATTAAGCACAATTTTAGATCACTTCAAACTTTAGTTCACTTTTAACTTTTCGGTTTATCCGGTTTTTTCGGTTTAAATCAGGATAATAATATAGGAGATAGAAATTGATGGATTCGTAAAAAGTCAAAGAAAGACTGTTTCTTGACTTTTGTCATCAATAAATTCAATATGTTAAAAAAACGATCCTCCCAAAATCCGACTTTTTACGGAGACATCAAATTGATTCATAAATCCAGATATATACTTTTGATATTGATCCTTTTTTCAATCAGTGCCTGTGCATCCCAACCCCTTCGACCACCGGAGTGGAAATTCGAAAAGAGTGCCATTAAACTCCATGTCTTTGCGGATGACCAGCTGAATTTGAATGAAGGTACTCCCCATACACTGTGGTTATGCATTTATCAGCTTAAAGACCCCAATGAGTTTAACCATCTTGCAGGTTTTCGGGAGGGGCTGTATCAGCTTTTGGAATGCGGCCATTACGATTCTACCGTGACGACCGCTTCCCGGTTAATTGTCCATCCGGGACAGGACCGGCATTTTGTTTTTGATCGTGCGGAAGGTGCAAAATACTTGGCAGTTGTGGCCGGTTACTATACGATTCAAAAAGAACATATCATACGCTTAACCGACATGCCGGTCATCATTGAGAGATCAGGTTTTTTATGGCTAAAAAAGACTCAAAAACCCGGCGCGATAAATATTGAACTGACATTGGGCCCGAAACATATTCTAACGTTTAAAGGAAATTAGAAATATGGAAAGACCGCTTTTCTGGCATCAGGGACTGTTTTTACAGCCCCAGCATTTTCAATTAAAAGACCTGCACGATCAGTCGCGAATGACTCCTTTCAGCCGGTATCTCAATCCGCATTTCTGGGGGGTCGCTGATATTGAAATTCAGCATGCCGCCCTTGGCAATCATTCTTTTAATTTTTTAAAGGCAACGTTTCTATTTCCGGATATGACGTATGTTGATTATCCCGGCAATGCGGTGGTGCAGGCCCGTTCTTTTGAAAGTGCATGGAGTGAGGGCGGAAAGAGATTGCCGGTGTATGTCGGGATTAAAAAATTCAATGATGCCGGTGAAAATGTCACGGTCTTATCCAGTCTTTCCAACTTAAATGATGTGACCACCCGGTTTGTTACAACGACGGATGCTGAAGAGATTCAGGATTTGCACCATAACGGGCCGCCGGCTCAGGTTAAAAAACTCTATTATGTATTGAAAATATTTTTTGAAACTGAAAAAGACCTTGTCGGGGACTATGAATTGATTCCACTTGCCAGCCTGGAAAGGGACAGTTCTGAAATCATTCTTTCTGAAAAGTTTATCCCCCCCTGCATCAGTTTTGATGCATCGGGTTCTCTATACAAGATAGTTTCTGAAATCAGGGACCAGATTGCCTCCCGGGCAAGACAGCTTGAGGCTTATAAGCGGGACAGAGGGGTGCATAGCGCTGAATTCGGCGCAAGAGATATGATTTACTTTTTGGCGTTAAGATCTTTGAACCGGTATGTGCCGATGTTGATGCATCTGACGGAGACCCGAAGAATTCATCCGTGGACAGTATATGGCGTTTTAAGACAATTGGCCGGAGAATTGTCTTCTTTTTCAGGTCAGATTTCAGTTGCCGGAGAAACACCGAACGGGGAGCAGCTTTTACGCGCATATGACCATCGTAATTTGGGGGTATGTTTTTCAGATATTTCCGACTTAATTATTCAACTGTTAGATGAAATTACCGCCGGACCGGAATATATTATACAACTGATGTATGATGAAACATATTATGCCGCTGATCTTCAACCGGCAATCTTTGAAGGCAGGAACCGGTTTTTCCTTGTTTTTACAACAGATACTGATCCGCAGCCTTTGATTCATGATGCAGCCAATATTGCCAAGCTCGGATCCCGGGAGATTTTACCCATTTTGATTGCACGGGCGCTTCCCGGAATTCGCCTGGAACATTTTGCGTCTCCGCCCCAGGAGCTGCCGAGGCGGGCAAATTCAGTCTATTTTCAAATAGATCACCACAGTGATCACTGGGAACAGGTCAAACGGGAAAAAAATCTCGCATTATACTGGGATGCAGCCCCCCAGGATTTGAAGATCGAATTAATGGCTGTGGGGGGAAATTAGAAAATGCGGCTAATCGACTGCTTTGTTGATATCATGGTGTATGTATCCTATCTGGTAGGATCCGGTCTGGTAGGATCCGGTCTGGTGAAACCCGGTGATGGAAATCAAATTGCTTATGAAAAGGCAAGAGCGGATATCAATCGTCTGATTAAAGAAAGCGATCGTTTTCTTGAAGAGGAGACAGTCTCCCGGGCAGATTTTGATTTGGCGCGGTTTGGAGTTTTTGCGTGGGTGGATGAAGCGGTGATGAGTTCCTCGTGGGAAGGGAGAAATCAATGGCAAAGAGAGCTGCTTCAGCGTCAATATTATGATACGGTTGATGCCGGAGAGCTTTTTTTTGACCGTTTGAACAGCATTGGCCTTCACCAGCGGGATGTGAGAGAAGTGTATTATATATGTCTGGCAAAGGGATTTACAGGGCAATTCTGTAATGCCGGTGATGAAATTCTTTTAGAGGGATTAAAGAATGAAAACCTGAAGATTCTTACGGGCAGCTCTGTTGGCGTACCCTCCATAGACAACCGGGAATTATTTCCGGAAGCATACCCGATTAAATCTGATGAAACAGTGCCCCCTAAAACCGGAAAACGGATTTCTTTTTTGACGGTTTTCTGCCTGGTTGCTCCGGTGATTTTATATTCAGGATTATTCCTGATTTATCGTTTTGTGTTAAGTAACATTGGCGAAACTATAATCAGCACGGTTCCTTAAATGAAAAATTTAATTATCAGTATCCTTAAAGGTTTTCTTGTCATCTCGCTGCTTCTTTTCATTGCCTTTCTGGTTTTCGGTGTGGTTTTGAGTATCGATCTGCCCTGGTGGGCAGGGCTTTTTGTCCTTACCGGCCTGCTGGGTCTGTGGATGGGTGTTTTATTTTTAAAGAAAATCTGGCTTAAGAATCGTGAACAGCGGTTTGTCGACCAGATCATTGAAAATGATGATGCATACGCGCAAACCCTTGGCGGCAAAGAAAAAAACAGCTCCCAGGAACTGCAGGGCCGGTGGAAAGAAGCCATTGATGCGTTACGAAAATCTCATTTGAAAAAACAGGGCAACCCGCTTTATGTGCTTCCTTGGTACATGATCATTGGTGAGAGCGGGGCCGGCAAGACAACCGCTATCAAAAGCGCCCGTCTGTCATCGTCTTTTGCTGAAATCAGCAGCACATCCGGGATTTCAGGTACCCGCAATTGTGACTGGTGGTTTTTTGAAAAAGCCATCATTATTGATACCGCCGGACGATATGCCATTCCTGTAGATGAAGGCAGGGATAAAGATGAATGGCACCGGTTTTTATCTCTTTTATCTAAATTCAGGAAAAAAGAACCGTTAAACGGCCTGGTCATTACAATTGCGGCGGATAAATTAATTGATCCCGGCACTGAGTCCTTAGAAGAAAACGGCAAAAGCATTCGAAGCCGTATTGATGAATTAATGAAGGTGCTAGGGGCAAAATTTCCGGTGTATGTGCTGATCACTAAGTGTGATTTGGTTAAGGGCATGACCCATTTCTGTGATCAGATTTCTGAGAAAAATCACGATCAGGCCATGGGGGCAATAAATCAGGATTTCTCAAGTGATGCCGTCAACTTTATTGAGCGCACCATGCTTTTTATCGAAGAGCGTCTAAAGGATTTACGACTGCTTCTGTTTAACAAGCTGGCGTCAAAAGAGGCCGAGGTTGGTCTTTTGGTCTTTCCGGAAGAATATAAAAAACTGAAGCCGGGCCTTGAATCATTCGTTCGGAGTGCTTTTTCGGAAAACCCGTACCAGGAGTCGCCGATTTTAAGAGGCCTTTTTTTCAGCAGCGGCAAACAGGAAGGCAGTCCGTTTTCCTATTTTCTTAAAGATTTGGGCCTGATTGAACAAAAAGAAGTGTTGCCGGGGACGGATAAGGGCTTGTTCCTGCATGACTTTTTTTCAAAAATATTGCCAAAGGATCGCGGGCTGTATGCACCTACCCACCAAACGGTGGAATGGAGCAGGCTGACACGCAATATGGGACTCACTTCATGGCTCGCCATCGCCATTGCAGTCTGTGGTCTTTTAAGTTTTTCATTCGTTAAAAATTTAAAGACCCTCAGGGACGTGTCCCGGGAATTCATGAAGCCGTCCATGATGCAGGGAGAAATCATTGAAGATACCATCACCATGGACCGATTCCGGGAAGCAGTGTTAAGGGTTGAGGACCAAAACAAAAGCTGGTGGGTCCCGCGACTCGGATTAAATGAGAGCAAAGAGATTGAAGGCAAATTGAAACGCCGGTATTGCAGCCAGTATCGTAATGCTTTTTTAACCACCTATGATGAACAGATGGCTGAAACTATGGCGTATTTTTCTTTCCGGACTTCAGACGAGGTCATGGGAAGATATGTGGCACATCTGGTAAAACGTATCAATCTGCTGCGTGCACGGATTGAAGGCGAAAACCTCAAAGACCTTTTAAGCCGTCCTCAGCCTTCATTTGATACTGTTTCATTGGAATCAGATCAGAACCCGGCATCTGATGTGAATCAAAAACTGACCCGCCTGTATCGTTATTTTTTAATCTGGCAAGTAGAAGACAAAACAAGCCTGAATCAGGAAATGAATGACCTTCAAGCCTGGCTGAAACATATTTTGACTCTTGAAGATATTACTTTAAACTGGCTTATCACATGGGTGAATTCAGATCCTTCATTCTCTCCGATTCGCATGGCGGATTTCTGGGGCGGGAGCATTGCGCAACCATGGGAGGTGAATGTCTTGCCTGCATATACCGTTGCGGGGAAAGAAAAAATTGACGGTTTTGTGCATGAGATTGATTCCGCTCTTTTTGATCCGTTGATCATTGCCGAACAAAAACTTGATTTTGAAAAATGGTATTTTCAGTCATATCTAAAAACCTGGCATGATTTTGCAAAGGTTTTTCCCGATGGCTATAAAACCCTTGAAAATAAGGATGCGTGGGAACGGGTTGTGAGCCGGATGGGATCGGATCAGGATCCTTACCTGTCATTGCTTTCAAAGATGGCCGATGAGTTAAAACCGTTTTCAAAAGCCCAAAATCGTCCGGACTGGATGACATTTATCTATGATGTCAATAAGATCAAACTTCAAGTCCTAGCAAAAGAGAAATTTGACGTCCAGGAAAACGGTTTGTTGGAAAAGGCGTCTAAAAAAGTGATCTCAACCTTTGACAAGGTGGAAACGGCAGTCGGTGTCAGCGTACAGGATACAATGGATACAGACAATCTTTTTAGTGCTGCGAACGCGTTTCGTGCCTATCAGAATGCTTTAACAGAGATGGTTCCGGTATCAACATCGCAAAGATTCGCTTATGAGCTGGCGATGAATATGTATCAAAATCCCGAAATGGCAATTTCTGAAGAAAAGTCTCCGTTTTTGGAAGCCGGCAACGCATTAATAGAAATGGAAAAATTACTGATTGATCAGGTTTCAAACTTGGGCTTAAAAATACAGCTGAAGGAGATGACGGATCTTCTTGCCGGGCCAAAGGAATTACTGCATGAGTTTATTTTTCGCGAAACTGCATGTTATCTCCAAAGCCTTTGGGAAACAGACGTTCTGATGGCGGTCAAAAATGCCCCTGCTGATCAAAATCTGAATCTTATTTTGATGGGCGAAGATGGTTTTGCAAGGCGATTTATCGATGGACCGGCAAGGGCGTTTATCGGTCAAAATCTGGATGGGCAATACTATTCAAAGGAGGTAATGGGAAAACGGATCGACCTGGAAGAATATTTTTTGTCCTATTTAACCAAAAGTGCAAAGGTCACGCGGTTAATGAATAAATCTTACAGTGTGTTTATCAGCTCGGAACCCACCGGGGCAAACCAGGATGCCCGTGTCAGGCCGCATGCCACGACACTGGAATTGCAGTGTTCACCTGAGACACCCCCCCTGGTGAACCATAATTATCCTGTAAGCAAAACGTTTGAATGGTCACCCCTGACCTGCGGAGAAGTTGCTTTAAAAATAGATGTCGGTAACACGGTCCTGACAAAAAAATATAAAGGTTATCTGGCATTTGCTGAGTTTATCGAAGAATTTGAAAATGGCCAGCGTGTTTTCTTTCCCAGGGAGTTCCCTGTTGAAGAATGGGCGCTCAAAGGGATGGGAGTGAAATATATTTCGGTGAAATATCAGTTTAAAGGCCATCAGCCGGTTCTTGGAATTCTGCGAGCAGCGCCTGGAGAGATCCCGGAGGAAATTGCCGGATGCTGGGATTAGGTAAACCTAAAAAAACATGGTATTGGGAGGCCTGTGGTAAACACCCGGTGGCAAGGGATTACTTTAAAATTAGTTATAACACCCCGGTTTTTACTGCATTTGAAAGCTGGATGGGGAAAGGGTATGCCGCATTGACAAAGCGCCGGAAACTGGATCCGAAAGTTTATTCCTGGCGTTTCTGGGCCAAAGGATTAAAAAAGGGAGACCTGGTCGGCGGTGTTGTCAGAGACAGCAGCGATAGTATCGGACGACCCTATCCACTGCTTATCATAGGGAAAGGGAAGCTTGAGGGATGGGAGGAAGCCTGGGAATGCTTGCCGTTTTATTTTGAAAGGACATGGGAGCAACTTGAGTATATTTCCTCAAGGCGTTTGAATGGGTTCAATGATTTTGAAAAAGATATTAAATCCATTAAACGTCCGGATAATGAACGGGGACGGTTATATTCTCCGGAAGAAAGAATAAATCAGAGTCAACCAGCATTCATTGATGAAAATCAGGCGAAGAAAACGGCCGATTCACTTTTACGGGAAATGATGGCATTGATTCCCCTATCTGCACACGATGATGCGCAAGAACAGGCCGGATATCAGACAGGATACCTGGCCCAGGCCGGGACCTGGAGTTCTCTGTTAAAAACGTATGGTTCAGGGATACCGAACGCAATTTTCATCGGTGGGGCCAGGGAAAAATATTACCTTGCTGTTTTCAGCCGGCCCATAAACGCGGAGGATTTTATACGGCTCTGGTCGGTTTTATCTCCCTAACCCATTACAATTGAAGAGTTTGCTGGTTTTTGTCTGAAGGTTTGTTTTTGCCGGCAGGTTATTTGGCCAAAAAAAATATTTAAGTGACTTTTACGGTTAAATTTTTTTGTGGCTTTTTAAAGCATTTAATAATATTATAAATTGATCCGGTTGGGAATCGTTTTTGAGTGGACTCTTAACGTCATAATTGAGCAAATTTTATGAAAGATAGGATGTAAAAAATGGATCTTCTCTCTCTGGGAAAAGAACCCATTTCCCCGGACCAGCCTGCAGGTTCTGATGTCCGATATGAACCTGAGTTTGATTCACTTCAGGCTGAGATCGATAAACTATCCTCTCCTTCAGCTGTTGACAGCACTGACTGGGAAAAAGTCCATGATTTAAGTATAAAGATCCTGTCGACAAAATCAAAAGATATTCTTGTTGCATGCTACCTTGCTGTGAGCCGGATCCACATTGATCAGATAGACGGATTGGCAGACGGCCTGACCATATTGCATGATATGGTAAAACTTTACTGGGACTCACTGTTCCCACCCAGGAAAAGGATGCGGGGGCGTCTGGGCGCCATCGAATTTTGGATTGAGAAAACCGAATCAGCACTTGAAACAATTAAAGCCGGCACGACAAACGACAGGTGGGATGAAATAAACAGTGCGCTTGCTGGTCTGGATTCATTTTTAAAGGAATCTTTGCCTGAGCCGCCGCTTTTAACTCCCATTGAACGTCAGGTTCGGAGACTCCTTGAACAATCCGGTGGTCAGGAAAAACCACAGGAAAAACAAAGTGATAAAGACGCTTCTGCTACTTCTGAACCTGCCGTTGTAGCAAAACCGGAGTCCGGTGCCGGGGGTTTCAAGAAGCCGGTTAAAGACCCGGAAAATAAGGAATCGGAAAAAGACGCACAAAAAATAGCCCAAAAAGGATTCCAGAAAATCCGGCAGGCAGCGTTATTGATTTTTGATGAGAATCCGATGGATGCATCCTCCTACAGATACCGGAGAATTGCTGCTTGGGTGAGCGTGTCTTCCCTGCCGCCCACTAACGGTGATAAAACCCAGATTCCGCCGCCGCCGCCCCATGAATTACAAAATATTCTGGATTTAAGGACAAGCAGGAGCTGGGATTTTTTGCTCAGGTCCGCGGAGCACAAGATCTCTCAATTTATTTTCTGGTTTGATTTAAACCGGTTAGTCGCAGAAGCACTCATTAATATGGGGGAAGAATACATTAGTGCGCATCAGGTGGTTTGTGATGAAACTGCATTTCTGCTTCATCGACTAAAGGGACTTGATCGCCTGGCTTTTTCCGACGGCACGCCGTTTGCGGACCTGGAAACCCGACAGTGGATTAATAATATTTCGCTGGGTGGGGGGACGAATCCGGCCGAACAGATTCCGATTGTTGATAGTGGACAGGTGTCAGAAATTGTGGATCAGATGTCGGCAAGAATAAAAGAGGCCTGGGACCTTGTAAAAAAAATGAAAACCGTTGAAGCCGTCGGATTGATTCATTCGGAGTTGCAAAATTGTAATTCACAAAAAGAATCTCTATTTTGGCGCATGGCATTGTGCCGGATTCTCTTGGGTTCAGACAAAAAAGAAATGGCGTTGCCGCATCTTGAATTGCTTATTCATGATATTGATAATTACCAGTTGGAAGCATGGGACCCCGGGCTTGCGTTAAGCGCGCTCATGATTGTCCGAACAGGATATTCTTCTTTTACTGAAAATCAATTAAAAAATAAGGCATTGGAAATATTAAATCGCATTGCAAAAATTGATCCGGTTGAGGCGATGCGAATTGGTAAATAGAGGTTTTTTTACGAAGCCATCAAATTTATAACCAGTTAATAGAAAGGGGGATCTAATGGCAAAAGAAGCATCTGTTGCCCCAAAAGAAAGGGTTAACATTGTCTATCGACCGGCCACCGGAGATGCCAAAGAAGAAGTTGAACTTCCATTGAGGATTCTGGTGATGGGGGATTTTACGCAGAGCCCTGACGATCGAATGCTTGAGGAGCGGGAGCCCATCAATATAGATAAAGATAATTTTAATGAAGTTCTTAAAGAGCAGAATATCAACCTGAACCTGACGGTATCCAATAAAATTTCAGGTGAACCGGATGACGAATTAAGCGTGAATCTAAATTTTGAATCCATCAAAGATTTTGAGCCCGAGAAGATTGCCCGAAAAACACCGGAACTTAATAAATTACTGGAACTTAGAGAATCCCTTACAGCACTTAAAGGCCCACTTAGCAATATTCCTGGTTTCCGGAAGAAATTACAGGAACTGGTCAAAGATGATGCGGCCAGAGAGCAATTATTGAAGGAACTCGGAGTTGAAGAAGAATAGAAAAGGAGGATCGTATGCCTGAAGAACAAGAACAGGATGTCTCTGGCGTTGAAAAAACAACTGAAGAACAACCGTCTCTTCTGGAAGATATTGTGCAGGCTACCAAGTTGAAACCCAGTGATGAATCCTATGGCCTAGCCAAAAAAGGTGTGGAAGCGCTGATCGCTCAGCTCATAGAACCTGGCAAAAAAGTAGAAAAGGTTTCAAAAGCAGATGTGGATGAAATGATTGCTGAGATTGACAACAAACTCAGTCTTCAACTGGATGCGATTTTACACGACGCTCAATTTCAAAAACTGGAATCCGGATGGCGCTCGCTCAAGTATCTTGTGGATAAGACGGATTTCAGGGAAAATATTAAAATTGAGATATTAAATGTCAGTAAAGATGATCTGCTTGAGGATTTTGAGGATGCTCCGGAAATACCCAAATCTGGTCTGTATAAAACGGTTTATACAGCAGAATACGGCCAGTTCGGGGGAAACCCCTATGCTGCAATGGTTGGGAACTACGATTTCGGACCGGGTCCCCAGGATATCAAATTACTGCAGAATGTTGCCAGTGTCGCGACGATGGCCCATGCACCGTTTATTGCGGCTGCGGGTCCTGGATTTTTCGGACTGGATGATTTTAACGGATTGCCACAGCTCAAAGATCTCAAATCAATTTTTGAAGGACCCCAGTATACCAAATGGCAATCTTTCAGAGAAAGCGAAGATGCCCGATATGTCGCACTGACGTTGCCCAGATTTTCCCTTCGTCTTCCTTACGGACCGGATACCCAACCGGTCAAAGCATTTAATTATGAAGAAAATGTGTCTGCCAGCCATGAACATTATCTGTGGGGAAATACCGCTTTTACATTCGCATCACGGCTTACCGACAGTTTTGCAAAGTACCGGTGGTGCGCCAATATCATCGGTCCCATGGGCGGCGGTGCTGTGGAAGATTTGCCGTTGCATCAGTATGATGCCATGGGCGCAATTCAGACCAAAATACCCACCGAAGTGCTGCTCTCGGAACGCAAGGAATTTGAATTGGCCGAAGAGGGATTTATCGGCCTGACCATGCGAAAGGGCAGTGATAATGCGGCATTTTTCTCCGCCAATTCCGTCCAGAAGGCCAAATTTTTTGGAATCAGCAAGGAAGGCAAAGAAGCTGAGCTGAATTACAAGTTGGGACTTCAGCTTCCGTATATGTTCGTCATTAACCGGCTGGCCCACTACCTTAAAGTTATCCAGAGGGAAAATATCGGGACATGGAAGGAGCGCAGTGATCTTGATAGAGAGCTCAACGAATGGATAAGGCAGTATGTCGCAGACCAGGAAAACCCGAGCCCCACAGTAAGAAGTCGCAGGCCGCTCCGACAGGCGCAGGTTTCGGTGGAGGATGTGGAAGGTGAACCCGGATGGTATCGGGTGGGCTTGAAAGTAAGGCCTCATTTTAAGTACATGGGTGCCAGCTTTACACTTTCACTTGTCGGAAAACTGGATAAGGAGTAGTGTTTTTATAGCAGACGTATTCGGTATTAATCTATCAATAGAAAAGGAGGGCGGACCATGCCGACACCATGCTTTATGACCATCGAAGGCGCAACACAGGGACCGATTACCCAGGGCGCATTTACCGAAGAAAGTGTGGGAAACACGTATCAGGAAGGGCATGAAGATGAGATTCTTGTCCAGGCATTTGATCATACGGTGTATGTTCCCACAGACATTCAGAGCGGGCAGCCCACCGGTCAGCGCGTTCATAAACCGCTGACCATTACGAAAATTTTTGATAAAAGTTCACCGCTGCTGTATGCCGCCCTGACAACGGGTGAACGACTCACCACCTGTTCAATCAAGTGGTATCGAACCAGTGTATCCGGGCAGCCGGAACATTATTTTACCATCGCTTTAGAAGATGCAATCATATCAAGTATCAAAGCCCGTATGCCGAATTGCCAGGATCCGGCAATGGCGTCTTTTACCCATCTGGAAGATGTCTCTTTTGCTTATCGGATGATTACCTGGACCCATGAAGTCGGCGGCACTGAAGGCAGTGATGATTGGAGAACTCCCGGGGGGGGGTAGCCTGATGCGGTAGTTGGGAAACATGATGAGAGAAGAGCGCCTGATTGAACGAATTCGGTTAAGAGAAAAACAGCCTGACAGGAGCACCACGGAAGATCCGAAAAAAATTATATCATCCGTTTTAAGACATTTGCAGAAAGTCTTAAATACCCGGCAGGGTGGGGTCCAGATTGCTGAAGATTTCGGAATGCCCGATTTAACGGATTATCTGCGTGGATATCCTGCGAGCCTGAGGGATGTTGAAAAATCTTTGCGTCAGACCATTATCAAGTATGAGCCCCGTTTAAAAGCAGTGAGGGTTAAATTTGTGCCTCAGGAGGAGGACCTCCTTTCTCTTAATTTCCAGATTATTGCCAGGCTCGCCGGTGAACACTCAGACCAGCCGGTTGTTTTTGAAAGCCAGGTGGATTCTGACGGTAGAATCAGTATCAGAGGTTGATTTGCTGAATCGTTATTTTCAACAGGAAATTAGTAACTTAAAAGAGTTGGGAGCGGAGTTTTCCCAGGCCCATCCGGCAATTGCGCCCATGTTAAGCGGTCCGTCTGCGGACCCGGATGTGGAACGTCTTCTGGAGGGTGTGGCATTTTTAACGGCGCTTTTACGTCAAAAACTCGATGACGAGTTTCCTGAGATTATCCATGAACTTGTCCATCTGATCTGGCCCCATTACCTGAGACCTGTACCTTCAACAACAATTATTGAATTTACACCCAAACCGACGCTCAAGCAGTCTCTTCAAATACCGGCCGGTGTTCATATCGCATCCGTTCCGGTAGACGGCACCCCCTGTCTTTTCCAGACCTGCTATGATGTTGATGTCCATCCCATCAAACTGCTCGACGCTTCTTTTAAGGAGAAGCCCGGGCGTCCACCGGTTATATCCATCCAGATGGAACTTCAAGGGCCGCAGTTATCCGCCTGGGATCTCGGGCATTTGCGTCTTTATCTTGCCGGAGATTTCTCTAATGCGGCAGATCTCTATTCTCTGTTGTCAAAAAATTTAAGGCAGATTATTATTTCCCCAATAGATGATGGCGAGTCGGTTATTTTATCTTCTGATGATCTTCGCCCGGTCGGATTTTCAAATAATGAAAGTCTTTTCCCGTATCCCCCCAATTCTTTTCCGGGATATCGAATTTTGCAGGAATACTTTGTGCTGCCGTCAAAGTTTCTTTTTCTGGATTTGTTTGGATGGGATCGCTGGAAAAACAGGGGGGACGGCAACCGGTTTGAGATTCAGTTTGAATTTGGCGATCTGCCGTTTTTACCATCTAAGATTAACAAATTCAGTTTTTTACTTTCCGCATCACCCGCAATTAATATTTTTGGCAATGAAGCAGACCCCATTCGTCTGGATCATCGCAAAACAGACTATTTGGTTCGCCCTTCAGGCCAAAACACGCTCCATTACCAGGTATATTCGGTGGAAAAAGTTGCTGGATTTGTTCAGGGAACAGCAAAGGAAAAAATTTATACATCGTTTGATATGTTTTCATCAGGTCATTCATCCAACCCCGTTTATTACACCCGCCTGAGACACTCTCCGGTTCATCCCGGGCTTGATGTCTATTTGTCCTTTGCTTATCCATCCGGCGCCGAACTGCAGAAAACAGAAATTATCTCAACAAAAATCCAGTGCACCAACGCCAATTTACCGGAAGGGCTTCAAGTGGGAGATATATCTCAGCCCACGAGTACGTCTCCGGAGCTTGTAACTTTTAAGAATATTAGCCCGCCAACAAACAATATTCTGCCGCCCCTTGGAAAAAACCTGTTGTGGCGATTGCTGTCCCATCTCTCATTGAATTACCTGTCACTTTCAAATGAACAGAATTTAAAAGCGATTTTAGATCTGTATATTTTTGAAGAAACACGCGATAAAACCGCTTTTATCGCAAACCGAAAACGTATCTCCGGGATTGAAAAAGTCGAAACCAAAGGCTCCGACAGGCTGGTGTCGAGCATCATTATGCGTGGGCAGGATATTGTCATGAAAGTCCGTCAGGACCATTTCACAGGTCCCGGCGACCTTTATCTTTTTGGCAGTATAATGGATCATTTCCTGGGTAATTATGCTTCCATCAATACGTATACGCGACTGTCGATCACTGAAACAGTAAAGGGAGATGTGTATCAATGGCCGGCCCGGTTGGGTGTTCATCCGCTGATATGATTTGACGGCTTTGTAAAAAGTCCAACTGCTGCGTTGCGCTGCATCCTTCGTTTCTTTATAGTACGATAAGTACGAATCATTACTCAGGATTTGCGCGCCTTGCATTTGAACTTTTATACTTTGCCGTCGGAATCTGACTTTTTATAGGACTGATATGATTTCCGAACTTAAACTGGATTTACTGAAAGAGGGGCATTCGTTTTCATTTTTTCAGGTAATGCGTTTACTGCGTCTTTTGCATAGAGATCCAGCCAATGAAAAGTCAACGGACGCTTCCGGCCAGGATCCGATCTGGGTTCGTCCCAATCTGTCTCTTGCGTTTCCAAAGGCTGATGTAGAAACGATTGAAGAAAAAAGTGACGGAGAAGATGAACGGTTTGAAGTTCAGGCAAATTTTCTGGGATTATACGGTGCATCATCCCCGCTGCCTGTTTTTTATACTGAGGATCTGATTGATGAGACGGCAGATGATGAGTCAGTTGCCAGAGAGTTTATCGATGTCATCAATCAACGTCTTTTTCAACTGTTTTATGATTGCTGTACCAAGTATCAGCAGGCCTTTAAGGTTGTGGAAGAGGGCAGTCGTCAGCATGCTGAACGTCTTTTTTGTCTCCTGGGTATCGGCGATGAAGAAATCCGGTCTCAGATACCTGATCCATACAGTATGATTCGATATCTCGGACTGTTTACCCAGATGCCGCGTTCCGCGCTCGGCCTTGAAACATTATTAAAAGATGTCCTGAAAGGGAAGGATGTATCCGTTATTCCCTGTTTGGAGAGAAAAGCAAAAATTCCGGTCGACCAGAAACTCAGACTGGGATCTTCTGCTCATCGTCTTGGGAATAACTGCATTCTTGGCGAAGAAGTATCAGATCGTATGGGAAAGTTCAGGGTGCAAATCGGTCCTCTGGATAAAGAGGAATTCCGGGGTTTTTATCCCGGCTCTGATATTTATAAGAGGGTGACGCTGTTGATGAATATGTATGTCCTGGGTTCCCTTGAATATGACATGGAAGTGATTCTGGCAAAAGGTCAGGCACAAACTGTATGCCTTGGAGACCCTGCGCGATCCGAGGTCGGGTTGAACAGCTGGATTTTTGCAGGCGACCGGATCGGAGAACTCAGGACGTTGTATAGACCAATGGCTAAGGGCTCGCTCAATAAAATGTAAATTTATTGTTTCGCAAACCCTAACCCGGATAAACCGGAAAAGTTAAAAGTGAACTAACCGCATAATTCGAACATTTACCCGGACACACATCAACCGGACACATATCAACCGGACACACATCAACCGGAAACATATCTGCCGGAAATACATCAGCCGGCCAGGAGGTTTATCAATGATTACCGTGGATATCAAATCACTCTTGGGGCGTTTAAATACCCATTGTACCCGCAGCCTTGAAGCAGCAGCAGGTCTTTGTGTTTCGCGGACACATTATGAGGTTACCCTGGAACATATGCTTTCCAAACTGATGGATGATTCTCAGTCCGACCTGCCATTGATTTTACGTCACTTTGAAATTGATCCGTCAAGACTAAAAAAAATAATCGACCGGGCTCTGGAAAGTCTTAAAACCGGAAATGCAGCAAAGCCTGTTTTTTCACCGCTCCTGATGGACTGGTTCCAGGAGGCCTGGCTGGTGGGATCCATTGATCTGGGTGAAAATCGAATCCGTTCCGGTGCGCTGATCTTGGCCCTGTTAAACCGGCCCACCCAATTTTCTTCCGGACAGTGCGCTGATTTGCTGAGTACTATCAGTAAAGATGCTCTTTTGTCCGGATTCTGGGAAATTGTTAAAGGATCTGATGAAAGACGGGCTGAAAGCAGGGACATATCTGAAGGTGAAGACCTGCCGGCTGATGCAACCGCTCTGGGGCGTTTTTGCGTCGATTTTACTCAAAAAGCAAGAGACGGAGAAATTGATCCGGTTTTTGGCAGGGACCGTGAGATTCGGCAGATGGTTGATATCCTCGCACGCCGGCGAAAGAATAACCCCATTGTGGTGGGGGAGGCAGGCGTTGGAAAAACAGCCGTTGTCGAAGGTCTTGCGTTGCGGGTGGTGGAAGAAGACGTGCCGGATTTATTACAGGGAGTGGCAATTTTGGGACTTGATATGGGGCTGCTCCAGGCCGGCGCCGGTATGAAAGGAGAATTTGAGAATCGATTAAAATCAGTTATCACTGAAATTAAATCTTCGGAAAAGCCGATTATATTGTTTATTGATGAAGCCCATACATTGATCGGCGCGGGCGGGTCTGCCGGAATGAGTGATGCGGCCAATCTTTTAAAACCAGCCCTGGCCCGGGGGGAGCTTCGGACGGTGGCGGCTACCACCTGGTCGGAGTATAAAAAGTATTTTGAAAAAGATGCCGCCCTGGCCCGTCGTTTTCAGCTGGTGAAACTGGATGAACCGTCAGAGGAGACGGCAGTTGTTATTTTAAGGGGTTTGAAGAGCAAATATGAAGAAGCGCATCATGTGGCGGTCAGAGATGATGCCATCCAGGCAGCCGCTGAATTGTCCAGCCGTTATATCTCCGGCCGGCAGCTTCCGGATAAAGCAGTAGATTTATTAGACACCAGTGCGGCCCGGGTCAAAGTCCTGCTTACTGCAAAACCGGATGTTATAGAAGATAAAGAAAGGTCTATCCAAAATCTTGAAAGAGAAAAAAGTGCACTGGAGCGTGATAAGCTCAATGGGTTTAAGATAGATGAAGAGCGGGTGACAGAGATCAATAGCGGGCTTGCCAATCTAAAATCTGAAATTGAGCAATTAAATGAGCGATGGATAAAGGAAAAGGAACTGGCAAAAAACATTATTGAATACCGGAAATCCCTTTATGAAATGAAAAGCGCAGAAGAGACGTCTGAAGAAAAAGAAAATGAATTAGCATCCCAGATGGAGGCTGCGGTAAAAGAGCTCGAAACCCTGCAGAGCGATTATGCCCTGGTTCACACGGAAGTTGATCCGGATGTTGTATCCAAGGTGGTTTCCGACTGGACAGGCGTTCCTCTGGGAAAACTCATGAGAGATGAAGCCCAGAATATCATTAATTTAGAAGATAATTTAAAGCAGCGGATCAAGGGACAGGATGAGGCCATGGGTTTTATTACTGAAGTGATAAAATCCGCAAAAGCCGGTATTAAAGACCCGAGCCAGCCATTGGGAGTTTTTTTACTTGCCGGGCCTTCCGGGGTGGGTAAAACCGAAACCGGTCTGGCGATTGCAGATCTGCTGTTTGGCGGTGAAAACTTTATGGTGACTGTGAACATGAGTGAATTCCAGGAAAAACATACCGTCAGCAGGCTGATCGGTTCACCTCCCGGATATGTCGGGTTTGGTGAAGGGGGCGTGCTTACTGAGGCAGTTCGCCAGCGGCCGTATTCCGTGGTCCTTCTTGATGAAGTGGAAAAAGGCCATCTTGAAGTCTTAAATCTTTTTTATCAGGTTTTTGATAAAGGAATGTTGTCAGACGGGGAAGGCCGTTTAATTGATTTTAAAAATACCGTGATTTTTTTAACTAGTAATCTTGCCACGGATGTGATAACAGAAATGTGTTCGGGTGACGAAATTCCGCCACTAGAGATTATTAATCAGGCGGTGCGTCCCATTTTGAGCAATCATTTCAAACCCGCACTGCTGGCAAGAATGACGGTCCTGCCATTCCTGACATTAAAAACAGACATTTTAAAGGATATTGTTGCGCTGAAGATGAATAAACTGGTGAAACGGCTGGCTGAAACACATAAGATGACACTGACATATTCAGATGATGTGGTGAACCAGATTGCCGCCCGATGCACGGAGGTTGAAACAGGCGCCCGAAACATAGATTACATTATGACCGGAAGTATCATGCCGCGCATGTCCCAGGAGATTCTGACCCGTATGACACAAGAGGAGATGCCGTCGCAGGTCCATCTCGGATTATCCAAGGAAGGGACATTTGATATCAGTTTTAATAATGCATTAAAGTCAGATTAAAATGGCAAAGAAAAAAGTTCAAATTCAAGGCGCACAAATTCTGAGGAATGAGGCGTAGCTCGCCTACTCCGCAGTGACGAAGAATGCAGTGCAACACAGAATTTGAGCTTTTTACAAAGCCATCCTTTGAAGGAAAAATATAATGACGTACCAGGATCAGAAAAATTTTACCTTTGTTTCACAAGCCTTTCCGGAAGATACCTTTGCGGTGGTCAGATTCAAAGGCTCGGAAAGTATTTCAAAGCTTTATGAATTTGATATCACCCTCTCATCCAACGACCCGGATATTGATGGCCGATCGGTGCTTCAGAATCCGGCCACGTTTACCATTGTAACACCGGATATTGAATTGCCCATTTACGGGATCATGTCCCGGTTTGAACAACTCCAGGAAGTTGATGAGAATGTATTTTACCGGGGTGTTCTGGTTCCGAGATTCTGGCAGTCAACGCTTTCTCATGACAATGAACTTTTTCTGGAAAAAAATGTGCAGGGCATCATAGAGGAAATGATGACCCAGGCAGGATTGACCAGTAATGACTTTGATATCCGGTTAACTGCCGATTATCCCACATGGGAATATATCTGTCAGTATCGGGAATCTGACTTTGCATTTGTTTCGCGCTGGATGGAACGGGAAGGAATATTCTATTATTTTGAACAGACGGATAACGGTGACAAGCTGATTATTACGGACAGTTCAACATCCCACCAGGATGTCATCGGCAATGTTACGATTAATTATGTTCCGCCGTCCGGTTTAGCACCGACAGATGAAGATGCTGTCCGGACCCTTACCTGCAGACAGCAGATGCTCCCTGCAAATGTGGTGTTGCGGGATTATAATTACCGGCGGCCGACCCTTGACCTTCGGGGAGAGGCGGATGTGGATGCCTCCGGGGGCCGGGGAACGGTATATATTTACGGCGAGCATTTCAAAACACCGGAAGAAGGCAATGCCCTGGCAAGGATCCGAGCAGAAGAACTCTTGTGCCGGGAGCAGGTTTTCTACGGTGAAAGTACGGCCGCCAATCTTCGACCAGGGTACCTGTTTGAACTGGCCGGACATTACAGAGAAAGTTATAACCAGCGATATCTGATCCTGGATGTTGCGCATAAGGGCAGGCAAACCCGGTTTCCAGAAGGTGAATCAGAATCAGCGGAATCGGATGACCAAGGTCCGGGCTACACCAACCAGTTTTCAGCCATCCCGGCGGATATCCAGTTCCGTCCGGAAAGAGACACGCCCCGCCCTAGATTCAATGGAACCATGAATGGCACTGTCGATGCAGCCGGAGACGGCCAGTACGCGGAAGTCGATGATGAGGGCCGATACAAGGTGATTCTTCCCTTTGACCAGAGCGGAAACTCGGAAGGCAAGGCCTCCCGGTGGGTCCGCATGGCACAGCCGTATTCGGGCGCAAATTTTGGCATGCATTTTCCGCTGCATAAAGGCACGGAAGTGCTGTTAACCTTTGTTGACGGAGATCCGGATCGACCGATTATTGCCGGATCCGTACCGAATCCCGATACCATGAGCCCGGTCACCGGCGGGAATCAGACCTCAAGCGTCATCCGAACCGGGGGCGGCAACCAGATCAGGATTGAAGATTCTGATGGCGGACAGCAGATTCATTTGTCATCACCCACACAAGGTACTGTTATTTCCCTGGGCGCACCGAATGAGGGGAATTTATTTTTTAAGACTGACGGTGATTATGTCAGAAAAGTGCATGGACCGGAAAAACGTCTAACCAATGGAAAGGTATACGTCAAACATGGCGCTACATATAAATATGAGTGCACCGGTGCTGCACAGATTACGTATAAGGACAATGTTAATTCCCATACAGTCGGTACCACAACTGAAAAATTTGAAGGAGACAAAACGTCTGTTACTATAGGAAATACGAATGAAACATTTACCGGTACAAAAGTATCTCACAGCCTGGCTACAACAGAAGAAACGTTTGTCGGCGCAAAAGCCTCCCAGGCGCTTGCGGCGACGAGTGAGATATTTGTCGGTGCCAAACAGAGTGCATGTGCAGCCTTTGAGTTGGTGACAAATGCCAGTTTGAAAGTGGAAAAATCAGCCGCAAGAGTTTTAAATGCACCGTCAAAGCTGGAAAAAATCAATGCGGCATATGATTTGATGTGTGGATCCTATGATCTCAATTCTCTCGGTACCGTAACAATCGATGCCAGTGGAGCGAACAAAATTAAAGGCGCATCGATAACGGTACAAGCATCCGGCGATGTTTTAATAAAAGGAGGTGACGTCAAGATCCAAGGGTCAGACATCACGCTTGACGGAGCCGTAACTATTTCAAAAACCCTTCAAGTCAAGGGGGCCTGGATAAAGCATGGGGATGCTAAAATTACCTGATGATTTTTTCGTTAATAACCAAAGTTATAACCATATAATAATTCTTAAGTATTTGTCAGATCATTTATGGAAATTTTAAATCAGTCTTCTTTATCATTTGCATTTATAACCGGCAGAGTCAATTTCCCTAAACACTCGCTTACGCTGATTGTGAAAGGGACATTCGACTTAAAGCCGGAAAGCCCTGCTATCCTCTCAGATGACCATGTTTTTCCAACCGGAGACGAGCTTTTTCCAGATGATGATGAGGGAAATGGCAGCTGCAGATACAGTTCTGATTTTGCTTATTATAAACCCCGCACTGATATCCTCTTGATCGGAAAATGTTATGCCCCCTTTGGAAAAGCGGTCCCTGCATGTAAAGTCAATTTCCAGGCAGGGAATCACTCAAAGACACTCGGAGTTTTTGGGGATCGGTACTGGAATCAGATTACCCGAACAATTTCAGATCCCAAACCGTTTACGCAAATGGATTTAAGATATGAGAACAGTTTCGGCGGTAGCGGATATAAGAAAAATCCCGTCGGCAAAGGGTATGCAAAGATTAAAAAGGCGGATGGGTCAAAAATATGGCCGCTTCCCAACATTGAAGATATAAAAAATTTGATAGATTCTCCTGGGAGCAATCCTGAACCGGCTGGATTTGGCCCGATTGGAGATATGTGGATTCAGAGGTATTCCAAGCTGGGAACGTATAAGGGTAGCTGGCTTAAAGAACGATGGCCATGGTATCCAAAAGATTTTGACTGGGGATTTTTTAATGCAGCGCCTTTAAATATGCAGGTTGAAGGATATTTAACAGGAGATGAACACCTCTCCTTTGAAAACTTTCATCATTCCCATGCAATCTATAAATCGCAACTACCCGGGTTAAAGCCACGCGCTTTTCTTCATAAAAAAGAAAAAGGCAACTCCGGTCAGGCGGTTTTTAAAGAGGTTACGTTAAGGCTAGACACATTATGGATTGATATGGAGTCAGAAAAGGCTGTTCTCGTGTGGCGAGGTCTTTCAGAAATATTGACCGAAGATTATGAGGAGGTTTCTCACTGTTTTATCGTTTCGGAAAAATTGGAGGAATTAGCGCAGCCAAAAGCGCATTATCATGAACTTTTCCTCAAGCAATTGGATGTTGATGAAGATTTTCAATTTATAGAGCCTGAACAAACCGAAACTGAAGCGGGTGCAGCAGAAGCGGTCAATATAGAGGATCAAATAAAAGAAGCTGAAGAGAAACTAAATGCAGAGCTGATTGAAGCGGGTTTTGATACGCATCTGGAACTGCCGGAACCGACACAGGAAGATAAAGACAAGGAAATTCTTCTGATGGAAGAGTTTGGGCTTAAAAGAGAGAAAGAAGAAGCCATAGATCGTAAAATTGTAAAAGAACGGTTAGCAAAAGGCGAAACATTCAGGGGAGAAGACCTTCGTAACATCGACTTGTCAGGGCTTGACATGCAGGGGGTTGATTTTAAGGATGCCATATTGTCAGAGACGAAGCTTACCAATTCAAATCTTTCCGGTGCAATTTTAACAAATGTCTCTCTTTCAGGTGTTGATCTTTCTTTAGCAAATCTTCAAAAGGCCATTTTGAAAGATGCTGATCTTACCGGTGCCAATCTTTCCGGCGCAGACCTAAGGGATTCTGTTCTTAAAGATGCGATTTTTGATGGTTCTAAATTGCAGAATGCGCTTATAGATAATGCCAATGCAGAAAGCGCAAGTTTTTATGAAGCAGACTTGGAAAATGCCTCTTTACAGCAATGCGTCTGCCGGGCGGCGGATTTTTCAAAGAGCAAGCTTTCAGGTGCTGATTTTAAGGGTGCCAGCCTTGTTGAAGCAAGCGTGGAAGATGCAGAGGGGATTAAGGTTAATATGACCGATGCAGATATAACCGGACTTCGCGCTTCGAACCAAACCAATTTTACACATGGTATTTTTCGAAATGTTACCGGGCATTATTCCATATGGGAAAATGCAATCCTGGATCATGCTGATTTTGCTTTTTCAAACATGGAGGGTGCTAACTTTGCATCCGCATCTTTAAAATCCGCCAGTTTTGTGGGTGCGGATTTGAGGTATTCAAGGCTTTCCAAAGCAAATCTTTATCAGGCAGAATGTATGACCATGAATCTTTTTGAAGCCAATCTTGAAAAAGCGGATTTGACGATGGCAGATTTCAGGGCTTCCAATATATATGGCGCGGAGTTTCTGGATGCAGTCATAAACAAGACAAGATTTGAAAATGCCAATCTGAAAATGACCAAATTATCAGGCAGATAGAAAAAAATGAAAGACGTTACGCCGGCAGAATTGATTTACGCTCATATCAGAAAAGATGAAGCTATTGAAAATAAATTGTTTTCAATGGCAGACCTGTCTGAAATGGAGATAAAGAAGGCGAGATTCAAAAACATTACTTTTGATCAGGTCGATTTTAAAAAAGCCTCAATAAAAGAGTCTGTTTTTGATGGAGTGGTGTTTAATAACGTTAATCTCAGGGAGATAAAGTTTTTAAATGTAAAGCTGCCAGGAACAATCTTTGTAAATTGTGACTGCACGGGTGCAATTTTTAAAAACTGCGATCTAGCTAATTCCTTATTCATAACGGATAATATTATTGTTAAAGATTCATCGCGAGTCGAGATAGAATTCAGTGAAACAGTTCTGCGTGATGAAGACATTGAATTGCTGAAAAAAGAAGGGTACACAGGATATGCAAAGGGGAGCATGGATCTGAAGGGTGTGTGTTTTGAGGATTCAGATCTTCAGTATGTCAGATTTATTGAAGCGGATTTCAAAGAGTCTGAATTTGTGTCAGATGATTTAAAAGGGGCCCGTTTTCAAACATGCAGCCTTGATAAAACTGAATTCAGCCGATCCAATATGTCAGAAGTATATTTTAAAAAATGTAAAATAATATCATGTAGATATCATGAGTCTGAATTGTTCCAATCTGAATTTACAGATTCTGAATTTACTGGTTCAGATTTTAAAGAGTCGGGATTTAAAGCAATAACCATATCAGGATCTGATTTGACCGGACTGAATCATCTGCTTCCGGATGATCTTTCATCCTGTTGTTTTTTAGACTGCAATATGAACGGGATGGACCTGTCGCACAAAAAGTTGTTTGAAATCGAAATCAGTAAAACAAGTTTGGCAGGTACCTCATTTGAAGGGGCAGAACTGGCTGGAGCAAGGTTAAATAAATCAGACCTCCATGGCGTTGATTTCAGCCATTTGGACCTGACCGGTGCGGATTTTTCAGGAGCCCGGTTAGCCCGTGCAAGGTTTATTGGATGTAATTTATCAGATACTGATTTTTCACGGACTGATCTTGTTGAAGCAGATTTCAGCAGTGCAATCATGAACAATGCCTTTTTTTCAGAAGCAGATCTGTCGAACGCTGTTTTCAGGGATGTCAGGTTGAGCTATTGTGAAATGACAGACAGCCTATTGAAAGGAATTGATTTCAGCGGTGCTAAAATTGAGTCAACTGATTTTGAAAAGGTTGATTTTACTGAAACGATACTTAATAAAACTTCCTTTTTATTATGTAATTTAAGAAAAACTTCTTTTAAAGCAATGGATCTCAGGGGCTTTGACCTAACCGATTCAGACTTTGGTGAGTCAGATCTTGAAGGTGCCAGGTTAGATGGGGCAAAATGCAAACAAGTCTGTTTTGAAAATGCAAATCTTAAATCAGTTTCTTTAAATAAGGCTGGGTGCCATACGTGTGATTTTTCTGGTGCTGATCTTCAAAGAGCAATGCTAAAAGGGGCTGATTGCAGATGTGCACTTTTTGTAAAAGCAGTATTGAAGAATACCGATTTCAGTGCAGCAAGGCTTGATCGTGCGGAGTTTAACTATGCAGACTGTGAAGGTGCACGGTTTATGTATGCGAAATTACCTTACTCGGTATTTTCACATGCAGTTTTAAGAAAGACTGATTTTTCAGGGGCGGATTTGACTCAGTCGGTTCTGCACAGAATAGTGGATCAGGGCGTAAATTGGACAGGATCAGTCAGAAAACTTGCAGAATACACAGACAAAGACCTTGCTGAAGCCGAGGACTGGAGACCGCCAGCCCAGCCGAAGTAAAAAATATTTGCTGTCAGGTAACCGGAGGAAAATATGCAAAATATTGCCAAAATATATGAAAATCAATCTTCAGATAAATTTTTCGGAACGGCTCGTATTGTTAGGACTGAGGAGAATCAGGGATTGGTTAAAGTCGCTTTTGCTGAGAATCAGATCAGAAAAGAAGTGATGGCTCGCCCGGCCATCTCTTTGCCGCAAAAGTTTTCTACAGACGATGAGGTTCTGGTTATCGAGGATAATAATGGCAATTTTTATGTGATCGGAGTAATGGATCATCAAAATCCGCAATCTGATCCTGTTCCACAAATGATTTTATCTGATGGCACATTTGCATCACTAAATAATTCGGAAAAAGGACAGACGCTATGTGTTTATTCAAATAATAATGCATTACTGTTTGAATATAACCCGGATACAAAAAAAGCCCGCATCTTTTCTAATGCAGAAAATGTGGTTTTTGATGCACCAAAAGGAAATATTGAGTTAAATGCTGCGGGAAATATCCGCCTTAAAGGGCAGCAGGTTGAATTAACTGGCAGATCAGGGGTCGGTTTATCTGTCGTCGGGCAGATGTTCGAAAAGCTAAAATCTGATCTGTCATTAAAACCTGGTAAAATTGATATTACCAGCCAGGAACTTAGGGTTTCTGCCCGACGGACCAGTGTCTTTCTTGAAGAAGCAAGAAACAATATTAAGGCAGTCGTCAGCAGAATCGAGTCAGTTAAACTGGTAGCCGGTAAACTGGAAACCACAGCGTCTTCAATCATTGAAAAAGCGATAAATACGTACCGAACAACAGAAAACCTTAATCAGGTGAAAGCCGGCCGGATGAGAATGTTGATTCACAAAACGTTTCATTTAAAGAGTAAAAGCTCGATTATAAAGGCGGAAGATGATGTGAAGATTAAGGGGGAGAAAATACATTTGGGTTAATTAAGCAGGTGTTTAGGTTGAAGGTAGAAGGCTGAAGTATTTTTTTTGCGGGACAATACAAAAGGTGAAAAGAGCATCGACTTGATTCGGTTTTCGTGAATCAAGTTTTAAGAGAATCATAGGAGCAAAAAAATATGGTTGCAATATTTCCGGCATCCAGCAAAGGCGGCGGCGAAGCGTTCGGTATGCCGGATGTTTGCCTGACACCCGCACCGCCGGCACCCAGCCCGGTTCCGATGCCCTACCCGAATAAAGCATCGGTAAGCCAGGCCAGTAAGACATCTACGAAAGTCAAAATTGCCGGCAAGGCGGCCGTAACCAAAAAATCTGAGATTTCAAGATCTATGGGAGATGAAGCAGGAGTTAACAAAGGAGTTATGTCCGGTATGAACATGAGTAAAGTTACGTTTAAAAAAGCCAGCTCAAAAGTAAAGATCCAGGGAGATGGTTGTGTGCATGCCACATCGATAACCGCCCATAACGGAGTCAGTGCAAACCTGCCCGCCGGTGCTCAAATCGCACCCAGCCAGACAAAAGTTATCATTTCACCATAATAATAAGGTAGAAGGCTGAAGACATTTAGGTGGTGATGCGTGATATCCTTTACCTTCAGTCTACAACCTTCTACCTTCTACCTTATAATTCGGTAATAAATAATGCATGACCCCAATATTGAAAGGCTGCGGAAAAGTTATAAAGAAGTTCCTTATCTAAGCCAGGCATATCCTAATAGTCATCCTGAGCGTCTTGCGACGCTGGGAAAGATATTCAACATGTCTCCAGCCCCGGTTACCAGCTGCAGGATACTTGAGCTTGGTTGTGCCAGTGGCGGGAATATTATTCCCATGGCTTACTTTTTGCCGGAGAGCGAGTTTGTCGGGATTGAACTTGCTGAAGGGCACGCTGAATCAGGGAAAAAGACGGTTACAGACTTAGGGCTAAAAAATATTAATATTCAGCACGGCAATATATTGGATGTTGATGCATCCTTGGGATTGTTTGACTATATTATCTGTCATGGTGTCTTTTCATGGGTGCCGGAATCTGTGCAGGAAAAAATTCTTTCAATCACATCAGAAAATCTGACAGAACAAGGCGTCGCCTATATCAGCTACAATACCTATCCCGGTTGGCACATGAGAGAGATGATACGCCATATGATGCTGTACCATGCAAGTCAGTTTGACGAACCTGAAAAAAAAATAGGGCAGGCCAAAGCATTTATTGACTTTCTTGCCGGATCTGTCGGGAATAATACCAATGACCCCTATGCCCTTCTTTTAAAAAATGAAATTGAAAGTTTAAAATCCAGTGGGGACTGGTATATCTTCCATGATTATATGGAGGTTGTAAACACGCCCATATATTTTCACCAGTTTATTGAACGGGCGGGAAAGCATGACCTGCAATATTTGGCAGATGCAAGTTTCAGTATGATGTTTCACAATGATTTTTCTGAAGAAGTTAATCTCACGCTTGAGAATGTCAGTCATGATATTATCCAGAAAGAGCAGTATATGGATTTTTTGCGCAATCGGCAATTCAGACAAACGTTGCTATGCAAAAAGGAACGGGAATTAAAGCGAAATCTGGATTCAGAAAGCTTGACAGGACTTCTTGTTTCCTCGGCTACAACACCTGAAACCGGTTCAATTGACTTAACTCACGGTCAGATGCAGAAGTTTCAGACGTCAGAAGGAAGGTTTATTGAAACAGATAATCCGGTGATCAAAGCGAGCTTGAAGATTCTAAAACAACACTGGCCAAGAACAATCCCTTTTGAGGCTTTGCTGGATAAATGTGTAGTGGAAATGACAGAAGCGCTTGGCGAGGATTCGATTATAGATCAGGACTGGAAAAGAGAACTAGGGAGAGGTTTGCTTCATTGTTTTGCCTCCAGTGCTATAAACCTGAACTCCTGGCAGGGGAAATTTACCGAATGTGTGAGCAGCAAACCAAAGGTAAGCGACCTGACAATATATCAGCTCAACCACCGCCAGAGTATCGTCAATCAGCGTCATGAGACTGTAAATACAGACGCCTTGGCAATGCATCTGATTCCGATGTTAGATGGGACAAAAAACAAGGAAGAGATGTTGAATCATTTGACTGATCTGGCAGAAAATAAAACACTTACAGTTTCTCAATATGATTTACCGCTGACAGATCCGGAAAAGATCCGTCAGTCCATGGCCCAATCCATTGATAATATGTTATTGAGTCTTGCGCATGCAGCCCTTTTGATTGCTTAGTCCGATTTTTAAATATTGCCTACCAGCTGAATGTAACTGTCCCCCCATCGCTGCTGGTCGTGGTTGTGGAACTCCCACCTCCGCCGCCGCCACCACCTGCTGCCGCAGCACCACCGACGACAACAAGCCCGGCCAGCAGCCACCATTTATACTTGGAAAACCAGCCCTCTTCTTCTCCGCTAATCTTCTTTTCATCTTTAATAATAATAGTCGGCTGATGTTGTGTGATTTTTGTATTAGCGGCAAGGTGATAGCTCTGGGCGTACAATGCACCGGCAATTACAAAATTTATCATCAGGGCTGCAACGATCAATGAAATTGTTCTGCAGAAAAACAGTTTCACGTCAATACTCCTTTGTCATTTTAGCTTAAATAAATCTCATCTTAGAGGGGGCGTCTATGAACTTATTATTTTATAAATCATCTGCTAATACCTGATTAGAACTTTGTCCGTGCCCGTGCCGTCAATTGTCGGTGTCTGTTCCCGGCCGTTGAATAGTCGTCTGGCATAGTATGGTACACCGTCCTGGGTGTCTGAGACATAGTCATATATTTCCTGGTATGTGAGCTTTCCGTTTTTATTGGCATCCGCTTCTCCCTGAACAGCCTTTAAAAAGAAATATGTAAACAGGCTGTGCTGCTTTTCATCATACCAGCTGCTCACCTGGTTTCCCTGTGCGCTGGTGATGGAGATGGTGTTGGCTGTTTTGACAGAGGTCGCTTTCACCGGAATCGTAAACGGACTATAACTTTTAATGAACGTTTCACCCGCGCCACTCACGCCCGAAAAACATGTATCCATTACAATCGTAACATGTCGCGCAGGTAATTTTGCCAGATTGCTGTACAGTAAATCAAGCGAATAACCATTCAGCGTAACACTGGCCGGGTCACAATCCACCGGAACAATATATGCTTTTTTTTCTGTAGATGATGACGTTAAATCCGGTGCGCCATGCCCGGAATAATAGATAAATACATCGGATTTGCCCGGCTTGATAAAATTATAAAGCTTGCCTTTATAGCTGTTGCTTGTGCCGAACAGTTCATTAAATATACTGACAGGAACATCGTAAAGGGTCATGATATTTTTTTCACGATATCCCAATGTCTTGACTAAATATTCGCTGATGGCATCCGCATCACGGATGGCATACTTTACTTCAGGAACATCCTTGTGCCAGTAATTTTTGTTGCCGATGACAACGGCCACCGCATCCGGGTTTTTCATGGCAGTCCTGGGCACGTTCACATCGACATCAACAAACATGGTTTCGATTTTTTTTGATATATAGAAAGAGTTTGATTTGTAGAGCAAGTCATCCATATAAACATCAACATGCCATTTGCCCTGCAAAGACTCTGCCCGGTCTCCTTTGACGGAAATTTTGTGCCACGCAATACCCGTTGCCGCCATTTTCCTCCCTGAGGAGCTGACCGGATGGTTGCCGGTGTTATAATACAGGTTCCCTTCAGGGTCGAACCATTCCCATCGAATCTCATGATTGCCGGTCAGGTCTTTAAATTCTGTAACGGATGCAACATAGGGGTCGGCTGTTGAGATATCTGATTTAGGATTTGAAAATGCCTTTTCAGGGTTTGCTTGATCCACGTTGTTCGTGATGGCGTTATTGGGCAGAGAAAAAGAAGGCGGTTGATTCCCGGTGGCCTTCTTTGTGCTGCTGCACCCCGTGATTCCAGCCATTACGAAAAACATCACCAGAATCGCAGCAGCTATAAATTTTGCTTGTGTTCTTGCTGACGGTTTCATGGTGTCCTCCATATTGTTTCAAAAAGTTTTATGAATTAATCTTTTTTGTGAAAAAATTAAAATTAGTTTTAAAGCGAATAAACAGCAAAAAAGGAACTTAATATATCAGCAAATTATTATGGAATTACAATAGGAATAGGTTTAAAAATGTAATTATAACTTGTCGGGACAAAAATGGCAGAAAAATTAAAATCATCTACTGATGCGGCACCATTTACGACTTGGTGCCACCCGTTAAGATAAAAAGTATTAAGTCCTTTTGAAACAGAAAAAACCCTCGTCGTGCTGAAAGGGAAAAAATAAATTCCAGTTCCCAGTCCACTTTGAAACCTGATAAACTGCACCCCATCTCCTTCAGTGGTATCACCTGATGTTTCAGATACTTTTAATCGCACCAGTCCCTGGCCAGCAGATGTTATATTCCAGTAGACAGATCCGCATGCGGTTACAATCGCATAACCGTCAGCCGGAGCATTGATCAGAAGACTTTGAAGGGAAGCCGTTGAAGTTCCGATAGTACCACCACTCCCCCCCTGTTTCCATGCAACACCTGGTTGAGCAGCCAAATCATCAATGTCTGATGCGTTTTTTATGATTTCATTATAATTACTCGTAATAGCCGCATCATTGTCATCGACGGCTGTTTTTACCGCGGTGAAATTATCATTGACTTCCGAGGCCACTGCCGGAGTTCCTGAAGAGAATGTCGTAAGTCCGGTTACTTCACCAGCCCATACGCAAAATGTGCCACACATCAAGAACACCATAATGATAATCGATATTTTTGAAATTTTTTTCATTATTTTTCCTCCTAAATTATATATCAGTCAGAATTATATATTGTTTATATTCATGATATCAATTACTGCCAGATCACTTCATCCCAGTTATGTTCATCCCAGACCATAACTGGCATGCTGCTGGGAGAATTTTGCTTAACAACAAATGTTTCACCGGCAATGGTGATGTTGCCGCTTCGGGGATCTGTGCCGGTATATGCTGCAACAGTGTAGTCTACTGATCCATCTCCCGTACCGCTGGTGATCGAACCAAGCGTGATCCAATCATCAGTTTTTTCAGCAGTCCATGAACAGGTGGTCGAAGAGGTCGTAATGGTAATGGTGCCAGAACCTCCGGCATCGGTAAACGTTTTTGATGCGGATGAAAGCGTGTAGGTACAGGACGCCGTTTCCGTGATAAATGTCCATGTGTAGCTGCCGTCGGTATTATTCCCGCCGGCCAATGGGTTTCCGGCAATGTCCTGGATGTCGGTTGTCAGTGTGGCCAGGTATTTAATGCCGCCTGGTTCAAGATCCGCATCCGGTGTCAAGGTTGCTGTCATGGATGCGCTGTCATATGACACCTGGCCGGCCACTGATGAGCTGTCTCCTGTCTTTTCGAGCGTAAAGGTCGCGGTTGAAATTGTGGATTCGTTCATGGCTTCATTAAAAGTTGCTGTGATAGTGGTATCTAAGGGAGCGGCCGTGACAGAAGCATCTGGAGAAACACTTGAAACCGTCGGGGACGTTGCATCACTGCCGCCATATGTCATTGTAATCGTCCCGGCGTTTTTTGTTTTGCCGTTTGTTATAGTCAGTCCCGTTGCTTCCCCTGTCCAGTCGGCATTTCCGGAAACCATCCCTTTGATTACCAGTCGATATCCGGAACCTGCCGGGATTAAAGTAAATGAGCCGGAATGGTCTGAACAATTGAAACTTTTGGTGGCCACACTTGTACCGCCCAAATCATACACTGTCGCATTGATTGTACTGATTAGGTAATCTGTACAGACATCGCCGCTTGCCATCATGCCGATCTCGGGCGTGTTGTCTGTTACTGTCGATTTCCACTCTAAGTTAAATGAGACGCTGCCGGTGCCGTCCGCATGATTGCTCTGACTGTCGCATGAACATAAAATCAGCAAAGACAGCCCAATACAAAGCCGCAAAAACCAGGACAAGCGTTTACGTTTCAAAACCATAACCGATTCCTCCCATGATCTGAAGCAATATTTAATAACTTCTATTCGCCTTGAATTCAGTATTTAAGGATGTTATATGTGTTGAGTATAATCTATACCGACAATAAATTATTAAGATTGATTGTAAGAACTCATATTATTGATTATAACATCAGATATAATATTTTAGCAAATATTTATCGTTTTTTTCCAGCTGATTCATCATTTCATTGGTTTTATAAGACATTTCCAGTTTCATGACTTTGAATTTAAAATTTTTAACCTGATAACATTATGACGCATAAACCGAATATTATTGTAAGTATCGTACATATTGAGGGGCCTTTAAAAGGAGAGATTCAGGAGTTTACAGATTCTGACATCCGCATCGGTAGAAATATCGGCTATCATGTTCAGTTTCCACGGGACGTTTTAATTGTATCCCGGGATCATGCCAGGATACTCCGTGAGGGGAACCGGTTTAAGCTGATTAATAAGAGTGAAAATCTAACTTTTCTGAATGGAAAGCCGGTCCAGTTGGCTGAAGAAGTTTATTTAAAGAGCGGAGACTGGATAATGTTTGCCCAGGGCGGCCCCAAAGTCAGTTTTTTAACCAAGATAGATGAGAACCGGCGGCAGGCAGCAGCGCCGGTACGGCCTGTCTATAAAGAAAAGAAACGCATTGAACCGGATGTCGTTATAAATGGCCGGGGCGATGTTCCGGCGGCACCAGTTGTTGAAAAATCGTCAGCCCCTGCACAACAGGCACAGGCCCCGCTGGTGATACGATACGGCCCTATGCTCAAACGATTTACATCTTTACCGATCACCATTGGAAACAGCGATAAATGTGATTTTAATTTAAAACATATGGCTGTTCGAGATGAACATATTCAAGTATACTTCAGCCAGGGGGAATACTGGATAAGAGATCTGACCGGGCAACAGTCGGTTTTGATCAATGGTCGCCCGATTGACGGCGCAGAAGTGCTCAAACCTGATGATCAACTGATTTTAAGCAATCAGGGACCCAAATTCAGATTTCTGGCAGGCGGGCGTTTGGATGAAGTGTCGTAACGTGTCGGATGTATCTTGAGTAATCATAGTTAGTTATTTTTTTGGTGAGTGCTCAATAAACCAGGGAAAAGCGTGGTTTGGGATTTATTGGGGATAAACTCGCCGGGTAAGAAACCCGGCCTACTGGTTTAACGATGTAGCGGAGGTCTTTATACCTCCATTTGTAACTGATTTATGGAAGGCTAAAGCCATCCGCTACATGGCGTTATATGTGAATCGATTATTCCCGAACTTTTTGAGAACTTACGTTAGTTAGTTAGTTAGTTTTTTGACGCACTCAGTATCGCTTGAGGCGTGCATTAACTTTTTTAAGACGGACAGAAAAAAGCTTCACCATTCTTATGAAAATTGGCAAGGCGCGCAAATTTTGAGGAATGAGGCGTAGTGTGCTACTCCGCAGTGACGAAAAATGCAGCGCAACACAGAATTTGGACTTTTTGCGAAGCCATCTTTTAAGTGAGGGAATATGCAGATACAATCGATGCCTTTTAAAATTCTGGCAATGGCACCGTTTCAAATGGCCGGTGAAATCCCCTGGCAAAAACCGCCGATTGTTGTAGACCGGATGGAAATTGATGCAGCAATGGCGATGATGGGAGTTTCTGCTTACATTCCGGTTCCCAGGCAACTTTGTCCGGCCGGGGGACTGGATTTACAGTTTAAAAAATTAAAAGATTTTCATCCGGATGGCCTGATTCAAAACAACTCTTTTTTAAGCCATCTTTTAGAAGCCAAACGTTTTTTATCTGAAGCCGGGGCAAAGCAGTTTTCTGAGTCGGAAATACATGCAGGCATGAAACAATGGCCGGACCTTTCTGAGATTTGGCCCAAGATCCGGATTCAATCCGCACAAAAGAAGGCACCAAAAACACAATCACCAAAAATACAAACCGACGCCATCGATAATATATTGAATATGGTGGCCCTTCCCGGCAAAGCACCGGAACCCGCTTCTATCATGCCATCCGGTATAATGCCATCCGGGTCTGATCAGATCGATGCCATTGTTCAACAGGTACTTCATCGTATTTTTGAAGATGATAATTTCAGGGCGGCGGAAGCTGCATGGCGGGGGCTGAAGCTGCTGCTTCAACAGAGCACATCAAGAAAAAGCGATGTGAATTTTGAAATCGTTCCGGTAACATTGAATACTTTGGAAGAAACAATCAGCAGCCTGACGCCCCGGTTAATTGACAACCTGCCGTCATTAATTATCATTGATTTGGCGTTTGACAACTCTTCATTTTGTATCGGACTGCTTGAAAAGATTGCATATTTTTCAGAGACAGTGATGGTCCCAACGGTTGTTCAAATTTCTCCGGGATTTATGCAGCTAAAATCATGGAATGATATCAACAGGCTTTCCTTTATCCCCCATCATCTGGAACAACCGGTTTATGCCAAATGGCAGGCACTGAAAAATCAGCCTGCCGCCAATTGGCTTGCGGTAAGTTGTAATCGGTTTCTGGTTCGTTATCCTTACGGGAATGACAATTTACCGAGAAAATGTGTATTTGAAGAAAAGCATTTGCCCTGGACCGGACCCGTGTGGGCCATTTCCGGTCTGATTGCGCAAAGTTTTACCAAAACCGGATGGCCCACCCGGTTGACGGACTGGCAGAATATTCAGATCGAAAATTTGGCCATTCATACCGACGCGGCATCAGGCGAAATTCCGACGGAAGTTATATTTGACAACGACAGGATTGATCAATTTAAAAGAGCCGGAATTATATCCCTTGCCGCCATTGCAAGTAAAGATATCGCATTTACACCAAAAGAAACCGCCATGACCGGTATTTCACTTGCCTATCAGCTGCTTGTGTCAAGAATCACGCAGTTTATTTTATGGTGTAAGGATAATTTTACCGATGATTTGTCCGGAAAAGAACTTGAAGCCAGATTGAAACAGGCATTTATTCAGTTCTGGGAAAAGAGCGGGCATGCAGTGCCTGAGACTCTGGATATAACTGCGGGGAATTTGAATCCGGACAACAGGATTCCCCTGCATATCGAATTGTTGCCTTCAAGGAAGATTCTTCCCCTTCGCGAAGGAGATACGATTGAAATGGATTTTTTTTGGTAATCACACGATCAGCTGTATACTTCTGCCTGGGGCACAGGCGATTAAATATTGTGTCAGCTTGAATCCTGTTGCCATTTATTTCACAAAATCGTTATATATAAACATTTTCTCCAAACATAGCTCCGCATTTTCAGTTACCGATTTATTTTTCTAATTCGGAACTTATCATTCTGAAACACGCAGAAACAGTTTTGTATACGATCCGAATAATTCTTCATAATGTGTTTTACGACCTGCAATTTTTCGGAGCCGGTGGCATCTTCCAACCTCAGTAGCAAAACTCCGCTATGTTTCATTGAGGAATGATAAATCAACTCTCCGAAATCTTTGTCCATTGTGATAACCATTCGATTTTCCGATACGGCGGTACGAATAATCTTCTCATCTTCCATACGAGGATCAATCTCTCTCACAGCTTTCGTATCATAACCTTCTTCCCGTAAGTATTTTTCGATTCCTATGCCTACGCCGACATCAACGAGGAATCTCAGTTCTGATGATTTCATGCGGACACTCCGCCGGGAAACACCTGCTCCTCTTCGACCAGCCCGGTTACATATGCGAACACCGCCTGAAAATCCTCTTTTTCAAGTTCCGGATATTCTTCAAGCAGTTCCTGCTCCGACACACCGCCCGAAAGCGCCCGGAGTATCTGTTCCACGGTGATTCTCAGACCTCGGATAGTCGGCTTGCCGAGCATTATTTTGGGATTGATCGTGATCCTTGAAAGTAATTTTTCTATATTCAACATGACTTTGTTTTCCCCCTTTCTTTTAGGGCACCCGGCATAAGTGCGGCGGCTTTTTGCCGTCGCCCTTAATTCCGTTGTTATCTTTTTTTATCAGTTGCCTGATTATCCTTAAGTGTACTTCCATCTTTGCGCTTCCACTCAATAAGTCCATTAGCACTTCGTCCCATCACAACTGCTGCTGCGGTTGAAGGGCTTGAAAAGAGGTAATCTTTAACAAATTTCCAGTCTTTGACAACTCCAGATTTCATTACACTATTCCTTTTATTGATGAAACCAACTGGCATTGAAGCAACTTCGGTACTCGCAATTTTCGAACCTTTCAGAACGACAATTCCTTCTGATGTAAGAATTGCCGAAGATTCTGCACCTCTTGCCGCTTTAATATAGTATTTTTCCTGTTTGGTGATGGTCTGTAATGCCAACTTTTCTAGGACCTTGTACCCTAAAGTACCCATGAGAAGGGTTAAGTTGTGAGAAAATTCAGTCATAACCGCTTGGTCAGCTTCTGATATTGCCGGACAATTTGGTATATTACTATTCATCACTACATAACGGCCTGCTTCAACCGCCTGTTTGTGCAATGTGTACTCAAGATATTTGATATGAGCTTTATTTAAGTTTTCATCCTTACTAATAAATGCAATGGCCTCCGACCAAAAATCTTTTTCTTGATGTTGGAGAATTCTTTTATAAACTTCTTCTGCTTCCCCAATGTAAACAGACTCCTCATCATTCTCGTCCCTGCCAATAAGAAAATAAACACCCGCCTTTCTTAAATCTTTCCGTTCTGAAATATCTTTAAGTCTACTCCGTGGAATTTTGTAGCCTTTTCCTGTCCAATTCAATAATTCACAAGCGACAACGCCATTGGCAGTTCCATCTATCAGAAATAAAGAAATTGATTTTCCTATTACCATTTTCCCTCAATATTTTTTAAGATAACAAATTATTCGACTGCTGAAGTGAGGTGTGAAATACGTCTTTTAAGCAGTCGTTTTGACGCAAGTCGTTTAATATTGCTTGATAGGACTACACACAGGCGCAAAATGCGACTTTTTTGCCTGATATTATTATTACTTTTAACGACGCCATTAAAATTATTGGATTGATTTTTGCAGTGCTTCCTTTAACGGGTCCGGCATATTTTCAAGCGCATCCAGATCAACAAGCTCCTGAAAAGCCGGGATGCCGGACAGCTGGGTGACATTCAGCATGAACTCATCAGATGGCAGAAAACTCTGGATAGGCGCTTTTAAAATTACGACAGGCAGCCCGCCCAAATCTTCAAGGGTTTGAATCTCCATTTCATAACGAAGGTCTTCAAGCAATTGGGTCAATTCTTTGGAATTTTCCAGCACAGTGGCAATGGTCAGATGTTCAATAAGCGCCTGCTTCATATCATCTGCCTGGCGGGTTTCAGCACCGGTTACCATGGCTTTTAAACGACTGTACGGGCATTCACTCTGAAATGAGAGCACCCATCGGGTGGCCGCAACAATAGTGGTTGCTTTATCTTTGGTATCTCCCATAAAAAGATCGTATTTAAATGGTACGGATACCAGCTGCTTTGAAATCGGCGACAGCGGGGTCTGGAGTTTTTTGGGTAATCCAAAGGGTTTTTCACAAACAGCTGCATATTGTTCCTGGAGTCTTGCAAAGGCCTTGTCTGAACCCGGGACATCATCCATATTCGCACTTTTGAGATATGCGCCTAGTAATTTAACAGGGTTAAACAGCGGCTTTAATATATCCAGGTGACCTTTAAGCCGTTTAGAAAGTATTTCAGCAATTTTTTCAGTATTTTTTCTCAACTGAATAAATTCTTCGTTATCCAAATCTTTGCGAATAATGTCTCCGTTGGCCATGGGCTTTCTCTCTTTTTTATATAGCAGTTTAAGTAAAATATCCAATAAATATATAGTGTTGGATAGCTGATAGTTGCAATAATGTCAATATGATTATTTTTGGTGGAAATTTCTATTTCAGATCTAAAACATACACATCTGCGGCTTCTTTTTCAGAATAGGGACCAAAAATAATGGATTTCGGGAATCCGTCTACCTTGACGAAGTATGATGTCTCATCGTTTAGGGCATTCTGCGTGGCCCAGGCGGTATATTCAGTTTCCCCCAGCTTCAACTTTAATCCCTGCACCGGATAGTTGAGTACGCTTTTGTCGGGCAGACAGCCAGCCGGTCCTGCTGCCTGAAAAGAGATCTCCGCATCGGTCACGCCAAACATAATACCCGGCCAGGATGTTTTTGCCGGCCGTACTTCAAACCATTGCCCGATCTGTTCATTGCCGTGTATGTCCATGTGATACTCACTGGATTCCGGTTTAGGTGATGTATGGGCTTTCGCAACCAGCTTTGCACCAAGTCCCGGATCTGATGCTGACAAAATATCCGCACCTTTCAGGGGGGTGGGCAGTTGGTCTTTGTCAATCAGGTCTGACTGGGTTTGAAGTATAATAATGGGAAAATGGATCCCTTTTTTTGCCTGAATTGACAGGGCTGTCAGACAAAGACCATAGCGGATATCCGGGTTGCGTAATTCGTTGTCAGAAGCCAGAATCGTCCAGAATGGAATTTTTGGATCGGCTAGATTTTCAATCGGCGCCATCCATGCCATATTTTTCAGGTCATCCTTCCAGAAATGTCCCTGAACATCGAGCCCGTATGTTTTTAGTGTTGACATTAAACTGGTTATCGGATCTTGAGATGATCCCAGAGAAGTCAGCCATATTTGTTTCATGGGCATTCCCCTTTCATGTTTTAACGAGAACTCCCCAAAAAGCTCAATTCCTGCGTTGCACGGCATCCTTCGTCGCTCAACGTAGCAGGCTACGCATCGCTCCTCAGTTTTTGTGCGCCTTGGACTTGAAGCTTTTTATGAAGCTCTCAAGACATGTATGCTTCTATCCTTTACTAATCTATAAAAATTTTAAAGGCTAAAAGAGTTGATAGCAAAGCAAATCCTGCCGAAAATATTATTCCAAAGGATGCTTCATCTAAGCATTTTTCCCTGTCTGCCTGGATCTAGTTTATTGTGGAAACCTAATTATATAGAAAAGAATCAGATATATTTATATCAGTTTGGTGGGTCGTATACAACCATATCCTTGAAAATCTGATTATTTTAATATAAAATAAAAGTCTTTATTCATTAATAAATTGGTTCATTTTATCTTTGGCTGAGTTTTGGTTAAGTTTAAGTTGAGTTTAGGTTGGAAGTCATGTCCGGAATTAAAAGTATCGATAAATTAAAATCCGTTCTTGCGGATAAATATGAAATCGTCGGATTGATCGCATCCGGTGGTATGGGTGAAATTTATCTGGGCGTTCATCGGGTTCTCGGTAAGAAAAGAGCGATAAAGATAATTCACCAGGAGGTGGAAAAAGAAAAGGATATCCGCAAGCGGTTTATGCAGGAAGCCAGGCTGGCAGCCAGTATTGATCATCCCGGAATCATACAGATCATGGATTTTGGAAGTCATGATTCGTTTGATTACCTGATAATGCCTTATATAGAAGGGGTGACACTCCAGGATAAAATGGATGACGGGGTGATGAAATGGGAAGATTCCATTGATTTAATGATTTCCATGGTTGAAGCGATTTCACATGCTCATAAAAAAAATGTCATCCATCGGGATATCAAACCGGCCAACTATATGATAGATTCAAATGGCCAGGTTATTCTGACAGATTTCGGTATTTCAAAAAATTTAACGGATGCAACATTAACCGCTGCCAATACGGTTCTAGGTTCCCCGAAGTTTATGAGCCCTGAACAGATTACCGGCAAAAAAGTTGATAAAAGAAGTGATCTGTATTCACTCGGCCTGGTTTTTTACCAGATGCTGACCGGGATTAATCCGTTTGATGCAGATGAGATCACATCGGTAATGTACAAGCAGGTCCATGAAGTCCCGGAGCATCCAAGCGCCCTCAATAGTAATATTCCGAAGAAAGTCGGGGATATTCTTTCCCGGTTACTGGAAAAAAAGCCGGAAAACAGATACCCGGACGCTGACATGTTGCTGATGGATTTACATCAGTTAAAGCACCCTGAGACCTTTGATTCCGGTGGTAAAACTGTTCTGCAGGTTCCCCACCAAGCACAAGACAGACCACAAGACAGATTGCAAGATACCTACCAAGACGGCCCCAAATCAAGATTGCGTGATATGGCCACTCGGATCATCAGCCCGCTGCAACGAAAAGAAATAAAAATCCGGGAAAAAACTGATGCAAAACCAGTCTCCCAGGAATTATCTGAACAAAAAACGCCTGAAAAGGGCAAAGCGAATAAAATCAAGTTTTTTATTGTATTCGGCATTCTTTTTTTTAGTTTGCTGGGTCTAATAACCATTTTTTCCCTGGATTTTTTAAAGAATATTAACAAGGAGCAGGCAGGTGTTGCGCATCAACCGCCTCAAACAGAAAAGCCAGTATTTACGGAAGAGCCGTTTGTTGAAAAAAAACCTGAAGATACGCGGAAGCCGCCTGAAATCCAGATACGTACTGAATTGCCGGTGAAAATATCAGATATCCGGATAGATCCGCAAATAATCATTGAAACCCTGGAAAAAGATAAATTTGCAGTCAAAACCATCCATATATATAATGATGGAGAGGCCAAACTGTCTGAAATAAATATTATAACTGAATCAGACGGTCCTTTTGATTTTCTGGGGCCGGTCAACAAGAGTTCTTTTGATGTCGACGCCGGCGGTGTTGAGTATTTTACTTGTCCTGTCAATTCGGCCAACACAACGCCCGGTGAAGTCAAAACAGGCCGCATAAAGATTTACAGCAATGATCCTGACGAAAATCCAAAGATCGTCGAAGTGAGACTGACTGTAAAAGAAATTTCCATTTCTCAATCCAAAGATAAAATCACCAGGCTGGCCAAACCGAGCAAACCATTGGTGGCAATTCGACCGAAAAACATCCGGGAAAGTGCCTTCTTAAAAAATTATGCAAATTTGAATGGACGGCAGGTCACCGGGCAGGACATTAATAAATTTCTGAAATTGAACATTGGATTTGCATATGGCAAGACTGTTGATCAGCAGTTGATCGCTTTAATGAAAAAGTTTTTATCCGGCCTTTCATATGTTCAGTTATTGGAAAGCGATCCCTGTGATATTCTGATATCTTATAACAAAGATGCTTCCGGCGGAAAATTTGTTGTTAAGAGTAATTTCTATGACTGTGGGTTGAACTGTCCTGAAATGAAGATTAAAAATAAGACCAGGCTTCCACTTGAGCAACTGGAGGCGATGATTAAAAGGTATTACTGTTATCATGCATTGATAGGGTTAAGCGTGATAAATTCAACTCTTCGCGGCGCACATATTGATCTTGAACTACCTGGAAAAACTGATAATATTTTATTTATTGATGATGAGGTGAAATTGTGTATGACCCCGGAGCTGGCCGCTGACTGCATGCTGCTGGATATTAACATAGCTGGGATATACAAGCTCTTCCCGATTTTTGAGAATCAAAAGATGCAACAGGTTAAGGGGGAGACGCAATGCTCAATAGATATCAAAGTCTCTCTGCCAACTGGTTATGAAATGGTGGTTGCCCTGGGTGTAAAAAATGAGAAATTAATATCAAAGTACCGCAATCGTTTTAATCCTGAAAATCCGATCATTTTATGGTCCTTTTCAAATGAATCAGAAAATAACGCGATGGTTTTCTGTGAAGAATTGTTTTTAAATCTGATTAACGAACCCTTTGAGCGCTGGTGTATTAACAGTCGATTTATCCAAATAATGCATTAACAGGCTGTTGAAAAACTATTGCGCTTGGCAATACGGCGTTAAAATTCGGCTCAAAGTGCTCATTGATAGACATAAACTCCGCTTTTTCGCCGAATTTTGCCTTGTCTTGCCATCGCTCATGACGTTTTCAACAACCTGTTAAGAAGATGTGACGGATAATGGGATATGAAATAAAGTCTAATTGGTGATTGTTCGTTATAACTATTTGGAAAGTAAATTAATCTTTAATATTCAGGAGAATTAAATTGGCCATCAGATCTTTTGGGTATGGAACCGATGTGGGGCTTTCCCGTAAAAGAAATGAAGATAATTTTTGCGTGGCACCGGAAATCGGTTTGTGGGCGGTTGCCGATGGCATGGGTGGCTATAAGGGCGGAAAGACGGCCAGCCGCATTGCGGTAAAACAGCTGGCCGAAGACATTGTAAAGGGGATCCCGCTTTCTGAATCAATACCGAAAATCCACCATGTCATCATTAACGAAGCCACTGCCAATCCGGAAATTAAAGGAATGGGCTCAACCGTTGTCGCGATGATAACAAACGGTTATAATTATGAGATCGCATGGGTGGGTGACAGTCGTGCCTATTTGTGGAACGGCCACGTATTAAAACAAATTACCAGAGACCATTCATATGTCCAGTATTTAATTAATGAAGGAATTATTAGTGAATCAGAAGCTGTTGATCATCCTGCGCGTCATGCGATTACCCAGGCTTTGGGAACAGAAGAATTAGAAGATGTGGAGGTAGAGGTTATTTCAGGTGTCTTCCAAAAAAATGAGAAGATTATGCTTTGCAGCGATGGTCTCACCAATGAAGTTGATGATGAGCAGATATCAAAAATTCTGTTAAAAGAAAAATCTTCCCAGGCGGCAGTAGACAGTTTAATAAATAAAGCAAAGAATAATGGCGGTTCCGACAATATCACCGTAATCCTGGTCTCTACAGCTGACGATAACGGGATCGGAGGGAACAAAGAAAACACAGAATTGGAAGAAACGATCAAAAATATCAGGTAGTCTTATTTTTTATTTATATAATCAGTAGTTTGAAATTTTAATTGCTATGTGAATCTGACTTTTTACAGGATCATCATTACTGACGCATCTAATTTAATATACTGGGAACACTATGGCCGGACAATCACAGAATATAACGATTTTGTTTGCTGATATTTGTAAAAGCTCTCAACTATATGAAGTTTTAGGGGATCGGGAAGCCCAGCAGGTTATTGGCAAGATATTAACCCGGCTTGCTGACATTACAGAACAGTATAATGGTAAAGTTATTAAATCCATTGGCGATGCGGTAATGAGTATATTCTTTTCCGTTGACAATGCAGTGGATGCTTCAAAAAGTATGCAGGAATCGATCAAGCAAAATTTTTCAAACATTACCGGTTCATTTCCGATCAATATTCATATCGGTTTTCATCACGGTCCGGTAATTATTGAGGATAGGGATATTTTTGGTGATGCAGTCAATATTGCGTCAAGAGTGGCTGACTATGCCAAACCCCGGCAGATTGTAACGACCAAAACAACAATTGAAGAAATGCCTGAACGCTTAACACCCTTAATTAGATATATTGCAAAGATTGCAGTTAAGAATATATCTGAAGATATTGAAGCCTATGAAATTGTATGGGATAAAAGAGAAACTACAACAATAATGGATCATCAGAAGCTTTCGTATAAGTTTCATACGAAACTGGATCTGATTATCGGAAATCAAACAATCGTAATTGATAATAAAAGGCCTTCAGTAACAATCGGTCGTATGGATTATAATGATATTGTGATAGACCTTTACTGGGTTTCTCGATCCCATATATCAATTGAATATCGGAAAGGGATTTTTATGATCGCGGATAAAAGTTCAAATGGCACATATATTTATCCTGAGACAGAAGATATGAAATTTATCAAGAAATCAGAATATCCACTATCCGGCAAGGGGTGTATTCTGTTGGGGATGGACAAAAACAGTGAAAGCCACAATGAAGTTATTATATATTCTGTAAAATGAATGTTTGATGGCTTCGTAAAAAGTGCAAATTCTGTGTTGCGCTGCACCCTTCGTCACTCAACGTACATTCGTACGCCTCGCTTCTCAGGCTTTGCGCGCCTTGAATTTGCAGCTTTTTTCTTTGCCATCCGAATCTGACTTTTTTACAAAATCATGAATGTTTGAGATAAATAGATATGACTCATCCAATTGCACCGCCTGCTGTCAATGTGAAAGTCGAAAGAGGAAATGCGGTTAAAACCATTTTTTGTTTTACAGAGTCGTTTCAGATTGGAAGAGGGGACGCATGTGATATCCGGATCCATGACGATGTGGTAAGCCGGATTCATGTCGAAGTCAGTTTCAGAAATGATCAGTGGTGGTTAACTGACTTAAAGAGCAGTAACGGTGTCTGGGTTGATGGGATAAAGGTCGAACAGGCGCCTTTAAAAAATCAATGCAACATCATGCTTGGTGAAGACGGCCCGCTACTGGTTTTTTCCATTGAAGATGATCATCCGACCCAAAAAGAGCAGCTAATTCAGCCAAATGAATCAAGTTCGGATGAATTGACACTTGAACACTATAAAGATCATTATTTTGGCGATTCTAACTCGGCTGATATCGGCCAGCATACAATGATGGTTCGAAGTGCTTTTGCGGAAGTTAAGAAGAAGCAGAAGCGGATGTATCTGTTTGTAATTTCGGTTGCTGTGGGTCTGCTTTTAATATCTGGGACGTATGCGGTTTTTAAGCATCTGGAAATACAAAAATATAAAAAATTGGCTGAAGATATATTCTATTCCATGAAGTCTCTTGAGCTTGAATTTGCAGATATATTGGCATTGTCTCAAAAAACTGAGGATGCAAAGATTAAAAAAAAGGTCGCCGCATACAGGGCCAGACAAAAAGAACTGGGGAAAAATTATGACCGGTTTGTCAGTGCGCTCAATACGTATGAAAATGAAAAGGATGAAAAGGGACGTCTGATTCTAAAAGTCGCCAGAATATTTGGAGAATGTGAAATCGATATTCCGGATGGGTTTAAAAAAGAGGTGTTTAACTATATCGAAAAATGGAAATCGACCAAACGGCTGGAAAAGGCAATTAAGCGTGCACAAGAGAACGGATATGTGCCCAAAATTATTGATGCAATGCAGTCCTGTGATCTGTCGCCCCAGTTTTTTTACCTTGGGCTTCAGGAGAGTAATTTTGATGTGTATGCCAGCGGTCCTGAAACCCGGTTCGGAATTGCAAAAGGTGCATGGCAGTTTATTCCGCCGACAGCCAAAGAATATGGTCTTCAGGTGGGTCCTTTATCACATCTTCGAATACCCGACCCGAACGATGAGCGGCACAATTTTGGCAAATCGACGCTTGCCGCAGCCAGATATCTGCGGCATATTTATAATACTGAGGCTCAGGCATCCGGCCTTCTTGTGATCGCATCATATAACTGGGGTGAGGGCAGGGTTGTCCGGCTGATTCGGCAAATGCCGAAAAATCCCAGAGATCGTAATTTCTGGAATATCTTAAAAGATAAAAAATATAAAATCCCCAAAGAGACATATGACTATGTTTTTTATATTTTTTCAGCTACTGTTATCGGAGAAAATCCACGCCTTTTCGGATTTAATTTCGATAATCCGCTTGAGAATGAAAATTACATCAATTGAGAAATGATTTCACGTACTTTTTACGAAGCCATTAACTTTTAATCGGTTTTATAATTCAATAGATCGCGGAATATGGTTAATGCGGCTTCCGCACCGTGGCCGGACGCGGTCACAATCTGATTATAGCCGCCGACAACGTCACCGGCTGCATAAACCCCGGAAACATTGGTCCGGTAGCTTTCCTGTTGAATAAATCCTTCCGAAGTTTTTTCCACTCCGATTTTGTCCGCTAGATCCACGGACGGAAGATATCCGATGGCGATAAAAACACCTGCGGTTTCAATCTGTTTTGTTTCATTGGTCCGGCTGTTAAAAACCGTCACGGCGTCAACGGATTTTTTTCCTAAAATTTCTTTTACAACGGTATTGTAGAGAATGGGGATGCCGCTTCGGATTAACTGTCCGGCAAGTACTTCCTGGGCATCGAGCTTATCCGTCAAGTGAATTAACGTGACATCCACACCGATATTTTTCAAGTGCAGCGCTTCCGTCACCGCACTGTCACCGCCGCCGATCATCAATACTTTCTGTCCGGCAAATAATGGCCCGTCACAGGTACTGCAGTAGCTGACACCACGTCCTGACAGTCGGGATTCGCCCGGAACCTCAAGGTGCTTGTGCGTTGCGCCGGTGGCCAGTAACATTGCCCGGGTAATGAACCGGCGTTTGTTGGTGGTGATCGTCATGGGATGGTTCTGGGAAATCGCCATGACCTCCTCTCCCTGAAAAATCTGAACATACTGGAGCGCATGGGTAACTAAAATTTCAACCAGGTTTTTGCCCCCGATCTGTGTCAGTCCGGGATAATTTTCCACCACCGGCGTGGTGGCTACCTGCCCGCCGAGGATGTTTCGTTCAAGAATAACGGATTTTAATCCACTGCGGGCCGCGTAAATCCCTGCAGACAACCCGGCCGGTCCGCCGCCGACAATCACAAGATCGGTCTCGATTTCTTCCGCGTCATTGTCCGGTATGAACATGGTTTGCTGTTCCATTTTCTGTAATGACAGCATAAACAGCTCTTCCTGCTGGGCGCCGAGGGCAACCAGGGTCTCATTGGCATAGGTTTGCGGAACGGACTGGGCATCATATTGTCTGGCAATCTCCGGGTTGGCCTGGATGTCAATTATTTCAAGTGAAATCAGGTCCGGTTTTTCAACGGCCGCTTTTAAAGCGTTTACCGCCTGCTGGGGACAGTAGGGACATGACGGGCTTACAAACAGCTTGATGGCTCTTTTATCCTTAATCTGATTGAGGACATTGAGCGACTGTTGCCCGATACCGGTTTTTTTAAAACCCACAAAAATCAGGGTTTCGATAAAGATCCGGCTTTCTTCGCCGATCGGGGCCCCAAGCCATTGGATATTATAATGATCCGGGTCAATGAGGATTGTCGGAGAATTCTCTATGTTCCATTTTTTTGCCTGATCGTGATCCAGGTCAAATTCATGCAAAACAACTTTATTGGTCAGCTGGCCAAAATATTGGATGGCTTGTCGTGCTGTATCAGCGAAAACATCATTTTTTCCGGGCTGAGCAAACAGGTAAATTGGGATTTCTTCAGGGATTTGATCAAAAACCTGTTTTAACTCTTTTTCAATTTTCTGCTGGGACGGTTCATTTTCGTGGTCATGTGTCGGTTCCATAAAACATTCTCCAATCTCGTAAGATGAATTCAATCATCGCCAAAAAGGGTCATTTGCCGGTCGTTTTCTTTTTTCTTTTTTTCTTTTTTTCAGCAATCTGCTGGTTGATTTTTTCTCGTCGTTCTTTTCTTTCCTGTTCTTGTTGCTTTTTAAACCGTTTTAGCTCTGTTTTGAAATGTTCGACTGCCGATACTTCCTCGCCATTTGCCAATTGAATTTTAATATCCGGTTGAATTTCAATATCCGGGCTGCCTATCATGCTTTTGGGAAGGATGAATCCCTCCGGGGTTTCATAAAAGGTCAACATGTCCGTAATTTCAGGGTTGCAAAGTCCTTGTTCACCGATTCGGATATTGCAGGCTTTTTCGATCTGTGTCGCCTTGTTGCTGCTGGTTGTTTTTTTTGTTCCAAAAAAATCACAGATGATGTCAGCAGTGATGAAATAGTCGTTTTTTTTGTCGAATAAGAAATTTAACCGTGCAATGACATATATAATGGCCGCTGCCCAGATTTTTTTCCCCCCTTTGTTAATGGAAAGCGTCCGTTTTCGTCCGATCTTTTCACAGAGTGCTTGTGCATATCCTTTAAATTGATCATTTAAATATTGGTCACAGAATTCTTCGATCATTTTATTGATTTCATCTATCCGTATCTTCTTGTTATCATTTGTCATGTTTTTCCTCATTGATTTTACTTGATGTCAGCCATTCCCTTCAGCATTTACCTTTTTAGCTCAAAAGTTTTAATCCATGCTTCCCGCCCGGTGAACCGACAAGAATTTCTTGTGAGTTGCTTCCGGTGTGAGCTCACCTTCTATGAAAATATTTCGAATATGCTGGCTGATATTCTGCCGGGTGGCCTGAAATAGTTCCGCTATCAAATAAAAAGAATAGCCGTTAAATTTTTAACTTATTGATATAATAATAAAAATATAATTACAGTGTTTCTGGCCTCATCAAAACCATCCCTCCCATCAAAATGCCATCAAATAAAACCAAAAATAGAAATTGAGTCGCAATTAAGCCCAAGAAGGATGACATTTTATCATCAGCGGCAGTTGTAAAGAATTTCTTTACAACTGAATCCGGCTTTAATTCTCCCTCTGAATATCAGAATTTCGGAATTAGAAAATAGTTGACAGTTTCATAAAAAAGTATAGTGATCATAAATTATTTTCTGCCAGTGGCAGCAGAATCTATAAAGGCCTCCGCTGAGCCAGCCTGGCAAATCAGCGGTTTTTCCCCCGATGGTGTCTTTCGGAATTTGTCCCCGTTAAGAAATCCCCAGCCAATTTTGTTCGGAGAGCCTGTTCCAGGCTTTTATGATATGGCTTTTTTTGAAGGTTTTTTTCTTGTGGGCGTTCCAGATAAAAATTTTTTCGATCGCTTCATCTGTATTTTGAGCGGGATTTTTTTCATCCATGCAAATCCAGTGGACCGAGGATAAAAGTTCCATTCCGTAAGGGGTTTCAAACCCCTCAATCAGGTTTGCGACACGCTCAAGATGTTTGGTGGCTTGGGGTGAATTTTTCAAAAAATTATCTGCTTGTTCCACGGCACCCGGCATCAACTGAATGGATGCCTTTCGGCTCCGGTCTCCATAGCCTCTGATAAAATGACCCTCAATATGCTGAAGTACAAAATTCAGATTTTCAGCATAGGGGCCATATGTGTGCTTCTCATATTTTAGCCGGAGCGGTTCACCTGACACCTGTAAGAAATACGCGAGTTTTTGAATTTCAAGAAGACTCAGGCGGTAACCCGGAATCGCGTATTGTTGTAAAAGCTTGATAAACAGCGCCCTGGATTTGGTCATGTTCGGCGTTTTGGTATCTATGGGCATGGATTCAGCTTCAGGCGCGCCCCTGGGTTCATATAAATGAACCTCAATTTCCGGGAGGTTCTTGAAGGTGTTTTCAATCAAACGCTGGACGTCCCTCCAGTTCAGGCCGCCATATCCGCAGCCAAGAGGTGGAATCGCGATGGATTTTATTTTCCGGCGACGGATTTCTTTGACAAGGTCCAATAAACCGGTTTCAATATCATTAATTTTTGATTTTCCGCGCCAATGGTCTTTGGTCGGAAAGTTAATGATATATTTGGGGTTAACAAATGTATCTGTAGAAAAAATAAACATTTTCCCCAGCCTGACGTCGTCGTTTTTGCATGCTCTGGCATATGCCTTGAAATTATCCGGAAATCCCTGCTTGAACTGCAGCGCAATCCCTTTGCCCATAACCCCCACACAATTGACTGTGTTGACAATTGCTTCAACGTTGTCTTCCAGCAGATTGCCCCGGGTCAATGTCATCATGGCTGAAACCCCTTTATATTAATTAATAATACCATTCCGGATGAATTGATATTACCGGATGATGGGTGGCAATTTTAAGAATTTCCTGAACCTGTTTTTGGATCTTCTGATTCAGAACACCGATGTTGCTGATCAACGTCTAGGGGCATCGGTCTTTTATGAGAAATTCCGCCTGCCTTCTGCGCTTTCGATCAGGATAAGATTTCGTATCATTCCAATAACGCGATTCCATAACATCCCAGTCAACTTCATCAAGGTTTTCATATGTATCATAAAAATCTGTGAAAGCCATGGTCCCGTGACCGTCTGTAAAGACCCAGCCGCATTCGGATTCAGATATCGCCTGAGCGGTTGTTAAGAGATAAATCAATGATTGTTGTCCGTCCGAATAATTGTCAACATTTCCCAGATTAATCGTGTATAGCATGGGCGGGCGGGGTGCAAAAAAGAATGGCACATAATCATGCAGGACACCGCCCGGTCCGCAGAGTACTGGCTTTCGGGCGCGTCTTTCCTGGATATGGTTGTATGCAATATTCAGATGGTCAATGTCTCTTATCTGCTTTTCATTGTAGGAGAGGCATCCATTGCAGCGAATAATCGATTCAAGGTTATCCACATGCGTCAAATGATACAGATATGTTGGTATGGGAATCGGCAAACCATATTACCTTTGTTAAAATGACCCTAATAATCACACCATCTTCGTAATATTTAAGAGTTCTTTAGTCTTCTTAGTGAAAAACGAAATTCATTAGTGGAATTCGTCAAATTATTATGTGAAGTAAGAGTTATTTATTTTTAAAGCTTTGATAATACGAGGCTCTATTTACTCAAAGGGTTCGCCTCAATTAAGTGTGCAGTTCATCGAATATTATAAAACTCGTAAGAGCCAATCCAATCAAAACCATTTATTCCACTATTTTTATTGGCCATGCAGAATTCCTAAATTGGTTAGGCGATATTCCATTGCTTGTTTGCTAACTTCAAAAATCACTGCAAGTTTTTCTATTAGTTCCTCTTTATTTAAGGAAAGAGATTTTTTAATAATTTTATATATTTCATTTTGTATAAATTGCTTAGGCATCAATAGCTCAGCAGCAAAAGCATTTGCAGCAATTTCTTTTGTGTCAATGGCTGCGCTTGAGACTGAATCACGAAAATTTAGTTTTACAACCTTATCAACGAACAATTCTTTGTCATGAAGGAAGAGGTGACCGAGTTCATGAGCGATAGAAAATCGTTGACGATTACGGGGATGAGCAGAGTTAATGCCAATTATAACATTATTTTTATCCCTAAAGAGTAATCCAGAAATATCATCCTTGCCTTCAAATGGTTCAAATGATAATTTTGCCCCTTTTTGTTTAGCGATGTCTTCAACTGGAACCGGAGGGGTGTCAATCCCAAACTCAGCCAATAATTGTTGTGCCATCTTTTCAGTTTTATTCATTGTCAGTCTCCTTTATTTTGCCTGATTCGATGACTCTTTTAACCCATCCAAGACTTTTTTCTTCTATATTTATACCTTTTAACAATTCCATATTGAACTCGTATTCCATTTGTTCAGATTCAATTTTTTTTTCTGGCATCAAGTCTTTGGGAAGAACGCCCAATGCATCAGCAAAAAGATAAAGCATATGGAAAGGTATGCGTTGTCTTCCTTTTTCAATATTTGTTATTGAGGTTCTGCTTAAACCAACACGCTTTGCCAATGCTTCCTGTGTAAGTTCAGCTTTATTTCTAGCTGCCTCAAGCTTTTTCCCAAATTCGATGTAAATCGATTTTTTTATCATGATTATAAGATAATCATTTATAATGTAGATTGTCAATAGGATAAACATGTTTGTCTTGCAAACATCAAAACTTTTTTTGTTTGTATTATTGACATAATTATTTTCTGTCTTATTTTATGAAAAGATTTAGTCTGAAGCACAGGTATAACTACCAAAAAAAGGAGAAAAAGAGAGGTGGGATTTGAATGAAAATTTAAAAATACAGATACTTATTTCAGGTTTGCAGGAGAGATATAATGCTGCTCATAAAATTCGGGAACGCGGTATCCAATTTACCCTTTGGTTATCAGGGATAGCCGTTGGTTTAGGGTGGATTTTAATTTCCCAACAGGACTTAGAATTTTATCAAAAAATTGCTTTGTCGTTACTTATTGCAGCTTTTTTTTGTGGCACATTAGTTATTATGTGGGGCCTGATTAAGGGAACAAGAAATAATCGTAAAACAATGATCCGATATGAAAGGGCACTGAAAATGTATGAAAAGGGTGTGTATCTTCCAGATGAATCATTGCTGCCAAAAGCATACGGCACAATAAATACCAAGTGGACAGATCATTTTTGCACACTTTGCATTTGGCTGATTGTTATGGCTATCTCACTCATTCTTTTGACCTGGACTTGCCCGAAGCAAAAACATCCTCGCCCATGCAGCACATCAATCGAAAAAAATATAAAGGAGTTCAAAATCAATGGCTAATCTTCACAAACAATTTCAAACTTTTCATGACAAAGTTGCACTAACCTCCGCGAAAAAACAATCACTCAAACAAGCTCGGGATGCTATCCGTGAGCGAATTCGAAAGTATTTCAAGGACACCCTTGAACTGGCCGTGCCTAAATTTAAAGGACAAGGGTCTTATGCTATGGTGACTACCACCAACCCGATTGATGGGGAATTTGATATAGACGATGGCGTTTATCTCCAGCATTTGGATACCGACGACGAAAGCAAATGGCCCACACCGGCTACGGTTCACCGATGGCTGGTCAATGCCACTGAAGGACATACAGACGAAAAACCGATAGATAAACAGACATGTGTTCGGATCAAGTATGCCGGGAAGTACCATGTTGATTTACCTGCCTATGGAATAATAAACGACAACTGTAAACTGGCAATTAAAGGAGACAAAGGCTGGACCGTCAGCGACCCTAAATCCATTACAGATTGGTTTATCGGCAAAGTAAAAATCAATGGAGAACAGCTACGACGAATTGTTCGTAATTTAAAAGCATGGGCTGATTTCCAATCAGGCCGCAGAGGGAAAATGCCAAGTGGTCTGATTTTAACTGTCCTGGCATCAGAACATTTTATATCTGACGATCGGGATGATATTTGTTTTTCCAAAACAATAAATGCCATTTCCAATGAAGTGAAAACGATTTTTTGTGTTTATAATCCGAAGGATGCAAATGAGGAACTGACCGAGCGCCTCACTGATGCCCAAAAAAAGAGATTTCAGGAGGCCATTTCTGATTTAGCATCAGTTTCAAGCGACGCAATTAATCACGAAAATGATCATGAAGCATCCAAATTATGGCGAAAACAATTTGGGGATCGTTTCCCAAAGGTTGAACAGGAACAATCCGAGGAAGAATCACGTGCAAATGTTGCTGCTGTAGGCGCTTTTTATTCTTCCAAAAATCCAATAAAACCTTACGGATTCAAATAATGGTGCAATGGTATAAAAATAACCAACGGTTATTCAGGGAAGAAAGGGAAGCTCTGGCCGCCAGGTTTCCACTGATGCAACTCATCTTGGCAAAACCTGAGTTTAAGATGAATAGCGAGTTTTCATTAAAATCTGAATGTGCAGTGGCTTACGGCACATATGAACTCAACGTTCCGGGCATGTGCCAGGAGATTGATTACAAAATATCCGTTCTGTTTCCTGAAAAATATTCAAAGAACCCGCCAACGATGTATTGCAATGATGAAAAACTCCCCATGTATAATATTGACCGGCATATTTTGAAAAATGGGTATGCATGTTTAGGTGTGCAGGCAGAAATACGACAAAAATGGCCCCAGGGCTCATTGATCGTAGATTTTATCGAAAATATAATCGAACCTTTTTTAGCATGGCAGGCATATTACGATGAATTTCAAAAAGTGCCTCCCTGGGGTGAAAGATCACATTTTCCTGATGGAATTTTAGAATATTATGCAGAATTGCTGCAATTATCGGAAAGTGGACTGATTAAAGATTTCATGACACTTCTGGCCCGAAAAAATAATCCTAAAGGCCATGAGTTTTGCCCATGTCAGTCCGGTAAAAGATTGAGACATTGTCATAGAGAATTGATTGATAATGTGCGCAAAATTATAAATTGGGAGGTTGTTGGCCTGGATCTCAAACAAATTAACTCATTTGAAAGCAAAAAGTGATTCCTTCTCTTATGAAATCAAAAAGGCATTCATTAAGTTTGTAAATGAATTATCCCTCAAACGCCTCTTTAAGAACCGCCTGCATGAGCATTTCGGAGCTCTGCTGGGATTTGGTGTTTATGATTTCCATTTGGCCACAAATATTGAATAGGGTTTTTATACTGTCTGCGATTTGTTTTCTTTCATTTTCCGGAGGTATTGGAATTAGTAAGTTTTTTAAAATAGAGGCTTTAACACCTGTTGCTGCTGAGCCTGTAGCATTTTTTGAAATGATTGCTTGAAAAAGCGGTGACATAATAAAAAATTTTAAACAGTCGATATTTTTTCTAACATAAGGCTTCAAATTAATTGTTCGTTGTGCTAATGCGAATGTAAAGTTCATTTCTATTGATGCCACAAAACCCATTGTAGCTCCTTCAGTTACAAACAGTAAATCTCCGCGTTCAGGAAAACCTCTTGTCATCCAACTTTTGTACAGGTCTTTGGATATAAATTCTACGGGGTTCTCATTGATATAACCTATTCTAATATTTTTTGCAGTTATCAGTCGGACACCACTCTGAGATTTTTGAGGCGTTTTACCCCTATAGTCAATGAATTGAAAGTAATTTCCTAATCGACACCAAACCCACCCCCTTGGCAACTCAAACGGAATTTCATCTTCTCTAATCGGCGGAAACGGTTTTTGCTTTTTAATTTTCTTCTCTTTTATCAGCCGTTCTTTTTCTTCTTTGATCCGTTTTAACAGTTCGGATGCCGGTTCAACGTGGGAATTTTCTTTTCGCCATTGTTCGGTCAGTTTTCCGGATATGGCATCCTGTAAAATGGACTGGTGGAGTTTTTTTAAGAGGGTTTGCTGGTGGGTGATTTCAGCGAAGAGGTTCTGATTGTCAGCCTTTACTCTGGAAATTTTTTTTAACAACTTTTTTTGATTTGCTTTTGGAGGAAGCTGAATCTGCTGATTAAAAAATTTATCTTTTTGCAGACGAATTCTTTGGGTGATGCCGCCGCTTCCTTTTCGACAGATTTCATCAAACCAGGTTGTTTGGGTTAATTCCAAAAACAGATTTTTTCCCATTACTTTTTCATCGATGTCGAAAAGCCAAAAGTCATTGGTAACAATTGCACCGTCTAATTCCGGAGGGATAATTCCAAACGCTCCATTACGAGCGTCAATGCCCGAAAGAATAAAGTCGCCCTTTCTAACAGTGTGCATTCGAGATTTTATCTCAGAACCTTTTTTCAAGCATCTAAGCGTTATTCCCTTATGATGCATTTTTATTGTAACAAGCTTATATTCTTTGTCTTTATCCAACTTTATCGGTCGATGAATCCTTTTTAAAAAACTCCCAATCATGACTTTTTCATAACTACTCATCCCCGCCCTCCAAAATCGCATAAAATTCATTGAGTTTGGCCCGTAAAACTTCTTTGGGAATGAGTTTGGTTTCGTATTCGCTGATGACAGCCGGGCTAATGCTTCTGCTCAGGGCATATTCAACCACTTCATTATTTTTTTCCCTACAGAGCAATACCCCGATACTCGGATTTTCATTTGGCCTTTTTACATCCCGATCCAGAGCTTCAAGGTAAAATTCCAGTTGACCCAAGTGGGCCGGTCTGAATTTATCTATTTTCAATTCAAAGGCAACCAGGCACTGCAAGTCCCGATGAAAAAACAACAGGTCAATATAAAAATCATCATTGCCTACCTGTATTCTGTATTCCTGGCCCAGGAAACAAAAATCTCTGCCAATCTCAAGAATAAAATCTTTCAGTGAACTGAGTATGGCCTGTTGTAAGTCATCTTCATTATGCTTTTTAGGCAGTTGCAGAAATTCTAAAATATAGCTGTCTTTAAATACTTTTTCTGTGTTTTGAGGCAATTGTTTCAGCGTCTCTGACATGTTTTTGTCGGTCAGCACAACACGTTCAAAGAGGCCGCTACTGATCTGACGTTCCAGCTCCCTTTTGGAATAGCGCTCTTTTATGGCCATATGCAGATAAAAGGCGCGTTCTTCTTCGTATTTTGTTGAGGATAGAATTATTAAATTATTCGTCCATGTTAATTCTGTCACCAGTGGCGACAGTTTTTGATTGTCTTTGTAAGTTTCGTAAAACTGTTTCATCCTCCAGATGTTACGGGCTGTAAACCCTTTTATATTCGGCTCCCGGGTTGCAATATAATGGGCAAGCTCAGCGACAACACCTTTTCCCCAGCCAGACTGCTTCACATGCTCAGAGACGTAAGCACCAACGTCCCAGTAAAGTCCAACCAGTGTTTTATTGGCTTGCTGATATGCCTGTTGTTTGGCTTGCTGTATTTGACACAATATCACGGAAAATTGTTCATCCTGTTTAACAAGCTTTAGATGTTTTCCCATTAGCTCAACTCCTTGCTCAACTGCTCCAGCAGCTCATCACTTTTCTTAAACGATTCATGCAGCAACTCCAGCAGTTCTGATGTGGTATGGATGATCTCATCTTCTTTTTTATGGGGATTCTTGATATCAATATCCCATCCGCGCTTTTTGATTTTGTCGATGGATATTTTCCAGGCAAGTTCGCTCTCTTTTCTGTTGTCCCACCAGTTTTTAATGGGATCAAACTCTTCAACTCTGATGGGTTTTGTTTTGCTGTAGGATTTTTGATTTTCCGGAAGCCGGTGCTCATAATACCAGATTTCTTTGGTGGGGCTGCCTTTTTCAAAAAACAGCAGGTTGGTAGCCACAGTTGCATAGGGGGAAAACACAGAATTCGGCAGACGGATAATGGTGTGCAGGTTGCAACTGTTAAGCCATTTTTCACGTATCCGCTGTTTAACCCCTTCACCGGTGAGTGATCCGTCCGGAAGCACAATCCCGGCACGTCCGCCATCTTTAAGCAATCGGATCATTAAAATCAAAAACAGATCAGCCGATTCCTTGGTCCGGAAGTTTTGCGGAAAATTTTTTTCATACCCGCTTGCCACCACGCCGCCAAACGGCGGATTGGTGAGAATGACATTCACCCTGTCTTTCTGCTTGTATTCATTTAAGGGGCGGCTTAAGGAATCGTCAAAAGACAGGTTGGGTATTTCAATATCATGGAGAATCAGGTTGGTGGTTGCCAGTAAAAACGGCAGGGGTTTATATTCCCAGCCGCATAAATTTTCCCGCAGCTTTTTTCGCTGACCTGCCCGGGTGATCTGCTTTTTCAAATGCTCAATGGTGCAGGTGAGAAACCCACCGGTGCCGCACGCCGGATCCAGGATTTTTTCATTAACCTGGGGGTTGATCATGTCGGTTAAAAACTGCGTGACGGCTCGGGGTGTATAAAACTCGCCGCTTTTACCGGCGCTTTGGAGTTCCTTTAAAATCCCTTCATAAATATCGCCGAACAGATGGCGCTCTTCCGCCACATTAAAATCCAGTTCATTGAGCTTGTTTAACACGCGGCGAAGGTTGATGCCGGATTTCATGTAATTGTGGTTGCCTTCAAACACATCCCGGATAATCAGGGCCCGCCTGTTGCCGGTGCTGACATCCAGGTTCTTTAAATCCGGGAACAATTTCTGATCAACAAAGGCAAGCAGTTCATCACCGGTCATGCCCTCATCATCGCCGGCCCACTGGTCCCAGTGATAGGCTTTGGGAAGGGGAGATACATAATTGTTGTCTTCCAGCAGTTCAAGTTCTTTTTCCTTGTCTGACAGCACTTTTAAAAATATCATCCAGCCCAGTTGTTCGATCCTCTGGGCATCACCATTTAATCCTGTATCTTCCCGCATGATGTTGCGGATGGTTTTCATCATTCCACTTAAATTGATACTCATTTATTTATGCCGCTCCTGTTGTATATATCTGTTCTTCAAGCTCGTTTACCGCTTTTAAATAATCTGTTTTTTTGCCAAACTTTTTTATAATTTCCATGGGAGAGCCAAACTGATCAAATGGATTCACCTTTAATATATTGATATCTTCGATCTGCCGAATCCCTTCATCCGCGTATTTGTCCAGCAGGGCTTCGAGGACTTTTCTGGCGTTGTCCCCGTATTTTGCAAAATAATTGCGTTTGTTTACATTGTTTGCCCGTTCCTTGCGGGTTAAGGGCGGCATGTCCCAGGCCACATGGCAGATGATGTCAAACAGGTCGCACTCCCGGTTGACTGCTTCGAGCAAACTGTCAACCAGGATGCCCTGTTCCATGAGTTCTTCGATGATGGCTTCCTTTTTATCCGCTTTGCTCCATTTGCGCAAAAAATCATCAAGACTTTGGTATTGGCTTAAAATCTGATGCCGTGTAAAATCTTTTAAGCTCATGGTAATGGGTTTGCCGTCCTTGTCAAAATATATTTCCCGGGTGTTTAAAACCGTGACATCCACGCCATTGACAAATATTTTTTCACGGCCTTCACTGATACCCGGTTCATTAAACGGGGCTTCTGGGATTTCCGGGTAATCCGGCGGGTCGTTTACATCATCTGATAAGTCTTCAAAATCGGTTATTTCTTCACCGTCTTCTTCATCTATGATGGGAATATCGGCAATTTCTTCTTCTGCTTCAATGCCGCTGATGTCTTCGTCCTGGGATACCGGTTTGATGCGTACCGGATCACCGTCAAAATCCGGGTCGGAAAACAGGTCTGTTACGTTTCTGAAATCAAGAATCGTGAAATACCGCTTGCCATATTCTTCGTTGATTCGGGTTCCCCGGCCGATAATCTGCTTAAACTCCGTCATTGATTTGATGTTGCTGTCTAAAACAATGAGTTTGCAGGTCTGGGCGTCAATGCCCGTGTTCATCAGTTTTGAGGTCGTAGCAATCACCGGATACCGCTGCTCGGGATCGGTAAAATTGTCCAACTCCCGCTTTCCCTCTTCATCATCACCGGTGATTTTCATTATATATTTGTAGTTTTCTTTGACCAGGTCGCTGTTTGTTTTAGACAGTTCAGTTCGCATTCCATTGGCATGTTCAATGTCCTGGCAGAAAACAATGGTTTTTGAAAATCGGTCCGTGCCTTTTAAAAACTCGGTAATTTTTTGCGCCACCAGCTCCCTTCTTTCATCAACCACCAGGTTTCTGTCAAAATCCGACCGGTTGTATATACGGTCTTCCACTGGATCGCCTTTTTTATCAAGATATCCGGCAGGCGGCCGCCAGCCCTCCAGATCAATGTCAATCCCGATACGCACCACGCGATAGGGCGCAAGAAATCCGTCACTAATACCCTGTTTCAGCGAATAGGTATAGATGGGATCGCCGAAATATTCGATATTGGACACCTCTTTTGTTTCTTTTGGTGTTGCCGTCAGCCCTATATGTGTGGCGCTGCTGAAGTACTCCAGAATTTGACGCCAGGCGCTGTCGTCGGCCGCACTCCCCCGGTGGCATTCGTCCACAACCACCAGATCGAAAAAGGAGGGGCTGAAATCCTTATACGCATCTTCCATTTCATTTGCATTGGTTAGTCCCTGGTAAAGACCCAGATAAATTTCATATGCCTTGTCCGACGAATCAATGCCGCGTTTTTTATTTGAGACCAGAACCTCTTTACCGTCATGTTTTGTGATCACGGTCTTTTTGATTATGGTCATTTTGTCTTTAAAATGCTTGAAATCATTTCTCCGGGGCTGATCAATGAGCGCGGTCCGATCCACTAAAAACAGGATCCGTTTTTTGGTGTTTGATTTCCACAGCCGATGGATGATCTGAAATGCCGCATATGTTTTGCCGGTTCCGGTTGCCATGACCAGCAGGATGCGGTTTTCGCCTTTGGCAATGGCTTCAACCGTCCGGTTAATGGCAATCTGTTGATAATATCGCGGGGTTTTTCCGCTCCCGTCAAAAAAATAATCCTGGGCCGCAATTCTTTCCTGATCCGGGGTTTTAATGCCTTTATAGCGTTTATACTTTTCCCATAGTTCGGAAGGGGCGGGGAACTGGTTGTTGCTCAGTTCTTTTTCAATAAAGCTGGATGCGGTCCGGTCATGAAAAATAAACCCGTCACCGTTGCTGCTGAATACACATGGGATATCAAGAATGGCCGCATAATCTAAGGCCTGCTGCATGCCCGCACCCATGGCATGCTTGTTGTCCTTGGCTTCTATAATGGCAATCGGAATATTGGGCTTGTGATATAGAATGTAATCCGCGCGTTTTCGTCTTCCCCGGGCGGTTAAGTGACCTCTGACATAGATCCGGCCGTCGGTGAATGAGACTTCTTCCCGAATCTGTGTGTGAATATCCCAGCCGGCATTTTTAAGAGCAGGGGTGATAAATTTGGTGCAGATATCTCGCTCTGAAAGTGATTTTTTATTCATGGCATTCACTTATTTAAGAACCCGGTTAAAATAAAATCAGTTCGCGGCCATCAAAAATGCAGTTTTAATAATGAAATATATCTCAATATTAAGCCCGGTTCTGGTTTTTTCTTCAATGCGTATGGTTGCCCCTGATTGGTTAATATCACCGGCAGTTCGGCATCAGCGATCAGGCCATTTAGATAATTTCCTGCCCGGGTGGCATTTCAGATGGACTAATTAGGATTTTATATAATGGAATGACAATTTAATCCACTGAATTAATGAATTTTTTTGTTTGGGGGAGTAGCGATCAGGATCATCAACTTTTAATAACTTGCGCAAAAAGCACACAAATTCATTATAGCCGTTGTATCAAATACATATAAACCGGCAGTCGGCAAAGGGTTTTAAAATCTGTAAATTTATTTTTCACTTCCTGGATCGCGCCGATATTTTCCAAAGGGGAAAAGTAGATCGTGCCTTTGCTGTGAAAATGATCCAGGCGATTCCGGGTGAGTTCCAGAATTGACGGCAGGTGGGTTTCCGGCAGGTCCGCGCCGTACAGAAAGTTGGCTGAAACCTCCACATTGCTGTATTGTTTATTAATTTCCATCATTTTATGAAACGCTTGGGTGATTTTTTTCCTGTTTAACGGCTTTTCAATTTGCGCAAGTGTTTCCGGGTCGGCTGATTCGAGCCCGATATTAATAAACGTTTCATAGGGCAGTTTGTTCAGTATTTTTAAAAAGGGGTCATCTGCCCGAAGGATGGAATCAACACTTCCAAACAGGAAGAGTTTGGGATTTTTGATCACTGAATTTTTCAGCTCAAGTATCTCGTAGGATTTTTTGGCAGCAAATTCAATGAGTTCCGCACCGGCAAAAAGTGCGTCATGCTGGCCCAGGAAAATGGAATTATAGTTGAGGCTGTCTTTATCATAGAGGCGTTTTAACTGGTGAATCTGGTTAAGGATGTTTTCTTTTTCACGAAGTTTGAAACTATTGCCGGATTTTACCCGGCAGAATCCGCAGTTATAAAGGCATCCGTCACCGATCGTTAAAGGAATGACATCATACTCCACGTGGCGGGTATCCGGCGGTAGTACAGACACCTGCCCGCCGATAATATCATGAAACAGCTGGGCACGCTGTTTGAGTGTTTCCGGCCCCATTGAACGAACACGATTGATGAAATCATTTGCTTGGCGGGGCATACCGGTTTTGTCTATTTTACTCAACTGATCGATCAACTGATGCCACGCTTCAAACGCATGGGCGACTTCCGGGCTGTTGAACCGGTTATGACCGAAAATGCCGTTACTGTCATAGGGCAGGCACGGCACATAATATTCACCGGTAAAATCATAGGCTCCGGTGTAACCGCCGGCTGCAAAGTAGGTCCAGTCATTTCCGGCATTTCGTTTCAGCCACTCTGACGCATCCAGCCATCCCTCGCCGCGTCCCTGTATGGTTTTAATTTCACCGTTCAGATTAAATTGGAATGTGTAGTTGTTTGATTTTATTTCCAAATATTTACCATACCGGAACGGGTAGCTGATCTTGATATATTTGTCAGCTCCCTGTTTTTCGCATGTGATGGTCAAGCCATCAATCGAATATGTTTCCATTGTGTTAATATCGTTAATTCAGAAATTATTTTTTAATAGCAGGGCATTGAAAAACGTCACGAGCGCAGGCCAGACAAGGCAAAATTCGACGAAAAAGCGGAGTTTATATTTGTAAATGAGTATTTTGAGTCGAATTTTAACACCGTATGGCCAAGCGCAATAGTTTTCATTGCTCTGAATTTGTTTTTTGGATGATATCATTGGGTTCACAATCAGAAGGGAGTTCGGTTTCAATAAATACACTGGCGTTGGGCTGGGCAACCGCCGTCTCTTCATTTTTTTCCGTCATCATTTTAGCAATCCGGTTGGATTGGATCGGCCCTTTGGCCGTAAGGATGTCAATGGCATCCCCGATTTGAATTTTATTTCTGACACCCACATAAAACCGGTTCCGGTTAATCATTTTTACAATTTTTCCAACAAATTTCGGGTTGTTTTCCGGTTTGTCCTTTTCATAATTCGGCAGTCGCGCCTCCGGATCATTTAAATAAAAACCCGTACAATATCCCCGCTGGTTAATCCCGGCAAGTGTTTTTTGCCAATCTTCCGTTACGGAGTAGTTTTCCGGTGCCTTATAATATAAATCAATGGCCTGACGGTACGTTTTTACGCTAGCGGCCAGGTAATTCAGTCCTTTCATGCGGCCTTCGATTTTGAGAGATGAAATGCCGGCACTGATCATTTCCGGGATATGGTCAATCATGCATAAATCTCTGGAATTAAATATATATGACCCCCGATCGTCTTCATACAGGGGCATGTAATGGCCGGGACGCAACTCTTCCACCACCGAGTACTTCCACCGGCAGGGATGGGCGCACATCCCCCGGTTGCCGTCCCGCCGGGCCATATAACTGCTCAGCAGGCAACGGCCGGAATAAGAAATGCACATGGCCCCGTGCACAAAGGTTTCAATTTCCACCGGCGAATTGAGGGCAAGTGTTTTAATTTCGTCAAGGGTCAGTTCCCGTGCGGTATTTACCCGTACAACCCCCTGTGACGCCCAGAATAAAGCACTTTGGCGACTGGTTGTGTTTGCCTGGGTGCTGAGGTGAATGGGAATGTTCGGGATAATTTTTTTTGCCTGCATCAAAACACCGGGGTCCGCAATAATTACCGCATCCGGATTAATTTCTCCGAGTTTTGCCAAAAACTCTGAAATGGCGGATTCTTCATCGGTCCGCGGATAAATATTGCAGGCCACATATACTTTAATGTTTTTTTCATGGGCATAGGAAACCGCTTGAAACATTTCATCAATGGTAAAATTGCCTGAAAAACTTCGTAAACTGAAATTCTTACCGGCTATATAAACCGCATCCGCACCATAATGGATAGCGGTTTCAAGTTTTTCAAAGTTGCCTGCCGGGGCCAGCAGTTCAATTTTTTTCTTAAAAGACGTCATTTAATGAAAAACCTTTGGGTGTAAAAAAAATCGGTAACCCGAAAAAATAAAATTATTCTGAAATTTTAAATGGTTAAAATGCTATAGAGAAAAATCAGGCGGTTTGCATCAAAAAAATTACTTTACTTGAAGTTAAACAGGAATTGCAATGGGGGAAGTAAAAAATAAAAAAAACGCCGGATTCCATCAGCAGGTCAGATGAAATCCGGCGGCAATATTTTTTTTCTCTTCAGTCAGCCGGTTAAAAAGGGTAACCGTTTCAGCTGTCGGGGCTTTGATAAGTTCAATTTTTTTTGTACGCAAAAGCCGGATCAAGTCAACGCCGGGTTTCATCATACCGGGAGATCCGGTACCGAGAATGATAATTTCAGGTTCGGCATCTATGATGTCGATGATATCTTCCGGCACCACCCAATGCCCGTTTTTCCTCCACCACTCCGGAACAACCGTTTTCTGAATAATTTTTATGTCATGGGAGTAGCGCACGCCATCAACGATGATTTTGCCAAATGAATACATCTCAATCATTGAACGCATCCGTCAGCCGGTGTCCATCCACAAAGATCTTTAAAATGGATGGAAGCTGGTGTCTCGTTAAGGATGAAATGTCGCAAAATTGTACGGCCATTTTTTTGTGTCTGCGAGGCACGACTTGTGGAGCATAGCGTGCTATATGACTAAAGTCGTAACGACGCAGGCGCGAAAAAGGGCAAGCAAGGTGCGTCAGTTCAGAGTTGACGAGACACTAAACAAGACCTTTAAATTGGATCGTCAGATTTACATTCACATTTAATCCGCCCTGAAATGCAACCTCTTTCAGGAAGCCGGCTATAACATCCCTGAAAGCAGCGTCTGAAACATCACCGCCTTTGGATGAATAAGCGTTGGATTTGACAATGCTGCGGCCGATTCTCCGGGCGCTCAAACCGGATCTTACGGGTTTGACGTGTTTTTTCAGGCTTGGAAGTTTTTTAACTGCTTCTTCAAGGGTGAATCGGTCTTTACCGGTTTTCCGGGTCAGGTCATAGGTTTGTTCCGGTGTCAGGCTGAAGGCTTCTTTGACCAGGCTGTATACGTATCCTCTGTCGGTTTTCTTCTTGTTAATAAGATATCCCAGGTCGCATTTTTCACTGTTGCTCAGTTTTGCAAGAATACTGGCAACATCCTGGATTTTAATTTCCTTGCCGGCAGCCAGTGATACCCTTTCGGTAATATCCGGTGAGCGCAATGCATTACCGGAACGGAGCGTATCGATGATCATTTCGCTGTTTGTTTTTTTTCTTTTCATGGCAACCTCACTTTTTTGGAGTTTTATTTAAATGTTTCAAAAAATAATACATTCTACATGATTGAAACTCATAAAAAAGTATTCTTTGTTTATACAAGTCGTATAATTTTATAAACAGGTTACAGAAAGATGATTTTTTTTATTCCATATAGTTTGATTTATGATTCTGTACTAATTTTTAATACATTTTTATGATTTGTCAAGGGGTTAATTATTTTTGTAGGGGTTTGCCTACAAAAAAATAGACGGGGTACTTACAGATTTTTGCCGGAGTCTGTCTGTAGAACAGCGATCTGTGTGGTCTTGATAGTTCTTCTATGTCGCTGGCTTCTTAAAATATATTTTTGCCTTTGGACAATCTAATTTAAAGAGCTTAAAGCCGGACTTCGGAAAAGCGAGCGCTCGTTCTTTTTCCCTTGACAGTTTCAGAAAGGCGGGGTATCAATTTTTATCAGCATATTACCTGAATCTTGTATGATAATTGTACCTCCATTCTTTAATCAGCATTGGGTCAACTTATGGAAGCATTAGAAAAAATAAAAGCAATTGCACAAGACCCGTATTCCTATGCGTTGAACTTGAAAAAGACCACCGATAAGCCCGTTGTCGGTAATTTCTGTTCATATACTCCCGAGGAATTGGTCTTTGCTGCCGGCGGCGTTCCGTTTCGGTTGTTCGGAACAAAGGATGATATTTCTCTGGCTGATGCTCACCTCCAGGCATATTGCTGTTCTCTGGTCAGGGGGGGGCTTGAAGATGCGTTGAAAGGGAATTTGAGTTTTCTGGATGGCACAGTGTTTCCCCATACCTGCGATTCGATTCAGCGATTGTCTGATATATGGCGTCTGAATACGGGGTTTGCCTTTCATATAGATGTCGTACTTCCGGTAAAGCTGGATACGCAAAGTGCTCGCATCTACATGATTGATGTATTAAATAGCTTTAAGTCCGACCTGGAATCTGCGCTTAAAAACAGAATAACAGAAGAAAAACTCCGGCAAGCCATCAAACTGTACAACCGTTTACGGCAGACCCTGGGTGAAATTTATGAGATGCGAAGTAAAGATCCGGACAGTATATCTGCAACTGACCTCTACCATGTGATCAAAGCGTCAATGATAACGGACCGGGATGAATTTTTGGAACTGTTGACATTATTACGGGATGAGTTAAAGAAAAAAATAAAAGACCGCACGTTAAATACGCATAAACGGATTATACTATCCGGCGGAATATGTAATCATCCGGATATTTATACCGCGCTTGAAGAATCCGGTGCCGAGGTCATATGGGATGATTTGTGTACCGGGACGAGATATTTTGAAGGTGATATTGAGGAAAGCGGTGATCCGATCGAGGCCATTGCTGATCGATACATGACCCGTGTGGTATGTCCGGCAAAGCATTTAACCGTAACGGCAAGGGGAGAAAGCCTGGTCCGGCTGGTTAAAGACCGCAATGCATCCGGTGTGATATTCATGTTTTTGAAATTCTGCGATCCCCATGCATTTGACTATCCGTATCTGAAAAAGTTTTTAGATGATGCCGGAATCCCGAATATTCTGCTGGAAGTCGAAGAACAGCTCCCATCCGATGCACAGCTTAAGACCCGGTTTGAAACGTTTGTGGATATGATTGATTGATGGCGTTGTTAAAAGTCCCATCTACTGCGTTGTAGTGATTTTTCAGCCATTCAAGATACTACATGTATGATTTCTTGTCTGAAAAACCACTACGCCTTGTATATGGAACTTTTAACTTAGCCATCCGGGTACTTTTTACGAGAGCATCATTGATTGATTCAATAAATAAAGTCGGAGGCGACATGGCCGATCAACCGATAGTGAAAGATCCGGAAAAAGAAAAACGGAAAATCAAATCCGTCAGCAAAATGAAAGAAATTATGACCACCTACTACATCGAGGCAAAAACCGCCCGTGAAGCAGGCAAGAAGGTTGCCTGGATCACCAGCGGTGGGCCGGTAGAATTTCTGATCGCCATGGATGTGATTCCGGTTTATCCTGAAAATCATGGCGCCATGGTCGGTGCTTCTAAAATGGGGGTGGATTTGTGTGAAAAAGCCGAAGAAATGGGCTATTCCAGAGATTTATGCTCCTATGCGAGAGCGGACATTGCCTGTTCGGTAACCGACGGCGGACCCATCGGCGGGCTGCCGCAACCCGATTTTCTGGTGTGCTGCAACAATATCTGCGGGACGGTGTTGAAATGGTATGAAGTCGCTGCCCGGCATTATAACGTGCCGCTGTTTATTTTAGATACCCCGTTCATTCACACAAAATTATCAGAAAGCGCAAAAAAGTATGTGATCACCCAGACCTATGAATATATCGAATTTCTGGAAAAACAATGCGGGAAAAAGATGGATTTTGACCGGATGCATGAGGTCAGCAGGCTGGCCGTGGAAGGACTGCGGCTCTGGCAGGAAGTTCTGGATACGGCCGCGCATAAACCGGCGCCCATGACGGCATTTGATGCATTTTTTCATCTGGCGTTAATCGTCACTCTGCGCGGAACCCAGATTGCCGTGGATTACTATAAGCAGCTTAGAGATGAAATGAAGCAGCGGATCAAAGACGGGGTTGCCATGGTTCCCAATGAAAAATACCGGCTTTTGTGGGATAATCTGCCGGTATGGTACCGGACCAAATGGCTTTCTGAGAAATTTTCGTCCCATAATGCATGTCTGGTCGGAGACACTTACACCTCCGCATGGAGCGGTATTATGGATCTGATTGACGAGGACAATTTTATTGAGACCGGCGCTGTGGCCTATTCCAGTGTGTATATCAATGTGTCGCTGGATATTATGCTGGAGACCTTAAAAAAGCTGATCAAAAAATATGATGTGGACGGCCTGGTCATGCATTCCAACAGAAGCTGCAAGCCTTACTCGTTCGGTCAGTATGATTTGCAGAAAATGGTTATGAAGGAGTTAGAGTTGCCGACGCTGATTATTGAAGCCGATATGGTGGATGCAAGGAGTTTTTCTGAAAGCCAGATTGAGACCCGGATTGACGCGTTTATGGAAACTTTAAAGCCATAAACATTATATGTTAAAAACATAATAACGACAAAATCCCAGATATAAGGATAACTAAATGATTACAGCGGGTATCGATATTGGATCAATTACAGCAAAAGCCGCCGTATTAAACGACGGCCATATTCTTGGTACAAAAGTTATGTTTACCGGTTATAATTCCAGGCAGGCCGGGAAAGCAGTCATTGACGAGCTTGCCAGGGAGATCAACATGAATCCGGAAGACCTGGATGCGATTGTGGCGACCGGCTATGGCAGAAACAGTGTTGAGTTCGCAACCAAGGCCATTACTGAAATCACCTGTCACGGGGTCGGCGCGCACTTTTTAAATCCGGATATCCGGTTTATTATTGATATCGGTGGGCAGGACAGTAAAGTCATTAGAATTGATGAAGCCGGCCGGGTGGTTGATTTTGCCATGAACGACAAGTGCGCCGCCGGTACTGGAAGGTTTCTGGAAGTCATGGCCCGGGCCCTGGAAGTCGATCTGGATAAATTCGGAGATATCTGTCTACAGGGAAAAGCACCGGCAAAAATCAGCAGCATCTGTACGGTTTTTGCCGAATCAGAGGTGATTTCGCTGATCTCAAAAGGTGAAACCCGTGAAAATATTATTGCGGGAATTCATGAATCTGTTGCCTCCAGGGTTTCTGCTCTTGCAAAACGGGTGGGGGTCGTGGAGCCGGTGATGATGACCGGCGGCGTGGCAATGAATATCGGCGCGGTCAGGGCTTTGGAAGGCAAGCTGGAAACCTCTATCCAGGTGTCAGAATATGCCCAGGTGAACGGTGCCATCGGCGCGGCGATTTTGGCGGGAAAAGAGGTGGGTTAGGTTGAAGGTAGAAGGCTGAAGACTGAAGGTTGAAGGTTGTGGAAAAACTTTCCACCTTTCACCGATGCCGTATTACGCTCTACGAGCTAATCCGGCCTACGCATAAAATCAAAGAACGTTCAAGGTTCGGATTTGAATGTTTGATGCTAATTTTTTACCTTCAGTCTTCTACCTTCAACCTTCTACCTAAAAAATTTCTTGCATCAGGCGAAGTATCAGTATATTTATGGGTAAATGCTTATAACCAATCGGAGGTTTTACGTGAAATCAATAAAATTTAATCCGGATTTGTGTGTTAATTGTGAGACCATTGATTGTCTCATGAAATGCCAGTATGTTACCTTTAGCGATATTGCCGAAGCCAGAGAAGAAAAATTAAAAATTAATGACGGCAAAGACAGCCGGGTGCTGCATGAATGTTTGACCTGCTATTCGTGTCAGGAATATTGCCCCTATGATAATAATCCGTTTTTTCTGCTGGTGGAACGCCAGGAGGAAAAAGGGGTTTTGCCGGCCCCCAAGCCGATTGTGGAAGAGCAGTTGCGCATGATGGCGCCCAAGGGAAGAATTACCAAGCAGGCGGTTTCCGGCCCGGTGGTGGATATGTGCGCGTTTCCTATGCTCACCGGATGCGTTCGGGGAAAACTGTTTGAAGGGGCATCCACCATTGTGGGTACGGATATTTTTTGTAATATCATGTGGCTCCATTTTGCGAAAAATTCCACCATCCGGGAACGTGTTCCCCAGATGATCGACAATATCATGTCCTTTTATCTGAAAGATTCGGACACCAATGAACTGGTCTGTTTTCATGATGAGTGCTACGGAACCTATACCAGTGTTGCCGATGCCTATGGTATCGAGGTCCCGTTTAAACCGATTCATCAGTTTGATTATTACAATCAGCGACTGGATATTTTAAAAGATCACATCAAGCCGATTAATGCAAAAATTGTTTATCAGCGACCGTGTTCAAACCGTCTCTGCCCTCAAACAGATCAGGTCTTAGATGAGATATTTGAAAAAATCGGGGCCGAGCGGGTGCCGAGAAAGTATGACCGGGAAAATGCGCTTTGCTGCGGCGGGGTTCCGAGGGCCCATCAGCGGGATGAACTGGCCGATGAACTGGTGGAAAAAAATATTAATGATATGCTGTCTGTGGGCGCAACCTATTGCGTGTTTAACTGTCCGTTCTGTATGGCCACATTAGGCCAGGAAGTCGCGGAACAGGGGCTGATGCCGATTCTGGTCAGCGATCTGGTTCAAATAGCTTTGGGAGAATAATATGACAACTGATCTGATTAATCGACTGGCAAAAATAGTCGGTCCTGGATTTGTTTCCGGGGAAGCAGAAGAGAGGTACCTGTATTCCATGGATCCAGGCACCATGCCGGCAGCAGCACCGGATGCCGTGGTGATGCCGGCAAACACGGAAGAAGTTCAGCAGGTTATTTTGCTGGCCAATGAACTGAAAGTTCCGATTGTTCCCATGGGGGCCGGGCTGGTTTTATCCGGTTTGACCCGTGCGTTGAGAGGCGGCATTATTGTCGATATGAAGCGCATGAATCACATCATTGAAGTGAACCCGCAAAGCCGCTATGCGGTGGTCGAGGGCGGTGCGTCCCAGGGAATGCTCAAATCCTATCTGAAAAAGCATCATCCGCAGTTAAAGCATTCCATGCCGGATGCACCACCTATTGCCACCATGGCGGGTAATGTTTGTATTCACGGCTCCGGACATCTGTCCGTGCTGGGCGGATCCCATTCCGACATGCTCACCGGCATGGAGGTCGTTTTGCCTTCCGGTGAGATCATCCGGACCGGTTCCTGTAGTGTTTCCGGCGAATGGTTTGCCCGGTCTCCGTTGCCGGATTTGTCCGGACTGTTTGTGGGGTGGGCCGGAACCACCGGGATTGTCACCCGGCTGGGAATCAAGCTGTTCCCCAGTTATAAACACAATGATGTGTTGATTTTTGTGGCAGAAGATGCGGATCTGATGCCGGAAATCATATCCCGGTTGACCAGTACCCAGGTGGCTGAAGATATGACGCCCTGGATGTCGCCAAAGCCGGCCTGGGCCAAGGGATTTCTTCATATTAATATTGCATATGGGGCGCATACGAAAAAGGAATTGATTTTTAAGCGAAATCTGCTCCAGGCGTCTGTGAGGGAATATATTGACCAAAAAATCGCCGGGTTTCTGCCTCTGCCGCCGCCGCAAAAAGGCCGGTTTTTGGAAATTCCGTCTCCGGACCTGGCCAGATTTGCAGACCTCCGAAAGGGCGGGGGGTTTGAATATGTCGGCGCCCTCATGGCCATTGAACATTTCCCCCAAGCCTATCGCGCCGGCCTGGCGATTGCGGAAAAATTCAATGTCAGTTATTCCCTGGGGTCACGCATTATCGGGGCCGGGCATTGCATGATGTTCTTTTTTGCCTATGCATTTAACCGGGCGGATGCAGAAGATGTGAAACGGGCATCCGATGCTTTGGAAGCAACCAATGAGGCGGCGCTGAAAATCGGTGGGATTCCCTGGAAAGCGGAAGAACCTGCCCAAAAACAAATCATAGATAAGATGGATCCGAATACGTTTGCGCTCATGGACCGGATTCGGTCCGTACTGGACCCCAACCAGATCATGAATCCGGGCAACTGGGAAAAATAATTTTTTTCCGTACCGGGTCCTTATTTAATGGAAATTGTTAGCCTGGATTGAAACAATAATTAGCCTTTTTGAATAGGAAAAAAAATAAATGGAACACGAAGAAATTCTGCACAGATGTTTTCGATGCGGCTACTGCAAGTTGCCTGGCAATTATGTTGATATCAACTGTCCCGCTTACCTGGCTTTCCGGTTTGAAACCTATTCACCGGGGGGGCGCATGTGGCTGCTTCGGGCATGGCTGGATGAAAAGATATCTGCCAGTGAGCGGTTTGCTGAAATCATGTTTTCCTGCGCCACCTGCGGCAATTGTGTTGAACATTGTGCGTTTCCGGAATTCAGGGACCGGCTGCTGCTGGCATTCACCGCCGGAAAGGAAGCACTTCTGGATGCGGGACAGGTTCCGGCACCGGTTCGTGATTATCTGACAAAAATACAGCTCCATGGGAATCCATACGGCAAGTCGGTTAAAAAAAGTGGTCAATGGCTTGACGGGCTGGATGTTGCGCTGTTTTCAGACCAGGAACACCTGTTTTTTATAGATGATGTGGGCACCTATGATCCCAGGGGGCAGGAAATCGCCCGGTCCGTGGTAACCCTGTTGCAAAAAGCGGGGATTTCTTTCGGCATCATAACAGATGCCATGAATTCAGATGGGAATGATGTCAAAGCCATGGGCGAAACTGCCCTGTTTGAAGACCTGGCCGAGAAAAATATCAAGGTCTTAAATAAATTGAATGTGAAAAAAATAATCACCCTGTCTCCGCATAGTTTGAATGCGTTGAAAAATGATTACCCGGCCTTAGGCGGTCAGTATCAGGTGTTTCATTATACCCAGGTGCTGGCATTTGCCATGGCCGGGCTTACGTTTTCAGACAAAGAACCGGAAGCAAAAATTGCGTATCATGATCCATGTTACCTGGGACGTCATAACACGGACTATGAATCTGCACGCATGATATTACGATCCGTGCCTGGGGTCACTCTGGTTGAAATGGACCGGAACCGCAACAATGCCCTGTGCTGCGGTGGGGGCGGGGGTAATTTTTTCACGGACATTCTGTCCGGCGGTGATGAAACATCGGCCCGGGTCCGTGTCCGGGAAGCGGTTGATGCCGGTGCTGAGATTCTTGCCGTGGCATGCCCTATGTGTGCGGTCATGCTGGAAGACGCGGTGAAAGCAGAAAATCTGGACGACAGGATTCAGGTTCTTGAGGTATCGGAAATTGTGCGTCAGAGATTTTAAATGAGCGCGTATAGGTTTATGAGTCTCTGAAAAGCTTAAAAACCCTTCCTTATGAAAGCTGAACGTTGGACGTCTGAAGCTTGTTGTTCATTGGTTTAATTTTTTAATCACAATATACACAATAAAAAGTATTAAACATCCTAAAATCCTTCCATATTTTTACCTGATATTACCAAATGGTAATTTTCATATCATGTCGGCGTAACTTTCAATTGTTATTGTTCAACCAGTAACAGGATTGTGCATGGAACAGTCATGCCCATCAATTTATTCCGGAGAGATCATTTGTGTCTGACCAATCCTGATATTGAAGCAACAACAGCTTCCATCAAATCCGGTACAACTTACTTGTATGTTTTGTAAGTTGTTGAATTGGTGCTTTTAAATTGTTATTTTAGTAAATAGCTGGACCAGCTATACGTGTGTGCTGAAAAGATTATTCTTATTATCATGATATAAAGGGAATTCGTCCCATGCGATTATTGCTTGTGGAAGATGACAGAAAAATTGCTTTGTTTGTTTCAAGCGGTTTAAAAGAAGCCGGTTTTGCTGTCGACCATATGGATAACGGGGAAGATGGGCTGCATATGGCATTAAATGAACCCTATGATGTGGCCGTGATTGATATTATGCTTCCAAAGATTGACGGGTTGACGGTGATTGAAGAAATGCGGAATAATGGAATCAATTTCCCGGTGTTGATATTAAGCGCCAAAAGAACCGTGGATGACCGGGTGAAAGGACTTAAAACCGGCGGTGATGACTATCTGACTAAGCCGTTTGCCTTTTCTGAACTCCTTGCCCGGGTTCAGGCCCTTCTCCGTCGTTCCACCGGCGTCTCAACTTCAACAAAGATTGAGGTGGGTGATCTGGTATTAGATCTCCACACCCGGAAAGTGGAGCGGGCCGGCCAGATAATTGACCTGCAGCCCCTTGAGTTTTCCCTGCTTGAGTACCTGATGCGAAATGCCGGCCAGGTGGTGTCCAAAACCATGATTATGGAACATGTCTGGGATTATAATTTCAACCCCCAGACCAATGTGGTGGAGGCCCGGATTTGTCATTTGCGGGATAAAGTGGATAGGGATTTTGAAAACAAACTAATTCAAACCATACGCGGAGTCGGATATGTTCTTAAATCAACTTTATAACCACCGGAAGACACTCTCGTTCCGGCTGACCTTATGGTATGCCCTGATATTTACCCTGACATCGTTGCTGGCACTTTCAATTTTTTATTATCGGATTTCCCGGATTACCATGGAAAATACAGACGATGAATTGATGGAAGAGTTTTATGAATTTGCCGGTATCATGGATCATGAAGGCCGTGGGGAGTTAATGGCGGAATTTGAATTGGAAATTTTGGAAGAAGCTGAAGAAAGTGTGTTCTTTCGCCTGATATCGCCGGATGGTGAGATTTTAAAATCCTCTGATATGAAGGATTTCAGTGGTGTTACCGTATCTGTAGACGCATTGGCGGCTTTACAAAACAATAAAGAATATGTCATTGAAACCATTTCACTTCCGGGGCATGAATACAGTGTACAAGCTATATATGGGACTATCAGCCCGGATATTATTTTTAATATGGGAATGTCATTGGAGGACAATTATGAATATTTAAGTACTTTTCGTAATCTTATTTTTATGCTGATGATTCCGTTGTTTTTTATTGCTGCATTCATCGGCTGGTTTTTGGCGCGGCATGCCTTAAAGGGGGTTGAGGAAGTCACCCAAACCGCCATTGAGATATCAAAGGGTGCCATTGACAAACGGGTGGAAGTGAAGAGGCGCTTGTTTGAAATAGACAGACTGGCAAATACATTTAATGGCATGCTGGACCGGATTCAATCATTAATTAAAGGCATGCGGGAAATGAACGATAATGTCGCTCATGACCTTCGAAGTCCTTTGACGAGAATCCGGGGGATTGCCGAAATGACACTCATGGGAAAAGAGTCTATTGAAGATTATAATGAGATGGCTGCCAGCACCATCGAAGAATGCGATAAGCTGATTGAAATTATCAATACCATGATGGATATCACGGAAACCGAAGCCGGGGTCAGCCCGTTTAAGTCTGAGAAACTGGATATTGTTGAATTGATTTTATCGGCTTGCGAATTATTTGATCCCATTGCAAAGGAAAAAGAAGTGCAACTGGTCACGGTTCTGCCTGACAGGTTATTTCTTCAAGGAGACAAGAGTAAACTGCAACGACTGATCACCAATCTTTTGGAGAACGCAATCAAATATAACCGGCATGGCGGCACTGTAACGATTTCTGTAAATACAGATAATCATCATGTTAATATCCGGGTTGAGGATACCGGTTTAGGTATTGCTGAAGAGGAGCTGTCTCATATCTTTGAGCGGTTTTATCGATGCGACAGAAGCCGGTCCCTGGCCGGTATCGGCTTGGGGCTGAGTCTGGCCAAGGCCATTGCCAAGGCATTTAACGGTGATATCCGGGTACAAAGTGTGCTGGATCAAGGCAGCTCATTTCAGGTCATTTTACCTGCATAAGTTTTTTTCGCAATTTCTTCAGAAAGCAGGAGAGCCTCTCTTTTATGAAAAGATTCATCTGTCTCCTCGGATGGTTGCTGATATTTTTCTTGCTGATATTCTTTGGGCACGGATTGGCGATGGATCTTGACGAAGACAGCTCAGAGCTGCCGGAAGATTTTAAATCCTCATACAGTAAACTGGTTGAAAGCCCCAATGATATTGATGAAGAGGATTTTACCGAGTGCTCATTATTTGATAGGCCGTTTTATCTTGCCGGAGAAGTGCAGTTCTCATCCGAATTTAAGGGTGACTATGAACTGGACCCGGCAGCAAAAGATGATCTGCTGGAGATTGAACCCGCGTTGAAAGTCGAACTTTTTTACCTGCTGTCAGAGGACACGTCTATTTTCCTTGAAAACGAAGTGCAATATAAAGTCGAGTACTATTCCGAAATCGGAAAAACCGACAACAAATGGATTTTCGAACGGACAGAGAGCTGGATTTTTTTTGATAATATTGGAGAAAGCAGCGGCAGCCTGCAGGTCGGTCGTCAGAACTATGAAGATGAACGTCAATGGTGGTGGGATGAGCAACTTGACAGCATCCGCCTGCATTATGACGGTGTCGGGTTACACTCAGAAATTGCCGTTGCCCAGGAGCTGGCACCCAGTTCCACTGAAGAAGGCCGAATAGAACCTAAACACAAAGATATTTTTCGAATTTTAAGCCATACTGCATGGAACCTGAATGATGCTTTGAGACAAGATGACGCATTGCGGCTGGATCTGTTTGGCCTTTACCAGAATGACCACTCTAGTCAGCCGAAGGTCGGCGATACGGTCAGCCCGTATGAGGAAGATGAGCGTGATGCGGATTTGCTCTGGTATGGCGCCCGCGTGTCCGGTGAAGTTGAATCAGGTGATAGGGGAGAATTTGAATATTGGGTGGATATTGCCGGGTTAACAGGGAAGGAAAAACTGCTTGCATTTGAGGAGACAGACGACGGCCGCCGCGTGGTTGATGAAATTATTAGCCGTGATGTCTCAGGATGGGGGTTTGATACTGGTATCACCTGGCATACCGGAATATTGAATAATATGGCAATGACCCTTGGATATGCCTGGGGATCAGGTGACCGGAACCCTGAAGATGAAAAGAACCGGTCTTTTCGTCAAACCGGTTTTAACGAAGGGGATAAACGGTTTCAGTACTACGGGGAACTGCTGAACCCGGATCTGTCAAATCTTCATATCGTAACGGTTTCCGCGGGGTTTCCCCTCGGGAAATCCAGCTTTATTGATTTTATTTATCATCGCTACCGCCAGGACTATCCCGCCCTTTTTTTATGGGAATCCGACCTTGAAGCCGAACCGGAGGGGATCAGTAAAGCCATTGGGGAAGAATGGGATATCGCGCTCACTGTCGAGGAATGGGACGATATTGAAATCGAATCCAGTGTGGCAATATTTACGGCCGGCGATGCGTTTGGAACGTTGTCCGGAGAAACCGCTTATCGGATAAACTTTGCAATTAATTACCTGTTTTAAAAAAAAAAGAATCATTCCCGATAAAACCTGATACGCAATTTTAAACTGTCTGAGATCGTTTTTCGGTATCATTTTTTTTATTTTCGTCTAGCCAATTACTGCTTTCCATTCTGCACGTTTACTTCAGTTATCTGTTTTTAATTCAATGTATTAATCCAGATTCAGCCTTCCTTTGATTCAAACCTTACCAAATCATAATGTTGGGGTAAGCATGGGGTAACGTATTCATCTTAATATTTACTCCAGAGAATGGTAAGCATTCAAGCTTACTTGATAATACAACATGTCAACAAAGGAGGTAAGTGATGAAAAAAGCAATGAATTTTTTTACGTTAGCCTTTACTCTGATGCTGCTGGTCGGTTTTTCAAGTGATATTGTCAAAGCAAAGACGGTGGCGGTTCCGGCAGTCAATCCCGCTGATTTTAATGATCCTGAAGATAATCTTTATCTGCCGATGGCATTCGGCCAGACCTATGTCTACCTGGCTGAAACAGAAGACGAATTGATCCTAAACGAGATTACCGCGACTTATGATACCAGGCTGATCCTCGGGGTCCTATGCACAGTGGTTTACGATGTGGAATGGATTTACATTGAAGAAGAGGATGACTGGTTTATCGAGGAAGAGACATTTGACTGGTATGCCTGGGATAATTACGGGAATGTCTGGTACTTTGGCGAAGAAACCGTTGAATACATATACGATGATGACTGGAACCTGATCGAGACCAGTACCGAAGGGTCATGGGAGGCCGGTGTAGACGGCGCAGAAGCGGGAATCCTGATGCTGGCTGATCCCATGCCGGGTCTTTCATACAAACAGGAATATTACGAGGATGAAGCAGAAGATATGGGGAGAGTCCTGACGCTGAATGCAGGTGTTGAAGTTGAATACGGGGATTTTGATGACTGTTTGAAGACCAAGGAGTGGACGCCGCTGGAACCGGGTGAAATCGAGCACAAATATTATGCTCCTGGCATCGGTCTGGTGTTTATTGAAGAACTAAAGGGGAAAACGGTTTTGGTGGAACTGGTTGATATACGTTAGGCCTGAGTTTCAAAAAGAAATCGTAAGAGCGTTTCATGCTCGAGTGTGCAGGACGTCTTGACTATCATTTCACCCAATGGGAATCAATTGATCGGATAAGCGGAAACAGAGGGACCATAGATGACTACCTGACATGGGGAGGGTATATCGGTTTGGTTATTGGATTTTAAATTTTTCCTAAATTGTACTAGTTCGTATTTGATCTGACAGGTACCGGTTTTGAAAAGGTGTCTGTCAGATTAAATTCAAGCTACCATTTTTATACCTGGGTTGTACCATTTGTAGCCAAAAAATCGGTCAGGCCGATTTGAAAATTATTCAATTTTCTCATTCTGATAAGTCACACAACAGTTCCCGCAGGCGCTCACTTAAAAACATGATGGATTCAATGTCCAGGTGTTCGGTAATGGTGTCGTCAAACGACAGTTTTGCTTCCGCACCGAACCCGTCTTCTTCTTCTCCGTCCCAGAACATCAGCATCACCGGCACCCGCGGCAGGGGGGCAAACAGCATGGCCACATCGCTGGTGGGATATTCGTCATGTTTATTGATACCGCCGATTTTCAATGCTGCCTGTGTCAAAGCTTCGGTGTGGTCCTGGAATTTTTCAATTAATGGAGTTTCCACCTGTTCGATCATGGATTTCATTTTGGAAACCGTATTGGGAAATTCCACGAAATTTCGCCATTTGCCCGAGGGAAGGGCGTTGCCGCCCTGGGCCATGTGGATGTATATAAACACCTGTTCATATCGCGTCATGGCAGAGCCGTCTTTGTGCATGATCCGGTCCGGGGTGATAATAATGTGTTCGTTAAAATAGGGAAGTTCCAGAGCGGGTGTGCCGTCTTTTTCAATCAGCTTTCCCCCGATTCTGCCCGGCAGGTCCTCAATTTTCATGGAAGCAGATTTTTCCTTTGCCCATTTCAGGGCATCCTCTTTCATGTCTCTTCTCAGCCATTTGCCGGCGGCATATTGTTCGGCGAGTTCTTTTTCACAGACTTTAATAATTGCCGGTGTCAGGTACGGGCAGTTTTTAATGGGGTGTTTTTCAGACACCACCATGCTGGCAAACGCCATACACGTGGGGAATCCGCAATCTTTGCAATTGGTTTTTGGCAAGATATCCCGGTATAAGTTGACAACAGACAGGGCCATATGCAACGAATCCTTTTTTCATGGTGTAAACGGAATGAATCTTAATATCAAGATTGATAAATTCTTTTTAGAAATTAATACTGATTCGTTATTTGTCCATGAAAAAAATTACACGGTGTTGAGCCGCCGATACAACGATTTGTTTTTCCGGTACAGCCGGATAAAGATGTTGTAGAGTTCATCATATGTTTTGCGGTTGTCCGGGTTCGGATAAAAGGTTTTCTGAATTTTGGTCAAGTGGGGAATATCGTCAAATGTGATATATCCGAGACCCACAGATGCGATGAATGCCGCGCCTCGGGCATTGGCCTGCCTCGGATTTTCCACTTGGCGGATGTCCCGGTTTAACACATCGGCGAAAATCTGGCACCAGACATCGGACTGGGCACCGCCGCCGATGAAATTAATGGGCGTGAGTTCCTGTTTTATGAACCGCTCCACATATTTTAAGCTCCAGCGGGTATTATAGGCAACCCCTTCCATCACCGCCCGGATCATGTGATCCTGGGTCGTGGTTTTGGACATGTTGAAAAAACCGGCCCGCAAATTTGTGTCATCCACCGGGGTTCGTTCACCGTTGAGCCATGGCAAGAATATTAGATTATGGCTGCCGGCGGTCACACGTCCGGCAATGTCATCAATGTGCGCGTATGGATCGGGTATTTGATCAGATTTGAGTTCGTTGTCATAGAACAGAATATTGTCAAACAAGTGGCTCAGGCACCCGCCAGCCATGTCCTGCTCGTTTACGGACTGATACTTGCCGGGTATGGCGGTGGGAAAAGAGGCAATGGAATGGAACACGTCGGTTTTTTTAAAGGGGATCACCGCCTGGATCCATGAAGACGTGCCGATGTAGAGGTGGCCGGCAAAATCGTCCACCGCGCCGGACCCGATACACGCGGTCTGGTGATCCGGTGAACAGAGCACCACTTTGACATCCGAAGAAATACCGATTGTTTCCGCTATATCTTTTCGGACGGTGCCGAGGGTGTCGGTGGACGCAGCCATAGGCGGCAGTTTTTCCGGGTCCAGGTCCAGCAGGGAAATCAGTTTTTCATCATAGGAGATATTATGGATATCCCGGATGTCCGATACCCAGAAAAGCTGCATGGAATCATAGGATGCTGCAAAATTGCCGGTGAGCTTCAGGTTCAGGTAATCCTTGCTGGGTAAAAACATGTGGGTGTTTTTGTAAACATCGGCAAATTCGTTTTTAATCAGCAGCACATGGGCAATGTCGTCTTTGCCGGAAAGGGTAGGGCCGCCGCCGGTTTTCGGGATCCATTTCATGATCCGGAAAATACCGTATCCGTCGATACTGGGAAACCCGCCCACGATTTTTTTTACATAGGGGGCGCCCCGGGAATCCATCCAGGTGAGGGCGTTCATCAAATGTTTGCCGTGTTTATCCACCGCTACCGTTGTGGAGAATGTGCTGGAAACAGCAATCGCCACAATGTCTTTTGGATTGACCGCTGCATTGGCAACCAGGCGGGAGCAGGCTTTTAAAAGCGCCTGCCACCAGTCGTCCGGGTCCTGTTCCGCGCCGCCGTCCGGTAAAAAGGAGATGGCTGTCTTTTCATATTCATAATCCATGACCTGGCCGTGTGTAGAAACAATGGCCGCCTTGATGCCGGAAGTGCCGTGATCAATTGCCAGAATATACTTATTTTTTTGCTGATCAGTCATTATATCTACCATTTAAAGAGGCAATGTTTGTTTGATTCAATAAAGTTTCATTTTCAAAAAAATACATTTTATTTGTGAATATGAAATCAGAAATGAAATGTATAAAATGGTTTTTAAATTTATCATTTTATTTAGACTTATAATAATGATTGTAACAAGTTGGAGCGGTTCAGGAACAAGGCACTTCAGCCTGAAGACGTAGTGTGCTACTTCGATGGCTGAATAACGCAGTTCCTGAGCTGCTCCAGCTTGTTGCCTGATTAAATGTCGATGATTTCTATATTGCCCTCTTCATCAATTTTCTGCACAATCACACCGCCGAACTCTTTATGGCTGTCCTTGTCCTTTTGGTCAAGGCGCATGATCTTTGTAATCAGGTCAATGAAGTCAAGCGGGTTCACGCAGCCTTCCGGGGGAAGGACCCCTTTTTCGGTAATTTTTCCCTGCTGCATTAAAATACCACCCATGGCAGCCGGTATACCGGTGCCTTCTCCCAGGGCCTCGCTTTGTGAAGCCATATGAAATCGGTATTCCTGGTATTTTCCGTCTTTTTTTCCTTTTACCACCACTGAGCAACACCCGCGCTGACCGCCGAAATCGGTTTCTTTTAATATTCGTTCTCTTTCCCTGATGATGTAAGCCATGGCAAAGTCATAGGGAATGACCGACTGCCCTTTAACGTCAACCGGTTCACGGCTGGCAAGGCCTGCCTTGCAGACGTCCTTGGTCAGGGTATAGTATTCATCCGGAAGCACGGTTCCCCGGTTGGTAACTTGTTTGAGGGGGATATACTTTGGTATGGTGACCTGTTCCGGGTGAGGATAAGGATATACATTAATATCATTGCCGATAGCCGGAAAATCAAATGTCCGCCGCAGTTCAATGCCGTCTTCTTCAAAAAATTTAACATAACGCAGTTCACCGTCTAAAAACATGGGAATATCAATGCTCATGCAGTGAAAACGGTGCCCGATCACCCCTTCGCCTTCAATGGGTTCTCCGCCGTGGGCATGGAATATGTCAACCGCATCCGTTTTATCCAGCAGGTTGTCGGCTGCGAATTTTGCCAGCAGGTTGGTGGCGCCCGGGGAGCTGCCCATGCCGATTAAGGCCGTGATCCCGGCGTTTTTTGCTTTTTCATGCAGTTCAAAGATTTCAAAGGTCACATCCACATCGTCACATACATCCACATAGTTGATTTTTGCTTCAATCACCTGCGCTAAGATGATTTTAACGGTTTTATAAAACGGGCCGATACAGTTGATGACCAGATCGCATCCGACAATGGCGCTTTGGATGCTTTGCGGGTCTTCGGCGTTGACTTTTATAAATGAAATATTATTTTGCGGGTTTTCGGATATGATGGTATCGGCGCGCTGCTGGTTGAAGTCGCCAATGATAATTTGTGAAAAAATATCCTGCGCAGCCAGAGTTTTCACCACCACACTGCCCACCGCGCCGCATCCCCCGAGAACGATTACTTTTGTCATTTTCGTTTTCCTTTCGTAAAATATGATTACATAGTAAATTTAACAATGTTAAATTTAACTAAGTTCAGAGTTTGAAAAAAATGTCAAGTAAAAGTTTTTTCATATGGCTTTCTTTGATTTTCAAAACCTGGTCTCTGAGGCCAGGTCAGAGCCCAGCGGCCTTGCCGGAATATTATAGCAAAGCATTCAGTATTCTGAATTCTCTTTACAACAAATTTTCGTGGGATAAAGCCCCTTCCAGGGTCACCCAAAGCCGGCTCCTCCGAATCCAGGTCTTTATTTCAGCGAATCAATAACCTCATCAATGATTTTTTGATATACCTGCTCAGCGGACTCAGCGACATAACCCATCACCTGGCTGTTGTTTAAGGTGATCATCCCGTGTATCAGGCTCCATAACTGGACCAGTCGCCGGGTGAGTATTTCTTCTCCGGCAGACGGCCCTATAACGTCTGCAGCCGCTTTTATGGCAAGGGCCGCAATATCCATTGAAATCTTATATTCGATTTTCGAGATTTTTTCCAGCGGGGTGCCGATGTAGTCATTGTACTTGGGAGTGGGGCGCGTAAACATGATGTCATAATACCGGGGTTTGCTTATGCCGAAAGTCATATAGGTATCGATCATGGCCCTTAAGCGGTCGGCTTTATCTTCATGAAGATCATAGGCGGCCTTGAGGTCGGCATAGAGCATGTCAAACCCGCGGATAATGATATGGATATAAATTTCATCCTTGTTTGAAAAATAATTATACAGGTTGGGCGCTGTCATTCCGGTTTTTTGGGCAAGATTCCGCATGGTCAGTCCGTCAAGTCCTTTAAACACGATAATATCCAAAGCGCTTTCCAGAATTTTTTCCCGGATTTGCCTGATTTCCTTTTTACCACGGGCTGTTTTCATTCGAATAATTGATCCTTATGGTGTAAACTATTTTGATTCTATGATATGGTTTCTGAAATACTAATATTAGCAGGCATTGAATGCAATAAATTATAACGTTTAAGAAAACGTTCACAATCGAACATTCAAAGGTTGATGGTATTTTATTATCATATGTTACCACAGAGGGCCCAGAGAGCAGATTTATTTTGTTGCTCTGAGGTCTCTGTGTCCTGTGGTTTATTTTTTAAATGTGAATCTCGAATAATTCATTTTTAGTCATCATAATCCCGGAGGTTGGAAAATGACCCGTCAGATAATCGATTTATCCAAACCCATTTGCTATTCAAAAAACGATCCGTGGTTCATGCGCGTAAAGATTAAACATAAAAAACACGGCCTGGGCCGACTGCTCATCCGGGGGCTGGGGTTGCCGTTTCGGCTGTTTCCGGAAAATTTTACCGGCTGGGCGGATGATACCATAAAAAGCATGGGCGTTCATTCCACCACCCATCTGGATGCACCCTGGCATTACGGCCCGGAATCCGGCGGAAAACCGGCAAAAACCATTGATGAAATTCCTTTGGAATGGTGTTTCGGCGATGGGGTGGTCATTGACATGGCATATAAAAAAGAGCTGGCGCCCATTACGGCAGATGACATACAGGCAGATCTTGAAAAAACCGGCGCTGCCATCAACGAGGGAACCATTGTGTTGATCCGCACCGGTCGGGACAAATACATGGGAACCAGGGATTATTGGTTAAAAGGTACAGGCATGAGTGCTGAGGCCACCGAATGGCTGATTGATCAGGGAGTAAAGGTGATGGGGATTGATCAGTGGGGATGGGATACGCCGCTAAAGGACCAGATTAAAACATCCAAACATACAAATAATCGGGAAGTGTTCTGGGCTGCCCACCGGGTGGGAATTAAAAAAGAATACTGTCACATTGAGCAGCTGGTCAACTTAGGCGCATTGCCGTCATCCGGATTTAAGGTGTCGGTTCTTCCGTTGAAGATTGTCGGCGCGTCGGCGGCGCCGGCGAGGGTGGTGGCGATTATGGGCGATTAGAGGGGCGCTAATTGAGAAAAATTTTTCGCCGCAATATATTGATTTATTTGGGATAAGTTGGCAAGGATTGCTATTGCTATATGTACTCTATAGGAGGATTTTGACAGTGCGCACTATTAAAAATTGTTGGATCGAACGCCTTTTTGAGCTGCGGTTACTCCGACAGTGGATTAACAAAAATGATTTGACCGAAGCTTTGGGAAAAGCCCTATCGAGGGCTATTGCCGTTAGCTCTAAAAATTTGTTATGAGACCTCCGTTATTCTGTTGAAACTAATTTGAGACCCACTATTCCGGATACAATGAGAAGCAAACAGACAACTCTGATGATGTCTCGTGATTCACCAAATAGGATCATACCCAATATTGCTACTCCTACCGCACCAATGCCAGTCCATACGGCGTATGCTGTGCCTACTGGAATAGTCTTCATAGCCAATGATAAAAGCCAAACACTAATGACCATACCTGAGACGGTCAGTAGTGATGGAATAAGCTTTGTAAATCCAAAAGTATATTTTAATCCAATGGCCCATCCGCATTCAAACAAGCCAGCAATTATCAAATAAACCCATGACATGTTTCTACTCCCTGAACCTGATTTTGTTGCCTCATAACACTATGCGTAACCGACGCGAGGATCGTAGCGACAAGCGTTCGGTTCACGCATTTGTTAGTCGAGATATATTATTTGTTGTATTTCTTCCTACGTGAGCCTTCATTTCAACCATCACTTAAAGACAATAAGTAACGAAAACGGCGTTTCAATTGGTTTTTTTCGATACCGCAGTGACTATTTCTCCTCAATCGAAATCTTGAACTCAACAGTTCCCAACCCTCCCAGTTCGAGACCAGGATCTGTGCATCTAAATCCCGCCATAAAAGCGGTTATATCACCCTTTTGGTACATGCGGTCTAACAACGATGTACTCTTTTCAAAAAGTGGCTGAATCGCCCCCAGGCACAAGGGCGCCGTACTCTCTTGTGCGTTGATCTCTACAGCTCTATCCAACACATACTTCTGCCCAACTTGTAGCCCGGCATAACAATACTTGGAGCTGACCACTTCGGCGACCAATCGATATTTATCGAGCGCTTCCGTTGCGTTTAAAGTAGCCTTTTCCATTTCGGGAGTCACTTTTGCCATATCCTCCTCTGTCATACTGAACATCTCGACCGCGATTGCCTTGAGCCCTTCGTCTTTGATCATGTCACTCCTCCTGTTACGGTTTGTTTATGACGACGTTTTATCTAATATATATCGACTAACATTAGCTATTAAAGAGTCGGCTCGTTTTGTTCCAGAAACCGAAAATTTTTGAAAATTTCGACAATATTACCAAAAAAACAATAAATTATCAAAAATATATTAATTTATTTATTATCAAAAGGTTATACAGATTTTGATTTTTTGCTAATAAATGAACAGTGTTCATTTGGGTCATTTTTTGTTCCAATTAATGCACTTTAAGAGCCGACTCGATAATTTTGGCTTTTACTAAATAAAACACGTTGACACCCTATATATTGTGCTTGATCTCTGTTCGAGTACAATTAACAAGGAGATATTGATTTGGTAGAATTTTAAACTGGAGGCAAAAACTACAGTATTCCAAAATTTTCCAGCAGTGTGGAATATCGATAACTTTACGTAGCGATACCGATTTTTTCAGATTTTAATTATTCTATATCTTGTGGCAAAGAGGGTGCTCATAAGTTGTGATTTCTGCTATGCATAGCAGGTTTAAAATCTGTGATAAAAGAATAATAAATGAAGTATATTGAGAGGTTGAAAAACCGCTACAACGCCGGAGATGGTAATTTTTACGACGCCATATACATTCGATGTCCGACTTTCATCCCCTTACCCTCTATACCGTATCAATCCTTCCTGGGCCGTGGAGGCCACCAGGATCCCGTCTTTCGTATAGATACTGCCGTGGTTCAACCCCCTGGCTTTGCTCGCATTGGGGCTGTGAATCACATAGAGCAGCCAGTCATCCATTCGAAAATCCCGGTGAAACCACATGCCGTGATCCAGGCTGGCCACCTGCATTTTCGGATCCCAGAAGGTTTTGCCATGGGGCCGCAGCGATGTGGAGACCAGGCCAAAATCAGACGCATAGGCCAGCATGTATTTGTGAACTGAGAGATCATCCGGCATTTTTCGGATGGTCTTAAACCAGACATACCGGTCCGGGGATTCTTTTTTTGGGGCAACCGGATTCATGGGGTTGACCGGCCGGATTTCAATGGGCTTGGTGCACAGAATCTGGTTTCGGATGGACGCCGGGATTTTGTCGCTGATCTTCCGGGCCATTTCCACCTCCGACATCAGGCTGTCGGGTCCCGGAATATCATCAGGCATCAAGTCCTGGTGTTCAAATCCGGTTTCTTCCACCTGGAAAGATGCGGCCATAGATAATATGGCCCTTCCTCTCTGAATGGCAACGACTCGCCGGGTGGTAAAACTTTTGCCGTCCCGGATGCTGTCCACATCGTAGACAATCGGTTGGGTAGGATCCCCCGGCCTCATGAAATAGCCATGGAGACTGTGGGCGCTCCGGTCATCAGAGACGGTCTGGGTGGCGGCCGACAGCGCCTGGCCCAGTACCTGCCCGCCGAAAACATTGCCGAATCCCAGGTCCTGGGAATCCCCCCGGAAAATATTTTCCTCAATTTTTTCAAGCTTTAAAAGCGCAAGCAACTCATCCAACACATTGTCAACAGGGGTACACTGGTCCATCTGTTTTCCTCAACGATGTATAAATTATTTATCCTTCCTGACTTCCATGCAGCAGAAAATTATTAATCATATCCGCCAGCTCATTAATCAGTCGCTGTTCATCGATCTTAGACCCGATAAACTTGACGGTATGGGCAACGCTTTCCACTGCATTGTGAATAACAATGGCCGCAGCCTCCTGGTCTGAAACCCGCATCCGCTGTTTGTTGTTTTCAAGCAGGTACCGGATCTGGGTCACTTCCCGGTTTCGTTCGCGTTCATACGCCCGGTTGATATCCGGGTCAGAGTAGCGCAGGGCATGGGTCTGGCTGTGAAAAGTCGGTGCGATGTCATATGCTTTGAAAACATTTTCAATGATGAATTTAACCTCATTGCGTCCCAATTCATTAATCGTGACGTTTTCCATTTCTTTCCAGATGGTCAGGTAGACCTGATCAAGAAAATCTTCGAGTATTTCAAGGAGCAGGGTTTTTTTATTTTTAAAATATGAATAAAAGCTGCCAATGGAAACGCCGGCTTTTTCTGCTATTTCCTTGGAGTTAGTTCCGTGAATGCCTTTTTGCGCATATAAATGAAAGCCCGCATTGACGATACGTTTTTTTGTCTGGATACTGCGCTGCTGTTTGGGGGTCCGGACCGAACTCATAAGCATTTTTTCCTTTTTTATGTTCAATATACTATTCGGAAAGGGGGCTGTCAATAATAAATAAAATGAATTTTAATTCATTTTATATTGATAACAATTTGTTATCAATATAAATAATTTTTATTGACAATATGAGTTATTGTTCATATATTGTGTTCATTGATCATGGTAAACTTCTCTCCCAAATGTTTTCCATCTCAACTCAGGCGTAATTAATAAACCTTAATTTTGTTTTTTTGCGCCAATGAATTTTGGCGTGAAAAAAATATTTTTTGATATAATGTCATGAGGAGGGACGATGAAAGCGCTACAGTTTAATGTTAATGTTCCCCAATTTGTCGCCGCCAAAACACTCCGGACGTTTTTCGGCAACCAGGTGTTTTACAAAGGGCCGGTTAAAACCGTTCAACTCGCCGATGTTTCGGAGCCCAAACTGTTTACCCCGGACTGGGTAAAAATTAAAACCCTGTACTGCGGTTTTTGCGGCAGCGACATGAACCTGATCCTGCTTAATGGCTCTCCCACTGCATCTCCATTTACCTCTTTCCCTTGCGTGCTCGGACATGAAATTGTCGGCGAAATCATTGAAGCCGGCGCCAGTGTGCAGGGGTTTCAAAACGGCGATATCGTAGCGGTCAATCCGGGTCTCACATGTGAAACCCGGGGAATTGATCCAATATGCGGGCCATGCAGCGCCGGACGCTCAAGCAATTGTGAAAATTTTGCCGAAGGAAGCCTCCCACCGGGCATGCTTTTAGGCACCAACAGCGGTGTTAATGGCGGTTTTGCACCAACTCTTTCAGCCCACAAGTCTCAGCTTTACAAAGTCCCTGAAGGACTGAGTCTTGAATCTGCAGTCATGACGGAACCTGTGGCCGTGGCATTGCAGACAATATTCGACAACATGCCGAAAGAAGATGATACGGTGCTGGTGATTGGCGGCGGGGTGATCGGGAACCTGACCATCCAGTCGATAAAGGCCCTGGTTCCCAAATGCAGCGTTTCGGTCATTGAGCCGTCTTCTTTTGCTGAGGATATGGCAAAAAAAGCAGGCGCGGATGAAGTCATACCGGCAAAGGATATTTTCAAGCGCACAGCCAGGATCACCGGGGCAAAAGTTTATAAACCGATGCTCGGCATGGAGATCCCCATGGGGGGGTTCAATCGCATCTATGATACAGTGGGACATTCATCAACATTAAATTTAAGCATGCGACTGATGGCTGCTATGGGAACACTGAGTGTAGTGGGGATTGGCGGGGATGTGAAACTGGATTTAACTCCCCTGTGGCTCAAGCTGCAGACCGTTCAAGGGGTGTATGCCTACGGGCATGTGGTGTTTAACGGCAAAAAACAACATGTGTTTGAGATTGCACTGGATTTGATGAAAAACAGGAAAATTCAGGCCGATACCCTGGTTACCCATAAGTTTGGCATAGAAGACTATGAGCAAATGATCGAGGTGAATTTGAATAAGCAAAAGCACAGGGCCATGAAAACAGTAATAAAATTTTAACTCTCGGAGATTCCCATCTGCTTCGTTATTAATGACTTGCAATAGGTCTAACTATGGTTGCGTCATTAAATGCCTTGCATATGGAAATCTCCATATCGTTAAACAGTTCGGGTAATAAGTGTTTACTTTTTATTTAAAGGAGGGGCCGATGAAATTTTCAGTACTGCTGTTTGCGCTGTATAATATTTTAAAAATCGCTTCCATGACCAACAAGGCGTTCAAAAAATATATCAGCAAGATCAGCGCAAAAATTCTGATAAAAACGGAAGACAACGAGCGGGCCAGGATGTTTATTTTTGATAAGGGCAAACTATCCTCAGTGTCCGGTGATCAGAAAAATTACGATGTGGCCTTGGTCTGGAAAGACGCGGCAACCGGATTTTCTGTGATGACAAGCAAGAAAAAAGATGCGTCATTCAATGCCGCTGCAGAAGGTAAACTCAAAGTGCTGGGGATGAGTATTTATGCCCAGTGGTTTGAAGACGGTATTAATATGGTGATGTGAAAAGAATTTATATTAAAATAAAAGGAGGAACGCATGGCTGAAATATTCGGCGGTCACCTGGTCGCAAAGTATTTAAAGGAAAATGAGCATGTCAGTACAGTCTTTACCATTTCAGGCGGGCACATTGAAAATATCTTAGACGGCTTTACGGAATATAATATCCGTACCATTGATGTGCGCCATGAGCAGGCGGCGGCCATGATGGCCCATGCATGGTCGATTTATAAGAATGAACCCGGTGTGTGTCTGGTGACTGCCGGTCCGGGGTTCACCAATGCCCTCACAGGCATTGCCAATGCATACCTGGATAATATGCCTTTGGTCGTGCTTTGCGGGCGGCATCCGATGCGGGATGACCTGACCGGTGCATTGCAGGAAATGAACCAGATTGATGTAGTGAAACCCATAACCAAGTGGTGTGCCACCTGTTACGAAACCAAACGTATCCCGGAATATCTTGCCATTGCCTTTCGCCAGGCAACCATGGGGAGACCGGGCCCGGTTTTTCTGGAACTGCCCCCGGATATCCTTTTTGTTTCGATGGATGAGAAAGACGTGAACATGCCGGTTCGAAAGACGCATAAATCATCCACCCACCCGGATGAATCAGAACTCAAAGAAGCTGCCAGAGTTATTAACAGCGCTCAAAGACCCTTGTTTATTGGCGGCAGCGGTGTTCGGTTGAGCGGGTGCGAAGATGTACTCAAAACGTTTATGGAAAAGACCGGATTTCCGTTTGCCCTGTTAAATAATGGGCGGGGCGCATTGCCGGACCGTCACACGCTGTCAATCAATGACGGCGGGTTTACCGGTGTCATGACCGTAGCGCCCCAGGCGGATGTGATCATTGCCGCCGGGGTCCGCTTCAACTGGGTGATGCAGGCTACCAAGTTATTCCCCGACGCAAAGGTGGTCCGGATCGATATCGAAGAACATGAGATTGACCGGAACCGAACTTCAGAAGTCGGGCTGGTGGGAGACTGCGGGGATGTGCTTGATCAGCTTGTTCCCCTGGTGGAAAAGCGTGATCATGGCGAGTGGATTACAAAGCTGAAAAACGCCTATGCCGCCTTTTTGACCACGGAACTGGAACAACGCAAAACCCCGTCTGATCCCATTCATCCCAACCGGCTGGTGGCACAGATCATGAAAGTTTTCGGAGAGGATGCGTTTTATGTAGCTGACGGCGGAGACACCAGTTATTATGGACTGGCCGGCTTTACTTCGTCACATCCGGCCGGCGTTCTGATCCCTACCGGGGCTTTGTTGGGGTGCCTGGGTACAGGGATACCGTTCGCCATTGCCGGAAAGCTGGCACATCCGGACAAGCCCGTGATTGTTCTTAATGGAGACGGGTCGTTTGGCTTCAACAGCATGGAGTTTGATACAGCGGTCAGGCATAATATCCCAATTATATGCGTGGTCAATAATGACTGCGCCTGGGGTATGATCAAGCATTCCCAGGAGATGAGTATCGGCGATGACCGATGTACATGCGCGGAACTGGGTATGCGGAATTATGAAAAGATGGTGGAAGGTCTGGGCGGATACGGGGAACTGGTGACGGAAGATGCAGATATTGTTCCGGCCATTAAGCGGGCCATTGAGTCCGGCAAACCGGCCTGCATCAATGTGGTGACAGACCCGACGGTCACCAGCCCGGCGACGGTGATGTTTTATCAGAATCTTTCCGATTTCTAATTGATGGCTGCGGAAAAAGTCCTTTTTTTTCACCACAGAGATCACAGAGGACACAGGGAGAATTATATGTTTTTACATGCTTATCTCTGAGTTTTCCGTGGTAAATTAATTTTTGCCTATCCATCATGATTATTTATTTAAAATAATTGAGGCAGGGAAGGTAGGCTGGGATTTTTTCCCGGCGCCAAATGCCTTACGATTCCCATGATGTGTCGGGAAAGAATCCCGACCTACGGTCCATTATAATGACATGTGAGGTAGAGTAATGTTTTATTTTGATGATTTATTAAAAGCCGACGATTTTTCCCAGGCAGTGAACGATCTGGCCGATGATTTCATGAAAGAATATGGATTGGCTAAAGTCCACCAGCTGGGCCTGGTGGTGCCGGACGTGGAGAAAGCCGCGGAAAAACTCGAGGAACAGGGATTCGGGCCGTTTTTTATCGCCACCGGTTCCCCTGTATTCTGGCGGGAAAAGGGCGGTGAACGCAGCATTTCCGGAAAGCTGGGACTGGCATATCACAAAGGGGTTGAACTGGAGTTGTTGGAACCTGTAACCGGATCAGACTTCTATACTCAGAGCCTGGATCCGGACGGCAGGATTGTGGTGCAGCATCTGGGTTTTTTGGTCAAAGGTGTGGATGCATGGGCGGATAAGGCAACCAAAGCCGGTTTGCCGGTGTGGGTCCGGGGGCAGCTTAAGGCCTGGCCGTCCACAACGGATTTTGCGTACTTGGAAGCATTGAAAGAAAACGGTTTGATCATGGAGTTTATCAACTGGCGCATTCTCGGTTTCAGCTTCAGCCCGCCGCCGAAATTATTGAAAACCGTGGGCAGACTGGAGAAGTGGACGGGTAGGAGAAGCATCGCTCTTTGACAGTGTGACTGCGCAAAAAGCTCAATTCCTGTGTTGCACGGCATCCTTCGTCGCTCAACGTAGCAAGCTACGCCTCGCTCCTCAGTCTTTGTGCGCCTTGGACTTGAACTTTTTTCACAGCCACCAGGTATGTTGCTTTTTTCAAAAAAAATCGCAGTCGGAGGCGATACATTCCGGCTGCGATTTGATTATTTTATCTGTTTTTTAATCCTGACACCTTATTTCTCGACTTTTACTGCTTTCTCCTTCAGCCTTCCTACCTTCTACCTTCAACCTTATTCTTTCCACCTTCAACCTTCTGCCTTATGCTCATACATATGTACATCCCGCTGTGGGAAGGGGATGCTGATTCCCTGGGCATCAAAGGTTTTTTTGATATTTTCCGTTAATGCAAAATAAACATCCCAGTAGTCTCCTGCGTTTACCCAGGGGCGAACCACAAAATTGACACTGCTGTCCGCCAGTTCAACCACCGCAATTTGCGGTTCAGGATTTTTTAAAATTCTTTCATCTTTTGCAATCACGTCCTTCATGATCTGCCGCGCCTTGTCAATATCATCTTCATAACCGATCCCCATCACCAGGTCCACCCGGCGGGTGCCTTTAGTCGTCCAGTTGACAATATTGTCTTCGCTGAGTTTTGCGTTTGGAATGATGACTGTTTTATTGTCCGGGGAATTTAGAACGGTTGTAAAAATTGATATTTCCTCAACAGTTCCTGCCACTCCGGCCCCTTCAATAAAATCACCAACAGTAAACGGCCGGAAAATGATCATCAGGAAACCCGCGGCGAAATTTGACAATGATCCCTGAAGCGCCAGACCAATCGCAAGACCGGCGGCAGCAACGACGGCAATAAATGAGGCGGTTTGTATGCCGAGCTGCCCAAGGGCGGCAATAATAACAAAAGCCATTAATGCAATATAGGTGAGGTTGCCGACAAATTTGACGATGGTGGGATCGACTTTACTTCGTTCCATTATTCGCTTAACGATTCTGGTGACCAGTTTGGCGATTAATCGTCCAAAAAACAGAATCAGCAGTGCGATGATGGCTTTAATTCCGTAAATGGTGGTAATTTCCCATATTTTTTGCAAAATGGCTTCCATAGGGGGCCTCCTGTTATGTTTCAGGTTTTATAGAATGTTATTTCAAAGTGATTGCTTGAGATTTTGTAATGATTCCGTATTTATCAAATACTTGTAATAAGGTCAAATTTAAATGGAATCAAAGGTTACAATAGGCCAACGTATCTCAGGCTGTCTTTGAAAAGAAACCCGGCAAAAATACACAGTATGATACCCAGCACCCGCATGATAAAAATATAGGCTCTGCCGGTTAAAAATGACCTGGATTTTCCGGCAATAACGGCCAGCATTATTTTTGATCCCACCAGCAGCATATAGAAGCCGACAATAAAGCTGACCACGCAATAAACATCCTGTTGTATCGCTTTGGTCATAATGGGGGCACCAACCGTAAACCAGAACAAGTAAGGGTGCGGGCTCAAGGCATTGGCCAGTATGCCTTTTTGAAACGATTTTGAAGGGCTGTTGTCAATTTTCACGGCAGTCCCTTTGCTGCGGATGCTGTTGATGCCGAGATATAAAATAAATGACCCGCCGGCAAAAGAGATGCCCCCCAAAATATAATTGAATTTTGTCAGGCTGGCGGACAGTAGAAGGGTTGTCATGATGACCGGGGCATCCGTTATGATCGGTGCGAGCGCCACCTTGATTCCGGATTTCATGTCATAGCGCAATGTTTCTGAAATGACCAGCGCCAGAAGCGGGCCTGGGGAAATGCCCGCAGACAGTCCAAGTATTATTCCGGTGGTCAGAAAAGCGATCATAAGATTTTTATCATTTTATAGAATTTGTTTTTATGGTTTGGAAAATCCTAAATAAAAAGCGGGAGTCGGCCTTTAAAACCGTTTCCCGCTTTTTGAAAAAATATTTGATTGTCGTTACGGACAATAAAAGCCGTTACGCTCTTTGTTTAGGGGCTTCAGAAATATTTGAAATGAAAAGATCCAGTAATTTGTTGTGGTCCGAATCATTAATTTCTGATGGAAGCCGGTTTAAGGCCAGTGTGCTGGCTTCATCCACCAGTTCGGACATGAACATGTCTTTTGCCTGTACAATATGATTTTTGGCTTTTAGTTTTTCAACTTCAATAATATTTTTACTTTGTGCCTTTGCGTCTTCAATCATTTTTTGTTTCGAGCGCTCGCCGTCTTCTATGATCCGTGACTTGATTTGATCGAACCGGACGCTGCTTTCTTCAATTATTGATTGGGTTTTTTTTATTTTCGCTTCAATGGCATTTTTTTGTTTTTGAAGCCGGTGAATTTCATCTGCGACTTCATCTTTCCGGCCTTGTAAAAAGTTGACCAAAGGCTTTTTGCCATATTTAACTATTATAAAAACCAGAATGAAGAAGTTGATCCATAGCATAACTTCATCGTAAATCGGTCGCCATGAAGGGCCGGAAGCGAATGCTGATGAACTCATAAGGTGAATAAAGAGAAATGAAGCAAAAATATTACGCAGTCGTTTTTCGAATATGATACGATTTTTCATTGGGCCAGCCTCCGGTCAAGTACTTTTTCCATGATATGTACTGCCAGCTTTTCAGACTCTTCTTTAATCTCTTTTCTGGCCTTGGAAATCTGGCCTTCAATATATTGCCGGTTTTCTTCTTTTATGCCCAAAATTTCTTTTCGGGATTCATCCAGAATTTCTTTGGCAAAGCGCGTCCCGTCTTCTTCCAGTTTATTTTTGTGCTTATCGGCCTCTTTAATTACTGCCGACTCACGAATTTTTAAATTACTGTCCATTTCCAAAAGTTGATTTTTTGATGATTCAATACCACTGGCAATGCCATTAATATGTTCTTCACGCTGCTGGATGGTCTCTTGAAGCGGTTTGAACATGATACGGTTGATCAGAAATAGAAAAATCAGAAAAGAAATCAACTGAATAAACAGCGTTTCATTGATGGTGATGAGTGCTATGTTGCTGATAATATGCATCTGGAACTCTTCCAAAAAAGTTATTGCGAAGTCGTTACACAACAAACAGCAGAAGCAATGCGATGACGAGCGCGTAAATACCGGTGGACTCGGAAACTGCCTGACCGACAAGCATGGTACGGGTCAGAAGACCGGCTTCCATCGGATTTTTACCGATGGCTTCACACGCTTTCGCTGCGGCAAGACCTTCGCCGACACCGGGGCCGATGGCGCCCAAACCCATTGATAAACCTGCTCCCAAAAATGCTGCCGCCTGAACGATATGCGTACCTTCAATAGCCATTGTTAATCCTCCCAAATGATTGGTTTTGTATTTTAAAAAAATATTGAAATTAAATTGTTTCGATTAAAAATTTATATAACAAAAATAAGCACCAGAGAAATCACCAGTGCATAAATACCGGTGGATTCAGCCACCGCCTGGCCGACCAGCATGCTGCGCGTTAAAGATGCTGTGGCAGACTGGTTCCGGGAAATCCACTTCACCGCGCTTTGTGCCGTAAATCCTTCCCCAATACCGGGGCCAATGGCGCCGATACCCATGCATAGTCCGGCACCCAGCAGCGCCATGGATTCAGCTATTGATTGAGAAGGAGCGAACCCTTTGAACATGAGGATAAAACTGATCAGCAGTCCGTAAATAGCTGTTGTCTGGGTAACCGCCTGTCCCAGCAGCATCACATTGGTGACCGGTGTTGCGCTCAATGGCTGTCTGGCAATTCCTTCACAGCTGGCCTGTGCCACAAGACCGCCTCCCAGGCCGGAACCGATCGCACCGAACCCGGACGCAAATCCTGCGCCAAGAATGGCCGCCCAGGTCGGTGAAACTGGCCGGTCTGAAAAATTGGTAAACAGCAGAATAAAAGATGTAACCAGCGCAAAGATTGCAGGTGTCTGGCATACGGCCGATCCAATCAGCATGTTGGTGGTCAATCTGCCGTTCATCGCCGGTTGCCGTGCTATACCGGTACAGGCTTCTCCAGCCGGGAAACCGGATCCGACGCCGGAACCGATTGCACCCAGTCCCATTGACAGACCAGCTGCTAGCAGAACCGAAACCATAACATAGGATTCAGCCGCAAAATCCGTGAACAACAGGATCATGGCAATGACCAGTGCAAATATAGATGCTGATTCAGCAATGGCCTGACCAATAAGCATTGTCTTGAATAAGTCTCCGGATATTTGAGGATTTCTTGCAATCGCTTCATTCGCTTTTGCGGCTGTATATCCTTCGCCAATCGCCGCCCCGAGGGCCCCAAATCCCATTGCCATTCCGCCGCCGATGAACGCAGCAACCTTAACCCATACTTGAATATCATCCGTCATGATTTATTTTACCTGTACTGCGATATAAACAATGGTGAGCATTGTAAACACAAATGCCTGAATCGCCCCAATAAAAATACCAAAAAACGCATTTAAAAATGGTGGGAGAAGAATGCTGTATGTCAGATAGGATACCACCAGAATAATAATTGACCCCCCCATAATGTTCCCAAAAAGTCGAAAGGATATGGAAATCACTTTTGCCAGCTCTCCTATCAAATTCAAGGGCATCATAAAAAAAATCGGTTCAAAATAAGCCTTGATATAGGCCTTAAACCCCTTAGCCCTGATGCCTGCATAATGGGCGATGACAAATCCCATCAGCCCCATGCTTAATGGGGTATTTAAATCCATTGTCGGTTCATGAAGATGCGGAATCATGCCGAGCCAGTCGGAAAGCAGCAGAAACATAAACAGCGCACAGATCAACGGGCCGTATTTTTTCCCCAGTTCCTTGTCAAGGGCATCTTCGGTTAAGGCAAAAAACTGTGAAACAAAAAGTTCCCCCACAACCTGTACCGGTCCGGGGATTACCCCTTTGTTGCGGGTTGCCAGAAATCCGAATACCAGAATCGAGATAATGACAATCCAAGTCATTAAGATGACTTCAAGGTTAAACGTCATGTTATGGCCGAAAAACGGAACAATAAGTTGATGTATTTTGCCTAATTCTTCCATAGTAATTTTTTAGAGTATTTTTTTTTTCGGGTTGAAAAATAAAACTGGTGGAGCATCTCATCTGCCAGAATGACCAACTGAACCATAAAAAGGCCGCAAACAGTTGCCCCAATATTAAATCGTTCCAGTTTAATAGATGATACCAGCGGGATCGCCAGTAATGCATAGCGTAACAGAATAGATAGAAAAGAAAATACAGCGGCCTTGTTTCGCGATATTCCGATTTTCATCGGAAGCGTTTCGCCCATCAGTATAAAATTGATTATACTGAAAATAGTTCCGAAAATCAGACCCTTGCCGATTGGCTTCAAGTCGAACAGGAAAAAAATGATTCCGGCAAATATCGCAAACGTAATTGCCAGAGAGCAGTATTTTTTTTGCGTTTTCCTAATTTGTTCCATTCCGGTGGTCTTTGTCATCAAAGGTTTCCATAATTTGTCGGTAAACCACAACCCCTCCGCCGATGACCCCGAGGATGGTGAAGATGGTTACAAATAATCCTTTTAATCCGAGCCACTCGCCTAAATAAAGTCCGACAAAAAAGCAGAAAGCAATACAACCGACCATTGTCAGGCCCAGTTGAGAGATAATCTGGAGATCTTCCGCCCATGGCCGGGTTTTTTTATAATCAAATAATTTTTTTTTATTCATCTTATCGCTGTATATATTAAATTGGATGAATGCGGTTTGATAACAAATTATTGTTTTCGCCGTCAAGGAAATAATTTAAAAATTTTTTCATTTAAATATCAGGTAGATATAAATCTGCAGCCGACCGCTTGTCAATGGCTCAGCCAGGAAAAATCATGCAAAAGCAATTAAAGACAGACAAAAAGACATTTCAGTGACCGGTCTGTGCGGATGATTTTGTTGTCCAGGCGTAGACATCCCCCAAAAATATGAAATCTAAAATTTGGTAATCTGGTTATCCACTTCGTTCAAGTAGGGTGCGTTTTACGCACCGGGGGAAAGCTTAAACTTCACTGAATATGGTGCATAGAATGCACCCTACCTTTCAGCGATGTGCAATTTTTCTAACCAACTTAACCGAACCGGATATGCAAATTTGGTAATATGGGTAGATTTGATAGAACTAATAAGCGGATGCCAGGATCTGTGGAATCAGTCTTAAAAGCTGGCTCTGCATGAAAAATCCGTTGCCCTCCGGTGACATGAGGCCGATAAATCTGAAGTTTCCTTCTTTGTAAACATCTGATGTCATCATGATGACAATCGCTTTTTCGGTATGCACCGTCAGTCCTGTACACCGGTCCAGGCCTTTCTGGTTGACTGTTTTACTGCATTGGGCGAACATGTTATTGAATTCTTTTGAAAATCCTTTAAAGTCGATTGCTTTGTCCGCGACGTCGGATGCCAGGATATTTCCGTCCGGGCTCAATATGGCCAATCCGATATAGCCCTTGGTGGTTTTTAAGATACCAATATGGCGTGATAATGAGGTCTGCATTTTTGACTGACCGGTAACTGCCACAGGTGCGGCCGGCTTTACAGGCTGTTTGGCCGGTGGCTGTTTTGGGGGAGGTTTGGGTTTTGGTTTTTCTTTCCAGATGGCGCCGGCGATTTCAAGCAGCTTGGTATGAATTTTCTGCTTGTTTTTATCTTTTGGCAGCTTTGAAAATGAGATGCTGACGCTTTCCCACTTGGCCATGTCTTTAGCGGCCTGATCGCCTGTAGTATTGTTATAGTGCGCATCAAAAAGCACGCCGGTGTCAAAATACAAATATCCTTTTTTCTGGCTTCCGCTGATGACTTCCATCTGACATGTTTTTCTGCTTAAAACGATCAGCGGCAGGAAATTTTTTAACGTCATGCCTTTGAGGGTCAAACCCTCGTCTTTCAGGTTTAGCCCGACAAATATAATAGAAGCCAATGCTCCGAATTCAAAAGGTTTTTCAAGATAGTAGAGGACATCTTCATGGCCGGTCCGGTCGGTAAACCAGGGCCTTGATTTTCCCGGTTCCAGCATGACGACACATGGGGTGGAGGGATGATTCCGTGTCATGTATGCCAGTATTTGAACGCCATCAACATCCGATAATTTGATATCCGTAATGAGGACTGTGATTTTTGTCTTTTTCAATATACTGATGGCTGATTTTCCGCTCTGCGCGGTCAATAGTTCAAAATGATGCAGCTCTTTGAACCCTTTTTCAATTCTGCCCAGGTTTTCTTTGTCACTATCTACGATGAGAACTTTATCCATAATATTCACCGATTATTTTGAACTTTGGTTGCTTCAATAGTCATGCCTGCCATTAAAAGATGTTCAAATTCTTTTATAACTATTTTAATAAATGGGAAATCGTTTGTATGTCAATATAAATCTGTCATAATGTTATGATATTTCGATATAAAAAGCATATGATGCTCCCTCGGTGCCCTGTATTCGGGGTTTGTCCGGATAAGCGAAAGAGTGTTTTAACTTAACATAATCTATGATAATTAGTATAAGTTCCGATATTTTGACGATTTGATTTATTTGATGACCCTGTAAGTCAGATTCAGATGGCAAAGAAAAAAGCTCCACCATTCTTATAAAATTGGCAAGGCGCGCAAATTCTGAGTGATAATTTGTACTTATCGTACCATGAAGAAACGAAGAATGCAGCGCAACGCAGAAGTTGGACTTTTTACGAAGCCATCAAAAATAAATTATGAAACATATTATGATAAATATAATTATTGCGTTGTTTGTAATCTTGGCCTGGTTTGATAGTTCGGCATATGGCGCTATGTTTAAAATAGCCAGCTATAATGTTGAAAACCTGTTTGATATGCATTCTGATTTGACGGATTATCCGGAATACAGCCCCGACGGAACGTTTGGCTGGGACAGCGCCCAACTGGATATTAAGCTGAGTAATATCGCGGCTGTGTTAAAAGATCTGGATGCGGAAATTGTTGCACTGCAGGAAATTGAATCAAGAAACGCCCTGGCATTATTACAGGAAAGGCTCTCCCGGATGGGTGTCGAATACCCCTATGCAGCGATTGCTGATGGTCGGGAAACGCCTGTCAGATGCGCGGTTTTATCCAGGTATCCCATTGTTAAAAAAGAAGAAATCAGCGTGGGGCATGACCATGAACGTAATATCTTGAAAGTCGAGTTAGATATAGCGGACAATCCGCTGGTCCTTTATGTCAACCACTGGAAGTCAAAATCCGGTCCGGAAAGCAAAAGGCTCAAATATGCCCGGGCACTGTCTGCTGATATTGCGAAACTGGCGTGCGATGTCGATTTTATCTTAATGGGTGACTTTAATTCGGATTATAATGAATATGAAACATTTAAATATGTTCGACGCTTAAACGATACCCGGGGCGTCACCGGTATCAATCACATTATAAATACCGTAAAAGGCACGCAGATTGTGACAGAATCTCTTTTAACAGACCAGAAAAACTGCCAAAATGTTTACAACCTCTGGCTTGAAATCCCGGAAAACAGGCGCTGGTCCGTGAATTTTTTCGGTCAAAAGAACAGTCCGGACAGTATTGTTGTAACCAAAGGCTTATATGATACAAAGGGAATTTCATATGTGGATAATTCCTTTGATAAGTTTGATCCGGATTATCTGTTTGACAATAATAAAGTGTTTCGATGGCAGCGGGCGGCAAGGGGAAAAGGCCGGCATCTTGGAAAAGGCTATTCAGACCATCTGCCGATTTTTGCAGAATTTACAACAGAACCCTTTTGCTTTGCATCACAAGGCAAACCGATCTTTTCAGAACCAAAGGCGCTGAGCATAGCGGATTTATACAGCTTGAAAAAAGGGTCGGTTAACGTCCGTATCCATGACGGCGTCGTGATTTATAAAGAACGCGATAATGCAGTGATCAAAGAAAAAAACGGCCGGGCAATCTATGTTTACAAGGCGGCAAAAGAACTGCAGTATGGAATGGCCTATAATTTGACGGTCACGCAGTTAAACCGGCATTATGGGAATATGGAAATTACCGCCATCAAAGATCTAAAACCACTCGGCCGGGCAACGGATATGAAAGCATATTATATCAATGATCCGGCATCCGACGTTGCCGATCCGGGTTTACGAAATGAAGTCATCGAACAAATGAAGGGGGTTTATGAGAATGGGTGGCTTTACTATGGTGATGATCGAAAAATACGGATCTATTTTCCGGACCATACATTACAGCCGCAAAACTTTTCGACAATTACGCTTTTTTATGTCAGGATCGGATACCACCGGCATCCTGAGATTATAGTGGAAAAAATGGATCAGCTCCGGTAACTGAAGGTGAGATTCAGGTTTAAGCAAGGACCTTCTGCATGTTGCCCGGAGATTTATTAAATTTGTCGGAGCAAAGCGACATCCGATTCTTTCTGGCTCCTGACTTCTGTCTTCTGAATTCTCTGTTCCATCAAGTATCGGGATCTTTATTTTAAAGGCCGCATGGCATGAACACATCAAAAAACAATGATTCGAACAAGCAGTATACAAAAGGGACGCTTGGGACGTTTGGCGGTGTATTCACACCCAGTATTCTGACAATTCTCGGTCTTATTCTGTTTCTTCGGCTGGGGTATGTCGTCGGCCAGGGGGGGCTTTGGCGAACCTTGATTATTCTTGCGCTGGCCAACGGTATCTCTGTATTGACCACCATTTCGCTGTCTGCTATTGCCACCAGTTTGACCGTCAAGGGCGGCGGGGATTATTATTTGATTTCCCGTACACTGGGACTGGAATTCGGCGGGGCCATCGGTCTGGTGTTATTTCTTGCCCAATCGGTCTCCATTGCGTTTTATTGTATCGGTTTCGGGGAAGTCATCAGCGGCATTCTGCAGGTTCAGACAGGGTATTTCCCCCAGGTCATTGCGGCAGGGGCTGTGATGTTTCTTTTTATATTCGCATGGCTCGGAGCAGACTGGGCGACCCGTTTACAGTATATGGTGATGGCGGTTTTAATTGCGGCACTGATTTCATTTTTTGTCGGCGGGATGGTGAAGTGGGATTCGGCGCTAATGGTTGAAAACTGGAAAACCAATTCCGGGGCCCAGGGGTTCTGGGTCCTTTTTGCCATTTTTTTTCCTGCAGTGACCGGTTTTACCCAGGGGGTCAGCATGTCCGGCGATTTAAAGGATCCGGGAAAAAGTCTGCCGGTCGGGATCTTTATGGCAGTGGGGCTCTCCATGCTGGTTTATTTTTTTGCAAGCATCATTATGGCTGCGACACTGCCGAAAGAGACGTTGATTTCTGATTATAATGCCATGCAGCACGTAGCTGTTGTTGATTTTTTAATTGTTGCCGGGGTGATTGCCGCTACACTGTCCTCCGCCATGGCGTCTTTTCTGGGGGCGCCGCGTATACTCCAGTCCCTGTCAGGTGATCGTATATTCCCAGTGTTAAATCTTTTTGCAAAGGGCGTTGGCTCATCTGATAATCCGCGGCGCGGTGTTCTGCTCTCAGGCGGAATTGCGTTGTGCATGATTGCAATTGGGAAATTGAATCTCATCGCACCGATTGTATCCATGTTTTTCCTGGTTTCCTATGGTCTGCTCAATTATGCCACCTTCTTTGAAGCCAGATCGGGGAGTCCTTCATTCCGTCCAAGGTTTAAGTTTTATGATTATCGTGTCAGCCTTGTTGGCGGGGCCGCCTGCCTGGTGGCCATGCTTGCAGTAAATGTAACCGCCGGAGTGGTTGCCATCGCATTTCTGACGGCAATTTATCAATACCTGAAAAGGACTGCCGGTCCTTCCAGGTGGGCGGACAGCCAGCGCTCCTATCATTTGAAAATGGTTCGACAACATCTGTTTGCAGCAGCCGAAGAAACCGAGCATCCCAGAAACTGGCGTCCCCAGTTAATGGTATTCACAAACGATGTCAAGCGGCGCAGACCCATCATTCAGTTCGCTTCGTGGCTGCAGGGGAGCAGCGGGGTAACCGCGGCCGTTCAGGTTCTTGAAGGAAAAGGGGCGGCCATGGTTAAATATCGTGAGACCGCCGCGGCCGCGCTTAAAAAAAATATCAAAGAAGAAAAAGTTGAGATGTTTCCCCTTGTTATATCCACCCCTGATCTGGATATTGGCATTCATGCGTTGATTCAGTCTTACGGCATCGGGCCGTTACGTCCCAACACCATACTTGCTAACTGGATTGAACCTTTGCCGCGTTTTGAATCGGATGAAAATGCAAGGGAACTGGGCTATTATATGCGCATTGCATTTCGCCAGGAATGTAATATTGTCCTTTTAAATATCAAGGCAAAAGAATGGATAAACCCGGAGGCACTGCCGGCAGGGCAGAAGCGAATTGATGTGTGGTGGGAGGGAGACGCATCCAGTCGTTTAATGCTGCTTTTTGCGTATATTCTGACACGGAATTCAAAATGGCAGGATGCCCGCATTCGGGTGCTTGATACAGTATATGACAAAGCATCCGAAAAAACAGTGGCTGATCTGGAAAAAACATTGTCCGATTTCCGGATTGATGCGGTCCCGGAGATTGTGCCGACACGGGACATTAATACGGTGGTTGCGTATTCAGCAGATGCGGCGCTGGTGTTTTTCCCTTTCAGGCTGAAAAATTATACGCCGCTGGATCCTTTTGGGAATTCCCTGGATCTTTTGTTTTCCCAGCTGCAGACAGCTGTTTCAGTCCTTGCGGCAAGGGATATCGATCTGGATGCCGAGCCTGATGAAGGCGGGGCTGCCGAGCTTGCTGCTGCAAATGATGCGTTTTATGGTGCCCTGAAAAAAGAAGAAAAGGCGGAGCAGGATGCGGATGAGGCGTCACGGCTGGCTGAAGAAAAATTAAAAAAACTGCAGGCAGCCGCCCTCTCAAATGCGGATGAAGATACCGTAAGACGTTTAAACGCGGAGGCCCTGTCTGCCAAAGATGCAGCGGTCAAAGCAGCCCGAAAAGCGGCCAAATGGTCGGCAAAGGTCATAAACTATAAGAAAGATTTGGAAAAAATGGGTGAGACAGTTCCCGGAGATTGAGTCATAAACCGGAAATTGAGCGGCAAAACAGATAAAGTGTAAAAGCAGTCCGATGCGATTATCAGCCGGCGAAAAATAGTTTAAATCGGTTTTCTTTTGAAAGAAACCATGATAGAAACCCTTTTGAAATTTATTTCCAGTAACTATAATACGTAAAGTAAGTAATTTAAAGAATTTAATCGAAAACGTGTTGAAGCATAAATACAAAATATTAATTGTGCTGGCAGCCCTGTCAGTGATTGCGGCAGCAGTCTATATTTTGATCAAATATGACTTGTTTCATCAGGTCACTGCGTTGATCAATGAAAAAACCCCGGCGGAATTGTTTATCCCGATGATGGTATTTCTTCCGCTGGTGGGGGTGCCGCTGACATTTTTTTTGCTGCTCCTGGGGATCAAATTTGGGGTTTTAAGCGGTCTCTTTTTGCTGGAAGTGATCATACCGGTACAAATTTTGATCGCTTATTTCCTGGCGATTGGTGTACGGAACCCCATTGAAAGTTACCTGGTTAAACGGAAAAATTATCAGATACCGGAAGTGCCGGAAGATAAGGCTTTTATTTTCAGTTTTTTCACATTGACATTCCCCGTTTTCCCGTACTCGGTTAAGCTTTATTTATTGCCGCTGGCCGGTGTTAAATTCCGTTATTGTTTCTGGCTGAACTGGGCCATACAGGGGACCATGTGTATCCCTTTTGTGCTGCTTGGAAGGTCGGCCGCAGACCTGAATGCGGCGATGTTCGGCGTGACGATGCTGGTGATTATCGCGATGTTTATTTTCCTGCGCTGGGCCAAGAAACAGTATGTGGCACTTCAAAAAGAAAAAATTTCCTGACCATATTTTTATCAGATTTTTTCATTTTCAAGATTGACCCTTGTATTTTTTTAGCATATGCTTATAATTTCTTTTGTGTACGGGCGCGGATTCGATTCAATTGAATCTTTTCTAAGGTCTTGATAAATGAGGAGATTGAAGTCTATTGGGTTTGCTGATGCAGACCGCTGCCTGGATTTTAAAATATATCGGCTGGCGGTGTTCAAAGTCGATGGAGTAATTAAATTAAATGCCTGAATGTAAAATAAAGTTTTTACCCCATGCAAAGGAAATTTCAGTAAAACAAGGGGAGTCTCTCATACGGGCGGCAATGGATGCCGGAGTACATATCAATGCGTCCTGCGGCGGGGAAGGCGTCTGCGGCAAATGCCGTGTTCTCATCGAAGACGGAAAAGTTGATGAAGGGATCACGGAAAAGCTGAGTCAGGATGATATTGACAAGGGGTACCGCCTGGCCTGCCTGTCAAAGGTTAAAAGCGATCTTCTCGTCCGGATCCCTGTTGAGTCAGCCATTGATTCAAGCGTGTTGAATAAAATGTCAACACCCCGCAAAGCAGCCAGGATCAAGGAGCGGAATCTCGAGGATTTAAAAGAAAAAGGGCTTTTTGTGCCGCCGGTGGAAAAGATCTATCTTGAGCTTGCTGAACCGTCGGCGGATGATAATCTGGCGGATGTCAGCCGGATCGTCAACGCCTTGCGGAAAGACCATGGTGAGCATCGTATTGCATTTGATATGTCGGTGATCCGGAAGATTCCGGATTTATTGCGGGAAGCGGATTTTAAGGTCACCGTAAATATTGCCCGGCCCGTGCGCGGAGCAGGGAAAAACCGGATTATCAATATCGAGGCGGGTGATACAACGGACCGCAATTATGCCATTGCGGTTGATATCGGTACCACAACGGTTTACGGCCAGATGATTGATTTGATCACCGGGGATGTGCTGGCACAGTATGGGGATTTCAATGCCCAGATCAGCTATGGCGAAGATGTGATCAGCCGGATCGTGTATGCTGAAAAAGATGGCGGATTGCAGACGCTGAATGAAAAGGTTGTGGGAACGATCAATCAGGTGATTGAAAAAACAACGAAAAAATCCAATGTCGATCCGGATGAAATATCCACCATTACCCTTGCCGGCAATACCACCATGACGCAGTTGTTTATGAATATTAATCCGCGTTATATTCGAAGGGCCCCCTATGTTCCGGCGGCCATACTGTATCCGCCGGTAAAGGCATTCAGTCTTGGTTTGAATTTGCCGGATCATGTCACCGCCCTTGTGTATCCCCAGGTCTCAAGCTATGTGGGCGGCGATATTGTTGCCGGTGTGATGGGGTCCGGGATGGGGCATGATGAAGAATTGACGTTGTATATGGATATCGGAACCAATGCGGAAATTGTGATCGGCAATAAAGACTGGCTGGCTTGTGCCGCATGTTCCGCCGGGCCGGCGTTTGAAGGCGGTGGAATCAAAATGGGCATGCGGGCGGCAAAAGGGGCGATAGAAGACTTTTCTATTGATCCGGTGACGCTGGAACCCATGAATATTACCATTGGTAATGTCCGCCCCAAAGGCATTTGCGGCAGCGGCTTGATTACCATAGTGGCAACCCTGTTTGAAGTGGGCGTTATCAGTAATAACGGTAAGTTCAACCGGAATCTGGATACCCCCCGTATTCGTGAAGAGGACGGCGTTTATGAATATGTGCTGGCATGGGAAGCTGTCAGCGGGATTGACCGGGATATTGTGTTAACGGAAATTGATATCGATAATCTGATTCGGGCCAAGGGCGCCATGTACAGTGGCTGCATGACACTGCTCAAGGAAGTGGGCTTGGATATTCATGCATTGGACCGGATCATCCTGGCCGGTGGGTTCGGAAGTTACGTGGACCTGGAAAAATGCATGGTGATCGGGTTGTTGCCGGAGATTGATTCGGAAAAGGTGACATTTATTGGAAACGGATCCCTGCTGGGTGCCCGTATGAGTTCGTTGACCAACCGTATCCGGAGCGATGTGGGGGAGACCTTGTCCCGGATGACCAATTTCGAGTTTTCCGAGACAGCATCTTACATGGATAATTATATTGCTGCGCTGTTTCTGCCCCATACAAACCTTGATTTGTTTCCCAAGTTGAAAAATCGCCTGTCGGAAAGACAGAAAATGAAACCAAAATTTAAAAATAATTCGAATTAACAGTAGTTTAAATATTAATCCAGGCAATACATGCTTGAAAAAAGGTCGAAAACATTTTTATTTGCAAAAAAATCGTGAAAAAATATGACCATATTATTGACAAACATATTTTTTTAATATTTAATATTTTTTTTTAATTATATATTGATTAAATCTCTCTAATGCTAATAACTTAGGGTTGTTTAATTATAAACGAAAATTTGTTTTTTTGAAGGTAAGTTACCCGGTGACGGGTTTGTTTATATTTAAGTTAATGGGTGCGGCCGGGAGTGCCGCATTCAACAGGTTGATAAAATGTTAACCCTATTATTTGGTTATAGGAGGACGTAACATTGGGCTTCGAAATCGTAAAAGAATCTTATGCAGGAAGCATAAAACCGATTACCATCGGTAAGGGCGATAAAGCGATAACTGTGGGTGGAGAGAACAGTTATCCGTTTTATCAGTTTGAAGGGGACATGCCCAATAAACCCAAAATCGCAATGGAGATTTGGGACATGGAACCGACAGGGTGGCCGGAAGCTGCAAAAAGCCATTTTGCAGATGTACTTTCCGACCCGGCTGCCTGGGCAAAAAAGTGTGTGGATGAGTTTGGTGCTGAGATGATTGTTCTTCAGCTCAAGAGCACCGATCCCAATGACAAGGACGCAAGTCCGGCTGATGCGGTTAAAACTGTTAAAAAAGTTCTCAAGGCGATTGATGTTCCGCTGATTATCTGGGGAATTGCAAGTCCTGAGAAAGATGAGGATGTTTTAAAGAAAATTTCCGAGGAGTGTGAAGGTGAAAATTTGACTATCGGCCCGGTGGAGGAAAAGAACCATAAAGGTATTGGCGCCAGTGCCATGGGGTACGGCCATGCGGTGATCTCTTCTTCTCCCATCGATGTAAACCTGGCCAAACAGGTCAATATTTTGCTGGAGAATCTGGGGTTTCCGCTGGATCGTGTGATTGTTGATCCCACAACAGGCGGACTGGGGTATGGGCTGGAATATTCTTATTCAGTGATGGAACGTCTTGGAATGGCGGCAATGGCACAGGGAGATGACAAACTTCAGTTGCCGATCATTAACAATCTGGCAAATGAAATCTGGCGGTGCAAGGAAGCCAATCAGACCGTTGAAGATGCGCCGGTACTCGGAGATCCCGAACGCCGGGTGATTATGATGGAAGTTGTGGGCGCTGTAAGTTATTTGCTTGCCGGGTCAAATATTCTGATTATGAGACATCCGGAAGCCATTCGTATGGTAAAATCATTTATTGATTTGCTGGCAGACGGCGGCAGTGCGCAGGATGTGGCAGCCATTGAAAAACAGCTGGATGATGTGGACATTGACTTTGCAAAAATGGCCCCCAAGCCGGATTTGACCATTGAAGCAGCGGCGGAAAAGAAGGCCCCGGCCAAGAAAGCCGCGGCTCCCAAGAAAGCCGCGGCAAAACCGGCTGCAAAGGCCGCGCCGAAAGCTGAAGTACCAAAGGCAGAAGCAAAAGAAGAAAAAGCAGCAGAAGCGCCAAAAGCGGATCCGGAAGCGGAAGCTAAAGTCAAGGCAGAAACGGAAGCCAAAGCAGCAGCTGATGCGGAAGCCAAGGCAAAAGCGGACGCCGCATCTAAAGCAGCAGCCGAAGCCGATGTAAAGGCCAAGGCAGATGCGGAAGCCAAAGCAAAAGCCGATGCCCAAGCAAAGGCTAAAGCTGAAGAGGTGGCAAAGCGTGAGGCTGAAGAAGATACCATAAGACAGCAGAGAGCTAAAGAGCGTGAAGAAAAAATGGCAAAATCGGCCGTAACCAAGGATGAAAAGGTTACCATGACGGCAGCCAAGACCCAGAGATCCGCTTTATCTAAATTCAAAAAAATTAGAAGATAATGCAGTATTGGTACTACTGGGCATCACTGAAGGCTAATGAGTTTATAAACAGGTTGAGAACACATAAAGATATTTCATCAGTTAATTAAGGATTAAGTTAATAATATTAAATAATATGAGGAGGAACCTCAAATGGCAGAAGAAAAAAAAGAAGCGGTAGCCAAACCGGTAAAGGCGCCGAAGCTGGCTGATCCGGTTGCATCTTCCATAGATGTAGCATCACAGGAGATGATAGCACGCTCCCATGAACTCGGGGTTGAAACAATATATGACAGAGCCCTGACCATGAAACAATGTGCTATCGGATTACAGGGTACGTGCTGTAAAAACTGTTCCATGGGTCCCTGTCGTCTGCCCCTTCCCAAGGGCGGGATTGAAGGCAAGGATGAAAGAAAAGGCCTTTGCGGCGCAACAGCCAATACCATTGCAGCAAGAAACTTTATCAGAATGATAGCCGGCGGAGCAGCCGCCCATTCGGATCATGGACGTTGTGTAGCCGAGGTGTTTTTGGCCGCGGCGCGAAAAGAAACAGATGCTTATAAGATTAAAGATATTGATAAACTGCTTGAAGTTGCCAAATATCTTAACGTTGCCACCACTGTTGAGGTGGACGGAGAAGAGCTGGACAGAGATGTTGATGAAATTGCAGTTGAGACTGCAGAAACTGCATTAAACGAATGGGGCAAAGCTGAAGGAGAGGTCCTGTCTTTGAAAAAGGCACCCGAAGCCCGTTATGAACTCTGGAAAAAAATGGGTGTGCTTCCGAGAAATATAGACAGGGAGATCGTAGAGATCATGCACCGCACCCATATGGGCGTTGATCAGGATTATAAAAATTTGATGAAACAGGGTACCCGTGCGGCCATTGCAGATGGATGGGGCGGCTCCATGCTGGCCACCGATCTTCAGGATATTCTCTTTGGAACCCCTTATCCGCTCCAGTCCGAGGCCAACCTCGGCGTTATGAAAGAAGATCATGTAAATATCATTATTCACGGCCATGAGCCGGTTTTGTCGGAAATGATCGTCGCCGTTGCCCAGAAGCAGGAGATAATAGATTATGCCAAATCAAAAGGCGCAAACGGGATCCAGCTTTCAGGTATCTGCTGTACAGCCAATGAACTTCTTCAGCGTCACGGCGTACCGTTGTGCGGCAATTTTCTGCAACAGGAGCTTGCCATCATCACCGGCGCATGCGATGCCATGGTGGTGGATATTCAGTGTATCATGCAGAACATCGCCAATGTGGCTGAATGCTTTCATACCAAAATAATCACCACCCATCCCATTGCCCGGATGGAACAGGAAAGTGTTATTCATATCGAGTTTGATGAACACCATGCCGTAGAAGATGCCACGCGGATTATTAAAATGGCCATTGACAATTTTGGAAATCGTGGTGCGGAAGTTATGATTCCCAAACATAAACAACCGGTTATTGCCGGTTTTGGTGTTGAATCCACAGAGTATCATCTCGGGGGATCGTTTCGCGGCACCTTTTATACCCTTAACGACAACATTATCAATGGACGTGTGCGGGGTGTTGCCGGTGTTGTAGGGTGCAATAACGCCAGAACAAAGCACAATCGTGATCATATTGCCATTTGTAAGGAGCTGATCAAAAATGATGTAATCGTTCTTACAACCGGATGCACTGCCATCGCATGTGCTACGGAAGGTCTCTTGACACCGGAATCCGCAGCAGTTTATGCAGGAGAAGGGTTGGCTGAGGTTTGCGAAACCGTCGGCATTCCTCCTATTCTTCATCTGGGTTCTTGTGTGGACAACAGTCGGATTCTTCTGGCTGCAACAGAGGTTGTTAAGGCAGGAGGGCTGGGAAATGACATTTCTGATTTGCCGGCTGCAGGAAGCGCTCCTGAATGGATGAGCGAAAAGGCTATCAGCATCGGCCATTATTTTGTTGCATCAGGTGTTTATACGGTCTTTAGTAATCTGCCCACAACAGGTGCTCCGGTGTTCAACGATTATATCTGTAAGGAGTTTGAAGAGCTTTACGGTGGTATGTGGGATGCTGAACAGGATCCGATTAAGCATGCCCATCTGATGATTGCCCATATCGACAAGAAGCGTAAAGCGCTGGGCATCGACAAGGCAAGGGAAAGGGTTATGATGGATTTTGCTTCACGCCAGGCTCTATAGGTATAATCAGGATCATTTATTGTAAATCATCATTAAATATAAAATCCTCAACGAAGGAGGAACGAAATGTCAAGATTAATAGCATTTGCTGCCATTCAGGGCGGCTATAAAGTTGTTTCACAGGCCGAAGGGGCGTTAAATAAAGCTCTTGCAACCTATAATGCGGATACTAAGGTAGGGTTTCCCAACACCGGGTATTATCTGCCGGTAATATATTCACTTTTCGGAATAAAGGTTGAAACCCTTGAAGATTTGCAGGAACCCCTGGAGATTGCACAGGGTCTTCTTCCCGCCCATATAAAAGGGAAAAACTGGCTTCCTTTCCTGGGTCCTCTTCTGGATGCAGGTATGGCAGGCATTATATCCTTTGAAATTATAGAGGCGATCAGGTATCTTAACGAGCCTGATTTCTATCTCCATGCAGAAGATCCGGATATCGAGGCGGGAAAACTCTGGACCGGCGCAGCGGACGATACGATCTTCAGGAAAAGAGGAGTCGAGTTCGTTGACGGCTCAGCTCCCGGTTTTGCGGCAATAGTAGGCTCCGCGCCTGATCCGGAAACCGCCAAAATGATAGTTGAAGATTATCAGAAAAGAGGTCTTTATATGTTCTGTGCTGCAAACCATAACGGCACAACCGTGGTTGAGCAGCTTATTGAAGCCGGAGTGCAGGTGGGATGGAGTACACGAATAGCATGTTTCGGCCCTGATATCTCTTCAGCAGTATTTGCAGCAGGTTTTGCAAACCGGGTTGCCATGGCCTTCGGCGGTGTTGAACCGGGTGATTATAAAAAGATCCTCATGTACAATAAAGAAAGAGTCTTTGCATTTGTTAATGCTCTGGGAGATGTGGGAACCGAATGGGGTGTTGCTGCTGCTGGCTGTGTAAACTGGGGTTTTCCCACCATAGCTGACACTGATATTACCCAGATTCTTCCCACGGGTATCTGTACATACGAGCATGTTGTGTCCCCTGTTTCCCATGATGAAATGTGTGCAAAGTCAGTTGAAGTCCGTGGACTCAAAACTCTTGTTTCCGACATTGAGATCCCATGTTCATTCGGCCCTGCTTACGAGGGCGAGCGGGTAAGGGGTGCCGACCTTTTCTGCCAGACGGGCGGCGGCAAGACCCAGTGCACCGAGCTTTGTAAGATGGCCGACATGAATGATATCGAGGACGGCAAGGTTGAGATCATCGGCCCTGATATCGGTGATCTCAAGGAAGGTGATACGCTGCCCCTGGGTATTTATGCCCAGATAGCAGGCCGTGAATTCCAGACTGATTTTGAGCCGATTATCGAGCGTCAGGTCCATCATCTGGTTAACTATATCCAGGGCATTATGCATATCGGCCAGAGAGATATTTCCTGGATCAGGGTGGGCAAGGCTGCCGTAGAAAAAGGGTTTACCTTAAAGGATATCGGTGTTGTATTACATGCCAAGTTCCACCAGGATTTTGGCAATATTTTAGACAAGGTACAGATTACACTTTACACTAAAAAAGCAGATGTCGACAAACTGACCAAACGTGCACGGGCTGAATACAAGAAAAGGGATGAACGTGTTGAGAACATGACCGATGAAGGTGTTGACACTTTTTATTCCTGCACACTATGCCAGTCATTTGCGCCAAATCATGTCTGTAGTGTAAGCCCTGAACGAACAGGGCTTTGCGGCGCGTATAACTGGATGGACTGCAAGGCATCTTTTGAAATCAACCCCACAGGCCCCAACCAGCCCATTGAAAAAGGCGAATGCCTTGATCCGGTGCTGGGCCAGTGGAAAGGGGTTAACGACTTTGTTTTCAAGGCATCCAGGGGTGCGGTGACCCATTACAACTTCTATTCAATGGTCATTGACCCCATGACAACCTGCGGGTGCTGCGAGTGCATTGCGGCCATGCTGCCCTCCTGCAACGGGGTTATGACGGTGAGCAGGGATTATGCAGGAGAGACCCCATGCGGGATGAAGTTTACAACTCTTGCCGGTGTTATGGGCGGAGGGGCGCAATCCCCTGGATTTGTCGGCCATTCAAAATACAATATTACCCAGGGTAAGTTCATCACGGGTGATGGCGGATTGGCTCGCATGGTCTGGATGCCCAAAATATTGAAGGAAGAGATCAAGGACCGAATAGATAAGCGAGGTAAAGAGATAGGCGTTCCTGATCTTTATGATATGATTGCAGATGAGACAGTGGGAATTACAGAGGAAGAGATCCTTCCGTGGCTCGAAAAAAAGGGACATCCTGCCCTTAAAATGGACCCGCTGATTGGATAGTAAACTGATAAAGTTACGGGTTGAGTGTTATGTATTTATAAAAACACGCAACCCGTAACTTGAAACACGCAACACGAGATAAGGAGACAAAAATGGCACTAACTGGTATACAGATTTTCAAGCTCCTTCCGAAAACAAACTGCAAGGAATGCGGGGTACCAACCTGTCTTGCATTTGCAATGAACCTTGCATCCGGTAAGGCAGAACTTGACGCGTGTCCCTATGTTTCGGATGAAGCAAGAGAGCAACTGGCGGAAGCTTCCGCACCTCCGATTCTTCCTGTGCAAATCGGTAACGGGGTGCGCAAGTTGACGGTCGGCGGAGAGACCGTCATGTACAGACATGAAAAAACATTTTATAATCCCACGGCGATCGCCTGTAAAGTCAGCTCAGATATTAAAGACAAAGAGTTAAAGGCAAAACTGGCCATATGGAATGCTTTTCAGTACGAGCGGGTCGGCTTTAACCTTCGGCCTGAACTGGTTGCGGTGGAAGATGCGGGTGACGCAAAGGCGTTTGCCAAAACAGCAAAAACCATTGCCGAAACGTCTGAATTTAATTTGATTTTGATGTCGGATAATATTGACGCAATGAAAGCGGCTGTTGAAGCCACCAGCTTTAAAAAACCATTGATTTATGCGGCAACCGAAGCGAATGTTGACGATTATGGCGCACTGGCAAAAGACAATGATCTGCCGCTGGCCGTAAAAGCCGATTCGATTGATGCTCTTATTCCTTTGACTGAAAAACTGCTTGGCATGGGAATTAAAAAACTGGTTATCGATTCAGGGTCCCGTGAGATAAAACAGGCATTTGAAGACCAGGTTGCTATCAGAAGAGCAGCTTTAAAGGCCGCCAACCGGGCGCTTGGTTTTCCGACGATTGCTTTTCCCTGTGAAATGGCATCTAATTTGGGCATGGAAACAATGATTGCCGCGATGTTTATTGCCAAATACGGGGCAATCACGGTACTTTCGGACTTTACGACTGAATCATTGTTTCCACTTCTTATAGAGCGGTTGAATATTTTTACGGATCCCCAGCGACCCATGACGGTAACCGAAGGAATCTATGAAATCGGAACACCGGATGAAAATTCACCGGTACTGATCACAACCAATTTTGCGTTGACCTACTTTATTGTTTCCGGGGAAATCGAAGGGAGCAAGGTTCCTTCCTGGTTGCTGATTAAGGATACGGAAGGCCTGTCCGTTTTGACAGCCTGGGCAGCGGGAAAATTTGCCGGAGATGATGTGGGTATGTTTGTCAAAAAATGCGGTATTGCCGACAAAGTGAAAAATAAAGAATTGATTATTCCCGGATACGCAGCCTCCATCGTAGGTGAAATTGAAGAAGAGTTGCCGGGCTGGACCATAACGGTTGGTCCGAGAGAGGCACCTCATCTGCCGGCGTTTTTAAAGGCCAAATAAACAATAACAAAGGATTAAATTGGTTGTTGACGCCGCACAACAGCATGATGTATTTGTAAATACTGTTGGGGGTTAACATCAATTAAAACAAATGGAGGCAGAAAGATATGTTATGTCTTGGTGAAAGTTTAAATGTCATGTCCAAAAAGATTGGTGGTGCGTTTAAAGCGCGTGATCCCAAACCAATCCAGGAAGAAGCCCTTTTTCAAAAAGAAAAAGGAATGGACTATATTGACATTAACCTCGGACCGGCCAAAAAAGACGGTATTGAATTAATGCCATGGGTGATTCAGACGGTCCAGGAAGTTGTGGATGATATTCCCCTGGTGCTTGACACCTCAAATATTGATGCGATTGAAGCCGGGCTCAAGGTGTACAAGCCGACAGAAAAAGCGCCGCTGATCAACTCAATCATGTGCCGAACCGAAAGATATGAAAAAATGATTCCGCTGGCCGCTGAATACAATGCGGACTTTATCGCATTGATGTGGGGTCCGGACGGACTGCCGCGAGATGAAAATGAAAGAGCCGCACTGTGCGTGGAACTTCTGTATGCGGCCAACGAAGCCGGCATTGAAAATGAAAGAATCTGGGTGGACGGCATCGTGACGCCGGTCAATATTCAGCAACAGCAGTGTGTCAGCCTGCTGGAATTTCAGAAAATGATCCAGGACATTGCCCCGGGCGCAAAAAGCACCTGCGGACTATCCAATATTTCAAATGGTCCCCCGGTACACCTGCGTCCCATTCTGAATTCGACTTACATGGTCATGTTGGAAAGATACGGCATGTACTCAGTGATTTCAGATCCTTTAGATGACAAGTTGACGGATATTGCCAAAGGCAAACGTCAGGATATTGTTGATGTGGTTCTTGCGACCATGGACGGTAATGCACCGGACATCAGCAGTCTTTCCAAAGAATTGGTAGATTATGTCAAGACCGTTGACGTTATTCTTGGCAGAACCCTGTATTCTGATTCATGGCTTGAGTTATAATATAAAAGCTGAATAATCAGGTGAAGACCAAGGGCCCACTCTGCGTATCAGGGTGCGGCCCTTTTTTGGTGCGCCAGGCATGGCGTGAATCTTGGAGGTGGAAGTCCTCTACGGGCCGAAGTGGTCGGAACCGTTAGCCGATGGCAAGGGCGTTGTCGCGAGGCAAGGTCTGGAGGAAGCCTTAGGCAAAACCCGGACGCGACGAACAGAAA
>JABZFM010000002.1 GCA_014237465.1 Desulfobacteraceae bacterium | reverse complement strand
GCTTAAAATCAGGGTCCGGCCCTATTACCTGCATCATGCGGATCCCATCGAGGGCACCCGGCATTTTCGCACATCCATTGAAACAGGGCTGAACATTATGCACCATCTTCGCGGACGATTATCCGGCATGGGCCTTCCCCAGTACATGATCGATCTGCCCGGCGGCGGCGGAAAAGTGCCGCTTTTGCCGGAGTATATTTTAGAAACGGACTCCCACAAGCTGAAAGTCAGAAGTTTTGAGGGTGAGGTCTTTACCTACCCTTTAAAGTGAGGCATCGGGCTGATTTGACTATTTGCTGCGTTGGTCAATTGTGTGTTATTGGGGGGATCTCAATAGAAATAACGATGGTTTCACCCGAAAGCCTTGCAAAATGGACAAATCAATCTGATGAATAATGATAGAAAGACGAATTTACTTTATTCTAAGAAATTAGAATTTTATTTTCTTGTCAGGTATTTTTATTCCCGATATATTTTTTCTGATAAAATCAAAGAAATTAAAATTTGTAAATTCAAAAAGAGGTTTGATTAAAAGTTAGGCAGCCAAATTATCCAGAAACCATAAAAGCAATCTTCACCCTTAGAAAATGACAGATAAATTTAACAGCGTGATTGAGTGTGTTCGCTCCAAGTTTGCCGAGTTATGTCGCAGCCCCAAATACACGCTCACTCACCTTCCAAAGGAGATGCCGGAACCGGGTATTTATCTGTTTTCTGAGGCAGGTCGGGCTCTCTATGTAGGCTGGACAAACAAGCTGCGCAAACGTCTTCAATACCATACCAGAAACAACCACAATCAAGCCACCTTTGCTTTTCTTCTTGCCCGTCATCAAGACTGGCAACCTCAAGGCGAGTTACAGGCCGGAGGGGTCACGCAAACACCTTCTGGAAAAGCCGGAATTTAGAGCGGCGTTTGACGAATCTCGGCGACGGATCAGGAAAATGGACGTGCAGTTTGTTGAGGAGTCCGATCCAATCAAGCAGACGATCCTTGAAGTTTTTGCAGCCTTCGAGACTAATGCAGAATTCAATGACTTCGACAATCACTGATACCCCGGGTGGCACCGGCAACAAGTTGCCGCTGCCACCCAGGTCATCCAAACATTTACAAATGTTTGGGGTCTTTATTTGGAAATTTTTTCAAAAGTTACACCACAAAAGAATGATTAAGGATTTTTTTATGAAAAATGGTTTCCATCTTTTTACAATAATGGTTCTAATGCTTGGGAGTGTGCTGCTGGCCCCAGGACCGGCCGGCGGTGAGACCATCTCATTTCCCCTGCAGCTGGATTATCCTTTTCTCAAAACCCTTGTGATTCACTCGGCTTTCACCGATCCAGGCCAGACGATGGTAATCACTGATCCAGACAACGACTGCCAGCGGATTTCTCTGTCAAATCCCAGTTTTTCGGGCAAGGATAATTTGTTGCGGGTGGAAGTCGCTGTCCATCTGAAGGGGGGTGCCCTCATGGGAGATCGCTGTTTATTCCCCCTTGAATGGGATGGTTATCTGGTGGCGCATTTGAAACCCCGGATGACCCCTGGTAAGTGGGAGTTGTCATTTGAACCGGTGGATTCCGTTCTTCTGGATAGAAACCACCGGCCAGACAAAGGTCTGGCTGGGAACTTGTGGGATTTGTTTGAACCGGCTGTTATGGTGCGGATAAGAAATATCCGTATCGAGGTCAATGAGCCGGTAACGGAACTGAAACCTTTTTTGATTTCTGCTGTGCCTGAAGCGGACTATCCCCGTGTGATCACCATGTTTGAAAGCCTCCGGCCCGGGCTCATTATCGCAGATGATAAGGCTATGAAAATACAGATTCTTATTGACATTGAAACCCTGCCTGCTGAAGCCGAGTCATCTGTTCCGGAAGCACTGACCCCAGAAGAAATAGACGCTTTTATTAAAATATGTGAAACATGGGATTCTTTTCTGGTCCAGACCCTGATGTCTCTGATAGACATGCCGTTAACCCCTGAGGAGCGCGAAATTATGCTGACCGTGCTGCTGGATACAAGGTACCGGTTTGTCACCGCATTTGAGGCAAAAACCATAGCTTCCTCAAGTGATTTTGTAAGGGAGCAGTTTGTGGTCGCATGGGAAAAGCTGTCGCCCATTTTGAAGAAGCATCTGGTAAATTCTATGTCTAATCACATGCTTGGGGAGCCGTCGGACAATTCATGGGGAGTTCTTGCTTTTTTTACTGCATCGGACGCATTGGCTGCGCTGGATAAACTCGGGCCGGTATTTAATATCGAAATCAGCGAAAACGGATTTATCAGGCTGATCCGGATGCTGTCTGAGAACAAAGCCCTTACCCTTCAGTACAGCCTGATGGCTGATCCAGACTTGAGAAAGCTCCTGGGAATGGAATCGCTCCCTGAAATCATCGACCCCGTTTTTGATGAAAAACTTTTTGAACCGGAAGATTTAAAAACGGATACGGAAATGAAACCAAAAGTGGGAGTTCAAACATTTACGAATATCCGACAGTTGATCATATCAGGACTTTCCAGAGCATTGGCGCCAGGGGTTTGCTGGGCAGGTAAATCATGGTCCTACCCCAGCCTGAAGGAATTGAGAGCGTGGCTGGTGAGCAAAGATAATGTCGAAGCCCATCTTAAAAAAAGCAAAACCCTGCTGAAGACCGCCACTCGGGAAAATTTTAAAAAAAACAACATCCCGGAAAACTTTCACCAGATGTTTCAGAAGGCGGTATACGCCACCGCATGGCAGGAGAGCTGTTTTCGTCAGTTTATTGTTGATAAAAAGAAATTGACCTATATCCGGTCATACAACAGATCGTCCGTCGGCATGATGCAGATTAATGAACGGGTATGGCGGGGGATGTACAATATTGAGCGACTCCGGTGGGACGTCAGCTACAATGTCGGTGTGGGGATTGATATCCTGAATCTTTATTTAAAGAAATATGCGTTGCCTAAAATGAAATCGCTCAAAGGAAAAGAGGCGTTAGACAGCGATGGGGTGGCGTGCTCGCTTTATGCCATGTACAATGCGGGGCCAGGCGGGTTTTCCAGGTATGTTAAACGTCGGAGCACCGGAAAATTTTCCAAAATAGACAATCATTTCAAGGAGAAATATACTTGGGTGAAGAGCGGGCAGTGGGACAGACTGCGCGATTGTTTTTAATTAGGATGATTTCGGGCCGGGGTTTCCCGGTTTTATCTTTTGATGAAATGCTCAAAAGGCCAAAAAAAAGATGGTCGGATTTAAGGATGTGATCTTAATTCTTCACCGACTTTACATGGGGCTGCCGGAGAATCAAATTCGGCATTTCCAACGTTTCCGGATCGGGCCTTTTTCTTGACCTTGATGATCTCCGGGCGGTACTGGCCGGTTTTCCTGGCTTTTTTGTCCTTTAATTTGACAATTGCCATGGCAATAAAGAAAAAAGAAAAACCCATGACAGCGGAATAGGTGGATGGATTTCCGTTGAAATTTTCAGCCATTCGCTCTCCCAGCAGGGCGCCGAAAATCATTACAATAATGGGAAATACATAGAGCAGAAAAGACAGCATGAAAAGCTGGCTGGTTTCAAACGAAACAACAACAATATCACCCACCTGGGCATTGACGGGATTTTTTGCCTCGACTTCCATTATTTTACTGCTTTCCCCTGTGCTGTGACAGGTATCTTTTTCCGCGCATGACTCGCAGGCGGTCATCTGTTTTGTTTTCACCATGGCAGTGGTTTGATTTACTTTTATAATAATGCCTTCTTCAGTGGCCATCAGGATGCTTCCCGAATCGTTACTACCTGATCAGAATAACAGATTAAGCCGCATTTTAAGCAGCGGTTTGCTTCAGCAACGGCCATTTGTTCGGTAAAGCCTTTTTCAATTTCAGGCGACATTTTCGGGATATCATTGACATTGTTTAACGGCATAATCTGCCTTACGATAGGCGTCACGTTTTCAAGGTGGTCAACATTTTGAAGGGTCGTTTGCTGCGTGACCGCGTGGCTCGGGAGTTCGAGATCCATATCATAGAGAATTTTATGAATGGATGCTGCCGCGCGGCGCCCGGCGCCAATGGCGCGGATGGCGGCAGAAAAATCCGTGATCACATCGCCTTTGGTCAGCAGGCCTTTTAACAGGCCGTGCTCGGGATTTTTATATGATGTGGCTGCAATCCATTCCAGCTGGTCCGCCGGCATTTTGGGCGTTTTATTTTCACCGTTTTCCGCTTCGTCAGATTTCGGCAGGGCGAAAATAAGTTCAGGCAGACGGCCGGATTCAAGAATCAGGGTGCCTGCGTCAATACCAGTGTCCGTATTGACTGTGTTCGTGATGACGGTAATTCCAGTCAGATTATTTCCTTTTCCGGCCAGACGGGTAATGGTTGAATTAAACATGATCGTAACGCCGTCTGCTTCCAGGGATATAATTTCCGATTCATCTAAAGCAGCTGTTTGTTTTGAATTTTTGAAAACAACGGTCACTTTTTCCGCTCCCAGGGTTTTGCAGGCTTTTACCGCATCAGCAGTAAGTTTGCCGCTTTCCGCAATTACAACATTCTTGGCGATGTTTAATTGATATTTATTGTCCGCACCGGTTTTTAAAAGATCAATTAAAAGAAATGTTCCGGGTACGGTTTCTTCGGGTGCAGCGTCTTTTAATCGTTTTGTCCGGCTGTCCCATCCGCCGGCAGCCAGGAATACGGTTTCATAATCACCGGCCAGCAGGGAGGCGATGGTGAAATCTTTGCCAAGGGTCTGGCGGGTCCGGGTTTCAACGCCCATTTCAATGATTCCGGCGATATCCCAGTCCAGAATATCATGGGGAAGCCGATACTGGGCAATGGCTGTTTTCAGTAACCCGCCGAGTTTTTCGGTTGCTTCAAAAACAGTGGGTGAATGTCCCAGTCGTGCGGTAAAGAAAGCGGTAGACAGGCCTTCAACCCCGCCGCCGACTATCGCTACGCGGCGGTCTGTTTCCGGGGCTTTAAATGGAAGCACCCGGTCATTGTTCTGCATTTCATAATCAGCAACAAACCGTTTGAGGAAGTTTATGGCAACCGGCTCGTCAATTAATTGTCTGCGGCAGTCGGTTTCACAGGGCCGGGGACAGATTCTGCCGATAACCGTGGGGAAGGGATTTCTTTCTTTAATCACCTGTACTGATTTATGGTAGTTTTTTTCAGCAATTTGATGAATATATTCGCTGATATTGATTCCTGCCGGACATGCGCGCTGACAGGGTGTGGTGCAGTCGTCCGTGGTGTATTCCTTTAAAATTCTCCGCGTGACAGAAGACAGGGTAATGATGTTTTTGGGACAAACTCGTTCACAGGTTCCGCAACCGGTACATTTGATTTCATCCACAACCGGCAGCCCGTTTTTGCCCATGGTGATCGCGCCAAAGGGACAGGCGGCGGCACAGGAGCCGAGTCCCAGACAGCCAATCCGGCATTCCTTCATTCCGCCGTACAGCATGGCAGCGGCCTGGCAGCTGCTGAGGCCGTCATAGGAGAATTTCAAAGCCGCGTCATTGACACCGTATGTGCAGCCGGAAATCGCGATATCCGGTTCTTTGGCCTCAATTTTCATGCCCATGACTTCTGCGATGGCTTCCGCCAGTTCGGATCCGCCGGCAACACATGAGTCGGGGGATGCTTTGCCGGCCACGATGGCTTCCGCATTTGCGGCACACCCGGGGAGTCCGCATCCGCCGCAGTTCGCGCCGGGCAGCAGGTCATCAATTTTTTCAACCGTCGGGTCCACATAAACATAAAAGACTTTCGAAGCCACGGCCAGGCCGGCACCAATGATCAAGCCCATTCCTCCCAACACTAAAAATGCTTCAATCATAACTAAACTCCTGATTCAATAACGTCTTTACCGTATCATCAAATTTGACGTAACAAATTATTTCAACAACTTTAAATTATAACATTAATTCTAAATTTTAATATCAATGGCATGTCTGTCAGTGACATGATAAATTCAAATTATTACTTTTTTCATAATATTTTTCATATGTCAATATTGATGTCTCCGTAAAAGTCGGATCTGTGGTGCGTCGTTCTTTTGACATATTGAATTTATTTATGGCAAAATTCAAGAAACAGCCGGTTTATGACTTTTTACGAATCCATCAATACTGTTCATCGCCTATATTTGACTCCAAGATCAATAAAATTGTTTCCTTGACGTAATTATTAGGAAAAGATTAATATTATTATTTATGAACCTTTGGTTTGTCCATCATAATAAGAGGTTGAACGAAAACATCTAATTCCAAGTCATCATTGTGAGCTACGCCTTTGGCGTGACAGGAAAGGAACGAACGACTAACGACGGAGTAATCTACCGTCTTTATTGACATTGCTTTGGTCATGCCTCTCTCGTAATGACAGAAAAGTTATAATTGCGGCACTTTCCATTCAGGCACCAATAAAAATAGCGCCTGTGGCTGATGACCTGATTTAACTATATATCGTGTATTTTTAAATATAAGGGAAGCTTATTGGGATGAAAACACACAAGCAGCAGGTTGAAGAAGCCGTTGATTTTTTAAAACACCATATTAAAACCCCGCCCGTTATTGGTATCATGACCGGTACCGGGCTGGGAGAAAGCATTGAAGCACTTAAAGTAAAGAACGTATTTGATTACAGAAAGATACCCAATATACCGGTGTCAACCGTACAGAGCCATCACGGGCGTTTGGTATCTGGTACTCTTGAAGGCCTTGACGTCATTGCCATGCAGGGAAGGTTCCACCTTTATGAGGGATATTCTCCCTGGGGAGTGACGTTTCCGGTACGGGTGATGCAGCAACTGGGCGTTCAAACCCTGATCCTGACAAATGCCGCCGGTGGCCTGAACCTTGCGTTTAATGCCGGAGATATTATGGTGATTGAAGACCATATCAACCTGACTGGTGAAAATCCGCTGGTCGGTGCAAACGAGGACGAATGGGGCACCCGATTTCCGGACATGACGAATGTGTATGATAAAGATCTGGCGGCCATTGCTGAAAAAGCAGGCCGGGTATGCGGGGAAAATTTGCGAACGGGTGTGTATGCCGGGTTAAAGGGTCCGTCCCTTGAAACATCGGCGGAAACGCGTTTTTTAAGGCAGATCGGTGCGGACGCGGTCGGGTTTTCCACGGTACAGGAGGCCATCGTGGCAGTTCATGCCAAAATGAAAATTCTGGGCCTGTCAATTATCACCAATATCAACGACCCGGACAATCCGACACCGGACACGGAAGAAGGGATTATTGAAGTCGCTCAACAGGCAGCATCCAAATTGTCCGGAATCATACAATGCGTTGCAAAGGAACTGACGGAAAAATGAAAGAAACGGATATACTGATTACAAACGGCATTGTCATGACGATGAACAGTAATGAAACGGTCATTCCAAACGGCGCGGTGGCTATTTCCGGAGACCGGATTGCAGATATCGGTCCGTGTGATAAATTTTCGAACTGCCGGGCCGGCAAGGTGATTGACGCAAAAAACGGGATTATCATGCCCGGGTTGATCAATACCCATACCCACGCGTCAATGAGTTGTTTCCGGGGGCTTGCTGATGATCTTCATTTAATGACATGGCTCAACGATTATATTTTTCCCGCAGAATCAAAACTGAATTATGAAAAGGTAAAGATCGGTGCGTTGCTGGCATGTGCGGAGATGATTCTGTCCGGGACTACCTGTTTTGCAGATATGTACCTTTTTGAAGACGCGGTGGCCGAAGCAGCCAAGGCAGCCGGGGTGCGGGCCGTAGTGGGCGAGGTGCTGTATGACTTTCCTTCACCCAGTTACGGACTTATTGAAGAAGGATTCGTATATACGGAAAACCTGATTAAAAAATGGAAAAACGACCCGCTGATCACTGTGGCCGTGGAACCCCACTCCCCATATCTTTGCGCCCCGGATTTGCTCATCAGGGCCGGTGATCTCTCGAATGAATATGAAGTCCCGCTGATTATTCATGTGGCGGAAACACAAACCGAAGTGTCAACCATTTTCGAACGTTATGGAAAAACACCCATCGCGCACCTGGCGGAGATCGGGGTGCTGTCTCCGTTTTTGCTGGCCTGTCATTGTGTGGCCCTGACAGACAAGGATATTGAACAGATGGCATTTTATGATGTCAAGGTCTCCCATAATCCGGAGAGCAATATGAAGCTGGCCTCCGGAATCGCCCCGGTGCCTGAAATGATGGACGCCGGCGTATGTGTGGGGCTTGGCACGGACGGATGCACCAGTAATAATAATATTGATATGTTTCTGGAAATGGATACCGCTGCCAAGATTCACAAAGTCAACACCCTGGACCCGACGGTCATGGACGCGAAAACCGTGCTGAAGATGGCGACAAGAGATGCTGCTAAGGCGCTGGGGCTTGAAAATTTGACCGGTTCCCTGGTGCCGGGGAAAAAAGCGGATGTAATTGTCATTGATACCAATAAGCCCCATCTGACCCCTATGTATAATCTGCACTCTCATCTGGTGTACGCAGCCGGCGGAAATGATGTGGACACTTCCATTATCAACGGTCAGGTAGTAATGGAAAACCGGCAGCTGCTGACTTTGGATATTGCAAAAGTCATGGCGGATGTGAACCAGGTGGCGGATGAAGTTAAATTATCCCGTTGACATTATAGCCATTTATTTATATAGGATTTTTTTGCGAAAGAATATTGAATCAGGTGCGGTGATTGTGATTTCGCACTAATTAATAAGGAGATACATACCGGCTATGGAAAACCAGAATACCATCGTCATCAATGGAAACCGTTTTAATTTTACCATGGGTGATACGATTCTTGATGTCGCCCGTAATAACAATATAGAGATTCCTAGCTTGTGCCATTTGAAAGGAACAACACCAACCGGTACCTGCCGCGTGTGCGTGGTTGAGATTGCCGGCCAGGAGGATCTTGTTACATCCTGTGATACCAAAGCGGTGGACGGGATGATAGTCCAGACCGAATCCGCCCGCGTTGTGGCGTCCCGGAAACAAACCATTAAGGAAATGCTGTCAATGGGGAACCATAACTGTGCGGTGCGGGCGCCCCATGAAGAAAGCTGGACCGCGTACCAGCTCAAGGTTCATGCAGATGACAACAGCCCGGAACTGTGTCCGGCTTGGGGGGATTGCCGCTTGCAGGATCTGGCCTATTATTACCAAGTTTCCGGCAGCAATTATTCAAATGTGGAAACCCTGTATCCCATGGAAATGGCGAATCCGTTTATCATCCGGGATTTTTCAAGATGCATTCTCTGTGGCCGATGCGTCAAGGCCTGTAATGAAATCCAGGTGAATAATGCCATTGAGTTTGGTTACGATGGGGACAAGAAAAAAATTATTGCCGGTGATGACAAGCTGCTGAAAGATTCCGACTGTGTTTTCTGCGGCGAATGTGTTCAGGTTTGCCCGGTGGGCGCGCTGGTCCCCAAGGACGCTCGGTTTGACAGGGCCTGGGAAACTGAAAAAGTCAGAAGTACCTGTAGTTACTGCGGCGTGGGGTGCCAGATTGATTTTCATGTAAAAGACAACCGGATTGTTAAAATTACCGGTGCTGAAGACACAGCGCCGAATGACGGCAGTTTATGTGTCAAGGGACGATTCGGGTTTAATTTTGTTCATTCGGAAGACCGTCTCACCACCCCGTTGATAAAAGAAAACGGGGAATTCCGGGAAGCTACCTGGGATGAAGCCCTGGACCTGACGGCCAAGCGCCTTTCGGAAATCAAGGAAGTACATGGTCCGGACAGTATCGGCGTTTTCACGTCTGCGCGTGTGACCAATGAAGATAATTACGCGGCCATGAAATTTACCCGGGGCGTACTGAAAACAAACAACATTGATCATTGCGCCCGCCTCTGACACAGCTCCACAGTGGCCGGTCTGGCCGCAGCTTTTGGAAGTGGTTCAATGACAAATACCATTGGTGATGTTGAAGAAGCCGATGTGATTCTGGTGACAGGTTCCAATACAACAGAGAACCATCCGGTTCTTTCAAGCTTTGTTAAACGGGCGGTCAAATATAAGAATGCCAAATTGCTTGTGGTGGACCCGAGACAAATTAAGCTCACGAAATTTGCCGACCACTGGCTCAGGCCGAATCTCGGTACGGACGTAGCCTGGATCAACGGGCTGATGCATGTGATTATTGCTGAAAATCTTCATGACAAGGCATTTATTGAAAGCCGGACCACTGATTTTGAGGGATTGAAATCAATGGTTGAAAAATTTACACCGGATTATGTGGCGCAGATTACCGGTATTCCAGCCCAGCAGATCATTGATGCCGCCCGGATGTATGCCAAAGCCAGGGCCGGTGCCATTCTCTATTGTATGGGCATTACCCAGCATACCACCGGTACGGACAATGTCAAATCCCTGGCCAACCTGGCCATGTTGAGCGGGAATCTTGGCATTCCCGGCGGCGGCGTGAACCCGTTGCGAGGCCAGAACAACGTGCAGGGCGCCTGTGATGTGGGCGGACTGCCCAATGTGTATACCGGTTACCAGCCAGTCACCGATGAAGCGGTCCGAAAAAAAATGGAAGACGCCTGGGGCGTCACCGGTCTATCGGAAAAGAATGGCCTGACGGTGACCAAAATGGTGCCGATGGCCCATGACGGTGACATTAAGGCATTTTATATTATCGGTGAAAATCCGCTGGTCTCGGACCCTGATTTGAATCATGCGGAAAAAAGTTTTGCCAACTTGGATTTTCTGGTGGTCCAGGACATTTTTATGACCGAAACTGCCCAAATGGCAGATGTGGTTTTGCCCTCTGCCTGTTTTGCTGAAAAAGATGGGACGTTTACCAACACGGAAAGGCGCGTTCAGCGGGTTCGTAAAGCGGTTGATGCGCCCGGAGGCGCCTGGGACGATTGGAAGATAACCAGTGAAATCGCAAAACGGATGGGATATCCCATGGCGTACAAAAACTGCCGGGAGATTTTTGACGAAATCAGAAAGGTCACCCCGTCATATGCCGGGATCACGTATGAGCGGATTGAACGGGAAGGGCTGCACTGGCCCTGTCCCAGCCAGGACCATCCGGGTACCCCGATTTTGCATACCCAGCAGTTTACGCGCGGCAAGGGGGTCTTTCATGCCATTGATTACATTGCACCGGCGGAAAAGGTGGATGATGAATATCCCCTGTACCTGACAACCGGCCGGGTTTTGTATCATTATCATACCGGTACTATGACCCGCCGCACCGAGGGACTCAATGAGCGGGCTCCTGAATCTTTTGTGGAAATATCCGCTGAAGATGCGAAAAAGTTTGGCATTGAAGATGAATCCACGATTAACGTGGCATCACGACGGGGGCAGATAACTGTTCGGGCAAAAGTATCGGATCAGGCGGTTTCCGGAACTGTTTTTATCCCGTTTCATTTTGCGGAAGCCGCAGCCAATAAACTGACCAATGCCGCACTGGACCCGGTATCCAATATTCCTGAATATAAAGTGTGCGCCATAAAGCTTTCAAGTGCTGCATAAAAAGTTAAAAAGGGGGCGGTATTTGTTTCAATAACGTCCCTTTATTATAATATTCTCTTTCCCCATCAGACACATATCTTTTCCAGGTTAGATCTTTTTTCTTTTTCGCTCATTTCCAATTGTCCGCAGACGTAACCTTTGATGATCCGGTAAAAAGTCAGATTCAGATGGCAAAGAAAAAAGCTCCACCAATCTTATAAAAATTGGCAAGGCGCACAAATTCTGAGGAATGAGGCGTAGTTAGCCTACTCCGCAGTGACGAAGAATGCAGTGCAACACAGAATTTGGACTTTTTACGAAGCCATCAACCTTTTATTGAATTATTACCTCACTATATGTTAGTTATACTATTTTATGCATGTTCTTGGAATCATTGGGCCTGGCATGGGGTGTATTTTAGAATCATTTGTTTTTATCATCTTACAGAGCAATTTGACAATGCAATGCAATCAGTTTAAATTCTTAATTATACGGTATTTAATATGCATTCTTTTTTTAATACCGGGTATTGCGTCATACGGATTTGTGGATAATTCTGTGGAGTCAATATCAGACAATGCGTTAAATGAAATGTCTGGAGCTGAGCCAGGGGAATTTGATGAATTTAGTGAGTTTGATGAGTTTGATGATGAGCAGATGATTGAAATTTATGATCCTATAAGCGGTTATAACCGGTTCATGACCCGGGTCAATGATAATATCTACGTATGGGTATTTAAACCGATAGCAAAGGGCTATTGCTTTATCGTTAGAAAACCGATCCGTTTGGCACTTGGAAGAATGTATGCGAATGGTCTTTATCCTGTCAACTTTGTCAACAATCTTCTTCAGTTAAAGCCAAAACGGGCCGCAATTGTAACCGGAAGGTTTTGTATAAACTCAACGCTTGGGCTTGCCGGACTCTTTGATCCTGCCGGGGGATGCATGGAGTTAAAACCGTATCCTGAAGATTTTGGTCAGACCCTGGGGTATTATGGCGTGGGCAGCGGGCCTCATATTGTTTTTCCCCTGATCGGCCCTTCGAATGCAAGGGATGCTTTTGGATTTTTGCCGGATACGTTTTTAAGACCCACGTATTATATTGGTGATTTCTGGACGGTTGTTGCAATCACTGTGGTTGACCATTTTAATACGTTGTCTTTGTATATGGATGAATACGATGCGATCCGTGCAGAAGCTATTGATTTATATATTTTTCAAAGGGATGCATACGAAATGAGAAGACAAAAAGCAATAGAGGAATAAGATGATGAAACGTTTTTTTTTAATGTTCATGTCATTGTGCATGCTGGGACTGGCTGTTCCGGTTATGGCGGACGATGTGAAAACCGTTGAAAGCCTGTTAAAGGAGAAAACCGAGGCGGTTTTAAAGATTCTCAAGGAAAATGATAAGGAAAATGATATTGATGAACAGGTAAAGAAAAATAAAATTATGGAGATTGTCGGCCCCATCATCGATTTTGAGCTCATGGCAAAACTGACGCTGGGCAAAACCAACTGGGGAAAGTTAAGTGAAAAACAGAAGACGGAGTTTGTTAGTTTATTTGTAGAACGCCTTAAAAGGTCATATCTGGATAAGTCATCTTTCTATGATGATGAAAAAATTGTTTACAAGCCCGGTTTTTTGAAGGGAAATAAAGTGCATGTTCCGGTTGACATTATATCTGATGACAAGCCCATTGAACTGTTGTACAAATTTTACAAGTCCGGCCGGGGATGGATGGCCTATGACATTGAAATTAACGGCGTAAGTCTTATTAAAAGTTACCAGGCGCAATTCACGGAAGTATTGAAAAGCGGGACCGCAGAAGACTTGCTGATAAGCCTGAAAAAGCCGGTTGAAAATTAATAAATGAACAAGAAAAAAATAATAGTTGCCTGATATGCTAAAAACAGACTCACGGACCACCCGCTTTTTTGACAAAATCATTATTGGGCACCCTGTTGCGGTGCTCATTGTCCTTCTGGCTGTCATTTTGGTTTTAGGTTTTTTTGCAAAAGATTTTCAAATTGACGCGTCATCAGAAACCTTAATTCAGGAAAATGACGAAGACCTGCTGCTGGCACGTCAGGTATATTCCCGTTATGGTATCCAGGATTTTCTGGTCATTGCCTATACCCCACATGCTGATTTGTTGTCCGATGAAGCGCTCGACGATATCGCGAACCTGAAAAAAGAGTTTTTACAACTGGATCGGGTGGATTCGGTTATCACGATCCTGGATGTACCGATTCTTGAAAGTCCGCCGGTGTCTATTCAGGAACTGGCCGGTGAAATTCCCACTTTGAAATCATCTGGCATCGACCGGTCCCTTGCCCGGATTGAGCTGGCAAACAGCCCGGTATACCGGAATCTTTTGGTCAGTCCGGACCTGAAAACCACGGGTATCCAGATTAACTTTAAAAACGATACCCTTTTTATGGATTTAATCCGGCGCAATGACTCGCTGCGTGACAAGTTGGCTGAAAAAGGATTAACAGAAGAAGAAACCATCGAATATGACCGGGTCCGGGTTCAGCTGGACCAACATCGGGATTCCGCAAGCGTTCAGCGGCATGAGGATATTCAATTCATCCGGGCCATCATGGATGACTACCGGGGACGTGCGGATTTATTTCTGGGCGGCATCAGCATGATTTCGGATGACCTGGTACGGTTTGTAAAAAATGATTTGAAACTGTTCGGCATCGGTGTTTTCACTTTTCTCGTGATTACATTAGGGATCATTTTTAGAAAGATCCGCTGGATTCTTTTACCGATGTTTTGCTGTGTGTTAGCCGCCATTGCAATGATCGGTCTGCTGGGCCTGTTCGACTGGGAAGTAACGGTCATTTCATCAAACTTCATTTCTCTTCAGCTGATTATCACCATGGCGGTTACCATCCATCTGGTAGTCCGATACCGGGAACTTTTAGCAACAAATCCTGACCTTACACAGAGGGAACTCGTGCTTGAAACAGTCCGACTCAAGCTGGCCCCCTGCATCTATGCAGCGTTAACAACCATTGCCGGATTCGGTTCACTCCTGTCATGCGACATTTATCCAGTCATTACTTTTGGCTGGATGATGGTGGGCGGCATCATCGTCTCCCTGATAATTACGTTTATACTTTTCCCGTCGGCAATGATGCTATTATCAAAAACAGCGCCCCCGGACCTGAAGGAATCAAAATATTCGCTGACACATATACTCGCAGAATTTACTGAAGTTCACGGGAAAACAATTCTTGTTGTCAGTGCTGTGGCCTTTATTTTGAGTGCTGTCGGTATTTCTCGCCTGAAGGTGGAGAATTCGTTTATCAATTATTTTAAGGAAAACACCGAGATTTATCAGGGAATGAAAGTGATTGATCAGCAGCTTGGCGGAACAACTCCGTTAGATGTGCTGATTGATCTTGAAGATGTGAATCCCGGGAACACAGCGCCGCTCAAACCTGCAGATCCGGAAGCGGAAGCGGGCGATGAATTTGCGGATTTTGATGATTTTGATGAATTTGACGCGCCGGATGCGGCGGAAAATCCTGCAAAGTACTGGTTTACGCAGTATAAAATGAATAAAGTGCTTGAAGTGCATGATTATCTGGAAAGTATTCCGGGTATCGGTAAAGTATTGTCCCTGGGCACCATGATGAAGATGACTTCCCGGCTGAACCAGGGAAAATCCCTTGACAGTTTTGAACTTTCTCTTATTTACAATGAAATCCCGGATACTTTTAAAAAACTTCTGGTGGAGCCGTACGCCTCGGTGGAAAACAACCAGGTCCGTTTTTTTGTCCGGGTCAAGGATTCCGAGGAAAATTTACGAAGAAATGAACTTTTGAAAAAAATTGATTATGATCTGACCCATCGGCTTGAATATAAACCGGATAACGTTCATCTGGCCGGGATGCTGGTATTATATAACAATATGCTGCAAAGTTTGTTCAAGTCCCAGATAATGACCCTGGGAATTGTTGTTCTGGCCCTGGTCGTGATGTTTTTAGTTCTGTTCAGGTCTCTTCGCATAGCCGTTATTGCCATCTCTCCAAATCTTCTGGCAACCGGTATTGTCCTCGGCGTGATGGGGTGGCTGAATATACCCCTGGATATGATGACAATCACAATCGCGGCTATCAGCGTCGGTATTGCCGTGGATGATACCATTCACTATATTCACCGGTTCCAGAAAGAAATTGAGGTCGATGGGGATTATACAAAGGCCATGCATCGCTGTCACAGCAGTATCGGCCATGCCATGTATTATACTTCTCTGACAATTATTGTTGGATTTTCAATTCTCGTTTTGTCAAATTTTATTCCCAGTATTATTTTTGGCCTGATGACCGGGCTGGCGATGTTCATCGCGCTCATTTCAGCCCTGACACTTCTCCCGCAACTGATTATTATCATTAAACCTTTTGGATCGGAGTTTTCATAGAAATCACTTTGCTTAAATTCAGATAATGTTTTTACAAAGGAGGGGACATGAAATTCAATCCGGATGATCGGAATCGGCAAGTTTTTAATGTGGATGCCTGCACGCTGTGCGGGGAGTGTTTTCATCAATGCCCGGAACTTCATCTGCCGCTGGATATTGCCCGGCAGGAAATTGAGGCATTAATCAACGGTCGAAAAAGTCGATATGTCTTGTCCCATTGCACCACCTGTTTCTCCTGTAATTATTTTTGTCCTTATGACTGCAAACCCTATCAGTTAATCCTTGAACGCTGGAATGAGCTGTATCTCAAGCGGGGCGCGCCTTATATTTACCGGTTTGTCTGCCCCACAATGGACAGAAATATCTGGCAGCTCCTGGACCTGTTTCTGCCGGGTCCGGAAAAAGAATGGATCAATGCGTGGCGTTCCCGAAAACCAAAAGGGGATGTTCTTTTGATTGGAAATTATGTTCACCTGCTGCCTTTTGTCGTGGGGGGCAGCCGCCTGCTGGACTATTTCACACCGCTGGTTTTGCTGGATCACTGGGAGTGCGGGGCATATCTCTACCAGGGGGGATATCTTGATGTGGTAAAGAAAATTGCCGAAAAATGTCGTGATGAATTTAACACATGGGACGTGAAAAATGTCGTTCCCCTTCTGGATGCCGTTCACTGTATGATTACTGATGTGCACCCCAATGAAATGAACATCAAACATGATGTGAATGCCATTAATTTTCACCAGTGGCTTTTAGATAAGATCGATTCCAAGGAAATTCCGCTGACACGGCAGCTGAACATGAGCGTTACGGTTCACGATAACTGTTATTCAAAAGCCGGCGGAGGGCAATACTGGGATCCTCCGCGTGAAATCCTGAAACGCACCGGCTGCAACATCATCGAAATGGATCATATCCGCGAAAAGGCCCTGTGCTGCGGTTTTGGCGCAGGCGCTTCCTGGGACCGGCCGATTCATATCCTGTTTGATATCATGGATGTGGCGGGTAAAAAAATTAAAGAAGCCGAAGCTACGGGTGCGGATGCGCTGGTCAGCTATTGCGGGGGATGCCTTTACCTGTTGTGGACCGCCCGGGAGCTTTTTGGCAGCAAGATTGATATTTATCACATTGTTGAAATTCAGCGCATGGCCATGGATGAAGAAATAGATTATCCGGATTCCCATGTCCGACGTGCATGGGACCTGATTGCAATTATTACCTACCTGATGATATTAAGTCTTTTTGGCCGTAATTTCATGATAAAAGAAATCTCTTTGGACCAAAGCCCGGTGGAACAGCGGAATTTTCCATCTGTTCGGCTGATTCGCAGGCTTTTGTCGGTTCCCTTGATTCAGTTTGTCTACAAGAAAATATTTAAGATCATGGTGAAATTGCTAAAATCAAAAAAGAGAGTTGTTCGTGGCGCAGGTTGAATGATGATACCTGCAAAAAACATGATATAAGAGCCAAAAGTAGACCTGACCCCTTTGAGATAAAATTTATTTGAATCTTGAAACATATTCCTTCGGGTCAGGTAGGGGCAGAAGACTCTGACCGATAAAAGAAAATGAGTGATCTAAAGTGACTAAAGTTTGAAGTGCCTAAAGTTCCGGACTGCGCTATACGCGCGATCATTTTTAATAAAAACGGGCAATGCCGGAGGCATTACATTAACTTTAGGCACTTTAGTTCACTTTCAACTTCAAACTTTTCGGTTTTTTAGAAAAACCCTTCCAGGGGCAACCAAAGCAGGGGTCTCTGGATTCAGATTTTTACAATTTAAAGGCCTGGAATGAAATTTGATCGGATCATTTACAATGGGATTGTTATTACCGTTAATCCGGATTTTGAAATCATTGAAGACGGGCTGGTCTGCATTAAAGACGGGGTGATTCAGTCTGTTGAAGTGCGCAATAAAGACATTTCACAGTATCGGGCAGTTGACTTTGTTGATGCCAACGGCGGAATCGTGATGCCCGGACTGATCAATGCCCATGTGCATCTGCCCATGTCCTTGTTCAGGGGTCTGGCCGATGATCTGCCCCTTGGGCAATGGCTTAATGATTATATTTTTCCTGCCGAGCAGAAGCATATATCCCCTGAAACGGTACAGATCGGTACACTGCTGTCATGTGTGGAAATGATATTAAGCGGCACCACCGCCTGCTGTGACGGGTATTTTTATGAAGATGACGTCGCACAGGCTGTTTTTGAAACCGGTTTGCGGGCAGTGACGGCCCAGGGCGTGATTGATTATCCGGCCCCCGGTGTCCCGGAACCCGTTCGAAACGTTGAAACAGCAGTTGAGTTTGTCAAAAAATGGAAGAACCGTTCACCGCTGATAACACCATCCATATTTTGTCATTCACTATATACCTGTTCGGCCGACACCTTGAAAAAAGCCAAGCAGGCGGCGGATTCACTGGATGTCCGGTTTCAGATTCATGTGGCGGAAACAAAGGGAGAGGCGGATCAGGCCCGGGAAGCGCACTCAATGTCTCCGGTAAAATATCTTGATTCTCTGGGTATCATAAATGACAATACGCTGATATCCCATGCCGTGTGGGTTGATGATGAAGATATTGAGGTGCTGGCCAACAGAAACGCCCGAATTGCACACTGTCCGGAAAGCAATATGAAGCTGGCTTCCGGCGTCGCGCCGGTCCCGAATATGATTCAACCGGATGTGATTCAAAAGGGTATAACTGTCGGCCTGGGAACAGACGGATGCGCGAGCAATAACAACCTGGACCTTTTTGAGGAAATGGATTCAGCGGCCAAACTTCATAAAGTGTTTAAAAGCGATCCCACGGTCATGGATGCGAAAACCGTTGTAAAAATGGCCACTATTGAAGGGGCAAAAGCCATTGGAATAGGAGATTTGACCGGGTCCCTGGAACCCGGCAAACAGGCGGATATCATCATCATAGACATCAATAAACCGCACCTGACACCGATGTATCATCCGGAATCCCATCTGGTGTACGCGGTTCACGGATCGGATGTGTCCGATGTGTTTGTTTCCGGCAAAGCGTTAATGCGAAATTATAAGCCGGTTTGCCTGGATGTGGATGACATTATGGAGCAGGCGGTAGCAGTGGGTTTGGCGGTTCAACGAAATCATCAATAGAACCCGAACAAAATTCCTGAAATCCAAATTGTCATTACGAGCCATGCCTTCGGCTTGGCAGGGAGGGAACGAACGACAAAGTAATCCCCTGGATTTCATGAGATTGCTTCGGTCGTGCCTTTCTCATAGGCGCAATGACAGGAAAGTGATAATTGAGGTACTTTCCGTTCAGGTAATGCTAAAAATGATAGTCTCGTAAAAAGCTAATTGATGGCACTTTGTGCCACTGTAACCCCAAAATAACTTATCAATTATATCAAAAGGTTACGGATAAGTTATTTGGGAGTCAAATTTTGACGGCAAAGTATAAAAGTTTACCAATTCCATAAGATTGGCAAGGCGCCAAAATCTGAGCAATGATCCGTACTCATCGTACTTTGAAGCAGTGAAGGATGCAGCGCAACGCAGAAGTTGGGCTTTTTACAAAGCCGTCAGGGGGGAATATGGATCTAAAAGAACTGATTGCAGTCGCCAAAGGGGAACAGCCGGTTGACTGTCTGTTCACCAACGCCCGGATTGTCAATGTGTTTTCCGGAGAAATCCTTTCCGGTCATATTGCCGTATCCGGCGGCTATTTTGTCGGGATCGGTGATTATTCGGCCCCCAAAACCGTTGATTTAAAAAACAGGTATGTCTCACCCGGATTTATTGACGCCCATGTGCATATTGAAAGTTCTATGACATCGGTATCTGAATTTTTCCGCGCAGTCATTCCCAAGGGAACCACCACTGTGGTGGCCGATCCCCATGAAATCGCCAATGTGATGGGGACAGCAGGGATTGACTATATGCTGCAGGCCAGTGAAAATCTGCCGGTAAATATTTTTTTTACCCTCCCATCCTGCGTTCCGGCAACAAACATGGAAACCGCCGGTGCGGTTTTGGGCCCGGGAGCACTGAAGCCGTTTTTAGACCATGAACGGATTGTGGGCTTAGGGGAAATGATGAATTTCCCCGGTGTTATTTTCAGAGATGACGCAGTCATTCAAAAAATCAAAGCCACCCTGTCGTATAAAAAACCGGTGGACGGCCATTGCCCGGGGCTGACCGGAAAAGACTTAAACGCTTATGCGGCAGCCGGAATTGCCAGTGACCATGAATGTACTTCGGCGGATGAGGCGATGGAGAAGTTAAGGCTCGGCATGCATATCATGATTCGTGAGGGAACCGGAGCAAAGAATTTGAAAGACCTTTTGCCCGTTATTAATGAAAAAACAGCCGGCCGGGTCATGTGGTGCACCGACGACCGCCATCCCCATGACATATGCGGGCAGGGACATATCGATTTTATTATTCGAAATGCGATTCAAAACGGCATTGACCCGATAATCGCCATTCAGATTGCCACCATTAATCCTGCCCGGCATTTCGGGTTGAAGCAACTGGGGGCGATTGCGCCGGGCCGCAAAGCGGACATGGTGGTGTTTTCAGATTTACGCAATATGGTGCCGGATCAGGTTTATACCGCGGGAAACCTGGCGGCCGAAAACGGGCAGATGAATCCGGAGATTAATCTGTATAAATCCTTGTCCTGCCCCTCTAAGATGAATGTCAAAGCCGGTTCCATTGATTTTAAGATTAAGGCGGAAAAAAATAATATCCGGGTGATTGAACTGGTTGAAGAGCAGATCATCACGCGTCAGGCAGTTTATGACGCCAAAATCGAAAATGGCTTTGTCATCGCAGACACGTCCGCAGATATTTTAAAAATAGCCGTGGTCGAACGGCACAAGGGTACCGGAAATATCGGCAAGGCCTTTGTTTCCGGATTCAGGCTTAAAAAAGGAGCCATTGCGTCCAGTGTGGCCCATGATTCCCACAATATCATTGTTGTCGGTACCTGTGATGAGGATATGATGAAGGCTGTAGAGCGCATCATAGAGATGAACGGGGGACTGGCGGCAGCATGTGACCGGAAAGTGACAGCAGATCTTCCGCTCCCCATTGCGGGCCTCATGTCCAGCGAACCCCTGGAAACTGTCCGGAATCAGATGGATGCCATGATCAACGCAGCCCGTTCTATGGGGGCAGCGGTTCCGGATCCGTTTATGATCCTCTCTTTTCTGGCCCTTCCCGTTATCCCGGAGTTGAAGTTAACGGACCGGGGACTTTTTGATGTGAATCAGTTTGCGCATGTCTCTTTGTTTGTGGGTTGAGTTTATGGCTTCGTAAAAAGTCCAACTTCTATTTTTGCTTTGGCTGGCACTGTATCTTTCGTTCTTCATGGTACGGTAAATACGAATCATCACTGACGAATTTGCGCGCCTTGCCAATTTTTATAAGAATGGTGGAACTTTTTTCTTTGCCATCTGTATCTGAAGTGTAATTTTTATGTTTTTATATTATTCGGAAATCGCACAAACATCATATTTTAGCTCTATTTTAAAAGGATATTCTATGCCAGCAGGTATTGATTTTACCGAATTAAAACGCCGTACGATCGTCAAATCGCTTGCGTGGAGAATAATTGGTGTTGTCTGGACCTGGATAGGCGCTTATCTGATCATTGTAAGCGTTCCCCCTTCCTGGAAAAATGCGCCGGTTATAGCCACTTTGATCGTAATTTATCATCACTCGACGCGAATGATCATGTATTATTTTTATGAGAGAATATGGGCGGCAGTATCATGGGGTAAGTATGATGTAAATGAAGGTAAATGTATTGTCATGTCGATAAGGGAAAAATTGATATGGACCTCAAGTACGGTTGCGGTGGTTGCTTTCATTTTTTCACTGATCATTTATATTATGCCTTTGGTTAAAAATATGAAGGGATAACCACGGTGTAAAATTAAAAGCATTGGTTATAACTAGCCAATCAAATCTGAAATTGGTCAGATCTGAACAATTTTGCCGCCATCAAATAATTATTTTTTTGCATTTAAATCATGCAATCGAAATTTTTTCACCCTGTTTTTCTCCTTGCATAATCTCTTAAAAATCAAGCTTTCTGTCTAATTCACATTATGCTGAAAAACCGTTTTATCGCTTCAAAATAGAACTGAACTGATTTTTGGTATAGTTTTTGTATTAAGAATAAATAGTATTACCCCCTAAAAAGACCTTGCGCAGCGGGCACCCCCCTTGGATTTTATCCATTGCCCGCTGCCGGGGCCTACCTCAGTTTTTGTCATGATTTTTTTAGAGGCTCGGAAGGGAGCCTGATATTAGAAGGAAAATAGCTGATGTTTCTAAGTCAGGTGATTACGTGCTTGTGAATGCCGACGAGTCGGCCGTGTGCGGCAATACTTATTATTATTGGGTCAAAGAAAAATGAGTTCGGCTTCAGTAAATTCAGCAAATTTGATGTCGGAACAGGTGCCTGCTGGTAGCCTAACCCGTGAGAAAACCGGGTTAAGGGTTATTTAAAAAAAAGCAAGCTGATACTTAGGGCCGCGACCCTGCTTGATGTCAAGGATTATTCAGGAGGTAATAATACATATTATGGTCAGGCTTTGGCGGTCTCCAATGAGACTATTTTTTTGGGAGGGCTGGATTGTGACAGTGTTCATTCTTCATACAATGATTGGTTCTGCGATCCGGCCGATCCAGGATCTGTGGCAGTCTTTGATATCGATCCGGTATTGTCTCCGGTAATACCGGCAGGCGTATCCGCCGACGGCATGTATGAAGACCGGATTCAGATCACATGGGCATTGTCTTCAGTTGCCGTATTCTATTATATATTTACCTGTCAGAATTCTTGAATGGGGAAAAATAAAAATCGGGATGATCTTTATTCCCACGGCGAAAATATTGACATCGATAAGGCTCTGTCCTCTTTTGTATCATTTCAAATTCTGAGCCTTTAAAGTCTTATTCAACGAGTTTTTCTTTCGGGATGACCACCATCTTTTCTTTTAGCCACAATCTCTGAAAAGGGCCTGGTTCCAAAGTTAGTTTTTCATCTTTTAAGTCAATGGGCCTATGATTGAAATGGTCAATGAGTGTTTTTGGCAGTGCCCGGTCAATTTTAGATAAATCAAATGAAATCGTTTCATTCTGCCCGGACGTGTTGATCAGCACAAAGGTATGGTGGCTGCCGCAGTGGTTATGGATACAGGCCACCGCCGGGTTGCCGGTGGAAATTAGTTCAGCTTCATTGCCAAGAAAGTGAAGGGAAGGGTCCGCATCGACTAAGGCGATCAGGTTGTTAATGCCTTTGGCGGTTTTATGAACAAAAGACTCCGGGTCGCTTAACTTGGTTTTGAGAAGGGCATAATCTGATTTTGTTCGTTTGATGTCCCGGAGTTCACCGGTCTGGTTCATGCGCTCATAGTCATTGGCAAGTCCTAAAAGATCATTAAAGTAGATGGATTTAACGTGCCTTCCCATGAGCGCAAACGCTATGGTGTAAAATGCCAGAAACCGCTTTGCTTCCAAAGCCGGATCATCGATTCTGATCAAGGCATCTCTCGTGGAAGAACAGAGTTCATAGGGCTCCCGGCCGTGAATCACCGTGTTGCAGAAAAATGTCAGCGCGTCATTTGCTTGCAGTTGTTCCCGGCTTATGTTTAAGGCTTGCGCGATATCTGATTCATCGCAGATGTGGTCTTTTAAGTGCAGTGTCGGGGATTGTGACGGGTTTTGTTTCGCAAGCTGGAGGAAGGCGTCTTCTTCGTCCAGGCACGCATCAAAACACACCTGTTGAAATTCTGTTTTCAGGTATTTTCGGGGGGGGACTCCTTTGCTTTTGATTTTTCCGCCGTTGCTTTCAACAATTTGCGCCAGGCTCATTCGTTCTGACGGTGTCAGCAGGTCCAGGCTGCCGCGAACAGACTTTCCGTCATGGGTTTCCGCAATGGAAAAACGGATGCTTTGGTTGGGGATTTCATATTGCCGGATCATGTCGAAAATCCGGGTAGCGATGTCCGTATTTTGTGTGTTAAAAATAACCGGTAAAATGCTTGCCAGGTGAAAATCATACATCATGGGCGGCGGGGCATCCCTGTCCGCCATTTGTTTCAGAACTGCGCTCAGCTTGTCGTTGACTTCAAGATTGGCCACAATTCTGGGTGATACGCTTTCCATGGACAGGTAAAGAATTTTCATCAGCAGGTTGACTTCCGGCAGCCCGAAACACGAGGTTTTCCATCGTTTAAACGCAAAATTGGCCGCATCCAGGCGCAGCATATTCAGGTCCATGGTCAGGTACCAGGCAAAATCATCGGCCAGCATTTTAAGGCCTTTAAAGGTTGACGTATTTAAATCCACCTGCACATGACTGAAGGTTGTCAGGGCCCGTATTTCTTCGCCAAAAATCAAGGCATCATTTTCTTCAAAGATTGCTGAATATGTTTGTGCGGTTTCAATATCATCGCCCAGGGCAATCAGCAGGTCTTTTTTTGTTTTGATGAATTCTTTGAAAATATAGGGGGTCTGCCTGGTTTCCTGAGTTTTTGAAAGCGTAAACAGGGATTTGAGCGTTATTGTTGTGTGTTGTTCGAGATATTCGATAAATTGTGTAATGCAGGAATAATCATTTTCCAGCAGCATCTGGTCGTTTTTAATTTTATTGAAAATTGACAGCAGGGCAATGACTTCAACCGGGAGGCGGCCGGGGGCAAGGCACTTGTTCATTGCGTTAACCCTACCGCTAAAATTCTTTCTTGCAAATCGATTCTCCGTCGGGGTCTTTCTGAAGATGGTGAACAGCGGAAACGGGCGGGGGCGAAAAATCTGATCAAAGTCGCCGTTTGAAAGCCGCTGCTGATATTCGGCTTCTGTAAACACGAAAAAACAGTCTCCGGCCGCGTCATTTCCGTTTAAGTAGGACTGAAATTTGGGATTGTCGATATCCACATGATTTAAAACAAAGTCCGTCATGGAAAAATATTTTTCCATCATGTCCGCAAACTGCTGGTTGGTGCCAAATGCCGGATGAATCTTGTCCCGAACGATTTGGGAAAAATATCCGTCATTAAACCGGGAATCCGCTACAACGCAGGCCGGCAGAATGTGCAGGCCGGCAATAGCAGGGAAGTGATGACCCATGAATTGATCCAGGGTTTCCAGAGATGTTTTGCCTTTTTCAAAAACACTGTCCGCATAGGCAATAACGACAGATTTTTGGCGGATGCGGGATAAGGGATCGCCGGGGTGGTACGCCAGGTCTTTCTGTTTAATGGCATCCGGTTTTGTTTCCCAGATTTTTTTTAGCTTATGGATCCAGTATTCGGATATGCGTTCTGCCAGGTCGCCAGTTTCAGAGACAGGAAAAAGGTCTGAAAATATCCGGCAGATGCTGCTGAGTTTGTCAGGCGCTAAAGGATTCCAGGACTGGGTGTCGGCTGATTTTTTCATGGATAGGACTCCGTTTAATATTGTGCAGTTTTGGACGTTACACAGAGACACTAATATTATGTATGATTTATGCGGTATTGTAAATGATTTAAAATAACTATATGGAATTGATATAAAAATTAACATTTGTGACGAACTTCTCTAACATTACATATCATCAGGGGTAGGGGGCTGGTATTATGTGAAAACGTTCAATTCCCATTTTAGCTTTGGGTTACACTTCATCCTTCGTCATTCAACGTACAAAAGTACGCCTTATTCCTCAGGATTTGTGCGCCTTGAACTTGAATCGTTTTACACGACCCCTGACCCCTGACCCCTGACCCCTGAAACCTGAAACCGGACTTTATGCACAGCCTGAGTTCTTCATGCTTTAAAAATCATGATTTTTGGCATATGATAAAATATTATGATTATCCACGTTGACATGGACGCGTTTTTTGCTTCAGTGGAGCAGCTCGACAACCCGGATTTTGTCGGAAAGCCGGTTATTGTCGGCGGCACATCCAACCGGGGGGTGGTGGCAGCCTCCAGCTATGAAGCCAGAAAATTCGGCGTGTATTCTGCCATGCCGATTTTTCAGGCAAAGCAGAAATGTCCCCCAGGGGTTTTTATCAGGCCCCGGGGAAACCGGTATAAGGAAGTGTCGGTCCAGGTCATGTCGATTCTGTCGACTTTCACCCCGGTCATTCAGCAGGTATCCATTGATGAGGCGTTTATGGATATATCAGGCTGTGAATCAATATTCGGCAGCCCTTATGAAATTGGAGTGAAAATTAAGCAGAAAGTAAAACAAAACATTGGCTTGACCTGTTCGGTGGGTATAGCGCCGCTGAAATTTTTAGCCAAAATCGCGTCTGACATGGACAAACCTGATGGGCTGACATATATTGCGCCGAATGAAGCGGCAACGTTTATCAACACATTGCCGGTCAAAAAAATTTCCGGTGTCGGACAACGCACGGCAGCACATCTTGAAAAAATGGGTATTTTTACCCTGGGAGACGTGAACCGATATACCAGGGAAAAACTAGCGGCTACCCTCGGTAAATTTGGAAACCGGATTTTTGAACTGGCAAACGGCTTTGACCGGTCAGGTGTAGATGTTCACCGGCCGGTTAAATCCATCAGCACTGAAGAAACCCTGGCAGCAGACATTAAAGATTTCGTTTTGTTAAAAAAATACCTGCTGAAGCATTCCGAGGACGTGGGGCGTCAGCTCAGAAAAAAAGGGAGAAAAGCCGGAACCGTCACCTTAAAGATAAAACATTCGGATTTTAAACAGGTGACCCGCCAGACAAAACTTTTCCGCTACACATTTTCATCGGGAAAAATCTACCAGGCGGCCGTTCAGTTGCTGGAAAATTACCCCCTGACAAAACCGGTGCGTTTGATCGGTGTCGGCGTTTCCGATTTGGATGACAGACAACAGCTGCTCCAAATGGATCTTTTTTCCAATTCCGGCGACGGAGTTGAAAAATGGGAAAAGGTGGATACGGCAGTGGACGCCATTGCGGAGAAATTTGGTAAAGATGTGATTACAAAGGCCGGGTTGGCAGGCGATGAATAGGTCTGCATTCCGTATCGACAAGGAGATTGCATCGGTCGTCCCTTCCTCGATGACTGCGTAACGGAATGTATTTATAACAATTACTATACGAGTAAAAACACGCGATTATTTGATCATATTGATAAACTCAGTACATAGAAAAGGAAATGAAAACATCATGTCCAGTGAAACCACATTTAAAATTGAAGATAAATACATGGCCCCGTTTTTTGTCAAACAGCAAATTTCCATTGAAAAAGGCGATGGCGTGTTTGTGTGGGACGAAGAGGGCAATCGATATATTGATTTTACCTCCGGTTGGGGGGTTACCTGTATTGGCCACGCACAGCCGGTCATCACGGAAGCATTGCTGAACCAGAGCCGAAAGATCATCCAGAATCCCAACTCCGGTCTGACCTATTCACCGGCCCGTGCCGGATTGCTGGCGTTGATGAAAGAAGTGCTGCCCCCGCATTTGACCCATGTATTTTTTTCAAACTCCGGGGCAGAGGCCAATGATGCGGCCATCAAGCTGGCCCGGAAAGTCACGAACAGGCTGGATGTGATATCCACGCACCAGAGCTTCCACGGCCGGACCATCAGTACGGCGTCTGCCACCGGCCAGGCCAGCCACCGCGAAAAATTCAATCCCCTGATGCCCAATTACCGGTTTGTGACCTATGGCGATTTAGATGACCTGGCGCAGGCGCTGGATGAAGATGTGGCGGCATTCATTATTGAACCCATCCAGGGCGAAGGGGGCGTTCATCTCCCATCGGAAAAATATCTGAAGGAGGTGGAACGGCTGTGCAGTAAAAACGGTACGCTTTTAATTACGGATGAAGTCCAGACCGGGTTTTGCCGAACCGGACCCATGTTTGTGACCGGTTCCATGGGCGTTAAAGTGGATTTTCTGACCATGGCAAAAGGGATCGCCGGCGGTTTTCCGTTTGGCGGATTTGCCATGTCCAAAAAGGTTGCTTCCCGACTGGAGATTGGTGATCACGGGGGTACTTATTGCGGAAATCCTCTGGGATGCGCGGTGGCCCATGCGGTCATTAAATACCTGGTGGACCATAATGTGTCCGCCAATGTCGAGACAATGGGCGGTATTTGTCTGGCAACAATGGGGCAATGGAAAGAACGTTATCCACACGCCATCAAAGATATTCGCGGCAAGGGGCTGTTGCTGTTAATTGAGTTTGCTGACCCGGATATGGCCGCGCGAGTGAGCGATGGATGCCTGGACCGGAAACTTTTTGTAAGACAGACACAGGGCAACGGCATCCGGGTATTTCCGGCTTTGAATATAAAGGAAAATGAATTAAAAGAAGGCTTGGGAATCATGCAGGCAGCTATCGAGCAAGTCGCGGGATAGATTGTGCCCAAACGAAAACAGCCGTTTTCTGCAATTTCCGTTTATGCACTTTGAAACAGATCCGCTGTGACGGTAATAAAAAATGGAAAGCTTTATAAAGGCGTTTATCGCATATTTTGTTATTGTTGATCCTGTGGGTATGGCCCTGATTTTTAACGGACTGACCGCTGGAAAAGATTATGCGTACAGTCGTAAAATGGCTTTACGGGCTGTTTTCTTCTCCATTGTGCTGGTGCTGTGCTTCGGGTTCTGGGGAAGAGATCTTTTAACGGTATTCGGTATTGAGATGGATTCTTTTAAAATTGCCGGCGGTCTGCTTATTTTCTACGCGGCTTTCGGCATGATCACCAAGTCGAATGACTTTGGGGGCGGCAGCGATGTGATGGAAGATATATCGGTGTTCCCGTTATCCATCCCGCTGATTGCCGGCCCCGGATGTTTGACATTGACTGTTTTATTGTTCTCAAGGGTTCATGAGCATAATGCAAATATTTTTCCGCTCCTGGCCGCTATTTTTTGCGTGTTTTTATTAACTTTAACGGGCATGCTGTTTTCAAAATTTGTGGTAAAGATGGTGGGGGAGACGCTCAATAATCTGTTCAAACGATTGCTGGGTATTTTACTCGCATCCCTTGCTGTCCAGTTTATTGCTGACGGGATCAAGGGGCTGATGGGGTAACTCTGTTAAATAGTGGGAGATGATTATGAAAATTGACTGGGCGTATCTTCGTAAAGGCTGAACCTCATGTAAAAAAGCGCAAGCGGTGCTTGACGAAAAACAGGTGATCATCAAAGCAACGGTTAATGCCCGCAAGGAAAGGATTGATGCAGATGCCGCATGGGACCTGCTGCAATCGGCAACGTCTATTACGACCGCCAAAGGAAAAAAAATCCGGGACTGGAACCCGGAGACGGATGACAAAGCCGATATCCTCAAACAGGTCATGGGCCCCAGCGGTAATTTAAGGGCCCCGGCATTACGTATAAAAGATACGTTTGTCATCGGGTTTAATAAAGAGTTATATGATCAAGTGTTTTAAGTGCATTGACCGATATTTTTTATGTTATTTTTTATTGAATAAAGGTCCCTTTTTAGATATTATATAAAGATATTGGTTAATTTTTAGGACATTGATATACAATCGTTTCTTAAATCCATAAAGGGAGATATATATAGTGTCTCGTCAACTCTGAACTGACGCATATTGCTTGTCCTTTTTCGCGCCTGCGTCGTTATGACTTGAGTCGCGTAGCCCGCTATGCTCCTCAAGTCGCGCCTTGTAGGCACAAAAAATTACGGCGGAATCTTACGTCATTTCATCCTTTACGAGACACTATGCGGTATAATATTTGCGCGGGCAACGTTTGGCGGAACGCGAGACCGGGAGATTATACCGTAACGAGCGGAATCCGAACAAGGATCGAATGAAATATTATATCTATCATGTTATTAAATATGCAATCGGAATTGTATTGCTTATCGGTTCCCCTTACACCAGCGCCGTTGCCGCCGTTAGTTTCTATCCTTACATATCCGTCGGAAATACGTTTACGGACAATCTCAATCTAACCGCTGAAAATGAGGAATACGATTTTATCACCACGCTCAGCCCCGGAATTGATGTCAGCATGACAGGGCAGTTCAGCGCCTTATCACTCTCCTACATTCCGACTTATGCCAGTTATTTACGTTTTCCAGAAAACAACACCTTGCGCCATAATGCGGTTCTAGATACTTCGAGGCAAATCACCCGCACGACACGGGTTGAATTCAGCGACTACTATCTGTACACCGAAGATCCCATTTCCGATATTGATACAACTGTTCGGCGAGGACGAGAACCTTATGAAGAAAATACGGCCGCATTTAGCGTAAGCAATCAGTTTGGTCCGGAAGATTCCATTGAGCTTGGATATGAATACTTTTTTCTTAACAATAGAAGTCCGATAATCGAAGACCGCGAATATCACCGTCCGGGGATAACGATGAACTACTGGCCGGTGCCCAATCGTTATGCTAGTGAATTGGAGATCAGCTACACAAGAAGTACTTTCGATGTTTCTCAAGATTATGATGATGTCTACGGCAGACTGCGGTTGACCCGGCTCTTTGGCCCCCACCTTGAAGTTTATGCCGAGTATACGCACGAATTAACCGACTATGTAGCTGAGGGGGAGGACTACCAGGTTTACAGTCCTTTGGTTGGATTTATTTGGGATGAATACATAAATTATAATTTTTTGGCCAGTTTCGGCTATTTTTTTCGGAAAAACGATCATGGCAAAGTTGACAGCGGGCCCGTGGGAACGATCGAAACCCACTACACTTTGGATCAGGGAACTTCTGTTTCTATATCAGGCAATGCCGGATATGATCGAGCTTCTTATGGCGCTGAGAATTTAGGATTCAATCCGTATTACGGTGTGACGGGCAGTGTTGATTATCCGTTGGGCCGGCGTCTAAACAGTAATATTTTCGCCGGCTACCGGTGGAACATCTACCCTGACGAGGAACCTGATCGTGATGATGCCGTATGGAGAACCGGTGCGGGGCTGACATATCAGGCGTTACCCTGGATGATTGTGGAAGTGAATTACATTTTTCGAAAGCTTGACTCGAATATTGATTTAAACGACTATGTTGAAAACCGGGCAGAGATTATCGTAACTCTGAACCCTCGGCAACCGGTTATGTTAACCCGTTAGCCGAGGGTTTGGTAATAGTGTAGCCAATCGTTATAACATTGGAGGGTGTATGCGAAAACAAATAGGACTTGTCATCAGGAGGGCTTTCATCCTGCTGACATTGTGTTGGTTACATTTCCAGACGGCGTATGCCTTAGATGTCAATGGCGTGATAAGCGAGGACAGTCGTTGGACAACCGCGGACAGTCCAATCAATATAACCGGGGATGTGCAGCTTGAAATAAATACGACATTGACCATTGACCCCGGTGTCAAGGTGATTTTTCAGTCTTCGCCGGATATCAGTCAAGGATATTCAATCAGGATTGATGGCACACTGATCGCTCGGGGTGACCAGATGCAACCCGTTATTTTTACCGCTGCGGACAGCTCGATCCCCTGGGGGGCGATTATGTTCAGTGATGCAAGCAGGGATTGGGATAAAGATACATCCACAGGAAGTGTTATAGAGTATTGTGTGATTGAATATGGCGGCAATGAACCGGATGGCGCAGGTATGATCAGTACCTTCAATGCAATGCCCTTGATCGCGCGGAATGCAATCCGCTTTGGTGTTGCTGCAGGGATTTCGTCATTTGTTTCAGAAGATCCGGCCGTGATATCTTCTTTAAGCGGTGATCTCCGGATTATTTCGAACCAGATTTATAACAATGCAACCGGCATCCGGTTTGGGGCTGAGGGGGGGATCATCGAAGATAATTATTTTCTTAACAATAACCTGGCGATGGACTTTCAGGTCCGCTCCAATGATGCACAGGTTGTAGATAATACGGTTTTCAGTTCGGCCCCTGAATTATTCGGAACCGGTATCCGGCTTTTCTTTGATGAAGCGGCAAGCGGAATCGCAGCTTACCAATGGCTTCAGACTGCCGGGACACCCGTTACACTGAGCAATCCGCAAAGCGCCAGGACAGCCTTTATTGCGTCTGACCCCGGCAGTATTGTGGAAACATTGTCTTTCGATTTGACAGTGACGAACAAGAACGGGCTTCAAACCACGGAGACAGTCGAAATCACCATAACCGGCGATAACCCGCCGCCGGTTGCCAACGCCGGGGCTGATGGAAATGTGCAACTTCCCCAGGAAGAAGGTGTAGAGGTAATTGTAACTTTAAATGGTGCAGGTTCTTATGATCCTTATCTGGGTATCGCCGGATACGCATGGGAACAGACGGAAGGCAAAACTGTTGCGTTACAGGGAGCCGACACCATCGCCCCGACATTTATTGTCCCGGCATCGGTGTTGGCCGGTGATCGCATGACATTTCAATTGACAGTGACGGACCAGGGCGGGCTGACGTCCACTGATACCATCGATATTGTGTATTATGATGACAATGTGTTTCCGGTGGCAGCGGCTGGTGAAGATCAAACGGTTTCTCAGGGAAGCGCAGTTATCCTGAACGGTACGGGATCATCAGATCCAGATGGCAGTATTTCTGCCTACACATGGGTGCAGACGGATGGATCGCCTGTGGATCTGATCAACCCGAATACCGCCACACCCTATTTTGAAGCACCCACGGATAACAAGTCTGCTGAAATATTTGCATTCAGACTACAAGTTACCGATAATGGCGGCTTGCAGGCCACCGATGATATTTCCATTACCGTCAACGGCCCATTGATTGCCGATATAAGGGCCAGCGTTTTTGCCGGCAGTCTAGTAATTCTGGACGGGAGTACATCGATCGACCAGAACGCCACTGCCAATATCGATATTGGATCAAATGTTCTTGAAATGGATAATGAAGATGCAGGCCTCATTGCCCTCACTGTTGTTGAAAACGCCTCATTTCAGCTAAATGTAACCGGGAATAATTTTAACGCGATCGAGAATGAAGGGTATATTGTGTATACCTATAATTGGTCCGGTGAAGCACCGCCGGCCATTGCAATGCCGGACAACTGGTGGGGAACGGATGATGCGATAATTATTGAGAACCTGATATTTGATCAGGACAATAACTACAGATTGCCAGTGGTTGAATACCAACCGTTTTCGGGACAGGATATTCCCGGTGTCGGGTCATCTCTGCCCTATCCGCCCATCGCCGATGCCGGGCCTGATCTGGAGACCGCTGCAGATAATTCCGTGACCCTTGATGGGAGCGACTCCTATGATCCCGATGGGATCGCCACGTATCACTGGCAGCAAATCGATGGTCCGGTGGTTGATTTGAAAAACGCCGATCAGGCAATCGCTACTTTTGTTGCCCCGCTGGGCGGTGTTGATGGCGCGATTCTTCAATTTCAATTGACGGTTTCAACCGATGACACTTTTTCACACAGCGATGGGGTCAATGTCACTGTCAGTCCGGACGAAGACCTGCCCATTGTTGATGTCGGTGGATGTTTTCTTCAATCTGCGACGTCAAACCATATGAACGATTCTTTTTTCGGTGAGTTGATAGCCATGATCTTTCTGTGTTTAATAGCGGTGCTTGGGGTTTCATGCCGGTCGCGTATTGCATTTCCTGTCGTCTGTATTTTGCTGGCAGCATTGGTTTTGATTGTCACTCCCGCCCACGCCGGATATTTTGCAGTGGGTGGCGGTGCAGGCGGGGATGCTGACGAAGTCAATGTGACGATTGAAACCGGTGCAAAAGACATCCATGCCAACAAGCTGGATCTGTTGTTTGGTACCGGACTCTTTTTTATTCCCCATTCTGATAATGAACTTCCAGCATCAACGATTTCTTTGCCATGCCCCAACGATGATTGTACCCGGATCGGCAGTGTCAGAAAAGGGACGGAAGTCGGATTTTATGGGAAATTCGGAGTTGAAATCGGATCCAGCGATTTTTATGTGTCAGCCATCGGTGGGTTTACCGCTTTTACCGAGAGCGAGCTTTCCTACTCTCCGGCCACCGGCCGCGTATATGAAGATTCATCAGACAGTAAAGTTGAAGCCCTCTATGGCGGTGGCGTAAGCTATTTCATCGATTACAAATGGAATGTCGTTCTCCAAGTGGATTATGACAACATCCGGGGCGTGACCGGTACAATAGGATGGCATTGGTAAAAAACATATTTTGTAAAGAATCGTTTTTTATGGTCAAGCACTGTTGAAGATTCTCAGAAGTGAAGTTTAACCAATCACAGCCAACCTGTCTTCAAATTTAGGTTTATCGGCCGAATTTTTTTTAGGGCTTCCCATAGCTTATTTCCGGTTAAAATTTGTTTAAATTGGGCAAGAATTAAAGAAGAGAGAACGGGGTCACCTTGAATAGTGATTAAGGGGGATAGAAGGTCCGGGGCCAAACCTTAACGGCCTGTTGCCCAAAATATTGAATAGGATCGTCAGCGGGATAGAGCTGCTATCTATCTTTAACCATCAAAAAATTGTGATATATCCAAATAGCGAAATAAAGGTGTCGGGAATATGCATAAATATCCTGCGCAATGCCTGTTTTTTTTCAGCCTGCCCCTTCCACCTTCAACCTTCCCCCCTTACTCCTCATACGCCGGGTCAAACATGGCCATGAATTTTAAAAACCCCATTTTGCCACCGTCAATATCAAATTCCGTGGCAATGGTGGTGATGGGGTTTCTCAATTTTCCCAGCATTTCCTTGAATATTTTTGAGTCCACCGTAACGGTAATATCCGGATTTTCATAGAGTTCGGGTTGGATTTCCGTTACCCCGCGCCGAATCTGAACAAAGTAATTTTCATGGCTGTCCGGAAAAACAAACTGTACGGTCGAGTTCACATCAGCGCTTTTTTCCGGGTCCAGGTTCACGGCCAGGGAATCAAAAAAACGGGACATGGGAAATGAATGCACCATTTCCGGGGTGGGGTTTCCCTGCTGGTGGATGGTGAGCCCCTGGCCCAGCTCCGCGGCACAGGTCAGGTAATAATGTCGGGCATTGGGATTGCTCTGTTTTTCGCCCAGAGCAATCAGGGCCTTGACCCGAAGATCAATCACGCTTTTATTGTTCGGCGTCAAGCGCATCAGATAATCCGTGAGTCCCAGCGCCCATTGATAATCACCGTCATTAAAGGCTTTTTCAGCTTTAAATTGCAGTTCGTTGCCGCCGCCGGCCAGTTTGGCAATCTGACGGGCCCGTTCATCCGGGGGCAGGGGAAAAAGCTGTGACGGGTTGCCGTCAAACCATCCCAGGTTGCCGTCAAAGATGGACCGCACCGACCACGCCACTGTCCCGTAGAATTCCTGCAAATAGGGTGAATTCGCCAAGTGCGGCGGCAGGTGAATGGTTTCAACCAGTTCATCCGGGGTCAATCCCATGTTGATGCCGCGGATGGTCTGGTCGTGCACATAAGCGATTCCATCACGATAATCCGTGAGAATCCGGTAAATATTGTCCACGCCGGATATGGGGCCGGTATGACAGGGGACCAGGTATTCCGGACGAAGTGCGCGCATTTTATCAAGGCTGTTGACCCATTGTTTGACATCCCGGTACATAGTTCCCCGGATGGTATACAGGTTGGGAAATGTTTTGTAAATATTATCAGCGGGGATCAATACTTTTTTGTCCGGCAGCCATACAAGAATCTGATCATCGGTTTCTCCGGGCGCATGGATCATCTGAAACCGGATCCCGGCGATTTCATCACTCAATTCATCCGAAAAAGTCCGGGTGGGGCGTACCGTTCCAAGGGTGCTGTCCTGGTTTAAATTAAGACGCGCGCCGATACCGGCATTTACCAGGCCGTTTTCATCTAAAAAATTGCCGAACATTCGCATACTGCGGCGGGTGATAATCGGGCGTAGCATGGTGATCACCCGATCAATGTAGCTGCTGGTGGTTTCGTGGGCGTATACCGGGATCGCGGGGTTGTCTGCAAATACGGATGCGCCGAACACATGGTCCGCGTGGTTGTGGGTGTAGATGACGGCTTTGACCGGTTTATGCGTGATCTGTTCAAACGCTTTTTTTACTTCTTCGGCTGTTTCCACACATTCCATGGTGTCTACAATGATAACACCGTCATCGCCTTCAAGCAGAATCGAGTTGGCCAGCCCAAAGCCGATGGCCACATATACACCGTCGGTGACCTTTTCTACCCGTTTTTTAAATTCCTCGGTGTGCTTTTTTAATGCGTCCACGGTCTGGATATTTTCAAAGACGGCCTTTTCATGGCGGTCCTCACAGCCAGTAAAACAGATGAAAAGGGAAAAAATAATAATGACGCGCGTGATCAAAAATTTCATGGAATGTTTCCTTTTTCCTACTAAAATTTTTTGTACCTACTTTTTCCCTTCCACCTTCCACCTTCCACCTTGTACCTTTCTGTTAATCCTGTTTATTGGCCCTGTGTTTCAATATTTCCAGAAACAGGTGGGTTCGGTCAAAATATACTTCATTACGACGGATTAATCCATTTTCATTCAGTTGAACAAGGCAAACACCGACAAATTCGAGTTTTTTCTTACCCACCGGGATGACTGCATGCCATTTATTTAAAAAACCGCCTTCCAAGGGGATTGGCTCGATCTGGGTCCATATCCATTCCGGATTCTGGGCCAGTAGTTTGCGGAAATAGGCAAGGAGTTTTTCTTTGCCTTTCACGCCATCCGGAATTCCCGGATCCAGATAAAAAGCATCTTCGGAATAAAAATCAGCCAGTTTTTCAGGATTATTTCCGGTCCATGCCGGCAGCCAGTGTGAAGCGAATTCCCTGGCTTGTTGTGGTGTCATCATAGTTTTCTCCTTATTCGATGGAAAAAAAGTAAAACGTCCAATTTTTGCGTTGCGATGCATCCCTCATTTGTTTTTAGAAGAAACAGTTCGGCCTGTCTTCCACCCATGAATAAATCGTTTCAATCAGCCAGTCTTCAAGTTCTTTGCGGATATAAAATGTCGGCATCAGCAGGTCGTCGTCCGGGTGAATAACGCCCTCTTTACGTGCGAGATCTGCAAGGGGCGTGTCCGGATAAATCCGGATGCCGGTAGTCAGCTTCATGCTGTCAAGTTTCAACGTTTCCGCAAAATCCAGGCTTTCCATAACGGTCTGTTTTGTTTCACCGGGACCGCCAAGCATTAAAAATCCCATTTGCGCAATGCCATATTTTTTCAGCATAATTGACGTCTTAAGAATATCTGCCGTATTGAATCGTTTATTAAAATTTTTGAGGATTGCATCGGCACCACTTTCAAAGCCTAAAGCCACTTCCCGGCATCCGGCACGTGACATTTTATGCACCAGCCGTTCGTTGATATTTGCCGGGTATAAAATACATCGCCAGCTGATGCTCAGGTTTTCGGCTATGATCCCTTCACACAGCGCTTCCGCATGGGAGGGCGGCAGATTGAATGTATTATCCACAAAGAAAAACTGCTTAAACCCTGCATCTGCGTATGCGGCTAATGTCTCAATGCCCTTTTTTATGGGAAATTTACGGATAAGCCGTCCTTCAATGGAACCGGTTGAGCAATAAGAACAATCCATAGGGCATCCCCGGCGGGTCTGGAACGGGATCCACAGGTCTTTTCCTTTTATCGCATCCGGGACGTTTAAGTGAATACCGGGAAGCGGGAAATGGATTTTCGCCGTCTGTCTGATGCACTGCCGGGTTTTGATCGCACCTTTTTGAGGCAGATACAGGCCGGGAATGTCAGTAATGGGCTGATGGTTTGAAATTCTGCGCAAAAGCTCGGGAAAAGCAGCCTCGCCTTCCCCCTTGATTCCCATATCCGCGCCCAGGTAATCGAGGGCGGCATCCGGGTAGATGCTGTAGCCCGGCCCGCCGATGATAACCGGGGCATTTGAATATTTCCGGCACCACGAAATAATAGATTTCACCGGATCAAGCATAAATACAGGTTTTTTGAAATCCTGGGTGTCGATATTGCGAACGGAAATGCCGATGGCATCCGGATGAAATTCGTTGAGGGTCTCTTTCAGGAACTTCTGTGCGTCAGCCGCACCCATCAGGTTGATCATTTTTGTTTCAAACCCCTGCGCCAAAAGGGCCGCATTTACGAAGGCAAGACCCAGCGGCAGCACCGGCATGTTGATGGTTTCCGTGTTTGCAGATATTAAAAGAACCTTTTTCATTGAGGATCTTTTCCTCTTCAAAAACGCGCAAAGCGTTTTTGACATGGATTAAGTCGGAGCGAAGTGATCCATTCTTCCGATGCAGTCTTTTTTATTTCGTTCGTGTTCTATTTACTCGATTCTTGATTCGGGGGGCGCGGTCCAGTTCACCATTTCTTCTGAAAGCACAAACCGGAGATCATCAAAACTCATTGACCGGACATCTTTGGGCATCCAGTGAAATTTGTGAACCAGATAAAAGTAAATGGCTTCCATGCCATCCAACTCTTTGTAGCCTTCCCGTTCAGCCAGGAAATTACCAAAAAGTTCAATGTAGTAGGCGAGGTTGCCCTGGGCAGCGTATTTCTGCTTTAAAATTTTGTACCGTTGTTGTGAGTACCCCATTTTGATGTTCCTTTCAGCTTTTTGAGGTGGTTCTGTTTTATGAACTGGTTTAAAATCTTTAAACTTAATGATTAAAATACCGATGACCGGCCATTGAACATAACCACAGACAGATAATAGCAGGATCTGAATGACGACTGCGGTGTCGGGTTCTAAAAAGTTGACCAGTAAAGAGCCGGGCAGGCCAAAAAACAATAATAAAAATTCCGCCGCTTCAAAGCCTTCAGGCTTGAGAGTGTATAACGCCCAGGCAATTGCGACAATAACAGTCCATGCCATATATCCGAAGATCATGCCTTGGGCGGTCAGTGGCAGGTTTTTGAAATTGAATTTCATTCTATCATTTCAAGCATTGCGTATGGGAAGCCTTAAAAACTCAATCGTCACCGTTCAAAATTTTTTGGTGTTGGGTATTGTTTAAGAAGGGCTTTAATAACCCTTTTGATTTATTTGATTTACTAACATAAATTTTTCAAGCAGGCAAGAGAATAACGGATGGACTATTTTTGGTTTAAGAGATCCGGTTACCTGACATAACCGTCCTGTTGCAGCTGGTTTAAAATGGCTTTGGAGAAATCTTTGATGGCTTCGTTTACTGTATCCGGGTTTAAGATTTTTGAGGATGCTTTCCATATCATCTTTTCCGTGTTTGTCTCAAACAGGCCTGTTTCTAAACGGACCATGGTCACATTTTCAACATAGGGGCCCTCTATAAAGGGCCCCATCATAACGGTCCCCCCTCTGGCGGAAGTGTAAATATCAACCCTCGTTTTTTGGGGCATGGTGACATCTTTATTATCCACACCCACCACGCGGGTCGCCAGAACAGCACCCGCCTGGACTTTGACCGCGGCATCCTTGATATTGCCCCTGTTTAAATTCTGAATATCGGAAATGATTTTATAACTGGGGATCGCATCCGTCCCCCTTCTTTTCAGGGTTCTTGAAAAATGGTCCTCAAAATTTTTTCTGTTTTTTTCAACTCTGGGTTTACCCACAATCAGTACATTGTCCAGCCGGCCTTTTGAGTAGAAATCAAATTTTTCAACATTTTTAAGTTTTGTTATTTTTGCTTCCCGCGAGCATCCGGCGATAATTAACAAACTGATAATGATCAGACAGATAACGGTAAACACATTTTTTCCCATTTTGATTTTACCTCGTTTTTTCGTTGAAAAATAACGTGTGCGGGATACATGAGCTTTTTACAAAGCCATCAGCCAAGCCGTTCATGGCCTTCCCAATACTTTTCCTCCAAATCCCGCTTGATAATTTTGCCGTCAATATGCCGGGGCAGTTTTTCGTAAAATTCAACTTTCTGCGGGACCTTATATCCTTTCAAACCTTTCTCCTTGCAGTAGTCCTGAATCTCTTTTTCAGTAAGAGTTTCTCCTTCTTTCAACTGAATGCAGGCCAGGGGGATTTCGCCGAGATCCGGATGGGGCACCCGGATGACTGCGGCATCATAGATTTTGGGATTTATAAACAGGAAGCGTTCTATTTCCACCGGGAAAATATTGACCCCGGCACAGATAATCATTTCCTTGACCCGGCTGGTGAGATATAAAAATCCGTCTTCATCCTGATGCCCGATGAGCCCGTCATCATACCATTCCTTGCCGTCAATGATGCGCTGGGAGTCTTTTAATTTTTTTTCAGTTCCCGGATATCTCAGCGACATAGTGGCCACCGATCGTCCGAATATCATACCGTCCTTTCCGGTTTCCGACGGCTTTTGGGCAATTTCATCATAGACCAGAATATCGCCGCACCGGGGTTTTCCGACACTATTGATACGCTCGGGATTTCCAATATAGTCATCCGGAAGCAGGAGGGTCAGCAGGGCGGATTCCGAACTGCCGTAAAATTCATGAAACACCGGTTTATCCGCCCCCTGGGCCATAAACAGTTTGTTGATGGCGGTTTTGGCTTCCGGCGGGCAGGGAGCTGCGGCGCTGATCAGGGTATGCATGGAACTTAAATCATACTTTTTGCTGATATGATCCGGAAGCCCCAGGATTCTCTGGATGATCGTGGGAACAACAAATGACCATGAGATACGTTCCTTTTCCACCATCTTCAGATACGATTCCGGGTCGAATTTCCGCATGGGAACCGCTGTGGCGCCGAGCATGATACAGGGCGCGAATCCGGCAGCGGTGCCGGCATGATACATGGGGGTGGGGATCAGGGTCCGGATATTTTTTCCGACGGAATCCCGGATTTTATCGCCGCCGTAATGATACAGGTAGCTGAATTGGCGGTTCATGTATTGTACGTATTCGTCCAAAGAGGCCCTGGGTGCTTCGGCCAGTTCACTTAACAGATAGCTCATGCCGTCATAGAGGTTGGAGCTTTTAGGCGATCCGGTGGTCCCGCCGGTATAGGGGTTCATGGCAAAGATGAACGAGGTCTTTGGTAAAGAGCTTCGTGATTCGGACAGAAGGGTTTCGTAATTTACTATGCCGTCCGGCGGACTGCCGCCCACCATGATGAAATGTTCGACAGACGGCATGTCATTTTGATAATCAATAATTTCATCGGCAAAGTCTTCATCGAAAATGAGCACTTTGGGTTTTCGCAGATCAATGGTGCTTCTTAAGTCATCACCGGTCAAATGCCAGTTCACTGCGGGCAGGGGAGATCCGATAATGCACGCCGCGTAAAAGCATTCGAAATATTCTGCGCTGTTGTACAGCATGCAGGCCACCCGGTCTTTTTTTTCAACGCCCAGGTCCTGGAGCGCGTTGGCCAGGCGTAACACCCGTTGGCCCATCTGTGCATAGGAAATCCGTTTGTCGCCGTCTATGATCGCTTCCCGGTCGCCCAGGGATTCCCATAAAGCGATAAAAAAATTTGCCGCAATGCTGCCGGTTTTAAACTCCTTGATGGCCTTTAAATTATTTCTAAAACCGCCTAATGATGCAGTTTTAGAAAGGACTCTAAAAATATTGAGTACGCCCCACTGTTTTCGAATGGCCCGATTGAATCCTTTATGCTCTTCGGTCTTTAAGATGGTTTTCATGGCCCTGGAAACGGTTTTCAATGATTTTTCGCCTGACATGCGTCCCCCCTTTGTTGCAATGAATGGTTGTCAGTCAAAGACACGTAACAGAAATAAGAAAAGGTAAAATTTAAAAATTAGAATACAGCAAATATAAAAAAAAATCAATTCATGGATTTCTTATTCCGGATATCCATAAAAAAATATTAAAAAAGCCAAACGTAGACTTGACCCTAAATTTATTTTTTGGTATATTATAATAATCGTAATCGGGGGCGATATACGATTGCCGTGTGCCATATTCATCTGGAATAGAGCCTGCTGGTTTTGAATCATGCCGGGCATTTTTTCTAAAGTATTATTTCAAGATGATTTGCGCCGTTCAATCTGAGCGATGTCGCCCTGCAATCAATCGACTCTGAGCCGAACAAAAAAACTGAATTTTTTCCTGGCTTGAAATTTGTGGGGAAAGCAGTTTTCGTTCAGGCGCCAATGAAACCCTCAGCAAGAAAGGATGTGCCGTGGTGAATGAAATGTCAAAATCAATGGTGAAAGCAGTTTCTGTAATCCTGATACTCGGGTTTATTGTTTTTTTGACCATCAGCTGCGGAGGCGGAGGCGGCGGAAGTTCCATCCAGACCGGTATTTTTGAGGACGCCCTGGTCAGCGGCCTTGGATATTCAACCGTTCCAGGGGAATTTGCCGGTACAACAAGTTCCAAGGGTGAGTTCAACTATAAAAAAGATGATGTGATTATGTTTTTTATCGGCAATATTGGTTTAGGCTCCGGTATGGCAAAAAGCAGTATGTCTCCCCTGGATCTGGTTTCCGGGACAGCGGATATTGAAGATCCGATCGTGGTGAATATTGCTCGGTTTCTTCAATCTCTGGATGTCAACGCAAGTGAGAGTATTATTGAATTGCCGGCCGGCCTGACCGATGTCGTCAACAGCTGGCTGTTAATACAGGCAGGTACGCCATTTGGTTTTGATCCGGATGTTTATGATTTTGAAACAATGGCAGAAGATCTGTTTGATTATCTTGAGGCCCAGATGGCAATATACAGCATCGGCATGGAACTGGTAAGCGAGGAGGATGCCGTTGATCATATGACAGATACACTGTTGAGCGGCTATGGCGGCAATTACTACGGAACATACTCGGGCGATGATTCAGGGCAATGGTGCTTTCAGATCGGAAATGGCAACATTACCGGAACCGCCTGGGACAAAAGCAATGAAGAATTTGACCTTTTCGGGGCCATCGAACCGGGCGGCGGCATGGTGGCCGGAACAGCAGACGACTTGACAACATTTACCGGCACAATTGATGAAAAAGGCAATATCAGCGGAACCTGGCTGTACAGCAATCCGTTTGATCCGCCGAATGGAAACGGTACATTTAGCGGTAAATCCGGAAATTGTCCGTATGGCAATGATCCGGTGGTCGAAGAGGACAATGACGGTGACGGATATGATGCCGGCGTGGATTGTGATGACAATGATCCGAATGCTTTTCCCGGTGCAACTGAAATATGCGGAAATGGCATTGATGAGGATTGTAACGGTTCGGATTTAAGTTGCAACCCGAATGATATCGAAGCGGGTGAAGACCTTGAAGTGCTTCTTGATGCAATGACCCAGGCCCTGGGAGAGGGCGGCACTGCATCTGAAACCGCTGAAATGATTGATACGGTCATTACTGAAATGGGACTTGAAGAAGCCCTTGAAGAAGGTTATACTGTACTTCAACTCCTGGCAGCACTCAACGGGTATGAAGGCGAATGCGGAACTATCCGGCGGGATGGCAATACGCTGGTATATACGATTACCGGTGCCGGCGGCGATATTTGCATTTTTAAATCCGGGACGGTTACCATCAGCGGTATCGATATGACTGATGATGTAACCAATGCAACATTAGAATTTGATAGTGTTCAGAGTGCGGAGTGCAGTCTGGATGGTACCGCCACTGTTGAGATTTATGAAAACGGCGCCGGTCAGGCGGTCTTTGAAATCGCGTTTGTTGACATGGCCACCTGCAACGGTGAAGTGGAAGGGACCATTGAAGCGGTTTACTCATCAACAACAGATACGCTGGTTTCCGCAAACGCGGAATTTAGTGCATCATATGTGGTGGACGGCGCGGATGTTGATGCAGATGCGGACCTTGAATACAGCCCTGCCGGCGGCATTGATGGGACAGTCACTTTTTCGATGGCCGGAGACACGTATCTTTGTACATTCAACAATATTATTTTGACTGACTGTGGCGGTGTGCTGGTGGCAACATCCGGAACCATGGTTGTTTCTTCTGATGAATTGAATAGTGATGTGACATTTGATTTTTCAGATACCACCTGCTGGAACCCGAACGTCACGGCAACGGTGGATGGGGTGCTGGTGAATTTTACGTTTGATTAAAGGAGAAGCGCATGAATATCGACTATGACCCGAAAAAAGAAAATTACTGGGGCCGGCTTGCCGCATTCAGCCTGTTAAAGGATTTAAACTGAGCCCAGGCCACCCTGGAAGTTTTTCAGGATATGACTGGCAGCCAGGATAATGATCTTATAAAAGCGGTCACCGGCCTGGAAGGCGGGTGCGTTGCCTGCGGTTCAACCTGCGGGGTGGTTTCCGGCGGCTCCTTAGGGATTGCGCTGAATCATGAATCAGAGATCGCAGCAAACGGGTTGTTGGGTGAAAAGAAAGTACTCAGGCAGGTCGGTGAATATGCCGACTGGTTTGGGAAAACCTATGGATCTTCATTCTGCCGGGGACGGACGCGAACCGACTTTTATTCTACATTGGGTCAGCTGAAATATTTTTTAACAATCTACCGTCTGGCCGGATGCTTCCGCCATATTCGTGGTTCCATGCGGTATCTGTATCAGACACAGCATCCGGCAAAAAATGATTCAAATAAAACAATCGGCAAGAAAACCGGGGATGCATTGCATTGCGCCCGGGCAGTTTTAGAGGGTATTCGCGAAAATACGGGTATCGGCAACAAACGTCTTGAAAATCTTTCATTTGTGTTTGACGGCGGGGTGGGATTGTCCGGCGGTGTTTGCGGGGCGCTGGTGGGTGCGGTAACGGGAATTAACCTCCTCCTGGGCCTGTCGGTAAGAAATATGTCCTATTGGAAAATAGTCAAAGGGTTTGGCATCGGGCATGTCAATCTGTTGGTTGACCGTCCGTTTGGGACCCGGGAACCGTTTCAGGCCGGAAAACGGGTGGTGAAAAAATTCAAAGAAATTGCCGGATCATTTGAGTGTGAGGTCATCACTGAAAAAAAGTTTTCCGGCTGGGACGATTTTCAGGAATTTATCAAAGGGGCCAGCCGGTGCCGGAAGTTGATGGATTTCGCGGTTGAAGAGGCGAGCGGGATTATCAGGCAGTATAAATAAATATGATGACTTCGCAAAAAATCTTTTATTAAAAGGCAGATTACGATTAAGATTATGAAAAATGAGTGGTGGGTATCATCAATGCAGTAAACCATGCCCTCAGGACTTAGCCCAAAGCCGGGCCCTCTGGAGCCGGAACTTTATTCATATGTTTATCTGGTGGGCCCTGGTATATCGTAAGTGGTGCAGGAGCCACCGGAGCAGTTATGGGAACTTGCTGTTGCACTGGGGGCGCCGGTATCTGATCCGAAACTTGGGCCGCCGCCGGATATGGAAAAGTTGGTCGAACTTAAAACTCTTTGCAGGTTTTCAGATCCGCATTTATCGCATTTCATTTCAACTTTTTCATCACTGTTTCTAAACAAGATTTCCTTTTTTGCGCCGCAGTCAGCGCATTGAAATTCATATATCGGCATGAGTCTCTCCTTATGTATAATTTAATTTTATTTTAGATATCATTATTATTATCAGATGATAAATGTCAAGAGACATGAATTATCCATTGTATGATTTTAATTAACTTAACTGTAAAAATTTAATCAGCTTATGACCTGGTTTACGTTTGCATTTTTAACCGCACTGTCTGTTGCCATCCATGATACCTGGGTGAAGAAATGGTTTTCCCATCTGACAGCTTATGAGATGTTTGTGTTCCCGCTGTTGTACAGCCTGCCGTTAACCTTGATCAGTCTACTGTTTATAAACGTTCCGCCCCTTGACCGGATTTTTTATATCACGTTTTTAATCAGCCTGCCGCTTAACGCGGTCCCTTTTTTCATGTATATAAAGGCCATTAAAATTTCGCCGTTGTCACTGACGGTGCCTTATCTTGCGTTCACACCGGTGTTTATAATCGCCACCGGCTTTCTGATGTTAAATGAAGTCCCGGACATCTGGGGAATCGCCGGGATCGCAGCCGTGTGCATCGGCAGTTATGTGTTAAACATCGATCCGAAAAAACGGTCTTTATCAGACCCATTTCGGGCGGTTTTTAAGGAAACCGGCTCATGGATGATGCTGATTGTGTCTTTTATTTTCAGCTTTTCCGCGGTCCTTGGTAAGCTGGCGATTCTGCATTCATCGGTGATGTTTTTTCAGATGTCTTTTTTTGCTGTCTTAAACCTGCTGATCATCATTATTTTTCTGGTATTTCGAAAAATCAGACTGAAAACATTTGTGGAACAGCCGGTAAAGGGGATGGTGGCCGGGGTGTTGCTTTATTGTCATATTCTTTTTCACGGATATGGTATTTCAATGACCAAGGCGGCGTACATGATGTCCGTCAAACGTCTCAGTATCGTGTTTGGGGTGATATTCGGCGGGCTGGTATTTCATGAAGAAAATTTTCTGATGCGGTTTTTAGGGGCAATGCTGATGTTTTCCGGGGCGGTAATGATTCTGCTGATGGCAAAATAAAAGAAAAACAAGTGGCTGACAGCGATGCAGTGCCAATAGCTTATTTGCAATTCAGTCTGTACATTATTTTCTAAAAAGGAGACGGTTCAATGAGAGGTGCATTTTTTGTTGTTATTTTAATTGCCATGCTAATTGTCAGTATGCTGGTGATTAAAAACATGAAAACCGAAACAGTTGACGGGGTGGATCGGGAGAAAGCGGTTGAAAGAGCGGAAGACGCCGCCAAACAAGCTGAAGAAGCAATGGATCGAATTAAGGAGACAGCCAAACAAATCGAAATCCCTTATCATGAATAGTGGAATCAGGGGAGGGGGCTTGACGTGATGATGAATATCAAAATCATTGATTGATATTCAGGTTCTGTTTAAGGGATACTATGTTTTAAAGCAAGATCTGTCAGGAATGGAGATCACCCCCTTTTTTTGATCGAAAACAGATTGTCCATTGAGTCTCAGTTATAATTGATAAAAGAATGAATTTATAAAATAGTTGATAATTTTGAAAGGCCAAAACTATTATCAACCGGATCAACCCTGATCCAAAAAAACTCGCGCTTTGTGTCTATGTTATTCGCAGCGTTAGCGGTCAGAGAGATATATTATGAAAAAATACATGTTTATTTTGCTGGTCACATTTATCTGCCATTCTAATGCATTAGCAAACAATTTAAGGAAATATCGCCGGGCGTGCCAGAAAAAAAATTATTTTTGCGTCCCTAATTCCCGCCCTAAGTTGTAGCGGATGTTGGTGTTATGAATATAAGCGATCATTCTGGCATACTTTGAAAAGAGAGCAGAATTTGAAAGATAATAAAATTAAACTTATTAGCTTGTTTCTTAGTATTTTAATGATTGCAGGATGTGGTTCTTTTTCTAAAAGGAAACATTATAATTCCTCCTTAGGGGAAAAAATTGTTAAAATTGCAGTTCGCTATAAAGGGTTTCCGTATAAATACGGGGGAACTACACCTAAAGGATTTGATTGTTCAGGGTTTACTTCATATGTTTTTAAGAAAGCGGGTATTGAGATTCCAAGAACGGCAGGTGCACAGTACCGGCAAGGGAGCAGCGTTTCTAAATCGGATTTAAAAAAAGGCGATTTAGTTTTTTTTACAAGATGGGGTTTGATAGGCAAGATATTCTCTCCAGGCCACGTAGGGATTTATATTGGAAACGATAGATTTATCCATGCCCCGTCTAAAGGGGGAAAAGTAAGAATTGATTTATTAAATAACGTGTATTGGAAGCGCAATTATAAAGGTGCTGTAGATCTATTATGAATACGAAAGTACATACAATTAGTGGAGGAAAAAGATGCTGCCGGACCATCAGACCATGCCGGGATTAGGTCGTTTGATCAATCGATTGGGTGACAGATTTAAGAAGCAGATGGAACCAATGGTTCATCTGGATGAAAAAGAATTGCTGGATAAAGTTTCCCATCGACTTTCGCTTAAAGATTATGGCGATTCATATTTTAAAGAAGGGTTAAGGCAGTTAATCGATTCAGTGAAAAAAGATACGGATTTAACGTTTCTTGGAAAAGTGCTGCAGCGGACTGCCATTGAAAGAAGCCTGGAAAACCGGTTAAAATTTTCGGAATATAAAAAGAAAAAGCCTGAAGTCTTTATAAAAAATATTAACCCGCCGATTATCATACTGGGCATGCTAAGAACCGGAACAACATTTTTACATCGATTACTGGCCCAGGATTCGCAAAATCGGGGGCTTTATTTCTGGGAGCTCATCCGTCCCATTCCACCGATTGAAGGAAAAGATTTTCGGAAAATGCTGGCGAAAATTGAATACAACACGTATCGGCATCTATCAAAGCAGTTTGATCATATTCATGTCATAAGAGACGATGAATATGAAGAATGCATACTTTTGCTTACCTTAACGTTTCGAAGCGATTTTTTTTATATGCTGACACCTGTTTGCGCTTATGTGAAATGGTGTCTTCAGGCGGACAGGCTTAAAAGTTATGAAGAGTATTTCCAGTTATTAAAAATTTATCAATCCGAGACACCGGATAAACGCCTGACCCTGAAAGCGCCGGCCCATACGGGCTCAATGAACGAAGTTAAACGGCTTATTCCGGACGCCATGCTGATTCAAACGCATCGTCATCCCGTGGACGTATGCAACAGTGTAAACAGCATGGTTTACAGTGCACACTGTAATGTCGCCAAACGCGTTGATGTCAGAAAAACAGCGGAATGCAATTTGAATTTTATTGCAGAAGATATCCAGCGCAACCTGTTTTCCAGAAAACATCATGCCATTGATGTCCATGATATTATGTACGAGGAAATCCTGTCTGATCCTTTAAACGTTGTTAAAAAGTTCTATGCTAAATTCGGGATCGAGTTGCGTCCTAAGACCGAGGAAAAAATGAAGGCATTTATCAGGGAAAATAAGCAACACAAACATGGAACGCACAAATACAGCGCCAAAGATTTTGGGATGACGGATGCTCAGATTATCGAGCGGTTTGAGGAATATATGAACCAGTTTGGTTACAGGCCTAAATAGTGTCGGGCCCTAAATATGTTAGATGGCTTCAAAATTTTACGCGGGATTACTTTGTCATCAAAATTTGATTATTTTTAAACCCATCAAATTCGATTGGAGGACAAATTATGTCACACGCAGGCTTTGACCCCCAAAAACGGAAATTAAGAGATATCGGGCTGTTTCACTATCTCATCCATTTATTTTACAGTTTTATCGAGCCCAAAATTGTTCTCAAGCTGGTCGACTACCTGCTTGAAAAAAAGTGGCTGACAACCACCCGATGGGGTAAAAAAGTGATGCTTTATATTGCCAAAGCAAGCCGGGATTTACCCCATGGAATCGTTGTTACTCTTGAAGCCGCCGAAAACGTGGTCGATTACCTGGATCAACTGGAAGGCCCGGAAAATGGTCGATTTGCCCTCGGTCCATGCCTCTGCCAGCTTGCCACATGCAAATGGGAAGAACCACTCCTCAAAGATATTCAATTTTTATATGCCAAGGATATGTTCATGCGCCTTGGGCTGGGATATAAAGTTGTGTCTACCGAAGAAGTGAAAGCCCTTCTTCGAAAATGCAATGAACTTGGATATGTTCACGCGCTTGAGATGTGCCGACAGTCCGGAAAGTGGCTTTTCTGCATCTGTAATTGCGAACCCCGGGTGTGCGCGCCTACGCGCGTATTTTTGCTGACCGGTGAAATGATGTGGAAGGGGCCTGAGATCTGTGTCTCTGATGTAAACAAATGCATGGGCATGGAAAAGTGCGGCAAATGCATTGACCGGTGCATATTTGATGCAAACGTCGAAACTGACGGCAGCGTCTCGGTTAATGCCGAAAAATGCATGGGATGCGGGCTCTGCGTATCCACCTGTCCCGGTCAGGCAAGAACCATGGCCGTCAGAGACGATTACGAACACGACCATCAGGTACCGGCAGAGATTTTGTTGGGTTCAGGATACGCATAAATTGAATTTTTGGATAAATTAGTTTCATCATTATAATAAAGGAGAAAAATTTCCATGCGCTTTTACCTAAACGGGATTGCTGTCTGCTGGAAAATGTTCGGCGCAAGCCGTGATTTTCTGCATTGTACGATGGTGATACTGATTTTTATTATTCTTTCTGTGATTAAGACCGTCACCCTTTTTCTGGATCGGATTTTTTTCCCCAGGTTTCGTGATGTCAAAGTCAAACAGCCGGTGTTTATTATCGGCCATCCCCGCAGCGGGACGACGTTTATGCACAAACTCTTTACCCAGACCGATGAAATGGCCGCCTACTATTCCTGGCATTTGCTCTTTCCCGCCATTACCGCCCGTATCTTTGTCAGACCGATTGTCGATTTCTTCCGTCGACGGCAGATGACCACGATTTTTCCGGAAAGTACCGGACATCATGTGGCCATTGACAAGGTGGAAGAAGAAGAACTGCTGTTTATCCACAACATTGACACACAGTTTGCCGTTATCTTATCCCCGCTGGGATTTTTGGAAGATACATTTGACAAATTGCGTTTACACGATCTTATGCCCGACACCCACCGCATCCGTTCAGCGCGGTTTTTAAAATCCCTGTTTCAGCGACACATATATTATACCGGCAAAAAACAGATTTTTGCCCAGACCCATTTTTCCACGCACCGGATCAAGACCCTGATGGAAGTCTTTCCGGATGCCCGGTTTATCTATATGCATCGGATGCCCGAGGACACCCTGCCTTCATATCTTTCTCTTTCCCACAACATGATTGATCTCTTATGGGGGTCGCACCGGTTTACGCCCGAGCAGATCAACCGGTTTAACGAATATCGGTACCAGGGCAGTATCGATCTTTACCAATATTTTTATGATCTGTGGCAGAATAACGAAATCGACAAAAGCAGGGTCCTCATTGTCCCCTATGACCAGCTCAAAGAAGATCTGATGGGCGTATTTGATAGCGTCGTTAAATTTACGGGCATTGAGCCGAGTGATGCGCTCTGTTCAGCCGTAAAACGCCAGGCGGAAAAACAGAAAAAATACCAGCGCGTCCATGAAGTACGACCCCTTGAGGACTTCGGTATTGACAGCCGTCGCTTAAAAAAAGATTTTGCGTTTCTGTATGCCGAGGATCCCTATCCTGCTTTATCTCCTATGCGGAAAGGGTCGTCCGTTGGATGATTTCCTGTTTCATGACCGGCGTCAGATCGTTAAAATAAACGGTATATCCTGAGACCCGGACCACCAGGTTCGGATACAGGTCAGGGTTGTCGTATGCTTTTTTCAATTCTTCCGGGTCCAGTACATTGATCTGGGTCTGCATGCCGCCGCGTTTAAAATAAGTCTTTAAGAGGCTGGAAAGAAGGGCTCGGCCTTTTTCGCCCTTTAAGGTATGGGGATAAAACTTGAGGTTAAAATTAATCCCATTGGGTATTGTTGTAAAATCAAAGCGGTTTGCAGAATTGATCAGCGCCGTGGGGCCGTTTTTGTCAAACCCGTTTCCAGGGGATATGCCGGAAGAAAAACTCTCGCCTTTTCTTCGGCCATAGGGCAGCGCCCCGGTAATGCGGCCGAAAAACTCATGAATCGTATCCGAGTATATCCCCATGATGTATTTGCCCCCCCGGGTATTCACATGGCCGTCCAGGGCTTTTCCAAAGGCATCCACCACATAAAGGGTCCATTGATCAACCTCTTGTTCGTCATTGCCGAATTTTTTAGCCCCCTTCATATAGGCCAGCCATTTGGGGTCATTGATATCTTTCTTTAATAACCCCACCAGGGCCGGCAGGGAAATCTTGTTTTCTTTAAAGACAAATTTGTCGATTGCATAAAGGGCATCTCCGGCAGCCACCGGTGCCACCGCCTGAATCCCGGAAAAATTATATACGGCACCGCCCGCTGTGGTGCACGTGCCTGAAGCGATACACCCCTCATGGAGCATGCTGGTAAAGGGGGTGGGATGATATTTCATATTGGCCCGTTCAATGGGCTGCAGATCGTTGATGAGCTTTTGGATCTGAAATTTTAGCTGGGCGGTAAATGCATGTTTAACATCATCCATTGTTTGCATGCGTGATATTGGCAATGTTTTTTCACCACTGCGGAAAACTGAACAAAACCGACGGCCGGAATTGAGTGCCAGCTCGAGAATCAGCGGGACATTGACCATTGCCGCATTGGTTGAGGCAAACGTTTTCCCCGGTGCAATGGGTTCAACACACCCCACGCCCGAATAATTTCGTGCATCTGCCAAGGGGTAGCCGTTTTTGCACATGGTATCAATGATCACATCATCATTATACAACGACGGCGTATTGCTTCCCGCACAGAGGTTGGAAATGATTTTGTCAACATAGTCTTTCGGCGAATTTGCATGCAACCGGGCATGGTAGTTAGGCTCTCTCATTCTCAGTTCATTCATGACTTCAAGAAAAATATGGCTGAGCGCATTGGTCGCATCCCTGCCGTCTGAATCCATGCCGCCCACGGTCACAACCTGGGCATTATAAAAACCGCCATGAAAATTAATGACCCGCTGGGGAAAGACCGGCACCAGTTCACACATTTTTATTGAAAACGCCGCAATCAGTTCTTTGGCCTGATCCCGGGTGATTACATTGTTTTTTATGTCTTTTTTATAAAAGGGATACAGGTATTGATCCATCCGGCCCAACCCAATGGAATTATCCAGACTTTCGATCATGATGGCAATATGGGCCAGATAAACGATCTGGAGGGCTTCCCGAAACGTCGCAGCGCCTTTTACGGGCACGGTTTTAAAGCAGGTTGCGATGGCCGCCAGGTTATGCCGGGTGTCCGGATCCGGCTCATTTTTTGCCATGTTGGTGGCAAGCATTTCATACCGTCTGCAAAACAAGGCAAATGCTTGAGCGCTGATTTTTACGGCCTCATAAAAATGCCACTGATCCGAATTTTTTACTACATGCGTCTGCTTTTCCAGTACTTCTGCGATGATGCCATCGGTCCCGATCCTGATCAGTTTTTCATGATCCGGAATCGTGTGCGCAATGCCGCCGGTTTCGTTCATCACATAAAAGTAGGATTTTAACTGACTGAGCATTTTGCTTACTTTGGTGACCGGCGAGGTGTATGCCCGCATGGCAAGAAAGCGAAACAGCCAGAAGGGCAGGATGCGAAGAAGCTGCCAGGTTTCTTTGGCTGATATCTGCAGGGGGCTTGTTTTCCGTCCGGAAAATTTAAGAATATCCTCCATAACCGGCACGCCGAGAAGTTCCGGCAGAATTTCACCGCCCACTCTTTTGGACGTGAAGTTGCCGATAATCAGTTCATTGGGATAGATTATAACGGTTTTGTTGACCAAGACGTCTCTAAACGCTTCTGCGATTTGAATGCAGGCGGGTTTGTTTTTGTTATCTGATTTTTTAAAATATTTTGTCCAGATAAGGGCCCGCTCCGTGCAGATGCCCGGCTTAAATCCCTGAACCGAGTTTTTTAGATAGGAAATCCGGTCTGTTAGAGGCGGTTGTAGGTTTGTTGACGGCATCAGCATCGGCTCGCCTTATTTATGATAACGTTTTATTCTTTTTGCAGTAAGCTTGTATTTTATCGCAGCGCTTTTTTGTCCACCTTGCCCACTGCGGTTAACGGAATGGCGTCGATAAATTCTATGATTTTAGGCACCTTGTAGGGGGCCATGTTTTCGCGGCAATAGGTTTTGATATTTTCTTTTAAGGTATCGGCATCCTGATTTTGCGCATCTTTGGACAATTGGATCACTGCCTTGACAATTTCACTGCCGGGCCGTTTTGGATCTGACAGGCCGATGATGGCGCAGAATTCAACAGCCTCATGCTGGTACAGGGTTTCTTCCACTTCCCTTGAAAAAACTTTGTATCCGCCCACAATGAGCATGTCCTTGGACCGGTCCATGATATAAAAGTACCCGTCTTCGTCCATGCGGGCCACATCACCGGTATGCAGCCAGGTTTTGTCGTCGTGCTCGCGCATGGCGTGATCCGTTTCTTCGGGCTTGTTGTGGTAGCCTTTCATCACCTGGGGGCCGCGCACGATTATCTCTCCGGGTTCTCCAACAGGCATTAAATCTGTTCCGTTCTCCACATTCACGATTCGGACGTGTGTATTGGAAACCGGCACACCCACGGAACCGATTTTTTTATTACCCTCCACCGGGTTGCAGGTAATAACCGGACTGGTCTCGGTCATGCCGTAGAGTTCCACTACCTTGCCCTGGCCGACCACTGCTTCAAATGCCCGGATCGATTCCACGGCAAATGGGGCCGCACCGGATACAAAAATTTTGGCCGGCGTAAAATCGAGTTTTTTGAATACCGGATCTTCCAGCAGCATCTGGTACAGGGTAGGCACGTTGGCATAAATAGAAGGGGCATGGGTCCGAATTTCACTGCAAATGTTTTTAGTGTTTCTCGGATCCGGAATCAGGCACTGGGTGCTTGCCGTGGCCATGGCCGTCATGCCGAACATCAGGCCGGCTAAGTGAAAAAACGGAAAACCGGAACACAGCACATCCTGGGCCATTTCAAAGTCGGTCCATTTTTTCACCTGCGTCAGGTTTGAAAAGATGTTGTGCTGGGTCAGTTCAACTCCTTTGGGAAGCCCGGTGGTGCCGCCGGTATACTGAATCAGACAGATGTCGTCAGGCGTGACAACGGCTGTTGATCTGTCGGGTGAATACTGGGTCATCACCTGCTTAAATAACATTATGGTTTTGCCGGCAATGGGTGTCACCTTGCCGGACGGAAGTTTTTTGAGAAGTTTGCCCAGTATCCGTTTTATTGCGGGCAGATAGTCACCGATACTGGTGGTTACAACATGGGACAATCCAGGCACCTGGTTTTCGATTTTGGTCAATACACGTTCAAAGATTGCATCTAAGGTAACCAGGACCCGGCAACCGGAATCGTTGATCTGATGGGCCAGTTCTTTTGGCGTTAAAAGCGGTGATACGCCCGTGACCGTGCAACCGGCCCGCATGGTGCCGCAAAACGCAATGAGAAACTGGGGGATGTTGGGCAGGCTCAGTCCCACGACATCCCCCGGTTTGATGCCATTGGTTGTTAAAAATGTCGCAAACCGGCACGACATTTCATCCAACTGCCGGTAGGTGAGGGTGGTGCCCATAAAATGCATGGCCGCCCGGTCCGGCGCCGTTGTCAGGCCCTCTAACAGGGTGTCGGTATAGGTTTTTGCCGGGATGTCGATATCCGGCGGAAGTCCGGGATCATAAGCCTTTAACCATGGTCTGTCATCATAAGCCTTTTTCATGATTGCCTCCCTTTGTTGTTATGCTTAGCGGAATGGATCTTTGCGGATTGATTGTTTTGCTTATGGTAATTATTTATAGTGGAAATAGCTGACGTTTCCTTCAGCCTCCTGCCTAAACACCTGAACAGTTACTTTAATATACAGTAACTTAAAAAGCAAATTGTATTTGAGCGAGAGATTGAGTCTGCTCTTGGCTCTTGCAAAAAATTTTAAATGGGTCAAGAGCAGACCCCCTCACTGACCCCCTCACATTTAAGGCCAATGGCAAATCTCCCACCTTTCACCTTCAGTTTTCTACCTTCAGCCTTCTACCTATTTATGACAGATATTTTTTCTTTATCTGGGATATTTCTTTTTTCACATTTTCGATTAAGCTATTGCAGGCTTTTTTAGCGGCCCTGGCCACTTGCTTGGTCTGGGCATGATGGAATTTTTTATAAATGGATTCAGTTTTGCTGAGTGCTTCATCGAGCAAGTCATCATCAAGCCCTGAAAGATCAATCGGACCTTTATCCATAAAATCGGATGTGTTGAACTCATAGGGCACTTTTCCGGATACCTTTTCCTGTAGTTCTTCAGTTGAAGGGATTTCAAAATTGCCGGTGAGAATGTCGTTGAATTTTAAATCAATGATTTCCCTGGCGCATTCTTTGGCAATTTCCCAGTTTTTTTGCAGGTTGATATTCTCCGTAAAATACTGCATTACGCGGACTTCAAATTCTTTACTTTTCATGCCGGCTCCTCTGATTTAAGGCTTTTTTTTAAAAATTGTCCTGCCTATCCATTATTCGGTTTTTCCATGATGTGAAATCTGTTCCTATTAACCGTGATAACCAGGTGATCCCCATCTTCTTCTATGATTGATGAAATCTGCATCAACGCCCGTTCGGAAAACTTAATCCGCTCATTTTCGTGTGTGACATACAGGTTGTCACCCATGACGTATAAATTCTCCGGATTCAGCGTCAGATGTTTTCCGGTATTTAAAACTACTATTATATCATTATTAAAAATAATCGCAAAAACAAAAAGCGCTGTGTCCTCAAATCGAAAATACACTTTTTCCAAAATATTATCTTTGACCTGGGAAAGAAAATACCCGCCATCATCTTTTGCAATCGATTGATGAAAAAGATCAATGATTTTCTTTTTACGGAATTTTCCGCCATTATTGCGCCAGCAGCCGGATTTGTCCAGCCAGAATACCGCATTTTCCTTTTTAATGACTATTTGTTTCATCTCTGTTGTCATTGTTTTTTACTCAAAAACTTGATGATTCCGTAATAAGTCAGATTCAGATGGCAAAGAAAAAAGTTTCAAATTTAAGGCGCACAAATTCTTTGGAATGAGGTGTAGCTTGCTACTCCGCAGTGACAAAGAATGAAGTGCAACACAAAATTTGGACTTTTTGCGAAGCCATCAAAAGCTGTATTTAGCTTCGATGAGTACCCTGTCATTTTGCCCGATATTCTGCATCTCCGGAAGATCTCCGGATTGATAGGTCACGATGCCGAATAAAACGGCCAGGGAATCATTGATATCATATTCTATTGTGTAGCGCTCAAAAGCACCGTCATCACCGGTCAGGCCGAATAACGATGCTAAAACGGTAAGGGTAATGGTATCATTAACAAATGTTCGGCTAAAACGAAACGCGGATTGAAACTGGTCCTCTTTTGCCAGGCCCGGTGGTTGTTTGAGAATGGGGTTGAAATTGTTGATGTGCCGGTTGACCGCTTCAATGCTGATCAGTGTTTCTAAAAAACCGGAATATTCAACACCCGCCAATACATCGATCCTGTCATATTTTTTACCGGGTGTATTCGCGAATTCAAACCCGTGAATCCATGCGGCTTCTCCTTTTAAAAGCCAGTTTCCAAGTGCAATGTTGGCTGCTGACCCGATCATCTGCAGCCGGTCATGTGTCAGCTGAACTGTCGGGATGGAAGATCCGGTAATTGCTTCAAACCGGGGTTCATCATTATATACATCCGAATAATAAGCGGAAAAATCCCATCCGGAAAAAATGCCGTTAACCGCCAGTGAAAATTCGGTATTTTCAAGGGTGCTGTCGGGCTTATTCTCAGGCGGGGGCGGTATGGGAAACGGGTAAAAATCGCTGCCAAATGCCGGGGTTTTGTTAAAGCGGATTTCATGAATTGCCATTGCCGAAATATTAAAGTCTCCGACATAGTAATCAACACGGGTCATGGTAAGCGGCAGTCTCAGGTCTTCAATATCCGTCATTCCCGGTTCTCTTATGTCCAGCGGATTAATGACATCCGTTACCCGTATGTTATCGGATTTTCCCCAGACCACGATCTGGCGCCCCAGTTTAATATCGATGTTTTTGGTAATGGTTCCGAGCAGGTAAACTTCGCGGAATTCGATTTCAGACTCATATTCATCGATTACTTCGTCCGTGTAATCATCTTTGCCGTTAATCCGGTATGCAAAATCATAAAATCCTTTACCGCTGACCAGCGCCTGCCATTGCCGGGGCAGATCGATATTTAAGTCAAGCTGCAGTTCCGTTCTCAGGCGGGATAATCCCCGCCAGTCTGTCTGGCCCGGTTGCGGCCGGTTGTGTGCAAAATTATAGCTGGAACTGATTTTAAAATAACCATCTAAGCTCAACGGAGAGACTTCGGATGATGTTTCCGGTTGATCTGAGCCAGCTGAGTCCGTTGGGGCAGGGTACTCCTCGAACGCATCGTCAAATCCATCAAGAACATCCATGTCATCAGGTGCTTCAATCGTATCCTGTGTGACATTTGGTGTGACATTTGGTGTGATATTTGGTGTGATATTTGGTGTGATATTTGGCGCACTGTCAGGCACTGCGGTGTCATCTTCAAAACCTTCCAGTATTTCACTTAAGTTGTCGTCATTATAGGCAAATGCCATATCCGGAAAGGATATCACCAGAACGCATAAAATAATGGTAAGAAAGACAATGCAGAATCGAAAAACCGTCAGATCATGACAACGCATTTGTTTCACAGTCCTTTTTCCATCCTTCTGACAGTAAACAAGTCTTCTTCCAGGCCCTGGTTGAATTTTACATTATTAAATTTCAATATGGTTTTGTGAACTGTCTGCTTGCCTTTTTTTTTCGCCACATGCATTTCAGTACCCACCCATATGCCGTCGATCTGTTCTAAAGTGACCACATCCATATACTTGACATAGCCGCCGGTTTTTTCCCAGTTCACCGCCCGGACTACAAAATAAATATCTTTTTGAACGATGAGCAGGGATTTTGAATAACCGGTTTCATCAATGATGTCTTTAGAACGCGGTATTGACTCGACCACCCAGGCATCTTTTCCCCGGACCTGTATTTCTTTTTTTAAAAAAAAGTCATAATCTTCCAGGTTTCGGGATGTCATGTCCGAATAATTGAGGTCGGAGCCCATAAAACTGTCGCTTTTATCACTGGAAGCGATCCGCTTGGTCTTTTTAAGTGCCGGCAGGTACAGCCACTGGTCGTCATCCTTATCCGGATCATCGTAATCATAAGTTAAAAACGATGTATCCTTTACATCTGCCGGGTGAATGAAAAACATGAGCCGAAGGGTGTCCTCTCCCTTGTCTTTTGAAAATAAAGACAGTTTACGGATTCGCTCCTTGTTGTGTTTGTCGATCAATGTCATCAGCATATTCGATGTCTGATTGTCACCATCGTCCCTGTCATCAACGTTTTGCATAATCTCACGGGCTTTTTCGTCTTCAGCGATTGCAAAAGACACCGGGATGAGAAAGGTTATCAGCAGTGTCAGTCCGATGAATCGAAATATAATATTCATATGTATCTCCTTTGGGCGAGCTGTTACATCAGGCGCGTTTTTTATTGACTAAAACCATCAGGGCCGGGGCGATGAAATAGTCCGACGCCAGAGCCATTATGATGGTAAATCCGGTGAGAAAACCGAAACGGATAATATTCTGCATACTGGCAAACATGTAGATGAAAAACCCGATGGATAGAACAATCGTGGTGACCAGCATGGCCCGCCCCGTGCTGTGCAATGTTTCAAAAACCGCTTTTTTCGGGTCGCCGGACTGATCATAATACCTCCGGAAGTTATGCATGAAATGGATGGTGTCATCCACGGCAAGCCCGATGGCAATACTGGCTATCATCATGGTAAACAGATCCATGGGAAATCCGAACCAGCCGATGACGCCCAGCATCAGGATAATGGGCGCCAGGTTGGGGATCATGCTCAACAGGCCGATTTTAATGCGGCCGATGAGGATCACCATCAGCAGCGTAATGATGCACAGGGCAATCAGGTAGCTTTCCGCCATGCTCGTGATGGTGTTGTTGAATGTTTTGGCGATCAGGGCAACCAGCCCGGTGATTTGAAAATCAACATCATGAAAATTTTTGTTCAGGTATGCTGTTATTTTCTCTTCCAGGGGATCATATAAAATACCGTCCACAAAAGGGACTTTAAGCGTCAGCCGGGCCATGGAAAACTGGCTGTCAACAAAATCCTCCAGGTCATCCGAACCGCTGTTTTCAAAGAGTAAAAATTCCTGCGCCACCAGCGGTTTGTTTTGCGGGATGGTGTAGGCATCCGGGTCATTTTCATTTAATGCCTGGTTGATCTCCTTTAAAATCGTGGTGACCGACCAGGTCTTTCCAATAAATATTTCCTTAAATGATATTTTTTCAAAATCGACCCCCGCGGTTTCAATCCGATTCAGCAGTTCGGGTTTATAAAGGCCGTTTTCCCGGTCGGTTTTAAATAAAATTTCCATGCTCATCGATCCGTTGAGTTCCTTGTCGATTTTTTCCGTGGCAACCCGAACCGTATTGGTCTCCGGCAGCCACTTTAACGGATAATGGGAAAATCGAATGGAAAACATGCCCACAAAAGCAATGGCAATGATACCGAAGCTGACAAACAGGATTTTTTTCGGATGGGTTGTGGAGAATCGGCCGATGCTTTCCAGCACGCTATCCATGATCCGGTTGTTTTTTCGCAAGGTTTCCGTTTTTTTGCTGCTTAACGGGATGACGGCGATCAGGGCGGGCAGCAAAACAATCGTGTAAATAAACGCGAGTGTGATCCCGGCGCTCGCAAAGATCCCGATTTCCGCCACCGGGGCCACATCGGCGTTGGAAAAAGACATTAAACCGGCAGCGGTTGTCAGGTTTGTCATCATCACCGCCAGGCCGGAATGGCCGAGGGCATATACGATGGATTCTTCCTTGTTTTTTGTTTTTCGAAGCCGGTGAAAGAAAATAGCCAGAATATGAACGGATGATCCCACACCAACCGCCAGAATGAAAGAGGGCAGGATTTGCGTCGGCACTTTGATGGGAACGCCGCTGATGGCCATCAGGCTGATGGTGGACAGCAGTGACAGGATAACAATCACCAACGGCAAAATTACACCTGTCACTCGGCGGAACATGACGTATAAAAGTATGGCAACGGCCAAAACAGCCAGTAACATGAATTTCTGCATGTCCGACATCATGGCTTGTTTTAAAAAATGAACCACTGCCGGAGAGCCGGCCAGGTAGATGGGAAGGTCAGGAGATCGATACTTTTCAACGATTTTTTCAATCGCCAGGACCACTTCCGTGTTTTCCTCGTCGGTCAGGTATTTTCTTTCGGTGTCGGCAGATACTTCAATGGTGTCATCAAAATCTTCAAATCCGTCCATGATTTCATCTTCCAGGCCCATGGATGAATGGCTCTGGGTCCGGATGATAATCGTGGTAAAGGTCCCGTCTTTAGATATCAGCATGTTTTCATACATGGGATTGGACAAGGCACGCTGCTTGATTTCCTGAATCTGGTCCTCGGTTTCCGGCCAGTTTTCCAAAAGGTCTTCAACAATTAAAAGATCTTCTTCCCCCCTTGTATTGCGGGCGTTGACAAGACTGGTGATATCGTCAATGTAAGGGACGTTTTCTTCCAGTTCAGTGTGCAGTTTAGCAAGTGTCTTTAGAAAAATGGCATCAAATACCTGTTGTGGTTTAAGGGCCACAATAACCACTTCATCCCGGCCGAACTGGTCCCTGAAATCATTGTAAGTCAGCAGGGCCGGGTCGTTTTTGTGTAAAAAAGCTTCTGTTGAGGTGTCAATTTTAATTGTCGGGAGCTGGGACAGCAGGGCACCGATGGCAATCAGCATCAGGAAAATCGTTTTAAACCGATGATGATAAATTTTTCGGGCAAACGCTGCGAATTGGTGTTCGATCCGGTTTCGAATGTTGTTCATGGTCAATTCCTTTTTATCCCTTTGTTGATATTGCTCTGACAATCAGGGTTTCAATTTCTCCGCAAATATCGTCAGGCCATTTACTATTGATGTTTTCAGGACCCAGCCTATTGATTTGATGACGGATTAGTGTCTCCATTTGTTTAAGAAAAATTAACGGGCTGATGAGCATGAAATGAATAATTAAAGATGATGCCGGGTGAAACTCATTTCTCTCAATCCCCTGTTTGATAATTTGCGCCAGTATTTCCAGAATGGTGCTTAAGGACTGAATCACCTCGACAGGGAGGTCTTTTCCGCCGGAAGCCGTTTCCCGAAGCATGATCGGGGGAATCTGTGGATTTCCCCGTATTGTTTCTGAAACAGTTTGAATATAAATGTGCAGGTTTTCAGCAGGTAGTTTATCCCAGATAATATTTTTTTCCATAACAGCTGCCATGTTTCCGAAAGTCGAATTGAGCACGGCAGTATAAAGTACTTCTTTATCCCCGATATGGTAATAGATCATTGCCTTGTTGATCTTTGCCTGAGTGGCGATTTCATCCATGCGGGCCCCGGCAAAACCTTTGTCTGCAAACTCTTTTATTGCGGATGCAAGTATTCGGTCATAAATGCCGGATTTGTCCTTTTTTGATTTTGTTTTTACCATCCAAGTTCTCATATTTTTTATTTATTTTGATGAATATTCATAGTTTAAACGGAAAATTACAACATACTATTTAGTTTAACCAACTGGTTAGTTAAATAAGCGGTCCGGACAGATTTGTCAAATCTTTTTTCTTTTCAAACAACAGGGTAGTCAGAATCAGCAATAGCGGCACAAGTTTCGGCAGTTTGTTATTTAACAAGAAAAAGAGGTTTTAAAGGATCGGCAATCAGGTTAATATGAATAAAAAATGATGATTTTGAACTTGACTTGAGTGAAGCAGATAATCAGATTTTTTTGATTTTATCTTACGGCAGGGAGAGAATAATGAAAACAGTTTTTCGTGAAATCATTTATACGGCTTTGGCAGGTTTTATGGTTTTTTCAACCGGGTGCAAAAGTCCGACTATCGGTCTGGATAACAATGCACTGAAGCCTTGCCCGGGTTCACCCAACTGCGTATCATCAATGGCAGAAGACCCGTCTCACCATGTTGAACCGTTCCGGTATGAAGGGACTGCAGAAGACGCCGGGAAAAAACTGATTTCAATAATTGATTCAACAAGACGGGCGCAGGTTGTCACATCCGAAAGCAACTATATTCATGCTGAATTTAAGTCCATGATATTCCGGTTTGTCGATGATGTGGAATTTTATTTTGATAACCAGGCGCCGATCATTCATGTCCGGTCCGCATCACGGGTGGGTTATTCGGATCTCGGGGCCAACCGGAAACGGGTCGAAAAAATCCGGCAGCAGTTTAACCAGTAACAGTTGTGCATTTTATCATGCGTTTATTTAACGAGGTAATATGGATACGGATACAGGACTCCAGGATTTTTCACATCCGGAATTAAACGTTCAGGTGACGGCCATTGGGGGCAGTTATTTTATGTTAAAGGAAGCCAGGTTGTGCTTAAATGGCGAAGACATATTGTACCTGGTCGGTGCTGCCATTTTTGATACCACCTGCTGCGGCACCGGCGGATGCGCCTATGCCCTGGTGCCGGGTTTTGTCAAGCAAAGGCGGTATAAAACAGATGCAAACGGCCGCCCGGTTTCCCGGGTCAGGCCCGTTTCAGAAGAGCGGATAAAAAAAAAGATACGGGAAATGATTATTAACATAGAATCCGTCCATCAGGTCGATTTTATGTGAACGCCACTATGCAAATGCATTATAGTTCTTCTGATAATTTTTCAAAAATGATTCTTCCTTCATCCAGTGCCTGGTTAATCGATATTTCTTCATTTGCAATCGCTTTTACCGTTTCTTTGTCTGTAAAGGCATTCATGGTGGGAAAATCCGGTGGTTCAATAAGAGACTCATTCACTTCCAAAACAATACAATCCAAAGTGATAATAGAAAATTCTCCGGAATCTGTGATGTAAAGATTGATCCATTCGCTCCCGAATTCCGGACATACAAACGGGATGCCTGAGAAATCGTATCCGATCAATCTTTGTAACAGCGCATAGATACTTTCCCCAGGGTGATTGCAGTGTTTGATCCGGGACTCGTTATAGACCGGTTTGTGTTCGGCGATTTTTAATTTCACGCAGTCCCAGCAACCGGTTTTATAATTATAGTAGCATCCGCTTGAAAAGCCACTGCAGGCGCTTTCGCATTCCAGTTGTGTGGCATATGCACCGTTCTCCGGATTGCAGTTTGGCTGAAAGCAGTTACAGCAAATCGGGCAGCAAGCCTCGTTCTGACTGCAGCCGGATGGTAAGGCCATGGGGTCACAGGTTTCGCCCTGAGCGGCATCAATCACGCCGTTTCCACAGCAGCATCTATCCGGACACGCATTCGCGCCGCAGATATTTTTTACCACTGCATCAATATTTTCCTGGGTCGGTTTTGCTTTATCACCACTGGTGTGGGTCATCAGACCGTCACCTTCTTTATCATCAAGCCCCATCATGTGACCTGCCTCATGCGCGGCGTCGTGATAGATACCCCCAGCAGGCGCCGGACGGTTCATTATATCCGACCACCAGCCGCAAAGGCTTTGGCCGTGCCTAGAAATTCCAGGTGGATACATGTACCCGACGTACGTATTTCCTCTTGTGTCCTTTGGCGGATTGGTTGCAAAGGGCGTCACCATGATGCAATGATATCCGGCCGGCGGTGGTCTGCAGTTGATTTTAGCCGGATCAGTGATTTTCGTGGTTTCAACCTTGAAGGTGACAGGGCAATCGCAATCTCCGGTGGTCGGGCCGTCTCCATTCCAGACATCTTCAATGTCCTGTTTCCAGTCATTCATCTGAGCGTCAGTCGCACCGGCAAAGGCTATTTTAATTGTGATAGTTATTTTACAGTCCTTTGCTTCACAGGTGGTTTGTGCATAGCTGGTTGTAATCAGTAAAAAGGAAATCAGGATAAAAAATGAAATAAAATAAAAGCACCTCTCTTTCATAATAACACCTCCTATTGTTGAAAGTTTATAATGAGATGGAGAGGGAAATAAGTTTGATTTTCGCGCAGGATTATATAATAATAATTACTCTATATTGGTTGGTATGTCAAATTTGTCGAAATCAACACAACCGGCAGCCGGATTGACTGGTCCTGGAATATAATTAGAAATCAAAAACCGTTTATGAAAGGAGAAGTGAAAATGAAAGGAAAGCATGAACACAAACATTTGCATTCACACGACCATACTCATAATCATGAGCACGAACACACGCATGGAGACGCAACACACTCTCATGATCACACTCATGCACATGATCACGAACACACCCATGAACATAAACACGAACATGACCACAGTGGTTCACCGCATAAGCATGACCATGATCACACGGATGCACACGGCCCGCATGATCATGATCATCCCGGGCACCAGACGGATGTCCATTCTCATGATCATTAGACAGGCGTTCTAAAGTCTTTTGGCTTTTTTAATTTTATACTGGTAACGTGAGGCAATCTCTTTGATATCCTGAATTTTGAACCTGAGTCGGAGTTTCATATTTTTGAAGGGTCCTGGAATGAAGGGCTCAGAAGGCGATTATTATTTAAGGTTAATTTGATCAGCAATTTCCCGCATGCCGGAAATTACATCAGAGATCAGATCATTTAACTCCACACCAAGCATCTGGGCCCCTTTTTCGATGATTGTACGATCCACGCCCGCGGCAAAATGCTTTTGTTTCCATTTTTTACGAACCGATTTCGATTTCAGATCCATAACGCTTTTGGATGGCCGAACCAACGCACAAGCCGTAATAAACCCTGTCAGTTCATCAACCGCGTAAAGGGTTTTCTCCATTAAAGAAAGAGGTTCAACATCTGTACATATTCCCCAGCCATGGGAAATGGCAGCCCGAATGTATTCTTCCGGCCATCGCCGTTCTTCCAGTATTTCTTTTGTTTTAATGCAATGCTGGTCTGGAAACTGTTCATAATCCAGATCATGAATGAGTCCTAAGATACCCCACTTGGCCTCATCTTCATCGTATTTTCGAGCCATATACTGCATGGTTCCTTCAACAGCAAGGGCATGTTTTATTAAAGAATCATTTGAGTTGTATTCTTTGAGTAATTGGAATGCCTGTTCACGGGTAGGGATATAACTGTCCATAGTTTTCTCTTCTTTGAATTACATATAAATGTATCAAAAGATATATCCTAAAATTAGTTTTTTGCAAAGATAATAATATTTTATCACCTTGCGAAAATTAGATGTCTATGTTAGAAAAATTTTTTATGCGAGTTTGAAGTTTAACTTTCTAAAACATATTTTTTAGTCCTTAATCTTTTGCATAAACCTTTTCGGGTTTTCCAATAAAATGCAGGAACCCGCTTTAATATTAAACGGAGCAATAAATGGCAAAGGCCAGAAAGAACAACAACACCGAAGAACCGATTGAAAAACAGCTATGGAAATCAGCGGATAAATTACGGAAAAACATTGATGCAGCCAAATACAAGCACATTGTTATGGGGCTGATATTTCTCAAATATATCTCGGATGCGTTTGAAGAATTATTTGCCAAACTGAAAAAAGGTGAGGGTGAATATGCCGGCGCAGATCCGGAAGACAAGGACGAATACAAGGCGGAGAATGTCTTTTTTGTGCCGGAAACTGCCCGGTGGTCTTATCTGCAATCCAAAGCCAAGCTCCCGGATATCGGCAAAGAAGTGGATAATGCCATGGATGCCATTGAAAAGGATAAAAAAATACCAGGTGGTGCTTTTTTATTATCTCTCGTGAGAGAATTTAATGTTAACATGAAGCTGTTTTGGGTCCAAGCACGCCTAAATTTGTACCCAGAAGAATTTTTGCATAAAAAAAAAGAGCCGCAAACGGCTCTTAACTATTTGATTTAAATGGTCGGGGCGAGAGGATTTGAACCTCCGACTCCTTGCACCCCATGCAAGTTTTTTCTGTTTTCATCCCTTTTCAAAACTTTACACTCCTATAAAAAAATAATTGATTTTTAAGGTTAATACGTGTTATCTTCTTTTCATGGCTTTGCACTATTTTGCATCCAAGCAAAGTCAAATTGGTGACCAATTTGGCCCCCAAAATAGCGATTTTAACATGTAATTTTTGAATAGGAAGTCATATGCAACAAAATCTCACAGACCTTAAAGTAAAAAAACTGGTTATAAAAAAAACTCGCTATGAGATTTCAGATGTAATGGGCCTCTCTATACGGGTCGAACCATCCGGCTCAAAAACATGGATGTACAGGTATACGTTTGATAGTCACCGCAAGCGGATGAGGCTGGGGAAGTATCCGGCAATGAGTATTGCCGAAGCAAGAGTAAAACAGCGAGATGCATTGAATGATATCAATAATGACATCGATCCCGGCCTTAAGCAAAGACAGGAAAATGAGGCAAGAAAAAAAGTACCCACGTTCGAAGGGATGCTTGAAGAGTTTTGGGATGTTGAATTGTGTCATAAAAAAGCTGGGGCTGCTACAAAACGACTTATCAGAAAAGACACCATTCATGCCTGGGGAAACCGTAAGGTAGTTGATATTAAGAGACGAGATATCGTGTTCATCTTGGATGGAGTAAGGAGTAGAGCACCTGTTACGGCAAATCGTCTTCACGGAGCATTGAGTCGATTGTTTAATTTTGCAGCTGAGCGAGGCGTTATTGATGATTCGCCATGCACCCGGATAAAAAAAGAGCCGGAAAAGGGCCGGAGCCGTGTCTTGGCTGATGATGAGATCAAGGCTGTATGGCTTGCTTTGGACTGGGAGAATAAAAAAGTAGATATGTTTAGAGCCACTAAGCTTGCGATAAGAATGATACTGCTGACAGGCCAGAGGCCGGGCGAGGTCTGTGGAATGCGTTGGGATGAAATATCAGAAGATGATATTTGGGATATTCCCGCTGATAGAATGAAGAACGAAGAACCTCATCAGGTTCCGCTTACCCCATTGGCTTTGGAAGTGATTGAAAAAGCCCGAGAGCTTTCCAGCGATAAGGAATTTGTTTTTGGGTCTTCTCACAAGCCAGATGCCCCTTTGATGGTCCGGACCCTCTCTCGGGCTGTTAATCGTCATTGGTCAGAAATGGGGATTAATGAAAAATTTGTCCCGCATGATCTCCGGCGGACGCTACGGACCCGGCTGGCTGAATTAGGTGTTTCTGATATTGTTGCTGAGAGGGTTTTAGGGCACAAGTTGCAAGGCCTAATGGCAATTTATAACCAGCATCAATACCATGATGAAAAACGCCAGGCTCTCTTAAAGTGGGAAAATAAATTGCGGTATATCGTAGGGCTCGATTTGCCGGATACAGGAAAAATAATTCAATTGTTGAGATAGTATGGTCATAGGTAACAGGAGATAGGTGCCATGAGTAAAAAGAAGATTAAAGATCAGGTAAAAATCCCTGCGGTTGCTGAGTATGTCCGAGTAGGGGAGAAAACAATAAGAACGATTCAGTCGGAATTAAGCATATGTGGTTTTCCCCAACCTCTTAGTAAAGAGAGTCTGTTACGGCTTAAAGATTTGTCAGAAGGATATTTAGCCGATCGTGAAATAATTGATAATCTGCCAAGGCCCTCTTTAGTCAGGGAAAAGTTAAAAGATCTTAAAGAAAAGAGTGGGGACCTTTTAAATTCAATAGAGAGATTGGATATTAAGACACGACAAGTATTAAAAAAACAATCTGATTGGTGCGTAGATTTAGATTTATCAAACAACTTTATTCAAAAAGTGAGAATGCTTCATTTTGCATCTGAATCCGCTTTAGATGATTTGACAAAAGATAGAGGAGGCCCAAACAAAAAGAATACTGCTCTTGAAATTTACATCTCCGGTTTAATGGAAATTTTTCGGAATGAAACCGGAAAAAACCCAGGAATCAACTCAGAGTACGGGCGCTTTTATGGTCCCTTTTTTAGGTTTGTTGAAACATGCCTCACAGAAATTGACGTACCACCATTCTCTAACACCGCTCTCGGGAGCACTATTCAAAGAACGTTGAAATTAGTTCAAGAGTCGGGGAGCTTATCCCAAGACCTCTTAAAACAAAGATAGTTCCTTCCCAAACGTTTTACAAGAACCCTCTTTTCTTTTTATATCATAACCCCCCTTCTTTTAAGCATAGATATAATATACTGAAATAGTTGACTATTTTCATTTCATTCTTTTATAATGCATTCAACATCATAACTGATGATGAGTTTTCAATTTTATGCATAGCGAAAGGAAATGGAAATGATGATGGAAAAATCAAATTTACCCCGAATACTCCGTAAACCACAAATCAAAAAAGTCACCGCCCTCAGTGATCCGACTATTTGGAGATTGGAAAAAGCAGGTAAATTTCCTAAACGGCTACAGCTTGGCGACAATTCAGTAGGATGGCTGGAGCATGAAGTTCTTGAATGGATTGCAAGCAGACCCCGAGGAGCGGAAAAGTCAGAGGCAGCTTAATATGATTGAGATTAAAACGAATCGGCTGCCCAATAAAACAGTCAAGTCCTTGCATCCTTGGCTTCCGGCAATTCTAACAAGCTTGCCCTGCTGGAACTGGTCAAGCCGGTTGCTGGATAAGCTCATTGTAATGGCGGAGGCAGATGCTCATGAAGGTTAAAATAGCCGGTAAGAAAGTCCCAAAGGTCATTGATATCAACCGCCGGAAAGCAATCCGGGAAAAATGCCTAAATTGCAGCGGATTTTCACCCAAGGAAGTCAGAGATTGTGACCATGTGAATTGCGGCCTTTATGAGTTTCGATTAGGCCGGGGAAAGCAGAACGCTAAAGCCAGAGACAAGGCGATTAGGGAATATTGTATGTGGTGTACCTGTGACCAGCGGACAGAGGTCCGATTATGCATGGCAAAAGATTGTCCGTTATACGCATACCGGATGACGACCACTGACAGATCAATAGAAATACACGTCAGTTCAGAAAAACGTCATATACGACATAGTTCTGAGAAGAAAAAAGAAACTGAATACCTGAGCATTAGCTAAGGGTATTTAATCCATAAGTAGTGCCGGGAGGTACAAATGATTTTTAAACCTAACCGCAAATTCAAGCAGGATTATGACCAGATGTTCAAAAAAAAACCCGAAACAGCAAATTTATATCTGTTGTTGTGTGAGCTATCGGATAAAAAAGGCCGGGTGGTTTCAAATGAACAGGAACTTGCTGATCTAATGGAAGCGCGGTTTAACGATCCAGGGGAGTATGCTTTGAGAGGAGAGACCAGTGGTTGAACATATCCCCAGAGGGTCATTTATGGTTGCTCGAAAAATCTTTCATTCTGATATCTGGGGGCAAGACCCGACTTATCTCAAGGTCTGGTTGTGGATTATCGGAAATGCGAATTTTTCGAACCAAGAAAAAAATGGCTACCAATACCACAGGGGCGAGCTTGTCACAACTTACGATGAAATCATTAAAGCAGCATCCCACCACCATAACCGACAACACATAATCCCTACTCTAAAAAGAATCCGAGTGATCCTTAAATGGCTCAAAAAAAGGGGCATGATTTACGTAAACCCTTTAAGGCCGGAACGTTGCCGAACAGGGGCAGACCCTGGGGCAGAGACAAGGGCATACGTCGGGATTAAGATAACAGTTATAAATTATGATACTTACCAAGATTCTGAAAGTTACAAGGGCAGAGACAAGGGCAGACACTTGTCCGAACAAGGGCACAATAATAATAATGATTACAATAATGATTACAATTTTATGTCAATCCCCTTCACAGAAATCCAGTCAAAATATCATGAACTCCTGCCGGAATTACCAGGTATCCGGCTATGGACTGAGTCCAGGAAGAAAACATTTGCTGCAAGGTGGAATAGCGGCATTCAAAATCAGGATGGCACTCCCATCAAAACAATCCAATACTGGATAAATTTATTTAATTACATCCGAGATTCAAAGCACCTGATGGGCGGTAACGACAGAAATTGGAAGGCAAGTATTGATTTCATTATCAAGGAATCATCATTTTTGAAAATTATTGAGGGGCAATATCACAAATGAATGACACAATATCAGTTTACAAAGATACTTATGAGACGGTCCCTGTTTTTTTGGTGAAATGGCAGGACGCTTTAAAAGATATCATATCGGATAAGTATAAAAGTGTAATTGAAACAGGTCGGGCGATTAAAATTAAAAACGAGGATGCATACAAGGGATATAAACAAAATACGTTATCAGGGTTTACATTCGCGGGTGAATTCAGCTCACGAAAAAACGCAAATATCCAGACCCCAACAGGTTTTATCATCCCTGACCTTGACCATTTAGAGGATGTCGAACAAGTTTTTAATCTTTTAACACAGGATGAGAATATCTGGTTTGCATTCCGATCGCCGGGCGGTGACGGTATTAAATGTGGAATGCGGACAAAAAAAATCGGCAATGATGACGACCATAAAGAACTATATTTTTCAGTTGAGCATTATTTCAATGAGGTCTACGGGCTGAAAATTGACCCAGCCTGCAAAGACATTTCCCGCTTAACCTATGTATCACACGACCCCGACCTGTGGATTAATCCAAACCCGGTTTATTTCAATATTGAACAATGGAAACCGTCACCTGAACAAGAACCTGCCCAAGAATATAAACCACCTGTAAACAGGAATAACGACTGGAAGGAAAAGTATGGTCGGAAGGTGTTGGAAACTTCCTGCAACAAAATTCGGCAAAGCCAACCAAATTTTCAACATAGCACCCGTTTAAAACAATCACGTTTGATAGGTGGATTTATTACCAGTGGGTTTATTGATGAATCTGAAGCTTTATTAGCACTTGAACAAGCTGTCATAGATAGTGGTGCGAAAAAAATTAACGCAGCCATGAAAACCGTCAAAGATGGTATCGAATATGGCAAATTATCCCCCTTATCTGTTGAATCAAACAATAATTATGAGAATTCACACAATAAAAGAAATCCCAGTGATACTGATTCTGCCAAAAAGCAGCGGGTTGACAAAGCCAATATATACACAGCAGACCGGATGCTTGAGAGTTACAAAGGATACATTAAAAACCTTGATAATAATCAATTCAAAACCGGCATAGGGCCTATCGATAAAAAAATCAGAGGTGTTGCTTGTGGTGAGGTCTTAACAATCATTGCCAGGGCCGGAGCCTTTAAAACAGCAATGCTTCAAAACCTGCTCTTCAATTACACAAAACGGTCAGAATATGCAGCCGTTTTCTTCTCAATTGAAATGCCGGTTCCGTCAGTGGCTGAACGATACCTTCAGATATTAGGCCGGGAAACCGGTCAAGGCATTGAAAACATATACCGGTCAAATAATCCCCATCACATCAAAATCATGGAAGACCAGTTTAAAGAAGATATGAAGCGGGTCTTTATCGTGCCAACAAAGATATCCTTATCAGATATCGGTGGCTATGTAAGGCTCATTGAGTCGGTATATAATGAAAAAGTTGGGGTTATCGGCATTGATTATATGGGCCTGATCGATTCACCCGGTCAGAATGAATATGAGGTCATATCAAAGGTGGCAAGGGGCGCGAAGGATACAGCTAAGTTGTTAAACTTACCAGTGGTCATATTAAGCCAAGTCTCCCGCAAGGGTGGAGATGGAGAGGTCGAGGTATCCATGGACATGGGCCGAGGGTCTGGAGCAATAGAAGAAGGCGCTGATTTTGTTTTAGGGTTATGGCAGGCGCAAAAAGACTCAACAAATTATGTTCCTCCCCCAAGTGAACCCATAGACGAATATGATTTAATTTGCCGGATATTGAAGAACCGGAAAGGCCCCAAGGGTAGCCGGTGGAAACTTGAACTTGACCCGACCTGTTTCAGGATAGGCAGTGATGCATCAGCCTATGAATCGCCAAAACAATCAGGCCGGAAAGGATTTTAAATGAAACTTAATTGGAAAAAACTGACAGAATTTGAATACAGGCTTCTGGACCTGTATAGCAGAATTCAGGATGCCGTAAAAGCCCGGAATCTTACTTTCACTCAAGCAAATCACCTATGGTATGGCCCGCCAAGGGGGGACTGGGTTCAAGTATGAGATGAACAGGCTTGTTGGGTTTATGGTCAAAGATATCAATCCTGAAATTTCAGACACAGATGCCCATATGATTGCATATCAGAAGCTGTATTTTGAAACGATTGAACCGTTAGTTGTTGAAGATGAGTGTGCTGCTTAATAGTTAAGAGTTTTAATCAGGATTACAACAAACAAAAATAATGTTGGTGAAAGGTTGATGAAATTATGGATGCAAAACTGAGACATAAGAATAAAATTATTGAATTTATAGGAAATCCAGAGAATGACTTCCCAACAAGGACTAAACTTGCTGAAGTGTGCGAAATCACAGAGCAGGGTTTGCGTAAACACTTCACTCCTGACGACTTCATGGAATTGGAGCAGGAAGGTCTTGAGCTCAGGCGCAAACGATACACCGCTCATGCCGCAAAAGTGGACAAAGGGTTGATAAAGAAGGCGGAGGAAGGCGACCCGGCTGCATGCAAGTTATTTTATCAGAGATTGGAAGGTTGGAATGAGAAGCACGGAGTTGAGTTGAGCGGCTCGGTGACACTGGCGGGGTTAATTGCCGACTTGAACAAAAAAAACAAAAAGGAATAAACCAATTTTTAAAAAAGCAGAGCGGGGGTACACGACCATAATTTATCAAAACGGGGGTGGGGGTATATATATTCACTTCACACACAGACCCTTTCTCAAATTTTTCCCGGGAAATTTTTGGGAAATTTTGGGGCGTTGCAGGTAGCCGATCATGTTTAGAGTAAAGGTGTTGGTGCGAAATCGGGTGTCGCCATTGGTTAAAAATCAACCCCAGTGTCCAAAAAAGGCCAGTAGATCAAAATCAATATCTAAAATTTTTAGATGATGTGAAAGGTCGCATCCAGGATAGTCGCATCAGGATCGCTGCCTCTGTCAACAAAGAGCTGATTTAGCTTTATTGGTGGATTGGCAAACAGATAGTTGAGAAACAAGAGCAACTCGGATGGGGTAACAGCTACTGTCTAAAAGATAAGATGAAAAAGGTAAAAATAGAAACAAAAGAGGAATAGGCGCCGGAAAAATGGCTCAAAAATTCACGACCGTTGACAGCATTATAGAATCCCTCAATGAAGGAGACAATATTGTGGTTAGTGAGCTTTCACGATTAGGCCGCAGTATGCTTGGATGCATGGAGATGCTATCCATTGCCAGCGAAAAAGGAATAAATGTTTATGCTGTGAAAGGCAACTGGCAATTAGATCGTAGTATCCAAAGCAAAATAATTGCAATGGCATTTTCCATGGCCGCTGAAATTGAAAGGGACTTAATTTCACAGAGGGCCAAAGAAGCTCTTAGGGCCAGAAAAGCAGCAGGTAAGCCTCTTGGCAGACCTCTAAAGGCCCAGGGAAAAGCAAACTGGACCAATATCGCCCCGAGATTGAGGCTTTGTTGGGAAATGGCTCTACGCAGAAATTTATTGCTAATCGGTATAACACCACTGAGGCGAATTTACATAATTGGATGAAGAAAAAGGGAATCAAGAAACCACATTTTTCACCAAAAAATCCTTAGCTGTAACGGCCAGGAATTATAATCGTTCTGGCCTGATTGTAAACATCAAAAAAACCAATTTTTTCAAAACCACAATATATCTTTGAAATTACGATAATAAAAAGATACGTAAGGTTATCGACTGTTCACTCCGATATCAATAAATTTTAATTTTAAAATCATATTCAACTATAAAGCTATCATATGAAATTTGATCGATGAGATAATATTTAAAAGTTATGCCTTCATCTTTTGTAAGACTTAATAAAGTAAATTGCATTCCCGATGATTCAAATGCATCCAGCTGGCCGCCACTTAATAAATCTTTTTCAGTCGATTCTCCAAGAAAATCGTTTCCATTCCATAACTCGGATTTTTTAAGAGTGAAAATGCGATTAGATTTATTGGTTATTGTTAATCCAAATGATGATCCTGCTTGGTAATACCCATTGATATATACAGAACTTGAAGCAGGTATAGTCTCAAACATTGAGGAATATTTTGATACAACATCAATATCGATAAGTTTTGCAACATCTGTTTCATTTACTTTGACTTGAAGGCTTATTGAACCCGATCGTGAAGATTTTAAGGAATTTGTCACTTTTGCGTTTACAGTATATTTCGTATTGGAATTTAAATTAGCATTCCCGGAAATTACTTTAAAATCAACTTGTGTGCCATCTACAATTTCCCCAGATACTGTGTCAATTGGAATTACGGTCACATCAATATCTGATGCATCAAAATTATTGCTGATAATCGTATTTGGAAAGGCGTTAACTTCAATATCCGCAGGTGCGTTGGGATCAAAAATCACAGATAAATTACTATTATCTGTTAAACCCCAATCCCCTATCGAAGCGGTAATTAAAACATTTCCTTCATTACTTCCAATAACTAACCCATCTTCACAATTCTGATCTAACGATTTATCGCAAAAAGATGCGATATCTTTATTGGATGATCGCCAAGTTACTTGCTCTGTTATTTCACTTGATGATCCATCTTCAAAATATCCCGTGGCACTATATTGTAAAGTATCTCCCACGAAAATCGAACTGTCATCAGGCGATATTGTCATAGAATTTAACGCGCCACGGCAATAACCTGAATCATAGCTGCTATAGCTGCTTGATCCCCATGAATTTCTTGCTTTAACCCAATAATAATATGTGTTGCCAGAACTCACTAAAGTATCGCTATATGATTGCAAAGTGCTGCTGATGATATTTATTCGTTTGGGTTTTCCACCGGCACTAACTGGATTATTCGCTCTCCAAATTTCATAAACTAATGCATCATCAACAGTATTCCAAGAAAGGGTAATATTTAAAGGTGTCCCTTCTGTAGCAGACAAACTTTGAGGCGCCGAAGGAGAAGATAAAGCAATTCCACGATATCCTGTGTCAAACAAGCTGTAATTACTGACTCCCCATGAATTTCTTGATTTAACCCAGTAATAGTAACGGTTACCGGTTTCTGATGTGGTATCGTCAAAAGTGGTATTAGAGGTGATCCCGATGCTCTGAATCTGCCCCCCAAAAAATACAGGAATATTTGCTCGATAAATTTCATAGATAGTTGCATCAGGGACTTCATACCCCGTGATAATAATTTTGTTTGATGGGAGACCGTCTGTGGCTTCGATATTTGAAGGGGTTGCTGGTTTTGATCCGTATGCACCACAGTAACCTGTATCAAAAGCGCTGAATTTACTGATACCCCCAGTGTTTTTTGCTTTTATCCAATAATAATATCTCGTTCCGTTGTTTACTGAATCATCTGTAAAATTAGTTTCATTAGTCTGTGCAATTTGAACAGATTTCCCACCTTTTGATGAAGGTAATTCGGCTCGGTAAATTAAATATGTAGTCGCAGCCGGTATGATATTCCATGTTACTTGAACTTGGTTGGAAAAAGTTCCGTCACTGGCGCTAACACCTGTTGGAGATTGAGGAGGATTTGCCTGGGCAATGGTTATTCCAGTTATAAAGTTTTCTGCTCTAACTTTCGGAATATCTTTTTGAGTTTGAGACCATGCAGGGACGTTAAAAGAAAGTGCAAAAACAATAATAAAAAGAATAGTTGAGATGGATTTCTTCATAACATTTCCTTTTTTATGAAATTTTCCTATTACAAAACACAAATATTATTGATTTTATATAATATTTTTAGTTTTTATTCAAAATCAATTTTTTTGGGCATAGTAGCATTATTTTGCCTTTAATTAAAAGAAATTAATTTACTTTTTTTAAATTAATTTTATAAAATTGTTGCTAATTCTCTATATATAACTTCGATATTAAGCCATCATTTCTAATGGTGGACCCGGAAAGGTTCTACCGTTCCGGAGAGAAATAAAATAGGCTCTTCCTCTGGGAAAGTACCACATGGGCAAGAAGGAGGAAGAACCTATGACAGACAATCTTCACTATAATGATGGAAGTCGTGACACCGCCAAAGTCATGCCGCCAATCCTAATCAATAAGGAATTCTAAACACCCCATTTATTCGGAGCCAATACTCGCCAGTTATCAGCTGACTAATTGTGTTTCATTATGGTATTCGGAAAATAAAAATTAATTCTGTAATTTAAAATTAAGTATTTGCTTTTCTGTTTTTTTTAAGTATTAGTTTAATATTATCTCAACTCACATCACAAACGGGTAAAAAAATTGATACCGCGAGAAACCCCACAGGAGGACCAAGAATGACTATAAGAAGTGTCTCGAAAGGAGCAACCCTGATTGCTGTTCTGATCGTCTTCACTGCATTCTTTACGGGCTGTGAAAGCGGTTCCGGATTTATGAAGGGCCAATCTACTGACGTAGGAGTGTCACTATCCTGCAAGAACTATCGCATCATCGAGGTAGCGGCTCAGGGGGAGAGTACGGGGTTTTTCCTTTTCGGGTTTATTCCTATTATGAGTCCGAGTTTCTCAGAGGCGAAGATCCAACTATACAAATCTGTGAGCGTCCCACTGGAGGGGAAGGCTATTGCTCTGGTGAACCAGACGGAAGACAAATCCTTCAGGTACTTCATCCTCTTCTCTATCCCGAAGATCATTCTTAATGCAGACATCATTGAATACGTGGAATAGTTCTGTTCCTTTTAAGTCACAATAGGCACACTGGATAGTCAACCACTCACTGAAGCCCGATCACAAAAACAACTTCACTGTTTGCGACGTCTGAGCTTTGTCGTTAGCCCCCACTGGGTTGAGTTTTAAGAAAAATATTGCTGTGAATTGTAATGGGTTTGTAAGAGAGGGGGGATCTGGAGGAGTGAAGAGGTAAAAAATAACAGTTGTCTCAAAATAGTTCGAATGGTGTTGCGTATGAATTTTTTTAATGCTGGTTATGCGGTTATTTTGGTCCAAGTAATGTTAAATTGGTCACCCAATTGGCCCCTTTTGGGATTTGAGCATAAAAAAAGAGCCGAGAACGGCTCTTAACTATTTGATTTGACTGGTCGGGGCGAGAGGATTTGAACCTCCGACTCCTTGCACCCCATGCAAGTGCGCTACCAGGCTGCGCTACGCCCCGACACTAAAAAAGTAACAATCAATTAGCACCCTGATTTTGATATGTCAAGATGTGAATGTGCCGATTGATCAATTATGAGGGAAAACATCCGGTTAAGAGGGAAAACATCCGGCAAATTTCTGCATCAGCAAAGGAGAGCCTTTGATCCTGATTTTCCAGGTGGCGATATGAAACCTACAACCTGTTGATCAATATTGTCGAGATTCTCGGCGACACGGTTATTATATATTTTCTCTGCGGTATCAAGGGCATTAATGCTTGACTTTCGAAAATGCGGATTTATATTTTTTGTAAATAGTTCAGCCTGGATTTTAATGAAAAGTTCGGGTTGAATGATATTAACTAATACAAGGAGAGATGAATAAATGCCTATATATGAGTTTGAATGTAAAAAGTGCGGTAAAAAATTTGAAAGACTGATATTCCCTTCAGATGACAAAAATCCGGAATGTCCTGAGTGTAACCATGAATATGTTCAAAAGCTCATGTCAGCCGGAAGCAAAGTAACGCTAAAGGTTCCCGGCGGATATGGCGGCGGGGCGACCCCACCGTCCTGCACGCCCGTCGGTTGAGGGATATGATATGAAGCTCCCGGTCGGGAGTATTAAAATCAATTTGAAACTCCATAGGAATCTATGCTTTTTGATTTTATGTCGTAAGAAACGTGTAAGATTTCCCAAAAAATTCACCCAATCAAAAAAAGGACACCAGGCGTAAGTGCCTAATGTCCTTTAATGTTTTTGGTGGGCCGTGAAGGAATCGAACCTTCAACCTACTGATTAAGAGTCAGGTGCTCTGCCTAGTTGAGCTAACGGCCCATATCTTCAATGAATTTAAAAAGTCATCATTTAACAATTTGTGGTTTGAATGTCAAATTATTTTTATTGATAAAAATATCCCGAAAATTGACAGCTTCACGAAGAGAAGGATTACTGGTCCGGCCAGGATTGTTTTTTTTCTCTTCTTAGTTTTTTTTTATTGTTTTTCCAGGTTAAATCTTTTTCTTTCTTTTTGCCTTTGAATTTTTTTCCAGACGGTTTATCCCCAAGCGGTTTATTCATTGATAAAGTAAATGTTCCAGCCTGTGACTGCTGTTTGTAGGTCTCTATTGGATCCGGTTTTTTATCCTTCTTTTTCGCGGCAGGCACTTCTTTGGGCGGCGATGGCCCGATAAAACAGTCTGCTGGAATAAAGTCTGTCAGGTACAGCAGTTCGCCGGTATGAAGGAATGTAAAACCCAGGTCCAGCATTTTTCGGACATGTACAGTTAATACGATGGGCTGGTTGTCCCTTCGCCTGCCTATTCTTTCGGCCATTTCCGGATCCATGCTGCAAATAATGGCGGCATGCGCGGTGGGATGAACGCCTTTATCCAGCACAGACAGATAAGATTTATGCTTGATGCAGACATATAATAGTTTTGGCAGATTTTCACATACAATATAATGATTCAGCCGGCTCCTATCTTTGGCCCGGATGCGGTTTTTGTCAATTTCAATGGGCGGATTATCAAGCATCAGCAACATGTCATTAATATGGCTGTTGCGAACATGCCGCCAGCCATCTGTTTCGGTGACCGCCTGGATAAATTCCTTGATTTTTACATATCCGTTATCATCCGGTATGAGACCGAATTCATCCGGGTGCCGGCCGAGAACATATGTTGAAAATTTTGCAAACTGCTCAATTTGTTTTTGTCTGTTCATAGCAGTGTTTAACCATATAAAATTTATGTCTGTTGCGCCAAACGGCCCCTTGACCACAGAGGCACCCTCTGTTATCGTGACTAACGCTAAATTATTTAATATGTCAACCAGTTTTACAGGATTGAAAATAGGGAGAGATGCGTTATGAAAACATATCAGAAATCCGGTAATCTGTTCGAACGGGCAAAATCAATGATTCCGGGAGGTGTCAATAGTCCGGTCCGTGCCTGCCGGTCCGTGGGAATGTCCCCGGTATTTATAGAAAAGGCTGCAGGATCAAAGCTGATCGATGCGGATGGCAATGAATATATTGACTATATTGGTTCATGGGGCCCGATGATTCTGGGGCACTCTCATCCATCAGTGATCAGCGCCATCGAACAGGTTTTAAAACGGGGGACCAGTTTCGGGGCTCCGGTGGACCTTGAAGTGGAACTTGCGGAAATGATTATTAACGCGGTACCGTCGGTTGAAAAAGTCCGCATGGTCAATTCCGGAACGGAGGCCACCATGAGTGCCATTCGGGTGGCCCGAGGCGTCACCGGTCGGAATACCATAGTAAAATTTGACGGATGCTATCACGGGCATGCGGATTCATTTTTGGTTGCTGCCGGATCGGGAGTGGCTACGCTTGGCATTGCCGGAAGTCCGGGAGTCCCGGAGGCAGTCATTGCCCACACCCTGTCGTTGCCATACAATGACATAGAAACATTTACATCTGTGATGGAAAAATCTGGTGGTTCAATTGCTGCTGTTATTGTTGAGCCGGTGGCCGGGAATATGGGGCTGGTGCCCCCCGCGAAAGGATTTCTTGAAATATTGCGGAAGGAAACAGCAAAACACGGCAGTCTGCTGATATTTGATGAAGTGATGACCGGATTCCGGGTCTCTTACGGCGGTGCCCAAACATTGTACAATATTGACCCGGATATGTCCTGTTTTGGAAAAATTGTCGGCGGTGGTTTGCCGGTGGGCGCATATGGCGGCAAAGAGAACATCATGTCCCAGGTGGCCCCGGAGGGTCCGGTGTATCAGGCCGGAACGCTTTCGGGAAACCCCATTGCCATGGCAGCCGGGATTGCAATACTCAAAGAAATCAAAAAACCGGGCTTTTATGAAGCTTTGGAAAAATCCTCGTCACGTCTGGCGCAAGGGCTTGAACAGGCGGCCGCAAATACTGGAACAAAAGCAGTGCTTAACCGTGTGGGATCGATGGTTGGCCTTTTTCTCACAGACCAGCCGGTTGCAAATTTTGACGATGCCAAAACATCGGACCTGGACAAGTTTGCCGCATATTATCGGAAGATGTTTGAACGGGGAATATATCTGGCGCCGTCCCAGTTTGAGGCCCTGTTTATCTCTGCCGCGCATTCAGATCAGGATATTGATGACACCATTTTTGCGGCTGAAGAGGTGTTAACCGAGCTGGGTAATATCTGATCTGTATGATGACATTAAAAAATTTGACCGCATAAATTATCTATTAAGCAAAGCTTAAAGTAAACTTTATATCTAAAGGATAACAAAACGACACAATGTCAACTGCGAATTCAATACCGGATAATGTAAAAAACATTCATCTGATTGCAGTTTGCGGAACAGGGATGGGCGCGCTTGCCTGTATGCTCAAAGATCTGGGCTATGCGGTGACCGGTTCCGACGCCAATGTTTACCCGCCCATGAGCACGTTTCTGATGGGCAAAGGGGTCTTTATTTTTGAAGGTTTTGATGGACAAAACCTGGCATACGGACCGGATCTTGTGGTGGTCGGCAACGCGGTCCGTAAGGACAACCCGGAGGCGGTAAAGCTCAATGAGATGGGGTTGAGCTTCTGCTCCATGCCCCAGGCGTTGAATCATTTTGTTGTTGCCGATAAAAAAGCATTACTGGTGACCGGGACACATGGCAAAACAACCACGTCATCTATGCTTGCCTGGATCCTTTACGTGGCCGGTCTGGATCCATCATTTATGATCGGTGGGATTTTGCTCAATTTTGACGGCAATTACCGGTTGGGGAATGGCGGGTATGTGGTGCTTGAAGGGGATGAATATGATACCGCTTATTTTGACAAGCAATCAAAATTTTTACACTTTGATCCGTATGTCGCCATATTGACCAGTGTCGAGTTCGACCATGCAGACATTTTTAATGACTTATCCCATGTTAAAGCGACCTTTGATCAATTCATTGCTAAAATTTCAACACAAAGTTCTTTGATCGCCTATGATCAGGATGAGAATATTGATGATCTGCTGGCAGGAAAAAATATTAATATTCCCAATGTCCAACGATATGGATCTCAGCCCGGTTCCCGGTGGCGGATTGAAAGTTTTTATGTCAAACTGCCCTGGAACTGTTTTGAAGTGTCGCAAAACGGTCAGGTATTTGGTGAATTTAAGATAAAGCTTCCCGGTGCGCATAATCGGTTCAACGCCCTATCGGCAGCTGCGGCAGCCCATCAGCTGGGGATTTCATCGGATGTGATCGCAAAAGCATTTGAAACCTATGCCGGCGTTAAGCGGCGCCAGGAGGTCCGGGGAGTTAAAAATGGCGTGACCGTGATTGATGATTTTGCCCATCATCCCACGGCAGTAAAGGAAACCATACGGGCGATTCGTCCCTTTTATCCGGATGGCCGTTTGATTGCCGTATTTGAACCCAGAACCAATACCAGTATGCGCGATATTTTTCAGGATGAATATCCGCGTGCTTTTGATATGGCGGATATTGTCTGTATCAGAAAACCACCCCTGCTTGAAAAGATTCCTGAAGACTGCCGGTTTTCCTCGGAAAAGCTGGTCGAGGATCTCAAAAAACAGGGCAAAGAGGCAGTTTATTTTCCGGATACGGATGCCATTATCGATTTTGTGGCCGCATCAGCGCAAGTCGGTGACGTGGTGCTGGTGATGTCAAACGGCGGATTTGACAATATTCATGAGAGGTTGCTGAAAGCGCTGTAATGGGTGGTGTACGAATCAAATATTGAACGTATTGATCTTTTTGTGGTGCTGGGCATCGGTTGGGCTATTCTTCGCGGTTTGAAATTTCGGCTTTTGCCTCCATCAGTTCTTCGGTGGTTCTTTTCAGGCGGTTGGCCAGAATCTCTGCAAACCCTCTGTAGAGTACGTATTTAAATGTCAGCCGGTTCTCTTCATTCAGGTTGTCAATTTGAGAGGTCCGGACGATCAGGCAGGTCGTCGGCCCGGTTGCATAAACGGAAGCAGACCGTGCAATGCCGGTCACTACACCGATTTCGCCGAAAACATCGCCGGTGCGGCGCAGGATAATCAGTTCCCGGCCGTTTTTTATGACCTTTGCTTTTCCGGTGATCAGATAGAATACCCGGTCATCCAGGCTGTTTTCTTCTATGATGATTTCATTTTCCTTGTATGTTCTGACCTCGCTGAATTTCATAAACGTTTCAAGATCCCGCTCGTTAAAACATTCAAAAGCCGGAATTTTTTTTAAGTATTGAATGGTTTCCTGATTGTCATTAATAAATCCGGTATCAGTCATCGGTCTGCCCCCCTCATTAGATTTGTATGATCAATTTATTCTATTATAGTAAATTTCGATATTCTTCAAGGGGAATTTTATTTAACCAGTTATTTTTATGGATAAAAAATTTTTATGGATAAAAAAAAGGCATGGCCATAACGGCCATGCCTTTTTTAAAGTGAGAATTTAGATGCTTAGAATTTTAAATTTGTTTCAACAAAAAATTCAAATGCATCATCATCAGTTTTAAAAGCGTCGCCCGGATCGATCGAGGCGATATACATAGCAAAAGACAGATTCTTTGAGTAACCGTATTTTGCCTGTAGCTGATAGTAATCACCGAAATCATCATCATTTTTAACTTTTAACCCTGTGTCGGGGTCAATATAATCCGGTTCATCAACGGTGAGGAGTCCATAGGTAAATTTTGCTGAAAGGTTGCTTGTCAGTTTGGCGCCGATACCGACACTTCCCATGGAAATATTGGAATAAACCGCTTCGCCGATGTTAGTGCTGCCTTCCGCCCAGTTGGGGTCGTAGTCGGTGATGGCGTTTGCTGTTCCGGGAAGATTGACATATTTCCAGGCCAGGAGATCGCCGAACTGGGGCCAGCCGCCATAAAATACATCCCATCTTTCATTTTCTTCGGTATCCGGATCATCACCATCCAGGGACATATAGCCGCAGAAGATTCTGGGAGACATGGGCGCGTCTTTTAATGTAAAACCGGCATCCAGTTTATAGCCAAGCGCTTCCTGGTCAATATTTTCTCTGTCGTTCCAATCTCCCACCTGATAGGCGACTTCACCGGAATAGTCCAGGCCGTTTTCAAATTTGTCGGACAAACGAAGACCGAACATCCAGATCTCTTTGCTCAGGAATTCATCACGGCGATTGAGGGCATATATTTCCTGCTGGCCTTTATCGCTGCCCATTACCGGGCAATGCGCGGTGAGGTAGGCGCCGCCCAGGGTAATATCGTTATCCGGGTTATTGGCTCTCTTGTTCTCCTCGTCTATAAAGTACAAGGCATCCAGAACCATTTTGTCGCCAAGCGGAATAGCGAGTTTGACACCATCAAAATATAATGATGTTGATGCAAACTGTGAATTACCGTCAAACAGGACAAACCCGGATCCATACATCAGGTTCATTCGTCCGGCCTGGAATTTGAAGTTTGAGCCAAAGAAATTGTCTACAGTGATGTAGGCATTGTCCACAAAGACCTTGTTGCTGGCGTTGTCTCCCGCATCTGAAACCCCATTTCCATAAGTCTGGTTGGCCAGTCGAACAAATCCGGAGATATCATCACTGACTTTTGCCTTGGCAAAAATCCGGGTCCGCAGACGAAATGTCTCCCAATTATCAAAATTATTTGTGTCGTCAAAATCCCAAATGTTATTCAGCTTATACCATCTGAACCTTACATCACCACCCATCTCGAGATTGTCCGTCCAATCAGCGGCAATCGCCGGCGTGCCTAAAAACAGCACTAAAAATAAAATCAACAGTTTCTTCATTTGTTTCCCTCCTTACTTTTTGGTTAATAAAGTACTTACGTTATTAAAACAGCAACTGTCCTTTAAATTTCAGCAGGAGGCACCCGGGAGTTATTGGAAAACAGGTGATTTTATGTTGGGATATTATGATTAATAAAAATTCGAATCAATTTTGAATCAGAATTTTTATAAACATCATCATAACAATGCCCCCCGGATTGTTATGATTTACATTTTGTTCATTATGCTTTTTGTAAATTCATAGCGCTTGCCATCATGAAGTTAAAAAAAAGATTGGATATTATATCCAATCCCCCAATCCATTGACGCCGAACCGGCTTTTTCAATTTAATATTCAGTTTTTTTTGGTTGCAGTGGATCATACTGATATTTATTTGAAATTTTATGATAATGAAGTATTAATATTTTATCGTTAGTTTATTTTTATTGTCTTTTAGCATGATTAAATTCAATTGTCAAACGGAGACTTGACCCCTATGCTATTTTTTTCCAGACCCTCATCTCTTAAAACCCGTCGCAGCACTTTACCAATGGGTGAAACCGGTAGTTCATCACGAAATTCAATAAACATTGGTCGTTTGTAGCCTGCCATGTTTGCCTTGGAGAAATCCGAGATTTCCTGTTCAGTTGCTGTCGCGTCGGGTTTGAGCTGCAGGTACGCTTTAACCGCTTCTCCGCTTTTGATATCCGGCACGCCGACGACTGCCGCCATGGCGACTTTGGGATGCTGAAAAAGGATGTCTTCCACCTCTCTTGGATATACATTAACCCCCCCCACCAAAATCAGGTCTTTTTTCCGGTCAGTGATGATAATATAGCCACCTTCATCAATATGGCCGATATCGCCGGTTAAAAAATACCTTTTATCTTCAATTTCCCGGAATACCGCATGGTTCTCTTCGGGTTTATTCCAGTATCCTTTCATGACCTGCGGGCCGCTGATCGCGATTTCACCATCTTCGCTGTTCGGCATTTCATTAATTCCGGTTTCAAGATCCAGGATTTTGATGTCCGTTCCGGGAATGGGAAAGCCGATTGATCCGATTTTTCGGATGGTTTTGTTTGTCGGATTCGAGCTTGCCACCGGTGCGGTCTCGCTTAAACCATAGCCTTCAAAAATTACGGCTCCGCTTTTTGCCTCAAATTGTTTGCATACTTCCGGGGGTAAGGGGGCGCCGCCGGAAAAACAGCCCATCAGCGATGTAATGTCGTATTTGTTTAAGTGCGGATGGTTGGTAAACGCGATAAATATTGTCGGAACCGCCGGCATGATCGTTGCCTTGTATCTTTCGACTGCTTTGAGGACTTCCGTAAACGGCGGATCTCCGGCCCGGGGGTCGGGGATGCATACCAGTCGGTTTCCCGAAGCGCATGCCGTCATCATGCATGTGGTCATCCCGAAGCTGTGATACCAGGGAAGAACGCCAAGAAACGTATGAAGTCCCCCCCGATGGATCATTTCCGGAGTCCCGTTGGGGGTGTGGGGAAGTCTTATCCATTCTTCAAGGGCGCGCAGATTATATGTAAAATTAGAGTGGGTGAGGGCGGCGCCTTTCGGAACGCCTGTGGTCCCACCGGTATATATTATTAAAGCCAGGTCCTTGTCGGCAATGATATTAATATCCGGAGGTTCCGGTGGATAGCATTCGATGATCTGGTCAAAAAATAAATGGTCCGGCTCATGCTGATCTGCCCTGGGAATTTTACCTAAAAGGCTTCCGAGAACGGCTTTCCATTTGGGCAGGTAGGATTTGACATTGCAAATGATGGTGGTTTTAATATCTGTCCCTTTAATTGCTTCAGATGTTGTTGGATAGAATTGCGCATGATCCATGCAGAAGACGGCTTTTGCGCCGGAATCCTTAAGCTGGTAGTTTAGTTCAGAAGAGGTATACAGCGGGTTGCATGTCACACAAACAGCTCCGGTTTTGAGGATGCCGAAAAAAATTGCCGGAAAATGGGGGATGTTTGGTAAAAAAATCGCCACCCGATCACCTTTTTTAATCCCTTTTGATGCCAGAAAATTGGCGATCCGGTCGGCGGTGTTTTTTACCTCGGAGAAGGTTTTGGTGCCGCCATTGAAAATGGTAAATACGTTGTCCGGATAATCACGGGCTGCTTCATCCAGGATTTCAAACAACGGTCTGTTGTAATCAGTGACATTATGGGAAACGCCGACAGGCCATTTCGTTGTCGGCCATTTTTTTAATGCCATGCGGGTCACTCCTGCTGCGTTTTGAGTATTGATTTGCTACTATGTTCGAAATGTTTGAATGAAAAATAGCTGAAAACGTATTAAATAGTCAATAATTAACATTTGATGAACATAAGTTTTCCCAGCTTCAGGGCCATTTTATATCGGAATCAAGGATTGTATGATATTTATAGAATAAATTAAAACGAGTGATTTTCAGGTCGTTAATCCGATAAGTACAAATTCCATTGATGTTGGGCGATTTGTTTTTGTCAGGGGGTTCACATTCAGCAAAACAGACTGTAAGACGGACAGGCAGAATAGTAATATATGCATGGTATGGATTTAATCGGATAAGCAGATAAATTATTTTTGAGATGGAAAAAGGGGCATTGTCAAAATAAAAAAGAAGTTGCCGGATTCGGTCAACCTCTTATTATTTACTTTGTGGTAGCGGGGCATGAATTTGAACCATGGACCTTCGGGTTATGAGTTTGTAAAGATCCAAAATTAAAACGTTCATAAACACTTGACATTAATGGCTTCCCTTTAAAATAAAGTGATTATTAGAAAAATAATTTTGTGAAATAAATGAAATAATCGCAACGATAGACAAAAAAAGAGTCCCAATTCTGTACCAGTTATTTTGTCGGAGATGATCATAGATCTCACTCCTAAATTAATCCATCTAAATATATGTGATCAAAAAACCCTTTCTTTTTTAAATAATAAATTGTAATAAACCCTTGTATAATTAAATTATCATTTAAGAAATATTATGGGTGGAAAAGAATGCAAAGATTTATCGACCATGATCTGGAACAATGGCGAACCAGCCGTCGTCGCAAACCTCTGATTTTGAGAGGTGCGAGGCAGGTAGGGAAAACATATTCAATAAGGCATTTCGGGGAAACCCGATTTGACAATTTTGTGTTGGTTGACCTTGAGCGAAATCTTGCCTGGCATAAAGTTTTTGAAGGAAACTTGCAGGCAAGAAAGATCTGTTCCGAATTTGAGGTTTTATTAAACCAGAAGATTATTCCTGGAAAAACACTTCTTTTTTTTGATGAAATACAATCATGCCCAAGGGCAATATCCGCACTTCGTTATTTTTATGAGGACATGCCGCAGCTCCATGTTATTGCTGCCGGATCTCTTCTTGAATTTGCAATGCAAGATATATCTTTTCCCGTGGGGAGGGTTCAATTTTTAACGCTCCACCCACTGTGTTTTGCTGAGTATTTGATGGCAAAAGGCAAAGAAAAAGCCAGCAGGATTATACTTTCTGAACCAGAGAAAGTATCGAAAGCGACCCATGAATTACTTAACGAGGAACTGCGACAATACTTTTTTGTTGGAGGTATGCCTGAAAGCGTCAAAGCTTATATTGAAACAGGATCAATGCAGGAATCCTTTGAAGTGCAATCTGAAATTTGTGATACATATCGACTTGATTTTTCAAAATACCGCCCCCAGGCGGATAAGCACTGTCTGAATACAATATTAACCTCTATAACACAGAGCGTTGGCCAGCAGATAAAATATTCAAGGCTTGGAGAAGGGTTTTCAAACCCCACTTTAAAAAAGGCTTTTGAGCTGCTCAACCTTGCCAGAATAATAACTAAAGTTTCATCGGCTGAGCCATCTGGCCTACCTCTTGGGGCTACAGCTTCTGCAAAAATTTTCAAAGCATTAATGGTTGATATAGGACTCATGCGGCATCTCACCGGTATGCCGATCGATGTTGAATACCATAAACTTGATTTACTTAATATTTATCGCGGTGCCATGGCAGAACAATTTGTCGGGCAGGAAATGATTATTTCGCAAAAAAAAGATATTTACTACTGGTCAAGGCGTGCAAAGAGCAGTTCCGCCGAAGTGGATTTCCTTGCAGTAATTAGAGGCAAAATATTTCCAGTAGAAGTAAAAAGCGGGGCGTCTGGCAGATTGAAAAGTCTGCATCTTTGCCTGAATAATTATCCAAACTGCCAGAAAGGATTTGTTTTCTCTTCTCGCCCCTATGCTGATCTTCCTGAACAAAATATTACATTTATACCCTTGTACTTTGTTTTTTCTGCTACTTGCGCAGGCGAAGTTTAAAAACAATAGGCAAAATTTTAGGCACAATTTTTGTGTCAACAAATTTCAAAATTACCCATTCAATAATCACATAGTTTCAATTGTGATAGTGACTCACAACTTTGTCCTTAATTTCTGCTGCCTTTGAATCCATTTCAAAAGATTGACGAGTGAAATTTAATGATATTTGGATTTTGTCCGATCAGTTCAAGATAATGTTTCGGGTTAGGGCTGGCAGAAGAAAATCGGTTGAAATCATGGTTGGGATTTAAGAAGAATATTACTGTGAATTGAACTGGTTTTTATTCGAAGGGGGTTTACCTGGAAGAGTGGTAATTGAGGAAGCAGAAAATTAATAGTAGGCGAGGGTTGGAAATAGGGTTGGAAAGCTAAAATTTGGCAATAAAAAAGCCGGTAATAAATACCGGCTAAATCATTGATTTTATTGTGGTAGCGGGGAGTGGATTTGAACCACTGACCTTCGGGTTATGAGCCCGACGAGCTACCAGACTGCTCCACCCCGCATCAAAGGATAGCTTTATAGCGATTTAATTGTGATGTTGTCAAGAAGTTTTTGTGTTAATCAGTTTTTTGATAATTGCGGCTGCTTTCTCGCAGGACAGGTTGTCTTCCTGGCAGTGAATCAGGATCTGTTTCGTGCGGCTTGTGTGCCCGGATGCAATTTCAAAAGCTGCTTTGGAAATCCCTGTTATCTTGGAAAGGTATTTGATGCACAGTTTGTTGGCAGCCCCGTCAACCGGCGGGGCGGTCAATCTAATTTTCAATGCATCATCATGCAGACCGACAATTGTGTTTTTGGATGCTTTCGGCTGAACATAAATTTTAAAACATATGCCGGTGTCGGTTTTTTTGATATCAAGCATTTAAAATTTAGGTTTAAGGTGGAAGGTAGAAGGTGGAAGGTTTAAAGTTTAAGGTCAAATAAGTATATATTTATTGCCGCCGTTATGTTGAAGTCGCGTCCGTGATCCATTCCTTTAGCTGGCTGTAGTCATCGGTCGGCTGGATGTCCGGAAATTCTTCAACAACGTTTGCAGGCGGTCTGAATAAAAACGACACATCCGCTTCTTTGAGCATGGTCATATCGTTATATGAATCACCAAACGCAAGAACCTGGTAGCTTAAGTTTTTTAATGCCTGGACGACTTTTCGTTTTCCGTCTTTTTGTCTTAATGTGTAGCCGGATATGGAGCCGTCCGGTTCCACGATCAGGGAATTGCAGAACAGGGTGGGCCGACCCAGTTTTTCCATCAAAGGGCTGGCGAATTCCACAAAAGTATCTGAAACAATGATAATCTGGTAATTTTCCCGGATCCAGTTCAAAAAATCAACTGCTCCTTCCAGGGGATCAATTTTTTTAATGACTGCCTGGATATCACCCAGTTTCAGTTTGTGCGCTTCCAGGATAGCCAGGCGTTTTTTCATTAAAACATCATAATCAGAAATATCGCGCGTGGTCAGTTTGAGTTCTTCAATGCCGGTTTTTTTTGCCACATTAATCCAGATTTCAGGCACAAAGACGCCCTCAAGGTCCGAACAGATTATATACATAAAATTATCCTTGTTTATTAAAGCGATTGTTGAATTAATTGGTACCTTCAATCCTGATCAAAGAAGGCGTATCCGTAATAATGTCCAAAGATGAAATTTTAGACAGGGCTTTTTGTATTTCAGCTTCCTTTGCCTGGTGAGTGAGCATAAAAATCGGAACCGCACCGTTTAATTTTTGCTCCGTCTGATGGACGGATTTGATGCTGATTTGATGGTCACCCAGAATACCGGAAATTTTTGAAAGAACACCCGGCTGATCGATGGCAGAGAACCGGACATAGTAGTGCGTTGAGATTTCCTCAATCGGCTGGGTCGGTATTTTTTCGATTTGTTCCATCTGGAACGAAAGCATGGGCACTCTTGTATGGGTGCCGTATATCAGGTCCCGGGCGATGTCAATGGTATCGCTGATTGCGGCACTGGCTGTCGGCATCATCCCGGCGCCATGCCCGTAAAGCATCATATCACCAACCGCATCTCCGGAAATGGTCACGGCGTTCAATGATCCGTTGACATTGGACAAGGGGTTGGAAAACGGGATCATGGTAGGGTGAACCCTGGCGTCAATGGCATTTCCCGTAAATTTTGTTATGGCAAGCAGCTTGATTCGGTAACCGCACTGGTCTGCAAACTCAATATCCGTGGCAGTGATATTTGAAATTCCTTCAACATAGATTTCATTGAGGTTGATTTCCGTGCCGTAGGCAATGGATGAAAGAATCGCCAGTTTGTGGGCTGTGTCAAAACCTTCAATATCAAGGGTCGGGTCCGCTTCGGCAAACCCTTTTGCCTGGGCCTCAGACAATGCGTCTTCAAATGAAACCCCTTCGTTGGTTATTTTGGATAAAATATAGTTGCATGTGCCGTTCAAGATCCCGGAAATGGAGGCAATACTATTGCCGACCAGGCTTTCCCTGATGGTTTTAATAATCGGCATGCATCCGCCGACACTGGGTTCAAAGGCGATGGAAACCCCTTTTTCCGCGGCAGTTTTAAACAGCATGTTCCCCTGTGAGGCCAGGAGCGCCTTGTTGGCCGTAACAATATGTTTGCCGTTATCAATGGCTTTTAAAATGAGATCTTTGGCGATGGCTTCACCGCCGATCATCTCAAGAACAATATCAATTTTCGGATCATTGACAACTTCAAGCGGATCAGCCGTGAGAATCCCGTCATCAAATTTGATCCCGCGGTCTCTTTGAAGGTCTATGTCCGCGGCTTTTTTCAGTGTCAGCTTTGCGCCAAGCCTGGACATGATAAGCGGACCATTATCATAAAGAATTTTTGTGACCCCGGTCCCGACCGTTCCCAAACCAAGTATGCCGATTTTGATTTCTTTCATAAAATTCTTTCCTTTCCGGAAGGACATTCGTTATAAAATTTTTTTAATGCCTCTGATCGCTTGGTTGATGCGCATGTTATTTTCAATCAGGGCAAACCTTACATACTCGTCACCATATTCTCCAAAACCGATACCCGGAGAAACCGCAACCTTGGCTTTCCGGATCAGCATTTTGGAAAACTCGACAGAGCCCATGTCAATATATTGATCCGGAATTTTTGCCCAGACAAACATAGTGGCTTTTGGGGGGGTGATTTCCCAACCGGCCCGATTTAAGCCGTTAACAAGAGCATTTCTTCTGGTTTTATACGTGTCGCAGATTTCGGAAACGCAGTCCTGGGGTCCGTTTAAAGCGATAATCGAAGCGATCTGGATGGGCTGAAAGATACCGTAGTCCAGGTAGCTTTTAATTCGTCTTAAGGCGCCGACGGTCTCCGCATTGCCCACGCAGAATCCCACACGCCAGCCGGCCATGCTGTAGCTTTTGGACAAGGAAAAAAACTCCACACCCACGTCCTTGGCACCTTTGGCCTGAAGAAAACTGGGCGGTTTATAGCCGTCAAAAACGATGTCCGCGTAGGCAAAGTCATGAATGACCATGATGTCGTGTTCTTTGGCAAACGCAACCACCTTTTCAAAAAACTCAAGCTCCACGGTTTCCGTGGTCGGGTTATGCGGAAAACAGAGAATAAGCACCTTGGGTTTAGGCCAGGTCTGTTTTGTGGTGGCGATCAGGTTTTCAAAAAAATCCGTGTCCGGGCCCAGCGGCACATATCGTACATCCGCCCCGGATATGATCGACGCATACGGGTGAATGGGGTAGGTCGGGTTAGGTGATAAAACAACATCTCCGGGACCCAGGGTCACCAGCATCAAATGGGATATTCCTTCTTTAGCGCCGATGGTAACGATGGTTTCAGTTTCCGGGTCGATATCAACATCATAGCGTCGTTTGTACCAGTCCGCAATGGCCATTCTCAGTTTTCTGATTCCCATTGAGGCGGAGTATCTGTGATTATGTGGCTTTTGTGCCGCCTCTGTCAATTTGTCAACGATATGCTGAGGGGTACCTAAATCAGGGTTTCCCATTCCCAGATCCACAATATCTTCACCGGCATGCCGGGCATCCATTTTAATCTGGTTTACTGCGGCAAAAACATATTTCGGGAGTCGGTTCAGCCTTGCGAAAGTTTTCATGTTCAACCTCTTATCTGTTTGTGAATAATGTGGAGTTTAATTACACCACTAAACTGCTTATGTCAAAAAAATTGTTTTGACTTTTAGGGCTGGTTACGTTATCAAATCTAATTTTTTAGTAAATGAAAAATTAATTCAGGACAAATATAACCAATGAGTAATTCAAAAGATTCATTAACATATGCCGATGCCGGTGTTGATATTGATAAGGCAAATGTATTTGTTGATGCAATAAAGAAAATTGCGTCCCGGACGCCCCGTTCCGGGGTCATGGGGGAGATCGGAGGGTTTGGCGGTCTGTTCTCTTTAAATACGGCTGATTATAAACGTCCGGTACTTGTCAGTGCCACGGACGGCGTGGGCACAAAATTAAAAATCGCTTTTCTGATGGATAAGCATGATACCATTGGTATTGATCTGGTGGCCATGTGTGTGAATGATGTGGCGGTCCAGGGTGCCAAGCCGCTTTTTTTTCTGGACTATCTTTCAATGGGGAAATTGAATCCCCGTGTCGCCGAGGATATTGTTAAAGGTGTTGCCGAGGGTTGCTGCCAGTCTCAATGTGCCCTGATCGGCGGTGAGACCGCTGAAATGCCCGGTCTGTACAATGACAATGAATATGACCTGGCCGGGTTTTCCGTCGGGATCGTTGATAATGATAAAATCGTGGATAGTTCCGAGATTCGGGTCGGTCATAAGCTTGTTGGAATCGCGTCATCCGGTCTTCACAGCAATGGATACTCCCTGGTCCGCAAGGTCTGTTTTGATGTTTTAAAACTTAAAGTGGATTCATATGTCCCGGAGTTTGGGAAAACCCTGGGCGAAGAACTGATTACACCCACCAAGATTTATACGGAAATTATTTTACGCCTGATCAAGGATCTGCCGATTCACGGTCTGGCTCATATTACCGGCGGCGGCATTGAAGAGAATGTCATCAGGGTCCTGCCGTCATCCGTTAACGTCGAAATTGCAAGCGGCGCATGGGACATTCCGCCGGTATTCGGCTTTTTAAAGGATGCCGGAAATATCAAAGATTCGGAGATGTGGCGGACTTTCAACAATGGTGTCGGCATGATCGCTGTTGTCCCGGCAGATGCCGCCCAGGATGTTGTCGAGCGTGTTGCGGGAATGAGTGAAAAAGCCTATATCATCGGTGAAGTCGTTTCAGCGAAAAAGTCAGATGATAAGCGGGTCAAGTGGGTTTAAAAAAAATTCTTGGAATTGAAAGTTCCTGTGATGAAACTGCCGCCGCAGTGGTGGAAGACGGTGCTACTATTCTGTCGTCTGTTGTCTCTTCCCAGGTGGATGTTCACCATCCTTACGGCGGTGTGGTGCCTGAACTTGCCTCGCGCAAGCACATTGAGATGATCGTGCCCGTGGTCAGCGAAGCCCTGCAGATGGCAGGGATTGATGCAAAACAGGTGGATGCCGTTGCGGTCACCCAGGGGCCGGGACTCGTCGGCGCCCTGCTGGTGGGTTTTTGTTTTGGAAAATCGTTTGCATATGCTTTGGATATCCCCTGGGTAGGGGTTGACCATCTTGAAGGGCATATCAACTCGGTCTTTTTAGAATCCCCGTCACCGGAGTTTCCATTTATTGCACTTCTGGCATCCGGCGGACACACGAATATTTATTATGTCACATCGCACACCCAAATCGAATGCCTGGGGCAGACGTTTGATGATGCGGCTGGTGAAGCCTTTGACAAAGTCGCTAAAATGTTAGGCTTGGGGTATCCGGGGGGAAAGGTTATTTCAGATCTGGCAAAAACCGGTGATCCGGAAAAGATCAAATTTCCCCGACCGTATCTCGATAAAAACGAGTTCAACTTCAGCTTCAGCGGATTAAAAAGTGCGGTCAATCGATATATCCAGACCCATCCGGATGAGTATCAAAGCCAGACTGCGGATATTGCGGCAGCGTTTCAGGAGTCTGTCGTGGATGTACTGACATATAAGATTATTCGGGCGGCAAGAGAAAAAAAGTGCCGTCATGTGGCGTTGGTGGGCGGGGTGGCAGCCAACCAGCGGCTAAGGGGTCATGTGACAGAAACTGCACAAAAGTATGGTCTGACTGTTTTTTTGCCATCCATTGAATTGTGCGGAGATAATGCGGCTATGATTGCCGCGTCCGGTTATTATTATTTGAAGGACCCGGCCGGACCGCCCGGTGAGCTTGACATGGACGTTTACTCACGGGCAGCCAAGAGGTAGAAGGTAGAAGGTTTATAAGGTTTAAGGTTTAAGGTTTAAGGTAGAAGGCAGAAGACAGAAGACAGAAGACTGAAGATCGAAGAATCCTTTCACACAATAACCTAACCCGGATAAACCGGAAAAGTTAAAAGTGAACTAAAGTTTGAAGTGATCTAAAGTTATGGTTAATGCCTCCGGCATTGCCAATTTTTATAATAAAAATGATTGCGCGTTTAGAGCAGTCCACAACTTTAGGCAATTTAGCTCACTTTAGTCACTTTACACTTTTTGAGTTTTGAAATTTTTTGCCATAAAATGCAAAAAAATAGAACTTAGAAACTAAACCCCTATCCCTTTCATCCTGAACCCTGAACCCTGAACCCTGAACCCTGAACCCTTCTACCTTCTTCTCAACTGATACTTCCGTACCGCCCGGTTGTGTTCTGCAAGTGTTGAAGAAAAATAGTGTGTTTTGTCTCGCTTTGCTACAAAGTATAGATAATTTGTTTTTGCTGGATAAAGCGCTGCTTTAATTGATTCTGATCCCGGGTTTGCAATAGGGCCGGGGGGCAGGCCGGCAATCATATAGGTGTTATACGGCGTGTACGTGTTTAGATTTTTTTTGGTGATATTGCCGTTAAAATTCTTTATCCCGTAAATAACCGTCGGATCACTGGCAAGTCGCATTCTTTGTTTGATGCGATTGTGAAAAACCGATGAAATCAGGCGCCGTTCCGAAGCAACGCCGGTTTCTTTTTCAATAATCGATGCCAGTGTAATAATTTCATTTACTGAAAACCCCATCTCCTGTGCCCGGGCTTTCCACTCCGGCAGCAATGCTTCATGAAACCGGTCAACCATAGAGGAAATAATCTGTTGCGGCGAGACATCATTTGAAAAATAATAGGTATCCGGAAACAGAAATCCTTCAAAGGTTGTTGTGGAAATCCCCATTTTACGGACCTGTTCTTCGTCCGTTGCCGCGCTGATAAACGACTGCTTGTCACAAAATCCGGCAGCCTCAACTTTTTCGGCGATCTGACTGATATTAAATCCTTCCGGGATGGAGAGCCGGTGAAGCCGGACATAGCCGTCTGTCAATTGCTTCAGGATGGCAAGCGGCGACATGGCCCTTGAGAGTTCATATTCCCCGGCAATGATCTTCCGGTCGGATTTTTTGAGCCGGGCAATCAGTTTAAATTTGGATGGAAAGGTGATGATGTTTTTTTGATATAAGTGATCCACGATTTTGTTAAAGCTTTGTCCGGGAGAAATTGTAATAATTACCTTTTGAGGATCTGGCACATCAGCCGGAGTATTCGCGTAAAAATAAATATCCGCACAAAAATATGCCGGCAGACCGATGATTATCAGTCCGGCAATCAAGAAAACAATGTGTCGTTTTTTCATTTATTCCTGTACAATCTAAATATATATAGTTTATTTTAACTTAAAAAACCGGGCTCGCTGGGTCAGGTCAGAGATATTTGGCGATGCCCTGAAAAATTCGTACTCTTTACTCTTAATCTTAACCATTGGTGCTAAAAGTCTTTCATTAAAAAACAGATTAAGATTAAGATAATGATTATGAAAAATGAGAATTGATTATCATCAATACAGTAAACCATGCCCTCTGGGCTTACCCCAACGCCGGGCCCTCTAGACCCGGATATTTATTAAGGAGAGCACATATTTATGACTGGTTCAAGGGAAAAAGAAAAAACTTACAGCGGTTTTGAGCAGGGCCCGATTCGCCCGCCCAGCGAGGCACACAGCCTCCTGATTCGTATTACCCGGAATTGTCCTTGGAACCGGTGTACGTTTTGCCCGGTTTACAAAGGATCGACATTCTCACTGCGGCCGGTGGATCACGTTATCCATGATATTGATGACATCAGCCGGCATATCAACGCGCTCAGGCAGATGGGTAATCAGAGCGGTCAAATTTCCCGTGAAGATCTGAACACCTATAATACAACGCTGGATGCTTCAGAACGGCAGACTTTTCATGCAGCCGTGAACTGGTTTGCTTGCGGCATGGAGTCCATTTTTCTTCAGGATGCCAACAGCATGATCATCAAGTCCAAAGATCTGGTTGACATACTGCGACATTTGATGAAATGTTTTCCATGGGTGGACCGCATCACTTCCTATGCCAGATCTCACACCATTGCCCGTATTTCAGATGAAGATTTAAAATCTTTTGCACAAGCCGGACTCAACCGGATTCATATCGGGCTGGAATCCGGTTCGGATGAGGTGTTAAAGCGTGTCAAAAAAGGCGTGGATAAAAAGACCCATATCAAGGCCGGGCAGAAAGTTAAAAAAGCCGGAATTGAACTGTCCGAATACGTCATGCCCGGATTAGGGGGAAAAGAGCTGTCTGAAACACATGCCCTGGAAACCGCTGATGCATTGAACCGGATTAACCCGGATTTTATCCGGCTCCGTACCCTGGCAATTCCTAACAGTGTTGAACTCTATGATGAATATGCTTCCGGCCGGTTTGAAAAACTCACAGACGTTGAAACAGCCAAAGAATTATTATTATTTCTGGAAAATTTGGAGGGCATCACCAGCACCATCAAAAGTGATCATATTTTAAACCTTTTTGAAGAAGTTGAAGGAAAATATCCGGAGGATAAAGACCGCATCACCGGCGTGATTCGAAAATTCCTTGAAATGGATCCTCACCAGCGGATGCTATATCAGGTCGGCCGTCGACTGGGCTTGTTTTCCCGGTTGAGTGATTTGAATAATTCCCAGCTGACGGCCCGGGCGGAGGAAGCATGCCGCCAGTATGGCATTAATCCTGAAAATGTCGATCATATGATCGATGAGTTGATGAAACGGTTTATTTAAATTAAGAATTAAGAATTAGGAATTAAGAATTTTTTTATGGTATGAGCCTGCATGGATGAATCAAATAGACAAAAGGGCGGAATCTATATCCATGTGCCGTTTTGTGTAAAAAAATGCGCCTACTGTGATTTTTATTCCTGCACAGACCTGGAAAAAATTCCGTCATACGTTCAATCATTAATTGTTGAGATGAATCTGACGGCGGATTTTCCGCTTCATGCCGATACCCTTTATATCGGCGGCGGAACTCCGTCCCTGCTGAAAGCGGAACAGATTCAGCTTCTGATTGACGCAGCCATCAACCGGTTTCAGGCAGCGCCCGATGCAGAAATCACCATTGAGGTGAACCCCGGAACCGTGAATGCCGAAAAACTGGCAGGCTATTGGCAGGCCGGTGTTAACCGTATCAGTATTGGTGTGCAGTCATTTTCAGATGCTTCCCTTGATTTTCTTTCCCGTATTCACACGGCAGATCAGGCCATTCAATCCATTGAATTCGCCCGGTCCGCCGGATTTGATAATATCGGGCTTGACCTTATTTACGGCCTTCCGGGACAGACTGAGCGCATGTGGCAAGCTGATCTTCAGACAGCGATCAATCTGACTCCTGAACACCTTTCCTGTTACATGTTGACCTATGAGCCGGGCACGAAGATGGAAAACAATCTGCGAAACGGTCGTTTCAGGGCGCTTCCGGATAAAGACGTGGGGCGGCTGTATGACTTTACGGTTCGGTACCTGGAAGACAACGGGTTTTATCAGTATGAGGTCTCCAATTTTTCGACCTCACGCCAGAGCCGCTCAAAACATAACCAAAAGTACTGGACGCATGCGCCTTACATCGGACTTGGGCCTTCGGCGCATTCCTTGGTCGATAACCGGCGGTCCTGGAATGTCCGGTCCCTTGAGGCGTATCTGCGTAAAACAGGGCAGGGGAAACTTCCAATTGAAGAAACAGAAGAATTGAACTCCAGGCAGCTGATGATGGAAACGCTTTATTTGAGATTGAGATGCGTTGACGGCATCTCAATTTTGGATTTTGAAAAGCGATTTAATATTGATTTTAACCGGTGTTTCGGGTCAATCGTGTCAACATATGAATCTGACGGAGTTCTTGAAATTATCAACAACAAATGCCGGTTGACCCGAAAGGGCATGCTGTTTGCGGACAGCATTTCCTCCCGGTTTATCGATGCAATATAAGGGGATTTAAACCATAGGGGTCGTTCTTTTTCACCTTCCACCTTTCACCTTCCACCTTCCACCTTCAGCCTTCAACCTTCAGCCTTATACCTCTATTTGCTATGTCGATAAAGTTACGACCAGCAATCCCAAATAAAACCGGGCATGACTGATCGCCGTTGCCATGTTGGCCCGGTGATTGGCGATAATACCGTTCAAATTTCCTTCGGTGACAAACAGCCATGGTTTCATTTCCGCGGCATGATGACAGGATTCAATGGCGTGGTGAAGTATTTCAGAACCGCTTCGGGTCTCAAGTACTTGGCTGAAATCATATTCAATCGCATGAAGGATCGGCAGCAGGGCACTGGCCACGCCTTTGGAATAATAGTAATAATTGTCTGCAGCAAACGTGCTGACCGGTTCGCCGTTATCTTCTGTCCTCTTTACCAGTTTTTCATCACAGCTGCCCACCAGTTCTACCAGGGATTGAAGCAAAGGGATTAAATTGTCTGTGCGGGTATAAAATGATGCTTCATTTCTAATCAGCTGTTCTTTGTATCGATTTAAATTTTCAATGGCTTGTCGATACTGGTTTTCAGCTGAAGGAAACAGGTAGCGGTCCGCCCGGATCATCAATGAGTTCATGGCGCGTTCCAGATGTTTATTGATTACGGCAGTGCTGCCGGTCCTGGAAATATTTTCAGTCAGCCGTGTGGTCGTCCGGCGTGTGACTTCCAGGACGCCCAGTTGGTATTCATTGACATTATCCGTGAATTTGATGAGATCATTCGGACGCCATCCCCAGAAACGTTCATTTAACTCATAATCCATGGAAGCGGTCAGTGCTTCCACAAATGCGACACCCTTTGGGCCTTTAGATGCAGCACCATGAGTATCGTATGTATCCGATCCATAAGGAGATATTTCGGCTGAATGCGCATCCCCCTTTTGAGTTGACTGGGAATCGTTTGCGTCATGCATGGGGCCATGGGATTCAGAAGAATATAGAATTTCAGGTGAATGGCTGCCGCTATCCGGGTAGACAAAATCAATCAGTTTCATGGTTCCCCAAATTAATGCGACGGCAATAACAAGGCCGCCGATAATTCGGGCCCATACGAATATCTGAAATTCTTTGCCCTGGACATTTGGTTGATCATTATCCGTTGATTTTTTCATTTTTTTCCTCCTGTGAATGCTCCGCTTTACATGGATATACCGAAGAGGGTATTGGATATAATTTTTACTGTTTTCTGAGCTGTCGTATATCCCCAACCCGGATGGTTAAATTTTCATCATCAAAATATTCCAGCAGGGGTATTGTATACTTTCTTGATGCGCCTGTCATCTCTTTAAATTTCGGAGTCGTGATTTCACTGTTTGATTTTAAAAAATCCATCAGCCGGGTTTTCAGGTCCGTGATGACGTCTGCGTGAAAAAAAAGTTCCTCTTTTACTTTAACAATAGATCCTTCCTTGACCAGCAGCATGAGAACATTTTTCGATTCCCTGGGGTCAATCTTCAGAGTGCCTGACAGTTCCTTGAAATACGGCGGCTGAAGCCCGCTGTTTAAATATGTTTCAATGATTTTTTTCTTTATACCGGATTGGTCCGCTTTTAGCGTTACTTTATGGCCGGGTAGCCGGATATTGTTTTCCGTTAAAACGATTTCATTGGATTTGACCATTGCATTCAGTAAGTGATTGAACAGTTTGTCACTCATAATCGGCGGAAATTTGGATTTTAGCTCCCCTTTGGGCATTCCGCTTTTCAAAGGGTGAGCAGAATGGTATTGGGTCAAAAGTTCCGAAATTTTTGACATAAAAGTCTCAAAAGTTTTCTGGTGAATATAGCGTTTATTCTCCTTGTCGGTCTGGATGAGCAATTGTTTTGACAAAAGTAATTTCAGATATTTGTCCAGTTGTTTTCCGGAAAGATTCGTAACGATCGGCAGGTCGGAATACGCGACTTCGGCATAACCGGCGTCTTTTGCATGCAGTTGAATCAGCGTTTCTTCGTCTGCGTTTGCCAGCGCGTAGAGATCGACGTTGGTTTCATCTTTAAACCGTTTGTGTTTCTTCGGAATCGGATTCAATATCCGGCCGCCGCCAAGAGTCCGCACCGGTGAATAGCTCCGGATAACAAACCGGTCGTCCTTTACACAGGCGACCGGGGCATCAAGCCGTAGCTGAATAACAGCAGTCTTCCCGGGTTCAAGGGTTTCCCTGTCCAGCAGGATAACGTTGCAGGGAAGTTCACTGGTCCCGGTATGGAACCTGACGCGATCCCTGTTTTTAACCGGCCGGACATTGCTTTCCAACAGGTGGAGTTCAATATCCAGCATAAACGAATTTTTCAGGGTTTCCAGGCGGGCAATCATATCCCCCCGGTTGACCGTTGCCTTTTCAATCCCCTGGAAATTAATGGCGGTCCGCATACCGGCTTCGGCAGTATTCACCTGTTGATCATGAACCTGAAGCCCCCTGATTTTGGATTTTGTATCCCCCGGATAAATCATGACGGTTTCACCCACCGATATTTTTCCGGATATCAGGGTGCCGGTAATGACTGTTCCGAACCCTTTCATTGTAAAAACCCGGTCCACCGGAAGGCGAAACAGACCGCTCGGTTTTTTTACGGATATTTTCGAACAGAAACTGTCAAGCGCTTGAATGAATTCCGGTATCCCTTCACCCGTAACTGATGATACCGGAATGACTGGCGCGTTTTCCAGAAAAGTGCCTTCCACAAATTCTGCGAGGTCTTCTTTGACAAGTTCCGCCCATTCATTATCCACCATATCAATCTTGGTCAGCACGATAAATCCGTATTGAATGCCAAGAAGCGTGCAGATTTCCAGGTGCTCCCGGGTCTGGGGCATGACCCCTTCATCAGCGGCAATGATCATGGCCACCACATCAATCCCGGTTGCGCCGGCCACCATGTTTTTTACAAATTTTTCATGCCCCGGCACATCAACAATACCGATATGAGTCCCGCTGGGAAGGTCTAAGGAGGCAAAGCCCAGTTCAATGGTAATGCCTCGCTGTTTTTCTTCTTTTAAGCGGTCTGTATCATAACCGCTGATGGCTTTAATCAGGCTGGTTTTGCCGTGGTCGATATGTCCTGCGGTGCCGAGAATAATCTGTTTCAATTTTTTATCGTCCTTTATTCGTTTTTTTCTTCCTGAAGTACTCAAATCCATAAGATGCGCCCAATAGAAAAATCGCAAGCCCGGCGATAAATAGCGGTTGGGCATCCGGTCTGAACATTTTACAGAGCACAACGGCAAAAACACAGCTGAAAATAGCCCTAACAATAAAAATCAAATATTTGCTCATGTTGATTAACCTTTATTTTAATGCATTTAAATTAAAAAATGTAATAAAAATAGAATCTATGGTCAATAGAAGTTTCTTATCATCATTGCAAAACCGGGCAAAACCGGGCAAAACTGGGCTTGCGATCGCATTATTTTAAGATTATAATAAAAACCTCTTGAAAAGATAAAAACGGTCTGCTAAATAAAGCTACTTTCTATGGTGGGTGTAGCTCAGTTGGTAGAGCACCTGGTTGTGGCCCAGGTGGTCGTGGGTTCAAGTCCCATCACTCACCCCATCAGAAAATAACCGTTGCAGCTGGTTTTCTGCAATGGATTAGTCGCTTACGCGCCCGTAGCTCAGCTGGATAGAGCGCCGGACTTCGAATCCGTAGGTCGCAGGTTCGAATCCTGCCGGGCGCGCCATGAATAGCAAGGGACCATGTAATTTTATATGGTCCTTTTTTTTATTATAGCATAGAAAACTTGGCCCTTTGGGCAAGTCACAGTTCAGTGGTTTTACTTTTTTTTGCCAATATCTGACGTAGCAGCAGAATTAATTAGTATATCGCCTTGTTCCTGAGTGATTATACCTCCACTCACTAACGATTCTACTTCGTGGGTTACACATCTCACATACATACCATGATTATTCCAAGAATCGTTGGGATCACAATTCCCTAAAGAACCATCACAACTCTCATCAATTTCGTTTCCAGGCAATTCCTCTGCGGCAGGATTAATTATTGGATTATTATCATTGCAGTCGCCTCCGCAGGTAGACTTTTAATCGATTAGGACGTAACAATCGGATTTGTCAAGAATTGCTTTTTGTAACGTATTTTAAGGATGGGGCTATTGTTGGGTATTTTATTTGATAAGATAAAATTTCAGTATGGGGAATAGCTAATATTTTCAAGTTAATTTGAAATATTTGACCGCCCATTTTGATCCGGTGGAAAATGAGAATTGTGTTATTCTGAAAATTTTAATTGGTATGGTTGTAGTCAAATTTTGTCAGTATTTATCCTACAAATGAAGTATCTGAAGGGGGCGCGATTTTCAAAAGGGCCAAAATTAGACCAAAGGCGTCTTCTCTTTGTCCGGTTTTTGCGATATGATTGTCTTGATATTCATTGCCTTTATACATATAATATACTACAATAAAAGCATTGTATTTTTAAACACCCGAACTTATTGAGAAGTTACTAAAATTTTTCAAACTATCTTCCCCGAAAGTTGAGTTAAAGAATTATCTATAGGAGGCTATATCTCAACAAAAAAAAAGCAAATTACCATACATAAACAGCTGCCCAATTTATTCTAATATCAGTCGAATCTTTGTCGCATATCTTTACTGACATTTTTTGAAATGGAGGGATGCAATGATAACTCAACTCAATTCAAAATGTATTGTATGGACAATAATCTTATTAATCTTGTCATTCCCGCAAACAGTTGCTGCCGGAGGATTTATCCATGGGACAAGGGCCGGTTCCATGGGATGTGCATTCACGGGAATCGCTGACGATCCCTCTGCAATGGCATATAATCCTGCCGGCTTGACGAATGTGGACCGGACGCAAGTATACACAGGCAGCAGTGTAATAATCCCATCATCAAAATACACAAACCTGAACGGGCAAAGAGAAACAACTGAATCGCAGGTATTCTTTCCTCCTCATTTATATGTCTCATCTGATTTTTGTTTAGACAAATTCGCTTTTGGGCTGGCTATTTATTCTCCTTTCGGTATTGGCGGAAGAAAATGGTTGGATACCGGTTTGACCCGTTATCAGTCCGTTGAGAGCACCATAGCCACCATAAATGTCAATCCGAGTGCCGCGTGGCAAATTTTGCCAAACCTGTCTGTGGGCGCAGGCCTTAATTACTATTATGCCATGAACGAGGCAGTAAAAAAGGTCGATCAATCTGAAGCAGGGTCACCGGATGCCCGCATGGAGATGGAAGCAACCGGCGATGGTTGGGGTTATAACCTGGGAATATTATATAAACCAGTCAAGATATTCAGTATTGGTGCAGCATACAGAAGCCGGGTAAAGGTAGATCAAGACGGAACCTTGAAAATAAAAGGCATTGCCCCTCCCTTGCAGTCCATATTTAACGGAAGCCAATTTAAAACCGATGTGGAAACGTCGATCACTTTTCCGGATGTTGTGAACATCGGCATTGCACTGCGGCCTATGGACAAATTGATCATCGGATTGGAATACCAATGGTTCGGCTGGTCAGTGCTTGATTACATGGATCTGCATCTTAAAAACCAGGTACCGCCGATTTTAACAGACAGTTCTAACCTTTTGGATTGGCAGGATTCGTATTCCATAGCAATCGGTTTCGAGTATTGGTTCAGTAAAACCATGGCTGCAAGGGCAGGGTATGGTTTTTCAGATACCTATGTTCCGGATCACACCCTGGGACCGGACAATCCGGATGCTAAAAGTCACAATGTTATGATGGGGTTTGGGTATAAGGCGGAAACCTGGACTGCTGATATTGGCTATATGTGCAGTATTTATGAAGACCGGACTGTTAGGGATTCGTCTTTACCAGGCACATACGAAAATAGCTCTCATGCGATTATGATGAGTGCCGGGTTTATGTTCTGATTGCACTTGCTTTCCCAAAAAGGAAAAGATCAACTCATGACTTCCAGTCTGACAGGCTCTATTATAAGCCGCAGGTACCATATCGGCGAAAAAGTCGCGGAAAGCAAGTTCAGCACGGTATTTCGAGCAAAGGATCTGAATCTCGATATATCCGTTGCCCTGAAACTGTTGCCCCGCGAATTATGCCGTCCTGAACACCAGATTCGATTCCGCACAGAGGCGGAGATTCTTAAAGACCTGGATCATCCTCATATCGTTAAAATCCTGGATGCAGGCAGCCTGGATAACGCGGCTTTTGATTTTTCCTATTACATGGCCATGGAGTATGTGGAAGGTTTTTCCCTCGATAAGTGGGGGGAAAGGTCTCAGGCCGGAATTGACGACAAGGTATCCCTGTTGGTGCAGATTACAAAAGCACTCAGTGCCGTCCACAGCAAGCGAATAATCCATGGCGATCTGAAACCAGGCAATATCCTGGTAGAAACCAAAGATTCACCCCAGGCAAAGGTTCTTGACTTTGGCCTTTCCCGCATCAAAGATACCAATGTGATTGATAATGAAACAGATATTCGAGGAACATTTCAATACATGTCACCCGAGCAAATTGGGCTTTTGCGCCGCAAAGTAGATGAACGGAGTGACCTGTATTCCTTAGGCATTATTGCCTATCAACTGCTTACCGGTGTCCATCCGTTTTCCACCGTCTCCCTGTCGACCATGCTCCATGAACAGATTGCTAAGCCACCGGACACCCCGTCGCTTTTCAATCCCGATATTCCGCCGGTTTTGGACATGATTATTTTGAAGCTTCTGAAAAAGGACCCGGACAGGCGCTATCAAAGCAGCATAGGCCTACATGCAGATCTGGAACAATATGCATCCGGCGATCTGGATTTTTTCGTTGGAGAAAAAGATGTATCGCATCTGTTTCATTTTACTACTCACTTGGTGGGGCGTGATCAGGAGCTCAAGCAGCTTAAAAAACTATGCGATATGACTCGAAGTTCCACAGGGTCGGTCTGCTTCATTGCAGGTGAGCCGGGCATCGGAAAAACGAGATTGCTAAATGAATTTCGAGAGTTTGCCCTGACTCAAAAATTTTCGGTTTGCGAAGGTCGTTGTCTGGAGCGAAACAGCAAAATGCCCTGGGGGCTTTTCCGTGACTCTTTGTCTGACTATATGAAGGTATTTCAACGCTATGATATGGAGAAAAAAAGATCCATCTCGCACTCCCTGAAAAAAAAATGCAGTGAACTGGGAAAGATTATAACTGATTTGTACCCACCGGCTCAGGAGATCCTTGGCCAATGCCCGAAAACTGCAAAGGTCACCCCGGAACAGGAAATGATTCGTTCCTGTATGGCCTTGTCCACATTTACCTTCTCCCTGTCTGAAGCAGAAAACGGACTGCTGGTGCTTTTGGATGATCTGCAATGGGCGGATGTAGGTAGTCTGAAGCTTATAGAGGAAATTGCGAGAAATATTTATGACAAACCACTATTGATTGTGGGTACGTATCGCAACAATGAAGTGGATAAAGATCATGCCCTCCATAACCTTCTCTATCTTGAGGAAAAGCGGTATACAGTGGAGCAACTCTTTTTAACTTCTTTTACCGAAGAGGAGATGAAGGTTTTTATCAGGTACGTCCTGAATATGGACGAACCCTGGATCATTCAACTTGCCGCCTTTCTGTACCGTAGAAGTTTAGGCAACCCGTTTCATGCCTTTGAGTTGTTGCATCATTTGATCATGAGAAACCATTTGACCCGTGAGAATAACAGCTGGCAGTTACGAACCAAAGATCTGACTTATGTATCTCTCCCTGATACATTAACCGACATGCTGCTTGGCCGTGTCCGATCTCTTGATTATTCCGTTCAGCAGGTATTGCAGATAGCAGCGATCATCGGCAAACGTTTTGATATGGAATTATTGATACAAGTAATTACCGATGAAACTGCGGGCACCCCCCAGAGAACAATCCAGGCCATAGACCTTGCTCTGGAAAACCGTCTCATCGAAGAAAACTTTTTAAAAAAGGGAGAAATGGTGTTCGTCCATGACCGGATCCGTGAAGCCTTCTACAGCGTCATGCCTCAGAAGGAACGGCAGGAGTTTCATTACTGGATTGGTCTGGCCATAGAACGGATGCATCAGAAAAATATATCGGATGTACTTTTTGATCTGGCCTATCATTTCACGGAAAGCGACCGGGATGAAAAAATTTTAAAATACGCCTATCCAGCAGGTCGGCAAGCCAATATTGAGTATGCCTATGATGACGCAATCAAATATTATTCGATCGTTCAGACAATACTCGAAAAAGATCTGGATTCAAACCGTCAGGACTGGATCGTGTGCAACGAAGAACTGGCCAAGACCCGTTTGAACGCCCGCCAGGGGAAAGACGCTTTAAGTTTGCTGAAGACACTTCTGCCCTTTCGAAAAGATCCCCAGCAAAAAGCGGTGCTGTATAACTGGATGACCAAGGCTTATATCGTGGAAGGAGAATATCGGAGCTCCGAAGAGCCGGCCAGAATGGGCCTGCAGTTGATCGGCGAGTGGCTACCGGTCGGTAAAACGGGAATTCTCATCGGCACCTTGAAAGAGCTGTTCCTTCTTTGGTTTCATCCCAGGAAGCCCGACGGACCGGGGGCTGAAATATCAACGGTTTCAAAACAAAAAGACAGGGTCAAGATTGAATTTTATAAAAACTTGCTCTGGACTTACCATGTGTATGACTTCTGGAAAGCCCCACGCGTTGTTTTGCGGATGCTCAACCTTGGGGAATACCGTATCGGGCCCTCTCCGGAGCTGGCCCACAGCCTGATGTATTATGCCATGCTGTGTGGGATTCTTCGTTTTTACAATAAGGCATTTGCTAAGGCTGAAAGGGCCGCTTCCATGGCAAAAGACATGAAAAATGAATGGCTCATGCAATACGGCGATCTTATTTTGGGGTTTCTTTTCACCATAACCGGCCGTTACCGCAAGGCACTTGAATATTTCACCAGTAGCCACCTTTTTTTTATCCATACAAAAGAGATCAATGAGTTGTGTACAGCAAACATGGGAAATGCTTTATGCCATGCTGAACTGGGAGAGTTTCAACACGCACTTAAGAAAATCAATATGTCGCTGAGGGTTGCTTCTAGCACTGCCGACGAAATTCTTCTTTCACATGGCTCCGGACCCGGAGCTATCTACGCGAATTTGGGTGATTATGATCGTGCCGAGGCGAGTTTGATGCCATATCGACACTTACAAGATCGTCTTTTTGAACAGTGCACTATTTCCATAACCCTCTGCCGTATCAATCTTGAACAAACCGATTATCATAAGGCATTGGAATATCTTCAGGAAGCCATCCGGCTTGATAAACAAAACAGTTTCATGCAGCACCTGGTAACGGAGATTCACAATCTCTATCCCGAGGTGTTGTTAGGCGAGTATTTGACCCGTCAAGGAAAACGCACGGCAACCGCTTCACAACAAAATGCAAAACAATTTAAAAAAATCGATCGTCTTTGTAAAATCGCCCTGAAAAAAAACAGAATCTACCCGATGCACTATGGTGGTGCCCTGAAAGTTATGGCTAGCTGTCAAGCCGCTGCCGGCAATTTCGCTAAAGCCGATATGTATTACAAAAAGGCCATTGCCCACCATGAAACATTTAAGCAGCGATATAAGCTGGCCCGGATACGATACGCATACGGCATGTTCCTCAAAGACACCGGACGGCAGGAAAGAGCCCGTACAGAGTTGGAAAACGCCTATATGCTGTTTGATCAAATGGAGGTTCCGTACTGGAAGGAAAAAACTGAGGCTATCCTTGGTATCCGGCTGGCGGACGCTACCTCTAAAGTGGATATTGTAGAAGAAAAACGAAAGCAGGCGGTACTTGATTTTGGGAAAGAGATTTCCACCAGCCACAATGTGGATGACCTGTCCGGTTTGGTGATGAAGAAGGCTCTTGAGATAACTGGCGCCCAAGCTGGAGGGATTTTCCTTAGTAAAAAAGACTTCAATGCTGTTTTTTTAGACACTTGGCGGGGTATAAACACAGATCTGGAACCGGTTTATTCGCAAACCATCGTTGATGCGGTTTTCAATAGCGGAAAACCGATAATCACTACCAATGCGGAAACCGATGACACTTTTTCAGACCAGATCAGTGTCAGTCGAAGCAATATAAAATCAATCCTTTGTATGCCTTTGAAATATAATGACCTGATCAATGGTGTCTGTTATCTGCAAAATAATTTGGCAGAAGGGGTTTTCTTCGAGAAAGATGTTGATTTACTGGGTAAACTTTTATCACAAGCCGCTGTTGCCATAGAAAACCTTTTTCTCACTGAAAAACTCGCAAATCTTGAAACCAATGGGGTTGACACACAAATAGAGAGCCCCCCGGATAAAAAAGTGCAGGATCTCATAGACTACATCAAGCAGCATTTCACCGAGGAGGTTTCCCGGGAGACGCTTGCCCGTCAGTGTGATTTAAATCCGGATTACCTGGGAAAATTATTCAAGAGACAACTGGGCAAATCAATTCGCGAATATGTAAATGAACTCCGCATTGAATTTGTTGCAGATGAGTTGAAACACCCGGGTAAAAAGATAATCGATATCGCTTTTGATGCCGGTTTTGAAAGCCTGAGAACCTTTAACCGGATTTTTTACCGGGTTATGGGTGAAACGCCTACAAGATATAGAGAAAGCAACATAGTAAAGCCCACCTGATACAAAAAATGATGGCTTCGTAAAAAGTCCAAATTCTTTGTTGCGCTGCATCCTTCGTTTCTTCATGGTACGATAAGTACAAATCATCACTCAGGATTTGCGCGCCTCGCCAATTTTAAGATTTGGTGGAGCTTTTTTCTTTGCCATCGAAATCTGACTTTTTACGAGTTTGTCAAAAAATAGCCAGGAAAAAATATTTTTATTATTTTTTTCAACTAATTTTTCTTCATTCCTTTTTTCTTTTTATTTCAAGCAGCTACATCGCCCCAAAAATACCGGTCATTTTCAGACATTCTGACAGTGACGAGACAATCCAATAAAAACCAAATATAAAACAACCATAATACTGGATTTTTTTAACTAATCAGAACTGCTCGGAACACCAGAAGGTAAAAATGAAATATCTTATTTTTTGTTTAATCATTATTGCTGCTTTAGGGATATTATCACTGAAAAACTCGTAAATCTTGAAACCAATGGGATTGACACACAAATAGAGAATCCCCTGGAGAAAAGAGTGCAGGATCTCATAGACTACATCAAGCAGCATTTCACTGAGGAGGTTTCCCGGGAAACACTTGCCTGTCAGTGTGATTTAAATCCGGATTATCTGGGGAAATTATTCAAGAGACAACTGGGCAAACCAATTCGCGAATATGTAAATGAACTCCGCATTCAATATGTTGCAGAGGAATTGAAGCACTCGGGTAAAAAGATAAACGATATCGCCTTTGATGCCGGTTTTGAAAGCCTGAGAACCTTTAACCGGATTTTTTACCGGGTTATGAGTGAAACGCCTACAAGATATAGAGAAAGTAACCAAGTAAAGCCCACCTGATACAAAAAAAATAGCCTAAAAAAAATATTTTTTTTATTTTTTTTCAACTAATTTTTCTTCCTTTCTATTTTACCTTTTATTTCAGTTGGCTACATCACCCAAAAAATACTGGTCATTTCCAGACATTCTGCCGGTGACGAGACAAGCCTGAAAAAAACAAATATAAAAGAACCATAATTTGGATTTTTTAACAAATCACAACGCTCTATATTACAAGGGGGTGTAATATGAAGACCGTATTATCTGTTCAAAATTTATTGTTTTGTCTTTTATCCATTTTTATCACGACAGGCGCATATGCAGAACCAACCGTGATGTTAAATATTCTAAATGCCCCGAACGCAGCAGACGAGATAGCAGTTGTTTCCGGTGAAGCCATTGAAGTGGAGTTTATGATTATTGATGACGATAATGAGCTGTCAAATAAAGATGAAATTCACCTGAAACGGATTGAAGATGATGTAATTATTTCAAAAAAAATCAGAGGTAATAATTTCACCGGCACTGTATCTTTACAAACAGTTAAAATGAGTTCCCGCAGTAAATTGATTGTTGAATATAAACATGACGGTATCGTTCTGGCTCGTACGCCGGATATTTCCAAACCGATTATCGTTCTTGAAGACGAGGCCACTCTGGCGATGCTTGACAGAATTATCGCACTTGAACTGACTGACCCGGTTCAGGGACCGCAAGGTGAGCAAGGACCTCCGGGGCCACAGGGCCCTTCGGGTGAGCAGGGACTGCAAGGGATTCAGGGGCCTGTCGGAGCAACAGGCCAGGAAGGTCCTCAGGGAATTCAAGGGCCGAAGGGGGATGCAGGCGATCAGGGCTCCCAGGGTGAACCAGGCCAGGTTGGACCACTAGGACCTCCTGGACCTCCTGGACCTCAGGGAGATCCTGGAGTTTGTCCGATTTCTTATGAAGAGTTCCAAAATTTACAAAACAGCTATTCGTTGTTGATAGAACGTATTGCTGCAATTGAACAGAATGGCTGTTTTGATAAAGATGTCGATGGATATGGAGTAGGCCCATATTGCGCAATTGTAGACTGTGATGATTATGATCCATTAATCCATCCCAATGCTATCGATATTGCATGTGATGGAATTGATCAAAATTGTGATGGAGAGGATTCTATCGAAGATTACTTGCATGTATATCATGATTTTTCATCAGGAGGAGACATAGCTTTAAATCATCCTTGCTTTGAGGAACGTGTATTTATTAAACAGATTAATCTGATAGGAACCTGCCCGGATGCAGAAACTCCAAAAGAAATTCAGGTTATCCTTTCTATAGATACCGGTGATGAGATAGAATATTTTTTCTCAAACCTCACAGCAAATCCAGGTTATCCTGAACAATATAGTATTTGGATCAACGACCACCCGCGATATAACATCCATTATTCTTTTCAATTACAGGTCTATGTTTCACCATATGATTGGAGTGGGATTGGTATAGAATTAATCAATTGTGTATTAATGATTGAAGATTGCGGACCGGATCCGATTCCTATTTTTGATCCAGGGTTCTCTTTTCAACGCGTATCAACAGCCAAAGTCGAACAATGATAATATTAGCAAAAAAGACAATCGAGTTGCTGAATGTGACGTCGGTTGTCAGGGTCACATAAGGTGGAACCCGGCTTTTTTTGTTTCGTTAAAAATCAATACCCAGTTTTAACCGGATGTGCATGATTAACATGATTTTTTCTTTATTGGAGATCGTTACCATAAACCTGAAAAAACAAGGGGGTAAAAAAATGAAACGGGTTTTATTCTTTTTATGTTTAGCTGTTGGGATCCTCACGGCAACATCAAATTCTTTTGCCAGGGATTTTGTAACGATAAATATTTCAGGTAATATATTTTCGAAATCACCTTCACCTCAGATAAATACAAATGGTCATGTGGTTTGGTCTGGCGATGATGATGATGGTTCAGGCGGTGAAATATATTATTATAACGGTTCAACGGTTATTAATTTATCCAATAATCCCGATGGTGATGATCTTGACCCTCAAATAAATGGAAATGGTCTTGTGGTTTGGTCGGCCCATGACGGTTCAGACAGTGAAATTTATTTAGCCCAGCAATTTCCTGGTCCTATAGGAATTTCAAAATGGAATATTTCAAACAATCCCGATGGTGATGATCTTGATCCTCAAGTAAATGGAAATGGTCTTGTGGTCTGGTCTGGCTATAACGGCTCAGATTATGACATTTATAGAGGCAATTCCAAACTAACATGGAATATTTCAAATAACCCTGTTGGTGATGATGTTAATCCTCAAATCAATGGGAATGGTCTTGTGGTCTGGTCTGGCGAAAGGAGCATTAAAATTGGCTTAGATTATGAAATCTATGAAGGTTATTTCGAAAATGATGAGCCTGTTAAAAACATGATTTCAGCTAATCTTTTCGGGGAGGATATTAATCCCCAAGTAAATGAAAACTGTCATATGGTGTGGTCCGGTTATACCGGTTCGGACTATGAAATATTTTATTACGATGGTTCAAATGTTACCAATATTTCAAACAACCCGGCTGGCGATGATAAAAACCCTCAAATAAATGCTGATGGTCATATAGTTTGGTCTGGCGATGATGGCTCAGGCAGTGAAATATATTATTATAACGGTTCAACGGTTACCAATATTTCAAACAGCCCGGATGTTAATGAAAGTAACCCTCAGATCAATTCTGACGGTCATGTGGTTTGGGCAGGCAGTTATGGTTTCTTAAACGTTGACGTATATTATTTTGACGGCTCATCTATTACAAATATTTCAAATAATCCGAATGATAGTGAGAGCAATCCTCAGATTAATGATTTCGGTTATGTAGTTTGGGTTGGATCATCCATGCTCCCTATGACAACCTTCCGTATCTATTTAGCAATACCCTTCATTGCAGATGCCGGGAGTGATCAGCTTGTCAGCGGTGGTGACCAGGTGACCTTAGAAAGTCAGAATAATGCATTCGCAGATACATATAGCTGGGCTCAGGTTGAGGGAACAAGTGTTGACTTGACAAATACTGCGTCTCCATCGGTAACTTTTGATGCACCCGGAACCGTTGAAACCCTGACTTTTGAGCTAACTGTTACGGATATGGACGGATATTCAACAACGGATACTGTTTTTGTAACTGTTTTAGAAGATGTGAATAATGCAATTTTTGTTTCGTCGGATATGGGCAATGATAGTAACCTTGGGACACCAGAAAGTCCGGTGCAGTCTATAGAAAAAGCAATGCAATTGGCCGTAGATAGCGAGCCAGCAAACGCGGATATATACATAGAAGCAAGCAGTAATACCTATTTTTTAACTGAATCATTACTTGTGGAAGATGATGTAAGCATCTATGGAGGATTCGAGGTTTTTGGGGCATCATGGAGTCGGACTACAAGCGAAGAAACCAGAATATACGGGCCTGCAATTGCTTTAAAAATAGAAAATATCAATAGCCCGACAGTAATAGATGGCTTGACCATTGAATCTGCTGATGGGGCAGATGGTGAGGAGGGGATACGGAGTTGGGGAGAAAATTCAATTCCAATATATTTAAAGAACGTTTCCCCCAGCAACTTGATTATTAGAAACAACAAAATTTTAGCAGGCCAAGGAGGGAAAGGCCGTAATGGCCTCCCGGGTTTGCCGGGTAACCCTGGAGGACCTGGTGGTCATGGAGATCCCTGGTGGAGTGATGGAAATACTCGTACTTATGAACAATACATAGGCAAATATGGTACGCAATCAAGCCTTTTTGGCGGTGATGCTGGTTCAGGTACCATGGGTATAGGCGGTTTTGGTGGTGGTGGTGGTATGTCAATGCTTACTTGTGGTTTTGATGGTGGCGATGGCTATTCTAGCTATATGGATAAGACAAGCGACGGTGGGCCAGCCTGCAGTAGAACTTCTGGAGATTTTTCAGATCATGGGGGCCATGGAGACCCGGGAGATCCTGGTGATCCGGGTGAGTCTGGAGAAGGTGGTGGAGAAGAAGGACATATTAACAGAATCACCAAAATGTGGATAGGTAACTCAGGCCTAAATGGTGGGCAAGGAGACGTCGGCTGCGGCGGTGGCGGCGGCGGTGCCGGAAGAGGGCTTAGTGGTGATACGTCTCCACGTCCAGGCGGTTCTGGCGGTGGTGGCGGTGGTGGTGGTTCACCGGGCACAGGAGGCTTAGGCGGTGGTGGTGGTGGTGCAAGTATTGGTATCTATTTTATCGACGCCACAGCCCAAGTTGTAGAAAATATAATTACAACAGCGGGTGGCGGAAACGGCGGTTCTGGCGGGTCACCAAGTTATGGTGGCTCAGGCGGTGCAGGCGGTGATGCAGGTTGGGGAACGACACACCTGATCTTCGGTTGGATTGCAGGGTGTGGAGGGAATGGTGGCAATGGTGCCTGCGGTGGCGCTGGCGGTGGTGGTGGCGGTGGCGGCGGTGGTATATCTTATCCTTGGTTCTTAGCAGGTGATTCCGTTATATCCCCGAGTGTTGCGTATGCAGAAGATATTAATATATTGATTTTGGGTCCTCCTGGTGAGGAAGGAGATGCATCTACAGTAGCTCCCGAAAACAGCTGCCCTCCTGGTCCTGTTGGAGAAGATGGAGAACCAGGAATGACTTACATTCCAACTGATCCTCCAAAAATACCTTTTGATATACCCCCGGGCGAAATTGATGGAACTAATGTCGCGGTGCCGGACGGCACTAGCTCACTTATTTTATTTTCGCGCTGGCCAGGAAGTGACGTTGAAATGACCCTCATATCGCCTTCAGGACGGATAATTGGCCGTGATTCGATTGCTACGGATGTCATACACACTCTCGGCTCCACTTTTGAAGAATATGTTATCAGTAATCCGGAAGCGGGAACATGGGAAATCAGCTTGTTTGGTCTTGATGTTCCCCCAGGTGGTGAAGAAGTAACACTTTCTATTCAGACAGTGCCGGTCAATCAGATACCTGTTGCTATTGCCGGTCCTGATCAGATCGTTGAACAAAACTGTACCTCTGAAAACGGCACAGACATAGAACTGGATGGCACTTCTTCAAATGACCCTGAAGGAGCACCATTGATTTTTGAATGGAAAGACAGTGAGGGTAATTTGATTGGTGATAGCCCGGTGATGGAAGCAACTCTGGCAGCTGGAAATTATACTTTCACCTTGACAGTACAAGATAACAAGGGAGCAAGCAGTACTGACTCAATCGATGTTCAAATCATGGATATGACCCCTCCGAATATTTCACTTAACGGCGATTCTCTTATTTCATTAAAACTGGGTGATTCGTATACAGAAGAAGGCGCAATCGCTATTGACAACTGTGATATGGAAGTGCCGGTTGTTATTGGCGGAGATGCAGTTGATAGCGGCAATGCCGGAACCTATACAATAACTTACGATGCAATGGATTCTGCCGGCAATCAGGCAAATCAGAGAACCCGCACTGTTATGGTTTCGGGCAATCCGATTTCAAATGCAGGCCCTGATCAGGCAGTATGTAATTCAGTTGTCTTCGATGGCACACAATCCGAAGATGTTGATGGCACGATCGTATCTTATAATTGGCTGCTGGTACTCAGGGAAGATTTGCCCCCTGATGTAAATATCCCAGGTGCTATTATTATGCCAACAGGCATTAGTGTCTCCGGTGCTTCACCCATTGTAACGGATCTGGAATTTGGTGTTTATGATGTTATTCTTACGGTTACAGATAATGATGGTTTTAGGAGTTCGGATTCAATGGTGCTGACAGTTGATGAAAACATATGCAATCAAATTGATACGGATGGTGACGGTATCCCGGATTATGAGGACAACTGTCCGGAGTCGGTGAACTCTGACCAGGCAGATGAGGATGAGGATGGGATAGGCAGTGCATGTGACGTTTGTCCTTTCATAGGAGAAGAGGACCAAATATTGATAGAATATACGGGTGAACTGCTTTTTGCTGTTAACGAAACCGGATTTGCTGCGATAGATCTTTCAGCCTTAGTGACAGATGGAAATAATTTGGGCCTGGCAGATGTTTCCATTGGTTATACTGTTACTGACAATAGTGGAATTTATTCTGCGGAGGGCTCTGCTTTAAGTGATGCCTCAGGATTGTCCCAATGCAGTTTTTCTGGCCTTTCACCTAATGTTTACACAATTATGATGACAACCGAAGAATCCGGATGCCCGGTTGGTCAGGCAGAATCCCTGCTTGTCGTGTTTGATCCAAACGTGCCAAGGGCCACAGGCGGAGGGTTTATCCGGCCGGATGGAGAAAGCACACTGCCGGCTCAGTCTGATCAGGACAAGGCCAACTTCGGCTTTATCGTAAAGATCGATAAAAACAAGGCAGCTGCGGGAAATCTGGAGTTTCAGTACAAGGCAGCACATATCAATCTTAAAAGCCAAAATATGGGCTGGTATACGGTTAGCAGCAATAAAGCCATGTTCCAGGGCGTGGCGACAATCAATGGAGAAGGCCTGTATACCTTCAGAGTTCAAGCTACTGATGGCGATCTGACCGGTGATCAGCCGGATGCATTTGATATAAAAATCTGGTTGGGGACCAACACGGAAGCTGATCCTTACCATCGTGCGAAAAACGATCTGGCCGGTGGGAATATAGTGGTTCACAAGAAGTAAGGCGGATTTTTTAAAATTTCTTTTTAGCGACAGATAAAAAAATCGACGATAATTTTTAATTGAAATTGGAGGAAAGGATCATGCAAACAATTTCCCTGCCCAATTTAGGCTTACAATTAAAACAGAAATTTGACTCTTCCGGAAAAATAAATACTTCTATCTTGTTATTTTCAATTTTTTTCAGCTTTCTGCTATTAACGACAAACGCTTTCGCTGACATCCAGGTAACAAACGAATTCAGAATAACAAATACTTCTAATTATGTAGAAAGCGATCCAACCCTGGGGCACGATGGAACAAGCTACATTGTTGTGTATACCCGCAGGGAAATGACAGGTACTGGTGGACTTGGCCCGGGAGAAATCTATGCCCAGCGTATAAATGGAGACGGCCCAATCGGAACGCCAATTCCAGTGGCTGTGGAAAGTTCGGAAAGTAATGTATTTAACGATATCGCTGGGCATAGAATTGTATATACAGCCTATACCGATGATGGCAGCCAAATTCGACTCTATGATTTGGAAAACGGAACCACAATGCCCATAACAGATTACATATCAGTCCGAAAATCTAAAATTTCAGGTAATTATATTTCTTATGTAGAACTTAGCATGGGGTCCACCCGAATTATGTTGTATGATCTATATCTTTTTTCAAGCCCCATACAGATAAGTGCTCCCGATGCGCTTAGCCCACAATTTCTGGGAATGGGAGACATGTTTGTTGTATGGTGTGAACAATCGAATTTGGTTGCATACGACCTCCGCGACAATCAACTAATACCGATCGCCAATGATGCAGAAGATTTTCCTTCCACCAGCGGTCCATGGGTCGTCTGGGAAGAAGATAGACCTGGTGAAGGCATCTGTGTCGTTGCAAAGAATATGAGTACCAATGAAACAATCACAGTCGCTGCTAATTCTCCAGCCTTTAATCCTACCATTGATGGAGATCTCATAGCCTATGAATCTAGTGTGTCCGGCAACTATGAAATTTATATATACCAGATATCCACCGGGGAAACTTTTCAGGTCACTAATGATTCTGTGCATCAAAAAATGAATAATGTGTATGGGAATATGGTGGCCTATGTTGACGACCGGGATGGAACAGGGGCGGATGATGTTTATGTTGCGGCCCTTGATCTGTGCTATGCCATTGGAGGAGATACCGATGATGATGGCGTCTGTGATTATGAAGATAACTGCCCGGAAACGGCAAATAGAAATCAGTCGGATGCAGACGGCGATGGTATAGGTGATGTGTGTGATCCTGATGGAATTATTTTAAAAGATATCAAAACAATGGGTGGAGAAAACAGTCAGGCGTTTGATGTCAATAATTCCGGCGTTGTGGTCGGATGCAGTGAAAAAGAAGCAGGAGGACCGCCCAAAGCATTCTTGATCGAACCCTTGGATAATGATGGAAATGGGCAGCCGGATACCTGGTTCATAGACTCAAACAGCGACGGTGCCAATGACTTGATGATGGATATCGGCAGTGCATTCTGGACAAGCTATGCCTATGCCATAAATGATCAAAGGATTGTTACGGGATTCTATCAAGTTGACGCAGGCGACTATATGCAGGGTTTTGTCTGGACTGCTTCCGATGGATTGGTCAATATAGGCACCATTGATGTTTCAAATAATACAACAATAGCATTTGATATCAATAATGAAGGATTAGTTGTGGGGTATACACAGCCTTCAGTTACCAATGATGACCCCCATGCCAAGGCTTTTCTGATTATTCCAAAAGACATTGATCACGACGGGCACCCGGACACATGGTTTGAGGATGCCGATAACAATGGAACGAATGATTTAATGCTTGGTCTTGGAACCCTTGGCGGCACAGCGAGTAACGCATATGCCATCAGTGAAAACGGTATGATTTGCGGCGAAAGTTTGACCACGGCAGGCCAATATCACCTCTTTACAATAGAACCTGAAGACACGGATGCTGATGGTGTATCCGATACCTGGTATCGTGATATCGACAGCAATGGCGTAAATGACCTTATGTCCGATTGCGGGGATTTTGATGGCATGCGGGTACGGCCCTATTCAATAAATAACAATGGTATTGTTCACGGTCGGATGGCTCAAGGAGCAGCTTTTGTTTATAATCCTGCTGATGGGTTTAGTTTCATAGATGGACTTAGTGAATCATTCAGCAGTGCATTTGAAACAGATGATCAAGGACATGTGGTCGGATATACAACCGATTACAATAATAACATAGCCGCTTATCTTTGGACGCAAAACGGCATGTTGGAACTCGAGCCATTAACAGACACAAGCTTTTCAATGGCCCGGGGCATTGATGCTTCCGGAAAATGGATAGTTGGGTGGAGTCAAACCGCTGAAGGTTATCAGCATGCGTTAATCTGGCGTCTGTTTTATAATACGAATCAGGGATCTCCTGTTTGCATGACCTCTGATTCCGGATTACAAATCACATTTGATCAGGTTGACGAAACAGGAATTACCACAATAACATCAAGCAATGATAATCCGGGATTTACCCTTGGCACCGACCTGGAAGTTATTTCTCCCTTTTTTAGAGTCCAAACCACAGCAGCTTTTTCGGGCAATGTCACCCTGTGTTTGACACAGTATGCGCCAGGTATAGATGAATCCACTATCCAACTGTTACATTGCAGTGACGATGTTTGTGGTGATATCACCACATCACGGAATCGAATTGGGGATGATGTTACCATCTGCGGACAGGCAACCTCATTTTCTTGGTTTGTCGTTGTTGCCCCCACCCTGATAACCGAACCAAGCGGCCTGGAGCCGCCATTAGCGGAACTTGTCCCCGCAGGAGAGGATATTCTCTATCCGGATAAGGCCTTTAAGCAGGGAAGAACGCTGCCGCTTAAACTACAGCTTTTCTCAAGAGATGGACTGCTGATGACCGATATTGACGTTCCAGTCCCGCCGGCCATAATCGATATCCAAAGGGAAGGTGCGGCCATTGTAATGGAGACAATTGATTTAGATTCTGGTGAAGCAAATGATAGCGGTCCATATTTCCGGTTCTCGGATGGATTATGGATCTATAATCTGGGCACAAAAAATTTAGTTGTTGGGACGTATAAAATCACCATTGCCATGCCGGATGGCCGCAATTTTGAAGCAGGATTTGTGCTTAGATAATCAATCATTTGGGAAAAAGATCAATTTGGCTGAGATGTTAATCACCCATTGACTGATTAACACGGAATCAAGGGTTTGTGGATAGCGATGCAGCAGCGGTTTCTGTTACTGCAACCACCACCCAGAGCCAGGTGGTTGATGATTTATTCGATGCAGTGGATGCCATCAATATCATCGATCCAGAGGATTTCAAGAATCAAAATATGCAAAATGCACTTAGCAATAAGATCAATGCAGCCCTTGAGGCCATCGACCAGGGGTTTTACCTGGAGGCGCTTGACAAGCTGGAAAACGATATCCACAAAAAAATAAACGGATGCGCAGAAACCGGGGCTCCTGACAAAAACGACTGGATCAATGATTGCGAAACTCAAGATGAAATTTATCCGTTTATCATGGATGCGATAAATCTTTTACAAGGTATGGTGTAAATAGAGTTTTTTTAAAAATCATAGAGAAAGGGGGCGTTTATGAAGATCAGATCATTAATGGCGGCTCTATGGGCAATCGGCTTTTCATTTTTTGTTTTTACAGGAATTGCTCTGGCAATCGAGGATACGACTGTCCAAGTCATTCAAAATGAAGTGACAAACAACAAGGAGAAGACCGAATCAAACAATAGCCGTATACAAGGGCTTGAGGCGGATCTGGCGGCTGAAGTTGAGGCAAGAGAAATCGGCGACAGTGATTTGCAGAGTCAGATAGATGGTATGGGAATTCCGCTCCAGGAATTATCGGATCGGGTTATAGCATTGGAGGAAATACCACTTCAAATTGAATTAACCGGCAGCACATTTATTAATTGGGGAAGTACCTCTGCTCCTGAAGGAGCAACTCTTATTTATTCAGGTTATGGTTATGCTTCTCATTATTCTCATGCAGGAGGGAGCAGTAAGCCAATTGTTGTTAAAACAGGTGATCCCGGCGGCTATTCTAACGCCACTTACGCAAGTTTACTTTATTTCATTGTTACAGAATCGACAAACATGCCTCCAGGCATTACGGCCAACAGCTATATTAAAGCGGCTGTGAGTTATGCTGAGACACCGACAGTAATAATCTTGGGAACTCATTTACCACCAGAAGGGTGGGAAGTTTTATATTTCGGCTATGCTATGGGAGCTTCTCACCGTGATGAATCACAATTAGGACCAATTTGCGTAAACTCCCAAACTTTTGAGAGTGAAATTTCTGGTTCTTCATCTGGTGCGATTATAAGTGCTAACAACATTGATCATGCCGCCCCAGGTGATACCGAAATAAGACTATCTTTTATTAAATGTTCAGTGTGTAAAAAAATTGAATAGGCAGAGCAATTTTCTAACATGTTTTCTGTCATGGGGTATTACCTGTTATTTCTTCAGTTAAGCAGCTTCTTGAGAGTAATGATTTCGAATACCATCCTTGCATTGTCCCAACCGGCAAATGAAACGTTGATTTTTTTTATTCAAAGGCTCAATAAATCGACTTTCGAAAGACCTCATGACTTGTTCGTGTTTATCAAAAATTGTCATAGGTAAGGAGAAATATTATGAAAAATCTGTCTTTAATAACATTGGCTATGTTTTGTGCAATTATAATACCTGCCTTGTCAACAGCAGGAACGGTTGAAATAACATTTGAAGCAGTCGGTACAAGTATTGAAGAAATGAATATGTTTTTAACTCCAACCGGTTATGACAAAGAGCATACGTTTGTATCAGGTGTAATAACTTATGACCCTTCCATGTCAACCAATCACATTATTTCCATTAATATAACTCTGTCAGCCCCAGCCGAGGATGGCGTATCTCCGCCATATGAATGGGGCAGTTACAACGAAGACCGATTGGTCGCATACGATTTAATGAGCATTATAAATGTTTTCACATATATGTATGACGAACAGTGGTTAGGGGCGCTGCAAATTAGCGAAACGGTGTTTATGGAAAGTGGCAATTGGTTAGATAATTATGACAGACTATTTGTTGAAACAGATGAATTGTTATCGTCAACATTACCCCCAGGTGGCGCGAGTGAACTTCCTTTAGATTTTTCAGGGTACAATTACGATCCAGAATGGGATGGCTATATCGAGTTCTATAGGTTTGATACTTTTTTAAATGGTTATAAATGGGTAAGACTCGAATTTAATATAACGAATATCCATGCCCAAAGCATTACCATTGACCCAGTCGCCAACACAGGCCCTGACCAAATTGTTTTTGACAGTGCAGCACTTGACGGGAGTCAGTCTTACGATCCGGATGGTATGGTTGAATCGTATCAATGGGATCTTCAGCATAGAGAGAATCCGGGTTATAATCAAACCGCCGAAGGTGTAAATCCCGAAGTCTCAAATTTAGAATCCGGATTTTATGATATAACTTTAACCGTCACTGATGACGACGGACTAACAGGTACAGATACCGTTGTCATGGTTGCTGCCGGGGCTTGCTTTGCAGATAATGATGATGACGGTTATTCTATAGAGATGGGTGATTGTAACGATAATGATGCGAACATTCATCCGGGCGCAATAGAAACATGTGATGGAATTGATAACAATTGTGATGATCAGGCTGATGAGGGATTTGATGCTGATGGAGATAATTACACGACGTGCGGAGGTGACTGCAATGATAATAATCCATTGATTAATCCTGTCGCAGATGAATTACCCGGAAATGGAACTGATGAAAATTGTGATGGTTCTTTAGGAAATTGTGACCCGAGCGCTTCTTGGAATAATCATGGCATGTATGTAAGATGTGTTACCCATGAAGTAGAATTGTTAGTGAGTGAAGGCATCATTACTCAGGAACAAGGTGATATACTGATCAATTCTGCTGCTATGTCAGATATCGGAAAGAAAAAATAAATTGCATACATTTAAATAAAGGCAGGGCAGAAATTGCCCTGCCTCTGATATTCATTGTTATTTAAGCACCAACTATACGAACCGATAGGCCAGTGACGGTGAATAAAAATGAAATGCCCGAAATGCGAGCATGATAATCGTGAAGAGGCCAGGTTTTGCGATTGGTGCGCTTATCCTCTGCAAGCACAAGAACAAGCCCCTCCCATAGATTTCACCCAACCCCATTCATACACCCCCAAATTTCTGGCTGATAAAATCCTCACCACCCGAAGCGCCATGGAGGGCGAACGAAAACGAGTGACGGTCCTTTTTGCCGATGTGGCGGGCTTTACTTCTATGTCGGAAAAACTCGATCCGGAGCAGGTCCACCAGATCATGGATGGATGTTTTAAAATCCTGATGGAACAAATTCATAATCACCAGGGAACCATCAACCAGTTCACCGGTGACGGGGTTATGGCGCTGTTCGGTGCCCCCCTTGCTCTTGAAGATCATGCCCAGGATGCCTGCCAGGCCGCCCTTGCTATACAGAGCGCCATAAAGAAATACAGCGAAGAATTACAGAAAAAATTCGGGTTTGAATTTAAAATGCGGATTGGCCTGAACTCCGGCCCGGTGATCGTGGGCTCTATCGGTGATGATCTGCGAATGGATTACACAGCCATCGGTGACACCACGAACTTAGCCGCCCGGATGGAAAGCATGGCAGCACCGGGCACTATTCTCGTTTCGCCTGTTACTTACAAACGGGTCAGTCAACAATTCGATTTTAATCCCCTGGGTGAGGCCAAGGTTAAAGGTAAGGAAGTACCTTTGGATGTATATGAGCTGATTAAAGCCAAAGTTGATAGACCCCGACTGGGTCTGGAGCGACAGATTTATTCTGAAATGGTGGGCAGAGACAATGACCTCAATAAATTGGAGCTTCAGGTAAATAAAGCTTCCAGTGGTGAAGGATCTATCGTCAATATTATCGGAGAGGCCGGCATTGGAAAATCAAGGCTGATTGCCGAACTTAGAAACAGCAGTGTAATGAAACGAATCACACTACTTGAGGGCAGGGCAATTTCCATCGGCAGAAATTTAAGCTTTCACCCCATTATTAACCTGTTAAAGCACTGGTCCCGTATTAAAGAAGACGATAATTCATCAACCGCAATCAGCAAACTGGAAACAGCGATTAGAAGTGTATGCCCGGAAGATACAGATGAAATTTTTGCTTTTGTGGCGACGCTGATGGGTATGAAGCTGTCCGGCCGACACGCTGAAAGGTTGAAAGGCATTGAGGGAGAAGGACTTGAAAAACTGATCTTAAAAAATGTAAAAGACCTTATCATAAAATCAACTGAACTGACCCCTTTGGTGATTGTAACCGAAGATTTGCATTGGGCGGATACCAGTTCTATTGAGCTCCTTGAGTCCCTGTTCACCCTCGCAGAAACCCAGCGGATTCTTTTTATCAATGTATTTCGGCCCAATCACCCGGAAACCGGCGACAGAATAGTGGAAACCATTAAAGAAAAACTTCCTGTCTATTATGTTGAAGTCAACCTCAAGCCGCTAAACGAACAAATGAGTGAAACGCTTATTAACAATATGCTCAATATCAGAGGTCTCCAGCTTGCAGTGGTTGATCAGATCATTCTGCGTTCCGGTGGTAATCCTTTTTTCATCGAGGAAGTGGTGCGGTCGTTTATTGATGAGGGGGCGGTGGTCAAAACAAACGGTGAGTTTGAAGTCACGGATAAGATAGAGAAAATGGTGATTCCGCACACCATCAATGATGTGCTCATGGCCAGGATTGACCGGCTCGACGATAATACCCGTGGCCTTGTCAGGGTCGCTTCGGTGATCGGACGGAGTTTTTTTTACCGGATTCTTATTGAAGTGGCAAAGACAGTTGATGGGATCGACAACCGGCTATCTTATTTAAAACAGATAGAACTCATCCGTGAGCGACAGCGAATGGAGGAGCTGGAATATCTTTTCAAGCACGCCCTTGCTCAGGAAGCGGCCTATGACTCGATTTTGCATCAAAAACAAAAAGAAATTCATCTACAGGTTGCCCGGTCTATCGAGAAGGTCTTTAATGAACGGCTGCATGAATTTTACGGGATGCTGGCGTTACATTACAGCAAAGGTGAGGATTATGAGAAAGCAGAGCATTATCTGGTGAAAGCCGGTGAAGAGGCCATACGTTCTTCTGCATCAAGCGAAGCGGTGCAGTACTATCAGGAGGCTTTGAGTCTTTATCTAAAAAAATATCGTAATGATGCGGATCCCCAAAAGGTTGCGATGATGGAAAGTAACATCGCGCTATCATTGCATAATAGAGGACAGTTTTTTGAAGCGGGTGAGTTTTTTGACAAAACCATTGCATATTACGGGGAAAAATCACCGAAACATATGATTCCAATGGCATTGAAGTTTACCGTTTGTTTTTCTCATTTTTTAATCAGCTTATATTTTCCAGCTCTGAAGTTCAAAAGAATGCCCGATACGAAAGACGTTGAGGTTTTAAATTTGTTTTATAAAAAACTGAGCGCTTTGGCGATTACAGACCCCAAAAGATTCTTTATTGAATCCTTTTATTTTCTAAGGCGGCTTTCGAATTTTGATTTAACAAAAGTGGAAAACGGAGTTGGTATGTATGGGGGGGCCAGTGCTACATTTGCCTGGCCGGGTGTTTCATTCAGACTGAGTCGAAAAGTGTTGGATTTTGCCAAAAGCAAGGCTGATAAAGGTGATGTAAAATTTAAGATTAATTATAATATGGTTGTATCATTATATGGTTTTGTGACAGGCAACTGGAATTTGGCAAAGGAATATGATGAAGATTTGGTAAATCAATCTTTACGTATCGGTCAGATGGAAATCACTTCTATTTATAATATATTTCATGGATTTATAAATATTGATCAGGGACGTTTTCATGTTGTGCAAACAATCGTCGACAAATTGTCTGAAATGGCTGAAGTATATGAAAATGTTTTTTCCAGGGCACATAAGTATGAAGTTAATTTAAAGTTGCTGCTGAAACAGCGAAAACTCCATAGTATTCTTGATGAAATAGAGGAAGGTATTAATTTCGGCCATAAAATCGGCATGAAAATATATGTTTTTGTCTATCTGTTATATAAAGCCCGGGTCCAGATTCTGCTGAATAATATTGACGGGGCTGAAGAATCTCTATCTTTATCTTATGCGAGGGAATATCAAGCCGCAGCATTACCACTGCCTTACTATCATGGGTATCTTTTGTTAACCCAATTTATCCTGAATCTTCACCGGCTGGAGGCGATGTCAGTAACCGGCGACAAGTCACAGATAAAGAAGATACAAAATGACGCCATAAAATTCGGGAAAAAAGCAATAAAAAAATCACGAAAGGCTACCAGTGAACGCACCGAAACACTCAAATTAATGGGCACATATTACTGGTTAATCGGCAAACAAAAAAAGGCATTAAAGTGGTGGAATAAATCGATTAAGGAAGGTGAACGTCTTGGTGCCCGCCTTGAGTTGTCCCGCACCTATTTTGAAGTCGGCAAACGCCTGCTGGAACCAAACAGCAAGTACAAAGAGTTAAACAACATCACCGCAGAAGAATACCTTGAAAAAGCACGGACCCTGTTTGAAGAAATGGAACTCCAGTGGGATCTGGATGAACTGGATAAGGTGTAAAGCCATCCGCTACATGGTGTTATCTGTGAACCGATTATTTTCGAATTTTTTGAGAACTTACGTAAATATAAGATAACTAATTGATATAAAATCTAATGATTCTTTATTTGGTTATCTGTGGCGGATTATTAGGCAGTTATAATAGGGAATTTGATGATAAACAAAGCACCGCCCAGGCGTCCTGAGGTCACGGTAATGGTTCCGCCATAATCCTGGATGATGCCATAACTGATGGACAGGCCAAGGCCGGTCCCCTTGCCTACATCTTTGGTCGTAAAAAAAGGCTCGAAAATTTTGTCGGCAATTGTGGCTGGAATGCCGTTCCCGGTATCTTCGATTTCAATGGCGACACAGTTGCCAGATGTTTTGGTTGTCAGAAAAATCTGCTTGGCTTCTTTAGCAGCGTACAGGCTGTTTCCAGCATGCTCTTCAATGGCATCCCTGGCATTGATCAGCAAATTGATAAATACCTGCTCCAGGCGATTTTCATCTGCCAGTATCCGAGGCAGGTCTTCTTGAAGATTCTGGATCACTTCAATCTGACGAAGTTTCAGCTGCTCACGGAAAATATCAAAAGCTTTTATTAATGCATTATTTACCTGTGCCTTTTCCTTGATTACATCGGATTTTCGGCCGAACTCTCTCATGTGACTGATGATTTTGGAAGCTCTGTCGACTTGGCCGTCAATTTCCTCTGTCATGGTGGTCATGATGTCTTGGGGGATGATCTCATTTAGCTTTGCTTTTTTAGTGATGAAATTGCTGGCGCTTTTAATAACCGAGAGTGGCTGATTTAGTTCATGGGCAATCCCGGTTGCCATTTCGCCCAGGGTCGCCATTTTGCTGGCCTGAATGAGCTGTTGTTCAGCGATGAGCCGTTTTGTGATATCCGTGGTATTGACTAAAAGAACCTTGTGGCTGGGGTATTCTGAAGGGGAGACATGGATATTTGTAAAAATAATTTTTCCGTTTTTTCCGATCTGGCGAACCTTACTGATAGATTCAACGCTTTTAATCTTTTCAATAATAGAAGTTTGAATTTCGGGATCGAAAAAGTCTTCAAAGGATCGGTTTAAGGTTTCCTGTTTGGTGAAACCATACACTGATTCGACACTGGCATTACAGTCAATAATTAGCAAGTTTTCTTGTTCCAGTACAAACAATGGATTGGGAATATTATCAAATATGGCCCTGTACTTTTCTTCTGATTTGCGGACCTCTTTTTCCAGTAAACGAATCTGGGTGATATCCACAGAAATTTCCATGACTGCTGTGACCATCCCTTCCCGATTTTTGATCGGGGCGGTTCGAAGGGTCCAGTAAGTGGGATTTCCGTTTTTTGAAATTCCGCTTTGCTCACTGTGGTGTGGCTTGCCGTCCCTGAAAGTTTCCGCAACCGGGCATTGTTCGCACGGTTCAGACTGGTTTTTATATGCCTGGAAGCAAAGAGCTCTCTCTTTAGGGTGAAATCGGTCATTGAATTCACGGTTGTATTTCAGCAGTTGAAAATTTTTATTTTGAACCGTGATAAGGCATGGAACCGCCTCAAAGAGGTTCTGATATTCTGTTCGTTGTTCGTTGAGCACATTTTGTTTAATTTCAATCTGCTCTGCCATATGGTTTATGGCATCGGCGAGCTGTTTGATTTCTCCGTCCTGGATAATCTCTATCCTACCGTAGGAACCTTTACTGATCTGCCGGGTTCCACGGATCAGTTTTTTAATGGGCTGATTTACAAACCGCAGTACAAAAATACCAATGATGGACGAACAGATAAAAACTATACAAAAAGCGAAAAAAAGCAGACCTTTTTCATAAAAAGCTATTTTAGCGTCGGTTTGCTCAAGGGAAATAACAACATCCAGAGCGCCCAGAACTATTTTGTCCTTGGGATGAAAATGACAGGACTCTGAACATCCTGGCTCATTGAAAATGGGACTGATGATACCCATGAGCCGATATCCCCTTGGAGACATGATGATTCGTTTTCTTTCATTTAGTTCTAAATATTCGGAAGGCGGCTCTGTCTTATGACAGACATAACAGGCTTCAGCCTTGATATTGGTAACACTCCCCACCTCTTCATTGATATTTGAGAAATGGATTTCACCGGCTTTGTTGAAAATACGGATATTTTCAATTTGCGGTTGTTTGGCAATATTCTGAATAATATGAGTGATATCGTCTCTTGCATTCAGCATCATGGCATAATGGGCACCTAAAAGAATTGTGCTGCTCAGGCGGTCTGCTTCAGCCGTTATGCCATCCATGGCTTTATTTTTTTCATATTTGATAATAAAAAACGCCCCTAATAGAATCATGATCAAAAGGGTCAGACCCACCGCAAATATCAGTTTATAGGCAAGACTTTTCTTAAGTGTTGTAAGCTGTTTTATCACACTAATTTCTCCTGGTCATATCTATTCATTGGGTCTATTCCTTAGCCAATGTATTAAACTCAAGGATAAATTGGGTTCCTTTTCCTGGGGCACTCTCCACTAAGACAGATCCGTTGTGACGTTCCATGATGCCATATACCGTTGACAGTCCTAGCCCTACACCATATCCTTCGTCTTTGGTGGTAAAAAAAGGTTCAAAGATGTGGGGAAGGTCTTTTTGATCAATACCCGTACCAGTGTCTTTGACATAAATAATAGCCTTCTGTTTTTCTGAATCGTATTTGCCCAAAAGATCAATGGTTCCTCCATCGGGCATGGCATCAATTGCATTGAATATAAGGTTGATCAGGCATTGCTGGATTTGATTGGCATCCACCATGATAAAAGGAATATCTGAATCTACGCTGACTGAAAGTGTAATATTTTGTAATTCTAGTTTATGTTGACTTATAAGTGTGCAGCGGTGGATCAGTTCTTTGACATCAACAGGTTCAAACGACAAGGAGGATTTTCTTGAAAAGGTTAACAGATTTGAGACAATCTGGGAGCATCTGGCGGTTTCTTTGGTTGCAATATCCAGGTATTTTGAGAATTTTTCAATTTTCTCAGGAGTCAAACCTTTGGTTATTATTTTGGTCATCAGACGAAGATAATTTAATATTCCGGATAATGGATTATTAATTTCATGAACCACGCTTGCTGCTAATTTTCCAAGGGACATCATTTTGTCCTGATGCAAAATTCGTTCCTGGTCAGCCATTTTTCTTTCGATTTTTCGAAGTTCTCTTAAATCTCTTACAGAGATCAATATTCCGTTTTGATTACCTTCCTCAAACAGTACACTTGCAGATATTCGTACCGGTATTGTCAAAGATTCATGATCCAGAAGCACGGATTCCATCAGAGCTATTTTATTGATTCCTCCATGGCTCTCACTTTCAAGGGCTTCTTTTATCCGTTTTTCTTCTCCTTTTGCAAGCAGCTCTCTTAAGTATTTTTTTCCCACCACTTCGCTTTTTGTATACCCAAGCATTTTAATCATGCTGCTATTAAAAATTTTAATTTTTTCATCAGCTCCACAGCCAATAATTCCGTTGATGGAACTTTCAATAATCTGTTTTTGAAATGAGAAATTATTTAAAAGCTCTTTTGTGGCACGAGACCACCCGGTTTCAAGAAGTGATGTATATTCCTTGAGCTGTTTTTTTGAAAGATAACGTTCTTTGGCCCGGTCAAGGGCCAGAGCAAGCGCATCGTCATTAATGGGTTTGGTTATAAAATCCGATGCATCAAGCTGTATGGCCCGAATGGCGGTGTCAATATCTCCAAAAGCAGTCATGACAATGACTTCAATATCCGGGAGCTCTTTTTTAAGGATTTCAAGAACCTGCAGGCCATCCATTCCCGGCATTTTGATATCCGTAATCACCAGCTGGGGCGAGGATTCCGTGCACAGCTTGACACCTGCATTTCCGTTTTCAGCAGTTAGTACCGAGTATCCAGAGTCTTTCAAGGCAATGGCCATCACTTTGCGGATGCCTTTTTCATCGTCAATTAAAACGATTTCCCATTTTATATCTCGATTCATCTTCCGGTTCATATCCTGATGCACAATAATCCTCCGTTAAGTCCCGCAGCTGGGAATAAAATCCCGGTTTATGCTGAGAATCGGGCACTTGGACCCGCTGGCCACTTTTATCACATTGGAGCCGAGTACGGCTTTTTCCGGGTCTTTTCCTTTGGAGTGATGCGCCATAATGATCAGATCAGCATGCTTCCACCGGGCATATTTAAGAATTTCCACATGGGGAGTGCCTTCCCATGATTCCAGCGAATATTCTACAACATTTTTCAAGTCTGCCCCATATTTTTTTTTCATGCGGTCAATGGTTTCTTCGATGTTTTTTTCAATAACAGACTGGGGAGGAAGCTCCTTATCATCAGATATGGGAATGGCATGGAATATATGTAGTTTTGCATCATAATACTGGGCAATCTTCATGGCAAAATCAAAAGCACAGTATGCAGGTTCGCTAAAATCCGTAGCCAGGACAATACTGGCAAATGCCATTTTCAGACGTCCTTTTGTTACCTCAAAATCCTGGTGGAGTTTCAGAATTTTGGGGATCAGTAACTCCGGATCAAAAGGCTTGATTAAATAGTCATGGGCACCTATTTTCATGGCATCCACGGCCGTATCAATGGTGGCATAAGCAGTCATCATGACGACTCCCAAGTCCGGGTGTTCTTTTTTCGCACGGTCTAAGAGCTCAACACCGTCCATGCCCGGCATCTTGATATCTGTGAGCATCAGGTGATAGTCTTCTTTTGCTAACATGTCCAAGGCCTGCTGGCCGGATTCCGCCATACCCGTAGTAAATCCTTCTTCTTCGAGCCATTCCTTTAATGAATCCCTTAAAGATAATTCATCATCCACCACAAGGATTTTGTATTTTTTACGATCTTCAGTAGACAGCTCGATATCACCTGATGGATAAATTTTGGGCATATCTGAAGGTACGATCATGACAGGACAACGTGCCCTTAAACTGACCTTTTGCAGAGTACTTCCGGTTAATCCCCAAAGCCTGGGCTGATTTTTGTCTATCTTGTGAGGACCCATCACAATGAGATCTGCGTTTTCCTTTCTTGCAAATCTTAAGATTTCATCATGGGGAACTCCGGGAACCACTTCCACCTGATAATTGTTAATTTTGGACAACTCATTTTTATAATGTTTTTTTAAGTCTTTTTTAACTTCATCCACTTTTCCTGAAGGCAACAGATACCGGATGCTGCTCCATCCCTCTTCAGTGATACCATATGCATAGAAAATAAAGAGTTTAGATCTACTCGGCCGCGCCAGAGCAAAGGACAGGTTTGATGCCCCTTTGCTCTCATCAATGGGTGTTGTTGCCAGTAAAATTTTTCTAAACATGGCTATTTTCCTTTATTTAATTTTGGTTATGCCGATGCCGTCATCAGCATTACGGGTTTAGAGGTCATGGTAAGATACTTTGTTTTAAATTTTTTGGTGATACTAAGGTTTAAATCCAGCCGGATATCCTTTTCAGACAATCCCATGGCCATTCCCATAAACTGGGGAAGATACAGGATCGTCATGTTGAATGACTCATTGCAGGCCTGGCTGATTTTTTTCTGGAATGCCTCCAGATTCATCTGGCACATGGGACAGACTGTTATAATCATGTCAGCTCCCCTGGCACTTTTTAATATATTCCCCACCAAGGTTTGACCCACCTCGGGTTTAGTACTCATATGGGATGCTCCGCAGCATTTGGGGCCCATTTCCCAGGTGTGAATTGTGGCTCCTGTTGCCAAAATAAGAGGTTCCATGGATTTTGGTTTCTCAGGATTGTCAAACACATGATAGGGCCTGAGGCACTGGCATCCATAATAGGGTGCCACGGAAAAATCTTCAAAAAAGTGTTTAACTTCTGTCTTGAAAAAGTTGATATCCATATCATTGACAAGGATATCCAGAAGATGTCTCACTTGAAGTTTGTTTTTAAGCTCAAGGTTGTCTTCTTTGAGGACAGTGTTTATGGTATCCAATAATTGGAGATTAGTTTTAATATCTTCGGTTACTTTTTTCAGATTCAGGTAACAGGCGCTGCATGGTACCAATATATCAAGAGTTTCGCTGGTTTCAGCGCTCATTTTTTCAGCAATGGCAAGGTTTCGTGCCGGCAGGACATATGAAAGCAGATCACTGACTGATTCAGCAGCGCTTGCGCCACAGCAGCTCCAACTCTCAATTTCGATAAGTTCAGCCCCCAGCGCCTTCATCAGAGAAGTTGTGGAAATATGATATTCCTTGGCAGTGCCCTCAAGAGAGCAGCCCGGGTAGTAGAAATATTTCATGATTGTTCCTCCAGTTCTCTGACTTTATTGAATATTTTTTCCAGCCCGTTTTGATCTTTTTTCCATATATTGGGATTGGGTATGGATACTTTCTTTTTCTGCAGGAGCTTTATCCCCAAAGATGCATACTTAAAAGGCAGAATCGGATTTTTCATGGACAAGAAAAATAAAGACATAAATTCGATTTCATTTACCCGACCGTGACGGCGGACACTTTGTATAAACTCCTGATAAAATCGATGGCTCTGTTTAAAAGGTTCCGGGTTTTGGACTTGAGCCATTTGGGTTAAAAGCCCCATTGCCCGGGTCAGGGGAAGTCCCCTGGGGCACCTGAGGGTGCAGTAATAACAGGAAGAACATAAGATAAAGGTTTTACTCTTGAAAACAGCATCGGCGTTATCTGCCTGAACCATCCGCCAAAGCTTGCGTGGTGTATGATCCATAGCAAATGCATTGGGACACGAAGCAGTACAGGTGCCGCACTGGATACAGGATTGTACCATTTCTTTTACCTGGGCCAGAGGATTTTTTGTGGTTGTTGTATTCAAAATGGTTTTTCCTATATTCATAATATTCATGGTTAAATTAATTAAGCAAATCTTCAAAAACAGCATCAATAACACCCAGCATCTGTTGTCCTGAATATCCCTGCAGCACGGATGCATTATTGGGACATATGACTGCACAGGCGCCGCATCCCTGGCACATGGCTTCGTTTACCAGTACTTTGGTTTCATCCGTATTGAGCATCCGGGCCCCATAAGGGCAGGTGTCGATACACCTTTGGCAAAGTGAACATAAACTGTGGCGGACCAGGGCAACTATTTGAGCAGAAGCAAGAACCGGTCTGGAAATAATGTTCAAGGCCCTCTGGGCGGCTGCCTGGGCCGTGGCAATGGATTCCGGAATGGAGCCGGGAGAATGAACAATGCCACAGGCATAAATACCTTCTTTTATGGCATCCAGAGGTCGCCATTTGGGGTCAGCCTCCTGGAAAAACCTGTCCATATCCGGCATGATACCCAGTATGGAAGCCAGAGTGTCTGGAAATTCAGGCGTGATTCCTGTGGCAAGAACAACCAGGTCTGCATTTATCTCTATTGGTCGTCCCAAAACCGGTTCAACGGCATTAATAATTATTTTTCCTTCAATCTCTTCGACCTGTGGCAGATTATCCGGCTCATATGAAATGAAAATGATATTGTCTTTGCGGGCCTGTGTGAAAAAAGTCTCTGTAAAACCGCAGGTCATCATATCTCTGTACAGAAAATAAATATCAGCCTCAGGGTTCTGCTCCTTAATAAACCGGGCCTGTTTCAGGGCAGTCGGGCAGCATACCCTGCTACAGTAGTTTCTGGGTTCCTGCCTGGAATCAACGCACTGAATCATGGCAATGCTGTCAAGTTTTTTGGGGTCAATAGATTTATCGGCCAGTCTGATTTCAAGATCTTTCTGGGTGACGACTGAATTTTGCGTGCCGTAATTAAAGGATTGTGTTCTCGCTTCATTGCCACCGGTGGCAAGTATGACAGCGCCATGTTCAATGGTGACAGGCTGTTTTTCTCCATCTTCAATAATGGTTTTGAACTGCCCGGTATATCCGGTGCAACTGATGATTTGACTGTTAAGAAATATCCGGATCAAAGGCTGTTTTGTGACCCTGGCAATGGTTTCTTCCAGGAGATTTTCACAGGACAGCCCGTCAATGGTCTGTTTGAGCCAGTTTAAGTTTCCGCCCAAATGATCTGTTTTTTCAACCAATGCCACTTCATATCCCTGGTCGGCAATGCCCAAAGCAGCTGTCATTCCGGCTATGCCGCCACCGATTATCAAAGCGCTTGGGTGTACTGGTATTTTATGTGATGTTTGATATTGAGCCTGTTTCAATGCAGCTGCTCCGGCATTTAAAATACCTGTTATGTGAAAGCCGGTTGAGTTAAGTTCGTTTTGAGAGTCAGGATTTTCCTGAAAAACACCGGTCATGATATCCACGACATCAATAAATACCGGATCAAGGGTACATTTTTTGGCAAGTTCCCTGATTCTCCGGATATATAGATAAGGGTGACAGGCGCCAATCAGCAGGCGGTTGGGCCGGCAATCCATTACGATCTGTTCAAGTTCCTGCCAGCCATTGTCTGTGCAGATATTGTCCAAAAAAATGACATTGCTGATGCAAGGATCCTGTATGAATTTTTCAGTTAGGATTTTTGGGTCAATAAACCTGGTTACTCGTTCTTTGCAGGTACATATAACCATTAAAAGATCTACAGGTTCACGGGAAACATCCCGGTAAACTCCTTTGTTTTCAATGGGTGCTTCTAATTTTTTACTGCCTTTGGAATGGATGATGCAACCGGCATTCTGTGCAGCAGCAGATGCCTGGATAAGGGATTGGGATATATCTTTGAGCCCTGTAACAGAACCGCCGGCAATAATGCCTTCTTTTGCGGTGAGGGTAAGTGAAAAGGGCAAAGTCTGTATAAATCCCCAGGGATTAGTGGACAGATCACAGATTTTTGCCAGTTGGGCGGTTTTATAGCTCGGGCGCTGCCCCGTGGACAGGACTGCCATATCAAATAATTCTTTTTTTAATTCACCGTTTTTGGAAATATACCTGATGATCAGATCATTGGTTTTTTTATCAAGGGAGATGGAGTCGATTTTACATCGTTCAAATCGGACGCCATGCTCACTCAGGGCCGTATCATAATAGCGTTGAAATGATTTTCCAAAGGTTCGCATATCCATATAAAAAATGGTCGTATCTATCTTGCCCTTTGAGATTTCCCTGGTCAGAACCGCTTCTTTTATAGCAATCATACAGCAGATACTGGAGCAGAAATCCGCATTTTGCTGGATGTTTCTAGATCCCACACATTGTATCCAGGCTATTTTTTTAACGGGCGGGTCATTCTGATCATTCGGGTTATGGTCAAGACGGCACAGCGCTCCTTGACTTGGCCCAGTGTGGCTGATCATTCGTTCAAATTCAATGCTGGTCAGCACATTGGGATAAATGCCATACCCAAAGATATTTTTTTCATCAGCTGGATCGTAAAAAGAAGTACCCGTGCTGAAAATAATTGTATCAATAGTTATTTCCCGATCTTTTGTGGCTTCAATATCCTGAAATATCCTGATAACCATGGGCACCAGGGTGTCCGGATCAAAGGGTTTGATAAGATAATCCAGTGCGCCGATTTTCATGGCCTCCACTGCGGTTTCCACCGTGGCATAGGCTGTCATCATGACCACGCTGAGGTTTGGATGGTCTTTTTTTGCTTTTTTAAGGAGTTCTACACCACCCATTTGAGGCATTTTGATATCAGTGAGCATGAGCTGATAAGGTTTTTGTGAGAGTTTTGTAAGCGCATCCGCTCCTGAAACCGCCATGTCCACAGAGAAATCCTCTTCTTCAAGCCATTCTTTTAATGAATCTCTGATACTGAGTTCATCATCCACCACCAGAATATTAAATGCCTTCCGGTTGGACTGGGACAACTGGATGGCATTGGTGGGACATACCTCTTCACAGGCACCGCAGCGGTTGCAGGCTGCAAGGTCAATGACATAAGCATTGGGAATGGCATGGGGTACGGGAAGATAGATGGCCTTGCGGGAGGAGAGCCCTTCGTTAAAACAGTCCGGTATATCCTGGGGGCAGACTTTTTCGCACAGACCGCAGCCCACACACAGATCCGGGTCCACCCAGGTGGGTTTCTGGCGCAGTCGTGCTGTAAAGTTCCCGGCTTCTCCGGCAAGGCCGCTTAGTTCGCATGAGAGCAATAGATGGATGTTTTCATGGAACAGTCCTTTGCGCAGACAAAACTGGGATGATGCATCCCGGTTGATCAGGGGCAGCATTTTGCACATGCCGCAATGGTTGGAGGGGAACTGGTAATCCAATTGGCTTAAGATACCGCCAATGGCCGGGCTTTTATCAATAAGCGTGACATGAAAATCCTGTTGTGCCAGATCCAGTGCAGTCCGGATACCGCTGATTCCTGCGCCCACAACAAGGGCATTGCTGTTGTTTTTGTCCATGGGAGCCTCTTCCAAATAACTCAATCGTAATAGTTTGAAATGATTGATAAGTTATTTTCTCATACAGTGGTAATGAATCACCATGAAAAGCTTTTTAATTGATACCCACCACATCAAGATATTCCTCTTCCTTAAACACGGATAATGGCGGGGGCTGGTCCATATCTTTCCCTGCCTCATACTCAAACGCTGCCTGAGTATTGTTGGCCACATATTTGAAAAGTTCCATAACAGGGATATCATTGGGACATGCATTGGAGCACTGACCGCACCCGACACAGTTAAGGCTTATGTGGGCCAGACGGGTGATATGGTAAAAATTTGTATCCGCCGGCAATTTAACGGCTCCTTTTCGTTTGGCCCATTGCATATACTGATAAGGATCATGGTCAAACACATCTGTGTTGAAAACACATTCCCTGCAATAACAAACCGGGCATGCGACTCTGCAATTGTAACAGTTGATGCAGCTTGCAAAATAATCTGATAGTTTTTCAAGTGTATTGGTGGCCTTATGGGTTGTTTCAAACATCTTGTCCCGGAATTCAATCTTTTTGGAAATAACTTCTGAAATGACCTTTTTTCTGCCCGGGGGTTCTTCTGATTCTGTGTACGATAGATTTTCAAACAGGGCATTACCTTTTTCAGTCAATGCCTGGAGCAAAACCTGCTTTTTAATATCCAGACCCAACAACCCGATTAAAATATCTGCATTTTCCGGAACCGGATATTCACAGGCCCTGCATGCGGGAGACAGGTTCGGGCCGCCTTCTATAGGAGGTTCTTTTCCTGCAAGGGCGTTTTCACAGAATCGTTGGGTTAGATCTGTTGTATCAGATGCCATGAGAAAAGCCAGGTTCTTATTGGTATAGGTGCCAAGACAGTCAAAACCGATAATGACAATGTCTTCCAGGTAAGCCTGTTTTAGCTTGACCAGTTCAATTAAGGCCCTTATCTCACAGGATCTTAAGACCACGGCAATTTTTTTACCCATTGGCTTATGTGTCAGCTTTGATACAAGTTTGGCTGCATTCATGGCAAATGCCGGTGCCAGGGGGTCTACATCATTCAGAAGCGTCGGATCCGCAATGAATACCGGCATGATATTTTTCCCGTCTTTTTTGTGTAAAGGGGCAAGTATTGCTTCAATATCATTCAGATCCAAAATGGATTTTAAAAATTTTTGTATGGACAAGAGGACATTGTCATTGTCAACATTGAGAAAGCTTGTGTTTGCCATCATTGATCTCCGTAATGGGTTTGGCCCAAAAAATTACGGCGTAATCTTACGCCATTTCATCCTTGACGAGACACTATAAACCCGCGCCGGTTCTTGCCGGGTTTGGCCCGATGGTTTTTGCCTGAATCACCAGCTCCTGCATGGTCTTGGCAAATTCAATACCGTCACTTGCCCCGATCCAGGTCAGTTTTAAGCGTTGTTTTTCAATTCCGAATTTGGGCAGGATCTCCTTGAGCAATTTTATCCGTCGCCGGGCCTTGTAATTTCCATTGATATAGTGGCAGTCTCCCGGGTGGCATCCACTGACAATAACCATGTCCGCACCTTCTAAAAATGCCTTGATAATATATTGGGGATCAACCATTCCTGTACACATCACCCGTATTAACCGGATGTTTTTAGGGTAGCTCAGTCTGGAAGTTCCGGCCAGATCTGCTGCCGTATAGGTGCACCAGTTACACACAAATGCAATAATCAATGGTTCATGTTCTGCCATGGGTTTCCTCTTCTTTTAATGGCGTCGTAAAAAGCCCCATCTACTGCGTTGTAGCGGTTTTTCAGACTCTCAATATACTACATGTATTATCTCAAGTCTGAAAAACCACTACGCCTTGTATATGGAACTTTTTACTTAGCCATCCTGCAATGTTATACGAGTTCATTATCATTAACCTTTATGTATTTGTTAAACGGAAATGATAATTTATTATATGCCGACCGTATTGACGGCATCCATGATGCCCTCAAATTCCGCAAAAATTTGTTTTTTCTGAAAATGTCTGACCTGGGCGGCACCACTGGGACAGAAACCGGAACAGCTTCCACATCCCTTACAAACTGCTTCATTGATGACAGAAATCTGCCTTCTATGATCAAATTCAATGGCTGTATAGGGGCACAGATCGATACATATCTGGCATCCGGCACAGATGTCAGGATCAATCCAGGAAATGGTGGATGGCACCAGAACCTGCCCGCGGGTAGCGAGAGACAGAGCTTTGGCAGCAGCGCCAGAGGCCTGGGCAACCGTATCCGGTATATCTTTTGGAGACTGGCAGGCGCCGGCAATAAACACACCATCAGTTGCCGTGTTCAAAGGCCCCAGTTTGGGGTGCTCTTCCAAGAAAAAACCATCCGCACCCAGATTCACTCCAAAGATTCTTCCTACATCCAGGGCATCTTCTCTTGCCTGCATGGCCACGCATAAAACCACCATGTCAACAGGAATGCGAACCGGCATTCCCAAAAGAGTGTCTTCCGCAAGGACAATGAGTTTATCCTGCTCTTCCGGGGTTTGGGCCACATGGGTAATTTCTGAAGCCTTGCCCCGGATAAAATGGGTGCCTTCTTCCTGACATCTTCGGTAAAATTCTTCATACCCTTCACCAAAGCAGCGCATATCAATATAAAAATCATATACTTTGGTATCATGTCCGGTTTTTTCCTTGATCAGGTGGGAATACTTTAAGGCATACATGCAACAGACTCTGGAGCAGTATTCGTGGTAGTTCACATCCCGGCTGCCAATGCAGTGAAGCAGGGCCACGCTTTCGGGTTCTCGGGTAAATGCAAGGGAATTGTCCCGGATCAGGATTTCTCCTCCGGTAGGGCCTGTGGCATTGCTGATACGCTCAAATTCGAGACTGGTGTATACATTGGGGTAGGTGCCATAACCGAATTGTTTTATTGGTCCCGGATCAAGTACATCATATCCTGTGGCCAGAATAATGCTGCCCACCTTTATTTCTTCAATCTCTCCTTTCATGGTATGGTCAATGGCATTGGCTTCACAAACTGAGACACATTCACAGCATTCACAGCATTCTCCACAATTAAGACAGCGATCGGATTCCTCTATAGCCTGTTCAGGTAAAAGTCCTTTTGACACTTCATCAAAACAGGCAGAGCGTTGTTGTGCATCCATATGGGTTAATAATTGTCGCTTCCTTATGGGGCTGCCTTTCGGGATATCCTTGTAATGAGGCATTTGAACGTCTTGCAATGAATTATCTATATTTTTAAGCGCTGCCATGTCACGACCGGCAAGGAAGTGGTGCATGCCCCTGGCCGCCCTGTGACCTCCGGCAATGGCCTGAACAACGGTGGCTGCGCCTGTCACAGCATCACCACAGGCAAACACATGGAGAATACTGGTTTGCATGGTGTCAGGGTCTGAAATGATATTGTTTGAGGAAGTACATTCAAGGCCATTGTTGGTCAGGTCGTTCAAAAGGTTTATTTTCTGTCCAATGGCTGTAATAATAGTATCGCAGGATATAATAAATTCTGATCCTTTGATCGGTTCAGGTCGTTGTCTGCCACTGGCATCCGGCGCTCCAAGCTTATTCTTAATGCATTGCAGACCAACCACTTTACCCTGTTTTTCAATCACCTTTACAGGGGAGGTCAGGTATAAAAATTCAATACCTTCTTCTTTGGCACCCAGAATTTCATCTTCATATGCCGGCATTTCTTTTTCTGTCCGGCGATACACCAGGGTCAGTTTTTTAGAGCCTGTCCGTTTTGCCACGCGGATCGCATCAATGGCTACATTGCCTCCGCCGATCACAATCACCTCGTTCCCCGGACAGGTGCGATCTCCAAGATTTACTTCCCTTAAAAACCGGATTGCATCTATCACTCCTTCAAGATCTTCCCCAGGGATGCCTAAAGATATGGCACCATGGGCACCAATGCCTAAAAAGACAGAAGAAAATCCTGACTTTTTCAGATCTGCAAGCGTAATATCTGTTCCAAACCGGGTCTTTGTCCGGATATCTACGCCCATTCTTTGAATATAGCCGATTTCATTATCAAGAATTTCTGGTGGCAGCCTGTAGTCAGGGATTCCAAGCCTTAGCATGCCGCCTGTCTTTTTAGATGCTTCAAAAACAGTGACCTGATATCCTTTCAATCTCAGATCATAGGCAACGGTCAGCCCGGCAGGGCCGGAGCCGATAATAGCGACTTTTTGGGTTTGGTCTTCAATATCCGGAATCGCAAGAGTGGTCATATCCATCTGATCGGCTGCAAAGCGCTTGAGATCTCTGATGGCAACCGGTTTATCCAGTTCCTGGCGCCGGCATTCCAGTTCGCAGGGATGGGGACAGACCCTTCCCAGTACACCGGGCAATGGTATTTTTTCCATAATTAATTGGGTGGCTTTGATATATTCTTTTTTTTTAATAAGCTGGATATATCCCTGAACATTTACATGGGCAGGACAGGCTCCCACGCAGGGCGCCCTGTCTTTTTTATCAATGCAGTAAGTAATGGGAACTGCCTGGGGAAAGGCTCTGAAAATCGCCTTGCGATCCCCTAAGGATTCATCCCATTCACTGGGGGAGATCACAGGACATGCTTTTGTACATTCACCGCAGCCAGTGCAGAGACTTTCTTTTATATAACGGGGTTTTTTAAGTATTTTGACTGAATAATTGCCAATGTATCCTGAAACGTCTATCACCTCACTATAGGAAAATAATTTAATATGGTCATTCTGTGCCACTTCCACCATTTTAGGGGTGCCGATGCAGGCTGCACAGTCCAGCGTGGGAAAGGTTTTGTCAAACTGGAGCATATGCCCGCCAATGGTGGTGGATTTTTCAACCAGAAAAGTTTGATGACCTGCGTTTCCAATATCCAGAGCTGCCTGCATACCGGCAATACCGCCGCCCACTACCAGAACATCCGGATGGACCTCAACTTTTCGGGTTTCAAGTTCATGGTGGTATTTCACCCGGTTTATGGCACCGGCCATCAATGTTTTGGCTTTTTGAGTGGCTTCGTCTTCGTTTTGGGTAACCCAGGATACCTGTTCTCTGACTGATGCCATCTGGAACATATAAGGATTCAATCCTGCCCGTTTGCAAGTAGCCTGGAAGGTTTTTTCATGGAGCCTGGGTGAACAGGAAGCGACCACCACACGGTTCAGGTCAAAATTCTTAATGTCTTTTTCAATCATTTCCTGGCCCGGATCAGAGCACATGAATTTGTAATCCCGTGACACCGCAACGTCATCAAGGCTCCTTGCAAATTCAGCCACTTCTTCTACTCTCACTTTAAAAGCAATGTTAATTCCGCAATGGCAAATATAGCATCCGATTCTTAAAGACATTTATTTTCCCTTTTTGGCTGGTTTTTAATAATTCTTTTGACAGTATGAATTAACTCTTCAGCTTCCGGTGGTTTGGGCAGATACCCTTCCGGTTTTGGGAGCCCATGATGGGGCAAAGTATATTCAATATTATGGAATTGAAAGAATGCTTCCTTGGCAAGGGTGGAGAGCATGATCACCGGAAGGGTTTTAAATTTTTCATGGGTTTTGAGCTGCCGGTACATTTTAACTCCCTGCTCTTTTGGCATCATCATGTCAATGATGATTACTAAGGGATTTTGTGTAATGATTTTTTCAAAGGCATCGTCAATATATTCTGCAATAACAGGGGTAAACAAGACTTCCTGCAGGACTGTGGATAAAAATACCTGCATTTCCAGGCCCTCTACGAGAATGATTATTTTTTTAAGCGTTTTCATGGTTTGCAAATCATAAATGCATAAATTGTGCCATGACTCTCAAGGCCTGGTTCTTGGGCGATAAAACGAAATTTATGTAGAAAGTCTATTGGCAATCTCTGATAATTGTTGCATGGTTGCAACAATCGTATTATTCTGAATTTAAACCAATTCATCAATGATGCACCATAGACAATGTTGCGCAACAATTACGCAACGCCATGCAACAGGCTGGAGAAAATCAATGTTTATAGATAATAAAGATTTCAGGACCATGTACAAAAAATGGTTCCAGATTTTTGATCATCTTAATATTGGTGCGTTTGTCACGGCTGATAAGAAGGTAGTGACCTTAAACCGTAGCGCCATGCTGCTCATGGGGGTAAAGAAATCAGATGTAACTAACAAAACCTGCCAGAAATTATGCTGTTCCATACCCTGTCATGGCAGGTGTCCCTTCCAGGGCGGGCTGCTCCAGGGAACGGAATGTCCCAATGTGGAGATCATCAACGGCCATGGCACAAGGCATATGGTGACCCGGTTTGTGGTTCCCGTGTATAGTCCTGAACAGTTGATAAAAGGGTGTTTTACCGTGTTGCAGGATCATTCAACATTGTCGGAACTGATCCAGCGGGTGGAACATCAGGAACGGACCCTGAAAATTATTTTTGACAGCATTGATATGGGAATTTTTACAGTGAACAAGGGCGGCCATGTCACTTTTTTCAATACAGCGGCTGAAAAGATATCCGGCTATAACCGTCGTCAGGTACTGGGTAAAAATTGTTCCATGATTTTTGGCGCCAGCGACAAAATCTGTGCATCATTACTTGCAAAGACCATGACCGATGGCCAGTCCCTGATCAATCGGAAGGGGATGATTACTAATGTTGAAGGAGAAAATATCCCCATTATGGCCAGCTATATTCCCTTGAAAAATGAAAAGGATATAATTGTCGGGGGGTTAGCCACCATTCGGGATCTGACCCTTGCCCATCAATTAAACCGGGTCATTAAAAAACGATATACTTTCCATGATATGATCGGTAAAGATCCGTCCATGCAGAAAATATTTGAAAAAGCAGCGGTTGTGGCAGTTACAGACGCCACTATCCTCATCGAAGGGAGCACGGGTACGGGAAAAGATCTCATGGCCAAGGTCATACATTCAGCCAGCCGGCGGGCGGATCAACCCTTTGTAAAGGTCAACTGCGCGGCCATTCCCAATGACCTGCTGGAATCTGAAATGTTCGGTTATGTCAAAGGTGCGTTTACCGGCGCAATCAAAGACAAGCCCGGCCGGTTCCAGGAGGCGAATGGCGGTACCATCCTTCTGGATGAAATCGGTGATATCCCTCTGGGGTTGCAGGCAAAGCTGCTCAGGGTACTGGAGGACAAGGAGTTTTACCAACTAGGAAGTCCCCATACCATCAAAGTGGATGTCCGCATCATTTCTGCTACCAACAGAGGGTTGGAAAAGCTGGTGGAAAACAAGCAGTTCAGAGAAGACCTTTATTACCGCTTGAACGTCCTTCGGATTGATCTGCCCAGCTTAAAAGACCATCAGCCGGATATCCCGATTTTAATCAAGCATATCCTAAGAAGGCTGTGTGCCATCAGGGGGTACCAGTATCCCGGCATAAGCGAGCATGCCATGGAGTTGTTGCTTAATTATGATTACCCGGGAAATGTCAGAGAACTGGAAAATATCATGGAGCATGCCCTGATCATCTGCCAGGAAGAATTGATAGAACTCCACCATCTGCCGGTCCATATCCAGAACTGGTTCGGATCCTGGCACAAAAATGGGATCAGCCATTCCACGGCTTTATCTCCACAGGATGCCATGGAAACCGAACAGATCATCCAGACCTTGAAGCAGCATCGGGGAAACCGCAAAAAAACCGCACAAACCTTGGGCATCGATCGCACCACCCTGTGGCGGAAAATGAAGCGGTTTAATATTCATCTGTGATGGGTATCCGGGTCAGGTCAGAGATATTTGGCTCTGCCTTGAATAATCTTTAATCTTAATCATAATCTAAAAGGAGGGTTTATGTATCTGTATTGGAGAATTAATAATGATTTAAATTGTTTGGGTGAAAATATGTTGTTTCATGACCCGGTTTTTATTCGGTGTTATAATCAATGGTTAAAAAAAAATGCATACGTGCTGGCTATGGCGGAGGGGTTGCTTGACATGGATTATTTGAATGTCAGCTTGAATTAATGAGTCATTTTTTTTAATCTGAATAAACAATTTTTCCAAGGGAGAACATATGCCGTATTTTAAAATTGAAACCAATCAGAAACTGGATGACGCCGGTGCTGAAAAGCTTTCCAAAGATGCGTCAATATTTTTATCCGGCCTGTTGGGCAAACCGGAACGGGTCATTATGGTGTCGGTGTATCACAGCGTAACAATGACGTTTAACGAAAACACGTTGCCGGTCGCATATGTTGAAGTTAAAAGTATCGGACTCGTGCCGGACAAATGCTCGGAATATACCAAAGCGGTTTGTGAGTTTATTGAAACCTCCCTTGATGTTGCAGCAGAACGGGTCTACATTGATTTTGCCAATATTAATGGGAAAATGTTTGGATGGAATAAGCAGACGTTTTGAAAATCATGCATGCCGGGAAGTTCCTGTGAAAATAAAATCAGTTAAAAAAATTACCGATTATTTTCATTTGAATATGTTTGAAATAACATATTCGGATACTAATGACCGGAAAAAGATCTGGAGCTTTGCATCTCGCAATGATCCGCCAAAATGTGTTTCAGGACATTTTGAAACACCGGATGCCGTTGTCATCGTCCCCTATCACTCTGAAAACCAGAAACTGGTGATCATTAAAGAGTTCAGGGTGCCGCTCGGAGATTACCAGTACGGATTTCCCGCAGGTCTTGTGGATAACGGAGAAACCGCAGAAACATCGGTTAAAAGAGAACTCAAGGAAGAAACCGGGTTGACAGTGACGCGAATAAACAAAGTCAGTCCGCCCATTTATTCTTCTTCCGGCATGACGGATGAATCCATCTCAATGGTTTATGTGGAATGCACTGGAGAAGCATCGAAAGAGGGGAATACCAGCTCTGAGGATATTGAAACTATTTTTGTTTCCCCGGATGAAGCAAGGTCATTATGCAGCAATGACCAAATCAAGTGCGACGTGAAAACATGGCTGGTGCTTTCTATGTATGGAGAAACCGGTAAAATTTGCGGGTCTCGTAAAAAGTAGCAGGATGGTTAAGTTAAAAGTTTCACCATTCACATAAAAATTGGCAAGGCGTAGTGGTTTTTCAGGCTCGAAATTATACATGTCGTATCTCGAGTGCCTGAAAAACCGCTACAACGCAGTAGATGGGACTTTTAACGACGCCATCAAATTTTATTTTTGGGTTGAATAAACACCATGGTTTCCACATGAAGGGTCTGGGGAAAAAAATCATACGGTGTGATCTTGATAATTTGATATCCGTTTATTTCAAAATGTGCCAGGTCCCGTTGAAGGGTTCCGGCACTGCAGGAAAGATAAACCATGCGGTCCGGTTTATAATCGGCGGCAATCCATTGTAATGTTTTAGGCTCCAGCCCGGTTCTCGGGGGGTTCACATAAAGCCGGCGCTTTTTGTAAGGCGGATGTGAATCCGCCCATTGGATCAACTGGGGAATGCGATCGCTGCATTTGCCCCTTAAAATTGTAACGTTCGGTGCATTTTCCCTGGCACAATCGACAGCCTCACCATCTAATTCCACGCCCATAATGGTTGCGCATCTCTGTTGCCATCTGGCAAGCCCGGCCCCGATGCCGCAGTAAAGATCAATGAAAATGTCTTCTGCAGCGGGTGTCAGAAATGTTTCAGCCGAAGACAGCGCCTGATCATAAAGGGCGGGGATCAGCTGCTGGAAAGACCTGGGTCCGTAAATGAACTGGTTTTCATCAACAGATCGCGGTGATCCATACAGAAGATGCCACGTATTTTTTGCGAATACTTTTTTTCCAGTGCAGGGATGCAAATGCACCCACAGTCCTTTGATGCCGAAATGGTTTAACGCCCTGATCAAGGGATCATCAAGCCATGTTAAATCCGGCATCTGTTTTGATTTAACCACCAGCGTTATTTGACTGCCGGTCTGCACATAATACGCCAAAGGGAAAATGACGGCGGGCGGCAGGCTGGCTGAAAGCAGTGAAATTGCCTCCTGAATTTGTCGGGTGTGGACGGGGCAGTCATGAATCGGGATGACGGTTTCATTTTTAATTAACCCGAAATGCCATTTTCCATTTTCCCATTGGGTGGACAGGCACACTTTTCCCCGGTATCCCCACCGTGATTTTTCATCAACGGTCCGGATCGGGTCAAATTTTGTTGTCCAAATAGCCAGTCTGTTTTTTAACCATTTTTCCTTTTGTGCCAGACTCTGGGCCCGGGTTAAGTGTTTATGCGCGCAACCCGGGCATTCCGTGTTGCACCCGGATTTGAGGGAGATGTTTTCTTCGACATTGTCAGTCATTGATTGCTGCTTTTTTAATCTGTCGTGTTAACCATTCCTTCACTATATTTACAATAAACTCGATTTCAGATATGGAATTTTTGTAATCCGTATTATCGGAAACAGTTTGGCAGGGCACAAAATTTTATTTGGATCAAAAACATGGTGTTCTATGACGAATCAGGCTGGCGATCAATTCGGAAGTTGCTCCATCAATTAACCGGAAGGATCAGGCTGAAGGTGGATCCCATGCCTTCCTGAGTTTCAAACTCGATCACACCGTTGTGGGCTTCAATAATTTTTTTGGCAATGGCCAGTCCGAGTCCTGTGCTGGTTTCTCCGCCTGTCGGCCGGATGCTTAACCGGTGAAATTCAGAAAACAACAGGTGCTGTTCTTCTCTCGGGATGCCCGGCCCTTCATCCGTAACACTGAATCTAACAAGACCCTCATCCTGTTTCAGGCTTAAATACACGTTTGATCCGATGGGCGCAAATTTAATGGCATTGGTGATCAGGTTGTCAACCGCCTGTCCCAACCGGTGCGCGTCAAAAGCAATGTCCGGAATAAGGAAAAGCTCTTTATGAATGGTGATATGTTTTTTGTTCGCCTGTAATTGAATCAACTGGATTTTTTCCAGGATTAACTTATTTAATGATCCGGTTTTTTGTGAAAGATGTATATTGCCGCTTTCGATACGGGAAATATCCAGAAGATCGTTAATCATAGCCAGCATATTTCTGCTGGTGGAATGGATGATGCTTAAAAATTCGTTCTGTTCCTCATTAAAATTATTGGAATCTTTAAGAAGCAGTTCACTGAATCCCCTGATGGAAATAACCGGGTTTCTGAGGTCATGCGCGACAATCCCGATGAATTTATTTTTCCTCTCGTTGTTTCCGGTAAGTTCTCTTTGTTTTTCGATCAGTTTTTTTTCCAGCCGGACAATGCGTGCGCCCACCTTGATCCGGGCAATCAGCTCCTGAAGGTTCACGGGTTTCATGATGTATTCATCAACACCTGCTTTAAAGCCTTCAATTAAATCTTTTTTCCCCTCTTTAGCGGTCAGCATGATGATAAACACATAACTGCTTTTTTGTTTTTCGCGAATTTTACGGCAGACGTCGATGCCGTCCATTCCGGGCAAGACCCAGTCGATTACGGCAATGTTAATGGGATGTTCAATAATTGACGTAAATGTTTCAATGCCGTTTGAGGCCTCAAAGACATTGTACCCTTTTTTTTTCAGGTATTGAGACACCATTTTTCGGGCAGCAGCATCATCCTCTGCTATAAGTACGTTCATCATCTTTTTACATCACTGAATAGGGTTAATATTTCTTACCGTTCAATAGTAAATGGTTTTATCCGCAAAAACAAGCCTGCCATTCATATGAATTAAATAACAGGCCAGCCAAAAAAGATTTAGCGTTCAAATACCGGGGATTTTGCCAGTTGGTTTTAACTTGAGTGCAGCGATTGGACTTCTTCAAAAGTGGTCAGGCCCCGGAGTACTTTTTTTATTCCGTCATATTCCCGGCCTTGGAATCCATCCTTTTTACATTTTTTTTGAATATCACCGATTGTTGCATTCCGGCTGATCAAATTTTTGATGTCATCATTGATCACCAGTAGTTCCTGGATACCGATATGCCCGTGATATCCCGTATGCCGGCAATACGGACAGCCGGTTGCGCGATAGGCAAACACTTTTGGGGTCCCGTCAAAAATAAACAGGTCCTCCATTTCTTCGGGAGACAGCTGATATTTTTCTTTACAATGATCACACAGTCGTCGAACTATCTGCTGATGGATAATGGAAGTGACCACCGAACCGATTCTCAGCCGGGTGGTGAATAAGGTGTCAAATACATCGGTAGCGTTGATACCGGCAATGATAAATTGTCCGGTTTCAGCAGCGTTTCGCAGGTCGTCTGTAATTTCAGGATCCTTGATGTTCTGGACATAAATGACGTTTGGGTGGAGGTTCAGGCAGGATTTGAGTGCATCCGAACGTGTGAAATTTGCCTTTGGATTTACCTGGTACTGGTCAACTTCTTTTAACAGGCAGCTGGGTGAATCTTCCACGGTCATTATTTTTTGTGTGTTTAAAGAACGGATTTCTCTAATTATTGAATATGCAAGGTTGCTGTAATCGGATTGAGACGGTCCGGAAATGAGCATTATGCCTTTTAAGGAGCTCACCTGGTTTTCGAGCCGGCGCAACTGATTGAGGGACAGATACAGATCATTTATTCTGGGTATATGCTGTAATGCCTTCCGATCCATCAGTTTCAGAAAGACTTTTTCCCCGAATTCAGTCGGCAGGCTCAAAAACTGGATATCGAACTTTTTTCCCGGTGACGGAAAGATGATCCGGCGGTATTGCGCGTCATTGTCCTTGGCATCATTAATTTTTGCCATGGTTTTCAGGTTTTTTAACAGTTGATTATATACGCTTTTTTCAATCTGCAGTCTTTCATGGAAATTGCCGTTGATGATAAAACAGATTCTGGCAATATGTTCTTCCGGGTCAATTTGAATTTCACTGGTATGCTCAGTAATGCCAAGCAGGATAAGACAAACATGGAGTTGATTAATGGACTCTTTGCCGGCGATTTCTTTAAACGTTTTTTCGCTGATGGGGCTATCTGCTTCAAATACTTTACTGGTGGTGATTTTAGTAAAGAATTCATATAAAGCGGTATTGGTCTGATACTCATTTTCAATCGCCCACTCAATGTCCTGGGGTAATGCAAAAACAAGGTTCACAGGCTCCTTGATGATACTATCAATCTGTCTTTTTAACGCGATATTGTCCGGAATCGGCGTGGCCACCGTTACTGTATCGCCCATCTGATATATGGGGATGGCGTAATTCTGTCTGGCAAACCGTTCCGGAATTTTTCGGACCACATCCGATTGGAACAGGGATTTTTCAAGATCAACGTGGGCGATGCCGATGGAGTCGCACCAAAGCTGGCATAACTGTCTTTTGGTGCCGATGCCGCTCTGGATAAGGGTTGCCAGTACATCTAAGGCATTGCCTTCCAGTTCATTGAGCAGATCAGTTATGAGACCGTCGGGAATAATCTGTTCTTCTTTTAACAGTTTAAAAAAAAGAGGGTTTTCAATTTTAGGCGGAATCATCATCTTAATGCAATGTCCTGTGTCAGGTAATCTTTTTTTTCTTTTGCTTAAGATTTGCGATCATCAGTTCGGTGATAGTCTCCTGGGGAATATTTTTTTCCTGGCTCAAGTCTTTTTTCTGCTCATGAATGTCATCGTCAATTTCCTTTAGCATGTCGGACAGATTATATTTTTCTTCTGAGTTCATTTTATTCCTGCGTAAAGGTTTCTCTGTAAGCGGCCCAGGTTTTTTTGATGACATCCCGCATCTCGTCAAGCGGCAGATCTTTTCGTATGAACCCGGAAGCCCCGAGTTCGATACAGTCTTCCACTGTCTCTTTATCGGTCAGGGATGTCAGCATGATGATAAAGGCATTCGGGAATCCTTTTTTAATATCAGCCAGTGCCTCTTTTCCGGATTTTAACGGCATGTTGATATCAAGAAGCAGCATATTGGGTTTCAGGTTAGAGAATAATGTAACAGCTTCTTTTCCGTTGCTGGCTTCACCGACGATGTCACAGTTCATCTTTTTAATGACTGTGGTTATGAGTTTTCTTACATGATCCTCATCATCGACGACCATGACCCGCATTTTTCGCTTCGGCTTCATTTGAAATAGCTTTTATATTTAGTCGACTAAATTTTTATCACTGGCAGATGTTTATTGTACTATCGCATTTTATTTTTTGAATTGGTTAATAAGTAACCTAATCCGTCTATAATGGCAACCGATTATATGATACAGTCTGGTAAATCTATGATAAACATGGACGAATAAATTATCCTGGTTATCCACTTCGCTTAAGTTATCGTCTCAACTTTTTAATTCAACTTAACTGAAGCGGATCACCCAGAATAATTTAATTGGCGCAAAAAAATGCCCGGGACGTTTCGGATGAAACATTCCCGGGCTGTTTTAAAGTTATATCTGATAATTAAAGAGCTTTTGCCATCACATCGCCGATAATTTTGTTGAATCGGGCCGGATTTTCAACTTTTCCGCCTTCACCAACAATTGCCAGATCGTAAATGAGATTGCTGTAATCCTTTAATGAATCATCGTCATTGTTTTTTTCATAGATAGACTGGATTTTTTCCATCACCGGATGGCTGATATTCAGTTCGAGAATCCGTTTTGAGTCCGGCATGGACTGGCCTGAAGCCTTGAGAAGTTTTTCCATGTAAGCACTCATGTCATATGCATCCCCGGACAGACAGGAGACGGAGTCTTTTAAATGGGAAGAGGGTTTGACATCTTTAATTTTATCTTCAAGATGGGATTTGATTTTTTCAAATAATGAAGAAAATGTTTCTTTTTTCGCTTCATCGACTTTATCAAGATCCAGATCGCCTTTTTCCGCACTTTTGAATTTCTTTTTTTCAAACTCCGGAAGGGACTGAATGACAAACTCATCCACCGGGTCGGTCATCAGAAGAACCTCAAAATCCTTTTCCTTGAGGGTCTCTAAGTGCGGGCTGTTGAGTATGGATATAAGGTTGTCGCCGGTTATATAATAGATGTCTTCCTGATCCGGTTTCATATTGTTTACATAGTCCTGCAGAGAAACCCATTTGCCGTCGGATTTTGTTGTTTTGTAACGGGCAAGCTTTGAGAGCTTTTCACGGTTGCCCCAGTCGGAGTGGATTCCTTCTTTGATGACCGCACCGAATTCATTGTAGAATTTTTCATATTCCTCGGCATCCATTTGGTCCAGCATGTCGAGGATTTTTTTGATCAGGTTTTTATGAATATTCCTGACCAGTGCATCCTGCTGAAGAATTTCACGGCTGATATTCAGGTTTAAGTCCGGGGCATCGACAACGCCCTTGATAAAGCGGAGATATTCAGGAATCAATTCTTTACAATCATCCATGATAAAGACGCGTCTACAGTATAGCTGAACCCCGTGTTTTCTTTCCGGCATGAACAAATCCATGGGGGCCTGGGATGGAATGTATAAAAGCGCGCTGTACTCGGTAAGGCCTTCGAGTTTTAAATGGAGCTGGGTCAGTGGGGGGCTCCAGTCATGGCTGATGTGCGTGTAGAAATCCTTGTATTCTTCTTCAGTAACATCCTTTTTATCCCTGGCCCAGATCGCCTTCATTGAGTTTAAGGTTTCTTCTTTAACAGTCGTCCCTTTTTTGATGGGTTTCCCGTCTTTATCCAGAACTTGTTTGCCTTCATCATCGGTTTCATACTCGTCATGTTCCACATCCATGACAATGGGGTAGCTGACAAAGTCAGAATGCTTCTTTACAATGTTACGAAGGGTCCATTCTTCGGTAAAATCCTGCTCATCTTTTTCCACCGGTTTTAACGACAAAATAACATCCGTTCCCCGGGCGTTTTTGGTCACCGGTTCAATGGTATATGATCCGTCACCGGCTGATTCCCATTGGGTCGCAGTCTCTTCTCCAGCAGCCCGGGTAATGATGGTGATCTTTTCAGCAACAATAAATGAGCTGTAAAAGCCGACCCCGAATTGGCCGATGAGTTCGGGCGTTAAGGTGTTCTGATTTTTTGAATTTTCCAATGCCTTCATAAACGCCGCGGTTCCGCTACGGGCAATGGTACCGATATTCTCGACCACTTCATCATGGGTCATGCCGATACCGTTATCGGATATGGTAATGGTTTTATTATCCTTATCCGGAGTGATCTTTATTTTATAGTCGGTGTCGCTTCCAAGGATTTTGTTGTCGGTCTGGGCTTTAAAGCTGAGTCGGTCAATGGCGTCCGAGGCGTTTGAAATTAATTCCCTTAAGAAAATTTCTTTGTTTGAATACAAGGAATTGATAATTAAATGCATGAACTGTTTCACTTCGGTTTTAAATTCATGGGTTTCTTTTTTACGTTCCATTTCGACTCCTTAAATTTCTATTTTTAAATTTATTTAAATTATTACAGGCTGGGGATGGATTTTTTTATATAATGGGTGTGATTTTTCATTTGTCAACCCCCCATCCCGGACTTCTCATGAAGAAAATTAATGAGCTTTTAGGATACACAGCCGAAACAGACTGTTTTAATGATAGTGTACAGCATTGACATAACCAATTGAAATCATATTTTTTCAACTTAATTGATTTTCTTCATGAGAGATCCGGGCTATGTTGATTCACCCCTGATAACTTGCGTCCATTGAATATGAGCAGGGGGCGAAAGCATTTTTGAATTATCTTTTCTTAAGAGCAGGTAAGTGCTAAAGTTTTAAATAATTATCAGGTGTTATCCTGACAGGCGATATGCTATAAGCTTGATGGCTTCGTAAAAAATTTCATGTCTATTTTAGCTATGGGTTGCATTGTATTCTTTGTTATTGCGAAGTAGGGTAACTAATCATCATTTCTCATGATTTATGCGCCTTGCCAATTTTTATAAGAATGGTGGAGCTTTTTTCTGTCCATCTGAATTTGATTTTTTACAGGATCATCAATATTTTTTAAATCATGTTTTTTAAATCAATGGCTTTTCATGCATGTATATCCTTTTTGAAAGTCTAACGCAAAAACAGGCGGACCTGTGCGCTCTGGTTTTGTCTGCATCAGGATTGTCCTATCGGATAAAAAAAAATAAAAACGGGTGGGATGTGTGGGTTGAAGAAACCCATTATGACCGAGCGCTCGAGTCAATGGAGCTGTATTTTAAAGAGAATAGAAATTCCCGCCCGGGCTTTAGCGAAAAGAGTGTCGAGATTCAGAAAGACACAATTATTTCAGGTATTATCATATCCATTATTCTTTTGTTATGGTATATACTGGTTCAAAATGCCGGTGACGTGAAAGAGATCATCAACCGGTTCGGCGCGTCGGCGGTCAAGATACTTGACGGCGAATACTACCGCTCGGTCACGGCGTTAATGCTTCACAAAGATGAAGTGCATCTTGCCGGCAATATGATCGGCCTTTTTATTTTTGGAACCGCGGTATGCTCGGTAACCGGCTGGGGGACCGGGTGGTTGATGATTCTCATCAGCGGGGTTGCCGGCAACCTGCTGAATGCATTCATGTATGAGAGCGGCCATGTTTCAATCGGCGCATCAACCGCGGTATTCGGCGCGATCGGCATATTGGCCGGTTACCAGGGGTTTAAAGTTAAAAGAACCTCGAAACGGTTGAAATCGGCATGGGTGCCTGTGGCCTGCGGATTGGCGCTTTTGGGACTGCTTGGCGCCGGGGGAGCTGAGGTCGATATCATGGCGCATCTTTTTGGTTTTTTCTTCGGGATACTGCTGGGAAGTCTATATGTCCTGTTTATTAAAAAAACTCCCGGGAAAATTCTTCAATGGTTGTTTGCGACCGGGGTGTCGGTTATTGTTTTTTGGGCCTGGTCAGGTGGATAATTCGGGGGATAATTTTGATGGCATCAATCATATTGAATTTTAAAGGGTACAAAAGGATAAGGACTGAAGATGAAGAATATCGCGGCGCTGCTGTTTGAGGCAAATATTTTAAAAAATATTCCCAGGGCAGGATATCATTTTCTGGGAGTCGGAAAAGAGTCTGTGGCGGAACATTCATTTAGTGCGACGTTTATTGCGTATGTGATGTCTATGATGGCGCCGGAAATTGATTCACTCCGGCTGATATCCATGTGCCTGGTTCATGATTTGCCGGAAGCCAGAATCGGGGACCAGAATTATGTACAGAAAAAATACGTGATCGCTGATGAGGAAAAAGCAGTCGCAGATGCTACCCGACACCTTCCATTTGGTCAATCCATGGCCAGTCTGATAAAGGAATTTAACGAACAGGAGACGGATGAATCAAAAATGGCCTATGATGCAGATCAGCTGTCGTTTATCCTTGATTTGAAATCCATTTCCGATACGGGTCATAAAAGCCCGGAACAATGGCTGCCGGTTGTGCAGCAGCGTTTAAAAACAGAAATTGGAAAACGACTGGCAGAAGAAATCATGTCTACATCATGGGATGCCTGGTGGATGGACGGATATGAAGAATAAGTCATTTGTGTTAATTGAAATCTTTGAACTCTATAGGAAGGTCAGGCTCATAAATCATATCGATTTTCAGCTAAAATAGCTATAAACAGACAGAGTGTTTTAATTATGAAACTTCAGTTAAAAGAGCTTGCAGCGGCCTTAAACATTACTCCCACCACTGCCGAACGGTGGATCCGGCAGGGAAGAATTCCGGTGCGCATAAAGGAAAACCATTGTGTTTTCAGTCTTGCATCGTTGAAGAAATGGGCGGATGCCAATAGTCTGACATACACGTCACCGGGTGCTGAGATTCAACAGGTGCCGGAAAACCCGGTGGACAATTTACATGCGGCAATGGAGCGCGGCGGTGTCTATTACAATATAGAAGGAGGATCCGTCGAAGAAGTCATAACGGCCGGGGTGAACAGCATCACCTGTTTTGATACACAAGGGCAGAGAGAATCCCTGCATGAGAGTCTGCTGGCAAGGGAAGAATTGATGTCCACCGGCATCGGCAAAGGTGTGGCAATCCCCCATCCCCGAACACCTCTGGATTATGGAGAGATTCCGGCTTTTATTACTACCTGTTTTCTTAAAAATCCGGTGGATTATAAATCGGTTGATCGGCAGCCGGTTCTTGTTTTATTTTTTCTCATCTGTCCGTCCTCAAAGCGTCATCTCCATTTGCTGGCACGGCTTTCGTTTTGCCTGAGGGAGGAAGAGTTCATAAAATTTTTAAATCAGATACCGGACCCGGCGGCATTTTTTAAAAAAATCGCAGAACTGGACCAGCGGTTTGACGCGCCTTAAAAAATTTTAGCTATCATAGATGATTAATGTGTTGAAGTTTACGCTGTGAAATTTATTAAAGGGTTAAACATAGTACGATATCCATCACGGTGGATGTTTTTTCGTTTTGATGATCGGCTGCTTCTGATCAGCATCGGCGCGCTGGTTGGTTCATGCAGCGGCCTTGCCGCTCTTGCGCTGAACCGTGGGCTGATTGCCATGTTTGAGCTGCTTGGACACTACCGGCATTTGTGGTGGGCGTTTATTATGCCGGGGATCGGTGCGGCTTTATCATCTCTGTTTCTCGAAAAAATAATCAAAGAAGGTGCCGGGCACGGCGTACCGGAGGTGGTATACAGTGTTTCCCGTTATGGCGGGCTGATGCGTTTTCGATCGAGCTTTTCTCGGTTGATTTCAAGCTGTTTAACCATCGGCAGCGGGGGGTCGGCCGGACCGGAAGCCCCGGTGGTCATGAGCGGTGCGGCCATTGGTTCGAATATCGCTCAAATTTTTTCTTTAAATGACCGCCAGCGCGTCGCGCTTGTCGGCTGCGGCACTGCCGGTGCGCTGGCCGCAATCTTTAATGCACCGATTGCCGGACTGGTTTTTACCATCGAGGTGATTATCGGTGAGTGGTCTGCATTGAATATCGTCCCGATTGCCGTTGCCTCTGTTTTCGGTGCCCAGGTCTGCCGGCTGCTTCAGGGCAATCAGATTGCTTTCACGCATTTGCAATTTAATATTGATCCTGCTGTCACCATCGCGTGCCTTGGGCTGGCGGTTGCAACCGCCCTTATCTCCATCATGCTGACCCGGGCATTAAGATTGTCACACCGGGTCTCCCATCATATTCATCTCCCGGTGTGGCTGAAAGCAGCCATTGGCGGATGCGCGGTGGGGCTGATCGGATTTTTCCTGCCGGATGTGCTCGGGGAAGGGTATTATTCAATTCAGGCGATGGTCGAAGGCACATTTTCCAATGGCCTGTTGATTGTGGTGCTTCTGGTGTTTGCAAAAATTCTGGCCACCTCCTTTACCCTCGGGTGGGGTGGTTCCGGCGGTATATTCGCCCCGTGTCTGGTGATCGGTAGTTTTACCGGTCTGATGTATCATCGCTTTATTGAAATATTATGGCCCGGCGTCGCGTGGGTTAATGAAGGGTGTTTCGCACTGCTGGGCATGGCAGGCCTGATCAGCGGTATTCTCCAGGCACCGTTGACCGGCATGTTTTTAATCGTTGAAATCACCGGTGGGTATGAAGTGATTCTGCCGTTGATTCTGGTTTCCGCGATCTCCACAACGTTATGCCATTCATTTGAACCGGCTTCTTTTTATATGAAAGATCTGGTGGAAAAAGGCCATTTTCTTCGTCCCCGGACAGATGCCCGGGTGCTTGCGGATTTGAGTGTCAGTGAGCTGGTTGAAAAAGACTGTATTGTCGTTCCCAAGGATATGAAACTGGGGGATTTTGTAAAAATCATGCAAAAATCCCATAGAAATTTTTTTCCGGTAGAAGATGAACGCAGCAGGGAATTCCTCGGACTGATTCACTTAGATGATATCCGGGAATATCTTTTTGATCCTTTATTGTATGAGACTGTTTTTTTAGAACAGATTATGGATACTCAGGTGCAGACAGTCGGCTTAGATGATGATTTGTCAGTTATTCTTGATCGCATGGATGCCGCCAAGCTTTTCAGTATGCCGGTGGTTGCCAATAATCAGTTTGTCGGCATGATTTCCAAGGCGACGTTGCTGGATAAATATCGTAATGAGCTTATTGTTCAGACGGATCATTAATTTAACAAGTTATTGAAAAACTATTGCGCTTGTCAATACGGCGTTAAAATTCGGCTCAAAGTGCTCATTTATAGACATAAACTCCGCTTTTTCGCCGAATTTTGCCTTGTCAAATTTTAGCTTTGGACTGCGCTTATGACGTTTTTCAATAACCTGTTAGAGAATCAGGTGTTCAGCCTTTTACCTGAATACCTTACCATTTAAGAGGTGAAGAACAATGGAAACAAGACTGCTTCATATTTTCAGAAATACGCCCCTGGGCCGGGAGGTGTTGCTTCAGTCAACGTATTTCTGCAAAACCATTGGTGTCAATCCGGTGATTTACCTTCCTGAATTTATTAAATTCTTAATGTATTTTGAAAATGATGTGGCTCAGATTGACTTAGATGGTTCCTATCTGATCGCCCCGGAAACCGCGCGCGAGCATGCGGTGGAAATTGTCCGGTCCCAGGGGCTGCCGGAACCGAACTTTATTGAACCGAAAAATTTTACCGCGTCCACTTTGCCGGACATTCCGGTCAATTTTGACTTTATGTGCTGCCCCCGCACAATCAGTGACCTTTCGTCAAAAATCGGCCTCGGCTACATCGGCCCGCGGGTCCGGCGAATCGTCCAATCTGCCCGGTTTCCGGTGCTTATCGCCGGCGCTGTGTATAAACCTTGGAAATCTGTTGCCGTCATGTTCGGTGGTTCCTCCAATGCGGTTAATGCATTTCGCTTAGGGGTTAGGATCAGCCGTTTATCGGGTCTGTCCATGGATGTTTATACGCAACTGGGAAAGCATTCACTGGATTATTACAAGGATATTATCCAAAAGAAAAATCTTGGCAATGAAATGGACCAATATGTCCGCAATTGGGAGGTTTTTGATTCCGGCGAGTTTTCAGCTAACCTCTACAATGTGCCCCATGACGCTCTTGTGGTTCTGGGCGCCTATGGACACGGTGTCATCAAGGAAATGCTGTTCGGCAGCATCATGGAAAAAGTGCAGTCCGTATTGCCCAACAATTTACTGATTGTCGGGCCGAAATATCAGGCTCCCATGTGATTTATTTCAATTTAGAAAACCTGGCCCTATGAGTCAGGTCAGAGATATTTGGCGATGCTTTGAAAAATTCGTAATCGAAATCTTACTCTTAATCATAATTTTTGGTGCTAAAGTTTTTCGCTAAAAGACAGATTAAGATTTAAACGGATGCGTATACCGGTTATGATGCGTTGGGTCGTCGTCCGGGCATCTATCATGTGGGATGCTGGGACATGTGCGCCGCAAGTTTATGGGAGTCATCAAGGCGGGCTCGGGAAAGGGCAAAAAAGGTCATGCGGAAACAGCGCTTGAATATATCCGGAAGATTTATGCCATTGAAAAACTTCTGCCTCAGAATCTTACCCCGGAAAAAATTAAAAACGATACCAGCTGGTGTGCTTGATTAAGCGCTTACTTTGATCTGTAGAAAATATTTATCGTTAAATTAGGGAACATCAAATAAAGGAATCACTTGATGGAATCAAAAAAAAGGATGGTACTATTGATAATCTTTATGAATATTGGATACTGGGCAAGGGCGCTGAAAAAAAAGAAACGCGCTGGTCCGTCATCAGAAATGTTCTTCACTGGGTAGATTAGCCCGGCTTTCTCACGAGTGGGAGCAGTTCGGGAACAAGGCATTTCAGCCTGAAGATGTAGTTTTCTACTTCAATGGCTGAATAATGCTGTTCCTGAACGGCTCTTCACTCCACATAACTGGATTATCTTTCCGGGGCCTACCACCGGGGCTTGCTGATCAGCTTCACATCCTTTTCCGCCTGGGGTTGTCTGGGATTATCCAAAAGGGATATCGGTTCCAGCTGGCCGTCCCAGTCTGTTCTTTCCTGCATTATTTCTGCTGTCTGGGCCGGTATAATATTTTTTCCTTCAAGAATCTGCCACCCGCCGCCCAGGGCTTTGTAAACAGAAATCAAATACCGGACAATGTCCCCCTGGCTGGTTGCCAGGCTGTCCTCCTGAAAGACAAGGGACTGCTGGGTGTTTAACACACGGGTATAGTCGACAAGGCCTTTTTCGTATTGCAGCAGCGCGATATCAGACGCTCTTTTAGACGCAGTGACCGCTTCATCAAGAAATTGTGATTGTTTCTGGGATCTTAGAAATCCCACCAGCCCGTCTTCCACCTCTTTGGCAGCTTCAAGGACGGTGTTCTGATAATTAACCAGAAGTTGTTCATAACGCGCGTCCTGGGCCCGAACATTATTTTTAATGCGTCCGTAATTTAAAATATTCCAGCGAAAGGAAAACGGTGTGAAAAATCCGTTCAAACGGATTGGCGCAATAGGTATTGAATCCCCTCCGTTGAAACATTTAAGGGCGGAATTTACAAACCCCGCACCCTAAAAGCGCGCGGCTATTATCAATGCGTGGACGTACACTTTGAATTAAAGACTGACGTGTTTGAGCTGAATATGCTGGCGGATGACGGATTTGGCTGTTTTTTCAAACTGCGGTGTGAGGTCTGAGACAAAAAATTCAGATTGCCCGTTTTTTGAGAGTTTCCGGTCAATTTCCGGAGATGATGAGAGAAAATCCCTGATTTGTTTAGCAACCGCGGTGGAAGAGCTGATCACGCGAACCCGTTTGCCGATTTTGTGCTGGATAATCGATTTGAGTATCGGGTAGTGGGTGCAGCCCAGGATCAGGGTGTCAATCTGCCGGGTTTTTAACGGGTGAAGATATTTTTTAACAATCATCCGGGTTTCCGGTTTTTTCAGCCATCCTTCTTCGACCAGCGGAACCAGCAGCGGGCAGGCAGCGGAATAGACCCTGGCGTCAGGATTCTGTTCTTTAATTTTTTTTTCATAAATACCGCTTGAAATGGTTGCCCGGGTGCCGATCACACCAATAATGGATTTTTTCGTCTCTTTTAAAGAGCGGTTGACTGCCGGTGTAATGACCTCATAGATCGGCAGATTGAACCGCTTTTTTAATGATTCCGTGGCAACACTGGAGGCGGTGTTGCACGCCATGATGATCATCTTTGCGCCCTGTTTAATCAAAAACTCGGTGTTCTGGAGGGAATATTCGATAACGGTTTTACCGCTTTTTGTGCCGTAGGGGGTTCGGGCGGTATCGCCGAAATAGATAATGTCGTACCCGGGCAGTTCATCCATGATAGCGCGCACAACCGTCAGGCCGCCGATCCCTGAATCAAAAATTCCAATCATAAGAAGCGCTTTCAGTCTTTTTTATTTTATTTTTTCGTATGATAAATAATGGAGCGAAGCGACTTCCATCTTCGATGTTGGACGTTGAATGTTCAATGTTTAGTTTTCCCCCATTTTTCCAGTTAATCCCGGCTGTCACCGGTTAGTTTTTCCCGAACACATTTTTCAACAACACTTAATGGAAAATCCGTCCGGATCCCCGGGCAGGCATTTGACATGATTTCCCAGTTAAACGGATCCGCAAGAACACTCCGGATAAATGGCCACTCCCGGCACATACGGGGTTTAACCGGATGAATGGTGCAGAGCCGGGTTTCATCCCAGAAAATGCAGAATTTGTCTTTTTTCTGGGCAAGAACCGGTTTCCCGCCGGATATCTGGCAGTATTTTTCAACAAATGTTTCCGGCAAGGCGCCGATAAAACAGGCAATATTTTTAATGTCCTTTTCTGTGACATAGGTGCCGCCGTATCCTTTGCAGCATTCGCCGCACATCTGGCATTCGAATAAATCATCGGGTTGAACCGTTTTATAAGGCATGACGCGCCTCCATTGCCTTTTTAAGCGTCACCTGGTCCACGTATTTTAACTCGCCGCCCATGGGTACGCCGGATGCAATCCGGGTGATATTGACCGTGAAACGGTTCAGGCAGTCTGAAATATATGAAGCGGTGGCTTCACCTTCCACATTGGTGCCGGTGGCAATAACGACTTCCCGGACATTTCCCTTTTCGATTTTTGTTAAAAGTTCTTTAATTCGGATATCATCAGGCCCGACATTATCCATGGGTGACAGAAGTCCCTGGAGGATATGATACACTCCTGTAAACGCCCCTGATTTTTCAACGGCCACCATGTCCGCCTGATTCTCAACAACACATATCAAGGCATTGTCTCTTGACGGATTGCTGCATATGCGGCACAAATCAGAATCGGTGAGCGCAAAGCATTGCGAGCAGAGCCGGATGGTTTTTTTCAGCTCTCCGATATTTCGGGAAAGTTCAAGAACTTCCGATTCCGGTGCACTCAGCAGATGCATGGCCAGTCGTTCAGCTGTTTTTAAACCGATGCCGGGTAATTTGTTCAGGTTATTTATTACTTTCCTGATGGAGGAAGGGTAATGGTTCATGCCCTGTATCGTTACCTGCTTTAGAAATAGTTACGAAGAAAGATTACATTAGCCTACATTAGTCCGGGAATATTCATGCCGCCGGTTAGTTTGCTCATTTCATCCGACACCATTTTCTGGGATTGAACCAGCGCTTCATTGACTGCTGCAAGGATTAAGTCCTGAAGCATTTCAACGTCTTCCGGGTCTACGACTTCCTTTTCAATATGAATGGAAACCACTTCCTGTTTGCCGTTTGCCACGACTTTGACCATGCCACCGCCGGCCGATGCTTCTATCATTTTTTCAGCCATTTCTGCCTGCATTCTGGCCATTTTAGCTTGAAGCTGCTGTGCCTGTTTCATCATATTTTTCATGTTTTTCATTTCATGCCTCCTATAATATGTTAATCTCGACAATTTTGCCGTTGAATATCTTCATGGCGTTTTCCACCAGAGGGTGGTTCAGTGTTTCATTTTCCAATAATTTTGCTTCTTTTTTTTGTGCCATGCCGGATTTGGATTTTGCAAGCCGGCCGGAAAGCGACACCTGTATATCATTTCCAAAATACAGACTGCAAGCGCTTTGAATCATGGATGGATTTTTGTCCCGGTTGGCATAGTTAATATTAAATTGATTGGTTTCAAACAGGATCTCCAGTTGGTTGTCGCTGATTTTTTTTAATTGACTGTCGCTAAAGCAGGTGGCCAAAGCCGGGTTGTCGCTCGCCACACGGGTCAGGATTTTTTTCCATGATTCTTCAATCGGTTCATCTTTTATTTGAACGTTTCGGTCATTGCTGCAAGGGACGCCTTCATAAATTTCCGGCGGCTTATTTTCCATTACTTCAAGGCCCGGCGCTTTTTTTTCAGCGATCGGCGGTTGATAATCCCGGGCATCCGGTGTGATATTCGGCGGGATGTCCGGTGTGATGTCCGGTGTGATGTCCGGCGTGATTTGGTTTTTAGGCTCAGTCACTGGTTTTGAAGCATTATCTAATGTCCTATCCAATGTCTGGACAGGCCGGTCAGGGTAAGACATGTTTTCTGCTGGCAGTTTTTCGGTTAATCCCTTTTGCAGAACATCAATTTTTTCAATTAAGGTCTCGATGGATAATGCCGGCTGGATCTGAATGACCCGGATAAACGCCATTTCCACAGATAGTTTGGGCGCAGATGACTGCCGGATATTGTATTCTTCTTTGAAGAGAACGTCCAAAATCTGGTGAATGTAGATCTGAGGTATTTTTTTGATCTGTTCACGCATGGCGTTTAATTCAAATTCTGAAACATCGGAGAGCGCGCCTGTGCTTCCACCCAGTTTGACCACCAGAAGGTTTCTGAAATGTTCAAGCAGTTCGGAAAACAGTTTGATCATATTCTGGCCCCGATCATAGAGGCGGTCGATAATTTCAATAATTTTGCCGGCATCTCGTTTGAAAACCGCCTGTGACATATCAAAAAGGCTTTGTCTGTCAAGTCCGCCCAGAATATCCACGATCAGTTCCGTGCCGATGCTATCTGTGGTACTGGTGATAATCAGGTCCAGAAGGCTCAAGGCGTCCCGAATACTGCCATCCGCTTCCCTGGCAATAATCGTCAGCGCTTCGGTGCTGATGTCTATGTTTTCTTTTTCGCAAAGAAGCGCCATATGTTTTATGATCGAATCAACATCAACCCGCCGGCAGTCATGGCGCTGACACCGGGAAAGAATGGTGATCGGGATTTTATTCGGATCTGTGGTGGCAAAAAAGAATTTAACGTGAGCCGGCGGTTCTTCGAGAATTTTGAGAAGGGCATTGAACGCGGAGTCGCTGAGCATGTGCACTTCATCAATGATATAAATTTTATACGGACTATGCGCCGGCATGTAGTTGGCGTTTTCGCGAAGCTCGCGGATATTTTCAACCTTGTTGTTGGAGGCGCCGTCAATTTCAAAAACATCCGCGGCATGGCCGGTTGTAATTTCCCGGCATGACCGGCAAGTGTTGCAGGGGGCGGCGGTGGGACCGGATTCGCAGTTAACGCATTTGGCCAGTATTCGCGCAATTGAAGTCTTTCCTGTTCCCCTTGGGCCGGACAGGAGAATGGCGTGGGCAAGACGGCCCGAAGTCACCGCGTTGGCCAATGCTTTGGTGATATGTTCTTGTTTGACGATTTCATCAAATCGTTGAGGCCGGTATTTACGTGCAAGGACCAGATAGCCCATTGAAATATTTCCGAGTTTATCCTGACGGGTTTGCAATAAAATCCATATTCCGATTCTGCAGCATTTTCGTTTTTATGATAATGTGAAGATGCAACGCGTTTTTCAGAATATGTACGCTCTGAATTTTCATCCAATTCTGATTTACGGGATTCTCTTCCCGGTGATCGGCTGATGATTTAACATGCTGTTCATGAAGCCAAGCAGCTGTATCCATCCTTTGTATTAAAAATAAATTAAGTATAGGCAGACTCACACTGATTGACAAGAAAGGAATTGATGTTGAGTAAAAAAAATGGCGGAGAGAGAGGGATTCGAACCCTCGGTACCCTTTCGGGCACACACGCTTTCCAGGCGTGCACCTTCAGCCTCTCGGTCATCTCTCCGTAAATTTATCTGCAGGCGGCTGTTGTATTGCAACCAGTATTTTTTAACTATTGAGTGTGGCGGAGAGGGTGGGATTTGAACCCACGATCCCGGGTCACGGGATACCGCTTTTCGAGAGCGGCGCCTTCAGCCGCTCGGCCACCTCTCCAACAGTTAAGGAATGCAAATTATTTGATTCACATTCCTAAGTCATCACATGAAATGTCCATGTTGTTTGTGTTTGTGTTGTTTATCGATTTGGCAAAATATCCATTTTAAGCATGTGTGTCAAATAAAAATTCAAAATCAACAATCTAATTTATTATTCAGAAGCCGAATATTTGTTGCGCTGTTGCAGTATATGTGCCGTCCGCATTATGAATAATCAGCGGTTTGTTAATTTTAATTCCCGGCCTGCCGCCCTTAACCCCTTCCATTAAAATGCGTTTTGCACCGGCATCCGCCTTGGTATAAAGAATGCTCATTTTTTTTGGTTCAATGCCACATGAGCGCATTCGGTCGATCAGATCCACCATCCGTTTTGCAGGATACACCATAAAAAGCCTCCCCGACCGGCAAAGCATCCTTTCGGCCACATTGATTATTTCATCCAGGGTTATTTTTATTTCATGGCGGGAAATTGCAAGCTGATCGTTGGGGTTAATTCTGCCGCAGGATTTTTCAATGTGCGGCGGATTGCATATAACAATATCTACTGTGCCGGATGTCTGGTGAGGGGATAATGCTTTTATGTCCTGATTTAAAATGGACACGCGCTCTTCCAGGTTATTGTCCCTGACATTCAGCGCGGCAATATCGGCCTGTTTTTTCTGAATTTCTACACCGTATACGGTGATTTTCGGATGAAGATAAGCCAGTATGAGGGAAATTACGCCGCACCCGGTACCCAGGTCCAGAACGCGGTCATTGGTATTGATCTCTGCCTGGTTGGCAAGCATAATGGCGTCCATTGAAAAGCGGTAACCGGATTTGGCCTGTTTGATTTTCAGTCGGCCGCCATACAGGCTGTCGTTTGTCAGTTCGATCATTTTATGGTTTTCAAAAGCTTCCGGTTTTAAATTTTATTTCAGTGATCCGGTGGGGAGCGGTCTCACGGTTGATTGCCTGGATGATATCATTTGTCAGAAATCGAAGCTGATGGGTCAGGGTAGAGCTTTTTACGGTGATCAGCAGGGTGCCGCCCTTCAATGCCGTAGGCTGTGCATTATCAGTGATGGCTTTATTTAACTCAGAGTTCCAGGTTTCTCTGATTTCAGAAAGCGCCGAATTTGCCTCTGGTCGGCAGTTGCTGATGACGGTAGACAGCACATCTTTTATATGAACGTATTCTGAATTTTTTGAGCGTCGGTTTTTCATTTCGGAATATACCGTTTAAAAATTTTTTATAATGAAAAATGAAACCAAAATTACTTTTATTTATAATACGATATATTCCCGAAATCAGGCAAGAGTCAAGAGTCGCTTTTGAGATATGCATTTTATGGCGGACTTATAATGGTTTCTGATTTTACTTGACTTGAAGGGGGATGTTAATTAAATATTTTAAACAAACCCATTCCTTTAGCCTTCTGTTTTTCCAAGCTTTACAGCTCAGATTTGAAATGAATGCGGTTTTTATATTTTTTTAACAGACAAATTTGTGAGGGAATGTACCCACACATTAAAAATTAACAGGAAAGAGATATGAATTGGGATTGGGAGAAACTGCAGCAAAAACAAAAGGATAGAAGTACCGGCGGCGGCGGTGTCAAACCACCTCAGATGGATGAACTGGTCGATAAATTTAAAGAATTCAAGTTTCCCGGTGGGTGGCTGCTGCTCATACTGGCGGGTGTAATACTTTTTTTCGGGACCTCGATGGTCTACACGGTGGATGTAAATGAAGTCGGTGTTGTTCAGCGGTTTGGAAAGTATATTCGCACGGAGATGCCGGGACTTAATTTTAAACTTCCCGCAGGCATTGAAAGAGTGACGAAAGTCAAAACCAAGCGGGTATATAAAGAAGAATTCGGATTTACTTCAAGGCAGTCAGAGACTTCCCGGTATAGTTCCAGTCGTGAAAATATCGATGAATCGTTGATGCTCACCGGTGATTTAAATGTCGGTGTGGTTCCCTGGATTGTGCAGTACCGGATTAAAGATCCGTATCAGTATTTGTTCAAAGTCAGGGATGTCACTCAGTTTTTAAGGGATATGTCCGAGGCGTCCATGCGGCTGGTGGTGGGAGACCGGAGTATTAATGAGGTGATCAGCAACCGGGAAGAGATTGCGGCAGAAGCCCAGGCCTGGCTTCAAAAAGAGCTTGATGAAGCGGAGACCGGTATTGATATTGATACGGTAGAACTGGGCAACACAAATGTCCCGGTACCGGTTCAGGATTCATTTAATAAAGTCAACCAGGCGGTTCAGGAAAAAGAAAAATTGATCTATCAGGCCAGGGAAGAATATAACCGGGTGATTCCAAGGGCTCGGGGTGAGGCGGAGCAGACAATTAAAAGTGCGGAAGGTTATGCCACCGAACGTGTGAACGAGGCAAAAGGTGATGCGGCAAGGTTTATTTCCCAGTATGAAGAATATGCCAAGGCCAAAGACGTCACCCGCCGCCGGCTGTATCTGGAAATGGTGAACCTGGTATTTCCGGAGTTGGGAGAGCTGTATATTATTGATTCCGACCAGACAAATGTTTTGCCGCTGCTCAATCTCGGAGAAAAATGGGGGTTACAAAAATGAAGACTCAATATATAATTTTAATTGTTATCGTGGCGCTGGGGTGTATGGGGTTTGCCGCTTCAGCGTATGTGGTGGATGAAACGCAGCAGGTAGTGGTGACACAGTTTAATAAAGTGGTGGGTGAGCCCATAACGAAACCGGGACTAAACTTTAGAATCCCGTTTATCCAGCGGCCGAACTATTTTTTGAAAAACATCCAGGAATGGGATGGGGAACCAGGGCAAATCCCGACGCTGGACAAAACCTATATATGGCTGGATACGTTTGCCAGATGGCGTATTATTGATCCGGTTGCTTTTTTTGAAACCGTTACTGAACGGAACCGGGCATTGAGTCGTTTAGATGACATTATTAATCCAGCGGTTCGAAATGCTGTCACCTCCCATCATCTGATTGAGACCGTCCGCAACAGCAATCGAGAAATGACGACCCTCGAACAGGTTGATGTGGCCGGTGATGATTCCGATGTGGCCATTGATAATTCCATTGAACCTTCTGAATACATTATTCAAACCGGACGTGAAAAATTGTCCAAGGAAATTCTGAAAGCCTCGCAGCCGAAGCTGGAAAAGTTCGGGATCGAACTGATTGATGTAAAAATCAAGCGGGTGAATTATGTCCAGAAAGTCAGGGAGTCAGTGTATGGCCGCATGGTTGCCGAGCGAAACCAGATGGCGGAGAAAATCCGTTCAGAAGGCCGGGGAGAAGCCTTTCGAATTGAAGGGGATAAGGAGAAGGATTTAAAATTGATCCAGTCGGATGCGTATCGGACTGCCCAGGAAATCAAAGGAACGGCCGATGCCGAAGCAACAGCGATATATGCCCAAGCATACAGCATGGACCCGGAATATTATTCCTTTACAAAGGCGCTGGAAGTATACCGAACGTCTTTAGGAGCAAAGAGTAAAGCGGTGCTGTCGACGGATTCTGAATTTCTTAGATATTTGAAGGACTTTTCAAGCTCAAACGGAAAATGAAAATACAAACGGGAAAAGTGATGAATGAAAAAATCACACTTTTCCCGTTTAAATATTTAAAAAAGCCTGTCGAATCATTTAACTACCTTTTGTTTCTCTGATGTCTTGTCCGAGCTAACAGCTTTCGGTGTTTATGTTTACGCATTTTTTTTCTTCTTTTTTTGATTACACTACCCAAAGAATCACCTCCAAAAATTAATTTAAATAAATTGAAAATTATAACTTTATTATATAACATAACTTAAATTTACTTGTCTATATATTTTTTTCTTTTAAAAAATGATTTTTAATTTTATGAAAAAATATCAATATTTCAGCTCGGATGATATCCGTATCGTCAATAACTCGGTGGCCGTGGCCGAAGAACTGGTCAGTAATTATTATAAGCTGTCCGCCACCCAGTTGCTGCATTTAAATTATGATGTGAAGACACTGGTTGACTTGTCAGAAAATGAGATTGTTAATGATCATTTTGCCCAGATTATTCGATATGCAGAAAAGACAAAGAATGATTTGCCGGATGCGCCGGTGAAGGATTTTTATAAAGTATGTCTTCAGGATCATTCAATTATTAAAGCCATGAAAAAATTCAAGGATTTGGATTTGTATGCATTCGCAGTATATATTGTCTGTCATGAGCTGATTCATATTATCCGTTTCAGAAGGTTTCTTCAGCATTTTGACGCCCCTTCCAATGAAAAAATGAATGAAGAAGTCCGGGTCCATGTTAAAACGCATGAAATTCTCAGTAAGGTCAATATAAAAAAATTGGGGCCGGTGCTGGAATTTTATAAGAACTGGCGGCTGGCAACTCATGAGATGAATAATGCATAAAAAATTTTCCAGACCCTTGACAACCTTAAAACATTAACTATATTCATTATGATTTTAAATCACTGTGAACCCTAAGCAGTTGCTTGAAATCGTTTTAATAAAAATTAGGAGGTGCTAGAAAATGCCGATTTACGAATATGAATGTGCGAAATGTGGACATATTCATGAAATAATGCAGAAAATGTCGGACAAACCACTTTCCAAATGCCCCAATTGTACGGGGAAGCTTCACAAGTTAATTTCACAAAGTTCATTCCATTTAAAAGGATCCGGCTGGTATGTAACTGATTATGCTAACAAGTCGAACAGTTCTCCTGCCTCGGTGAAAAATAAAGAAACTAAAAAAGCCGAAAAAAAATCATCTGAAAAAACAACAACCAGTAAAAAAGAAAGTTCGGATTAATCCTTATCAGATGATGGTTATTAATTTTCGACCAGAGTAAATATCAAATTTTGCTCTGGTTTTAGATATATTTTTTGAATGACTTTTTCAAATGATGATTGATTTTACTAATGAATGATAAAACTCAAAAAAATGGAAAAGGAGAAGAAGTAAAATGAAAATCAGACCATTGCAAGATCGAATTCTGGTTAAACGGGTTGAAGAGGAATCAAAGACCAAGGGGGGAATCATTATTCCTGATAGCGCAAAAGAAAAACCCGCCGAAGGCGTTGTTGTGTCAGTCGGAAAAGGCAAACGGGGTGATGACGGCAAGCTGATTGAACTGGATGTTAAAAAAGGCGATCGTGTATTATTCGCCAAATATGCCGGCACAGACGTAAAAATCAATGATGAAGAACACTTAATCATGCGTGAAGACGATATCTTAGGAATAATTGAATAAACGAATTGGAGGTTGATGATCATGAGTGCAAAAGAAATTAAATACGGCGCCAAGGCCCGTGAAAAAATGCTTAGTGGGGTACAGCAGCTGGCTGACTCAGTGGCCGTTACGCTTGGTCCCCGGGGTCGAAATGTTGTTATCGATAAATCATGGGGTTCCCCGACGGTTACCAAAGACGGTGTAACGGTTGCCAAAGAGATGGAACTTGAAGATAAGTTTGAAAACATGGGCGCCCAGATGGTTAAAGAAGTTGCCAGCAAAACAAGTGATATGGCCGGTGACGGTACAACCACCGCGACTATTCTGGCACGTTCGATTTATGAAGAAGGTTTAAAACTGGTTGCCGCGGGCAACAATCCCATGTCAATCAAGCGCGGTATTGATAAGGCCATTGAAGTTGCCGTAAAAGAGCTTGCAAAAATGAGCCGATCAGCGACGGAACAGCGCGAAATTGCACAGATCGGAACAATTTCCGCCAATAACGATGAAACCATTGGTAATATTATTGCCGAAGCAATGGACAAGGTTGGCAAAGAAGGCGTTATTACCGTTGAAGAAGCCAAGTCAATGGAAACCAGCCTGGATGTTGTGGAAGGTATGCAGTTCGACCGCGGTTATATTTCTCCTTATTTTGTGACGGATTCTGAAAAAATGACGGTCAACCTGAGCGATCCGTATATCCTGATTAATGAAAAGAAAATCGGTAACATGAAAGACATGCTGCCGATTCTGGAACAAATTTCAAAAATGGGCAAACCGCTTCTGATCATTGCTGAAGACATTGAAGGCGAAGCTTTGGCAACACTGGTTGTTAACAAGTTAAGAGGCACTTTAAACGTTGCCGCGGTGAAAGCGCCTGGTTTTGGTGACAGAAGAAAAGCCATGCTGGAAGATATTGCGGTGCTTACCGGTGGTCAGGTTATTTCCGAAGATGTTGGCATCAAGCTTGAAAACATCACTATTGATGATCTGGGACATGCCAAGAGTATCACCATTGACAAGGATAATACAACTATTGTTGACGGTGCCGGCGCCAGAGCCGCTCTTGAAGGCCGTGTAAAACAGATCCGGGCACAGATTGAAGAAACCACTTCTGATTATGACCAAGAAAAACTTCAGGAACGTCTGGCTAAACTGATCGGCGGCGTTGCGGTGATTAATGTGGGGGCTGCCACGGAAACGGAAATGAAAGAAAAGAAAGCAAGGGTTGAGGATGCTTTAAATGCAACCCGCGCTGCAGTTGAAGAAGGTATCGTTGCGGGTGGTGGTGTTGCACTGATTCGCTGCCTTGACGCATTGGAAAAAATTAAAATCAAGGCGGAACAGAGACTGGGTGTGAAAGTCGTCATGCGTGCCCTTGAAGCACCTCTCCGACAGATTGCCGATAATTCCGGTTTTGAAGGGTCTGTTGTTATTGACAAGGTCAAGTCATCGGAAGGTTCTTTCGGTTACAATGCGGATACGAATACCTATGAAGATCTGATTGCTGCCGGTGTGATTGACCCGACCAAAGTTGTTCGTTTTGCGTTGCAGAATGCCGGAAGCGTTGCTTCCCTCATGCTCACTACCGAAGCCATGGTGGCTGAAAAACCTTCTGAGAACGAAGGTGGTGGAATGCCTGGCGGCGGAATGCCCGGCGGTGGAATGGGCGGAATGGGTGGAATGGGCGGCATGATGTAATCCCTACCTGATTCCGTTTTTTTTATGATATATCTGTTCAAAAGCCTTCACGCATTGTTGCGTGAAGGCTTTTTTATTTAATTTTTGAAAACCGGGTCCTATGGGTCAGGTTTTCAAAAATTTAATAAACAAGTCGGCATGTTTGACTTTTTTTGTGCGCAGACTGCCGAACCATTTGACTTGACACTTGGCGTGTTGTCGGATAGTTTCGATTAATGATTTTTTATGCGTGGCTGAGTAATGAGGATAAAACGCCATAAAAAAGTATTGCGGTTTGCGGGTGCGACGGACACTTAATTCAAAGCAATGGGAGACTCCTTCTTATGGTTTCTGAAAGGCTTGATGTCATTCATATGATATTAAACGCCGGTTTAATGGTTCAGTTTGTGATGCTGCTGTTGTTTCTGTTCTCGGTTGCTTCCTGGGCGATTATTCTGATCAAGTATTTTCAAATTCGAAAAGCGTATAAAGAATCCGCGTTTTTTGTTGAGTATTTCTGGAAGTCCAAGGATTTTTCAGATGCGTTTTCCCGGGCAAAAGGACTGGAGTTCAGTCCCATTGCGCGGGCTTTTCGCATCGCATATCTTGAGTTGAGAAAGATTTACACGGATGGTTTCCCCCGTGAAAACAAAAGTGATGAAAAGCAGATTACGCGGGATGAAGGTGTTAAGGGTTTTGAAAATGTCAAGCGGGCATTGCACCGGTCAAGCAATACGGAAAGTATCCGCCTGACCCAGATGGTACCGTTTCTGGCAACCACCGGGAATACAGCCCCGTTTATCGGATTGTTCGGAACGGTATGGGGGATCATGAATTCCTTTCACAGCATTGCCTATCAAAAAGGCACCGCCAGTATTGCAGCGGTCGCTCCGGGAATATCGGAAGCGCTGGTGGCGACAGCCGCAGGACTTGCCGTGGCCATCCCGGCGGTTATTGCCTTTAATTATTTTACCCAGAAAATAAGAATTATTGAATCCGAACTGGACAGTTTCTCTTCTGATTTTTTAAATATCATTGAAAGAGAACTGATTATATCCCGGGAGGTCTAAAAATGGCATTCGGTCGTAATAACGATAACGCATTGATGTCTGAGATAAATGTTACACCGTTTGTCGATGTCATGCTGGTGCTGCTGATTATTTTTATGGTTACTGCCCCGATGATGGTTCAGGGAGTAAATGTTTCTCTGCCGCAAACTGAAAATTCGGACAATATTGCTTCGGATGAAGACCCGCTGATTGTAACGATAGATAAAAATAATAAGATTCTTATCAATGATTATGAAGTGGGGATCGATTTTTTAAAAGAAAAGCTGGGCAAAATTTTTGAGAATCGATCGAACAAGAATATTTTTTTAAAAGCTGATAAAAGTATACCATATGGAACGGTCGTAAGAGTCATGTCTGAGATTAAAGGCGCCGGCATTGAAAAACTCGGAATGGTGACCTTGCCGCTGGAAAGTAGTGAATCCAAACATGATTGATTCACAAAAAAACTGTACAAATCAATGATACAGCCTGCTTTAATAGTTTACGATATTGACAATCAAATTCGAAGTTTTTTGATTTTTGCTGCCATATCGTTTTTAAGCCATGTATTTATTTTTGCGCTGATCGCATTTGTTCATCTCCCCACTTCATTTGAACGGCGTATTGAACTGCCACCTGCAATCGATGTTGATCTTCTGGCGTTTAACCCGGAAACGCCGCTGCCGCCGGCAAAAGTTGAAAATTCTGTTGTCACGCCCATGGATCCCACACCCAAGGATCCCATTGATCAGCTGATTGATAAAATAGCAAAAATGCCTGTTCTCAGCCAGCCGGAGACACTACCGGTTAAAAAAGGATTGCAAAAGAAAAAGAATCCTTCAGAGTATGTTGTAGAAAAACCTCAAAAACAAAAAAAAACTAAAAAACCGCTGAAAAAAAAGAAGATTGATACAGCAGAAGTCCTTCAAAATGCCGTAAAAAGAATTGAAAAACAGTCAGAAGCATCTCATCCCAAATCGGTTTCGGATCGGATTGAAAGTTTGAAAAAAGAGGTCCGGAGTAAAACCGGTAAACGGTCAGGGACAACTTCCGCTGCTGTCAGTTCAGGCAACGCATACCCGAAGGATTTTAGTCAGATTGAGATTTTTCAGGCGGAAGTATCGGTGCGCCTGAAAAACAACTGGGTGTTTTCCGAGAAATTAGCCGGAGAAACCAAGGGCCTGGAAAGTCGTCTGGTTATAAAAATTTTACCGGATGGTACAATTACCGATGTATGGTTTGAGAAACGTTCAGGCAATGAGTATTTAGACAATTCCGCTTATAAAACGGTTATGAAATCAAATCCGCTGCCCCCGTTACCGGCTGGATTTTCATATTATCATCTGGTTCTCGGATTTACACCTTCCGGCTTGCATCAATAAAAAATTTAATCTAAACCACCTTAAGTCAATGTTGCAATTTATGAAAATGAAATTACTGAATATTATTTTCCTGATTAGTTATGTGCTGCTGATATCCTTATTTTTGAGGCCGCAATGCTGTTTTGCGGATTATGATTATATTAAAATCAGTGATCCGTTTTTAAACAAAATTCCGGTTGCCGTTCCTGTTTTTAAAAGCCTTTCTGAAGAATCCGCTGGAAAAGAAATTTTGGTTAGGGCGTCTGATCTGGTCAATGAATCTCTTGCGTTTACCGGTTATTTTAAAATGATTGATCGAGAGGCATTTTTAGAAGATCTTCAGGTAAAAGGGATTACCGGCCCTGCAATAAAATTTGACAACTGGACGGATATCGGTGCTGAGCTGTTAATTACCGGCGGGGTAACCATAAAAGACGAACAGCTTCAAATTGAATTCCGATTGTTTGATACGTTTAAATCGGAATTGCTTTTTGGCAAACGCTACAAGGGGCGTCTTGATGACCAGCGTAAAATAGTGCTTCGATTCTGCAGTGAAATGGTTTACCGGTTAACCGGAAAACGAGGCGTTTTTGAAAGCATGATTGCATTTGTCTCTACGACTCCAGGAAACAAGGAAGTTTTTACCTGTGAATTTGACGGTAATGATGTAAAACAGGCGACACAGACAAAATCCCTGACATTGTTTCCGGCCTGGTCTCCGGATGGTTCATCCATCGCTTACACTTCCTATAAAAATGATAAACCGGAAATTTTTATTAAGCATCTTCATGATAAATCGGAAAAAAGAATTTCTTTTGACGGGATTAACATTACGCCGGTATGGGTGCCCGGGAAGAAACGAATGGCCGCCACTTTGTCATTTGAAGGGGACGAAGAAATATATCTTTTGACCGAAAGCGGAAAAATTGATAAAAGGTTAACTAAAAACTGGGGCATTGATGTTTCCCCAACGTTTTCGCCTGACGGTAACAGGATGGCATTTGTTTCCAAAAGATTTGGCAGTCCGCAAATTTTTATTCAAAACCTGGATACCGGGGTTGTCAAACGTCTGACCTATGAAGGGAAGTACAATACGCAGCCGGCCTGGTCGCCCGCGGGAGTTCGGATTGTTTATTCCGGTATGGAAAAAGGCCAGATCAATATTTTTGTAATTAATACTGATGGCCGGGACTTAAAGCAGTTAACGCGGGATGTCGGCAGCAATGAGTCGCCTTCATGGTCCCCGGATGGGAGTTTGATTGTATTCAGTTCAACGCGTACAGGAAAATCCCGTATTTTTGTCATGACTGCATCCGGCACGGATCAACGGGCTTTGATCAAGCTCTCCGGTGAGCAGACATCACCGACATGGTCTCCTTCGTTTAAGGAGTTTTAATTGAGAATGTTAAATAATGATGATTCTGTAAAAAGTCAGATTCAGATGGCAAAGAATTTGAATGTTTGACGTAGCCATCAAAATTAGTATGGTGAGAATGTCGTTATATATTTGGTACTGTATAGAATTCATGAACTTAATTTTATTTAGGAGAGCAACATGAAAAAAAGTAACATTTATTTTAAAATCGGATTGGTAATTCTCATGGTTGGCTTTTTAATGACAGTATCGTCATGCTCCAAGAAAAAATCCCGCTTAGATCCAATGGAACAGTATCCGACCGAAACAGAAATCAGCGCTGCAGGTGAACAAGGGGGAGATGCCGCTCAATCCTTGTCTGAAGAAGAACTGGAAGCGCAGCGGTTTCAGGAGCAGGAAGCTGTCCGGATTAAAGAAGCAGCCCGAATGAAGTTTGTGGATGAGGATGTTTATTTCAATTTTGATGATGCCACGCTTACCTCAAGTGCCCGTCAGGTTATCAAGCAGAAGGTTGCATGGCTCAGAGAAAATCCCGGGGCTTCAGTTTTAATTGAAGGACATTGTGATGAACGCGGTACTGAAGAATACAATATCGCGCTGGGACAAAGACGCGCCCAGAGTATCAAAACATTTTTGATGAATGCCGGTATCAGCACCACTCGATTAAGTACAGTCAGCTACGGAGAAGAGCGGCCAGTTGATTTTGGCAACAATGAAAGCGCCTGGGCTAAAAATCGTCGGGCCCATTTTAAACTTCAAAATTAAACGCTTGTCTGGTTTTGAAATAGCGACGGATAGTGTCCTGATCGAAATTCTGAAAAATTGGCGGTTTTCGTTCGGGCAATAGTTAAATGCAGTGCTGCAGTCTTCATCGGCTGCAGCGCTGCCACCAATAGTGGTTTGACTAAAATTCACGTTTCAAGAATCATTGGTTATTCGTTGTTGGTTATGCGTTGTTTTTTTAATCCATAGAATATGATGCAGGTAAAAAGGCAAGAGATGTCCGTTATGCGAATTAAATTTATTTTAGTGATATCTGCCCTGATGATTTTTTCCGGATGTGCGTTAGATAAAGATGTCAAACGCTTAGAGCGGCGCATGTCACATCTGGAAATTGAAAACAAATCTCTACAAAAGAAAATTATGCAGTTAAAGACTGAGATTGAAAGTCAGCAAGCCATCGAAAACAGTCTAAAGGATATGTATGCCGGTCAGGGGGCTGAATTCTATGGGGTTAAAGAGGATGTCAGGCATTTAAACGGACGGTTTGATGAGACTGAATATAAAATCAATCAGGGCATTCAGGAGCTGACGGATTCCTTGAAAAACACTGCTATTACAGTCGATCATTTTTCTCAAACGGTTTCGGAAAATAAAAACCGTATTCAGCGTATCGAGAATTTTGTCGGGTTTGAGCCCGGCGGAGATGTCGCAGCAAAGGACAAAGACGCGCCGCCGACCAAGGATAAAATGTCCGAAGATGAGTTGTACAAGGTCTCCAAGCAGGCTTATGATCGGGCCGACTATGAGACAGCGCGACAGGGGTTTGAAAAGTTTCTGGAAATATATCCAAAATCCGATAAGGCGGACAATGCCCGCTTCTGGATCGGAGAGATCTATTTTACCGAAGGTTGGTATCAGAAAGCCATACTGGAATACCAGGAAGTGATTGAAAACTATCCAAAGGGCAATAAAATTCAGTCCGCATATTTAAAACAGGGGATTGCCTTTCATAAACTTGGCGAAAATGCCAATGCCCTGTTGGTTTTAAAGGAACTGATCAAGAAATTTCCGGATGCAAACGAAGCCAGGATCGCCCGGCAGAAGGTTTCTCAGATTGAGTAGAAAATTATTTCAGATTTTTCTTATAACCGATGATTAAGGTTGTCGGAATCGATCCCGGTTTAGCCGCAACAGGTGTCGCGGTACTGCAAGGGACCGGATTGTCCGTAAAAAGTTTTTCATACGGGACGATTAAGACATCCCCGAAGTATAAACTTCAGGATCGTTTAAACCTGATCTACACAAAGCTTTCATCGTTATTAGACGATGAAACCCCCGATTTTATGGTGGTGGAGGATGTATTTTCCGTTGAAAAATTCCCCCAGTCAGGAATAACGTTAGGCAAGGTCACAGGGGTCATATTGCTTGCCGGGTGCCGGAAAAATATCCCTGTTATGGAGATCCCCGTTCGCGAGGCCAAGCAGGTTCTGACTGGAAGCGGAAGTGCAGGGAAAAAGCAGCTGGAGGAAAGCGTCAGGCGCCGTCTGAACCATCAAAAGCCTATCAAACCCTATCATGCATCGGATGCAATGGCGTTGGCAATGATCGGGCTCTTTCGGTGGGATCACCAACTGTTAACCGGCCGGCGTCCGTGATTTTATTTGGTTATTGGTTAACCCAAACCTAAGTTTAGGTTAAAATAACATTCAGCATTGACACGAATTTTTATACATCAATCATTATGATCGCATATCTTGAAGGAACCCTTTTAAAAAAAGAAGCGGATCGTATTATCCTGCTGGCCAATCAGGTGGGGTACGAGGTGCTTGTTCCGTTATTTGTAATGGAGACAATCAGCGTAAAATCAGTGGGCGATACTGTTTCGTTGTTTATATATTACCACCAGACGGAACGCCAACCCAAGCCGGTATTAATCGGGTTTCATCTAGAAGCAGAACGTGAATTTTTCCAGATGTTTATTTCTGTCGAGGCCATTGGCCCCCTCAAGGCGATCAAGGCACTGAATCTGTCAGTTCGTGATATTGCGCGGGCCATTGAATCCAAAAATCTGGAGGCTTTGAAACGCTTAAACGGTATTGGAGACAGGACTGCCAGAAAAATCATTGCAACCCTTCAGGGTAAAATGGGTAAATTCGCATTGATCAGGGATGAAGATGCTGACAAACCATTGCCATCGGAAGATTTTGTTGATCAGGTCATCGGTGTTCTGGTGGATCAGCTCGGCCATAAAATGCCTGAAGCAAAACAGATGGTCCAGGCCGCGATGAAACGCAAGCCATTAATTTTAAATCCTGAGGATCTTTTTGATGAAGTGTATCGGGGTGAAATGCTAAATGAGTGATGATATTATTTCATATTCGTCTGAGCAACAGGGAATTCTGGCCAGCTCCACGCTACCCATTGATCAGGAACCGGAAATTATATCACTCCGCCCGGAACGTTTACATGAATATATCGGACAGTCCGAGGTTTTGGAAACGTTGGAGATTGCCATTGAAGCAACCAAGCAGCGGGGGGAGGCGCTTGAACATGTATTGTTTCATGGGCCGCCGGGACTTGGAAAAACCACCCTTGCCCATATCATTGCCAATGAGATGAATACCAAACTGGTGGTGACTTCCGGGCCGGTCCTTGAGAAAGGGGGGGACCTTATCGGAATGCTGACCCACCTGGAAACCGGTGACGTCCTGTTCATAGATGAAATCCACCGCACCCCCAAGGCAGTCGAGGAATTATTGTATCCGGCCATGGAGGATTTTTCCATAGATTTTATTTTTGACAAGGGGATACACGCAAGAAGCCATCGCTTGCAATTAAAGCAGTTTACGCTGGTGGGGGCAACCACCCGGGTCGGTTTACTGTCATCGCCTTTAAGGGATCGATTCGGCCTTTTCCGGAGCCTTGATTTTTATAATACCGACGATCTGGAAAAGATCGTCCGGCGTTCTGCGGCATTGCTCAACCTGCATATTGACAGCGGTGGCTCGGTTTCACTGGCCAGGCGGTCCCGCGGGACGCCGCGGATTATAAACCGTTTGTTAAAACGTGCCAGGGATTATTCCCAGGTGCGCGCTGACGGCAGAATCAGTAAAAAGACGGTCGAGGAGGCGTTGGATCTGGAGGGTGTTGATGAAGTGGGGTTGACACCGCTTGACCGGCGGTATTTATTGACTGTGATCAACTATTATAACGGGGGACCGGTCGGAATCGAGGCAGTGGCCGCAACCCTTCAGGAGGAAACCGACACACTGGTGGATGTTGTGGAGCCGTTTTTGCTTAAAATCGGGTTTATCATGAGAACAGCGGCCGGTAGACGAGCTTCTGATATGGCTTATAAGCATCTTGGGCTGGAAAAAACGTCAGCATAAATGATTACGCTTATCACAGATTTCGGCACTTCCGATCCGTATGTCGGTATCATGAAGGGCGTTATCCTTTCTGTGGACCCTTCCGCCGCCATCATAGATATCACCCATGAAATTGAGCCCCAGGATGTTTCAGGCGCTGCTTACTGTATTTATTCCGCCTACCGGTATTTTTCGCCAGGATCTATCCATGTTGTAGTGGTTGATCCAGGGGTCGGGAGTCATCGCTCGATTATAGTGTTATCAATGGCAGGGCATTACTTTCTGGCACCGGATAACGGCGTACTGAGTCTTATCCTGAAATGCGGTAAAGTGGATTCCATCACAAAAGTAGAAAATGACGTCTATTTTCTTAAACCTGTCAGTAATACCTTTCATGGGCGGGATATTTTTGCGCCGGTTGCCGGCCATTTGAGCAAAGGTTTACCGGTTGACCGATTAGGCCCTGAAATTAAAACGGATCAAACCGCGCTTCTGGATTTACCGATGCCGTATCAGTCGCAAAACGGGGAAATTGTGGGAACAGTCATCGGTGTTGATCATTTTGGGAATTTGATTACAAATATTGATTATCAGTTTATTCAAAAAACATTCGGTTTTGTAATTGAGCGTGATTTGAAAATTTCGATTGCCGGTCATCAAATCGCCGGTTTATCCGCCTGTTACCGGGATGCAGGGCTGCAGTCATTACTGGCAGTTATTGGAAGCATGGGATTTATCGAAATTTCAGTAAACTGTGGGAGTGCATCTGAATTTTGCGGGGAATCAAAAGGGAGTATCGTCACAATCACCGCGGTCGACAGACAGTGATGGTTACTGCCGGATTATTTTTCGGCCGTAAATAGACGGCTGAATTTTTTTGATGGCTTCGCAAAAAAACAGCATTGTATTTTATAATTTGCCGGTACACGGTAGAATATCTGTCAGAAAAAACTGTTAGAAAACTGTTAGAAAAAACTTGACTTCGACTTCTAAAAACGTCATGTTATTGTTTTTTTTAAGATTGAATTGTCAAATAGACCAGCTTTTAATCGTACCATCTATAATAAAAAAACGAAATTCGTGTCAATTATGATGGACGTGCCGGTGATGAAATGTCTGAAAATAACTCAGTTTTCTCTTGACATCCGGACAAATTTTCATTAATTATCACGAATTAAATTTTTGCAGGAGTTATATACAGTGAAGAAATATACTTACAGTGCCAAGCGGGACGATATTCAGGAGAAATGGTGGGTTGTGGATGCTGAAGGTCTGGTCCTCGGACGTCTTGCCAGTGTCGTGGCGGCAAGATTAAGAGGAAAACATAATCCGCTGTTCACGCCCCATGTGGATTGCGGCGATTTTATTATTGTGCTTAATGCGGATAAAATTGTTTTAACCGGCAGAAAACGACAGCAGAAAATATATTATCACCATAGCGGATATATCGGAGGCTTAAAAGAAATAACCGCTGAAAATCTTCTAGAAAAAAGACCTGAAGACCTTGTTCGGTTTGCAGTCAAAGGTATGCTTCCGAAAAATTCATTAGGCCGTTCAATGTTCAGCAAGTTAAAAGTTTATGCCGGCAGCGAACATCCGCATAAAGCTCAGCAGCCTCAAATCTTTGATGTGAAAGCAAGTATTTAAAAATTATTTAATTTAATCATTATATTGGAGCAAAGCGTTTAATGGGACAAGAAAATATTTACTATGCAACCGGAAGGCGTAAAACTGCTGTCGCAAGAACATGGCTGAAACCCGGAAAGGGCGAAATTATCATCAATAACAAGCCGATGAATGAATATTTTACAGTGGATGCCGCAAAGCAGATTACAGCACAACCCCTTGAGTTGACCAATACAGTGGGTGAATTTGATATCCGAGTCACTGTAAAAGGCGGCGGAACAGTGGGACAGGCCGGAGCTGTCCGTCATGGTATTACTCAGGCCCTTTTTCTGATTAACCCGGATTTTCGAGCAATTTTGAAAAGAGCGGGTTTTGTAAAGCGCGATCCACGAAAGAAAGAACGAAAGAAATACGGTCAAAAAGGCGCCCGCGCAAGATTCCAGTTCTCAAAACGTTAAAATTTATTTGTTTTTTAGAATTTTAAGGGGATACAGCATTTGCTGCGATCCCCTTTTTTTGTTTCTTGTTATTATAACTTGATGATGCCTTATTCGGGATTTTAAGTTGTTCAATGGCCGCCCGTGCCGATCTAGCTACTTTGAGTGCACCATACAGATCTGTGTTCGGCATGATTATGGCAAATTCTTCTCCTCCGTACCGTGCAACCACATCGACAGATCGCTTCACCGTCTTTGTGATGGCATCTGCAATAGAACGCAGGCACCTGTCGCCGTTTTGATGTCCGTAAGTATCATTATATGATTTAAAGCAGTCCATATCGCACATAATCAAAGACAGGGGCAAGCCTTCACGTTTAAGACGGAGTATGCCTGTATGTTTAAAAATTGGTTTTTTAATTTTTCCGAAAAAACAGGAACTTGTCAATAAAAATGATCCGTGTTTGCTGTACAGATCGATCGAAATTTCATGAAGCAAAAGTTTTGGTGCCTGAGGAATTAGAAGTAATATGAATATGGATTGCCATATTTCTTGATAATACATGGATTATCTTATAATAAAAATAGTTAAATCACGTCAAGACTGCCTTTTTTCACAATAACCTGAATAATTAACAGGATGGTTAAGGAATAATGGAACGGCTGGATTATTTTATTAAACGTTTATTATTGATTATTCCAACATTTATCGGCATCACCGTCTTGTGTTTTCTGATCATTCAATTTGTTCCGGGCGGACCGGTGGAACAGGCGATCATGCAAATGAAAGGCATTGGAAGCGGTGAAATAAGCATTGGTGATGGCTTGGCCCAGTCAATCAGCGAGAAGCAGAGGAAGGAAATCGAATCTTATTATGGGTTTGATCAGCCATTCTATAAACGATACTGGAAATGGCTGGTCATCGATCGAATCGGCATGAAAATGCCGTCATACAAGTTCCCCAACAAAACTGCCTGGCAGCTGATCAAAGAAAGATTTAAAGTATCGATAATTTTCGGGATAACCGGATTCTTGTTATCCTACCTGATCTGCATTCCCCTGGGTATTTTCAAGGCCCTTCGCCATAATACGATGTTTGATATGACTTCAAGCATTATCGTGTTTGTAGGTTATGCAATCCCGGCATTTGCAATGGGAATGGTTCTTAAAATGTTGTTATGCGGCACTGTTGAAGGCATGGGGGATATATTCCCCATCTCCGGGTTTCATTCTGACGGATACTATGCCTTAACCCCGACGGGAAAAGCAAAAGATATATTCATGCACATGTTTTTGCCGGTTTTATGCTATGTGATTGGCAATTTTGCCGTATTGACCCTTTTGATGAAAAATTCATTAATTGAGCAGATCAGTAAAGATTATATCAGAACTGTGATTGCCAAGGGGGGCAGTTTTACACGTGCGGTATGGGGGCATGCATTCAGAAATTCTCTGATTCCCATTGCAACCGGCATGGGGGGAATCCTGACCGTCATGTTTGCCGGGTCGGTGATTATCGAACAGGTGTTTGAAATTCCGGGCATGGGCCGCTTGAGCTTAGAGGCGATTGTCGGGCGGGATTATCCGGTTTTTATGGGTATTCTTTCACTGACGTCCATTCTCGGGTTATTGGGAAATATATTTTCAGATCTTTTATATGTTTTGATCGATCCGCGTATTAATTTTCAGAAATCCTGATGCATGATGAAAATTCGAATATTCAAAAATCCGGTGGCTAAAAAACGATTTTTACGTTTCAAATCCATGAAACGGGCCTACTTTTCTTTATGGATCCTTGTTGTTTTATATGGGTTGAGCCTGCTTTCAGAGGGGCTGTGCAATAATGTACCGTTATATATTACGTATAACGGACGGTCTTATTTTCCGGTGGTTAAGTATTACTCAGAAAATGAGTTTACCGGCAGCGGAAGGCAAACCCGGCCGGATTACCGGCTGTTAAGTCAATCCGAGGCTTTTTGTGGCTCTTCTGAAAATTACATGATTTTTCCCCTGATACCTTACAGTCCTTTAGAAAGTATCAATCCAAAAGCTATTTTCGTACCAGATGAAGTTGAACTCAGGCTGACACTGGTGCCGCGGATTGGAACCGTTGATATTCAAAGCGACTTTACGGTTGTCCGGTCCATGTTTTTGGAATCATTTTTAAACGATCCGGAGAATAATTTCCGGGGTGAAAACCTTTTGAAATATTTTATTCTGCCGGATACGTTAGAACAAACCATTGCCGCACGGTTTGCAAATCAGACCGCCGGATTTGTCGAATTTACGATCCAGAACCACTTAGGGGAAAAAATGCTTGCCTCATTGGCAACTTACCGGCCTCGGAAAAATCCGCCCAGAAAAATCAGGTTGACGTTAAAGGAAATGGTCAGCAACAGAGAGCCGGCAGAATCGATTGTTTTTGACCGTTCGCTTCAACCGGTTGTAACCGGGGCAGGTATCTGGCACCAGATTGCGGAAGATGAGGTGCGTATTCTTTTAAATCTCGTGCAAACCAGATTCAATCAGCCCGTTGATGACTACCGCGTGGTCATCGACCAGCACCAGTATACAGCTTCATTTTTAAAAGAAGAGGTTCTATTCCCGTACCCACCGGTTAAAGACCATCCCATGGGAATTGACGGGGCGGGCAGGGATGTCCTTGCTCGAATTCTTTACGGCCTTAGAATATCCTTAACGTTTGGGTTGATGCTTGTCGGCTGCTCCATGATGATCGGCGTGATGGCCGGCGCGGTTCAGGGATATTATGCCGGAAAGCTGGATATCACGGCCCAGCGGATGATTGAAATCTGGAGTGCGCTTCCTTTTCTCTATGTAATGATTTTAATGGGATCGATATATGGGAGAAGTTTCACCCTGCTGTTAATCTGCTACGGATTATTCAACTGGGTGGGGATTTCTTATTATATAAGGGCGGAATTTTTAAGCTTACGAAAAAGACCATTTGTCGAGGCCGCTAAATGCATGGGCGTTCCCTCGATTAAAATCATTTATAAACATATCCTCCCCAATGCCCTGGTTCCGGTGATAACTTTTTTCCCCTTTTTTCTCGTGGGGGCTATCGGCGCACTTGCGGCACTGGATTATCTCGGTTTTGGGCTCCCCCCGCCAACGCCGAGCTGGGGTGAACTTTTATTTCAGGCGCAGCAGTACCGATGGGCCTGGTGGCTGATCCTTTACCCGTCACTGGCTTTGTTTTCAGTAATGCTGCTCGGCGTTTTTGTCGGAGAAGGAATTCGAAACGCTTATGACCCAAAACAATACAGCAGATTTCAATAGTAATGCATTGATGGATACGACCGCCCGGAATAAGGAAGCTGTATCAAGTGAACTATGTGAATCAGGGAACAGACTTTTGACAGTCAGGGACCTGACCGTCAGTTTTTCAACCGACGACGGAACGTTCAAAGCGGCTGACAGAGTCTCCTTTCATGTTGAAAAGGGTGAAAACGTTGGCCTGGTGGGAGAGTCGGGTTGTGGAAAATCTGTGACGGCCCTGAGTATACCCCGCCTGATTCCTTCGCCTCCGGGGAATATTGAATCGGGGGAAATATGGTTTGATGGAAATGATATCATGGCGATGGCTTCCGAACAATTGCAGGATATCAGGGGGCGCGCTATCAGCATGATTTTTCAGGAACCGTTGTCCGCGCTTTCCCCCCTTCACCGCATCGGCCGTCAGATGCTTGAAGCTCTTTTACTGCATCAGGATATGCCGAAAAAAGAGGCCTGGCGGTTTGCTGAACAATGGTTAAGTAAAGTGGGAATACCGGATGCAACGGACAGAATGTTTGCTTATCCGTTTCAGCTTTCCGGGGGCATGCAGCAGCGGGTTATGATAGCCATGGCCCTGATGCTGGAGCCGAATCTGATCATTGCCGATGAACCGACAACTGCGCTTGATGTAACTACCCAGGCGCAGGTCTTTGAACTGATAAAGGCGATGAAAAAGAAGCATACTTCCATGCTTTTGATCACCCATGACATGGGGGTTGTATGGGAGATGTGCGAGCGTATCCTGGTCATGTATGCTTCTCAAATCGTTGAATCGGGCAGCCGCGAAGATATTTTCTCAAACCCCAAGCATCCATATACCATCGGGTTGCTGGAAGCCATTCCCAAGCTTACGGGAGGGCGGACTGAACTAAAAGACATTCCGGGCCAAGTACCTTCACCGTTTGATTATCCCAAAGGATGCCATTTTGAAAAGCGGTGTGCGTTTTCAATGGAAAAGTGCATTACGGAACCCCCCCCGTTTTATGAATGCGGCAATGGCCATCGGGCCGCCTGTTTTTTATTGGCAGACAGTTCCGGATAGGCTCTTTTTCAGCTGAAAAAATACCGGCGTGGTAATTTTATGAAAGTTAAAAAACTAATGATAAGCGCAGCAGAGAAATTGGACGACAAACCGGAGCCCCTGCTTAAGGTGACTGATTTAAAAACCTGGTTCCCTGTAAAACGGGGTTTTTTTTCAAAAACTGCTGATCATGTCCGTGCCGTTGACGGTGTCTGCCTGCGTATCTATCGTGGTGAAACACTGGGGCTTGTGGGGGAGTCGGGTTGCGGCAAAACCACTCTGGGAAGGACGCTTCTGGGTCTTGAAAAATCAAATGGCGGAAAAGCTTTTTTTGATAAAATTCCTTTGCATGAGTTGAAGCGGCATGAAATGAACCGTTTGCGGGAACGGATCCAGGTGATCTTTCAAGATCCGCTGTCGTCATTAAATCCCCGAATGACTGTGATTGATATTGTCACAGAGGGGCTTGTGCAGTTTAAAAAAATTGAAGGTTCCCGAAAAGAACATGCAGTACGCCTGTTAAAAGAGGTTGGACTTGTGGCTGATTCAATTTACCGGTTCCCTCATGAGTTTTCCGGCGGACAGCGCCAGCGGATCAGTATTGCACGGGCTATCTCCTTAAGACCTGAATTTATAATATGTGATGAGGCTGTCAGCGCACTGGATGTTTCGATTCAGGCACAGGTAATCAATTTGCTGATTTCCCTGCAGCAGCGTTATCAGCTCTCCTATTTGTTCATTTCTCATGACTTGAGCGTGGTCAGTAACATTGCCGACCGGATAGCAGTCATGTATTTAGGGCAAATCGTAGAATCCGGAACAACTCTCGACATCATTCATAACCCCTTGCATCCCTATACAAAAGCATTGATTGCTGCAGTTCCGGTGCCGGGTAAGAGCCGGAGCCGGCGAATTCCGTTAAAAGGGGAAATTCCATCCGCATCCTCACCGCCCCCCGGATGCCGGTTTCACACCAGATGCCCCGAGGTTCTGAAAATATGCAGTCAGAAAGCGCCGGTAAGGGGAACAATTGACGGTCGGGAAGTGTTATGTCATCTATTCTCCCATGCCTGATCACAGATTTCTTTACAAATACTATAGCCAAATCCCCTGCGGTTCAAAAAATTATATAATTTTTTTTTAAATTCGTTTTTTTCAAGTTTTCGCAGTCTGTCCGCTCTTGGGGCAACAGCTGCCCATGCGGATTCCGTTTCATCAAAATCCATGAGAACATCATTTATAATTTGTTCGTTGATTCCTTTTTCCCTTAATTCTCCCTTTAGCGCATAACTCCCTTTCGGTCTGAAACGGAGCCGGTTTTCGATCCAGAGACGTGCGAAATCCAAGTCATTGATATATCCATTGGCTTCCAATCGTGATAGGGCACTCGCTACAGCAACCGGTGAAAATTTTTTTCCTTTTAAATACTGTTTAATTTCCATCCGGCTGCGGGGTCTGAATTTCAGATAAAACATGGCACGGGAGTATGCAGTATCCTGCTCGTCGGCCTGTTTCAGTTTTTCAATTTTGTTCCTGGAGAGATGATCGCTCTGTTTGAGGCCTTCAGCTTGTTGACGATTCAATGAAAACGCATATTGTTCGTTGATAAAAATATTGAAACGATTCCTGTTTTTTTTTTGAACCGTAATTGAAGTGATGAGACTCGTCATATGTCAAATTTGAACTTCACATTTTATTTACGATGTGGATTTAGGTGTTGAAGAATGACCGGGGGCCTGGTTTTGTGCAGGGTTTTCGTTAATTTGCGGCCCGGCAGGTTCTTCACCGGGAGTTGTTTCATCGAATTTAATGTTTGAAAGTTCATTTAACGCTTTTCGGATTTCACGCGTCCCTTCGACAAAAACCTGATGTACGGTTGTGTATTGCTGTTTGACATTACGCAAAGAGAATCGGCCATTTGTTTTTTTAAGGTATTTGTAAGCCAGTTCCCGGACGGCCTGCCAGCTGTCTTTACGGGTCTGGGTTTCAAGGGGTATCAGCCTGTCTATGTTTTTGAGATATTTTCGATGGAATACGGATTTAAAGTATTTCATGGGCATGAGCATCCAGAAAACCATGCAGAGACAGGCCGCAACACCACCGGCACCAATGGCCATGGTGTCATAAAAACCACCGAGGAAACCTGTGGAAACACCTATAAAAATTGCAACTGTGCCGGCTATTATGCTGATAATTAAGCCGATCATGCCAAACCGGGCGCGGAATCGTCTGAGTCGTTTCCGGTAACTGAGAATGGCTTCCAGGAAGTGATCAAGACGTTCGGCATGGGTTTCAACAAATGTCGCCAGGTTATCCAGCCGATAGCGGGGTGCATCTAAAACCGAATTTTTTAATTTTTGTCTCTGGTTTTCCAGGTTATATAAAAAACCACGATCTTTTTCATGGCTGGTTGAATTTTTTGCCGCCCTTGATGAATAGGTCAGGAGGATGGCAGGAATGTCCTTTCGTCCCGTAATCTGAGACAAATTCCAGCACAAAGTGCCGTAAACCTGGAGCAGATCACTTAAAGAAGCGCATTCATCGATCCGATTTAAGACAAACAGAACCCTGTCTTCAAAAGTACGGGTGGTGATGGTTTCCCTCAAACTGGTATGGGATTCCCTGACAGTACCGGCTTTATGCGGGTCAAACAGAACAAGAACGAGATCTGCGAGCTGGGCCAGGTCACCAATAACTTCTTGGTAATCATAGCCGCGGTCGCGTTCGGTGATGCTGTCGAGCATTCCGGGGGTGTCAATTAACGCCAGGTTTTTTAAAAACCGGGAATTGATTTTTTTAAGTCGAAAATGTGCTGCAAAGCGCTGACCGTGTTTTTTGAGTATTTCAAAAGGATAATCCGGGTCGTTGAGCAGGAATTTGCCGTCGCGTTCCTGGGTAACATGAATTTCCTGATTGTCATCAGTTGAATCATCGTGTGTGATGATAGTAAAAGAGTCATCTGTGGGCGCCTGGCCGATTGCCTGAATATCCGCACCGAGAAATTCATTAATCAGGGTGGATTTCCCTGAAGAATAATTGCCGAGAATCAGAACCATTGGGCGCCATTTGATGGTGGATTCCAGTGGAACATCACTGTAGCCGTATTCCTTGGCTACAGGGGTCAGGTTTTTTTCAACCATGGCTACCATTTCAGCCCGAAGCGAATTTATATAGTTTTCGCGGTACATAAATGTCTCCTGATGATTTATTCTTTGTTATTCCATGACCATTTTTTTACTTTATCGATCAGTTCCTGGGGTTTTACCGGTTTGGCAATATAATCATTCATGCCTGCGGACAAACATTTTTCTTCATCTTCAGCCAGTGCGCTGGCAGTCAAAGCAATAATAGGCAAGTCGTGATCAATCACATTTGATTCAGGGGATCGTATTTGCCGGGTGGCTTCATACCCCCCCATTTGGGGCATTAAAATATCCATCAGGACAATATCGTAACTGTTTTTTTCAAGCGCGGAGATTGCCTCAATGCCGTTATTTGCGATATCAACCGGATACCCGTTTTTGGTTAAAATCTTTTGTGTAACCATCTGATTCACCCGGTTATCTTCAACCAGCAGGATGGAAATATTCTGTTTCATCGTTTCAATGATGGAGTGATTGGTGATAATCGGGCTTTTGGGTTTTTTAAAGGCATTTGAAGGTGATTGTGACAATTCCGTCAGGCAGTTATAAAGTTGATCGTGTTTTAACGGTTTTGTGAGATAAGCTGAAAATTCATTTTTATGAAGCGTTTCACCATTGTTTCGTGCACCTTTTTCCGCCAGCATGATGATATCAATATCCTTAAAATCAGCGTGGGATTTAATTTTCCGGCCAAGGTGCTTCCCGCAGTTTCCCTGCAGGTGATAATCAATGATGATAATACTGAATGGGTTTCCGCGGTTGTGGGCTGCATCAAGTTTTTCAATTGTCTCATTTTCCGTTATCGCTTCATCAAAGGGCAGTTTAAGCGTTTTTAAAAGTTCACTGATAAGCTGCCGGTGCGTTTCATTGTCTTCAACAATCAGGATTCGTTTTGACCGAAGGTATCCCGGCACTTCGGATTGGATGTCCGATCGAGATAAATTTTTTTCAAAAACAGTAGTAATCCAGAATTTGGAACCGTGACCTTCTTTTGTGACAACACCAATGGAGCCTCCCATTAATTCCGCAATACTTTTGCTGATGACAAGTCCCAGTCCAGTCCCTCCGTGATTCCAGTTTGTTGAATCTTCAAGCTGGGAAAAGGACTTAAAAAGACGGTCCAGTTTCGACTCGGCAATTCCCAGACCCGTATCTGTCACACTGAACTCAACCGTTACATGGGTTGCACTTGTTTTTTTCAGGTCCGCATGAATGGTAACTTCCCCTTTGTCAGTGAATTTAATCGCGTTGCCTGCAAGATTTAACATGACCTGTCGAAGACGTCCGGGATCACCTTTAACATAAAAGGGAAGCTTATGGTTGACTATACAGGCAAAATCCAGTCCTTTTTCGTAAGCTTTAATGGAAAGCAGTTCGGTGATTTCTTCAACTGCCGCCCGTAGATTAAATACAATTGAATCCAGGGTGAATTTCCCGGCTTCGATTTTGGAAAAATCAAGCACATCGTTGATTATTGCCAGCAAAGCGTTTGCGCTGCTTTTGATAGTCTTGCCAAACTCGTGTTGCTCAATCGTTAAATCAGTATCAAGCAGCAGGTCTGTCATGCCGATAATCCCGTTCATCGGGGTCCTGATTTCATGGCTCATGCTGGCCAGAAATTCACTTTTAGCCTGATTGGCGGCTTCGGCAAGTACTTTTGCTTTGGATAATTGCTTTTGTGTATTCAGGATTTCTCTGTTTGCCTGCTCAAGTTCAGAGTTTCTCTGGACCGCATTTTCATATGTTGAAAACAGTAAATCGATAATCTGATAGGGATTGTCCGGAATCTGAAACATTTTTCCGTTAAAAAAGATTTCAATGCCGTTTTCTCTGGCAAGGTTTTTACGATGTTCCTTGTTCTGAAAAATTGTCTGGATTCTGGCAATGAGGACGCTTTCATTGTATGGCTTGGTTATAAAGCTGTCCGCGCCGCTGGTCAATGCGTTGAAAACATCTTCTGTGTCGGAAAGGCTGGTCAGCAGGACAACAGGAATATCCTTTAAATGGGGAAGTGCTTTAATCCGGCGGCACAGTCCGTAACCGTCTACCAACGGCATGATGATGTCACTGATGACCATATCCGGGGTATGTGACGGGGTATGTGAATTTAAATAATCAATTGCAGACTGTCCGTCATGTTTAACGGTCACTGTAAAACCGTTGCGCTCAAGGATTTTCTCCAAACGCAATGCCTGGGTGATGCTGTCTTCCACAGCCAGGATATTATATGTATCTTTACCTCTCATTTAGGGGGTCAGTCCTGTGTCGCTTTATTAACATTATGAGGCCATTTCACGTGACACTTTATTTATAAAGGAAGTAATGTCAGTCGGGTTAAGAACATAAGTCGCAGCATTTATCTTGATCGCTTCTCCCGGCATGCCGAATACAACGGAGCTTTCTTTATCCTGCGCCAAAGTTATCGCACCATGCGCCTTCATTTCTTTCAGTCCGATGGCACCATCATTGCCCATTCCGGTGAGCAGTACACCGGTTGCATTCTCTTTGCATATTTTTGCAACGGAAGAGAATAAGTGGGAGATGGGACGTTTGAAGTTTTCATGCGCATCTATTTTATAAATTCGAAAGACCCGGGAAGGTGTAATATCAATATGGTGGTCCTCCGGCGCAAAATACACATGGCCGTTTTTAACGGGTTCACCGGTTTTTGGGATTTTAAGTGTTAAATGCGTTGTTTTGGAAAGCCAGTCGAGCATTCCTTCAAGAAATCCGTTGGCAATGTGCTGAACAATAACAATGGGTATGGTAAAATCATTGTTTAAGTTCGAGAGGATGGTCTGCAGAACCGGGGGGCCGCCGGTAGAAGCCCCGATAGCGATGATGCCGGTCGATGGCTTGGCGGCGTCGTTTAATAATTTTTTTTTATGATCGGGTTTTGTTTGCGGGATCTTTTCCTTCTGCTTTAATAAACGGACAACTTTGACTTCAGACATTAATTTAACTGTTCGCAGCAGTTTTTCAACAAGTTGTTTTGATTCAGGATGTCCGAGTCCGGGGGGTTTCTGGGAGACGGCAACCGCACCGACCTTCATGGATTTAAAAATATTTTCGGTTTGTTCCGGGGCCACCAGCGCACTGTGAATAATAATCGGCACCGGGCATTTTTCCATTATGGCACGAGTTGCCTCATAACCGTTCATGCCGGGCATTTGAATGTCCATTATAATGACATTCGGTTTTGCTGTCTCGGCCTTTTTAAGGGCTTCTTCTCCGTCTTTTGCCTCTCCGGCTATTTGCAGCCGGGGATTTGAATCAATAATGTGTTTGAGGTATTCCCGGGTCGTTAAAGAATCATCGACGATTAATACCTTAATCATATCGACGCCCCAATGCATTTGTTCCGTCCGCGATCCTTGGCCTGATAAAGACACCGGTCGGCCGCCTGGATCAAATCATCTGTGGTCAGGTAAGATTTGTCACCTTCATGCGATATTGCCGCTATCCCGAAGCTGGCGGTTAGCTGAATATCTTTACCTTCGGCATGGGTAACTAATTTTGAAATTCTAGAACGAAATCTCTCAGCCGCGGCAGTTGCTCCGTTTAAATCCGTTTCAGGCAGCACGATGATAAATTCTTCTCCGCCATATCGCGCCATCCAGTCCAGGTCTTTTCTTAATGAGCTGTTTAACTCCTTTACAAAAGATTTCAGTACAATGTCTCCAGTCTGATGACCGTAATTGTCATTGACTGTTTTAAAATGGTCGATATCGCAAATAATGATCGAAAGTTTCTGGTTATAGCGGATGGCGCGTTTAAAGGCTTTTGGAAGATTGTCATTCAGATAGCCCCGGTTGAAAATTTTGGTGAGCGGATCGGTGATCGAAAGCAGAGCAATCTCATTATTTCTTTGTTTGAGTGATGATTCAAGCCGGATCACCCTTTCCGCGGTTGTTAATCTGGCAATCAATTCCGCGTCATCCACCGGTTTTGTCAGATAATCATCTGCCCCGGCTTCCAGTCCTTCAATGATATCATTTTTAGAGTCTTTTGCCGTTAAAAGTATAATATACAAATAGTTGCCGAAATCATGTTTTCGGATGGCGCGGCATAATTCAGACCCATCCATTTCAGGCATTATCCAGTCTGATATGACTATTGAAGTCTGGCTGTTCAGGAGCATATTCATTGCTTCCAGTCCGTTTTGAGCTACTGTGACGTGATAACCATGACTTTCAAGCATTAGCTGGAATTTTAATGCCTGAGTCCGGCTATCTTCAACGAGCATTACTCCAAAGTCTTTTTTCATCGGTTTTTAATTTATCCCTTTCAATATATTTCAAAGGCCCATGGCATTTACGGGGCAATTTCTATTCAATGCGGAAATACTGAATCTACACCAACCTTTCCAACACCTCAAGCAGATTGTTCTGGTCAAAACTGCTTTTTACGATATAGGCATCCGCGCCCACATCAATTCCTTTTTCCCGGTCTTGCCTGGAGTCAAGACTTGTTACCAGGATAATCGGCTTATCGGCAAGTGTTTCGGTTTCGCGAATTTTACGGGTTAATTCAAATCCGTTCATTTTCGGCATTTCAATATCTGATATCACCGCGTCGTAATATCCCAGTTTCAGCTGCTGATACCCGTCTTCACCGTCGATGGCCGTGGTTACCGTATAGCCGGAAGCCTCAAGGATGTTTTTCAGCAGCGTTCTTGACGTGAAAGAATCTTCAACAATTAATAAAGTTTTTTGTGGTTCATTTTTTTTCATATCAATCTTTTTTTCCATGGTAAGAGAAATCGATTTTCCGGAAGAAATTGATATAAGGTCGTTAACATTCAAGATCGGAACGACCTGGCCGTTTCCAAGAATCGTCGCGCCGCTGATGTTGGGGATTCTTTTTAACTGCTTGCCCAGGCTTTTGACCAGCACATCCTGTTCATTGGTTACGTTGTCAACAATACATGCGATTTTTTTTTCGCTGCTGCCCAGAATGACCACCGGCATGGTAAATTTTTTCGTTTTTGTATCCGGTAAAGGTTGATGGGGCAGTCCTAATAAATCTGACAAGGCGACCAAAGAGACCGGGTGTTCATTTAATGAAATTATGGACTTATTCTCAACGGTTTTGATTTCGCAGGGTTCAATTCGAATGGTGTGTTCAATATGGGCAACAGGTAAAATATAATTATGTCCGGATGCAGACACAATAACTCCCCTGAATGTTGCAAGGGAAACCGGCAATTCAATTTTAAATGTTGTGCCATTACCGGGGTCAGTGGAAATAAAAATCAATCCGCTGAGGTTTTCAATATGTTCCTGAACAATCGCCATACCCAGGCCGCGTCCTGAAATTTCTGTAATTAAGGGACTGGTTGAAATACCGGATTGAAATATCAGGGAGATTGTTTCATCATCAGTTAGTTCAGTCGCCTTGGTATCAGAAAGCAATCCTGCTTTTATTGCTTTTTTGCGGATGGCTTCTACGTCGACACCTTTTCCATCATCAAAAACTGTAATTTCGACTTTATTGCTTTCCGGCTGGGAAACAGTGAGACGTATTTTACCCCAGGGGGATTTCTGTTTCAGTTTACGCGTATCAGGCATTTCTATGCCATGATCAATTGCGTTACGGATCAGGTGAATGAGCGGATCTTTGAGGCCCTCGAGAATCCGTTTGTCAATTTCAATATCACCGCCGGAGAGTTCAAAATCAACATCTTTTCCCAGATCTCTTGAGATTTCACGAACCATTCTGGGTAAAATTGAAAACAACGTTGAAAACGGGAGCAGAGATGTTTTTTTCATCTCATCGAGAAGATCATCAACCATGCCGCCGAGCAATCGATTACTTTGCTCCACAGAAGCAGCCAGTTCATTGATTTTACTGTCGGTTTCCTCAATTTGATCATGGTTCATATTATAGAGTTGAAAAAAACGATCCAATAGGCTGTTGTTATGAAGCTGAAGCCTGATTTTCCGAAGTTCATTTTTGGATTTTTCTGATATTTTTTTCCATTTTTCGATAAAATTACTGGTTCCCTGGATCTGATTAAGATGCTGGTTTAATATTTGTTTTAAAGTTATCAACTCTTCTGCTTTTAACAGCAGGGAGTCCAGTTTTGCAGTAGATATGCGAACCGTATCAGCAAACCATGTCTTGGCGGAAGATTTTTGTGATAACCTGGATTGACCGACATCTTCAACAGGTTTAAAAATTTCTAGTGTTTCCGGTGCCTGAGGCTGAGCCGGCGCCGGCGCTGAAGATTGTTTTTTCGGGGAAAGGGTCTCAGGTATGATGATTTGTTCTTGTTCGGCAGGCACTTTGTTTTTTTGTTGTGTTTCCGGCCCTGGTCTCTTTGATCCATTCTCTGTCTGTTTATAAACTGACAATGCTTCGGTCAGTTCACCAATAGTATCTTCAAAGTTATGCCGCTCAGGTTCAGGCGCTGAAAGATATTTTTCAATAACACCGACAGCATCATGAAGCGTGTCAAAAAGGTCCGGCGTGAAGATGATCTTTTCTTCTTTGAGCTTGCTGAACAGACCTTCGATTTCCTGGCAAAGCGTCTCAACAGGGATGATATTAACAGAACGTGCGGCACCTTTAAGGCTGTGCGCTTCACGGTAGACGATTTCGAGCATTTTGCCGAGACTTTCCGCATCCGTGCTTTTTTCCAGCTCCGTGAGATTCGAAAACATGCTCGCAATACGCTCTTCCGCCTCTGTTTTAAAGGCTTCAAGAAGCTGTTGCTGTAAATCCTGATTATTCATTCTTGGATAGCTTATATTCGAATTTTATCGTTATAATGATTTAAAGTTGATTGCTGCCGGAATCTAATTTTTTCCAAGGTTAACAGCCTGTTACCTTCAACCTTCGGCCTTAAATCCATCTACCTTAAATCTTATAACTGGATGTAACTGATTTCACTGTCTGGGCCGTCTCTTCAAGGCCTTTAATCGCGTCTTCCAGGTGTTTGACGCCTTCAAGATTCTGTTGTGTGGCGTCATTGATACTTTCCATTGCCTGTGCGAGCTGGTCCATGCCGGACAGTTGCTGCTGGTTGGAGGCGGTGATCTGTATGGCTGCTTCTGATGATTCCGTCACCCTGTTGGTTAGTCGATCAATTGCATCGCCGGACTGTTCGGAAAGTTCAACCGCTTCGGCAACCGTTTTCGTGCCCCGTTCCGTTGCCATGACTGCCGTACTGGTTGCCTTTTGAATCTCTTCCAGGATCTCTCTGACCTGGTTAGTTGCCTCTTTTGACTGGTTGGCCAGTGTTTTAATTTCCTGGGCAACTACCGCAAACCCTTTTCCATGCTCTCCGGCCTTTGCCGCTTCAATGGCCGCATTGACGGAAAGTATATTTGACTGGTCGGCAAAATCCGAGACGGTGTTGATGATGTCTTCGATACTTTTGGTTTGACTGCTTAGCTGAACGGTACTTTCGGCAATATTGTTCATTTCTTCCCGTATCCGTTCAATACCGATCATCGTATTTTCTGTTGCCTGTTTGCCGGCATAGGATATCCGGGTGGTTGCATCCGCACTCCTGGCAACATAGTCTGCTTTTTCACTCGCCACCTGTGATGTCTGTTTGACTTCTTCTGCCGTGGTGGTGACTTCACTGATTGAACTGGATGTTTCGGATGCGCTGGTTGCTAGTTGCGAAGCAGTGGTGGATATGCGTGTGATGGATGATACCAAAAGATTTGTGGAATCCAGAAGGCTTTTCATCTGTTTCCGGAGTTTTCTGCTGCCGTCATTGAATGTTCTCAATAAGAGTCCGATTTCATCTGACCTGTTCGGATGGGTTAAGGGTACTTCTGCTGTAAAATCACCGTCATTTAGCATGACAATCCGGTATGAGAGTTCATTAATCGGTTTCGCAATCATTCTGGACTGGATAAATCCCACAATTCCCACGAGAAAAATGAATACCACCATGCCCCAGAAGGTATTCATTTTTAATTTGTTCAGCAAGGCAAATGCTTCATTTTCATCAATTTTGGTAATAATCGCCCAGTCAAAATCAGTGCCGATTTTTTCAGTCAACCCCAGGTGTGAATAGGCGCTTAGCACTTCGATGCCGCGATAGTCCTTGCCCCTTTCCGTCCCGAGTTCATTTTTAAATGCTTGTTTTGCTGTCCGGGTATCCACTTTTTGTTTCAAAATGGTGTCATTTCCCAGAAACCGTGACCTTGATCGCATCAAAAGGTCTGAGCCAACAATATACGTATCGCGGGAGTCTCCCATTCCGGTTTGTTCTGAGATCAATACATTAATACGTGTGGCATTCACCTGGCATATTAAAACAGCATTCATTTCTCCGGTATCCGCGAAAACAGGGGCGCCCATAAAAAGAGCCGGGGCGGTGTTCTTATGGTATTTGATAATATCCGTCATTATCGGGATGTCGGTTTTTATGATTTTTTCCCAGAGATCCCTGGTTGCAACTTCTGTTTCCACCTTAACGTCGCTGTCAATATCGTACTCCATATTTTTGGCGGCTGAATACAGTGTTTGGCCATTTTCGTTGAGCAGAATGATATCGTTGTATCCAAACACTTTCATGTAATACTCAAAAATGGGACTCATTTCCTGGTAGGTTTTGTTGCTCAGCATGGTTCGGATATGCTGGGTCCTTGAAAGCAGGGTGAGATTTTTCATTCGGTCTTTTAAAAATTCAAGAATTTGAACTTTTTTAATGCTGTTAACGGAAGCAATATGATTAAACACTTCTTTCTCCATTGCGTCCTTGGATAAATAGTAGGTCAGTGTTCCCATTCCAATCAGCGGTATTAAACCCACTACAAAGAATTGGACGATCAGTTTGGCCATGATGCTTTTAGATATGGACCGGAACATATTGATTTTCCTCCTGCCGTGTCAGAACCATAAGGATTAGAATATTATAAGTTGATGGCTTCGCAAAAAGTCCAAATTCTGTGTTGCACTGCATTTTTCGTCACTGCGGAGTAGACTGATTACGCCTCATTCCTCAAAATTTGTGCGCCTTGAATTTGGAGCTTTTTTCTTTACCATCCGAATCTGACTTTTTATAAGTTCATTATAAGTTGATGCACATTTTCTCATCTGAGAGAAGCTTTTCATCATCAAGAACGACCATGCCGTTTCCGGTAACCCCTTTGAGGTATTCCTGCCGGACTCCGGTGAGTGTCGGCAGTGATGGCTGGATATCATTTTTTGATATTTCTGCAACCCCCAGAATTTCGTCAGCCAGAATGCCAAATTCCATTTCGTCAGATGTTAAAATGATAACCTGTGATAAATTGGTAAATCCCTGATCCGGAAGATCAAAAAAAACTTTTAGATCGACAACGGAGATGATTTCTCCTCGTAAATTGATGACGCCCCTGATAAAATCAGGTGTTCCGGGAATAAATGTCAGCTCTTTTAAAGGATGAATGATCCTGATCCGCTTTAATTCCAATGCATAAATTTCATGGGAAATCCGAAATTCAACCACTGCCATTTTGGTTAAGTATTTATTGTCTATAGATATTGGTTGTGCCAGTTTTTGAGCACGTTTTTTTAGTATCTCTTCGGCAATTGGATCGCTTTGAGAGGGTTTGGCATCCATCTTTTAATTTGTTTTCATTGATTTAATTGTTTCAATCAATCTTCCGGCCGCCATGCCTTCAGAATAAGGCAGGACTTCTTCAGCACCCTGCAGTTCCAGTAACGATAATGCATTTTGCATGCTTTTTCTGCTCTCAGCCGGCGCATTCTTTTGAAGCAGCAGCATGCCTAAGGTAAAATGGGCCATGATGAATTCAGGATCAAGGTAAATCGACTGCTTAAGTGATTTCACAGAGTCATCGATATTTCCGGAGGATTGAAAAATTGTGGATAAAAGATAATATATTTCAGGGTTTAGTTTTTCCGTGTTAATTGCTTTTTCACACCAGGTTTTGGCTTGCGCCAGTTCACCAATATTTGCGTAGGATTTTGCCAGAAGTATCATTGATTCGGTTTTCATTAAAAAAGAATTATTGTTATTTTTTCCTTTTGATATAATTGTTAACAGCTTTTTCACTGATTGCAAGTAATCTCCCCGGTTATAATCATTCAATGCTTCCTGATACATAACATACTTCTGTTTTTTAGGAGGTCGAGTAACCACACCGTCTGTAATTCGACGTACATATTTTCTGTCGGTGAATCTTTTCCCGGATTTAACAGTCACGGTGGGGCGGGTGCTATGAACTTTCCGGCTGATCCTGATCGGATTAAAATTTTCGATGGTTTTTCTGGGAGGCCCTTTTCTGTGATACAGCGCATTGGGAAACCGGACGGATGAAAATTCAGATAGATTGACAAATCCGGACTCAGCCGGTCCGGTAATCAGCCATCCGTTTTCAATCAGTAATTGCGACAGCTTTTGGATTGCGCTGTTTCTGCCCTGTTCATTAAAGTACATGAGAACATTACGGCATAAAATGATATCCATGGCTTCATAGAAATTGAGGGATGCCGGGTAATTATCATCCATGAGGTTCAGCTGAAAAAAACGAACCATTTGCCTGATATGCGGTGCAATTTCAAAATAGTTGCCGGCCGTCGGGGTAAAATATTTTTTTATGATTTTTTCAGGGGTTCCTCGAAGGGACCAGTTGGAATAGATGCCTTTTCTTGCTTTATTCAGCGCAACCGGGTTGATATCCGAACCGATGATCGTAATGTCCCAGTTTTTCAATACGGGCGACATTTGATCGATTAATATGGCAATGGAATAGGGTTCTTCACCGCTTGCACAGCCGGCACTCCAGAAAATAATTTTTTTTGTTTTTCTTTTCGGGTGCTCGATGACTCCCCTAAGGATATGATCCTGCAAAATCTGGAAAAAATTTTTATCACGCAGGAAATACGTTTCACCAATGGTCAGGCGAGCTGTCAGAGAGTCGATAATATTTTTTGGCGGTGAGGAGTGAAGGCAGCGGATAAATTGATGAATGTCTGTATCAAGGTCATTGATGACGGATTTGATCCCTTTGTTTAGTGCATTCCATTTTTTTTCAGGGAAATGGAGGCCCGTATGGGTTGATATTAATCTGCTCAGTTCATTGAGCATATTTTTCGGAATATCTTTTATCATGCAGGCTCTTCGATCTGTTTTAACTCATCGGTTATATGTTTTATTGTTTGTTCCGGGAACAGGGTGTTGATGTCATATATCAGGACAGAGTGTTCGTTGTATCTGGAAATCCCGGCAAGGAATTTTTCCATACCAGGGAAAATATCAACCGACTGATCCAAAGGCTCTTGTTCCAGTTCCACAACATCTTCGACCGCATCCGCAATAAATGCAATGGTGTATTTTGATACATCGGCAATTATAATTCTGTCGGAAATCCGAATATCTTTTTGCGGCAGGCCGAATTGCTCCCGGATATTGATGACCGGAATAAAAGTCCCCCCCAGATTCAGCAGGCCGAGCAGCAGATCCGGTGCCTCAGTTAAATATGTCAGCTGAACCGATCGGATAATAGTTTTGACGGATATAACTGATAAGGCATATCGCTGGTCGTCAAGAGCAAAAATTATAAACGCCTTCTTATTCATTAACCCTTAACCGCCTTGAAGTATAGTTCATATAGTATGTTGCAAATTTTAATAATAATATGCCATTATTTAATTTTTTTCAAGAGAAACGTTGGTTTACTGTTGGTTTACATGATTTAATGCAATCTTTGCAATAATGACAGGCGTTAAAATATCTTTGGGGTTGACATCAAGGGATAAATTTAGGAAATATTTGATAAGTTAAGAAAAATAGATTAAATATTATTCGCCGGGTGCCGATTCAGGCTTAAAAGGGAAGACGGTGAAAATCCGTCGTGGTCCCGCCGCTGTAAGTGAGGACGAACACCGTATCATGCCACTGTTTTATATTTGGAGTGTCTGAACGAAAACCTGAAAATTTTTTAAAGTTCAAGGCGGGCGAAAATTTTACCCGGAGGAATACATTTAGTATTTTGAGGATTGAAATTTGAGCCCAACGCAGAAATTGGAAAAATTGGCGGTTTTCGGTCGGGCACGAAGTAAAATGGGAAGGCGCGGTTACTAGGAGGATTCACAAACCAGAAGACCTGCCGGGTGGATGGGTTTAATTCGTCGTGGTAGCGAATTAACCACCGAACTGTTAAATCCATATATAAGGATGAAGAAACCGGGTGCAATCCTTAAGTCGTGTCATGGCTTAGGGATTTTTTTATTGATGGCGTCGTAAAAAGTCCCATTTACTGCGATGTAGTGTTTTTTCAGGTACTCAAGATACGACTTGTATTATTTCGAGCCTGAAAAGCCACTACGCCTTGTATATGGAACTTTCAACTTAGCCATCCTGTTACTTTTTACGGAGACATCAATAATGCTTAAACAAAAAACTGCGATATTTTTTATCGGGAGACTCCTGCTGTTTTTTACATCTATGGTCATATCGGCGGATGCAAGATTAATGGTAGATCAAACCGGCCGGGCCGTTGACGTGCCGGTAGCACCGAAACGGGTGGTCTCTCTGGCGCCGAGTATCACGGAAATAATTTATGATCTTAACTGTGAAGATCGGTTGAAAGGGGCAACGACCTACAGTGACTTTCCTGAAGAAGCACAAAAGCTTCCTAAAGTCGGTTCTTATGTTTATCTGGATCTGGAAAAGATTGTTTCTTTAAAACCGGATCTTTGTATCGGCATAAAAGACGGTAATCCCAAAGAGATTGTCATGCGCCTTGAATCCTTAGGAATTCCGGTATATGCGGTCAATCCAAGAAGTCTTGAATCGATTCAGTCAACGGTTCTTGAAATCGGAGAACTGCTGCAGGCGTCTGAAAGAGCCCATCGCGTGGCAGGGGAAATGAAATCTCGCATTGATTATATCCGGCAGTTGGCAGCAACAGCTGAGAATCAGCCCCGGGTTTTTTTTCAGATCGGCATTTCACCGATTGTGTCGGCCGGAGCGGATACATTTATTCATGAATTGATCGAAATTGCCGGAGGCGTCAATCTGGCAGAGAAGTATACATCATACCCGAGATTTTCAACCGAAGACATCGTTGTTACCGGGCCGGACATCATTATCATCACGTCCATGGCCAGGAAAAAAGTATTTGATCAGGTAAAGTCAAAATGGAAGCAGTGGCCGAATATTCCGGCGGTGAAAAATGACCGGATATTTCTTGTCGATTCCGATCTGTTTGACCGTCCGACACCCCGTCTCATCGAAGGCCTGGAAGCTTTGCTTCGATTGATACATCCGGAATTAAATTTTGAATCAGCCAAATTTTAAATCAATCAGGGATAATTAATGTCTGCGGTTTTAAAACAAATAATTGCGGTTTCCGTCATCATGTTTTTTTTTCTGGCCGGCGTGATGGTTTTAGGACTTTGCTTCGGGTCCTCGGGAACAGGAATCCGATCTTTTGCTGAAACAATCGAAAGTATTGGAAATCCCAACTCCCTGTATTACACAATCATCTGGAAAATTCGTTTTCCTCGGGTCCTGATTGCTGCTATGGTCGGCGCAACATTGTCTTTGGGAGGCCTTGTTTTTCAAGCATTACTGAGGAACCCACTTGCTGAACCTTACATACTGGGTATTTCCGGGGGCTCTGCCATCGGCGCCATTGCCGGGATTTTGTTAAACCTTTCCCGGTTTCCGGGAGTCAGCATGTTTGCTTTTTTAGGCGGCATGGGAACATTGTTTCTGGTGCTGCTCATTTCAACCGGAAAAACGCTGCTTAAAAAAGAGTCCCTGCTGCTGTCCGGGGTGATGGTGAATGCGTTCTGTTCTGCGGTGATCATGTTTTTAATTTCCCTGACCCAGGATGCAAGAATTCATAATATTATGTTTTGGCTCATGGGCGATCTTTCATCCGGCGGTAAAAGCGAAGCCCTGCTCATGGGAATCATGCTGCTGCCTTGTTTCGTGGTTATTTTCTGTTTTTCCAATTCAATGAATCTGTTGCTGATGGGCAAGGAAATGGCACTGTCCATGGGAGTCAATGTCAAATTTATCACTGTATTTTTACTTGTCATTACGTCTTTTATGGTCAGCTCAACCGTCTGTTATTGCGGCCTGGTGGCGTTTGTCGGACTGGTTATCCCCCATCTTTTCAGGCTGCTGTTCGGGGCGGACCATCGGGTGCTGGTTCCGGCCTGTATATTCGGGGGCGGTGCGTATCTGGTATTGTGTGATTTGCTGGCCCGAACGCTTCCCCATCAGGGGGAAATGCCGGCAGGCGTTATCACGGCTTTAGTCGGGGCTCCGGTGTTTATATTTCTGTTGAAAAGGACGGGATGATGGAAATATCCGTTCAAGCTGAAAAACTGACCTATTCCTATGATGGAACGGTTGTATTAAATAATTTGTCGTTCACTGTGAGAAAAGGTGAGTTTTTTATTGTGATCGGCCCCAATGGTTCCGGGAAAACAACGCTGATGAAGATCATTGCCGGTCTTATAAAAAACCAAAGCGGTGAACTCGAGATCAAAGGGCAGCCGATAAAAAATTATAAACGAAAAATACTGGCCCGGCAGATTGCCTTTGTACCCCAACAGGTTTCGATTGATTTTCCTTTTATTGTTTCTGATGTGGTTTTGTTCGGCCGGTCCCCGCACTTAGGGACATTCGGGCTGGAATCCAGTAAAGACATCAATCTGGCAAAACAGGCCATGAAGTTCACGGAAGTCGGTCACCTTGCCGGTCGGAGATTAAATCAGTTAAGCGGCGGTGAGTGCCAGCGGGTTTTTATTGCGCGGGCTATATGTCAGGATCCGGATATTATTGTGCTGGATGAACCAACCGCTTCCTTAGATATCGCCCATCAGTTAAAAATTATGGACATGATGGAAAAAATGAAGCAGGAAAAAGGTATCACGGTGATTATGGTTTCCCATGATGTGAATCTTGCCGCCATATATGCGGATACATTGATGCTGATCAACCAGGGAGAGCTGGTAAAGGTCGGCCCGCCGGGAGGTGTTCTGACATACAAAACCCTGGAAGCGGTTTACGGATGCCCGCTTTTGGTGGATGAGAATCCCCTGGACAAGCTGCCCCGCGTAACGCCGGTCCCGGGGCGTTATATCAAAAAACTGCCGGGCAGATGATGCGAATGAAGACACTGTTCGGCTCAGCACTTTCTCTTGTTTTCAGTATTTGTCAATTAACCGGTGATCTGCTAAATACTATAATTCATTCGTGCAATTCCATATCATGACCCGGAAAAGTATTTGGAGTATGCATATCTCTCATTTAATCCTCGAAAACAGGATCATACCGCGATGAATGCACCAGACCGAATTGTTCAGCTTGCCAAAACGTTTCACGATAATTTAGATAGTTACAAAAAAGGAATTTACAATGAAACCCAGGTGCGTCTGGAGTTCATTAATCCGCTGTTCGAGGAACTCGGCTGGGATGTGAGAAACAAGCAGGGATATGCGGAAGCATACAAGGATGTCATCCATGAAGACGCCATCAAGGTCGGCGGTGTGACCAAGGCCCCGGATTATTGTTTTCGGGTGGGCGGCAACCGTAAATTTTTTCTGGAAGCCAAAAAACCGTCCGTAAATATCAAAGACGATATTCACCCGGCATTTCAACTGCGCCGGTATGCGTGGAGCGCCAATCTGCCGCTGAGTGTTTTAACGGATTTTGAAGAATTTGCGGTTTACGACTGCCGGGTCAAGCCCGCCAAGACCGACAAGGTGTCTCACTCCCGCATCGCCTATTTCACGTATACGGATTATATTGATAAATGGCCGGAAATCAGCGGCATCTTTTCCAAGGAATCAGTGCTTAAAGGCTCCTTTGACCGGTATGTGGAAACCAGCAAGGTCAAAAAAGGGACCACCGAGGTGGACACGGCGTTTTTGCAGGAAATCGAGCGTTGGCGGGAGCTTCTGGCCCGCAACATTGCGTTGCGGAATTCCGCCTTAAGCCAGCGCGAGCTCAATTACGCGGTTCAGCAGACCATTGACCGGATCATATTCTTAAGAATCTGTGAAGACCGGGGTATTGAAGATTACGGTCGGCTTATGGCGCTCAAAAACGGTACGAATACTTACCAGCGTTTATTTCAGTTGTTTCAAAAGGCGGATGCGAAATACAACTCCGGCCTGTTTCATTTTAAATCCGAAAAAGGCAGAAAGAATTTTGATACCCTCACCCCGGATCTGGTGATTGATGACAAAGCGCTAAAAGATATTTTCAAAAATCTGTATTATCCGGACAGTCCGTATGAGTTTTCCGTGCTACCGGCAGATATACTCGGCCAGGTATATGAAAAATTTCTGGGCAAAGTCATTTGTCTGACACCGTCCCACCAGGCAAAAATCGAGGAAAAACCCGAAGTCCGGAAAGCGGGCGGCGTGTATTATACGCCCACTTATATTGTCGATTACATCGTCAAAAACACGGTGGGAAAGCTAGTGGCGGGAAAAAAGCCCGGTCCCCGGGGTGCGGTCAGCAAATTGAAAATTCTTGATCCTGCCTGCGGGTCCGGTTCGTTTTTGATTGGTGCCTACCAGTTTCTGCTGGACTGGCATTTGGATCAATATATCAAGAATGACCCGGAAAAATGGGCCAAAGGCAAAACGCCCCGGGTGTATCTGACGGATAAGGGCGACTGGCGGCTGACCACGGATGAACGCAAGCGGGTTCTGATCAATAATATTTACGGTGTGGACATTGATCCCCAGGCGGTTGAGGTCACCAAGCTGTCTCTTTTGCTTAAAGTGCTGGAAGGCGAAGACGAACAGAGCATCGGCAAACAGATGTATCTTTTTCAGCAGCGGGTCCTGCCGGATTTAGGCAGCAATATCAAGTGCGGCAATTCACTGATCGGACCGGATTTTTATGAGCATCAGCAGATGAATCTGCTGGAAGACGAGGAAATTTTCCGGGTCAATGCGTTTGACTGGCAATCGGAGTTTGCCGGGATTATGAATAACGGCGGGTTTGATGCGGTGATCGGGAATCCGCCGTATGGGGCTTTTTTAAATAAAGAAGATAAGGACTTTGTTAAAGAAAATTTTAATTCATATAATTACAAATATGACAGTTACATTTATTTTATTGAAAAAGCGATTAGCCTCTCGAACATTAAGGGATATATAAGTTTTATTGTTCCTGAGTTATGGCTAAAACTTGAAAGTGCAGTCTATTTAAGAAAATACATTGCTGAAAATGTTGCATTTGAACGCTTACATATTTTTGGCGAGAAAGTATTTTTAAATGCGATTGTAAATACAATGGTCTTTGTATTTATTAAGGGCCAAGAAGTAAACAATATCGAAGTAGAAATTAATGACATTTCGCGAAAACTCCCAACAAGTAACTGGAAAACAAATGAGCTTTTATCTATTGATTATCGTTTAACGCCAGATTCCATTAGAATTATTGATAAAATGAAGGAATCTTCTTCTTTTTTAAAATCTTTTGGAAAGGTGATTCAAGGGTTGACTCCTTATGATAAATACCGAGGTCAAGACCCTAAAATCATAAAAGAAAGAGCTTATCATTTTCAATTTAAGAATGATGAAACGTGTGGGAAATGGTTGTTGGGTAAAAATATTAATAGATATAGTATTAGTTGGAGCGGTGAATGGTTGAGTTATGGCCCATGGCTTGCGGCACCAAGAGAAATGTATTTTTTTGAAAATGAACGAATTTTGTTTAGGGAGGTCCCAGGAAAAAATAAAAGAATTCAAGCGACTATTGTCGAAGATGTCTTTTATTATGGACACAGCATAACTCCATTTAAAAAAGATCCAAGTTGTTCAATTTCAATAAAATATTTTCTTGGAATAGTGAATTCAAAATTATTAAGTTATTACGGGCAATTAATTCTTCCAAATTTTGGTAAAAGCATTTTTCCAAAACTTAATCCAAATGATATTAAGTTGTTACCGATATGTTGCCTTGATGGAGCTGTTACAGAAGGATTTGATTTCTATAGAGACATAATTCGTCTTGTGGACAATATACTTGAGCTGAATGATAAAATAAGTGAAGTAAAAACCCCTTCTCAGAAAGATGTTTACAAACGTCAAATAGAAATAGCTGATAAACAAATAGACCAGTTGGTCTATCAATTATACGGATTAACAGACGAAGAAATCAAAATCGTGGAATCCGAGGTCCAGTAAATACCTCTCATTTGTCACTAATGATTTAAATTTGTTCATTTTCTTTGACGACCAAAGAAAACGGACCAAAAGAAAGGTCGCCCTGTCCCTTGGCCCTCCTTCGTCGGGCTACCCTGCGCTCCTCAAACCTGCCGGGGATCTCGGAAACTCGCTACGCTCAAACAGTCCGAGCTCCCTTTCGTCAGGTTTTCCGGTGCTCGGCTGCGGAACAATGGGGTTCCCAGCGGCGACAATAATTTAAACATTATGAGGGTTACTCTTGTTCCTACGGTCTTCCGTGGGAATATATAATCTCGCGGGTCTTCTCTCCCATTGCAACACGACCGAGAGGCACTGGTTTTCATGGGAAAAGGGAGCAAACTGTTTGAGCGGCGCTAAAGCCGGGGTCTTTGAGATACAAAAGGGTTGGCAAAAAATTAAAAAATCTGGCTGGGTCAAAGATTGAGCGAGTTTTTGATCCCGCCATGAAAATCAGTGGATCGAGGGAAACGTGTTGCAGGGCGGGTTTCTTTTGCTGCTTTTCTTTTATGGCTGTGTAAAATATTCAACTTCTGCGTTGCACTGCATCCTTCGTCACTCAACGTACATTCGTACGCCTCGTTCCTCAGGAATTGTGCGCCTTGAATTTGAAGCATTTTACTTTGCCATAATACTGCCCACCAAAGAAAAGTAGAGATAAAGACAAATTCCGGATTTATCAAATTTTAAACCCGTTGCCGCACCAGCTTGACTTGAAGACCTTGCACGTGTATTATACGTGTAAAGCTTAAGGAGGTGATGTGATGCAAAAAAAGCTCACTGTGACCATTGACGAGGAAGTTTATAACGGCTTGCGGGCGGTTATCGGGCCCCGAAAAATCAGTCGATTTATTGAAGATTTAGTTCGTCCGCATGTTGTCAAAAAAAACAGGTATGCCGCATACAAAGAGATGGCGGCGGATCAGGTCAGGGAAGCTGAGGCGCTTGAATGGGCGGAAAATACATTTGGAGATATCCATGATGAAGAGAAGTGAGGTGTGGTGGATTAATTTCGACCCGTCCGTTGGCGGTGAAATTCGCAAGAAAAGACCTGCTGTCATTTTAAGTAATAATGCTGCCAATCAGTTCCTGAACAGAGTCCAGGTCGTGCCCCTGACAAGTAATGTCGACAAACTTTATCCAAGCGAAGCATATGTAACGTTTAACGGGAAGAAGTCCAAGGCAATGGCTGATCAGCTGACGACAGTCAGTAAAAAACGGTTAATCAATCCGGCGGGATCTATTTCCGGTATTGAAATGGAGGGGATAGCCCAGGCCATTATGATTCAGCTGGATCTCTAACCAGTTTTTCCAGATTCGTCCTTGCAAAATCAATTGACGGATCAATGCTCAGCGCGATCTGGTAATAGGCAATCGCGTTGTCTGTATCCCCCATATCCCGGTAATTGGATGCAATATTAGCATAGTCGATGGCGGAAGACGGATTTAAGGCAATGACCTGTTTAAAGCATTTGATCGCCTTTTCGTGTTGTTTCAGCATAAAATAGCAGAATCCCATCTGGTTATAAATATCTGTCCGCTCACGATCATAGGCCTCACCTTTTTTAAGAACACCAAGGGCGCCGTTGTAATCGCCCATATCTTTTAAGCAGATGCCCATGTATGAATAAATACTGGGAATATCCTGTTTGTCCGGATTGAGCTCAAGCGCCTGGCTGAAGCAGCGGTAGGCGGTTTCAGCATTTTCCAGGGCCAGATGACAGGTGCCGAGGTAGAATTTAATGTAATAAGTATCCAGCAGGGTTTTGTCGATTTCGGTAATCAGCCTGATGGCTTTTTCCGGGGGATTTTTTTCAACAATCAGCTTGCATGAGAACATGCCCACACTGGTTCCGGATGCCCGTTCCCTGAAGTGAGCGCCGGGAACAACTGAATAGAATGCGGGCAGGTCGAGTTTGGGGTGAGTGGTGGCAACCGTTATGACCTCGAATCCTCTTTTGGACAGTTCAGACAGGCAGTTTTCCACTTCGACTTTGATGTTTTGGTTTGAAATATCCGGCAGTTCGGTGATGTCCAGACGTTTATTCGGGTGGGTGATATACCGGGCCTGTTCAATGGAATTGTATTTTGGCAGGCCGCTGGCCACAAAGTTTGATCTGGTGTTAAAATCACCGGCCAGCTGAGCGGTTTCAGTTAATGCCCGGCTGAATGCTTTATCGGGATCCGGGGTGGTGCCGGCCGTCCAGACAATTTCGCTTTTTTCAGGAAAAGTCGACGGATCAAATGCCATCACGCCGACTGTGGGAATGCCCATACCCAGGGTAAAATCGGACACATAAAGGTTGATACCGGTTTTTTTATATTTTTCAAGCATGCTGACAACCGCCGGGTCAGTGGCGGATTCCGGTTTTATGCCGGGAATAATCTTTTTTTCACGGCAGACAATGGCGGAAACGTGTCGTTCGACAATTTCACAGATCCCCTGGCACAGGGCTTCTTCAACACAGTTGCCGGCGGAAGTGCCGTTAAATTCATTAATGGCAAAAAACCAGTCAAAGGGCACCAGCATTTTTTTCTGTGTGGTCAGGTTATATCCCCAGGTCCATTTCATGGGAATATCGGAAAAAAATTCCCTGGTTTTGGCCAGATCGTCTGATGCGTCATGAACCGATTTTGCGATCATATCAAATGGCATCGCCAAGTCTTTAAGATTATCATAGGTGTCAATGATGAAGTTCTGCGGCGTATTTGCGAAATTGTAAAAACTGTAACGTTCCACCAGTTCCATGACTGCGCTGGTCTCCGCCTGGACCGGTGTGGCCCCTTTTCCCATCTGTTTTGACGTGCCGGTTAAACGGGCCGCATCTTCTCCGCAGACACTGAAATAAACCGGGATATCCAGCCGTCCATTATCAATTCGGACGGTTTCCTCCAAAATGCTGAGATCCAGCCGGTTGAATTTGTGTTTAACGTTTTTCAGTGTCTCATCCGGCGCAATGATTTTGTCCTGATCATCCGTAAAGGTTTTATAGGCATCTTTTAAAGTGATTGAAATGCTCATTTTTTCTCTTGGATTCATTTTTTGAAAGATGAGATAATTTTTCCAGAAAACAAACAGCGCTACAGATATCACTTTTTTATTTAAAAATACAAGTGTGAATATTAATTAATCAATTAGTTATTATTCTTAGCGGTATGATCTCAATAAATTCGGGGTATAAAGGTGAGTTCACGTACAATCTATGTAGCGGAAGGCTTTAGCCTTCCAATTCCCCGTGACCTGAAGCCCACAGTTTTATGGAGGTCTAAAGACCTCCGCTACATCGTCCGAGCTTATTGAGAAGTTACCCTGAGCGGTGGGGGGGGCATTTTTTATCGAACCCGAAATTCTCACTCATGAGAATTTCGGGTCAAAAGCATTTCCATAAACGCATCCGCCCGGGTCTGAAACTGGGCGACTGAAAAATTGCGTTCATCCATATGGTCGGCGTCGATAATTACCGACGGGATGCCGAGCTGGTTTTCCAGTTCTCGTTTGATTTCCATCTGCCCCAGCGTGATGGGAACACAGGATTTGTTCCGGTGAAAAATAACGCCGTCAATGGAATAATCCCGGCAAGCTTTCAGTACCATCTCTTTTCGCTTGTCTATGGAAACACAGGAAACAAGGGGATAGGACATGAGACTTTTCATGGCAAGGGCCCGGATCGGGTCATTCGGGTCCAGTCGCAGGGACCAGGCGGCAGAATAGGTTTCCGCCACCACGACCCCGCCGAATTTTTCAAAATAATTAAACAATCCCATATTATACCATAACGGGATATTGTCCCAGAACAGGCGTAGTTTTTCATTTTCAATAACCCCGGTGTTGCTGGCGGCTTTTTCCTGTATTTCATCCCTGACTTTAGTCAGGAAATCAACCGCCGTCTGGGTGCCCTGAAGGGTCACCATCACGAACATGATTCCCATTTCAGCGGCTGAAAAAGGCACCGGCATATGCCGCCGAAATGTCATGATCTCATCCCAGAGTTCACAGGCGCGGTCTGAAAGCGCCACCGTGTGTTTTAGTTTTTCATGATCCAGCTGATGTCCGGTGACATCGGTTAGAAAATCAATCAAACGGTGCATTTCGGAAATTGCATATGCGACATGGTATTCTTCTATCTCCTCAACCGCCACCTGGGGCAGATCCGCCGAAAAAATTTTGGCCTTGGGAAATCGTTTTTCAATGGCATGAAAGATTTTCATCACCGGAACGCACCCCCCGCCCGGGGTCAGCAGAATGTCCGGCTCGGGCAGACCGCCGAACGGGGATTCTTTATCATTCATCAGGCCGTTGATATACCCGATGATATTTCTCAGGTAGCCGCAAAGGTCCCTTGAATAGCCTATTTGTTCTGAAACTTCAAAATTTTGCGGAGTTAATCCGAATGCCGCGCAAACCGGGGACCAGTTTTCCGGAAAGACCGGCTGCAGGTCCATGGCGTAAAACATTTCAATGGCTCCGTTCATGGGCGGCATCCAGCCGACAGGTTTGCCCTGGGACTTGGCTTCTATGCATTGAACATAATAGTTGGTGACCACTTTCTGCAGTTCTTTGGCGGTCTTTAATCGTTTAACGGATTTTTTTGTTTTTTCCATTTGTTTATTTCCTATGCGCCGACAATGTTTTTCTCCCTTTAGCCTTCCACCTTCTACCTTCCACCTTCTACCTTCTCCCAATCATCTCAAAAAACCCTTCCAGCCGGGTTTTGATTTGTCCTTCCATCTGCCATGTTTCATCCATTTCAATTAAAATTGAAGGGTAGTCCAGTTCTTTAAGTGATTCTGAAAGAATCGGGATATCGGCAAGATGCGGGGTGCAAAATTTCTGCACCAGAAAAATCACGCCTTTTGCGTGAGATTGATTCAATATATCCAGTAGTCGCCGGCCCCGGTCCACGGCCCGGCTTCTGGATGGGCACGGGAACCGGTTCATGTAGCGATGAATCAGCCGCTCCATGGGAGTTTTTCCTTTGCCGTCCACCGGAAGTATCTGGCGGAGTCCGTTGCAGAGATCATCTGCCACAATCCGCCCGCCGGATGCTTCAATCATATCCATGACTTCCGGTCTTTCAATCAGGCTGCCGGAAACTAAAACAGGCTCCGGAACCAGGATGCCCGGACTCTGTTCTTTGCCTTTATCCGGCAGCCGGGCCGATAATTCTTCGAGCATTACCAGGTAGTCTTCCGGCGGCACCACCGATCCTGCATCAATGATTGTCATGAGTTCGGCAGCAGAGAAATCGGAATTTCCTTTGTAACGCTGTTGATAAAGGTTGTACAGAAGCGTTCGAATGCGGCAATATAGATTCATTGAACCGTTTAACGCTGACTCACTGAAATTACCGCCAATGGTGTCCAGTTTTTGGATCAATTCATTGAGCACGGACTTGAAATAATTTCCGGATTCCAGCGTGTTGTTATAGGGAAGCGGGATGGAATGAAAAATCTTCAGCCCCACCGTATCCTTCCACACATTCACCATGCCGCAGGCCGCGTCACAGGAATATCCCTGGACAAGCCCGGAAAGAAAATCATATTGCCCGTCAAGGGCTTTTTCCAGCGCAAGTTTCATGTAGGGACAGATAAAATCCGGGACATGCTGATACGCCTTGTCAATGTTTCCATATCCGCCGGTGATGCGAACGGGTATAAAACCGGCGGCATGGATAATCTCCACCGGCGTGTATGTGCAGAAATAGCCGATTATTTTTTCTCCAGCTTCAGACAGGGCGTTGAGCCGGGATTTGCTGGTGTTGATTGCTTCTTTAAATTGAATGACACTGTCAGTAATCAATTATTGTTCCTTTTCAATTTTATTTTGTTTTTGCAAGTTCCATATCCCTGAGTTCTCTTCTCAGGATTTTACCCACCGCGCTTTTGGGCAGTTCTTCCACAAATTCGATTTTTTTGGGGATCTTGTATGCAGCCATATTTTTTTTACAATAGGCAATGACCTCTTCGGCTGTGAGCTGTTCCCCTTTTTTGGGCACAATAAAGGCTTTAACGGTTTCACCGCGGTACTCATCCGGTACGCCGATGGTGCAGGCTTCTAAAATCCCGGGGTGGTCAAACAGCACATTATCCAGTTCCACCGGATAGATATTGTAGCCGCCGGCAATGATCATGTCTTTTTTCCGGTCCACAATGGTTAAATAGCCGTCTTCGTCGAATTTGCCGATATCACCGGAATAAAACCAGCCGTCCTTGAGGACGTTGGCGGTCTCTTCCGGTTTTTTGTAATAGCCTTTCATAATTTGGGGCCCTTTGATGATAATTTCACCGGTTTCGCCCTTTGGCATTTCTGTTTCACCGGTTTCAATGTCTACTATTTTGACATCCGTGTCCGGTACCGGGCAGCCGACAGTCCCGGGCTTGATTTTGCCGCCCCACGGCGTGACCGAAACAATGGGCGAGTTTTCCGTGGACCCGTATACTTCGCACATGTCTGCACCGGTCAGCTCTTTCAGGTTCCGGATGGTGTCGGCTGCCAAAGGCGCGGCGCCGGAGAAAAATCCCTTGACCGATGAAAAATTGAGTTTTCGAAACTCCGGTTCCGCCAGAAGGCCGACAAAAATGGTGGGGACGCCGGGAAGGAATGTGGGTTTGTATTTTTTGAGAATTTCGATGTTGATGGCCGGTTCCGGGCGGGGCACAAGGATGATTTCATATGCCTGCCACAGGGAGAAGTTCTGGATGGCCGTAAATCCGGCGGAATGGAACACAGGAAAATTGCCGACGAGGCTTTCTTCACCTTTCTGAAGATCCGGGAACCATGCGATAAACTGCTGCACATTGCAGCTCAGGTTTGAATGGGTGAGCATGACTCCCTTGCTGACCCCGGTGGTGCCGCCGGTATATAAAAGCGCGCCGGTTTCTTCCCATTGGCTCTGATCTTCGACCGGGCCATCCGGTTGTCCCTTGATGATATCTTTAAAGATTTTTACATTATCGGTTTGTGATATTTTTCGATACATCTCCTTTTTGACCAACGGAAACAGCTGTTTTTTAGGAAATGGAAGATAGGAATGAATATGACAGGCAATGATTTTTTCGATTTTTGTCCGGGATTGGATTTTTTCAATGCGCGGTACGAGCAGCGTCAGAGTGACGATAATTCTGGAATCCGAATCATTGAGCTGATATGCCAGCTCGCGCTCCGTGTATAGCGGGTTGCAGAGAACCGTCACTGCGCCGATTCTGAAAATGGCGTAGTTGGCAATGATCGCCTGGGGAATATTCGGCAAGCACACCGCCACCTTGTCGCCCGGCTTGATTCCCATATCCGTCAGCGCCCTGGCAAAGGCATTGACCATGGATTCGAGTTTTTTATAGGAGATGATGCAGCCCATGTAATTTAAGGCGGAATGGTCGGGGAAATTTTTTGCCGATCGTGACAATGCCCGGGACACGGTTGTTGTGTCATACGTCAGTGACGGTTTGACTCCCGGCGCGTAAGACTTGTGCCAGCTTTTTTCGTCCATGGTCATCCTCCTTAAATAAAGATGGTCGTTTATTCAGTGGTTAAGTGGGCCAGAAGAAATTCCGTCTGCCGTTTCACTGCTTCTTTAAACGCGTTGCCGGTATAAATATCAAAATGACCGAACGGATATTTCACCAGTTCTCCCTTTGGTATTTTTTTAGCGGTTTTTTCCACCGCCCGGGCATCGAGCAATGAATCTTTTTCCCCGAGCATGATCAGGGCCGGGCACCTGATTTTATCTGCCACCGCAATGGGACGGTAAGTGCCGAACCTGAGAAGAATCCGGGCCGGGCATTTGTTCTCCCATTTGGAACCTTTCGGGATCAAGGATGAATAGCCGGGATATGATTCCGGGGTGTTCATAATGGCGAACTCGTCGGGTTGGCTGATTACTTTAACATAATAGGGAGAACGAAACGTCAGGAGTCGCGAAAGATCGCGAATGGCATGGGGGGTGGCCTGCATGAGATATTTGAACCCAAGCTTAAAAGTTGTTGATATGGCGTCGACAAACGGTACTTGTGAGACTATGGCGGATATATCATGGTCTCTGGCTGCGGTGACAATCACATGCCCCCCGCTGAATGAACTGCCCCACAGGGCGATTTTATTCGTATTAATGTCAGGTAGGGATCGGACATGGGCAATGGCTGATTTCCAGTCCTGTAAATGGCGTCCCTGGTCCACATAGTTTCTGGGTTCGCCGTCGCTTGTGCCGAAACACCGGTAATCAAACAGGTAGACCGCCAGGCCGCTTGAGGCAAAGGTTTCAGCATAGGCAGGCAGGCCGAATGTGCTTTCCGCACCAAACCCATGGGCCATGACCACAACCGGAGGGTTTTGAATATCTTGTGGCAGATACAGCTCTCCGCTGCAGCGGATTTTTTTGCTTGTAAAGTCAGAAGCGGTTTTTGAAAATTTATACTGAGAGGCTTTTTTCATTGTTTTTTCCTTATATGAGAAGTTTTTGTAATGGTAAGTGAATTAAAGGTTAACTGATTTGCAGTACCTTTGCCCCCCGGATTTTTCCACTTTTGAGATCAACGAGCGCCTGGTTGGCCTCGTTCAAAGAATATTCCTGGACTTCGGGTTTTATATGCATTTCCGCGGCAAGATTGATGAATTTGAAAACATCCGCTCGAGTCACATTGGCAACACTTTTGATTTCTTTTTCCATCCAGAGATGTGAGGGGTAATCCAGATTCAGAAGATAATTTTTGTCCGAGCTTTCCTTGCGGATGGCATTGATGACCAGTCGTCCGCCCCGGTCAAGGTTTTTCAAGGCCTCGACAACCGGTTTCCATGCCGGGGTGGTGTCGATAATACAATCCAGAAGTTCCGGCGGCTGATCGTCCGTGTCTCCGGCCCATACCGCACCCAGTGATTTTGCAAACAATCTTTCCTTTTCATTTCGTGCAAATACAAACACATTCGTACTTGGGTAAATGTATCGGACCATTTTTAAAACCAGATGGGCAGACGCGCCGAACCCGGTCAGCCCCAGGTTGCCGCCGTCTTTGAGACCGGTCAGTTTCAGGGATCGGTATCCGATGGCCCCGGCGCATAAGAGGGGGGCGGCCTGGGCATCGGAAAAGGTTTTTGGCATTGGGTAGGCGAATTTTTCAGGAACTGTCATGTATTCAGCATAGCCGCCGTTGGCATCCCGGCCCGTGGCTTTAAAAACCGGGCACAGGTTTTCATGGCCGCTGACACAGAATTTGCATTTTTCACAGGCTGAAAATATCCAGGCCACGCCCACCCGGTCCCCTATGCTGAATTTTCGGGAGTCTTTTCCGATTGCCGAAACACGCCCGACCACCTGATGGCCGGGTACCACGGGAAAAGAGGGGGGCGGGGTGCGACCTTCAATTTCATCGAGTTCCGTATGACAGACGCCGCAGGCACTGACTTTGATTAATATTCCCCCCGGTCCGGGGACGGGCTCCGGCAGATCCATGAAGGTCAAAGGCGTTTTGCAGTCATGCAGGCTGCAGATTTTATTCAAAACCATTGATTTCATTTGTTTTAGACATTCACCTCCATTTGTTGATGTTCATGGGGGAATCTTAAGAAAGGATTTATTTTCCGCTACTATAACCGGAATAATCTGTAAAATCAATATAATGATTAAAGAATTATAATTTGTGACTAATTATGCACTGATCTGCATTAATTTCTTAACAATCGATAATTTTATGAATTTTTTATGAGATTTTTGTGAAAAGTAAAAAGAGACCTGATCCTAAAAGTTTTCAGCACTGTCCGGTTAGGTTTTTGCATAAGCAGTTAAAAATTAAATAAAAAAATGTATACGATGGCAACTTTTTTCTTGACAAACAAGTAAAAATTTTCGCGGCGATTTGTAATATTAACTGTTATTACAAGGAATTATCCATGCCACGATCATTCGAACCATACCAGGAAAAATTTTCTTCGCTATCGTTTTACAATTTATATCAACCCATTATAAAAATACTCGCTCACACGCCGGTCCTTGAATCCCGGGGGGACAGACCTCTTAAAATGACTTTTGAAGATCAACTTAAATCACTAATTTTTTTTCATCTTGAGGAACATGTATCAGGATGCCATCTTGTTCAAGTTCTAAAAGAAGATGATTTTGCTCGTGAAAACATTGCCCCCATAACTTTTTGTATAAAAAGATCAATGCGTTCAATGCCTGATTTTGAGTTGCTGCAGAAACATTTCGCTTTTCTGTGAGAAAACTTAAAAACCGCTCAACCTCATTTTTCCCCATATCTTTGGGATGTTTGTCATTGCCATAAAATCTT
>JABZFM010000037.1 GCA_014237465.1 Desulfobacteraceae bacterium | reverse complement strand
AATCTCACTTTAATTGTTTTTGGTGCCTACCTGATTATCCACTCAATAATTCGATTGAGACATTATGATCGCTTTATTTATGAAATCAAACGAAAGCATAGTATAATTGGAGAATTTATTGAGTGAATTTATGAAAGAATCCTAACCATGCAAATGCAGCCGACGCAAAAAACCGCACGGCTGATTTACAGCGTTATGAGCAAAACAATGTTATGAAAAAATTAATCTTATTTTTTATTATGCTGATAGCTTTATGCACTCTTCTCAGGAATAATGTCGGAATATTGCCCGATCAGATTATTTGGATGTCCAGCCCTGATCTATTTTATAAAGTTTTTATTCCGCTATTGATGTTAGTCGGCTCAATGGCCTCATTCATAAAAACAGAAAAAAGTAATTTTTTCATTCTATCATTTGGGGCTTTGTTCGTTGATGCGATTAATCGTTTGTCAATCGGAGTAAACAATATCTATCTTTATCAAGTATACAACAATATCAAGCCGCCTCCTATTAAACCAGGCACAGTAAGAGTTGTAACAAATTTATTGCCATCACATATAATGCTATTCATCGAGATAGTTTTAATTATAATGGTTTTAAGGTTTTTTATAAGTATTAAACCGTCAATTGCGGAAACCAGCTCATAACGAACAAGGATAGATTGATGTGAGGAACGAACCACAATCTTATCCGAAGGTTGAACAAGCCCGGTCTTGGTGACTATTATATAAGAAAATATCTTTTTGTGTGCAGGGGGAATGAAGTGCGGTTTTGCGAAGTGTTATTTTTTTAGGGCGTACCAATCCATTAACCTGTAAACAGGCTTTAAAAAATCTCCTATTTCATAAACGTTCAGCCCTCCTGTTTTTGAATTCACTGCTGCTTTTTGCCAAGAGTAACCATCTACCCCGACTTCCATACATTATATCGAAATCCCACAATCACCAACTGGCCTGGGCTGGCCTGGGGTCGGGCCACAGTAACATATTGAAAAATCGAGAAAAGACACCTAATAACACCCGTATTTCGGTCTTAATCGATCAATTTCCATGCAAAAACTGGCCGATCAAGGATGGTGGTTGTTGATCCCATAAAAATGTGTTTCCGGAATCCAAATTATTAGCTTTGCCATATGGCGTCAGCACTTCCCGAAGTTCAAAGGTATCGTCAGCGCAAATTATCTTTCTTCCTGTTGCTCTAAACCCAAGGGCTTCTTTCATCTTCTCAATAAATGTTTTACTCCCGACAGCAATGCTTTGTGTCCACTTGTTTTCTTTATCACTATTATCACCCTGCATTGCACTGTCCACCCATTTGTAGTGATCATCTTTTAAATCATCATAGTTTTCAAAGCCCAGCAAGTCCATCAACCGGTCAGAATCGATAATGCCTTTCCTCTTTCTGGGATTCTGGATTTCATTATATCCACAAAACTCCCATTGTGTGGGATGCTCTACCACGCCGGCACGAACCATATTCATATCGATATAAGTGATACATTGCCTTAAATAGCGGTTACTTTCCACTGCCGTAGCATGATAGCGGTCCTCCCAAAATGCACCCTTCCTGTTTTTGCGGACATTGTATTCCTGGCCGGTTCTGCCAGCGACCAACTTTATTGAATCTGGGATGACATTCCGGCCTCCATTATCAAATACAAGCAGGTGGACATGGTTTGATGTGACCATATAATTTAACACGCTCAAACCGCTGTATCTTTTCTTTGCCTGGTATAGCCACTCAATCCATCTGCGCCGATCTTTTGGAAATTTTAAAAGAAATTCTCTCTTATGGCATCGGTGGGTTATATGCCAGACATGGCCGGGAAGATAATGCCTTTTTGCACGAGCCATTTTTTGTCAATTCTCTTAATAGGGCAGTTTTAGGGGGAAAACCGGTCGATTAAGACCGTTTCAGAGACGTTTTTAAACCATTTAATTGGCAATGTCAATTACTTAGCGTGGCCCGACCCCAGCCCCTGGCCAGCCCCCCAGCCCCTTTTCAGGCCTATTTTCCTCTTAAACCATCATTTTCAGGGGCAAAAAGACCCTTTTACGATAAAGGTAAAAATAAGGATAAAAGATTCATAATGGCACGAGCCAAACATTATCTTCCCGGGCACATCTGGCACATTACCCATCGATGCCATAAACAGGAGTTTTTGTTCAAATTTGCAAGAGACCAGAAACGTATGCTGGGATGGTTGTTTCAGGCAAAAAAAACGGTATGGTCTGGTAAGAGAGAGAATCAGAGAGAGAATCAGCTTGACAAAACGGTCTGGTCTGGTCAGACTATATTTAAAGATGGGAGGTTTTAATCATGCAGATAGCCAATATTTCAGAAGCAAAAGCCCAGTTGTCGGCGCTCATTGAAAAAGTCATGGCCGGAGAAGAGGTTATTATTGGAAAAGCCGGCAAACCTGTCGCCCGTCTTGTCAAGTACGAGAATAACCGCAAGGCACGTCGACCAGGTGCTTTAAATGGAAAAATAAAAATTGCCGACGATTTTGATGAACTGCCTGACGATTTGGCGAAGGCATTCGATATGGTCAGCCAATGAACCTTTTTCTCGACACAAACATTCTGTTATGGTGGCTTGATAATAGTCCAAAACTGTCTCAAGCAGGTCTAAGCGCCATTGCCGATCCTGATAATTTGATTATTTTAAGCGCCGTTGTGATCTGGGAAATGCGGATCAAGCAAGCCTTGGGAAAATTGAAAATTCCGTCGAATTTTTTTCATGTGATAAAAGATCAGGGGTTTGAATTTTTATCGATAACCGCAGACCATGCCTATGCGGTTGGCGAGCTTCCAATGCACCATCGAGACCCGTTTGACAGAATGATCATCGCCCAGGCTAAACTGGAAAATCTGCACGTGGTAACTCACGATATTATGTTTCAAAAATACGATATTCCTGTTCTGGAAGTCTGATTTAAAAATCTACACATTATTCTTTTAAAACCGCTTCGCAAATTCTTTGACAAAGATCAGCACTGCTATTCAATTTTTTCCCATCCAAGCTTAAAACCGGGACCGCGCCGATGAGCGAATTGGTCATTATCACCTGGTCGGCGGTAAACAAATCGTCGGGTATGATGTTCCGGGTTTTTGCCTGATATCCTTGTTCGACAAGATATTGAATCACCCGGGCTTCCATAATTCCGGAAAGCACATGGGGGGATTTAGGACAAATCACTTTTTTACCATCAATTAGTAATATATTGGCGGTATTTGTTTCAGAAACAGATCCATCCGGATTTAAAATCAGGGCCTCGTCCGCCCCCTGTTGTTTTGCCCATTTTCCGGCCAGATAATAATAAGCATAATTTAGTGTTTTGTGATCTGCCAGCGGAGTCTGTCTCGGATGGGGGTATGTGACAAGACCCAGCCCATTTTTGTCAATGATCGCCGGACGCGGTTCATACTTTCGGGCAGTTACAATCAGATTATGATGATGGGGAGCTTCCATCCGGTCACCGAATGTGGCCATTATTTTAACGGCTGCGGTCTGTTTTTCCAGTTTGTTTTTATCAATCACCTGGCGAATAATCACATCCCAGGTCAAATCCGGCATAGGCGTTTCAAACAGCGCATCCCAGGCCCGGTAAAACCGGTGGATATGATCATCCAAAAAAAGCGGCCGGCCGTTTTCCACACGGATGGTTTCAAAAAAACCGAGCCCATACTGAAAACCGAGATCCCCAACCAATATCATGGCCTGATCTTTAGGAAGCAGTTTTCCGTTCTGCCAGAACCATTCCCTCGTTTCAGGAGCGACAACGGCATTCTCCGCCTGCAGCACCCCCATTATGGATCGGCCTTTGTGAAGGGTTTCTTCAAATTCATCCGCCGGGTCCGAGTCAAACACTACGCCGCCGCCCACGGAAAAAATCATCCGGTTCTGAAAGATAGTCACGGTGCGTATAGCAATGGACAGATCCAGCGTATCATGAAAACTCAGGTATCCGATGGATCCTGTATACACATGCCGCCGGACCGGCTCCAGCTCATCAATGATTTCCATAGCCCGGATCCGGGGGCAACCGGTAATGGATCCGCCGGGAAAGGTTGCCTTGATCAAATCAACAGAGTCCCTGCCTTTCATCAGTTCGCCCCTGACCACCGACACCAGATGAAATACATTTTGATACGCTTCCAGGCGTTTGTGCTCCGCCACTTTGACGCTCCCGCCGCGGCAAACCCGGCCCAGATCATTTCGCATCAGGTCCACAATCATGGACAACTCGGCATCATCTTTTTTACTTATCAGAAGTTCCTTGCTAAACGATTGATCTTCAGCAATATCTTTTCCCCTCGGCCGGGTCCCCTTGATAGGCCGGGTTTCCACATCGCCTTTACTGCGCTTTAAAAAACGTTCCGGTGACGTGGAAACAATCTGATGATCACCCGCATTAATATAAGCATAAAAAGGGCCGGGTGCGGTTTGATACAAGGATTTGAACATGGAAAACGCATCCCCTGAAAAATCCGTTTCAAAACGCTGGGACAAATTCACCTGGTAAATATCACCGGAAACAATATAATCCCTTATTTTTTTTACCGCTTCCATGTATGCGGATTGTGTAAATGACGACTGCAGTCCGGTTGTCCCGCCCAAAAAACTTTCCTGCTTTGCAGTATAACCGATTAGCAGGGACTCAATGGTCTCAATGTCATCACCGGTCTTTAAGCCATTGAAATCCAATCGGTTCGCTACGCATAGATGTGTCCGGTTTTTTATTTTATCATGGATAATAATCACTGACGGAGCAAAAAAACACAACTGGGGCAGACCGTAATCATCTACGGATGTTCGGGGAAGCGCTTCAATAAAATCTTTCAGATCATAGGACAGGTAGCCGAACAGACCGGCTGCAATGGGAATGGACAGGTCATCAAAGGCCATTGTATATTCATTAATCACCTGTCTTAACGCTTCAAACGGATCACAATCCAGCAAAACGTCTTTTCCGTCCGCTGTTAATGTTATGTTCCGGCCGTAACCTTTAACCTCAAGCCAGGGCCGGATGGCCAACATATGAAACCGGGCGCAATCCAGATCGCCCCCGCTCATCAAAGCCACGGTTCCCGGATCTTTTGAAAAACGGGATGCAAAATCAACAAAAGGCTCTTTTAGCTCAAACGGTTTAATAGAAATATTTTTTATTTTTCCGGCAATTTTCCTTAAAACTTCCAACCTGAATATTCCACAATTCTTTTTCATTACTTTTATGCCGCAGCCCGGTCCCGTATAATTTTTAATGGGCCCTGTTTTAAAAAGTTTTCAATGAACAGAAATCCACTGTCGGTCATAAAGCTTTCCGGATGGAACTGCACTCCGGATATCGGCATAATTTTATGTTCAATTCCCATGACAACGCCATCATCTGTTTTTGCGGTGACGACCAAATCCGGTGAGCTGATTTTAACCATCAACGAATGATAGCGGGCCGCAGTAAACGGAGAAGGGACGCCTTTAAAAACCGACTGACCGGAATGATAAACCCGACTTGTTTTTCCATGAACCGGTACCGGCGCTTTGACGGTCTTTCCCCCCATGGCCTCGTTTATACACTGCATACCCAGACAAACTCCCATAATCGGTATCTTTCCGGCAAACGTCTTTACCACTGAAATAGAGATCCCCGCATTTGCCGGGCCCCTGGGACCCGGACTGATCAGAATATAGTCCGGATCCAGGGACTCAATCTGCTCTATGCTGATTTTGTCACTCCGATAAACATTTATCTCCAGGTCATATTGCATAAACATCTGAACCAGGTTATGTGTAAAAGAATCGTAATTATCGATGACCAGAATACGGGCCACTTTACACCTCCAAAAAAAAGAAACGCCACCCCAACGAGTCTGGGTGGCGTTTGCCTATTTCATAACTCATATAAAACTATTTATAATCATCAAATTTCAAATCTTATAAAATGTCTTTAAACACAATAACACCAAATAGCAAGCAAAATTTGCCGTCATTGTATCCTGTCATAAAATGAATAATTCCTGTTTATTAAAACGGCTTCGGGGTTGACAAAAGCCTATGTTCCTTTTAAACTAATCAAGTTATGGTGTGTCATCAGGTCCGAAGGATGAACGGATCAGCGCGACTGACACGACGCATGAATATTTCCAAAGGAAGCTTAATGAGGATCAATTTCTTTTCAGCTGGAATAATTTACCTGGCACTCCTCTGCCTGGTTTTGATCATAGGATGCAAATCCTTCCAGACATCGTATTTTGGTGTGGAAGATGAAGCCATCACAGCTCCCAAGGAATTCAACCAAACCCGATTAACCATCGAGTCCGCCAAATTTTCCGCCGATTCCCTGTATGCGGAAAAAAAGATTGATGAGGCCATGGCGCTCGGCGAAGAGGCTGCCATTGCATACTGGAAATGCTTTGATCAGGTCGCAAAAGATGTGCTGGCCCTGGCTCAGCAATCAGCCTATCGCGCTGAATTATTTCATCCACAACCGCCCCCGCCAACCGCCAACCGTGCCAATGCCACCCCATGGACCCCTAAAACACCGGAAAGCATGGAATCCGAAGCTGTGTATGCCGGCGTCATTGCACTTCCGCCGCATATGATTATAGAAACCGTCTATTTCGGTTTTGATTCATACAAGCTGAATCCTTACGAAAAATCATTATTAGACAACCAGGTCCCTGTATTAAAAAAACATTCTGATTTTGTTTTTGAAGTTGCCGGACATTCTGATTTTGCCGGACCGGACTCTTACAACCAGATATTATCCCAAAAAAGAGCGCGCAGTGTCATAAAATATTTATCAACAAACGGCGTATCCGACAACCACTTGTATTTGATCGGATATGGAGAATCCGACCCGTTTTATTCCAATGACACCTTTGACGGACAGGCAAAAAACAGGCGATCTGAAATCCGGGTTACCGGATCACTGCTTCCTGAACTCGCCTTAAAAAACCTGGATACCCTGCCTGCCGGAACAACCCTTGAAGTGATCCATTTCAACCACAATAAACGCAAACTTTTGCCGGTATATCAGGCCCTTTTGGATAAAGCCGTTCCTCTGATTAAAGGCAGTCCGAAAGTTAAACTTGAAATTGCCGGTCATTCAGACAACGTAGGCTCCAAAAAGAAAAATTTAGCGCTCTCCTTAAAACGGGCAAGCACAGTCAAAGATTATTTAATTGCCAAAGGTGTTTCCAAAAACAGGCTCACCACAACAGTTTATGCATCTGACCAACCCATTGCCTCAAACCTGTCTTCCATTGGAAAAAACCTGAACCGGCGGGTTGAAATAAAGGTCTTTGAATAACCGCAACCGGTTTTTTATTTAATCTCTTTCGGATACAACTCCCCACTGCTCACTGAAGACCTGTAAAAGGACGTCCTTGTGCCACGACACAACACCACCGACTGCCGACTGGTTCCTTCACGGCTCCGGCAGAGGTACCATTTCTTTTTTTTATTGACATCAATAATCGATCAACTCTAATATATACAGTTTATTATCTAAAAAAAAAGAAAATAAACCTGATCCGATAAATCGTATTGGGTTCGTGTTATCAATAGGTTGTACATAACAATGTAACAAAAACGCCTTAAAAGAGTGTTGAAAATGCATTTAGATCTTCAGAACATTCAAGAGATCGATTTATTCAAGGACCTCTCTCCCGAAGAGCTTGATAAAATCCTTCCCATTGTCCATCCGGTAAAAATTATCGAGGGCGAACGCCTGATCCGGGAAGGGGATACCTCTCAAATACTTTATGTCATTATTTCCGGAAACTACATGATCCATTTTAAGGATGGACGGGCATTTACCCTTCACAACAAAGGGGACATGATCGGATGGACAACGGTTGCCGGCCCATTTACCTATCAAGAAAGCGCTGTTGCACTCACAGGCGGAGAAGCGCTCACCATACCGATTGAAGAATTCCTTCATTTAATGCAGGGGGATTCTGATCTGGGAAGCAAGATTACAAAAAAGGTCACCGAAATTGTCCGTCAAAGAATAGCGTTTATCAAAGGCCCGATTGAGGACGAAGAGTAACCGAAGATTCATGAAGGGCATATGTTAACATACCAACAGGAGGATTTTCAATTTGAAAGGGCTTGAAGCCATTGCATTTTATAATGGATGGAACATCTCAGCTACGGGTGTTTGTATTGTATTTACCGCGCTGGTCTCATTATCATTTATCATCTCCCAACTGCATAAATGTCTAACTATTTGGGAAAAAAGAGATGAATACATTAAAAAAGCCGGAAAACTGTTTTCCAGACCGAAAAAAAAGGTTCCCCGTCGTAAAATCAAGGTCAGCGAAAACTTTAATGAGTCTGCGCGTCAGTTTCATGTGTTGACCCAGTCAATGAAAGACCCGTTTTCACTACCAAAACTGATTATGCTGGCAAAAAAAATCGATCTGGGCCGCCCCCATTCAACTGTAAACGCTCTGCTTTCCGCCAGGCTGATTGTTCCTGATGGCAAAGGGCTTTATTACTGGGATCACGACGTGTATACAACGATTCTTGAAAAGGAGTAATGAACACTCATGGAACTGCTGATGGATTTTTTTTCCAATACCGGGTTTGCGATGGCAGACTATCGGAATTTTATCATGATCGGTATTGGTTTTATCTTTATATATTTAGGAATTGCAAAGCATTACGAACCGCTTCTTCTGGTACCTATCGGTTTTGGCATCCTTGTCGGCAATATTCCGGTCTTTAAAGGTTTGGGACTGGGAATCTATGAAGACAACAGCGTGCTGCATTATTTATACCTTGGGGTCACCCAGGGGGTGTATCCGCCCCTGATTTTTCTGGGCATCGGGGCATTAACGGATTTTTCCACACTGCTTGCCCGACCGGTACTCATGCTACTCGGCGCAGCCGCCCAGGCAGGAATTTTCATCACCTTTTTAGGTGCCCTGGCGCTGGGTTTTCCGCCAAATGAAGCCGCCTCCATCGGCATTATCGGCGGTGCGGACGGTCCAACGGCAATCTTTCTCACCGCGGCACTGGCAAAGGAATTAATCGGTCCGATTGCCGTAGCGGCATACTCCTATATGGCACTGGTTCCGGTCATCCAGCCACCGATTATGAAATTGTTGACCACGCGCAAAGAACGATTGATCCGAATGGAAGAACCGCGAATCGTTTCAAAAACGGAAAAAATAATTTTCCCCATTGTGGCTGTGCTGCTTTGCTGCTTTATAGCGCCGGCCGCCATTCCCCTTCTGGGAATGCTGTGTTTTGGCAACCTTTTGAAAGAAGCGGTGGTTACGGAACGGCTGGCCGTGGCTGCCCGAACGGCCGTCATTGACACAGTAACCATTTTACTGGGACTTACCGTTGGCGCAAGCACCCAGGCAGATGTTTTCCTGACGCCGAAATCCGTGCTTATTTTTGTACTGGGCGCCGCATCATTCTGCGTTGCCACCGCCTGCGGGCTGATATTTGCCAAGTTTCTAAACCTGTTCCTGCGCCCGAAAATCAATCCCCTGCTGGGTGCTGCCGGTGTTTCCGCGGTTCCGGATTCCGCCCGGGTCGTCCAGATCGTTGGCCAACAGGAAGACCCCACAAACTTTCTGTTGATGCATGCCATGGCGCCGAATATTTCCGGCGTGATCGGATCGGCTGTGGCGGCTGGTGTTTTATGGAGTTTTATGATGTGATAACGGTTGGTGTTTTTACAAACCCCATCATAATATAAACGGTTGACTTTAAAGAGATACCCCATAATCACAATATAGGCCGGCTTTCCGTGTCTTCAACAAATATTGAAAAATTAAACCGGTTTTATGACTCTTTTACCGGTTCTGATCATGTGTTGATCATCATTAATGCGGATCCTGATTCCATTGCCAGCGCAATGGCCGTTAAACGGATTTTATGGCGGCGGGTGACGAATGTGATCATATCCAATATCAATTCCATCACACGGCCGGACAACATGGCAATGATCCGGCTTCTTGACGTCACCCTCATCCATCTTTCCAAGGTGGATACCCACCACTATAACAAGCTTGTCATCATTGATTCCCAGCCGGACCATCATGACGCCTTTTCTGATTTTGAATATACGGCGATCATTGATCACCATGAAGATTCAGGCATCCAGGCCCCGTTTAGAGATATCCGGCCCGAATACGGTGCCACCGCCAGCATCATGACGGAATATTTGCGCGCTGCAAAAATCAAACCATCCCCCAAACTCGCGACAGGGCTCTTTTATGCGATAAAAACAGACACCGCCAATTTTGAAAGAAACGCCATTAATGAAGATATGCGGGCCTTCCAGTTTCTCTTTAAGCATGCAAATATTCATTTGGCCAGAAAAATTGAACAGGTGGATCTGCGTCTTGATTTTTTAGATGACTTTAAAAAAGCCATTAACGATCACGTGATCTCCCGCAACAAAATTTTTGTTCATCTTGGATCAATCAAAAATACAGATATTTGTGTATTGATTGCAGATTTTTTCATGCGGTTTAACTTAATCGCCTGGAGTGTTGTTTCCGGTATCTATGAAGACAAACTGATCATTGTGGTTCGAAATGATGGCACGCGTAAGGACGCCGGTACGCTGATGTCCCAAAAATTCGGCATCTTCGGTTCTGCCGGCGGACATCGAAGCATGGCCCGGGCGGAAGCACAAATATCCCTGTTAGACAGCCAGGCTGATGTAAATGACCCAAAAAAACTGTTAACATGGATCATCAGTAAATTTGAAAACAACCCGACGCATGGAAAAAAACTCAAGGAAAAATAATATTTCCGTCACCATTCTCGGGTCCGGCACCTGTGTACCCTCGCTGGACCGGAGTTCATGTTCCGTTTTGATTCAACTTGACGAAAAAAACCTTGTTTTTGATGCTGGCCCGGGAACCATGCGACGGCTCACAGAAGCCGGTGTTTCCATATTTGATGTCTCCCATATATTTTTCAGCCACCTTCACCCGGATCATACCGGTGAACTGGTGCCGTTTTTATTTGCAAATAAATACCCGGACGGCAGTCGGCGAAAGCAACTACTTTCTTTGTGCGGCGGAACCGGTTTTTTGACATTTTACAAACAGCTGAAATCCATTTATAATGAATGGATCGATGTCAGCGGCCGATTAAAGATTATTGAATTCGACCATGAGCAAGACGATGCGCATATATTTGACAAATTTACCGTCACCACAACACCGGTTGAGCACAGCCCGGAAAGTATTGCATTTAAAGTAACAACCCCGGGCGGTTCTACCGTGGTCTATTCCGGGGATACGGATTTTAGTGAGAATTTAATCGCGCTCGCGCAAAATGCGGATCTTTTTATTTGTGAATCCGCACTACCCGATCACATGAAAGTGAATGGGCACTTAACTCCGTCTCTGGCCGGCAGAATTGCAAGCCGGGCAAATGTAAAAAAACTGGTACTCACGCATTTTTATCCGGAATGTGATCAACCGGAAAGAGATCAGCCGGATATCAGGGAACAGTGTCGCAAAACATATGCCGGACCGCTGATACTGGCGGAAGATCTTCTAACAATACAACTGGATTAGTTTTAATGAGCTTTTATCCTGTAAACTTAGACATTAAAAACAAAAATTGCCTGGTGGTCGGCGGCGGATCTGTTGCCTCACGAAAGGCGAAAACCTTAATGGAATGCGGGGCCTGTGTAACCGTGGTCAGCCCCGAATTTACCGAAGCATTACAGAATATTGAACAAAATTCAAATATTACACTTGTTCAAAGGCCATATGAAACCCATGATCTTGAGGGAAAATTCCTGGTGATCGGGGCTACAGATAACGAAAAATTAAACCGCCGGATCAATGCGGATGCGGAAAAAAGGAATATGTTATGCAATATTGCGGATGTGCCGGAAATCTGCAACTTTATTCTCCCGTCGATCATCCGTCGGAAAGACCTTTGCATCGCCATATCCACATCCGGCAAAAGCCCGGCCTTTGCGAAAAAACTACGAAAAGACCTTGAAAAAACATTTGGAGACGAGTATGCCCTGATTCTCACACTCATGGGGGAAATCAGGAAAAAACTGCTGGCCACGGAACATGCACCTGAAGCCCATAAACCGATTTTTGAAAAACTGATACATAATAACCTGCTGGAAATGATAAAAAATAACGAAAAAGAACATATCAACCAGCTGCTTTTTGAAGTTCTGGGCAGCGGCTATGATTACGATACGCTGATAAATGCTGTTACTCAAGAGAACAGACTGTAGACAAAAGGCTTTTAACTTTTCCGGTTTATCCGGGTTGGGGATCAGGTTTATGACTTCGATATTATTCATAATTATATTATTGTACCTGTTGAGTTCAGCCGGGTATATTATTTTTTTATTTGCCCAGAAAGAACTTTACCACCAAATGTCATACCGCATCATGATGGCCGGTTTTGCTGTTCATACCGCCCTGATCGGATATGAATTTTTTCGGATCGGCTATTTACCGGCCCAGAATCTCCATCAAACCCTTATGTTTACCGGCTGGTCCCTTGCCGGGGTTTTCCTTCTGCTGAAATACAAATACCGGCTGAACATTTTAGGGGTTTATGCCGCGCCCCTTGCCACTGCCATAATGATTGCCGCATTCTGTGTTCCAGCGGTTGCCGTGTCGCCAACCCCTTTGTTTAAAAGCATATGGCTGATCCTTCATATTATTATTATATTTATCGCCGAAGCGTCACTATCGTTGGCCTGTGGCACCGGCATATTATACCTGATCCAGGAACATGCCATAAAAACAAAAACCAACCGTTTCTTTTTAAAACGGTTGCCGTCACTGGAATTTCTGGACAGAACCGGTTCTGCATTTATTGTTACCGGATTTACCATGCTGACCATCGGGCTGATCACCGGATTTGTTTACGCCCAGCTGGCCTGGGGAAAATTCTGGAGCTGGGACAACAAGGAGATATGGTCGGTGATTACCTGGCTGATCTACGCGGCCCTGCTGCATGGCAGACTGGTTGCCGGATGGCGGGGACGGCGGGCCGCTATCATGGCAATTATCGGTTTTGCCGCCCTGTTATTCACGTTTTTCGGGGTCAATTTCCTGTTGGAGGGTCACCATGATGAATTCACAAAATGGTAATGGTGACCCTGTTGATAAATCCGTACCCGGGCCGGTGATGTCGGAGATCGTCCTGGTGGGTCTCAACCATAAAACAGCCCCTGTTGAATTGCGGGAAAAACTGGCTTTTTCAACCGAAGAGACTGAAAACGCACTGAAATTATTTCGCAAAGATCCTCACATCAATGAAGCGATGATCATTTCAACCTGTAACCGGATGGAAGTACTGATGGTTACGAAGAATCAATCTCTGGCCATTGAAACCATTTCATCTTTTATTTCAAAAACAACATCCATATCACAAAAACAATTAAAACCAAGTACTTATATTTTTTCCGGAGAACAGGCAATTCAACATGTATTCCGGGTAGCATCCAGCCTTAATTCCATGATGATCGGCGAGCCCCAGATTCTCGGACAGGTTAAAGAGGCATTTAAAACAGCGGTAAATAAAAAAAATACCGGGCTGATACTCAACCGGCTGATGCACAAAGCCTTTTCGGTTGCAAAACGGGTCCGCAGCGAAACCGGCATCGGCGGACACGCGGTTTCCATCAGCTTTGCTGCCGTGGAACTGGCCAAAAAAATCTTTGACACATTAGACGACAAAACCATCCTCCTGGTGGGGGCGGGCGAAATGGCCGAACTGGCTGTGGAACATCTCATCCGAAACACATCTTCAAAAAAACTGCTGGTCGCAAACCGGACGCTTTCCGTCGGGATAGAACTGGCTGACAGGTATAACGGCCACGCCATTCGTCTGGAAGAAATCCCTGAAAAACTAAAAACGGTTGATATCATTATCAGTTCAACGGGATCGCCGAACTATGTAATTACAAAAAATCATGTCAAACCCACCATGCGTTCAAGAAAGAACCGTCCGCTTTTTTTTATCGATATCGCCGTTCCCAGAGATATTGATCCGGCCATCAACCGGATTTCAAATGCGTATGTTTATGACATTGATGACCTCCAGGGGGTCATCAATGAAAACATAGACACCAGAAATGTGGAATCCATCAAAGCGGAACGAATCGTTGATGAATCCGTGATAAAATTTACAGACTGGTATAAAAGCATTGACGTTATCCCGACAATTATCGACTTAAGAAAAAAGCTGAATACGATTGTGGACATGGAATTGTCAAAAACCATGCAGACATTGCAGCACCTGTCGAGAAGCGATCGGGTGGCTTTTGAAAGAATGACGGAGTCTTTGATCAAAAAAATTCTTCATGACCCGACCCTTTTTCTGAAAAATCCCGGATCCCACCGGAACAAGTCCGTTTACCTGGACTTTACCCGAAAACTGTTCAACCTGGACAGCTAAGGGTTCACAAAGAAGTAAAGATCCGGGTCCAAAAGGCCCTTATGCGGTCCCAGCACCATCGAAGGGACAATCGGTGGCTCTGGAACGAATGTATCTTAAAAAATTCCACAGATAGTCCTTGAATAAAAAGTCCTTGTTATTGTATAATGTATTAATCTCAAGTGGCTTGACATTACTCTATACTCTCTTAATATATGGTATGATATACAATTTTTTCCTTTACATTTGAAAAAAAACCATGTTAATGATTCCTTCTCTGAAAAAGCATAAACCGAACTGCAGATAAGAATAGTTGCACAACAATTTCTTTATGCATGATGAAGGAAAGGGGAAAATAAGCGATGAAAAAAAAAGATCTGGAATATTTCAAAGACCTTTTAACAAAGCGCATGGAAGACCTGCTGAGCCAGGCTGATAATACGGTTTCTGACATGAACACCCCTAAAGGCAACTTTCCCGACCCTACCGACCGGGCAACCTATGAAGCGGACCGGAATTTTGAACTTCGGATTCGTGACAGAGAGCATAAGCTTATCAAAAAAGTGAAAAAAGCGCTCGACCGGATTGATAACGGCACATTCGGTATCTGCGAAAAATGCGGGGATGATATTTCCATCAAGCGGTTGCAGGTCCGCCCCGTCACCACCCAATGCATTGAATGCAAAACCAAAGAAGAGGCTATCGAGAACGCGCTTGGATTATAAATCCGGTTATAACTTTGGGAATATCGATCTACATATACACTCAACTGCTTCTGATGGATCCCTTGATCCGCTTGAAATACTGACCATAGCAAAAAAAGCAGGTCTAAAGGCCATTGCCTTAACCGACCATGACTCCGTTGAAGGGTCAAAAAAAATATTGGCGCACCGGCACCTTCTCGGCCCGGTCAAGTTTTTGACCGGCGTTGAAATCAGTGCGGCATCCCCCGATTTTTTCAGTGTTTCCGGAAGCTTTCACATCCTGGGATACGGCTTTGATGTTGACCATCCGGAACTGAATCAAACCTTACTGCAGCAGCAGAACGCCCGAAAAAACAGAAACCCCGGTATTATTGCCCGTTTAAACGAACTGGGCTTTGACATGTCCCTGGATGAAGTAATTTCTGAGTCCGAAGAAAAAGCACAGATCGGCAGGCCGCATATTGCCCGGGTGATGGTGAAAAAAGGGTTTGCCCGGTCCATTGATGACGCGTTTGATACATATATTGGAAAAGGAAAACCCGCATACATCGACAAACCCCGGGTGGATACGGTGCAAGCCATTAAACTGATTCTTTTGGCCGGCGGCATCCCGATCCTGGCCCACCCCGGACTGCTGGACGTTGTGGATTTTGATGCATATGAATACCTTCTTTCCGAACTGGTACCCATGGGTTTAAAGGGAGTGGAGGTTTATTATCCGAACCACTCAGTAGAAGAAACCGATTATTTTGCCGAACTTGCGGAAAAATTTGACTTACTGGTCACTGGCGGTTCTGATTTTCACGGGGCGATCAACCCGGAAATCCAACTCGGCACGGGCAAGGGAGACCTTTGCGTGCCCTATGTAATATTTGAGCGCCTAAAACGTGAAATTAACCAAATAAAATCAAGCCCCTGAAATCTAAAATGACGAATCCGGAACGATGAATTTAACCGGAATGATGAATTTAAAATGATGAATCCCGACTTATCTATTCTCGAAAAAAATCTTGGTTATTCTTTTGAAAACAGGGAATTTCTTGAACATGCGCTACGGCACAGTTCTTATGTCAACGAGCTTCCGGACAAAGACATGCAGGATAATGAACGGCTTGAATTTTTAGGAGATTCTGTTTTAAGCATCGTAATCAGTCATTTGTTAATAGACCGGTTTCCGGAACTCACTGAAGGGGATCTGTCTAAAATTCGATCCAACCTGGTCAATGAATTTCAGCTGGCCGGAATTGCGAAAAAAATTAAGCTCGGCGAATTTATCCGGCTGGGTAAAGGAGAAATGCAGTCCAACGGCCATGAAAAAAATTCCATCCTCTCCGATACGGTTGAGGCATTGCTGGCAGCGGTCTATCTGGACGGTGGGTTTAATAAGGTTTTTGAAGTGATCCGTCTTCATTTTTCCCGGCTTTTTGAAGACCTTGCAGTACCTGAAAAAAACCAGGACTTTAAAAGCCGAGTTCAGGAAATTGCGCAGGCTTCCATCAAATCGCAGCCCGCTTACAGCATCATCAATGAAACGGGACCGGACCATGACAAAACATTTGAAGTGGAACTTGTTGTGGGCAGCATTGCCACCCGGGGGACCGGAAAAAACAAAAAAGCGGCTGAACAGGCGGCCGCGCAACAGGCAGTAAAACTTTTGAATGAAACAAACTCATAACCTTAAAAAAAGCCGCAATATTTATCAGGTCATCATACCCTCACAAGCGAATCAATGAAACCGTCCTTTAAACCGTTTATCATCCCCATATTTATTCCCCATTCCGGGTGTCCTCATCAGTGCATTTTTTGTAACCAGCGGGCAATCACCGGCACATCCGGTGCCATACCCACGGCAAATAAAATTAATTCAATTATTTATAAATTTCTCGGGTATAAAGGGAAAAACCGGTCCCGGACGGAAGTGTCATTTTTTGGCGGCAATTTTTTAGGGCTTGCGCCGGACCGAATTCAAAGACTGCTGGATCAGGTCGCGTCTTTTGTGGAATCAAAAAAAATCGACGGCATCCGATTTTCCACCCGGCCGGACACCATTGACGAAGACCGGCTCAACCTGATCAGTCCATATCCGGTATCGACCATTGAGCTGGGGGTACAGTCCATGGATGACCGGGTCCTCAAACAGGCCAACCGAGGGCATATCTCTGAACACACGATACACGCCGTATCTCTGCTCAAACAGAAAAAATATCAGATCGGACTGCAGATGATGACCGGGCTGCCGGGGGACAGTGAAGCCTTATGCTTAGATTCCGCCCGGCAGATTATTGACTTGAAACCCGATTTTGTCAGAATCTACCCGACCCTGGTCATTGCCGGCAGCAAGCTTGCGGATCTGTATAAAAAAGGCAAATACCAGCCGCTGTCCATTGAAGAATGTGTGGCTCAGCTTAAAAGGCTATACCTGATATTTCAGGAAAACCGCATTAATGTGATTCGAATGGGCCTGCAGGCGTCTGATGAACTCGATGATCCGTCCACCGTTCTTGCCGGGCCGTATCATCCGGCGCTGGGACACATGGTGTTTTCAAAAATTTTTCTGGATTCGGCGATAAAAAAAATCAGAAAAAAAACCTCTTCCAATAATTCAGTGACCCTGACGGTTCATCCCAAAAGCCTGTCCCGCATGCAGGGGCTGAATAAAAAAAACATCGATACACTAAAACAGATGTTTGATATCCAATGCCTTAGCCTGGCAACAGATGCATCCCTTGGAAGTAGCGATATTGTGGTGGTGTAATAATCAGGCTTTACTGAAGAACTTTTCCGCAACTCGTACAATATCACACCCGCAATAAAGGTGCGGTGATTGCAGGACGGACAGTTTCTATGCTGATCAGCGCCGCAAAACGGGCAGGAATCGGCATTGGAAGGAAGCTTTTTCCCGCAATGATAGCACAACCCTTTTGCCAGTCTTTTTAACTGGAGCCGCCGCTTGTTAAAAATCTTGTTCTGAATAATATAATCTGGTTATCCACTTCGCTCAAGTAGGGTGCGTTTTACGCACCGGGGGAAAGCTTAAGCTTCACTGAATATGGTGCATAGAATGCACCCTAATCTCTATCGAATGTGTCAGGAACGCGTCTTCCATCAATTTCATATGTCATTTCCTCACAACAAACTATTAGACTGCGATTTGGCATGATATCACATTTTGTAAATTTGATTTATAAACAATATATTTAATTACTTATACTACAAACCAAACGATATTGATTCGTGTAAACAAGTTTTCTTTTTTCAGCTTATAAAGCCGGTTTTAAATGGCAGAGAAGCAGAGAAAGAGCTTCTCCCGGTTTTCTCATAGCAAGCGCCTTAAAGATAAACTCTATAATGAAAAAAGAAAACTTAACCACAGTTGAACATCCGGTGCACCGTCATCAAACCCGAGACCAAGAGCACTGCGAATTTTATTTTTATTGTTCAGGCTGTAATCCATTCCGCCGCTGATCATCATATAGTCAATTTCGGTTTTGATCAGAAGTTCTCCAATAAAATAGAGTTGCTCACTTTCAGCGTATATACAGCCACCTCCCAACGCAATAGAAGTCTCATCATCCGACGACCAGGGATGTTCAATTATTGAGAGACCGGCCGTGCCGGTTATAACAACTTTGTTGTTTACCGGGTGTCGGAGCGCACAATAAATGCCATAATTAAAATTATCCTGGCCGACATCTTCGCTCCCAATGGGCAGGGTTATATAACCACCGGCGGACATTTTGGTTTTTTCATCGTAAAAATTATACTTTCCCCCGACATATAAGTCCGACAGGCCGGATTCAGAGTCTCTATGATCAAAATCCACAAAAAGTAAATTTAACGCCCCATTAATCTCAAATTTCGGTAAAATCGGATACCCCCCCCTGGTACCGAGACCAAACAGGCTTCCATGATCATAGTCACCATAACTGAGACCGGTGTCCATATACAGGGTGGATGATATCGGTGAATCTTCAAAAAAACTTTGAAACTGATGAACATGATCAAAGGTGCTGTTTTTTATGACCGCATCATTGCCTAAAAGTTTTTTTTCAGTTTCAACATCAAGGTTCCCTGTAATGGGCAGCCCATTATCTTTTTGAAACTCCATTATGGCTTCTTTTGTCTTTTCCCCCATGGTGCCGTCTATCAGGCCAGGTTGATATCCTTTTTCAATCAATTTTTTTTGGGCATTGTATATTGAATGGTATTGGTTTTCTTCAGAAATCGCTTCAGATCCGGACAGTATGAGTATTGAAACAGTTAAAATAAAAAAATATAAAATCCTTTTCATTTCTCTTCTCATTATCATAATAGAACTCCTTGTAAATTAATGGGTACTTTAGTTAACGCTGGAGCTGAGACGCGTACTTTAGCGCGTCGATACTCCGGCGACTTATTATCTATTCCGTCATTAGGATACTTTGTAAGCATTTAATATTTTCTCTCTTCCAGAATGGATATAAAAATATGCCATAAAAACGTTTATCAATCCATTGATCTTTTTTCCTATAAGGAGAATCTGTCAGGATAATCAGAGAATTGCAAGAACTCAGCCGGAATGACCTGAAAGAATTGACTGAAACGGCAGTTTCAGGGTGGCCGGAATGAGAACATTGAAAAGAGGGATGATTATTGATGTAAATCTTGATCCAGCTCAGGGTTCGGAAACAGATAAAATAAGACCTTGCGTAATCGTTACCAACGATATTTATAATGAAAGAATTCCTGTTATTCAAGTTGTTCCAATTACGGAATGGAGTGAAAAAAAAGCCCGCATAAAGACCAATATTGAACTTTCTCCGTCAAAAAATAACGGCCTGATAAAAAAATCTATAGCTGATTGCCTCCAGACGCGTCCCATCGATCATCGCCATCGATTGGTTAAAATTCGAGGGGACCTGTCTGTTGAAAAAATAAAAGAAATTAATCAAGCGTTAAAAATAGTGTTTGAATTAAATGGATAGACTAATTGTCCATCAATCCGAATTTATTTTATACGAGACGCCTGATTACCGGAAACCACAAAAAGAGAGCAAGGGTTGTGCTTTATTTTCAGCAAATAAAGTGGTAAAAATAGAACATGTCAATCGCCGGGTAAGAAACCCGGCCTACCTGATAAAAGTAATTTTTGGTACTATGGCACGAAGCAACATCACATCGCTTATTACCAAACCATCAATATTGCTCAATAAGAAAAGGAACACATCCATGCAGGATCTCACCAGAGCGCAAAAGGCCCGGGTTGCCATCCGGTCTTTTAAAACCATTGCCTATGCGTTGGCGTTAAGAGGATTTTACCGGCCTTCCGGAAAAATGGGACAAACCCTGGCCGATTGTCTTATCACCCTGAGTCCGGAAATCTATGGCAGCATGAACGACCCCCGGGTGGTGGAGCTTAACGGACTGGAATATGTTATCGACAGACTGCCCCGGGGCATTGAAGATTGCACGCGCATCATATTAACGGAAGAAGAACAGTTTGAAAAAAGCCCGTTTGAAAAAATTATCCCCTTAAAAAGACGACGAAGCTGTTACCGGATCAGTGAAAATGAAATCTGCTTTGTGATCACCCGGGGAATGAGTGAAATATATGATATCTTGACACATATTACATTCCTGAACCTGGAGGCCAAAAAAATCCAAAGCCGGATGACCGATGAAACCGATATTGTAACCAATGAATGGCATGATCTGGAAAAAATCATTGGCCGGATTGACAGCTTAAGCACCCGTGAAGCAGAGCAGGCCATCTGGGATTTGAGCCTGATTATGGGAAGGTCTTACCATGAAACGCGAAAAGCATATGAGTCTTTTGAAAAAAACAAACAGGAAAACAAAAGCAATAATGGTCTTTTTTCCCTGATCTATCAACTGGGCAAACGGGTGGAACAGGAAAAAAAATCCCGGGAAAACCTCCTGACCGTTCACCTGACACCTTCTTTGATGAACATTATTGCCCACCAGCGCTATGGGGAGCAATGGGCGGAGGATATCAAAAAAAAGCTGCTGGAACTCAATCTGCAGGACCGTCCCCTGCACATTATCAGCGCCAACCTGCATAGCGTACAGAATCTGATCTACGGACATGCCGGGACGCTTGCCTGCGAAAACCAGACTGCCGGAACAAAGGATGAACTGTACCACTTTGTTCAATGCCTTAAGGACCAGCGCGCCGAAATTTTGAAATTTGCCGGCGCGCATGGGTTTTACGAACTTCCGGACCGCTCCGGAACCCATATAGACTGCCAGATAATTGATACCGCTTTGCTTGACACGGTGACTTTTCATCCGGACCTGGAGCTGAATTTAGCGGCTGTCCGGGATAAAAAACCGGTTATCCTGGTCATGGATTACGCGTTCGGCGCCCAGGCCTTTGAGGTCATGGACCGCCTGCTTGAACCGTTTAACAAGGACCATGAAGTGCCCATGAATGTCCAGTCCATATCCGTTATGGGCAAAGCCGGCATCCTGCCCGGCGAAAAAGGCGATATCATGCTGGCAACCGCCCATGTTATTGAGGGGACTTCGGACAATTATATTTTTGAAAACGATCTGGCCGAAGAAGATTTTGATCCGGACATCAATGTGTATGTCGGTCCGATGGTGACGGTTATCGGCACGTCATTGCAAAACAGGGATATGCTTGAAAAGTTCCAGTCCAGCTGGAATACGGTCGGACTGGAAATGGAAGGCGGCCATTACCAGCGGGCCATCAGTGCTTCCATCATCAAGGGGCATATCTCCAAAGACATTAAAGTCCGCTATGCCTACTATGCGTCTGACAATCCGCTGGCCAGCGGCCAGACCCTGGCTGCCGGTGAAATGGGCACGGAAGGGATCCGGCCGACGTATATGGTGACCAAGGTGATACTTGAAAAGATATTTTCATAACCCGAACGAGATTTCCAATTCCACCGCATCTACGGCGTCAAATGCCGCCTCGCATAGCAGACTATAGCGAGGCAGCATTTTCCTTGTATATGCGGCAAACTTGAAAACCTCGCAAAATAGGTTAAAAAAGCTTTTTTTGTCCTTTCGAACAGATTCAACAATTAAAAATTTAAAAAGAAGTGATCTTATGCGTCTCAGTAAAATGAAAATACTGACACTGGCAGCCCTGCTGATTCTTTTTCTGGCCATCGGCTTTACATTAACCCGCCCAAAACCAGAAGCAGCCGATCCGTTGACCCAATCCGATGCAAACATGTTTTTTCCGCATGTGAACAATCCCTTTGCTGAAAAAAACCTGGCATGGCTGAATGAGCAATGGATTGGTGACTTTGAGGCAATGTCTCAAAAAAATGTGATTCGCGCTCTGGTCCCTTACAGCAAAACTTTTTATTTTCTGGACGGCATCGATCAGCGGGGGCTTTCCTATGAAATGTTGAAAGCCTTTGAAAAGTTTATCAATAAAGACTTGAAACGAAATATTATCCAGGTCAAGATCGTCATCATCCCCACCAAACGGGACCGGCTGATTCCGGATTTAATCAACGGACTGGGCGATATTGCCGTCGGAAACCTGACCATCACGCCGGAGCGTCAAAAACGGGTGGATTTTTCAAATCCCGGCCTTTCCGGTGTTGAAGAAATTCTTGTCACCGGACCCGGGATGCCTGCGGTTAAAACGCTGGAAGGCCTTTCCGGAAAACCCGTCTACGTGCGGGAATCCAGCAGCTACCATGAAAGCTTAAAACGGATAAACGCTCAATTTAAAAAGAAAAAATTAAACCCAATCACCATTGAAAAACTGGATGAATTGCTCGAAGACGAAGATATTCTTGAAATGATGAATGCCGGCATCATTCCCATGACAGTGATCGACAGCCATAAAGCCAACTGCTGGACCGATATATTCAAAGACCTCTCTTTTTGCCACCAAATTAAACTGAGAGAAAACGGGCAGATCGCGTGGGCGGTTCGAAAAAACAGCCCGCAACTTCGGAAAAAAATCAATGCTTTCGGAAAAACCCATAAGAAAGGTACGCTTATGGGGAACATCCTGTTTAATCGTTATCTGGGGACCTGCAAGTGGGTGAGCAATCCCATGGAAAAAGATGCGTTTCACCGATTTGAAGAATCCGTGTCTTTATTTAAAAAATATTCCGAAAAATACAATTTTGACTGGCTGATGATTGCAGCACTTGCGTACCAGGAATCCCGGATCAATCAAAACATGAAAAGTCCCAGCGGTGCGGTTGGCGTGATGCAGATATTGCCGGCCACAGCCGCAGATCACAATGTAAACATTACCGACATTCACACCATGGAAGGAAATATTCATGCAGGCATCAAATATCTCGCATTCCTCAGGGACCGATATTTTGAAAAAGAACCCATGGATGAGTTAAACCAGATGTTTTTTACCCTTGCCAGCTACAATGCCGGGCCGGCAAAAATTGCGAAACTTCGCCGACAAGCCGTTGGAATGAATCTGGATCCGGATATATGGTTTGATAATGTCGAAATCGTCACAGCCAAACATATTGGCCGGGAGACCGTGCAGTATGTGAGCAATATTTACAAATATTATATTGCATACCGCATGATTGTTGACGCCGACAAACATAAAAAAGAAATCAAAAAACAATATACCGCCGGTTAAATAATGCCGAGGCATAAGGCGGTATAATAGATCCCGGTCATTGAAAAAATATTTATGACCATAGAGTGAAAAAATCTAAGCCCATCACTTATTAAAACTTACAAACTCCATTATTTCTAAGGAACGCGATATGGATTTTAATTGCATCATATTTGAAAAAACCGCCCCGGTTGCATTTATCAAACTCAACCGGCCACAGGTTTTAAACGCCATGAACAAACAGATGTGGCTGGAAATTCAAAAGGCGCTGGATGATGTCAACTTAGATGACGCCATACGCGTGCTGGTTTTTACCGGTGAGGGGCGGGCATTTTCCACGGGCGCGGATTTAAAGGAGTCCAAAACCCGCACCCTTGATGAATATCGCGATTATCTGGAATTCCTGCAACTCGTTTCATTAAAAATCATCCGGTTTGAAAAACCCACCATCGCCGCCATCAACGGGTATGCGCTCGGCTCCGGATATGAACTGGCGCTGGCATGCGATATCCGGATAGCAGCCGACGATGCGCCCATTGGTTCCCCGGAAGCCAAGGTCTCTTCATCGGCAACCGGCGGTTCCTTCAGGCTTCTGCATAATTTAATCGGCCCAGCCAAAGCCAGAGAGCTGCTGTTTACCGCTGAAAATATTGACGGCCGGACTGCCGAAAAAATCGGCCTGGTAAACAAAGCCGTCCCAAAAAACCAGCTGATGGAAGCGACTTGTGCCATGGCACATAAAATTGCTGAAAATTCGGCTTTTTCAATAAAAGTGTTAAAAAAAGGGCTTGAAATGGCGGCAGACGGAAAACAAATGAAAACGCTGATGGATTTTGAAGTGGAAGCCTGTCTGGCATGTGTTTCAACAAAAGAGCGCTTGTCCGCCTTATCGAATTTTGAAAACCGCAAGAAATAACAACCACCTAAAACGGATATCCGGAGAAAAAACAAATGTCGATTGAATCCATTTTAAACGCGGAATCAGTGGCCATTGTGGGCGCGTCAAAAGACCCCACCAAAAGAGGCTTGCAGACCATCCGATCCCTTATTGATGAAAAATATGAAGGCCGGATATACCCGGTCAACCCAAAAGAAAAGAAAATCCTGGGATTTCCCTGCTATAAAAAAGTATCGGATATTGAAGGAGATGTGGATATTGCATTAATTGCCACACCGGCCCGGAGCGTACCGTCTGTTTTAGAGGACTGCGGCCAAAAAGGCGTCAAAGGGGCGGTGATCCTGGCTGTCGGCTTTGGCGAGATGAATGCAGCGGGCAAAGCACTCGAACAAGAAGTACTGACCATTGCAAAGAAAAACAACATCCGCCTGATCGGCCCGAATACTTCCGGGATGATGAACGTTGCTTCCGGTCTGAACCTGGTCGGTTTACAGGATACGCCCAAAGGAAGCATCGGCCTGCTCAGCCAGAGCGGAAATATGGCCTTGACACTGATTACCGAAGCCCGCTTAAAGAGCCTGAAAGGGTTTTCATACTATATTGGCGTGGGCAATGAAGCGGATATTAGGTTTCATGAATATCTGGACTTTTTTAAAAATGATCCAAAAACAAACGTCATTCTGATCTATGTGGAAGGCATGCGCGAAGGACGCAAATTCCTGCAGCAGGCCTACCAGACGAGCATCAAAAAACCGATTGTTCTGCTGAAAAGCGGACGTTCTTTAACCGGTCAACGGTCGGCAGGCTCGCATACCGGCGCTTTGGCAGGGATGTCGGAAGTTGCCAGAAGCGCTTTTAAGCGGGCGGGAATCATTGTTATTGAAAAATCAGACCAGCTTTTTCCCGTGGCCGAAACTCTGGCCTGCCTGCCGCCCTTAAAAAAAAACAAAGTGGCGATTCTGGCCGACGGCGGTGGGCATGCCACCATTGCCGCGGATATCCTGACAGACCTTTCCATTGAAGTTCCGGAACTTTCTGAAAAAACCCGACGCAAGCTTGAATCAATACTTCCACTGGCGGCTTCTATCAGCAACCCCATTGATATTGCCGGCGCCGCTGACGCGGACCCGACTGTTTTTGCCGATTGCGCGGAAATTCTTCTCAAAGACAAAAATATTTACGGCCTGCTGGTTGTCGGTCTGTTCGGCGGATACGGCATCCGGTTTTCAAAAAGCCTGGGGCTCATGGAGGAAGACGCGGCGCACCGGATGGGCAAACTTGTCAAAAAAAGCAAAAAACCGATTATAGTCCACAGTTTGTATGGATCTGAGAAGTCACACCCGCTGCATTTGCTTCGGTACTACAATATTCCGGTTTATGATTCGTTGGATGTTGCCGCAAAATGTACCGGCGCACTCGGCGAATATGAAAATTATCTTGCTTCATATCATGCCAAGACCAACTTTGTATTAGACCGGGGGGCAAAGCGAAAACCCGAAGCCGTGGACCTCATTAACCGGGCAAAAAACGAAGGCCGGAGCGCACTGCTCGAACATGAAGCCAAGCACCTGGTGGCCCTTCACGGCGCACCGGTTACCCATGACTTTCTGGCCAAAACAGCCGGAGAAGCCGTCGGGTTTGCCAAAAATATCAGCAGCAGCGTGGCGCTTAAAATTGTCTCCCCGGATATTCTTCACAAAAGCGACGCCAGAGGAGTCCGGGTGAATTTACGGACTGAAAAAGAAATCCGGAAAGCGTTTTCCGAAATTATCGAAAATGCCAGGGAATATAAACCGGATGCCGATATTCGGGGAGTGCTGGTATCGCCCATGGCAAGTGACGGCACGGAAGTGATTATCGGAACCAAAATTGATGATCAGTTCGGCCCGGTGATCATGTTCGGCATTGGCGGCATTATGGTGGAAGTGTTAAAGGATGTAGCCTTTCGCGTCCTTCCCATCTCGTATAATTCTGCCAAAAAAATGATCCGGGAAATCCGATCATACCCGATTCTCAAAGGGACCCGCGGCAACCCCCCGGGGGACGAACGGGCCCTGAACAGACTTTTGCTGACCTGCTCGGAAGTCATCGCGTCGTATCCGGAAATCCGGGAAATGGATTTAAACCCGGTGATTGTGCATGAAAAAGGCATCAGCATCGTGGATGCGCGGATTATTTTATAAAAACAGAAACCGTCTGTATTTAATAAAACCTTATTTTCAAAGAGTTCCTGCTTGAACGAAAACCTGAAATTTTTTATAAGTTCAAGGCGGGCGACCAAATTTTAAACCGGGTTTAACCGAATCAAAAGTTTCTCTACCTGAAGGAATCCTTTACCAGTTCTGCTGCCAGGCGGAAAATCTCCTCCTGAGAAGACCGTTCCAGGATAAACAGGTGGCCTCTGTCTTCGTATAGATAGAGTTTCGCATCCGGGATATTATCAGCCAGGTGCTGTGCAAACTGCCAGGGAACAAAAGAATCCTGTTTCCCCTGAAAGATATACGCCGGTACCTTTATCAGTTTAAAGTCAAAATCCCAGGGCGCCCACTGGGTGGTCAAATCCTGAATAATTCCACGGGTGCCGGAAACCATAGCCTCTTTCTGGTTGCGAATAAACAAATCGGCAACATGGGGATCATTTAATATGTTTCTGTCCGGAAGACTCATTTCCTCTTTGGCCATTTTAAAATAAAAATTCGGCAAATGAATGTCTGTCCAGCGAACCATTTCCACAGCCCCGTTAAACAACCGGGGCCTGTTTTCAGAAAGTTTCGGGCCGTAAAGCTTATATTTGGCCATCAGGCCTTTTGCGTCTTCATATTTTCCGAAATCCGTGTAACCGGAAACGGAAAAAACAAATGCCGCCCGTTTGGGCATATGATATGCAGCCGCAAGAACCGGCGGTCCGCCGCTCGACCACCCGATCAGTCCGAATTTTTCTATCTTGAGCTCGTCTGCCACCCTTTCAAGGTCTCTGGCAAATAAGAGCAGCGGGTAACCTTCAATAAAGTCCGACCTGCCGAACCCCGGGCGATCAAAAACAATTATTCGGAAACCATACTGCCGGGCCTTTTCATCCAGGAAAATATTTTCCAGACGGGAACCGGGACACCCGTGGGCAAAAAAAACCGGAAAGCCCTTTGGGTCGCCGCATTCCATCCAGGACACATTTCTCTTGTTGTCCCAAAAAAATGTTTTGGTTGCTTCTTCAGTCATGAACAATTCAAGGTCCGATGTTTTGTATGTTGAACAGCCGGTAATAATTACCAGAAAAAAAATGCTCAAAAATTTATTTCCAGACATAAACCTTCCTTTATCATCATAATTTATAGGTGGTTGTCTGTTAAAAGAAGGCTTCCCGTTATTTATCGTTTGATAAATTGTTGCGCACTCCTTTTCATAGATCGTCCGCCATGGTTTTGCGCAACTCGGCTTCCTCATAACGCTTTGAAACAACACCCAGCAGAACGCCGAAAATGATCAAACACAATAATCCCGGAAATCCCAATCCATACCACACCGCATAGGGCTGACCCGACATCAGTGCTGCTATCCCGGCAACAAACAGGCCGGCGCTGATCACCAGTATGCTGTAATAGAACCCCAACACCTGTGTTTTGAATTTGCCCCTGGGTGCAAAAAAACCGGCCAAAGGCCCACCAACACCACCCCCGATCGCCCCTAATAACATCCCGGGTATCCAGGACAGTCCCGGGTCAAGCCATGCTTCAACCATTTTTTTCCCCCCTTTTTACATTCTCATATTCCTTGATTATTTCTTTTGCCACAGCCGTTGAAATCCGGGCTTCCGCAGCCAAAGACCGGAGCTTCATCCGAAACGGATCTCTATTTTCAGGATCATCAACCACCTTGATTTTATTAATTAATCTATCCAGCCTGATTCTCAGGGTGGGGTATGACACCTGGTATTGCTTTGCCAGCGCCTTTAATGACCCGGAGGCAAGAATAAAACGTTTAATAAACGCCCGGTCCTCTTCAGATAATTCGTGAAGCCATTTTTCCATATTTTTCCTTTTATGCTTTTAATAATATTAAACTACACTTTAACATTATTAAAAGTAAGAAAAAGGTTTAATTTTATTAAATCGGTTTTTAATTTTATTAAACTTTTTTTAAATACAAAGAACAGAATAAAGAGAGAAATAGGAGAAATAGGGACGTCCTTAAATAATTAAATAACTTGCATTAACGCGCTGTTCCTGGTGCCTGAAGGAGATGCCTATCCAATCAAGCTCAGCCTTTTAATGGGTGCCGACAATCCACCTGTTGGGGCTGGGTACGCAGTTCAACAGGGTGAATCGATTGTTCGGAATTATGGGTTACCGCCTGCTGAAACGAGTTGCTGAATTATTTAAGGATGTTATACACTACTCTCCTTCTCCTGTTTTACACTTCTATTGCATTCTCTACAGCGTTTACCAGCACTTCCCCGTAAAACGGCCGTATGATACAGTCATTCACGACCGTTTCTTTAATCGCTTTTAACATAGCATCATCTTCTGTTCCAGACAGGATAATGACCGGAACATCTGAATATGCCGCTCTGATTTTCGTTATCCACTCAATGCCGTTCTCTTTAATTACAGAAAGATCGATCATCACCACAACACCGTTAAAATCCTGCTCCTCATGTAAAAACGTTTCCGCCTTTTGAGCGGTAAAAACGGGGATCACAACCCAATCAAAAAGAATTTCCTGAAATATTTGATGGGTGACGGGATTATCCTCCACTAAAACAAGCCGTTTGATCATTGTGTTCACCTCCTGTCAGAATAGGTTATCGGTGCAGAGTTGAAATTTCTATTGAAGCTGACGCAGATGGTTACTATTACCCATTGTTGAATATATGAAAATATTAACAATCGCTAAATGACAGCTCAATAACTGCACAGACTGATAATTTCGGCAACTTTTTCTTTCAAATTCAAGGCATAGGGATCTTTTTTTTGCAATGCCTTTTCCAGAACTGAAAGGCCTGGGGTCAAGTCTGCTTTTGACTCTTATAGCACTTTAATCGGTAAAGTGTTCTGCAACAAAGGATAGCTTACATACCATTTTTTCTCAATTCATTATTCATCCATTGTTGTCATCCATGTTTTTGGTATTTTCTGATCTGAAAACATCTGCTGCTCGCAGGCGGCCTTGTGGAATAAGAGCCATTTTTCTGGTTCCCACGGACCGTGGGAACGAGAGAAATCCGATCCAGGTTCATAATAAAATAAGGGCCGGGAGCCTCTCCGTAAGGTGGATTAGCGAAGCGTAATCCACCAACAATTGATTTATGCCATGTCAGTGGTTCTTTCGCTTATTTTAAGATGGTTAATTTGACCCCATCTACGTGACCGACCCCATCTACGTTCCCACGGGGGACCGTGAGAACGAGGTACAATACTCACATATTGTCAGACCGCTTCCATGGTTGATGGCGGCTTCGGCGCGATGTTGTATGTGACACTCACAATGCCGGGCACTTCGTGAATAATCTCATGGGCAACCTTCTCAAGCATGTCGAACGAGAGCTGCGTTGGTGTTGCGGTCCGCGCGTCGACGCTGTCCCAACAGCGCACTTCGATCTGCTGGCCGAAATCGCGCTTGCCGTCGCTCATGCCGGTCACGCGGTCTTCGTGAAGGATCGCCATGTACTGGAACGCGCCGGTGTCCTTGAGCAGCCGCTCAACAACGACGGTTGCTTTTCGGACCGTTTCGACGCGCTCCGGAGTGGCCTCGCCGATCACCCGCGCCGCAAGCGCCGGCCCCGGAAACGGGATGCGTTCGAACATTTCTGTTGGAAGCCCCAGCGCCTGGCCCACCTTTCTGACTCCGTCCTTGCGAAGTTGAATCAGCGGTTCGATGATGCTGTAACCGAACGTTTCCTTCGGGTCGATCCCGAGCTGCTCGAAGACATTGTGTTGCCGCTTTATTCCCGCGACGGTCTCGTCAACATCGGTCAGGATGGTTCCCTGGAGCAGGTGCTTTGCACCGCTTTCCTTGACGATGCGTCCGAAAACATTCCGGTAGAAAGTTTGGGTAATGGCCTCGCGCTTTTCTTCCGGGTCCGTGACGCCCTTAAGCGCCTCGAAAAACTCTTTCCGCGCATCAATAATTTCGACCGTGACGCCGAGATCCTTAAACAAACCCACGACCTGTTCGGGCTCTCCCTCGCGCATCAGGCCGTTTTCGATGAACACGGTTTTCAAACGCTCTCCTATGGCCCGGTGCCCCAGCATGGTGACCGTTGACGAATCCACACCTCCCGAAAGGGCATTGATCGCCACGCCGTCTCCAACGGCCTCTTTAATCTTTTCAATCTTCTCACTGATGAACTGTTCGGTATTAAGCTCCTGCGCGGTAATCTCCTGTATCATGCAGCTCCCTCCTTTTTATCTGATAATCTTTGCATATGGATTTACAATGGGCCGTAAAAGATAAAGCATTGTTTTTCACATCTCGCCGCCCGAATTGTTCAGAGTGATGACTCATTCCAAATTGTCTGGATCTGTATGGGCAGCTAAAGCACGTTAACAAATTGCGAATCGATAGGCGTAAAATGAGATTGATTCAATAGAGGCGCACAAACTCCCGCCAAAAAAGTTATCATATCCCGATTTCAAAATCCGGTTAAACATTAAAAAGTGCATTTCTGGTTGCTTCCACTATTTCAAATTTTAGCAAGAGTCAAGAGCAGGCCTGGCCCCAATTTTTTCAATTTTTTTCGGTTTGTCCGGATCATAATATGCTGTTGCCTGCGAACCTTTCGGATATTTGTTTACAAGTTTTTCCATGCCGGTAGAACTGCTTGAGGAGTGATCCCCAAAAGAAATGCGTGCACAAGCATATATTTTCCCATTAACGGTATACTGATACCGTATATCCGCAGAATACATTCGTGTGGTTTTACCGTCTGAGCGGCTGTCACTGCTTTTAATTTCTGAATATACAATTGTCGCAGGCGCAGTGGGCCAGGAAGTACTTAAACGGGCATCTGCAATGAGTATCCAGCCCCATACACAAAAGCCGGCTCCGAACAAAAAGAGAATAATGCTGGTAACATTTTTTCGTTTCAATTTTTAACCTGCTTTATCCCAAAATAAATTTTCATTAAAACCGCCTTTTTGACATCAAAAAAGTAGTTTTAAGCCTCTATCGAAATTCTCTCTTTAACATGTTCCTATTATATTTTCAATAAGTTAATTTGATCCGACAAGAATTCAATTACATAATAAAATAAGGGTTGGGATCCTCACCGTAGGGTGGATTAGCGAAGCGTAATCCACCAACAATTGATTTACGCCATGTCAATGCTACATTCGCTTATTTTAAAATGGCTAATTTGGCCCGGGAAATTCACAACTCAGGATGATCCTTTAGCCATTCATAACCTTTCCCACAATCCTTTGTTGTCAATTTTATTGACAACAATCAAGGCCCATGATTTCAAATCTTTTTTCTTTGCCTCCGCACCTTTGCACAGCTTTTACAGCAGAACGTCTCCCATGGGCTGTATCGTTTGTACAATTTGTCAACAACGTTATATTTTTCGAATATTTCTACCGGCATTGAGCCTTTGAGTTTTCTTGAAACAAACAGGTTGTAATCATGGGGAATACTTATCCTCCCTTTATCAAAGGCCTTATCATGCAACGCATTCAAGCATAATCCATTTCTTGGATTTAATCTGTTTTTTACATCTTCCGCCCATGGTCTTATATGGCTGGCGATTAATAAATCCGGCACTGAAATCCCTGTAATACAGCATTTATACGAATAGGCGGATAGAATATTTTTTCTAAAAAAAGATTGGTTCTCTCTTGTTTTAACAATTGCTTCCCGTTCTTTTCCCTCTTTAGGGAGATCATCAACAAAAATTTCTGCCGATTTTTCTGTCGGCTCATTTTTATATTCAGCAATGAGCTTTTCACTCTCAAATCCAAGTTCTTCCCAGTTTTCATAGAATTCATTCCAAATTTCTCTATCCATTTTACTGCAATTTTTTGCCCCTGAAATTCCCCTTGCCTGCAAAGAGGGATCTAAACTTGCAAAATTAACAAGTTTCCATGAAACCGCAGATGGAGTTCGTCCAATAATATTTGCTAAATTTATGATTTCAGAATTTGTGTGATGAATTTTCCCGAACGGCATTTTGCAATATTGATTTATTGCAAGTATCGACTCCTTCCTTGTCCAAAGTTTATTAGCCATAATTAAAAAAGAAGATCCTAAAAAAAATTAACTTCGAATAAATTTTTTACCCCTATGCCACTCCAGATTTTCCTGTCCCGGCCAGAAAGAGTTATCCTCTGGTTTAAAAATCGCCCTGTCCGACAGCGTCAAAACATGTCCCGGAAAGTTCTTTTCTGTGCTCACCCGTTTTGAAACCATGACTTCATAATTTTTACTCACACTCATCAGCCCTTCATCAAACGACCAGTGGCAGAGTCTACATAAAGACATTCCGTTTGTGGGACTGTCATCATGACTTTCTCTCCAGGCTATTATATGAGCGGCTTCCACAACGGTATGGCCTTCCGGTGTCAGCATACGGATTCCGCATAATGCGCACCGGTGTTCATAGAGGGTGACGATTGCTTTTCTAAACCCCTGGTCCCGGACTTTTTTGTTCTGCGATTTATTTTCAGTGTCGTTCCCGTAAGAATTTGCTTTTTCATTTAACATTAACAGGGTCCGGCTGTATTCGTAAGCTTTTATATTTACATTGCCGCATTCAAGGACAGCAGCACGGATGTCTTTATCAAAATAATGGTTGATGAGGGCAAATCGTAACTGCTCCCTTGTTTCGGGTTTGCTTAAAAGAATGAAAAGTTCATCATCAAACCGGGCACCGACACAAACCTCTCGCAGTTTCTTCATGGAAAAAATGGATGCAATGTTTATTCTGTCTTTAAATCCGGGATTGGGTATCAGCCGCCAAATACCGTCATTCTGGAGTCGGGGGAAGGGATATGCCATGTTTCCTTTTGTTCCCAGCGGCATGATGGTTTGCCAGTAGATGTTGAATGTTTCCACAAGATCAAAGGTTGGTTCGATAATTTTTTTTGTAATCACGCCCTGGGCAAAATGATCCATGATGGACAGCAGAACAAAAGGCTTGTGGGGTGCCTGGTAGCAGGTGAGCGGAGACCACTTTTTACGGTTTTTATCCGTTCGCAGGTTTTTTAATTTTTGTATGAATTCTTCAAGCATATGTTTTGGGCGCGTAATATTACTTTCAAAGTTTACGTTTCAACACATACCCCAGCCACAAATCTTTTGAATTCATAACGGATTCCGTGTTTGAGAGATGGATGATGTCAAGGTTCAGGGCGCTGAAAATCTCCTTTAATTCAGTTCCCTGCCATAAATAAAAGATTCTTTGGGTCTGATCTGTTCGAAAACTTTCTCCTTGTTTTAATGAAATATAAAAAATGCCGTTCTGGTTCAGGGAGAGTTTGATATTTCCGAGAACCTGGGGGAGCCGGTTATGGGGTACATGGACCAGGGAGCCGGAGGCCAGTATCGCGTCAAAGGAAAAAGGGGTGAAATCAAAGGTTTCAAAATCCCCTTCAATGACTTCGCAGGCCGCATGTTTTGCGGCAAGGTCTGCCAGTCCCGGGGATTGTTCAAAGCCTGTGACCTGGAAACCCTGGTTTTTGAGCCAGAGCAGATCCCGGCCTGATCCGCAGCCGATGTCCAGGACAGAAGCCTTTTGGGGGAGGTTGTTGACAAACGGATTGAGAAACAAAGCGGGGTCTACGGAAAAGGTCCGTTTGTGATAGGCTTTGAAATTTGTCTGGTAGTAATTTTCCATATTATGCCTGGGAACTGATCTTAGCTCTTATAGCGTTTTAAGCACCCGTAAATCACACATAAAAGATAACCTCCTGAATCATCTCAATAAATCCAGAAAAAGTATTGCAATCTGTGGGGTGCCCGAACTTTTTAAGAACATACAAGCAATTCTCCTGAGATTACGTCTCTTTATCTTTTGATTATATTTTCATAACCCAAAAACAGTAAAATTTCAAATAATTATATCACGTATTCATCCGGTATGCATTCCCACGGACCGTGGGAACGAGGTAGTTTTCACGGGAGATGATAAAACTCCATGTAGAGGAAACCTTCAGGTTTCCATTTTCCACGCCTGCAGTCATGGGAATGGAGGTCTGAAGACCTCCGCTACAAGGTTTTATACTTACCACCAGACAGACAGGACCGTCCCAGGCGAAGCCCTTTCAAACAATAAATCAGCCGCAACCCACACAGATAAACACAAACGTTTCAAGGATCATCCTTTCGTCAATCATCGTTGCGGAGTTATATGCCGGCGTGAAAAGAGATACGGAACAAGCTGCTTTAGACAACTTCTTCTCCCTCTTTTTTTATTTTTCGCTATGCATGTGATTAATAAAAGCACCAAGCGGAGAAACCATGATGTTCTTTTTTATGGGATAGGCCTCCGGATTTTTGAGGCCTTCAACAAAGGGCCTGTATTTAAAAAAAGACAGACCCTTGTTCTTTATTTGGTTTAAAAATTTTTACGTCTGCTTTTTTCCCCGACTGATAAAATTATAATACTCATACATTTTTGAAAGGGCCGTCACCGCCTGCTCCGGGGTGGGAAAAAAGACGCCTTTATAGCGAAATCCCTTCACATTGGTCACGGTCAGATCTTTTTCATCCTTTAACATGCTCACCCCGAGCACCGGTTTCTGGTATTCGGACATCATGGAAACAATTTTATGGATATATTTTTCCTCAAAATCATCCAGCACCTTGTTCATCTGCTCAAGGAAGTCTTCCGGGCATGTGGGGTCCGCCTTTCTGACCGAATCCGCCAGCTTGGACACCAGGTGACGCCGGCCCACAATCCCCAGATTGATGATCGCGTCACACCCGTCCCATTTCATCAATTCTTCCATGGTGGTCATGGGAATCGACATATCGTTTTCACCCACCAGGTCGATGGGGTTTGCACGGCTCCAGTAAGGCGGCAGGATTTCATCAATTTTTTTAATCATTTCAGCAGACAGGTCCGGAATTTCCAGGCCGTAGGCTTCACACAAGTCCACCGTCACCACCCCCCAGCCGCCGCCCAGGGTCATAATGGCCACCCGTTTCCCTTTGGGCAAGGGTAGTGATGAAAATGCAGCCGCTAAATCCAGCAGCTGCATGGATTTTTCGACCTTTACAATCCCGGCTTGTTTGCATACCGCATTAAACACCCGGCTGTCTGAGGACAATGCGCCGGTATGGCTGGATGCCGCCTCGCTTCCGGCTTTGGTCTGGCCGCCTTTTAAAAGAATCACGGGTTTCTTTTTACCCACCCGCCGGGCGCTTTTAAAAAACCGGCGGCCGTTTTTAACACTTTCAATATACAACATCACGGTATCGGTTAACGGGTCGACTTCAAACATGTCAAGATAGTCTTCTATGGTAATCATTCCTTCATTTCCCGAGCCGCAGAACCCCCGGATACCGATTCCCTGGAGTTCCGCAAAGGCCAGCAGCTGGTTTCCCATATTACCGGACTGGGCCACCACGCTTGTTGATCCGGGTTTCGGGCGAACATGGGTCCCGGTGGAATAAAAATTAATATGCGGGTTACAGATGCCCATGGTATTCGGGCCGATAATGCGTATACCGGCCGCCCGGGCCTGGTCGATGAGTTCTTTTTCCTTTTTTGCGCCGTCTTCACCGGTTTCGGCAAACCCGGATGCGATTAACAGCATATTGGAGATCCCTTTTTTCTGAAACTGGGGGATCAAGGCCGGTACCGCCTTTGCCGGTATGCTGACGACTGCCACATCCACGGGACCGGGAATGTCAGTGACGCTCTGGTATACCGGCCGGCCGGCAATGGTTCCGCCTTTTGGATTCACCAGGTAAATCTCCCCGGAAAATCCGCCGCCAATGGTATTGGTCAGCAGGGTATATCCCCATTTCCCCATGCGACCGGATGCACCGACAAACGCCACGGATCGGGGATAGAACAAGGGGGCGATGTCAGCGGGGCTCACCGGTGGGGTGAACGTCTTTTTTGGTTTGGGGTCTCCCTTGATCACCAGTGCATCGACCGCCACGGGCCGGCCTTTTGGAGTAATTAATAAAGGATTAATATCAATTTCAGCAACATCCGGACATTGCGTGCCGACTTTGGACAGGCCCATTAACGTTTGAATCAGCTGTTTTTTATCAACTGCCGACTCCCCCCGGAACGGCCCCAGCAATGCGCTGGACCGGATTTCCGAGATCATTTCATCCGCATCCTGCTCGGTCAGCGGTGCCAGCCGGAAACTGACATCAGAAAGCACTTCTGTAAAAATTCCGCCCAACCCGAACATTACCACCGGACCGTATTGATCGTCTCTGAACAAACCGGCTACGAATTCTCTTTTGCCGGATACCTGGGGCTGCACCAGAAACCCTTCCAGTTTATTACCGGCATTTTTTTCAATGGTCCCGGCAGCCGCTTTAACAGATGCGGCATCATTTAAGTTCAGATGCACCAATTCCAGTTCCGTCTTGTGAAGCAATTCTTTTCCAAGTCCCTTTAAAACCACCGGAAACCCGATTTTTTGCGCTGCCGAGACTGCTTCTGCGGCAGATGCCGCCATTGTCTCATCAACAACCGAGACGCCATATGGCTTTAAAAACTGTTTTGACTCAAATTCCGTCAGTACAGCTTTTGTTTGTTTGCTGTTTGTACCCATTTTTCTTCCTTTTATATTTATTTTCCTTTTGGCTGCTGCTGCTCTGCGGAAAGCACGACCAGATTGGATTTATCTTTTTTGAATTTCAGGCCTTTGTGGTTTTCGCCCACTTCTTCGATTGAAATGATGGTATATATGGAAAGGTGGAGTGTTTTGACGCCTTCGAATTGACGTTTCTGATCTTCTTCTTCAGGATTAATAACCACGGATTTGGTATCAAACACAAAATCGGAAATAGCCACAAAACTGAGCCCTAAGGTTGAATCGGCGACTGTTTTCGCTTTTAAGGTTAAAACCTTTGCGTCTTTGGCGTCTCGATAGGTAACCAGGTAAAATGTTTCTTCTTTTTTCTTTGCCATGATTCTTTCAACTCTCTCAAATTAATACGTTTCTTGGTTTTTTCCGGGTTGCTTTTTCAGGAGGCTTGTTTATTTAAAATAATAAAACACTCACGGAAAATTGTCAAAATCATAAAGATGCCATACCTATCCTTTTTATTTAAATAATTCAATAAATACATGGGTGTTTGATTGATATTAGTATAACAATTTGTTATTTTAAAAAATTAATTCTAACTGTGTCTAAAATCGGCTTTATTACATTTACAATACATCGTTATACCGAATGATAAATTATTAAGAATAGAAACACCTTAACATAAAATAAAAAAGGACTGCCAAATGGATGATACCCAAAAAAAATCAAAGCAGATTCAGATTAAAGCTAACGAGGAAATATCACAGGGACGATACAGCAACTCCATGTTTATCGCCCATGGTCCGGAAGAATTTATCATCGACTGGCTGCTCAATTCTCCGACCGGCGCACACCTGGTATCACGAATAATCGTTACTCCCGGGCATGTTAAAAGAATCATCAGCGCGTTGAGCGATAATTTGAAAAAACATGAGGAAAAGTTTGGGGAGGTCAAACTGACGGAACCGCCGGACCAGAAATTTCACTGATGTTGCTTCATAATTATTTTTTTCGAAAAAACCCCCTTGAAATTCAGTCAGACAATGAATATTTTTATTTTAGATATAGGCGATAAATAAAAATTCATTCTTATCTCCTATATGGCAAATTAATCCTCACAAGCAGCTCTTATCTTTCGCGTTTCGACGCTCTCCTGTTTGAGCTCTCTGGTCTGATGGATAGCCTATATCGATTTTCAGCAACCAGAAATCAACTCCAACAAAAGGAGGCAACATCATGAAGGCAGGTATTCTTTTTACAGGCACCGGTCCGATCCTTATTTTAACTTCATATAACTCCCTGACCAGTGATGAATTACTCAAGAAGCTGGCGATCAAAGGAATCAAGAAATTTATCGGGTTTGAAGTTCCGGAGGAAATGGTCAAGTCAAGATATGGAAATCACTTTAATGTGATTATGGGCGATCTCAAGCAGAAAGATGACTTGCGGGTGCTGGATTATGACGGGCATCATGTGTTTTACAATTTTTCGTTAAAAGAGCTCAGCGAACCTCTCTTTCATGAAATTGAACAAAAGACAGACTAAAAGCCCTCTTTAAAAAAATCGTCTTTTTCCGTGATGGCACCCGGGCTTTTGGTATATTCCGTGGGGGCCGTACCTTCTTTAAAACATTCAAAAATTGTATTTTTGGATTCCGGTATGGGAAGCAGGCCGGTCTCGGTATCAATTTTTGCAAACACCACGCTGTCCGGCACTTTAAACACTCTGACCGGCTGACCCTCTAAGGCCTGCTGCATAAAATCAAGCCATATGGGGCTGGCGGCGCGGGACCCGGTTTCCTTTTTTCCCAAAGACTGTTCATGGTCAAAGCCGACCCACACACCGGTAATATACCGGGGGGTGTACCCCACAAACCAGGCATCATTCAAGTTGTTTGTGGTTCCGGTTTTCCCTGCCACCGGCCGCTTCAGGGCCTTGATCCGCCACCCGGTACCGTATTTCACCACCTCTTCCATCAGATGGGTAATAATATATGACGTACTGTCCTCGATCACCGGTTTTGGGTTTAAATTGTATTCCATCAGCACATTTCCGTCCCGGTCCACAACTTTTTTGATAAAACACGGAGAAATAAGGTTCCCCTGGTTTGCAAAAACAGAATACGCGTTCACCAGTTCCAGCAGGGAAAGACCCGATGACCCCAGCGAGAGGGACAGGTCTCTGTCCAGATTTGCGGTGATTCCCATGTTTCTGGCATAATTAATTGTATAATCAATCCCGATGTCCCACAAAATTTTAACCGTAATCACGTTTCGCGACTTGATCAGTCCTTCCCGGAATAAGGTAAATCCATGAAATTTTTTATCATAATTCTTCGGTTTCCAGGTGAAATCATGCGCCGTGTCTTCAAACACAATGGGAGAATCCACGATCACCGTGGCCGGCGTAAAATTTTTATCCAGAGCGGCCGCATATATGATGGGTTTAAACGCAGAGCCGGGCTGTCGTTGGGATTGAATGGCACGGTTAAACTGACTATTCGCAAAGTCCCGTCCGCCGACCATGACTTTGACCTCCCCTGTTTCAGCTTCCAGAGCGAGCAACGCGGATTCGACTTTTGGAATCTGTTCCAGAGCAAGATCCCAGGTCTGCTGGCCCTTGCTCTTTTTAATCACCCGGACGTAAATAACATCCCCCACGCTCAAAACCTTGCTGGGGTTTCTTACTGTTGTTTCAAAATAATCCACTTCCGGATCCGGTTTTCGTGCCCATTTCATATCCTTTAACGCAACCAGTCCCCGCTCGTTCCCCATTCTAACCGTCGATAGACCCGCGTGATCATTCACCTGAATCACCACCCCTTTGGTCATCCTTTCTTCCTGCAAAGGAGTTTCCATTAACTGCTCTTCAATGGTTTGGGAGAATGCTTCAATCTGTCCCGGCAAAAGATGTTCCAATGGGCCCCGGTAGCCCTGGCGCTTGTCCAGATCAATCAGGCCTTTTTGAGTGGCTGCGCGGGCCATTTTCTGCATTTCAATATTCACGCAGGTATATACCTCAAGACCTTCATTATAGACCTTTTCCCGGCCGAACATTTCCACCAGCACCTGCCGAACATGTTCGGTATAATACGGTACATTTTCCCGGTACCAGTTACGCCGAGGCCGGATATCCAGCGTTGTATTGATGGCTTCCGTGGCCTCGGGTTCAGAGATATATCCTTCTGCGGCCATCCGCCGTAATACATAAATCTGTCTTTTTTTGGCTCGTTCCGGGTATTTAAACGGAGAATAACGACTGGGCGCCTGGGGAAGTCCGGCGAGCATGGCGCATTCCGCCAGGCTCATGGCTTTTGCGGGCTTACCATAATAATTCTGCGCAGCCGCCTCAACACCGTATGCGCCGTTGCCCAGGTAAATCTGGTTTAAATAAAGATAAAGAACCTGGTCCTTTGTAAATTTCCTGTCAATGCGATAGGCTAAAATGGCTTCTTTAATTTTCCTCTGGTAACTTCTTTCAGGTGTGAGCAAAAAAGACTTGGTAACCTGCTGGGTAATGGTGCTGCCTCCCTGGACAATGGCCCCGGCTTTCAGGTTTTTGAAAAACGCCCTGAAAATACTGTGCAGATCGATTCCCTTGTGCAGATAAAACCGGGCGTCTTCGGCGGCGACAAACGCATGAATCAAATGGTCCGGCATTTCAGAAAGCGGCTTAAGAATGCGCTGCTGTTCATAAAATTCGGCAATTTTACGGTTGTCATCGGAATAAACCGACGTAATAATCGGGGGGCGGTAATCATTTAAAGAAGATATTTTCGGCAGGTCACTGGCAAAATAAAAATAAACCCCCGCAAATCCGACAATCCCGAGAAAAATACCGAAACCGGTCAGAAAGAACAGCCATTTAATCAGTTTTAATAAAAAAGTCATAATCCGTTTCGCCTGTGAAGAAAGGAATGATATCTATTTTTATCGCTTTGCTTTGCAGGGTCAAGCACGCGCAAATCCTGAGTGATGATTCGTTCTTATCGTACTATGAAGCAGCGAAGGATGCAGCGCAACGCAGGCCCGCCCGGGCGGGATTTACAAAGCCGTCTTTGTATTATCAAAGAATTTATCATTAAGCAAGCTGCCCGCAAGACCAAAAAAGACTTAAAAGCTGTTTAAATATTAAATGCTTAACAACTATTGCCGAATTGTTACAGATATATTATAAAACCCAGATAATCGCACCTGGCGTATTATCAAAAGACTCGAACAAATCAGACTGGCCCGAAGGGTGAAAAATTTATTTGAATCTTTTATATTAACATAAACCACCTGTTAAAACCACCTGTTAAAACTTGACATACAGGGTAACCGCATTTGGAAATTCGTTTGAATGAACACTGTGGGAGCGGCATCCTGCCGCGAATTCGGAATTAGATATTGTGAATGATTTTCACGAATATCCATATCGTTGATATATTTCTAATGTGTAATGTTGATCCTTA
>JABZFM010000036.1 GCA_014237465.1 Desulfobacteraceae bacterium | reverse complement strand
TTTGGTGGAAATAATGTTCAATTCGTCCCGCTCTTCTTTCGTTAATGTTACTCTGTATCGTGGCACCATGTCGTCCTCCTTTTTTGAGAACGACTATACCACAGATCAAATTAAATGCGAAGGTTTAAATTTTACATTGTACTACCAGGAACGCCACCCTTTTAATCTCGGAAAATACAACCCCAAACGGACCTCTCTCTCCTCTTTCGCCCCCATCAACCGTTTATACATCTCCAGCTGATCCTGATACCTTAATTTCTCTTGATCCAGAAACGCCTCCACAGACCCGCCCGTATGCGTGCCCGTCTTGTAATCAATGATCCACCGGATATTGTTTTCATCCACAAACGTGCGGTCAATCTTCACGCTCACGATTTGTCCGTCCACGGTCCCGGTCAGGGCGTATTCACAGGTATTCTCCTGGTGATCGGACAAAATCCAGCGCCCCTTATCATCAGTGACTGCGTTGATTAAGGTATCTGCCACCTGTTTTGCAGCGGCATCGATTTGGTCAGCCCCTACCCCGGATCGGGCCAAGTCTGCTTTAAACATCGGGGCCATTGACTGAACTCGCTCGGCATCCCATTTACTTGCAACCTGCTCGGCTATAACTCTCAGCCAGACATGGGCCACGATCCCCACATGCCGGGCGGTTTCACCGGCCCAGTCAAACTCCGGCGCTTCGGCAACGGTTTTTGCTTCTGCCGGTTGATCGGGTCCGACTGTCCATTTCACATCCGCCGGTGGGTCAGGCAAATGCCATGTGTCTGTCAGGCGCCGAATATACGGAACAACGATTGGTTCGGGGACTTCATCATCTTTAATTTCAGGTTCAGGCCGGTTTTTGTCATGCTGGTTTTTATCCTTAATAATCACCTGGTTCATCTTGTAATAAATCTCATCCACTGCCGGCCACAAGGAGTTGAGCAGGGTTTTTGGCGCCGGTTTTTTCACTTCGTTTTCCTTAGACGAAATGTTCACCCCGCCCATCAGGTGTAAGTATTTTTTTGCCCGGGTGGCGGCCACGTACAGCAAACGAGCATCTTCATAGCTGCGCTTTTCATCATGGATCGTCTGGATATACTTATAAATTTTATTTTTGTCCGAACCGGTTTCACTGATGGGGGCGAGCAGCAGATCTTTTTTATGGTCTGCGGCCCGTTCCAGCCATAGCAGAAGCTGGGTCGAAGAAGCCGGGGGCCGGCGTTCCAGGCCGGGCAGGATCACGGTGTCAAACTCCAGCCCTTTGGCCTTGTGGATAGTCATGATCTGTAGCGTGTCATCTGCTTCTAAATCCGGCCGGGCAAACAGAACGGCGGCCGCATCTTCCAATGCGGAGATATCACTCAATACATCATTTCCCGCGTGCTGTTCCAGCAAATCAAAAAATACCCCCGCATCTTCAAATTCGGATGCTTCAAACACACAGGCCGGCCCGCCCAATAAGATCCAGACGCCTTGAACCAGACGTCTGAAAGGTTTTTGATTCCGGTGTTCCACTGCCGGGATTAAAATTTCACGGATACGCTGCAGCCGTTTCTGACCGTCCGGAGTCAAATGAGTCAGACGATCCGGCGATTGCATCAGCTCTATAACGGTTTGACGGGGTGCGCCGTCCACCAACGCATACAGATCATTTAACGTCATGCCGCACCACGGGGCCCGCAAAACAGAGAGCCAGGCAATCCGGTCCGCCACATGCGAAAGGGCACGGGAAAGAGATATCAAATCAGTTATCACTGGCCGGTTTTGCAACGAATCAATTTCCACGGCCTGAAATTTTATATTTTCTGCTTTCAAGGCAGTCACGATATTTACCAGATGGGACCGCCCCCGCACCAGGATGGCAATGGTACCATTTGGATTTTCTTTTTTTGCCTTTTGTACACACTTCACCACCGAACCCGCCTCTTTCTCCCGGTCTGCGGGCAAAAACGGATGGACTGTCACGGCCTGGCCGTCAAGCAGCGGGTGAAATGCCGAAGACGGCGAGTAAGAAACCCGGCCGGTTGTTATATCTACTGTGCCGGGCATAATTTTGGGGAAGCTGTCGTTGACCCAGTCGATGATCCCCTGCTGGGACCTAAAATTCACCGACAGCGTCAGCGGCGTGAGTTCCACCTGGGTCAATCCGTTTTCCCAGGCATTTAAAAACAAACCCACTTCCGCCTCGCGAAACGCGTAGATGGACTGCATGGGATCACCCACAGCAAAAAACGTGCGCCCGTCGCCGGGCATCCAGCCCCCGGTCAGGCGCTCGATGAGTTCATACTGGGTAAAACTGGTGTCCTGGAATTCATCCATCAATATATGGCTGATCCGGTAATCTAAAGCCAATGATAGGTCGGTGGGATTTTCCGGATCACCGAGCGCTATTGACGCCCGAAGCCCAATTTCCGCAAAATCCACTGCACCGGCGGCCTGAAACACTACCTTCAGGTGGCCCACGGCAACTTTCAGGATTTCGAACAGAGCCTGCATGATGTGCCACTGGTCATCCGTATACGCCGGATCCGGCAGCATCCGCACCCGGTTTAATGCGTCAGCTGCCCGGTCTTCGCCTTCAAGTGCCTGCAGGTAATCCAAAAAAGTGTCCTTGGCCTCCTGCAGTTCCTGCTTTAAGGCACTGTTGTTTTTTGCACTCGATGGTGCGGGAAACCCGGTTTTTTTGGTCACGGTTTTACGCCATTCGCCTTTTCCCGTGAGCAGCAGTTCTGCAAGACCCAGCCATTTTTCTACATCTGAGGGAGTAGTGCCCGGCAGATCGGTTAAGTCTTCCCACACACAGATTAGAGAATCGGCACCGTCTTTTTTCAGGTTTTTTGCCGCAAGCCGGGCGGAACTCAGCAGAATTTCCAGACCCGGGCCGGGAAATTTGTCTTTTGCATCTTTTAAAGCGTCTTCAATCACATCAATCAGGGCCTGCTCCAGCACCTTGCGCTGAAGACCGGCATCTTCCGTCTGCACCATGTGCCGCAGCCACTGGTCCCTTTTGGAAAGCATACCCGCCACCAGGGCTTCAATTCTTGCCAAATGATTGTCCAGATGCCGGACCAAAGCTTCAATGGCCGGGCTCCATCGGGTGCCAGCCTCAAGGCCTGCCACCGTATTTCGGGCGGCCTCCCGGTACAGGGCGTCCGGGCGGTCGGTAATTTCCGGCTGTGCCCCGAATTTGGACAAAAACGGCATCTGCCGGGTCAGGCCCGCGCACAGGGAATCAATGGTCTGGATTTTTAAACGCGATGGGTTTTGGGCAATCTGCCAGCCGAAACGGTTATCCTGCAAAAGCGCGTTTTGGGAAAGCTCCCAGGTTTTTTGGGCGTGGGCTTCTGCAGGAGGTGTACTGTTTTTTCCCCGCTCTAAAGCTTCCAGCACCCGGTTGCGCATTTCCGCGGCCGCCTTTCGGGTGAATGTGATGGCGATAATTTCTTCCGGTACGGAAACGGTTCCCAGCAGTTTTAAGTACCGCTGGATCAGCAGTTCGGTCTTGCCTGATCCGGCCGGGGCCTGAACGATGAATGAGCGGGAAGGATCGAGGGCAGCTTGACGTTCTTTTGCGTCGGCAATGGGCTTTTTATTATTATCCATAGTTGTAATTTTACAGTTAAATTCGAACAAACCGGAAAAAATGATTAAAAACGAAACATTGAACATTCAACATCGAAGCCGAATATCTCTTGATGGCTTCATAAAAAATAAAGTTAACCACAGAGATAATCAATTTAAAATAAGGCCTTTTCTCTGTGCGCTCTGTGGTGAAAAATATTTTTTTTACATGACCATCATCTCTTATCGGTTATGATTTTTTAAAGGAAATCAATCTCGCCGATTCGACACATGGGCCCAAAATCACAATACTGACAGCTTTTATGAATTGAAACCGGTGCCACGGTCGCAAGTCCCTGCCGGACTTCATCAGCTAAAAATTCGATTTTGCCTTTCCAGAGAGCAATAACTTCACCAAGGGATGAAAAATTTTCCATCACGCTTCGCTTTGCTTCCGGTCCTTTGGCACCGGGAACGATCTGCTCATCTGAAACCACCCCGAGATATTTAATGCTTCCTTTTTTGACTTGCCCAAAAACCACACCGGCCACAACGCCGGCCACTTCTTTTTCAACCGCAAAGCTGTAAAGCGGCAATTGGGGTTCGGCGATGCGTTGTGTAAACCAGTCGGAAACTTTCGGCTCGCCGGTTTTATAATCAACAATCACCAACCGTCCGTCATCCAGGCGGTCGATCCGGTCGGCATAGGTTTTAAGTTCAATGTCCGCGATGGTACATACCAGTTTTTCCTCCCGGCCAACCACGGTAAACGATGTGCGCTGTGAATCAATCAATAAAAATTCCAGCACCAGAGAAATCAACCGCTCTTTTTCCAGCTCCGCAAACCGGTCTGTAAACGTACGGGGATGTTTGTTTGCCATGGCAGACACGGCCCGGTCCACAGCGCTGCCGACGGCTTTGGCAAGCTGCTCATCCGACAGCTTTTTCAATGCATCCAGATTTTTAACATCCTCCCAGAAAAGTTCCAACGCATTGTGGACCAGACTCCCCCGATCACGGGCATTTAATCCGGATTCCGGCTTTTCAAGGTTTTTTGCCTGAAGCCGGTAAGCAACAAACGCGCTGAACGGACACGCAGCCTGGGCTTTTAACAGCCCGGTTCCGCCGCTGATACGAGATTTGGCATCTGCTGCCGGACCAAACTGGTCTGTGATTTGTTCAAAATCAGCATTGTTTAACATCTGCACCCACCAGTTTTCAGGGGCGGCATTAATTGCGATCTTTTTAAGATGGGAGATGAGCGGGCTGGGAAACAAGGCCGTATCACCGTCTTTTAACGGTGACGATACCATTACCTGGTCTGCGGAAGCGAGCAAACGCCGGGTGATCTGACGGGTGTATGCCAGTTCCCGTTCCGGAGAAGCATGGGAAACGTTGTACTTTTTCTGGATTCCGATTGGCAGAAACGGACTTGGCATCGGCGCAGGCGGCCAACTTTCCGCATCCAGCCCCATGACCCACAGATGATCAAAGCGTTCGCCCACCGCTTCCAGCATTCCCATGATCTGCACCGGCACATCGTCTGTTTCCGGCTGAAATGTTTTTGCCTTGATGTTCTGACTTAATAGACTGATGGCAGAGTGAAAATCTAAATCGCTGCAGATCGTATCAAAAGAAGAAAACTCCTGAAGAACCTCATGACAGGCGTTGACGGTCTGGAATTCCTCACTGGTTAACGACCTCCCTTCCGGCCATCCCATAACTTTGAGGAGTCTGGAAAAATCCCGAACCCAGCCGGATGGCGGCTGTTTTTTCGGCAATTTTTCAATTTCGCGTTTAAAATTAATCAGCTGTTTGTTCAATTTCGGACAGAAAACCCCCGGATGCCGGTCCTTTCCTTTATGCGCTTTTGAAAAATAAATCATGGCGGAAACCGGGAGTTCCATTTCCCCGTTTTCCCGGATGCGGGCATCTAAGATCGCTCGTTTGGAAGTTTCTGTGTCTGCACCCCCCAGAAAAGGAGAACGCAGCAGCAAGCTGTATTCATCCACAAAAAGAGGCCGGCAGGCAAAATCTAATATCATGAGGGCTGCGCTGATTACCGGGTAATCCGCCAAAGACCGGCCTAAGGAAATATTATAAGCCCGGCTTTTACCACTTTTCGGGGAAAGGACCATGGACGGGTGAAACACATCATCAAAAATACGGACCAAAGACGGCCGAAGGGCGTTCACGTCCTGGACAATAATGCCGATCCTGCTTAACGGATTTTCCTCCAGACGATCCTTTGCCCATTGAGCGGCAGCTGTTATTTCCGCCTGGATGTCGGCCAATTCGCATCGTTGAACCAGAGACGGAGCCTCGGGTTCGGCCAAGAGAAAAACCTGACTTCCTCGATCTTCCAGCGCCTTAATTAAAGAAATCTGCTGAGGGGACAATTCATCAAAACCGGCCAGGATAACCTGCCGGGGGATGGGTATGCTTCCGGACTTCAATAATTGCATGACGGCATCTGCCAGCCCGGCATTATCCTGCCAGTTGTTATCGCGGCACTGCTGTTTAAAACCATCTGCCCATCCTATAAACGCCATGGTATCGTCCGGCGGCGCCTGGGACAGTTCATGATAGGACAGATGCCACTCTTTACACATCTCCCACGCCTGGGCGACGGCTTTCGCGGTTTCCGGAATCCGGAGCAAGGCATTTGCTGATTCCGAAGCATTAATCACCTGTTCCCAGACAAAGCGTTCCTGTGCCGGGGACAGTAGTATTTTCAGGTTACCGGGCATTTCTTTGTCAGGTAAATAACGCGCGTTATCATAGACGCGCCCAAGCCATGGGGTATAAGGTAAAATATCCGGTGTTTCCCACACCGCGCGGCCCGCATCAACCTGCTGCTGATTAAAACGGTTGGTCAGATATCGGGCCAGGCGGCGGTTAACCGTGACCATCACGGCCTTGTCTTCTAAGAGTTTCCGGGCTTTTACTTCAGATAGCGAATTCATTTCTGCCATGTCTTTACATTCGGTCTTTCATCAGTTTTGAAATAAATTTATGGTTTGACTTCGGAAACGGATATTGCTCCAGTTTGTTTAAAGACACCCATTGATGATCCGTAGGCCCGTTTCGTTTCACCCGGCCCGATACACTGGTGCAGATAAAAATGTCTGCCGTGATTTTAAAATGGGTATAGGCGTGCCGGATTCGTGTCAGTTTTGATTCAATCGCCACTTTTAAATTTACTTTTTCCGCGATAATGCGCGTACAGGCAGATTCGGCACTTTCTTTTGCCAGCACCCGGCCGCCGGGAAATTCCCACAACCCGCCGAGCATTTTGTCTTCCGGCCGCCGGACAATTAAAACCTTATCCCCTTTAAAAATTACCCCCACGGCCATGAGATGATGGGGAACCGGCGCTTTTTTATTTTTTTTCGGGAATACGTCAACACGCTGATTCTTAAGCGTCAGGCACCATTTCGACAACGGGCAGATACCGCAATCCGGTTTTGCCGGTTTGCAGATCAAAGCGCCGAGTTCCATAACCGCCTGGTTGAACGTGCCCGGATCATCAACGTCGAGCAGATCGCTGGCTGTTGCTTTAAACAGCTTATACGATGATGACTGATTGACCGGGGCATCCATCTCAAAAAGTCTGGCAAAAACCCGTTTCACGTTTCCGTCCACCACCGCCAGGGGCTTGTTGAACGCGATGCTTAAAACCGCGGCCGCAATATAATCCCCCACACCGGGAAGCACCAGAAAAGACGCCCGGTCATCCGGAACATTGCCCCTATGTTCGTCCACAACCGCTTTTGCCGCCTTGTGAAAATTTCTGGCCCGGGCGTAGTACCCCAGGCCCTCCCACAGCTTGAGCACATCCTGAAGATCTGATGCCGCCAAAGTCTGTATATCCGGAAATTTCCCGCAAAACCGCTGAAAATACGGGATCACCGTATTAACCTGGGTCTGCTGAAGCATGATTTCAGATACCCAGATATAATACGGATTTATTGATGCACGCCAGGGAAGTTTTCTGCGGTTTTTCTGGTACCAGTGCGTCAGCGCGCTTCTGATTTGTCCGACGTTTTCTATTTTTTTATTCTTCAATACTTACAAATACCTGTCAGGACTGAAATTAATAGTAGGTCGGGATTCCAATCCCGACAAATGGAACATGCCGATTGCCGGGTAAGAAACCCAGCCTTTTTCTATTCTCCAGATTTGGGATGTTATAAAAAACTGAGTCCCGGAGAGATGACTCATCTATGCTGTACGGCTCAATAAATTAATATGATTGACGCAACACCGTAAATCCGTTTACGATCAACGCACAGGAATTGATTGACTTTTTTACTTTATGATGGTCAAACAGCCTGTTATAAAGTAGAAAATATGAATGAATTTGTAAAGGGTCAACTCGCCGACAAAAAAAACGTGATCCAGTATACTTAAAAAAATGAAAAAAGATAAAGATTCAAAAAGCCAGCCCGAGCTGGTCGCTGACTGGGAAAGCCTTTTCAGGGTTTTTATTCGGCCGGAAGGCCAGGCCTCCCGGGCCACCCTGATTAAATACATGGATCCCATCCTTTACGGCCTTAATGATTTTTTAAAAACGCACGTGGGGATTACGGAAGCAGTCAGCTTAAAAGAGCTTTCAAAAAATTTCACTGACACCATTATCTGTGACAATCCGGAAAAAAAGCTTGCGGATGTCATCACCTGTCTGATCAAGGAAATCGCGCCTTATGCGGTCAATGTGGCATCGCCCTATTTTGTGGGTCACATGACATCAGCGATCCCGTTTTTCATGGTGCATTTAAAAACGATTGTTGCCGCTTTAAACCAGAATGTCGTAAAACTCGAGACTTCCAAGGTCGTATCTGTTGTTGAAAAGCAGGTTGTCGCCAAAATCCACCGAATGATTTACGATAAAAAAGAATCATTTTATCAGAAGCATGTTCAGAATACCGACACCACTCTCGGAGTTTTTGTTGAAGGCGGCACCACCGCCAACCTGACAGCCATGTGGGCTGCCAGAAACGCGAAATTCCCGCCGAAAAAAGGCTTTAACGGCATTGAATCCGAAGGGATTGCCGCCGCCTACCGGGCATATGATGTGGACCGCTGTGTCATTCTTGTCTCCCGCAGAGGACACTATTCCCTCAGAAAAGCAGGCGGGGTTCTGGGTATTGGGAATCAGAATATCATTGCACTGGATACGGACAAAAAAAACCGGGTCGATCTCTCCTGTCTTAAAAGAACCATTACCCGGCTGAAAAAGGAAAACCTGAAAACGTGCATCCTGGCAATTGTCGGGATCGCCGGGGCAACAGAAACCGGTTCTGTGGATCCTTTAGAAAAACTGGCAAAGATCTGCGCCGAAAATAACGCGCACTTTCATGTGGATGCGGCCTGGGGAGGTCCCACCCTGTTTTCAAAAAAATATAAACACCTGATAAAAGGGATTCAGCTGGCTGATTCCGTCACTATGGACGGCCACAAACAGTTTTACATGCCCATGAGCTGCGGCATGCTCTATCTGAAAAAGCCTCACACCCTTGATGTGATTGCCTACCATGCCAATTATGTCAATCGAATGGGATCAGTGGATTTGGGGATTAAAACACTTTCCGGCTCCCGGGAAGCCAACTCCCTGATCCTTGACAGTGCTTTAAAGATAATGGGGAGAAAAGGCTATGCCCTTTTGATTGATCACGGAATTGAAACAGCGGCCGCATTTGCCAAAGAAATAAAAAGACGAGATCTCTTTGAACTGATCACACCGCCTGTGCTCAACATACTGACCTATCGGGTCTGCCCGCCAAAAATTCGGAAAAAACTGGCCGTGGCGAATGATACGGAGCGGCAGAAAATCAATCAACAATTGAATAAAGTCAACCGGAGACTGCAGCGCATCCAGCGTGAAGCCGGATACAGTTTTGTTTCCCGAACCACCCTGCTGCAGAATAATAACCCGGATGACGCCGTTGTTGTTTTAAGAAGTGTCATCATGAATCCCATGACAACAATTGAAATTCTAAATGAAATACTTGATGAACAGGAAAAGATTTTTGACACGAAGTTGAAGGATTTGTTGGAATAGGAAGAAGGTAGAAGGTTGAAGGTTGAAGGTTGAAGGTAGAAGGTGGAAGCCCCGCTCGTTCCCACGGTCCGTGGGAATGCATATTCGACTTTAAAATCAACAGGATGCTGATTACAAAACTTTATGATCCCCGGGGAATAACCTGCCTGGTATGGGTTCCCACAGGGGACCGTGGGAACCAGGTAATAAAAATTCAGGTTAAGACACTTTCAGGGATCAGATCACGCCAAAGGGCAAGGCAAAATCTTTTGAAAAAACGGAGTCACGCCAAGGCGTGATGGCATTTTAAAGAAGATTTTAACGCAGCTATTTGGTGTTAGATGATTCCTGAAACGGCTGAGCGGCCCAGTTCCACAGCTCGAATATTGGTCTCCACAAACCCTTTCTTGGTGGTTTCGGAGATAGCGTCATGAATGCTTTGGGCGGTTATCGGCAGAACGTTTGTCTCGATCAGCGCCCCCAGCAATACCATATTCACCGACAATTCATTACCTGCTTCTCGTGCCAATGCATTGGCATCCAAGGTAATCAACTGACCGACCTTTGACTGAATCAGCTCCTTTATGGTTTCAATATCCGGATACGTGCCTTTGCCGATGGCTGCTGTAAACGGGGGCAGCGAGGACGTATTGGTAATGACAATTGTTTTTGAATTGCATCGGTTTAATGCCCGCAACGCTTCTAAGGGTTCAAACGCCAGAAAAAGATCCGCTTCTCCGTCAGATATAATAGTGCTTTGAGCCTCGCCAAAAACCATTGCGGATTCCACCACTCCGCCCCGCTGGGCCATGCCGTGGATTTCACTCATCCGGACGGGCACATCAAGCCGGCATGCCGCTTCACCCAACACCTTGGAAGACAGAAGATTCCCCTGGCCACCGACCGCTACTATAATCAACCGTGTGATATCCATAATATTTTCCATTCTTAAATTATCTTATTTTAATGGCAATATCGCGTGCTCCGGACAAATCTGGGCGCAGACGCTGCATCCCGAGCAAAGGGCCGGGTTGATCCGCACCTTATCATCCGCCACATAAAATGCCGGGCATCCGAGATCATTCAGACAGTTTCTGTGGTTCTTGCACTTATCACTCACATAAAAGGGTTTTCCCACGTGTTTTTTCAAACTGCGTTCAAACAGTGTGCAGCCCTGTTTGGCAATAATGACAGAAACGCCTTTGTGGTCAATGGCTTCCTTGATGGCGGCAATGCTTTTTTTAACATTATACGGCTTAATCACGCTGATATGTTCCACCCCGATCCCCCGGACCACAGACTCAATAGAAACCTGTCTGAATCCTTCATAATTCATCCCTTTCATATCAACGCCCGGGTGGGGCTGATGGCCGGTCATGGCCGTAATCTGATTATCTAAAATAATCAGGTTGACATCATGGTTGTTGAATACCGCGTTCACCAGTCCCGGAATACCGGAATGGAAAAATGTGGAATCACCGATAAAAGAAATCACTTTCTTGTCTGTGGTTTTCGAGAACCCGCAGCCGGTGCTGACGGAAGACCCCATGCAGATCAGAAAATCGCCGGCGGATAATGGCGGGAGAAACCCTAAAGTATAACACCCGATATCCGTGGTCCGGATCGACCCGGTTCCCTCAGTGGCCTGATTCACGGCATAAAACACCGCGCGGTGCGAACATCCGGCACAAAGCGTCGGTGGACGCTGAGGCAGTTCCGGAATATCTGAAAGATCGGGCAGATCTTTGGCATCATACGGCGCGCCAAAATATTTTGCGATGTTTGCCCGGACCATAGCGGGATCAAACTCAAAAAGTCTTGAAAACAATTCCGGGTCTTTTCCCATCACCGGATTTGTATACTGCGCTTCCTGGGCAAACGCTTTGACCGTCTCTTCCATAAAGGGTTCGCCTTCTTCAACCACCAGAACCTTTTCACAATCTTTAATAAAAGACTGGATCCGCTTTTTCGGCATGGGATGGGAAAACCCGACACGCAGGATTTTGACTTTATCGGCAATATTTAAGTCCCGGACCGCATCCGCCACATAGTTATAACTGACCCCGTTGCAGATAATACCCCAGCTGCCGCTGCCTTCGATAAAGTTATAGGCAGACTCGCAGGCAAGTTCTTCCGCTTTTTCCAGGTTTTTTAAAAGTTTTACATGAAGTTTGCGGGATACCGCCGGTACGGTCACGTAATTAAACGGGTCTTTTGTAAAATCGCCGAAGGTGACCCGTTTTTTCATTTCTCCCAAAACAACCGGGGCCGTGGAATGATTCAGGCGGGTGGTGGTCCTGAAAAGAACCGGCTCGGCCAGCTGCTCGGAAAGATCAAATGCATAACCCATCATTTCCTTTGCTTCTTCGGCTGAAGACGGTTCTAAGATCGGCAAGCCGGAAAGTTTTCCGTAATACCGGTTGTCCTGTTCATTCTGGCTGGAAAACATATACGGGTCATCGGCCGTCAATATCACCAGGCCGCCGCGGACACCGACATATGCCAGTGTCATCAAAACGTCTGCCGCCACATTAACCCCCACATGCTTCATAATGCACATGCTGCGGACCCCGGCATTGGCAGCTGCAGCCGCCACTTCAAGAGCGACTTTTTCATTGGTGCTGTATTCAAAATACAGATCGCTCTCCCTCGATATCTGAAAGAAATTTAAAGAAATCTCAGACGACGGGGTTCCCGGATAGGTCGAGGCAAAAGCCAGTCCCGCTTCAATTGCACCACGGGCAATGGCTTCATTTCCCAAAAGAAACTTTTTCTCGCCCGGCTGATCAACTAAAAGTTTATGCATAATATTTTCCTTACAACGTGTATTGCCTTTTCAAAATTTGCGTAAATCTCTTTTCTCTGAACTATATACATTTTCAAATTTCCAGACACTATTCATCCAGCTGTTGAAGAGTTAATATATCAGTCCTTTGAATGGTGTAAAGTTTTTTCTTTGCTTCCGCGTCATCCGGACACCTTTTTCCGGAAAAAGAAAATTTAAAGAAATTAAACACTTTTAATTAATGTGAACGATGTTCATTTTTGTGCTTGATTTCACCTTCGGGTATTGTTATAAAAAACAGAAAATCTCCTTGTTTTTAAAATCTGTTCTGCAAAAAAAGAAAATTCCGGTCTACCCGGTCTCTCTCTCTGGTTTTGCAAAAATAAAATTTCAAAAGGTTTTCCAATGATTAAGCCATTAAAAATTATACTGCCAAAAAACAGCTCGATAAAAAATAAATTAAAGAAAAAAATTTCTGAATACGAAAAACGGGTTTCAAAATTAAAAAGGAAGCTCAACCTCCATAATCCGAATTTTTCCTACAATTCCATTCCCGGCTACAAGGCGTTGATTGCCCGCCGTCTTTATCTAACCGGAGAGATTGAAACAAAAGAGCTGGCCAAAGAACTTCATGAAGAATACGGAAGGGTTGATCCTGAAGACTTTAACACGGCTGCCGGGGTGATTAATGATTATTGTCAGACCGGCGGGAAAAAAGTAAAAAAAGGCACCGGTTTCTAATCCGCCACATCTTTATTGTTTCCACCCCAGGGTATGGCGCATTAATTTTAATGCGCCTTTAATACGCCATCAAAACATTGCCTTTCCTTCCCGTAAGACCTTTACAAAATCTTTCCCATTCGCTATAAATCGGATTTATCGAACAAGCCCTGTATTGAGTACAACCTGTAAAATAGATTAAGCCGTTGATACCAATTGCTTTAAAACAGTATATCGGTTCGCGTATTCATGAAAATCATGTGCCATTACGGGATATATTTAATACATAAATAACAAAGGCAAAACATGGACAATCAACAAACTCTGATCATTGCAACGCGTAATCCCGGAAAGACCAAAGAAATAAGGGATCTTTTAAAAGACTTTCCCCTTACAATCAAAAACCTGGACGATTTTGGCCCAATCCCGGAAGTCGAGGAAGACGGCAGCACATTTGACGACAATGCCTATAAAAAATCGAGCTTTACCGCTCGTGTCCTAGGGCTGCCGGCTCTTTCCGATGATTCCGGCCTGTGCGTGGATGCCCTGGATGGGGCTCCCGGTGTATATTCAGCACGCTATGCGGGGGATAACGCAACAGATGAAGAAAACTGCGAAAAAGTCCTCAAGGAACTGGCCGGGCAGCAAAATCGCAACGCGACTTTTAAATGTGTTATCTCAATCGCCGTTCCCACGGGGGCGGCATTGACCTATGAAGGCAGTTGTGACGGCGTTATCCTTGAAAACCCAAGGGGAGACAACGGCTTTGGTTACGACCCGGTATTCTTTTTTCCCGAGTATGACAAAACCTTTGCTGAAATCACCCGGAAAGAAAAAAGCCGTGTCAGTCACCGCGGAAAAGCCCTCCGGGAATTAAGAGATGAATTTGACAAAGTAATCAAGTGGATCAGCCAGCAGATGCCGGCGGAAGAAAAATTTTCATGCAAAGAATAAACCTTTTTCACCAAGGTCACAGAGAAAAAGACTTTTTTTAATTTTTCCCCTCTGAGGTCTCAGTGTTCTTGTAAATTTTCCTTTTTACATGTCCAAATAAAATTAAGTCCCTTGGAAGAAGAAGAAGAAGAAGAAGAAGAAGAAGAAGAAGAAGAAGAAGAAGAAGAAGAAGAAGAAGAAGAAGGATTGATACACCATTAAGGAGTTGCCAATGATAGCCGACCTTGTCAAAAAAACCAGATCATACAGGCGATTTAACGAAAACCGCAAAATCACGATGGCTTCATTAAAACAACTGGTGGACCTTGGCCGGCTGTCTGCATCAGCAGCCAATCGCCAGCCATTAAAATACATTTTATCCTGTGATCCGGCAACAAATGATAAAATTTTTCCGTGTATCGGGTGGGCAGCCTATTTAAAGGATTGGAAAGGACCGGAAAAAGGAGAGCGGCCCGCTGCTTATATTATCATGCTGGGGGATACCACCATCAGCAGTGAATTCTGGTGCGATCACGGCATCTCCGGGCAGAGCATTCTGCTCGGGGCCACTGAAATGGGACTGGGGGGCTGTTTTATCGGCGCCATTAACAAGGATAAGCTGTGTGAAACATTAAACCTTTCACCTGAATTAAAAATCATGCTGATAATTGCACTCGGAGAACCGGCTGAGGAGGTTGTGATTGAATCAACCGCCGACACCAACGGCAATATCCGTTACTGGCGGGATGAGAACGGCACTCACCATGTGCCTAAACGGCCTTTGGATGAAATCATTATAGATATTTTTTCCGGGTGATGGTTCTGCTGCAAAAACGGAGATGTTAAACCACGATTTCGTAATCCGTTGAATCCTTACCCGAGCAAACCGGAAAAAATTCAGGAAGCCCGTGCCGAACAACAACAAACTAAAAACCATCAAAACCATTTTCAGCGCCCGGATGCTGGTGGCCCTGATGATGGGTTTTTCCTGCGGGTTGCCGCTACTGCTGACCATTACTGTGCTGCAGGCATGGATGAAAGCAGAAGGCGTTGATCTTTCCGTGATCGGCATGATGTCTTTGGTGGGACTTCCCTACACGGTTAAATTTCTGTGGGCACCGTTTCTGGACCGGTATATCCCCCCTCTTTTTGGCCGGCGGCGGGGGTGGCTGATCATCGCACAATCCGGTTTGATGCTCTCCATCATCAGCCTTGGGTCCGCAAGCCCGGCAGATCATCCGGGGTTGATGGCATTTACGGCGTTTCTGGTGACTTTTTTCAGCGCGTCTCAGGATATTGTGGTGGATGCGTATCGACGGGAAGATATTGCCGACGCTGAACTCGGTTTTGCCTCATCCCTTTATATAAACGGCTACCGCATGGGAATGCTGCTGGCCGGCGGCGGCGGGTTAATCCTTGCCGACCAGATACCTTTTTCCATGGTATATCTGCTCATGGGCGCCTGCCTGCTACCAGGAATCGTCACCACCCTTTTGGCGCCTGAACCGAAAATCAATGGAAACCCGCCACAGAGCCTGCAGGCTGCCGTAATCGACCCCATGATTGAATATTTTACCCGTCCCGGCGCGTTATGGGTCCTTGCGTTTATCCTGTTGTACAAAGTCGGTGATTCAATGGCCACCACTATGACCACACCGTTTTATCTGGATATCGGATACACCAATACGGAAATCGGAACGGTGGTCAAGCTGTTCGGCTTCTGGGCCACCATTGCCGGTGCGCTTGTCGGCGGTATTCTGACGCTTAAAATCGGCATGTACGCGAGCCTCTGGGTATTCGGAATCCTCCAGGCGGTTTCAACGGCTTGCTTTGCACTGCTGACCCAGTTCGGTCACAGCATTGCCGCGCTTGCCGCAGTGATCGGTTTTGAAAACCTGAGCAGCGGCATGGGGACCACTGCCTTTGTGGCGTTTATGGCCATGATGACGGACAAACGGTTTACGGCCACGCAATACGCCCTGCTCAGCAGCCTGATGGGAATACCCCGGGTCATCGCATCAGCACCTACGGGTTATGCGGTCAAGCTCATGGGCTGGGAAAGCTTTTTCATCGCCTGCGCCTTAATTGCCATTCCGGGCCTGCTGATATTGATGAAATCATCGGCATTTAATATTTCAACAAGAAAGGGATATAGGTAGAAGGCTGAAGACTGAAGGACATGGCTGAATAATATAATTGATATTGAAAACCCATGGGATCGTGATAATATTAATTTTTAAAAAAAATAAATCCACACAAACGGCAACAGATAATGAACGACCACTTTGATGACATCGACCACCGTAATAATCACGTAAAACGGCTTGAAAAACTCGCCGCTGAGCGAAGACAAATCCTTGCGCTTGAAGGGAGGCAGGCCCTTGATGCCATTTTAGACCATCCGCAGCCCAATGCCCTGATTCACTCATTTGCGGAAGAAGATCTGGTTTTTCTGATACATGATATCGGCCCGGAAGACGCGTTGGATCTGATTTCAATGGCCTCCGACCGCCAATGGGAATATATTCTTGATATTGAAAGCTGGGAAAAAGACCGGATCAATCTTAATGCCGTCACCCAGTGGATGGATCTCATGCTCAAAGCGGACCCGCAGCGGTTTGTTCGCTGGGCGGCAACTGAAAAACCTGATTTGGTCGAATATTTTTTGTTTCACTCAATTGAAGTGGTTGTTCGGGAACACGACCAGGATCCATCGGATTTTGGAGATGGTTTTATCACTTATGACGATGTATTCTACTACAGGATACCGGAAGAAAAATATGCACCGGATGCAAAAACCGGTTTCAAAGAACAGCATCAGGCATTATTAACCCGTATGATGGACCTTATGGCCAATATGGATCATGTTTTTTTTCAGCAGACTCTGCTCCGGGCGGCGAATGTGATCCCGGCTGAGAGTGAAGAAGAAGCCTTTCGCCTGAGAAATTTCCGGCTGGAGGAAAAGGGCTTTGTGCCTTTTCATGAAGCGGTTGGCGTGTTTCAGCCGATCAGCATCGACCATCTGAAAAAAAGAAAGAAAGTAATCGCCGAACAACCGGAAGCAGATACGTTTGTTCCGGCGCCGATCAATCATGCCTCTATGATGGGCGAGGAAAGTATTTTCAGCCAGGCCCTTTCTAAAATCACAAACTTCAACGTACTTCAACAGCTTCAGACTGAATTTGCCGGGGTGTGTAACCAGCTGATCGCTGCAGAACAAAAACCTGTCCACAGCCGGGATGAATTAAAAACCATTGTTAAAAAAGCCTGCGGATCTATCAGTATCGGTCTTGAAAGTCTGCTTCTCAACAATAATATTGACGCAAATATTTTAACAGATGAATATATCAAAACATATCCGCTAATTGACCTGTTTCGTACCGGGTATGGTGAGATTGTCAATCTCCGGCAACAGGCAAAAACCTGGCAGAAAAGCAGCTGGTTTTCGGAAAACAAGCTTTCGCTGAGCTTCTGGGGAGAAAGACTTGTCGGTGTGATCGGCGGACTGTTAATCAACCGGCCCAAATTTTATGACAACAATCAAACCGGCGATCTTTACCGGGAATTTGAGACCATGGCGGACATTGAAAGGACCCGAAGCATCCTGGCAGAAGCCATGGCCTATGACAACCTGCTTTCGGCAATGGCCATCCATGGGGATGATTTTTCAACAGACCGTTTCATTACCTGCGAAAACCTCCTGATGACCCTGTGGGCCAGGCATTGTATCGGTTTGTCTCCGAAATTGACGCCCATACCGGTAACACTTTTCAGACCGTTCTTTACAGACCTGTGGGAACCGGAAAAAACGCCGCCCGCGATCAAAGATTCAAAAAAAACAGATTTCCTGCAATGGCTGTCGTCTGAAAGCGGCCTTGCGAAAAATGAAATATCACAAAACCTTGGCCATGCGCTTGAACTTCTTTTTGAAGAGATCGCAGATGATTATGGAGATATCCGTCCAGAAGATTTAGATCCCCGGTTTGTTGCAATATTTTTGCTGGCAATTTAAGGTCCGGAAAAGTAAAATTGAAGGTGTAAAGGGGTAAAACATATTGAAAGTCCAGGATATTTGATCTATTGATATTTTGAAAAATTTCTGCCACAAATAGAACCATGAAAAATACAGAATCGCAACCGCACGATAAATACATTAAAACCCTGATGGATATCAGCCGGGCCATCACATCCGACCTGTTTCATGAAGATCTGCTCAAACTGATTGTTTTGCTGACCGCTAAAATGATCGGCGCGGAAATCTGTTCCTTATGGCTGATCGATGAAAATGAAAACCCGCCGAAAATCCGGCTCAAGGCCACCCAGGCCATTGAACCCGAATATGTAAAAGACCGTTCGTTAAATCTGAATGAAGGTGTTGTCGGACATGTGGTGACCACTAAAAAACCCCTTGTCATTAAAAATGTGATGCGCAGCCGGCGTTTCAAGGAAAAGGAAATGGCAAAAAAACTCAGCCTTGTGTCTATGGTGGGAGTGCCGTTAAAACTTCAGGATGAAAAAATTATCGGGGTGCTGAATTGTTTCACCTCGGTTCCCTATGATTTTTCGAAAACAGAAATCCATGTCCTGACAACGGTTGCGAACCAGGCGGCGGTGGCAATTTTCAACACGGAGCTAATTGTAAAAGCCAAATTGATACAGGAAGAATTAGAGACCCGCAAGCTTATTGAACGTGCAAAAGAGATTCTAATGCGGCAGCGCAACATGAATGGGGAGGATGCGTTTCGATGGCTGCAAAAACGCAGCATGGACTCCCGAAAATCAAAGCGCCAAGTGGCCGAGGCGATCCTGCTTTCAGAGGATTTAGGGTATTATTCCAGCATACCGCATGCCCTGAAATAACTTAAAATTTGGAGCCTGATAAAAAGATATAATTTCATAAGGTTAGTGTCCTGGCAGCTAATAGTCGTTCTTTTTTTGTTTGACAAACAGGATGAATGTTGCTAATTAATTAAATTCTTGCACAATGGTGTGCGAAGATTTTTAGAAAAACATGAGACAAAGGCGTCTTGCCCACTTGGGGAAGGCGCTTTTTTTTTATTAATTTTTACAACAAGGAGGATGTTGATAATGAACCTGCAAAGACCAAACGCAAATGAAGCACTTCAAACCAAAAATCGTTCCAGAAATGTTGCTCCCCAGTCCGGCATATGCAGCAAATGTGTCGATGGATGTAAGGGAAATTGCGACATGTTCAGGGCCACTTTTCGGGGAAGGGAACTCCTTTATCCTGAACCTTTCGGGAGTATAACTGCCGGTGCGGATAAGGATTACCCTGTTGATTATTCCCATCTGAATATTATGGGGTATGCCATGGGCGCAAAGGGCGTGGAGGCAAATCCGGATAAGGCTACCTTTCCGTCGGTCAACACTGAAACGTCCTATGGCGTCACCAATAAGGTTAAAATGAAGGTTCCCATGTTTACCGGCGCACTTGGAAGCACCGACATTGCGCGTAAAAACTGGGAACATTTTGCAATCGGCGCTGCCATTAGCGGCATCAGCCTGGTCTGCGGTGAAAATGTATGCGGCATTGATCCGGAATTGGAACTCAATAGTGATGGCAAGATCAAAAATTCTCCTGAGATGGACCGGCGTGTAAAAGAATACCGTCGTTACCATGAAGGATATGGGGATATCCTTGTCCAGATGAACGTTGAGGATACGCGAAACGGCGTGGCAGAGTATGTCATAGAAAAATTAGGCGTGGAAACCATTGAGCTGAAGTGGGGCCAGGGTGCCAAGTGTATTGGCGGAGAAATCAAGGTAAACTCTCTTGATAGGGCCATTGAACTGAAAAAACGCGGCTACATTGTCACGCCCGACCCTGAAGACCCGGCCTTCCAGGCAGCTTTCAAGGCAGGCCCTTTGAAGCAATTCGAACGGCATTCGCGTCTTGGATTTATTGACCAGGAAGGCTTTATGAACGAGGTGGAAAGGCTGCGCAAACTGGGCGCAAAGCGGGTAACCCTCAAAACAGGTGCTTACCCAATGAGAGAGCTGGCCATGGCAATACGCTGGTCAAGCGATGCAAAAATCGATCTTTTGACCATAGATGGCGCCCCAGGCGGCACAGGGATGAGCCCTTGGAGGATGATGAACGAGTGGGGCATTCCCGCTATTTACTTACATTCTATGGCGTACGAGTTGTGTGAGCGTTTGGCCAAAGCAGGAAAACCGGTTCCGGATATCGCCTTTGCGGGCGGATTTTCCTCTGAAGACCATGTCTTTAAGGCATTGGCCTTAGGAGCTCCTTTTTGCAAGGCTGTTTGCATGGGACGTGCCTTGATGATTCCAGGCATGGTGGGCAAAAATGCTGAAAAATGGCTAAGGGGTGAAGATGGCGGACTTCCGCCAACGGTCTCAAAATTCGGTTCCACAAAAGAAGAGATATTCATGAATTACGAAGTCCTGAAGGAAAAGTACGGCTCTGAAGCGGACAAGCTGCCATTAGGCGCTGTTGGTCTGTTCAGTGCAACGGATAAAATAAAAGTGGGGCTCCAGCAAATAATGGCCGGGTCCAGGAACTGGGAAGTTCAATACATCAGCAGAAAGGACATATTCTCTCTTACCGAAGAATGTGCGAAAATCACAGGTACCCCTTATGTTATGGATGCTTACAGAGAAGAAGCCTTAGAGATAATTGATTCTTAGAAACTTTTAATTGACGATTTTCGGTTGACTATTGACGACTATATAATTAAAAGTTCCTATTGTCGTTAATTTCACATCGGAAATCGTCAATTTATTTAAATCGTCAATTTTTAAGGTCGATATGGATTTAGAGAACAATAACCTGCCCAGTGAATTCTATTCACGTCATAAAGTATTCCACGAGCTTTTGAAAATCAGGGTGCGAGAGATTTTGATGGTTTCCAGTCCCTATGATGCTTTCATTCTGGAAGAAGACGGGAGCCTTGTCTCAAGGATTATAAATGAATACAGTGGATTAAATCTGAGCCTCCCCCCCAGGGTGACCCGCATCTCTTCGGCTCACGGGGCACTATCGCTCTTGAAAGAAAAAGAGTTCGATATGGTTATTACCATGCCCCATCTTGAAGGGATGGATGCCTTCTCTCTGGGCCTGGAAATAAAAAAGGTAAGGCCTGACCTGCCTGTAATTCTCTTGACTCACAGCATCAGGGGAATCTATCCGCTTCCGGAAAACAGGAATTGTCAGGGAATCGACAAAATCTTTGTCTGGTCAGGCAATTCCGATCTTCTTATGGCACTTGTAAAAAACGCGGAAGATCACCTTAATGCCGATTTTGATACACAAAAGGCCCAGGTGCGTGTTTTGATTCTGGTGGAGGATTCCCCTGTCTATTCTTCCTATTTCCTGCCCCTTATTTACAAAGAGATCGTCAGACAGACCCAGGCCGTGCTGGAAGTGGGCCTTAACGAAGAACACCGGCTTCTCAAAATGCGGGCAAGACCAAAAATACTGTTGGCTGAAACCTATGAGGAGGCATTTGAGCTTTCCGAGAAGTACCACGATTTTCTTCTTGGCGTCATATCAGATACCCGCATTCCGAAAAACGGTAAAATAGTCGCTGACGCTGGATTTAGGCTGCTTTCTCAAATCAGAAAACAACTCCCCTTTCTTCCCCTCCTTCTATTGAGTGCGGAGTCTGGAAACAGGGTGAAGGCAGGTCAAATTCCGGCAGTATTCCTCGATAAAAACTCCCCTGATTTCTTAGCAGAACTGCACGATTTTTTCCTGACCCACCTGGGCTTTGGAGATTTTATTTTTTGCCTGCCTGACGGAACGGAAATAGAGCGAGCTACCGACCTTCGAACACTTGAAGCAAAGCTTCATCAGATACCTGATGAATCACTTCTCTATCATGCAGAGCGTGATCACTTCTCCAACTGGATTATGGCCCGTTCTGAAATCGCTCTCGCCTCCAAATTCAGTGAGGTCAGGGCAAGTGATTTCAGTAATATTGATGATATGCGGCAGTATATCATTTCCAACATCCGGGAACTGCAAAGATGGCGACAAAAAGGTGTTGTGCTCAAGTTTAAAGCCGATCATTACGATCCGTACATTATGGATTTTCTCAGGATCGGTGATGGTTCATTAGGGGGTAAAGCCAGGGGTCTTGCCTTTATGTCTACAATGCTTCAAGAAAATGATACAATTCATGATAAATATTCGGAAATCAACATAAGAATTCCCAAGACCCTGGTTATCACCACTGATGGCTTTGAATCTTTTGTAACCCAAAATCATTTAAAACATTTTGCCAGCGACGATTTCACTGATGAAGAAGTAACAGAGGGCTTTTTGAATGCAGACATCCCGGAGTGGCTGGTAAAAGACCTTGAAAAGCTTGTGGCCCAGGTCAAAATCCCCTTGTCCGTCCGTTCTTCCAGTCTGCTGGAAGATGCCCAATTCCAACCCTATGCAGGGCTCTATCAGACTTATATGATTCCCAACAACCATCCCGATCTTTTGGTGCGACTCAAGCATCTTATTACAGCCATCAAGCTTGTGTATGCTTCCACCTATTATGAAGGTCCCAAGGCATTTACCAGAAGCACTTCAAAACAGCCCCAGGCTGAATTAATGGCCGTTATTATCCAGCAACTTACCGGAAAGGAATATGGGGACTATTTTTATCCGGCTATTTCCGGCGTGGCTCAATCCCATAATTTTTATCCGGTTGGGCACATGAAAGCCGAAGACGGTATTACCCATATTGCCTTAGGATTAGGCAAAACCGTTGTTGAAGGAGAAAAGACCTTACGCTTTTCGCCCAAATACCCAAACCTTACGCCCCAGTTTTCAACTGTTGATGACATCCTGGAAAATGCCCAGCGTTTTTTCTATTCCCTAAAAATAAAGGATTATCCGGACAATCTTAACTTCCGGAAATATTCTAATTTGGAAAAAAGGGAAGTAGATGATGCTGAAAGCGAATTTCCTGTAAAGACCCTCGCAAGCACCTATGTGGCTGAAGAGCATCGTATACGTGACTCGGCCTATATTCCCGGACCCAAGATTATGACATTTGCGCAGGTATTAAAATATAATATATTCCCTCTGCCTTCATTATTGTCTGATTTGCTGGAACTGGGACGCAAAGGCATGGGATGCCCCGTTGAAATTGAATTTTCAGTGAATCTAAGTTCCGATAAACAACGCAAAAGCGACTTCTATTTTCTTCAGATGAGGCCAATGGTGGCAGACAGAGAACTCTTTGATGTTCAGATTACCCCCCAGGAGTTTAAAAATGCGTTTTGTCGTTCCTCCCAGGCCCTTGGGAATGGAAAAACCGAGGAAATTGCGGATATTGTCTATGTCAAGCCGGATGATTTTGAAGCAAAAGCGACTGTAAAGATCGCTGAGGAAATTGGCCGAGTAAATACCGGCTTGCTTAAAGGAAATCGTCCATATCTCCTGATAGGACCGGGAAGGTGGGGGTCTGCTGACAGATGGCTGGGCATACCGGTTCAATGGAAGGACATTTCGGGTGTGGGCGCCATGATTGAACTCAGAAACGAAAAACTAAAGGCAGACCCTTCACAAGGGTCTCACTTTTTTCAAAACATCACGTCCCTGGGCATTCATTACATTACTGTCACTGAAGGCTCGGATGATTTTTTCGACTGGAAATGGGTCGGTTCTTTGCCTGTCATCCAGGAAACGACTTATCTGCGACATGTGAGACTGGAAAAGCCCTTTATTATTAAGATTGACGGCAAGAAATCTCAATGTGTAATCATTGGGCCGTAAGGTTATATAATTAATACTTGAAAATTTAAAATAAATAATCTAGTTAATTTCCAATCAAAAAATATAATTAATAGGAGGTTGTTTATGTCTGACATTATGAAATCGATAATTGATAGGGATCCTGGTGAAAAGGAGTTTCATCAGGCAGTAGAGGAGGTAATTGAAACCATCAAACCTGTTCTGGATCGAAATCCGGAATATCGGCAAGCTGCTGTGCTTGAAAGAATTACGGAACCTGAGCGAGTAATCATGTTTCGTGTTCCATGGATGGACGACCAGGGCCAGGTTCAGGTAAACCGTGGATTCAGGATAGAGATGAACAGCGCAATCGGTCCATACAAAGGTGGGCTGCGTTTCCATCCTTCGGTAAACCTCAGTATTCTCAAATTTTTGGCATTTGAACAGGTCTTTAAAAATGCCCTGACCACCCTGTCCATGGGGGGAGGAAAAGGCGGGTCGGATTTTGATCCCAAAGGAAAATCCGATAATGAAGTCATGCGGTTCTGCCAGAGTTTTATGGCTGAGCTTTTCCGCCATATCGGTCCGGATACGGATATTCCTGCAGGCGATATTGGTGTGGGAGCCAGAGAAATCGGTTATCTCTTTGGCATGTACAAAAAACTAAGCAACGAATTCACCGGTGTATTGACCGGCAAGAGCCTGGGGTGGGGCGGAAGCCTTATCCGTCCTGAAGCAACCGGATACGGAGCTGTTTATTTTGCTGAGGAAATGCTGGCCACCCAGAATGATTCCCTTGAAGGCAAAACCTGCCTGGTATCAGGCTCAGGAAATGTGGCACAGTTCACTGTAGAGAAAATTATTGAACTGGGCGGCAAAGTGGTAACGCTTTCCGATTCCTCCGGCTATATTTATGATGAAGAGGGAATAGACAGGAGTAAACTGGACTTTGTTAAAAGACTCAAAAATATCAAACGCGGCAGGATCAGCGAATACATTGATAAATATTCTGAAGCAGTTTATACAGATGCAGACACCACTCTGGATTTTAATCCCTTGTGGAATCATAAGGCCGACTGCGCCTTTCCAAGTGCGACACAAAACGAAATCAATAAAAAAGATGCACAAAACCTGGTCAAAAATGGGGTCAGAGTAATTAGTGAAGGAGCCAACATGCCTTCAACGCCGGATGCCATTGATGTCTTTCTGAATAATAAACTCCTGTATGCTCCGGGCAAGGCAGCCAATGCCGGTGGTGTGGCGGTATCAGGTCTTGAAATGGCCCAGAACAGCATGCGTCTGAGCTGGCCCAGGGAAGAAGTGGACAGCCGTCTCAGAATAATAATGAAAAGTATTCACCAGAGTTGCCTGGATGCGGCTACAGAATACGGTGTCCCCGGCAATTACATGGCAGGCGCCAACATTGCCGGTTTTGTAAAAGTCATTAATGCCATGCTGGATCAGGGCCTGGTATAAAGACATAGATTCCGGAACGAATTTTTTTCATTTTATACACATCAAAGCGTGACACGCATGACGTGTCGCGCTTTGATAAAAGTGAAAAGTACGCGACAATCAATTCCTCTCAAATAACACCATGCCAACCACAATAGGGGTTTCTTTAAAATCGCAATAATAACTCTGCCGATTTTTTAACAGTTTTAATTTATTAATGGCAAAAGGCAATAAACCGCTGTTTTTTGACTCTCAACTAACTAATTCATAATAGCTTGAAATTATTGGTAAATTATTTTTTTCAAATAGTGGTAATAAATCACCATGAAACGCTTTTTACTTATTCCGTTCCGCCGGATTTCTGGAAGGGGAGTGTTTTCGGCCGGATATTTTTCCAACGACTTCCCACCGGGCAGGCGCGCATACATTCAATGCAGAAGTCCACGTCGGTAATATAAATTTGTCCGAGTTCCACAAGGAAATCTCTTTTTTTCATATGCTGGCGAATCATCCGAATATATCCCGGCCATTCCCAGAACCGGGCGGGCGGGAGCTGCTTGAAACTCATTCCCCAATAAACAAAACACGGATCCACATCATATCGATCCTCTTTTAAAGCACCGACTGGACAGGCTTCCACGCATTTATTACACCCTTTACAAAGATCAAAATCCTGTTTTGCATCAGGCTCAAGTTGTGCTTCGGTAACTATAGCACACAACCGCTGATGCGGACCGAATTCGGGTGTCAGCAGCAGGTTGTTTTTTCCGATTTCTCCCATGCCGCAACTCATAGCCGCATGTTTATACGAAAGAAAACCCACCGTGCGGGTTTGACGGAACTTTTTTCCGGTTTCCGGATCATGTTTAAAAATCTCCACCGGTTTGTCTGCTGATATAGGAAGGGTTAAAAAGCCTTCACGCTCAAGCATACGGCCGATTTTTTCAGCAGTCACATCCAGCAGCCGGGACGTCTGCATTTTGCTCCGGGTCCAGAGCATGATATCCGGTGCGTATACTGATCCCAAAGAATGCGCAACCGCCATCACGATCACACTTTTGGCCGTCGGCATCAAATCAGTGGCTGGCCGCGGCGGATAAGCCAATATCAAATTTTGAGCATCCGCAATGCCCACCAGGTCAATACCTTCCGCCTTTATCAATTCTTTGATTGCTGCCGCATCAATTGCAACAGGACTGGTCGTTCCCCTTATTTCGGATTCAGCTTTCGTCATTTTAATTTTCCTCCTAATAATCTGTTGAATGATTGAACATTTTTCAGCAACGCCACAGGTCGCTTTTTAATCAGTCTGTAATGGTTTGGGGATTCCGGATTCACAAGGCACGCCCGTAGCACAGAGACCGCATCCATAGATAAAAAGATGATAATTTTTATTACAATACTTTAATGATTTAGCTACTTTCTGATAACAGGCTTCCTTGTCATGCGCATTTTCTGCAGTGATCGCATTCACGGGGCACCGTTTCACGCATATTAAACATTTTCGTCCCTGATAGTGAAGGCAATTGGCATGAATATCTTCCGGCCGCTGGCGGTTGGGGGAAAGCTTCAAGTTAACCACAAAGCTGCCGAGCCGGTGCGCGCAGCCTTTTTCCGTGATCAGAAAATCCTGTATACCGAACGTACCCAGCCCGGCGGCATAAGCAACATGACGATGGGACCACGGGGAGGCCCAGCCGACTTTCGGATATCGTTGTTTATTAAACTTGGGCGTCACGTCAGGTGCGATGACCAATATGCCATGGCCCATCAGATCGGTGACAATTTCACGTACAATTGTCTGGCTGAAAATCTCACCGGCAAGGCGAGTTTGGGCCCATCTTTCCGACGGCCAGTCAATAGCTGCGGCATTGTCTTTTTTTGTTTTCCGGGTAATCGGCATGACAAACGACACCACGCTCAAATCTGACGCTTCCGGGGGGGATACCCCATTATTTTCCGCCTGCCACTTCATGATTTCAAAAGGGGTAAAATGATGCTGCCCGATAATTTGTTTAAATTGATCAAATATCGGATCATCGCCCCGAACAAAACCAACCAGGGGTTTGTCAAAGATGGGTTCGTCATAAAACGGATATTCCATGCCGTTTTCCGGATGATGGGCAATTTTATCCGTGATCGTCTTGATAAACCATTCTTCGTCAGGCAGAGGGACTTGAGTGACAAAGGTTAAATTCCGATTCAGCAGCGGCTGTTTGGGAAAAAACTTCCCCTTCATCTCACCGATGGCATTTTTCATTCCCTCGATATCCGACAGATACGAAAACCGGCGATACCGGTCTTTCATTCTTTTCCGTTTGCCCATATTTTACCTTTTTTTAAACAGCTATTCCCTGTTTTCCAAAGCAATGGTTTTAATCATTTCCCTGGCCGTGTTAAACGGCGTGGAACGCTCATACCGTTGCAACGCCAGTGTTTCCTGGGGACAGGTTAATGTGCACACACCGCAGCCAATGCATTTATCCGTGTCCACCACCGGACGGTCTATTTCAGGATCTAAGGTCAGCGCCTCTAGCATACAGCGTTCCGTACAGAGTCCGCAGCCGATACAGTCATCCCCGGCAACCGGAATAAAATTTGACGGCAATACAGCATCCGGATTGTCCCACCGCGTTCTGCCGCGCAGCTGGGAGCAACAGCATCCACAGCACAGGCAGATAATGGAATTTTCTGAAATAGCGTTGTCCGACAATCCCACCAGGCCCTTTTCCTGCATGTTATCAAAGTATTCAACCGCTTCCTGCCGGGTCACCCGTTTCCCGAGTTCCAGCATTTCAAAATGAAGGGCTGCCGGGCCCATTATGATACAGGTGCCGACAGGAAATTTGTCTTTGCATTCCCGAACGCCCATTTTTTCCGTGCGGGTACGGCAGGGACAGGGAACCAGCGTAAGTTCTTCAGGGGCATGATTCATTATGAAATCATGGGCCTCTTCCGCCGGCAACACCTTCTGCTGTGATTCCAGGGACATCTCCACCGGAATGGTCCGCATGGCCGGTGTCCCCTTCATGGAGCCTTCGTAATATTTGTAAAACTTGTCTTTTATAAAATAATCCTGATAAAGGTCTGCTGCTTCAAGGTCTCCGTCTTTTATTTCAGGATAAAACATATTTTTATTAAAAAGGATCAGTACCGGCGGAAGCGAGTAAAAACCGGGCATGCCCAACAGTCCATTTCTTTTATGCACCCGACCCAATACGGCTTCCACATCTTCGACCGGTTTATCAACGATGCCTGCCAGATCCTGGGTGGAAATAAACCGCCCGGGCCGATCCATATGCTGTAATAGTTCCGCCTCTTCAGGGGTATAGGTCAGTTCAAGATATTTTACAAAAGACGGCTGTGGATTGCCCTCGGCATCTGTTGGTGCGGTCTGAGCTTGTTCATACAATTTTTTCCAGAGGTTGATGTAAACCGATTCTGTCATGATATTTCTCTTATGTTGTTTCTTTTCCGGTATTTCTTTCGAAAATGACCGGTATTTTTGATTGTTGCCTGAGGTTTTTTAGTCATTGGCGTTATAACAGCAGACCCTCTGCCATCACTCAATTTCTTCATACAGCTTTTTTCTCTCCGGCGGCAGTGCGGCAACAAAAGCGGCGGCATCCTCTTTTGACATGGCTTCTAATCTGCCGTCCGCATGCTGAACAACCACGCCGCTTTGGGTTAGCATTTTGTATCGTTCTTTGCGAACTTCTTTATCCGGATCACACACAAACTGACAATTTCCACAGGTCTGATAAATTTTTGAAAAAGGCATCAGGTAATTGTAGTAACCACCTTGCATATCAGGTCGTTTCGCATAGGCGCCAAGATGTTTGCCGATCGCATCGGCAAAGCCCTGATCGTCTTTTGGGATGGGAAACCGGCCCGGTGACCAGGTCGACCATTTGCCGGATTCATGCAACCCGCTAAACCCGCCGCACACATAGGTACAGCGGTTATACGATCGCAACTTGGGATGTTCAAAAGAAACGCCTCCCATGGTGATTGTTGTCTTTTCTTCGGGGTCCACAAAATGGGCGGCACATGACGCCGTGCAAAGACGGCAATTGTCACAATAATTATCCTCTGAAGGCAGTGGATCTGTCAGCTCCATCGGAGCTGAGGTTACTATAGCGCCAAGCACCACGTTGGGTCCGTATTCCTTAGTCAGAACATTGCCGGAAAGCCCGAAATGACCAATGCCTGAACGAACCGCCAGAAACTTAAGGTTCAAATCCGGTTGCATATCGTATTTGCCCATGGGGGTGTCATCCCGGTAGGAATTATTGGTAAGAACAGGTATTGCGTTATGGCCACGCTGTTTAATCTCATGTGCGGCCCACATGGAAAGCCCTGTTGCCAGATAATTGGCCTTGAAGTTTTCCTGTTCAAACCCGAAGCGGTCTTCTTTTTTTAAAAATCCGGGGATCAGACTATTATCAAACGGATATGCAAAAACGATCGCAGATTTGGCTTCTGGCATCAAATAGGTGATATCTGTTGACGGGGGGCCGCCGGAAAGGCTCTCTATAGTGGCAATCCCCACATGGGTGGCACCGAATGTAGTTAAATACTCTAATGCATATTTTTCTGGATCATCCATAGTTATCTCCTTTTATCAGATTTTCTTCTCAAGATATTCCCATCCGGGCAGGAATTTGTGATCAATCTGATTGTGTTGTTTTTTATAGGGATACCCCATGTTGAATTCACTGCCGGTCTGCTGATATTTTTCTACAGATTCCATAGGTGTATATTCCTTTATTATATATTATTGACTTCCTGATGCAGCCACTCAACCCACCGGTCTATCCCCTCACCGGTTTTGCAGGAAACCTCAAAAATCTGGATCCCGGGATTGAGTTTTAAAACCCGCTCCCGGCATTTTTCTACACTGAAATCGGACAGTTCCAGATAATCTGTCTTGTTAATCACCAGCGCATGGCACACGGAAAACATCAAAGGATATTTCAAGGGTTTGTCATCACCTTCGGGGACGCTTAAAATCATGGCATTTTTGTGCGCGCCGGTCTCAAACTCCGCCGGGCATACCAGGTTGCCGACATTTTCCAGGATCACGAGATCAAGGTTCTTTGTATTCATAGCATCCAGCCCGGATTTCACCATAGTGGCATCCATATGGCAGAAACCGCCGGTGCGTATCTGGATGGCATCAACACCTTCTTTGGCGACTTTTTCGGCATCCACCATGGAGTCGATGTCTGCTTCCATAATACCAACATGCAATTTTTCCTTAAGATGTCTGATGGTCTGTATCACCAGGCTGGTTTTTCCGGCACCCGGAGATGCCATCAGGTTCAACAGAAAGGTTTTTTCTTTTCGCAGGCTGTCCTGAAGCTCTTTTGCTTTTGCCGCATTATCTGCCTGAATATCTTCTTTTACTTCAATCAGCTTTATTTCGTCACTCATATCGCCTCCAGGTTTTTGATGAAATATTCCCGTCCGGATACTATGGTATTATTAGTACTTCCGCATTCCGGGCACATCGAAGATTTATCTTCTTTTATGTTTATGGCATGCGACATGCCGCAATCCGAGCATTTCATCACCACCGGGACCCGTTCAATCACCAGGCACGCGGCTTCGGCAATGCCGTCTTTGGCCAGGTAATCGAAATACTGCTGCATCCATTGATCTTCCAGGTCGCTCAATTCACCGACCTGGAGATGGACGGCAACCACTTTTTTTACCTTGTGATCCTCGGCATGTTTTAAAACCACCTTCAGGATATTGTTTATAACCGACAGTTCATGCATGGTAATTCCCTAATGTTAATATCCGTGGCAATTACGTTTGCTCCTCTTTTCGCCAGTTCTTGGGTCAATGCCTTTCCAATGCCGGATGCCGCCCCGGTGACGATTGAAACCTTATCTTCAAAGATATTCATAATAACATCCTCTTATGTATGGTTCACCGAAGAAATATCTTCTTCTGAGGGCCTGCCTGTCCGGGTGTTCCATCCAAACTGGCGCCAGTAGTTTTCGATCATTTTATCAACATAGACGGTTCGTTTTTTATTCGCCCCTTTTGCCTGGGGGGGTTGCCCGAGTGCCCGGGAATTGGGCTTGGTTGATTTTGGATCAACACCATGCTTAATATTAAAGGCCTGTTTCATGGTCTGCAGACGTTTGCCAATTTCTAAATATTCGGCTGGTGTTTTATCCCACCCGGTGGCTGCGTTGAGCCACTCAAAAAACGGCACCCGGTCCACCCCGATTTGCGCGCCAAACATACAACCGCCTGCCCCGTTTAACACATTGACAAATTTACTGGAGGCAGCCGCTTGAATGGCTTTTTTTTCAGTGACTTTATATTTGCTCTTTTTACGATACAAGAGCCATATGCCCGGCAGGGCCTTGTCTTTTTTCCAGAGCCGGTACATTTCATAATACAATTGTGATCCGATGGTATGTCTTCCGGGCGTTGCTTCCACTGCATAGTGAACGGCAAATCCCGGATCAAAACGGCTGTCGTGCATGGGCAATTCCTGGCCGCCCGCATGCATGGCATATTGGTCGGAACTTTTACCGATTTTTTCTGATGCGATTTTTACCCCGTCTGCCAGAATATCGCCGATGCCATCCCGGGCAATCATTTTTCCGAGCAAAGCCATCATGGCGTCGGAATTTCCCCAGGTCAGTTCCAGGCCGTCCGTATCTTTTTTTGTTAAAATCCCCCGCTCATAACACTCAATGGCAAAGGCAATGGTGCTGCCGGCTGAGATGGTATCCATTCCGGCCCGGTTTAACCGGTCATTCATTTGAAAAACGCTTTCCAAATTATCATTAAGGCACAGCCCGCTTAAGGCAAGTACGGATTCATATTCAGGTTTATGGGATTCTCCTTTAGAAAAATTACCTTTGCAGATCCCGCCGCACCCAAGGGGGCATGAATAACAGTAATATTTTTTTATCTCTGTTTCAAGAATCGTATCCGGGTTAATGGAATTGGATTTGTCTTTTGAAAAATCCAGGTTGGAGCCGGCCCAGTTTTTTATCGGTGCATCGCCAAGTTCGGAAGAATACTGGTTTAAGGCAATGGTTCCCCATTTGCGAAGCATAATTTTCCAGAGCATGCCGTCCATGGCGGTCTGGGTGGGCATAAAACGCAGAATTGCCGCCAGTATCCGCAACCCGTTTCCGGAAAGAAACCAGGGCTGAAAGTTGACCCACTTGATACATTTTTGGGACAGGATTTTAATTTCATTCCGGTTTTGCGGTTCAATTTTATTTTTGCCGTCTAAAACAAGGGCTTTTAAATTTTTTGACCCCATGACGGCCCCGAGTCCTGACCGAGCAGCCATACGTCCTAAATCATTGCTGACACCGGATATGCAGGAAAGTTTTTCACCTGCCGGCCCGATGCAGGCCACTTTCGGTTTTCGGGTTTTTGTCAGATCGGAAATCAACGTTTCTTCTGTTTCAATGGCATCTTTTCCCCACAAATGCCCGGCATCTTTTAATTCCGCCTTGCCGTTTTCAATGTGTAAATAGACTGGTTTTTCGCTGATGCCTTTAAAAAAAATCCCATCATATCCGCAACGCTTGATGGCCGGGGAAAAGTTGCCGCCACAGTTGGCCTCACCATAGCCGCCGGTAAGGGGCGATTTGCCCACCACCATCCAGCGGCCGGTAAACATGCTGCCGGAGCCGGTTAAAAGGCCGGATACAAACCCGATAATATTATCCGGGCCCAGTGGATCTGCACCTGCCGGGATATTGTTATACAGGACAAAACCACCAAGGCCTGATCCGGACAGGAATTTTTCATACACGGCATCCGGAATCTTCTGTTCTTCAAAAGTACCGTCTGACAAATTGACCATTAAAATTTTGCCCATATAAACATTCGACATAATTAATTCCTTTCTTTTATTTCTTACTTTCTATTTGTGAAATTTTTTCAAGGTCAAATGGAATGGCATGCGCCTTGCCGCCCAAACTTTCAACCTGATCGCATGTTTTTTTAAGCCCGTCCATTGATCGCGCGATTAGAATAAGATTTGCCTTTTTTTTTGCAAATTCTTCGGCAATGGTTACACCGATGCCCCTGCTCGCACCTGTAATGACGACCCAGGCATTGTTTAGATCCATCTTGTCCCTCCTATTTTATAAAGGTTGCTGCTTCACATCCCTTACGAATAAATGCGTTTTATAAATGACATGACACTTAAGCCGTTTTATCCTGCCCTAAATAATTTAAAAATTCATCTGTAACTCTCAAATTGCCTCGCATTACAGCACACCCCTTTTTTGGGCCATCAGCATCATTTGTTCCATCGTCGTTTCCGGTGGTGTACGGAATTTCAGATTCGTCTTTAATGTATTTGACGGCCACGGGGTGAGTGGACAATCTTAAATCATTCCAGATTTCCTTGCCGGTCTGCTGATATTTTTCTACTGACTCCACAGGTATAACTCCTTGGTTATTTTATATTTTACCATGGAACATCTTCCACAGAAACATATGGGAACGCATTTCACTCTTTAGGGTACAGCCCTTCCCGGTTTTCATTCAGCCAATAGTTATTTTCGCTAAATCACTCCTCGCTCCATACCCATCTTTATATACATATCCACATGATTCTCAGGAGGTTCGTAAAGCTGGTCTTCCGATTTTTTCACCAGACTGGCAGCTTCCGAAGGACAGGTGGTCACACAGAGGCCGCAGCCAATGCAGCGATCGCGATCCAGTACGGCGATTTCATCTTCAATGGTGATGGCTTTCATCTGGCATCTATCAAGGCATATTTCGCAGCCCGTGCATTCCTCTCCATCAATTTGGGCAAAATAATTGCTCTTAACAGACTCAGCGGGCTTGGCCTGCATTTTCAGAGAATTCAGCATCCAGCAGCAGTCACCGCAGCAGGCGCAGATCGCCCCGGCTTTTTTTGAATTCACCGGCTGAACAACTAGTGCATGCTCATCGCATAACTTTAAAATAGAAACCGCTTCTTCAACATCGATTTCACGTCCCCAACCGTTTTCAATGTAATAGTCCGCCCCGCTTCCGAACATCATGCAGGTTTCAAGGGGTTTACCGCATGGATCCGGCACGACCTGATGTGTAATAGACCGGCAGGCGCAATTGGCAACAGCAATTCGTTTCTGCTTTTTTAACATGGCAATGGCATCTTCATAGGGGGCAATCGGCCATTGGGAAACAAGACCGGTGTTGACGGGAATCGTTCTCTGGTGATGGGTTTCCAGACTCTGAAGCGTTTCAACAAATCCATCCATGAAATGCATGGCCATATCTGTGGCAAGTTCCTTGTCTGTTTTAAGGGCGTTAATCTGAAACTCCGCGAGCCCGACGATATAAGGCACACATGAATAACTTGCAACGCCGTTTTCCCGTATTCTGAACAACAGGCCCTTTTGGGCCATCTCTTCCATCATGTCAGCCAGTTCCGAACTGTCTCTGCCCAGGCGTTCCGCTGCCTGCTCCGGTGTTTCCGGCATCACGGTGAGCGCCAGAAACAATTCTGCGTGTTCTTCGGTAAACAGACGTTTTAAAACCTTTATTTCAGATTTGTTTTTTGTCTTGGGAAACCCGGTGGACATGCTGTCAAGACGGGCCCGTAATGTTTCGTAAATATCTGCCATTTTCTTTCTCCTTATAATTTATTTTATCCAAAAGCCCCTGTACTATTTATCAGGAACTCTTTTCTTTGATTTTATTTTTCAAAAACGTAAACCCGGGTGTAAGGGATTCGTCCAGCCCCATGGCCAGCAAAGTTTTCACCGGTTGTCCGATATTTAAATAACCGCCGCATTTGAAAAGATTTTCCACAACCACGGGCAATTGGGATACCGGGAACCCGACGGCGATCTCCTCCGGAGTAATACCGGCAAAGGCCCGGTCGCCCATACCGGGGATGACCACCTGTGGCCGTCCGGTTATAAATGGCACCAGACCGCCTTTAAAACAGGTTTCCGCGAATCCGTCAAATAGGGATATCACCGGCATGGTGTAATCAAAACACAGTGTCTGAATCATATGATTGATGTGGGTGCCGTCTCCATATACCAGTATCGAATCCGGCGCCATAATGGCCTGATGAAGCGGAGAGCAGACAAACCCCATATATTCCTTCATTTTCTGCAACGTCTTTTCGCCTTCGGATCCGGCAAACAATCCTTTAAAATAGTTTATCCGGTTCTGCTCGGCATTCCGATCCTTATGCCATCCCTGCTGCACCTGGCTTTCAATAAGGTCTTCGTCAGACACATCCACCCATTTATGAAAGGCCGAAGCAGGCACGCAGAAATTGTCATCTGCTGTCATGGCCACATGCCAGCCATGACGCCGCGCATAGGTGACCGCCTGGCACAAACTCCATTTCTGCTCCTTGGAAGATGGCCGAATTGCCTGTTTTGGTATGTCATCTTCTTTTTTGATATATGTGATCCCCACCGGATATGTGGGCAGGTGGAGTTTATGATACAGTTCTTCGCCGGCTTTTTTGATTTTTTCTATGTTCATAATGGCCTCCTTAAAAATTATTCATAAAACCAAAATATTATATACTTTGGAACTTTAAAACTATCGAATATGAAATGTTTTGCCCTGACTTCGCATACGCTGGCGCAGGGCAGGCCCTTTTTTTGGAGATAGCACTTACCTTATTTGCTTTGATAAAACCTATAATTTTTTAACGGTCGTTAAAAACGATAATCAATCAAAAATCAATTGTCAAGAAAATTTTAACGATCGTTAAAACCGACTTGACAGATTAATCCGGGACAGGCATAGTAACTTATTATGACAACTCCTTTAAAAACAAAACCCCCTCAAAAAAGGGCATCAACCCCTAAGAAAAAGAAGCAGCATAAAAAACCGACCCGGGAAAAAATCCTTGAGGCGGCAACACAGGTGTTTGCTGAATATCCGTACCATGCAGCCAGCATCCGGATGATCGGAAAAGCTGCAGAGATTGATCATCCGCTTGTAAATTACTATTTCCCAACCAAGGCGGCTCTTTTTGAAAAAGTCTTAAAAATTTCAACCGAAAAATACTATATAGCCAATATTTCATGGTTCGAAGGTCTCACAGAATTAGGTCCGACAAAAGGCCTTGCGCTGTATATCGACCGGTTTCTGGATTTTGCCTTAAAACACCCCAAAACCCAGCGTATCATTACACTTAATCTGGTCCCGGCCGAAAAATCTGAAGTCATTCCCGGTTATCAGCTGATACAAAATTTCTTCGAAAAGATGACGCGTACATTTACGCAAGCCGTCCCTTTAAAAGGCTCAAAGCATGATATTGAAATGTTAACCACGAGTTTTAACACACTGGCCATTAACTACCTTGGCGCAAGAACATATTATGCAAGCATTCTGGGAATGGATCCCAAAAGCCGTCAATATATGGAGTGGGTGAAAGAATCACTGATATATATGATCCTGCCGAGATTAAAGCAGCTTCTGGGCGGAGCCGATCAGTAACTGCGATTCAGCCATTGAAGTAGAAGACTACGCCTTCAGGCTGAAATGCCTTGTTCCTGAACGGCTCCAATGCGAGAGAAGCCCGGGTTATGTTAATTTATTTCATAACTATTTAATATTTTTTAACCTTATTAAGGAGAACATGATGAGATTATTATTACTTCTCACCATCCTTGCATCTAAATTCAAAAAATCAGCGCAAACAGATGCAAACTTTAAAAAATTCCTCATGGGCCATGAGTGCCGGATTGTGGTCAAAACAAAAGACAACAAAAAAGGCAAACGCTTCATCTTTAAAGACGGAAAATTTTCATCTGACGCGATACTGGATGAATATGATGCGGCCATGGTTTGGGCGGATGCGAAAATCGGGTTCAATGCCATGAAAAAAGGCGAAGAAGGGATCATGGATGCCCTTCAAAACCATGTGGTCGGTATTGAAGGCCAGATCCACTCATTCACATGGTTCGGCGCAGCCATCAACTTTGTCATGCAATAGCATTAGGTTGTAGGTTGAAGGCTGAAGGCTTTTAGGGCAGGCGGAATGGGCTTTTTAAAAAATGATCCATTCAAACCGCCCTTCAGTCTAAACCCCTTCAACCTAAACAGCCTATAATTAGGAGGCGATATGACCTATTGGACACATGAATATTTACTGAAAACATGGGGCGGCCCCATGGTACAGGCGGAATTTTTAAGAGATGTAATGAAGCCGTTTTTTGTGCCGCGGGTATTTTCCGGCTTTAACCTTTTTTTAGATGAGCCCCAGCTCCTGCCGGATGCAGTGGATCTGATTGCCAGGGAATGCAAAAGCAAGCGGGCGTTTATTGTCACCGACGAGTATGCAGTCCGGTTCGCAGCCAAAGTGATGAGCCCTTATAAAAAACGGCATGGCATTTCCTTTGAAACGTGGGCCAAAGCCCAGCCGGATGCGCCGATTGATACGGTAAAAGACTGCGCGGAACAGATCAAAAGATTCAAACCAGACCTTATTTTTGCGTTGGGCGGGGGATCGGCCATGGACACCGCAAAGGCGGCCTGGCTTTTGTATGAACATCCGGATGTTAAACTTGAAATTTTAAGTCCGATTGTCCCTTTAAATCTAAGAAATAAGGCCAAACTGGCGGCCATCCCGACCACCAGCGGGACCGGTTCCGAGGTCTCCGGTGTGGCAGTTATCTCATTCCCTGACGGCGTGAAGCTCCCGGTTGCCGGTGCATTGCCGGAATTTGTGCCTGATTTTGCCCTGCTGGATCCGACGCTGACCGTTGGAATGCCGCCGGAACTGACGGCCGGCACCGGCGCCGACGCCCTGGCCCATGCCATTGACGGCTTTATGGCCCCGAAATCCGATGAAATCAACCAGGCCATCGCACAAAAAACCATTGAGATGATTTTTAAATGGCTGCCACGCGCATACGAAGACGGCCACGACATCATGCCACGGATGAAGATGCAGCAGGCGGCCATGATGGCGGGAATCCCCCTGGCAAATGCCGGTTCCGGTATTTCCCATGCCCTGGGCCACACCATCGGCGGACTGTTTCATATCCACCACGGCGTGATGGTCCTGCTGTTTATCTCGTATGAACTCCAGGTTTACTCAAAAGTCACCGACCGCTACCTGGAACTCTGCGACCTGCTGGGTGTCCGGGATAAGGATTCAGATGAAAAAAGTCTGTCCAATCTGATCGAAAAAATCCGAAATTTCATGAAATCATTAAATCTCCCCATCAGCCTCAAGGATACCGGTGTGACAATGGATGACCTTGAAAAAAATATGGATATGATTTTAGAACAAACCCCCACGGATCCGGGATTCTACTTTGGATGGTATGACTTAAACAAAGAACAGCTCAAGGATATATTTTTTAGTGCCTATGAAGGTAAACTGCTGGATATGCAATCAGAAACCTGGTCATAAATTGATCATGACGGAGGTAGCCCCATGAAAGGATATTTTGGAAAATTCCTGAAAATCGATCTTAGCAACAGCCGGACGGAAGAAATTCCCATCAGCGATGCGGACCAGAAAAAATTCGTCGGCGGATCAACCCTGGCCGCTAAAATCATATATGACTATGTAAAAGCCGGCATGGACCCGCTTGCGCCGGAAAACCCTATTGTCTTTGCCACCGGTCCGTTTACCGGATCAAACGTACCCATGGTCAGCCGGGCTGCCATATGCGGCATCTCTCCGGGAACCGGCTTGTGGGGAGAGGCCACAACCGGCGGAAAATTTCCCATACGCCTTAAAGGCACCGGTTATGACGGCATCCTGATTACCGGCAAGGCCGAAAAACCGGTTTATGTATATGTAAAAGAAGGCGTTGCTGAAATTTATGATGCGTCACACCTGTGGGGCAGAGATGACATTTACGGAACACAGGAAAAAATCAAGGCTGAGGTTGACAAAAAGGCGTCCGTCGCCTGCATCGGAACAGGTGGCGAAAAGCTGATCCATTATTCGAATATTATGAATGATGAAGGACGGGCGGCCGGCAGATGCGGCATGGGCGCGCTGATGGGGTCTAAAAACCTGAAAGCACTGGTTGTGTCAGGCAATCAAAAAACAAAAATTGCCAACCCGGAAAGACTCAAAGGGATGATCAGCGACGCGCGGGACACCATTAAAAGCAACGCCTACACTCAGGCATACAAACTGTACGGCACGAATTTCTATATGGACCTTGCCATGCGACTGGGCGATGCGCCTGCCAAGTACTTTACCAAAAGTGTGTTCCCGGCCGCAAAAGTACACGGCCCGGCATTTCGGAATCGCTATCACATGTCTAATTACGCATGCGCCGGCTGTCCCATCGGATGCGGACGCATTATCAAGGATTTTACGGATGATATCAAACAGGTGGATGGGCCGGAGTATGAAACCGTGGGCGCGTTCGGGCCGCTTTGCATGAATTTTGATATTGACTCCGTGGTCATGGCCAACCACCTGTGCAATGCCCATGGCATTGATACCATTTCCGCCGGCGTATCCATCGCCTTTTCCATGTATTTGTATGAAAAAGAAATCCTCACAAAAGAAAAAGCAGGCATGGAAATTCCCTGGGGTGACAGTGAAACAATATTAAAACTCGTTAATATGATTATCAACCAGGAAGGTATCGGCAAACTACTGTCCAAAGGCGTTAAACAAATGGCGGCTGAACTCGGGGTTGATCCTGAAGAAGCCGCCCATGTCAAAGGACTGGAGTTTCCCATGCACGACCCGCGAGCCTATCAGGGAGCGGCCCTTGCTTATGCAGTGGGACCGCGAGGCGCCTGCCATTTAAAGGGGGCTTTTTACAGCCTGGATGCGCCGGGTAATGAAGTGGGACTCGATTTGGGGATAACATTTACCGATAAAAATGATCCCGCACAAAAAGGGGCGTTGACCGCTAAAATTTTAAGCTTTTGTGAACTATACAATAGCTTTACATTATGCCAGTTCTCACCGATCCCGGCCTCTATGATTGCCACAATACTTGCGGATATCACGGGAGCTGATTTCAAAACCATGGACCTGCTGACATTCGGCGAACGGTCTTTAAACTTAAAACGCGCGATTAACAACTTACTGGGAATCACCCGCGAAGATGACCATATTCCGGACATTGCCCGCAAGGCACTTCCCGAAGGCGGCACCGCCGGTATTGAACCGGACATGGATAGGATGCTCAAGGAATTCTATGCTGTCAGTCAGTGGGACTGGGAAACAGGAATACCCAAAAAAGAAAAGCTGGTGGAGTTGGGGCTTGAGAGCGTGGCGAATGATTTATATACATGAACAAAATAACGCCAATTATTCCGATTTCTGTGTTGGGTTAAAAAAAGCACTTTCTTACCACAGAGGGAGCTGAGAGAAACTGTTTATTTTAAGTTTGAAAAAAACGACATCACCCGCAAATTGAAAAATGTAGAATGTAATTGAAAAATCATCTTGTGCTAATTGCCACATTCTATAGGTAAGGCCGTTTACACAGATTAATTTACAGAACCCTCAGATCCTTTCGAACTATTGCCAGACCATTGACTATTTATGCTTTTTTATTTTTTCGACTTTCTATAAACAGCGTATTTACTTCATTTTTTTTCTTTTTTCTTCTTCCGCTTCTCCTTTAGTGTTTGCTGGCCTTTTTTCTGGTCTTCGCGTTTGCCTTTATCTCTTTTTCCCTTATCGCCCATCTTAGTCCCTCCTGGCTCAAATAAAATTCATATAACATTAGTTATTATCTCGATTCTTTTTAGCAACAGGCGTACTTCGAATTATCGAAAATGAAACCATCCAAATCTCTGCGCAACCAACCCTCTTTTTCTCCACGAGATTATTCTATAATTTCCAAAACCGTTCTTTTCTTTATCTTGGCTGACGCAGCGCTTAAGATCAATCGCATCGCTTGAGCTGTTTTGCCCTTCTTTCCGATAACTTTTCCCATATCTTCTTTGGCAACCTTTAATTCTAAAACAGAGGAGTGGTTTCCCTCTATCTCTTCAACCGTTACTTGTTCTGGATCATCAACCAGTGACTGGACAATGTACTTAATCAGCTCTTTCATAGCTCCAACTCCTTTATTGTATTGGTTATTGAGAGTTTGGAATAAAAATACTATACTGATCCTGTCTTTTAATAGTGACACCATGAATGATAAAAAACAATAGCCATGATATATTATTTGAATTGCATGGAATAGCTTGCCAACTTCGACAATATTGCAGCACATTTTATATTTTGGTCAATAATCTGACAATCCTCAGATATCAACGGGCGGGACGATAGATAAAACCTATACGTTCGCATCAGAATGAAAACGATCTGGCTAACAGACATACATCTTGAATTCCTGAACGATTCCAGGTTCACTTCCTCATCCGAGCACTAACTTGCCAATCCTCACGGAAGTCCGGCACCATTGGTATTCCGCACCTTGAGTTTGTTTCTAAAGGCCAACGAAAGATCACCCGCCGACACTGCTGCGAGGCACTGAACCTTGAAAAATCATCTGCTTAATGCGGAGCACGCATTTCAAAAATCGCCGTGCTTTTTTCGGTCAGGTGCCGTGATTGCCTGAAAGAACCTGGCGGCATTATGACATTTACAAATAAATATCATGGGTAATTCTTGGAAAATAGGTATGCTGTCCCCCGATTTTGTCCCCCGATTTCAAAAAACAACTTGAAAACCGATTGGGTATGACATATTGTAATACCGGAGGTGGAATTATGGCTACATCAAAAATTGCAATAACCATAGACCAAAACACATTGCATCGATTAGATTTGTTGGTCAAGTCACATTTGTTCCCAAACCGCAGTCGGGCCATCCAGGAAGCTGTAACGGAAAAAATCGAACGAATTGAAAAAAGCAGGCTGGCTCGGGAGTGCGCTAAACTGAACCCCACATTTGAACAAAATTTGTCTGAGGAAGGATTCGAAATGGAGATCGATGAATGGTCAGAATACTAAGGGGAGACATCATTTGGGCAGATCTTAACCCTTCCATTGGGCACGAACAATCCGGCATGAGACCGATACTTGTTTTAAGCCATGAAGTATTTAATAAGAACTCAGGTACCGTTATTGCCGTCGCCATCACAAGCCAACCTCAAAAAGCAGGTTTTCCTTTGACTCTTGAGCTTGAAGAAACAAAACTCCCTAAAAAATCATGGGTGAAAATAAGCCAAATTCGTACTTTATCTGTTAAACGCCTTAGGAAAAAACTTGGAACGGTACGAACTGAGGAGTTGAATCTGGTAGTAGAAGGAATTAATGAAATAATTGGGGGTTAACAAATCAGTGGAGCGGGACAGGGCTAATCGAACGGTCTTTTTGAAGGCCTGTTTTACTCCATAGGTTTTACCCTGCCCTCTACTCTACTGCATTGTACAAGCTAAAACTTCGGATAAAGTCGTTTAAGTTTAATACGAGCATTTTTCGCGGTAAATTGCCAATCAACTTTAGCTTGTCGGTTATTTCGATCTATATTCCACGCTGACACTTTATTACGCATTTTCTCGATAC
>JABZFM010000062.1 GCA_014237465.1 Desulfobacteraceae bacterium | reverse complement strand
TTTGGTGGAAATAATGTTCAATTCGTCCCGCTCTTCTTTCGTTAATGTTACTCTGTATCGTGGCACCATGTCGTCCTCCTTTTTTGAGAACGACTATACCACAGATCAAATTAAATGCGAAGGTTTAAATTTTACATTGTACTATACTTCTGCCAATACAGTTTGTTCCTCTCTATCCCCGATTACCTTTGCCGGGACGCCACCGACAATTTGGTATGCTCCGACATCCCTGGTTACAACTGCACCGGCTGAAATCACCGCGCCAGTCCCGATCGTTACACCGGCCTTGATAACGGCATGCGTCCCTATCCACACATCATCGCTGATAACAACAGGTTTTAAAATATGATTCCGACTCGACATCGGGGAATCAATCTGTTTAAAATCATGTTCAGAAGAAATAATCACCGCATATGGACCGACCATCACTGAATCCCCCATAGTGACTCCTCCGCGCGCATCAATCAAGGCGCCGCTGTTAATTGAAAATGACTTGCCAACTTTAAGACCGTATGTATGCGTTAAAAAAACATTGGGATAGATAAGCGGAAACGATTTTAACTCTTTAAACAAGAGTCGATAAAGCCCCCATCGAATAAGCATCCCACCTAAACCAGGTAAAGAACGAAAAAGCCATGCAAAAAATTCTTCGAACCACAGATGAATAATTTGTTTTCGATAAAATTTAATAAATCTCAATACAACATTCAAAATCGACCTCGTGTATTCGCTCGATTGTTAATAATAACTACAATGACATTCTGAATAAAAAAGTGGCCCTGTCATCGTTCCGGCCATGACACGATGACCAACGCCTGATAGAGCGCAGAAGGCTTTCCATTGCTTGGCCATCGGCCAGGGTTTATGGAGACCTGAAGGTCTCCGCTACATTGGGCGTTGGCGACCCGACACGTAACGGAAGGCTTTAGCCTTCCAGTTCCCTGGCTTTGGCCGGGGATTTATGGAGGTCTAAAGACCTCCGTTACATCGGGTTTTTGGCGACCCGCATTGGGCGTTGGCGATCCACTATGTAACGGATGGCTTTAGCCTTCCAGTTCCCTGGCCTTTGGCCAGGGATTTATGGAGACCTGAAGGTCTCCGCTACATTGGAATTTGCCGACCCGACACGTAACGGAAGGCTTTAGCCTTCCATTTTTGATGGAGGTCTAAAGACCTCCGCTACATATGGCCGAAACGACGACCAAGGCCCAAAGTCATATGAATTTTATCTTACGTGCGGCAAAAATAACCATTTTCAATAACAACCATCCATGCCGCCAGCGGCTGATATTTGTGTCACCATATGTTCTTGAGCGGTACCTGATCGGCAATTCAACAATTTTTAAATTCATTTTTGCTGCACCGAACAACAGATCAAAATCGCCAAAAGGATCAAAATTTCCAAAATAATTTCGGTTTTCGGCCAGCAACTCATAATCCGATCGCCACATCACTTTGGTACCACAAAGTGTATCCTTAATAGCCTGCTCCAAAATCCATGTAAACATAAGTGAAAAAAATTTATTGCCCAGAATATTGAAAAAGCGCATGGCCTCTTGTTCCATCGGATATACCAAACGAACGCCATTAACAAATTCGCCTTTTCCAGACGCAATGGCATCGTAAAATCGCGGCAGATCCTCCGGCGGCACCGTCAGGTCCGCATCCAGTATCATCAGAATATCCCCGGTAGCGTTTTCAAATCCCAACCGCACCGCATCGCCCTTACCTTTTCCGGTCTGTTGAAATAATTTACAATTTTTATCCGGAAACTTCTTTATCTCTTCTTTAATGGTCTCATAGGTATTGTCCGTGGAATGCCCTTCCACAAAAATCAATTCTGTTCCGGATCCGAGAGATGGCACCCGACGCAAAATTGACTCAATATTTCCGGCTTCATTTCTTGCAGCAACTATTACTGAAACAGACGGTAAATGATTGGACACAGTCTCCTGTTGATCAAATCCCGGCCGGGCGACGATAAAATTTGTTAAAGCAAACCACTTAAACGGAATAAAATTGACTAAAAAATGATTACAGAATTTACTCAGAAACCGAATATTCAATGGAAAAAGGATTCGTGGCCGCCAGTTTATCACTTCAAAGCCCGACAAATTCAGTAGATTCATCACATCATTTGGCGAAAACCAGTTCTGTTCCTTTAAATCCGCCCCCAATCCCAGGAACTTAACGACTGACAGCGGGATCCGCCAGAGATTGTTATAAAAATTTATTATCAAACGGGTATGCGGGTGACACAGCCGTCGAACATTTTCTAAAACAGCCTGAACATCCCAAAGGTCATTGGCTAAATCGGACAGAATAATCACATCAAATTTTTGATCCGTTACCGAGTCATGCGCATCTGCACAAATAAAAGATAAATCAGGATGGTTTTGGGTCGCGTTTCGGATCATTTCATCAGAAAAATCAAACCCCACTCCAAATGAAGGCTGCAATGCCGCCAGCAAATCACCGTTCCCACAGCCAATTTCTAAAACTTTCAGGCCCGGAGGAACAAAAAACCGATAATAACTCTGCAGAAGCTTCTGATAATAAGCACCCAGCCTGTCTGGGTTGACTTTTTGCTCTGCAATGCGGTTCCAGTGTGAGCTTCTAATTTTTGTGTATTTATTTTTCAGGTTATCCATTTTTCCCCAATCAATTTATCTGAATTTTAGTCTGGCCATTTTTCATATCATTTGAAATCTGCTATTTCAACTAACAATTGGAATTTCACCATTTTTGAAGGTAATTTCCCAATGAATCTGGGCTATAATATATCAGTTCATGTATAATTCAATGTAACGGAAGGCTTTAGCCTTCCATCCCCTTGGCCTTTGGCCAGGGGTTCTGGAGACCTGAAGGTCTCCGCTACATTGGGAGTTGCCGACCCGCATTGGGCATTGCCGACCCACATTGGGCAAAGTTTCTGACCTGACCCTATGGACCCGGTTTTAAAATTCAAACAAAAAAACCTTAATTCAATCCGCATCCTTATATTGACTCCTGATATTATTTGTCATAAATTTAAGCGTCAATTACATTGGGCGCACAGCGACGTCACATAGATTTCAAATAGCTTCACATGATTGACGGGGAATAAAATAAATTGATAAATGAAGGCTTTCAGTTCCGTGACCTGAGGGTCACGGTTATGGAGGTCTAAAGACCTCCGCTACATCCGGTTTTGCCGAAACACCATGTAACGGATGGCTTTAGCCTTCCACTGCCCTGGCCTTTGGCCAGGGGTTATGGAGACCTGAAGGTTTCCGCTACATTGGGAGTTGCCGAAATGCTGTGTAGCGGATGGCTTCAGCCTTCCATGTGTAAATAATATTGCAATGACCGTCACCCAAATTTTTAAAACTGTTCTCGATTTAAAATGCTATCCAAACTTGACTTAATCCATTCAAAATATTTAAAAATCATTATCTTTGTTTTACTCACCTTCATCATTTGTGTTGTATACCAAAATATCCACAAAAATGATTTCATCAACTTTGATGACAACCTTTATGTGACTGACAACCCGCATGTAAGAGAAGGGTTTTCTTTAAATAGTATCATTTGGGCATTCAGCGTTAATAATAACACTGCATACTGGCATCCCGTTACATGGATATCCCATATGCTCGACTGCCGGTTTTTCAATCTTAACGCGGGTATGCACCATTTAACAAACCTTGTCATTCATATCGCCAACACCCTGTTGCTGTTTCTATTATTGCAGCAAATGACCGGAGCAATCTGGCAAAGTACGATTGTTGCGGCTCTTTTTGCCGTTCACCCGGTCAATGTTGATTCCGTGGCATGGATTGCAGAACGAAAAAACGTATTGAGCACCCTCTTCTGGATGTTGTCCATGCTGGCGTATATTTATTATACCCGGCGTCCTGGCATACAACGATATTTCCTGATCATGCTGTCATTATCCATTGGGCTGATGGCCAAATCGATGCTGGTCACCCTGCCCTGTGTCTTTCTGCTGCTGGATTTCTGGCCCCTGCATCGTTTTGAACTCCCAGGAATAAAAACGGGTAATTCAAAGCTAAAAAAGCATCCGAATTATCTTGCCAGCTTGCTATACCTGGTGCTTGAAAAATTACCATTATTGCTCTTATCTTTTATTGCCATGCTGCTTTCCCGCCAGAGCCTTCAAAACTACCACCAGTTATTATCAACAGCAACCGTGCCCATGGATTTACGCATTTCCAATGCCCTGATCACGTATGTAAAATATATATTCAAAATAGTCTGGCCTCAAAATTTATCGGTTTTTTATCCGTTTCCAGAGTCTGTTCCCCTCTGGCAGGTTGTTTCGGCAAGTGCCTTTCTTTTGATCGTAACCGGATCTGTAATACTTTTGGCAAAAAAAGCGCCGTATCTAGTTGTCGGCTGGTTCTGGTATCTGGGAGTCCTTTTCCCGGTTATCGGTTTGGTCCAGGGAGGATTATGGCCGGAAATGGCAGACAGATGGTTATATGTTCCGGCAATCGGCCTTTTTATAATGATCTCATGGAGCGGGACCGCGTTGTTGGCAAAATTTCCCCGATTCAAACTCGTCTTTGCATCCTTAACGGTGATGATCATTGCCACACTTATGCTGACCGCCGGCAAACAGGTCTCCCACTGGAAAAACAGCAAAGCCCTGTTTAAACATGCCCTGGACGTGACAACAGACAACCATGCCGCGCATTTTCATCTGGGCATTGAATTATTGAACGCGAATAACATTGACAAAGCCATCGAGCAGTTTAATCAAGCGCTGGCAATAAAAAACAATTTCCCGGAAGCCCAAATAGGGCTTGGCGATGCAATGATGAAGAAAAGTGATTTTGATAAAGCCATTGATTGCTATCATCAGGCATTATGGATGTCAATCAATCAAGAGGATGATTTATTCAACAAACTCGGGAACGCGTTTTTCCAAAAAGGCCTGTTTGAACAGGCGTTAACATACGTCAAAAAATCCTTAAAAGAAAACCCCGACAACCCGGTCGCCGGCAATAATATGGGAAATATCCTTATAAAGATGAATAAACCGGATGAGGCGGTTACCTACTATCAACAGGCGTTGCAGCTGAAACCGGATGATACTGAATTATTGAATAATTTAAGCAACGCGTATCTCATTACCGGTGAAATCCGAAAAGCTGTCAAATACTTGAATCAAGCCTTAACCATCGAACCTCAAAAAGCATTAACCCTTAACAATATAGGCACCGCATATTTTTACCAGGGCCAATACAACCAGGCAGAGAAGTTTTATCTATCAGCGATAGAAATAAATCCCGAATACTCAGACGCTCATTTCAATCTGGCACTCGTACTGGTTAGACGAGGAAAGATTGATCCGGCCATCGAACAGTATTTAGAGGTCATCGGGCTGACACCGGATCACGCGAAAGCGCATAAAAATTTAGCTGATATTTATTTTAATACGAATCAAATAGATAGAGCTATTGATCATTACCGGAAATCACTTGACAGTGCCTCTGAAAATCCGCAAACCAATTTTAATTTAGGTATTGCTTTATATCAAAAAAACGATCTTTCGGCATCAATACGGTACATACAAAAGGCCCTGGAATTAAATCCCGGCTATGCCCAGGCTGAAGCGGCTTTAAAGGAACTCCTTGCCACAGAAAAAACCGCAAATTGCCGATAAAGCCCGGGCGGGCAATACCAATGTAGCGGAGACCTTCAGGTCTCCACAACCCCTGGCCAAAAGCCAGGGGAACATGGAAGGCTGAAGCATTCCGCTACACGGTGGGGTGTCAAAACCATGGCACGCTGCCAAAAACTCAATGTAACGGAGGTCTTTAGACCTCCATAACCCCTGGCCAAAGGCCAGGGAACTGGAAGGCTAAAGCCATCCGCTACACGGTGGGGTGCCAACGCCCAACGTAGCGGAGACCTTCAGGTCTCCATGTGTATAAACTAATTAAAAGGGTGTTGAATTGTCTGTTTCCCGAAAAACCAATCGTCTTTCATCTGGTAATTATTCCGGCAAACAGATATATTTTATCACAATGAACACGGCAAACCGTGAAAACATTTTTATTGCAGAAAACATTGTTAACGAACACCTGACAATTCTTAAACATGTCGCCCATACTTTGGGGTTTGATGTGTTGTCATACTGTTTTATGCCGAACCACCTGCATCTGCTGGTTGCCGGAAAACATGAGAATTCAGAATTGATTTCTTTTGTCAAAAAATACAAGCAGATCAGCGGATTTGCCTATAAACGCCAGAACGGTAAAACTTTGTGGCAAAAGAGCTATTTTGATCATGTGCTGAGAAAAAATGAGGATATTTCTGATTTTGTACAATATATTTTAGCCAACCCGGTACGAAAAAATATTGTAGAACGCCCGCGGGATTATTTGTATTCCGGATCATTTGTTTATGGAGATGCCATATTTGAGTGATTCTCAATTTTCCATGTAACGGAGATCTTTAGAGCATCTCCCCCTGGCCTTCGGCCAGGCAATGGAAGGCTAAAGCATTCCGATACATACTGGGTCGGCAACGCCTAATGTGGGTCGGCAAATCCCAATGTAGCGGAGACCTTCAGGTCTCCATAACCCTTGGCCAAAGGCCAAGGGAACATGGAAGGCTGAAGCCTTCCGCCACATAGTAGATCGGCAAACACCGATGCGGAATGCCAAAAACTCATTGTAACGGAGGTCTTTAGACCTCCACCCCCTGGCCGAAGGCCAGGCAATGGAAGGCTAAAGCCTTCCGATACATACTGGGTCGGCAACGCCTAATGTGGGTCGGCAAATCCCAATGTAACGGAGACCTTCAGGTCTCCATAACCCCTGGCCAAAGGCCAGGGGAACATGGAAGGCTAAAGCCTTCCGCTACATGGCGGGTTGCAAAACCATCATAAAAACAATAAATTCAGGCTAACTTGTGTTTTAATAAATATATTTTTAATGATACCCATGACTTCTCTTTTAAAACATTCAAATCAGCACGCCAAAACCAGGATGGTTCAATGGCAGGTGCTTTGCCTGCTTTTTATTACCCTTATCATTATTTCTGTTTACTTCAATATCCATGAGTTTGATTTTGTTGATTTTGATGATGGCATGTATGTAGCAGACAATTCACAAATTCAAAAAGGGCTTTCTTTTCAAAACATTGCCTGGGCGTTCGGTTTTTCTGAAAAGGCCATTGAGTTCTACTGGCACCCGATCACATGGGTTTCGCATATGGCAGACTGTCAGTTCTTCGGAACAGACGCCGGCATGCATCACCTGATAAATGGATTCCTGCATTTGCTCAACGCGTTGCTGCTTTTTACCATCTGCTATCACATGACCAGCACTTTGTGGCAAAGCGCCTTTATCGCGGCGGTTTTCGCCGTTCATCCCATCAACGTGGAATCCGTCGCCTGGATTTCGGAACGCAAAAATGTGCTGAGCACCCTGTTCTGGATGCTGTCCATGGCGGCATATCTTTATTATGCCCGGCGTCCCGGCATCAGACGAT
>JABZFM010000035.1 GCA_014237465.1 Desulfobacteraceae bacterium | reverse complement strand
GTATCGAGAAAATGCGTAATAAAGTGTCAGCGTGGAATATAGATCGAAATAACCGACAAGCTAAAGTTGATTGGCAATTTATCGCGAAAAATGCTCGTATTAAACTTAAACGACTTTATCCGAAGTTTTAGCTTGTACAATGCACTACCCTATCTTTTCGATGGTTTTGATCACCGTCCTTCTCAGGTGTTCTATGCGCCGCATTGTGTAATGACTGAGCGGGTCACGCTTTAAATCCTTGACCAGCCAAAGCGTGCCATACGTCCCGTTATCATTTGATGGCCCGTTAACATTTGGTGTAAGGGGAAGCTCCAGTTTCATCAACGTTTTACGCTTTAAAAACGAGTCCCTGTCATCGTCACTATCGTCGCCTCTCTCTTTATTCCACCAGAAAAAATGGGCATTTTGGCTATCCAATCGGGATTTGTTTTCAATTCTTAATTCAACGAGATCAAGATTAAGCCATTTCACTGCTTTGGACAGATTTTTCCACATATTTTCAAAATCTTCCGAATTTTGAATTGCCATTTGAAAATTTAAAAAGCTTCTCCGCTCCCATGAAATGCCCGCCTCATCCGAGACATCTTTTAACCAGTATCTGAAACTGTCGCTGCGCAAAAAATCAAGGTACCCAAGTTTTTGTATACCGATTATAGTCCCTGCGGCAAAAAGCAGGAGCAACAAGGCGGTTTTGTTATCATGGCTGTATACCATTGCTATTGAAACGCATCCCATCAGCACAGTAATACCGTATAAAATCAGTACGGCTCTTTTTTGGGAAAGCCCCAGAGCTATCAGCCTGTGGTGAATATGATCTCTATCCGGACTGAATACTTTCTGTCCGTAGATGAACCTGCGAATAGTTGACCAAACTGTTTCCATGAGCGGAAGCCCTAAGGCAATCATGGGAATCAGGATACTGGCCGCAGTTTGACCTTTGATCGACCCCATCATACTGACGGATGCCAGCATAAAACCGATAAAATAACTTCCGCCGTCTCCCATGAAAATGGATGCCGGGTTGGAATTGAAAACAAGAAAACCCAACAACGCTCCTGCCAGGGCGGCCAGAACTGCAGCAGGGACATACCTTCCACCTAAAATACTGAGAATGAGAAGGACCAGACATACCAGAAATCCGACACCGGCCGCCAGACCGTCCAATCCATCAATCAGATTAATCGCATTTATCACCAGCACCACCCAGAAAACCGTAACCGGCAAGGAAAGGCCGATTTGCGCCAAAGAATGCTGGGGCAAAAACGTAATGAGTTCAATTCGAAGCCCGCCGCTATATGCGATGATGCCGGCCAGAATCTGCACTGAAAATTTGGCCATGTATCCAAGGCGCCAGATATCATCAATTAAACCAAGCCCGAATATCACCAGGGAGCCGAATGCGAGCCAAATAATCCTGGGATCTTGAAAAATCGTCACAGTAATGTCTGTTTTATAAAAAAAACAGGAAGCACCCCCCAGAAAACAAGCCAGAAAAATGGCAACGCCACCGATGCGGGGAACCGGGATGGAATGCACCTTCCTGGCGGACAGCCTGTCCACCAGGTTAAATTTCTGGGCGATCCGGATCACCGCCGGGGTTAATGCCATGGATAGTATTAATGAAGTTAAAAATATGCCGAAAATCGTTCCCATAATATCACGCTTTATATATACGAAACCCGCTGAAAGCCCATTACGAATTCTATAAATTTAAATACATGCATTTTTTGTGTCACAAACAAGAATATCCCCTATAGCTTGTGTATACTTTTCGATCACAATATTCTGATCAAATTCCTTTATCACCTTTTCTCTTCCATTAATGCCCATTCGGGCTCTTTCTTTACTGTCCAAGCCTATCATCTTTTCCATTTTATCAAGAAGCGACCGGCTGTCTCTTGGGTGACATAAGAAACCGTTAACCCCGTCCTCAACCACATCCCGGCATCCGGTTACATCCGTTGTAATAATGGGCTTGGCCATTGCCGCCGCTTCCAGTAATGACCGGGGCACGCCTTCTTTGTATGACGGCAAAACAACACAATCCGACTTTTGTATGAAATCCTCCACATGATCAGATACACCCAGATAGTTTATTCCCTCAATCTCAGTTAATCGATCCATTTCTTGTTTTGAGATCGCTTTCGGGTTGTCAGAATCGAGAAAACCTAAAAGTTGAAATTCAACATCTTTCCGTTTCCGTAAAAGCAACCTGGCCGCTTCAACAAATTCACCAATCCCTTTATCCCAAAGCATCCTGGAAAACAGAAGAAAAATAAATTTTCCTTCCCTGTTTTTTTCACCAGCAGACGAACGCGAAGTAAACCTGGCCAAATCCACTCCCGACCCGGGAATCCTCTCTGCGATATTTTCAGACACCAGGCCTTCTTTTATGAACATCTCCATATCTTCATTATTCTGGAAAAAGACTTTTGCCGGCACCTTCATGGCCAATCGATATAACATTTTTGCAAGTTTTGTCACCAAACCGGGATTGATAAACAAGGTGCCAAGACCGGCAATATTACTGATGGTTTTTATTCTCAGCAAATAAGCGGCAAAATTTCCGTAAACATTCGGCTTAATTGTATATAACAACAATATATCCGGTTTAGTTTTTTTAAATAGCTTGAAAAAGTTAAAAAAAATGAGCAGATCCCCAACAGGGTTAACAGATCGTGATTTGATGTGAATATGGTGAAATGGATAGGGAATTTTCCGGCTATATTCATCTTCCGGCGCCATGACGATGATTTCATGACCGAACCCGATCAGGTGATCCAGGAGCGGCAAGCGGAAATTATAGATATTCCATGAAGTGTTTAAAATAATTACAATTCTGGCCATGCACTATTTTTCCGTCAATTCCTTTAGACTTTTGATATACTTTTGAGAAATCACCGCCTTGTCAAAATCTTTCGCTCGGGAGATTCCATTTTTTGAATAGTATTCAAGCCGGTTTTGATCTTCCAACAAATCCATTACCGCTTTGGCCAATGTTTTAGGGTCATTGACCGGCACCAGCACGCCGAATTGTGCAAATTCAATCTCTCCGGGTTTTAATTTAATCCGAGCACCGGTATCGGGTGCCAGAATCTCCCGGGGGCCACTTTCGCAATCTGTCGAGATGACTGCAGTGCCTGAAATAAATGCCTCGACAATGACATTGGAAAACCCTTCATATTCGGAGGCGGATATCAAAATATCCGCCCGGGAAATAAATTGAAACGGGTTCACAACCCTGCCCGGCAAATGAATACTTTCCTGCAAATTCAATCGGTTAATCAATGCCCGGATATTTGATTTTTCCGGACCATCTCCGAGAATGATTAAGTCAAGATCCATGCCGTCTTTTTTCAGCATGACAACCGCATTAATAATATCTTCGAAACGTTTAACTTTTTCCAGCCGCCCGACTGCCACCAGATATTTCTTGTTTTGATCAAAAATAAAATCTTCCGGTTTTATGGGGATATCTTTAAGACTGAGAATTCCATTCACATCAAAAGGATTGTTAATTACATGCATATCATTTTTAAATTCACCCAAATTTTTCAGGTCATGCATCATTCCTTTTGAAGGGAAAATGAGCTGGTCGGCCTTGCAGTAGAGTCTTTTGATTAACCAGAGATTTATCCGGCCTGACAGATGTTCATCTTTATATCGACTGGCGATACCGTGATTTACAAGCTGGGTTTTATGGTTGGATCTAAAAAATTTTGCCAGAATATTAACATAGTTTGACCGGTATAAATGGCTTTGCACAACTGAGATATTTTCTTTTTTAATTAGCTTTTTTAATCGTAGTGCAAAAAGAAAAAGCGATGAAAATTTCTTGACGGCATTTTCACTTGTTCCGGTGTGGTCAGACAAGTAATGAATTGGGTAATTAAATTCATAAACATCATTTTTTTCCAGACAAACAAAAGTAATGTTAATCCCTTTTTTTCTGTACTCTTCGTAAAGGGTCAATGCGACTTTTTCACCGCCCCCACTGGCAAGAGAATTAATCAGTATACATAAATTAAACATGATCAGATGACACTTCTATAAACTTCAGCAACCTTGCCGGCGCATCGGTCCCAAGTGAAATTTATCGCCCGGGTCCGGCCCCGCCTGACAAGATCCCTTTCCAGTGAATCATCCAGGCAAATTGCCTGAATTGCTCCTGCAATTTCATCTACTTTATATGGATCAACTAGCAGTGCAGCATCACCGGTCACTTCCGGTAAAGAATAAATGTTCGATGTGACCACCGGGCACCCGGCTGCCATAGCTTCCAGCACCGTAAGTCCAAACCCCTCATATAATGACGGATGAACGTAAAGACTCGCAAGAGAGTAGAGATCTCTCAGCTGTTCATCGGACACATAGCCGACCCGATGAATTCGATGGGCAACTGCCGGATTATTGATTTCTTTGACAACCTCGGCCATGTCCCAGCCGCTGCCCCCGACCAGAACCAAATGATGAGGAATAATGTCCGATATCTTCGACAATGCCTGAATAATCCGCACCACATTCTTTCGAGGGCTGATTTTGCCGGTTGCTAAAATAAAGGGTACACCGTTTACCGGTAATTTTTTTAGCGATGCCAGACAATCGGAATTGGTCTTTTCAAAAAAATGAGGGGCCACCCCTTCATGAATAACATGAATACGATCCGTTAAATTCCGGCCGACATAAGATTCGACTTCTTCAGCCGTTGATCTGGAAACACATATAATAGCATCCGCCTTGTCTACGGCCTGCTTCAAGCTCCGTTTCATTATCCAGGGGCTGGTCTTTAAAAAAAACTCCGGATGGGTCAGCGGACCAATATCATGAACCGTTACCACATAGGGTTTCCGGGTGGCGATGGGATAACCGAGTGAAACCGCATGAACCACATCGACCGGATTATCAAGCCAATGTTCAATTGGCGGTCTATCCAAAAAAGCCCACGCCAGAGGCGTCCACCGTCTTCCCCATGGCAGGAGTTGAAGACCATATGCTTGTCTGAGTTGTCTGACGCCATCCGCATTACGACTGCTCCAGGCGGCAACCGGTGTTACTTTGAGATCCGGACGTATTTCACTCAAAGAAGAATAAAGCTGATGGGAATAACGGGCCAGACCATGCCCCTCTGAGTCTGCAAACTGATTGGAGAAATAGGCTATATGCATAGAATTGTCATTGGATTATGATTCCTTAGCGTATTCTGGATGAAATCATTGCAAACAATAAATTTCAATGTGTCTTAATTGCCAGTCTGGTCTTTCCAAATATACGATTCCAGAAAAATCGTATTTTTCGCCTGAATTCATCCGTTAACATCATGCCAGTCAACGCGGCATACGAATCAAAGTCAAAGGGCCAGACAAGTATAGCCGATAAATACATGGCAAAAGCTTTTTTTCTTGAAATACCCCGATGGAAATAAACCCGTCCTCTGCGTCGGTACATTGCCGAACGGGCTGTCAGGCTTACCCAGAAAGGGAATTTAGCTCTCAGATAAGCATATTTACGGAAAATTGTCTGATGCGCATCAATTTCCCGATGAGCTTTTGACCGAACCCGGTCGCCTGGATGATTGCCCAACTCAACCAGAATTTCCGGAGCACAGCCGATCATATATTTTTCTGAAAGCCGAATCCACATATCCCAGTCCTGACGGGCAGGCAATGAAATATCAAACATTCCGACTTGATTAAAGCATTCTTTTCTGACAACCCAGGCTGATGTTGCTTCGGTAACATCATGAATGAGAAGTTGCCGGAGCAGATCTCCTTCCGGATATGCCCTGGGAGAAAACTTTTCTTTTTCACCCGTGACCAGGTCAACATTCCGCATTCCGCAATAGACACCACCAATATCAGCATTTTTTTGCATAATGGATATCTGCATTGCCAGTTTTTCCGGCAGCCATTGATCATCACTATCTAAAAAGGCGATAAACTCTCCATGGGATTCTTCAATCCCCCGGTTCCTGGCAGCGTTTGCCCCCTGGTTCGATTGGACTATCCATCGAATCACAAACGTTTTCGGTTCGTTATACTGTTTCGCCCATTTACGAATAACACGTATCGTATCATCAGTGGAGCCGTCATCCACCACCACGATCTCAATCGGTCGGTATGACTGCTGCCGGATACTTTCCAGGGCGTTCAATAAAAAGTCTGAACGATTATAAGTAGGGACAACGGTAGATATCCACCCCAGGCAAAAATCCCGACGATTCAATATTTTTGAGTCTTTTATCATATCAAACACATTTACCTGATAATGTTCAGCATTGATTTTTTTCAAAATAAATTTTATTGTTTGAAATCATTATCGGTATGTGTCCACATTTTGCGGAGTTGATTTTCTATTTCGGATCTATTTAGCCTGTTCTGCTCATCCCAGACAAGAGCACAGGCCCGGAACATGGCGCAAGCGGAATGCAGGGCAAACAACAAACCCAATGTACCATCTTTGTAACCACGTTTCTTGACCAGTTTGACAAAAAATTCTGTCAAGGGCATCAATAAGAGATGCCACCACCTTATTTTAGCCCCATTTTCGGTCAGTATCGCTGCCTGTTCCTGACAATACAGGAAACTTTTCTCCATTCTTTCTTTGTATGATTCATCGTTCAGGTGCCACATTTTCTCTTTTAGTTGACCGATGCGTTCAGGTGGCGTATCAACAATACATTCTTCATGATACATTCCGCTGAATCTTAAAATATTTCTTTTGGCCAAATGGACCAGGTTCCAATCCTGCCAACCGCCACCATGCATTGGCCGGTGCAGAAAATAATTCAGCCGCCTGTATCTGTATGCATCTTTTCTTTCATCACGAACTGCCGTGATAATTTCATTGGCGAGTTCAGGTGTAACCCGTTCGTCAATATCCATATGAAGGAGCCAGTCACAAGTCGATGCGGCAATTCCTTTATTGCGCTGATGACTGAAGAACTCCCCGTCATTTCGCGGAGAGCCGATAAAGTTAACTTTTGGCGCACCTGTCGTAGCAATCTCAGCCGTTCGATCAGAAGAACCATCGTCAATGATTACAATTTCATCTATCCAGGGCAGGAGATGGTCTATAAAGCCTTTTAAATCGCGTTCTTCATTATAACTGATTGCCACAACCCCCAAAGTGGGGGCTCTGCTTTTATTAACCATTTTGTTTGCCATTTGACTCCTATTTACGTCGAATAGTACTCAAAATAATGGGTTTGATAAATCGATCAAACAATCGGGCTTTAGCAAGCTTCAATGCACCTTTTACTTGTCGACGAATTCTTTCTTTCGCGGACAAGCCAGGTTTTGGCGGGTTATAAAGATCCTCTTTCGTATAGCCGAAATGCATTGCAACACGAACGACACTGTCATGAAGCTGCAGGGTATAAGCAGGATCTTCTATCCATTTGGCCACCGAATTTTGATGGACTTTTTCCCCAAGTGTATCGCAAGGACCCAGACCGAGAAATTCGCAGACTTCTCCAAACACCTGCTTCGGCCGGACAATCAAATCTTCATATCGAACAAGATGGAACCGATTCTGCCCAACCATTTCCTTCATAGCCAGAATATTACGATAACAATGGGCCCATCCGAACTGTCTTTGCCCCGGTTCTGTGGAAAAAAGCTCCAAAGCAGAGTGCATGACCGCCATGGGATTTCGGACCAATCCAATAAAACGGACATTGAACTTATCCGTCTCTGCCCACTTCAGCATTAAATCCAGCGCCGCCCAGTGATGCGGATGCTGTGGTGATTTTTCAAAAAAAACCGGCTTGGCATACTTTCGACACAAAACATTCCAGCCTTCAAAAATCAGCGTTTCATCATCACCGGGGATTACGAAATCAGGCACATTTCCCTGAATACAGTCAATCATATACTGTCGGGCACCCTGCCGGGTACCATAACCGTTATAAACTTTGTTACCGTAAAAAAGCTGCTTCGGTGCGCCAAGTATACATGCTGCTTTTATCCAGTGATGCGTCTCAAAATAGGTATGCGGAGAGTATTCCACATGGTTGATATCCGGGTGTTTACAAAGTTCATTCTCAAACATAGTTGACCCGGAGCGTTTATCAGATAATAAAATGGCGACCACAGGTTTCATTGCCGGACCGCCTCGTTGGTTTGATCAAGCAACATTCTATCGCAGGCCATCATAAAACCGAAAAAAAAGAAAAACAGAATTACCCCGCGGGCTTCCCCGATCATGGCATGGCCCGGAAGCCACCAAAAAAGTAAGCCGCACCATGCGATCAGAAACGTCTGCCAGGTTATCCTGTAGAGCGGCGCCCCTTCCGGCGACGGCTTCTGTAATCGCTTCAAAATCAACAAAAACCCACTTAACATAATTAATGTATGGGTGATTGCTGCTACCAAGCCATAACAATAATAAGCCATGCCAAAGCCGGAATGTTTTGACAGGCCAGCCAAATCACGAAGTTCGGCCTCTACATTCCCCCTGGATGAAAGCTTTTGACCGATCCTCCCTGCGCCTGCAATCAACCAAAACGGATGTTCCAACAGGTGAGAAAATGGCTGAGTAAACGACCGTAATCGCTGTGCAAAGCTTTCTTCTTCATAAGGGTTTTCGATTGCAAGCTGCGTTTTTTCAAAAACGCGATCCACCATAAATAATTCCGATTGCCACCCAACCTTTAAAACAACAATAGCCAGGCCAATTACCAAAATCATCGTATTGCTGGCGGCCAGAAATGTAAAAGCCCACATGGTTCCCAGAAAACCGGTGGTAATAGTTGACGTGCCAATCAAAGACTGCCCTCGCATCGCCTCCGTCAAACCGCCGTAATAGAGTGTTTTTCGCGCCAGACTTTCGGCTTCCGGCACCAAAAATTTGTAAGACAAAACGGTCTTCATCACCAGCGGCCGCATCGGCGCAAGGGAATACATGATGGTGACCGCAGAAGCACAGAGCAAACCGGCCACGATAGCTTTCAACGCCATGGACGCCGCCTCAGTATCTCTCACCAGCCCGGGCAAAATAAAAAACAGGGAAACACCCAGAGTGAATTCCCCGATCATAAAAGCAGATTCTAAAAACGCTCCATATATGAATAATCCGTGAAGCTCTCCCACCCAGATGAGCATGAGATATAAAGTGACGAAGGTGGGTAATAAAGGGGTGTCCGCCGATGACCACTCCACCGCCGGCATCCGATTTACTGCCAAGAGCAAAAGGACGATAAGTCCATCGATGGCGTATAATGGTGCAGATCCAACCATTATTCTCAGCTTGGGCGCTGCCAGCAAGAGGAACACCAGCGCTCCCAACCAGAATACGGGCCTGGATACATGTGAAGCTTGGCGGGTTGACACTGTTCGGGCAAGGGGATGGCTTGCGGCGTTTCTGGTACGCCTTATGTGAAGGTTAGTCATAGTAACGGTCTGATAAACCAACATAAAAAAGGCAATTCTTTATTATCCGACTGAATGATTTTGGAAGGATGGATTGCCAAATATTGTAATTCGCAAACGCCGGGTCCAATCGAAAGAACGACCACGGCAGCGGTGTCCAAGGCGACTGTGGCATGTGCATTACATCCTTGATCAACCGGGCGTAATCCGCTGCGACCCGCGCCTGAGAAAAGCGTTCGCGGGCATCGTAGGCTGCTGCTGCGGACATCTTTTCTAAGCGATCCCGATGTTCAGAGAATTCGGCAATACGTGCCGCAAAGGCCTCGCAATCGGCCATGGGGCAAACAAATCCGGTATCCCCATCTTTGATAATAAAATCCGTGATCCCCTCCAGTTTCCAGGAGACAGGGACACACCCTGCCATGATTGCCTCAAGAAGGGCATTGGGGCATCCTTCAAACTGAGACGGGAAAAGATACACATCAACACTTCCGAGAAAATCCGGCACCTCACTTGGTTTAAGCGCCCCAACGAGTTCTACGCTTTTGTTTCGAAAAAAGCTTTTTAACTCTGCCTCAAATGCTTTTCCATGAACACCCTTGCCAGCTATCTTGCAGGTAAACTTTATGCCTTGATTCTGCAAATACCGAAGTATCTCCGGCAGAAAAAGTACGCCTTTCTGATTATGCTCTAAGCGCCCCAGAAAGCCTAAACGTAAAACCGAATCTTCACCTCTTTGGTTTTGTGCGGCACCCTCAAACAAAGAAGGATCAATGCCGTTCGGGATCATGTGTATACGATCTCTATCAACGCCATAGGCGTTAATTAAATCCAGACCATGACGCGGTGCAGTGGTTACAATGCGCGTTAATCTTTCATAACAGGAAACTGTAATTTTATATCCATGATCAAACGCATTGGCACAGCGGGCCATGACCCGAATTTTTTCCGGAAGATGAGGAAGTGCGGATAAAATGGCTACCGAATTAATGGCAAAAACGATATCGATTCCTGTTTCCTCACACCAATCCGTAAAAGCCTTCGCCTGTTCCTTTACGTCTGTTATGGTTTCCGCCAGAAGCACACAACCATCATCTACAAAGGCATCTTCAATCAAATCAGCCTCAGCTTTTCCAACCGACACGCAGCGCAGGTCAATGCCATATTTTAGAAGTTCCGGTCTGAGTGTTCTGTAAAATGTAAACGTACCACCGTCTTTAGGAACAGAACCAAAGGCAATAATGATATTTTTTTTCAAATGATTCACTCGCTCAAGGCCTAACAGGAACAGCCGTTGCCGGCACTCCGACAAGCAACAGATTATCATCGGGAAAACTTTTATTGACCACGGCATTTGCACCGATTCTTATTTTATTACCAAGAACAATGTCTCCAAAAATTTTTGCCCCAGGGCCGATATTACAATTGTTTCCGATTCTTGGCGCCACAGCCGTCCATCTGTCTTTTGCGATAACCACGCCGACATGCACTCGGCAATTTTTACCAATCTTTGCTAAAGAGGTGATGATGATTGAACCATAATGCGCAATCGAAAGCCCCGGTCCAAAAACATTAATTGGAATCATAAAACCGAGCTTGACTCTTATCCGCATGAAACGATAGGCAACAAACATTCGCCTTAATTTATTTTTCTTACAGTTGCTAAGATATTCTAGCTTTCTTAAAAGACGTTGAAATTTCCAGACATCATTATATATGTAAGTCCGCAACGTAATTTTCTGGTTACGAACTGATTGGTCTGATTTAAGATAATAAAGATAATCTTCGTAAGATTTTATCATATAGATGGACTTCCTTATATTTCTTGAATTCAAATAAAAAGTCAAAATTAAGACGAGGATAATTCTTTAGACTCACTTATTATATAACTTTAATAAAGCCGTGAGCTCATCAACAAAACCATTTGCATTTATCATATTTCCATCATGAATGTGCCTCAGAACACATTCATTATTTTAACATGTCGGTTTGCGCCTTGAACTCAAGCATAATATTCTTTAACCTTTTTGCAGATTCTGAGATGTTGTATTGTGCTTCAACTTTATATCTTCCGTCTTGTCCGAATTTTTTTCGAGTTACCGGGGGTAAGTTATAATTTCTAACAGCATTAATCCTCTCTTTTTTACCATTCGCATGGTAAGCATCTATTCATAGTGCAACAACATAGCTTTCAGTTCCCAAGGAATCGACAAACTGGTATTTACACTTTCATGTATTCATGAACCTGAAATCACCTCGATAAGGCCTAATTCAACAATATATCACGCAGCTTTTCCGCCATCTTTTCAGCAGTAAAATGATTGATCACCCGCGCTCTTCCCTGCCTCCCCATGTGCCGTCTGAGTGCCGGATCTTGGAGCAGTTCTGTTACTTTCCGGGACATCCCGAAGACATCACCTTCTTCAACAAGATAGCCGGTTTCACCTTCCAATACTGTTTCAGAAAATCCGTTATGCACTGTTGACACGACAGGCACTCCGGATGCCATGGCTTCTAATAATGAAATCCCCTGACTTTCTGTATCTCCATTCAGGGCAGTAATTGAATGTTGAACAAAAACAATAGCACGGGCAAGTTTTTCCTTGACGAAATTGTGATCTCTGGCACCATGCAAAGTAACGCAATCCGACAGGCCGAGCTCAACAACCCGCTGTTTGCAAAAACGTGAAAGCGGTCCATCACCGATAATCTCTAAACGTACTGTCGGCCAAGTTTTCCGTACCATAGCGAATGCCTCGATTGACAGATACGGCGCTTTTTTTTCAGTCAGGCGACCAACAGCAACAACAAGATTCGGATCTTTCATAGTATCACTGGAAAATTCATTAACCTCAATACCGCACGGAACGACATGAATCTTGTCACTAGGGAAACCTATTGCTTCCAGTCTTTTTGCAAAATGGAGAGAACCACAAATGAAGCTGTCCGCAGACTTTGATAGTTTGCTGTAGGCCCACCGGATCAACATTCGTTTTGGCATAACGGTTGCGTCGTAGCCGTGAAAATTTACAACGAGCTTAATGCCCTCGCGCACGCATAAACGGCGTAACGCACATCCCGTCGGCCCAAATTCCGCAAAAACAGTCTTTACTCTATGATCACGCAGGAATTGAAGAACACGTTTCTCTTCTTTTACTGTTAAAGAACCTGAATAACCAGTTGTGAGCGTGCGCCAAAGACTGGATATCTTGCGAAACATCACCGGCAGAGAAATATCCCGCTTGATCCTTAGAGAGTATTCACTCTTAATTGATTGTCCTTCCCCCTGAAAGAAGATCACAACTGTCTCTCCTGGAGCAATCATCCGGATATGCTGGCGAACGTAGGTTTCCGCAATCGAATCTATGTTTTGTGTAGCAATGGCAATCATACAGGATTTATTTTTTTAAAGATTATGGCTGTCGGAACCTTGGAACATTCATATAAAATTGCGGCCAGCTATATATATTCAGGAAAGTCCCGTTTACCATACCCGCATAATTTATTATACAAAATATCGCAATGTTCTTGTATTTCAGGTGAAATTGTCAGTGTTATGTTGCGGTTTAATGAACGAAGGTGAGCATCAGTTGAAAAATACTTCCAAACTCCACGCACCCCTAAACATTTCATGATCTTATCGGCACAGAGTTTAGGCGAGGAAACCAGTCTTTCATAATTGAGAAACAGAATCTGATTATTATGACAGAGAGCCGCCTCATCAATTATCTCATTTCTCTTCAGCCAATACAGCGCATAAAGGTCCTCAATCTTTTCATCAGTTCCCGTTAAGCATTTGGCTTCCTCTTTAATCGATTTATGCAGTCCTTCCAACCGCCATTTCCCATTGACGTCCTGTTCAACTTGTCGGCTTATTTCAAAAAAAAGGTCTCCCCATTTATTTACCATCGAATTCACAACATCTCGGGGAGCCCGAAACACCCATATGGCTGTTGACGGTTGGAAAAAACCTAAAATCTCTGACACGCGATCCGACTCAAACAAAGGACGAATAACTGCATATCGCGCATTACATGAGGCTATAACTTTTTCCACTTCTGAAAATGGTTTCAACACTGTACGATCCGAACCTATCGTGAGTTGACTGAACTCACCAAACACGGCTGAATCAAGATCGTTTCTAAACATCCTTTCAAGAAGCGTGGTGCCTGAACGTTGACATCCTAAAATCCATAGATAATATAAAGGTTTGCCAATATACTTCAGCATCATCCGCTGCTGCTTGAAAAATGCCCTTGCCTTAGTCGTATAGTTTTTCTTTCGTGCAGCCAGAGATCGAGGAATTCTTGCCATTAATCTAGGCAAACTGCCATCTTTTTTCATAACACTACACACCTAAAAGCGTTTATCATATACCGCACCGATTCAGGAAACTATTGTTCCTTTTCCTTTGAGATCAACTTTCTTTTGCTTATTTTCAACTTGCGCCATAACCAAAAGCACAAGACCTTTATGTAATTAACTCGAGCTTTTAAATCATCCGAATGTTTATTTTCTCCATATTTTTCCAAAATATCGCTAACCAGCTCGTTCCACTGGACGGATCGCTTTTCAGGCCTGTAATTTTCTGTAACATCCTTCCTTGCCGCTTCCCCGAGACGGATTCTTTTTTCCCCGTCGGTTATTAGTGATTTCAAAGCGTCATACCAGTCCAGATCCTCGGCAAGCAGGCCGTTGATGCCATGAAAGATGGCATCACGATATGTGCTGGTCGGCGATGCTATGGTTGGTATTCCGAAAATACCCGCCTCAATATACTTCAATTCACTCCGTGCCTGGGTAAAAGACTTTCGAACATTCAAAGGTGCAATATTAATATCGATATCTTGAAATACCCGCCAAAAATCACGATATGGGACAAAATTTTTATATTGGAAACGATCACCAAAACACCTAAATTTATCAGAACAACGTAATTTTCCCATGACAAGCAAACGTGTATCCGTGAAATCAGTCAGTATCTTTATCAGTGCTCGCTCAACCAATTGAAAATCATCTTCATGATGTTTGGAGCCACTCAGATAGGCAACAGTTATCACATTATCCTGTTTCTGAGTTCCATTCCTGCGAACAAACTCAGCTTTTGCAACGAACTCTTTGGATAATCCATTTTTAACGACTCGAACATCAGGATGAAATAATTCTGCCCGTTGTTGTAAATATCTTGTTGATACCAAAATGACATCACATTTTTCCATCATGGTGCGGTAGGCTTTTGCCGAATCGGGTAAGGGGAATTGTTCAATGGACTCTTCATCAAACAGAAAATCGTCCGTATCGTATATTGTCACTAAACCCCGAGCCTTTGCATAGCTCAGGTATTGCTCCGTATGGGAATCCAGAGCTGCCCGATGAAACACTATGGCTTTCCGCGCTTTTGGGAGCGACCGGTAGATACAGCCGAATTCGGTGCGCCATCCTTTTTGGGCAAGGTAATGTGCGGGCTGGACACAGCGCATTTGAGTCGTCCCATACCCGAGTATTCTGGTTTTAGACAGGAACTGTATTTCAGTATTCATTCAATGAGTCTTAGGATTCTGGGTTCGATATAATTATGGACATATGAAATCAATTGCTATTTCTTTTTCAGTATAAAACAGGCAGTGTCACCGTCTTGAGATTTGTTAAGCTCTTGTGCCTTGGCCACAAATCCTTCCAAGTCCTTTTTTGTAAAAATTGATTTATCCAATCCGAACCTCAATGATCTGTCATCCATGAAAGGAATATTTTTCGTATATTGCTCGCTAGCCCATAGGGTTTGAGGTGACGCATCACAGTACCGGTTCATTATAGTAAAACCCGTTTTTTCTGCAACCAATTGCATGCTGTGCTCCGTATGAAGGAAGAAATGCCTTGGCGCATCCAACGCAAACCAATTAGTACCATATTTACGCCAGGCAAATGATGGAACAACGGGAATTCGAATCACAACACTGCCGTGGTCGCTGAGCAGATTCTTAATGTGATTTAGCGTCTCAAACTGACCACGCATATGTTCAAAAGAATGATGCAACATAACCAAATCAAAAGCCGGTTTCGCACTATAAGACAAGGCACTGATATCTTTATTGAAAAATTTTATTCTTTTATATTGAACATTTTCAAAATTAATATATCGATCAACACCTGTTAAATTCTTGAATCCCATCTCCCTCATCTGGAATAGAAGACTACCATCTCCACAACCAATATCCAGTATCCTTGAGTTAGTGGTAATTCCTGTCCTTATTATCCATTCGGGAAGACCGGGTTTGCCTAAAAAATTTATTAATAACTTGTTTGGCATCATATGCCGGTCAATATAGGCTTTTTTCCAGATATGCCTCAATTTATTCCGTATCAATGAAGACTTGTTCCTATATTTCGACTTTTTGTTAAAGGCATTATACTCAGGGGGATAATAATGGCTCATATCCATGGGCATATGGGCAATCTGTAAACAACCGCATTTCCCGCATTTGAAATATTTAAATTTTTCCCGGGTACCAAACAGCATCTCATTTACAAGATATTCCGTATTATTCTCACTATTATTGCAAATTCTACAAGGTTGCATTAATGATTAACCCCATTTTATTTTTGCGGATGGCAGAGACTGGGTCAGCCCACAAGAAAGGACAAACCAAAGTTCCTTGAAGGAGTTAAAGCTAAAAGCCAAGATAGATACACCTAATCAGCATATTATTTTTCCATAAAAATTTATATCATATGCAAGTATGTTTCATCGAGATTGCGATGTTTAAGCTTCGCTATCCTTTACTGGGATCAGCTACTGTCCAAAACATTTTAGACATACTCGTTAGTAATTTTTTTTTCTACGCTTTGCTTCAAGAATAAACGCATTTATGTCCGTATTAAGCATAAATGTGCATCACGATTAATCTTACTAACAAATACTGTTTTACCCCTCACCCCACATAGCAAAAGGCAAGGAGTATAATTCCAGACACTTTTTCTTGGCAATTTCTAAATACTAAAAATCTAACCTGTTTGGATCATTTGCCTAAACTCGCTATGGGTATGTATGAGCTCTTTATACTTTCCGCTCAATTTAATTTGTCCGTTTTTCATAAAATACAATGTGTCACTGTTTTGAACTGTTGAAAGCCGGTGTGCTATCATGATGATTGTTTTTTCACCCTTGAGCTGGTGAATGGAATCGACCACCGCCTTTTCAGTTGCATTGTCTAAGGCCGATGTGGCTTCATCCATGATCAAAACCTCAGGATTGTGGTAAAGGGCTCTGGCAATTCCGATGCGCTGGCGCTGCCCTCCGGAGAGCTTAATACCGCCCTCCCCGATGATTGTTTCTATCCCTTGGGGAAGATCCTGCACAAAGGACTTCAATTGAGTGACCCTGATCGCCTGCCAGAGCTGATCATCATTAATTTCTGAATCGTCAAGCCCCAGCGCGATATTATGACGGACAGAATCATCTGTCAGATAAATAAATTGTGGGATATAGCCGATATTTGTTTGCCAGGCCGGCAGATCTGTATGGATATCGCGGCCATCTACAATAATGCGCCCACTTTCCGGTTCCAAAAGCCCGAGGATGACATCAACCAGGGTGGTTTTTCCAGAGCCTGTTTGCCCCACCAGGGCGATGCAGTGACTTTTGGGCAAGTTTAAATGGATATCCTTTAAAGCAAATTCTTTGCAACCGGGATAACGATAGCTAACGCCTTCCAATCTGAGTTCTTTTGAAAAGTCCCAACTACGCTGGGTGCTGATGCCGGTGCTTTTGGGCACATTTTTCCTCTTGCTTGTTTCCAGCAGCTTCAGATCTGTGTAGACCGGCTTAATACTCACCACGCCGAAACGAATCTGGTTGACACCGTTAACTACCTGGCTGATGCTTGCTTTCAACTTTACAAACGATACAGCAAACAAGACCAAGGTTGGCGCCATAGACTCAACTTTTTGTCCTAAAAAAATAAGAAGAATCGTGATACACAAAAGACCGGATACAGCAACAAATTCCAAGTACGGCGCAGTGATTTTAGTGGTTAAAGCTTCATAACGAGCAGCCTTTAAAGCCTCCCATAAGCTACGGACAAAGGTATTGACAAAATTCTTCTCCCGGTGAAGAATACGCAATTCTTTAATCACGCCAAGCCCCTGTTGAATGGAATTGATCATAAGCTGACGGTGCTCCTGAGCTTGACGACTATACTCTATAAGCTTCTTTTTAACGAACCACTGAAATCCTCCCCCGGCAAATCCCAATAGCACTGTAGCCACCAAGGCCATGACAGGCTGAACGGCAAAAAGCAAAACCAAAATCGCCACCATTATCATGCCCTGCATGGTCAGATTGAGAAGGGGCATGAGCACTTTTACCATAATTTCATTTACTTCTAAAATTGTGTTGCGAAAGAGTTCAGCTGAATTGCGCTGAATATGAAACTGGTAGGGTGCGCTCATATACGCGCTGAATAAACGCCGCGTAAGCCGGAAACGCCTGTTTTGAACATACCGTACCTGGAAATAGTATTGCAGGCATAAATATCCGGTCTTTATTGTAAAAATCAGCAAAAGGCTGAAGCACCCCCAGAGAAGAATGTCACGCGAGGTTGTTATGCCCAAAAAGCCAAAAACAGCTTCAGCAGCCTCGTATTGCAGAATCTTTTGCGGATTGATGGCTACACTGATAAAAGCCGGTATGACACCGATGCTAAATGTTTCCAAACACGCGCCAAAAATCATCCCTATCAGGAGAATGAAAAAAAACACCTTGTCCCGTCGATTAAACAGAAACCTGAGACGGTTAAGGGAAAAGAGCAAGCTCTCATTTTGTTCGTTTTCTTTATTGTTTTGCATGTATTATTGCCCGTTGGGACATACCCCTTTCAGATAAGCATCAAAATATTCAATCGTTTGCACCAACCCTTCTTCCAGTTCAATTTTGGGTTCCCAGCCAAGTTTTTCTTTGGCAAGCGTGATATCCGGCTGCCGTTGGGTCGGGTCATCTGTTGGCAACGGCTTGTTTATCAGCTTTGACCTTGAGCCGGTCAGGTCAATTACTTTTTCCGCCAGTTCTTTAATGATAAACTCATTCGGACTGCCCATATTAACCGGACCGGTAAAATCGTCCGCAGTGTCCATTAATCTGACAAACGCATCAATCAGATCATCAACATAACAAAAAGAGCGGGACTGGGAACCGTCACCATAGATGGTAATGGGTTCATTCCGCAGGGCCTGGACAATAAAGTTGGAAACCACCCGGCCATCGTTTGGATGCATGTGCGGGCCATAGGTATTAAAAATACGGGCCACTTTGATTCGGAGTTTGTGCTGCCGCCAATAATCAAAAAACAGGGTTTCCGCACAGCGTTTTCCTTCATCATAACAAGAACGGAATCCAATGGGGTTCACATGCCCCCAGTAAGATTCCGGTTGGGGATGAACCTGAGGGTCGCCGTACACTTCTGAAGTTGACGCCTGAAAAATTTTAGCTTTGACGCGTTTGGCAAGCCCCAGCATGTTAATGGCACCATGGACACTGGTCTTTGTTGTTTGGACAGGGTCGTGCTGGTAATGAATCGGTGACGCCGGGCAGGCCAGATTATATATTTCATCAACCTCCACGTACAGCGGGAATGTCACGTCATGCCGAATTACCTCAAAGTGCGGATTATCTAACAAAGAGATAATATTATCTTTAGTGCCGGTGAAAAAATTGTCAACACAGATTACCTCGTGGCCATCGTTTAACAATCGCGCACAGAGGTGAGAACCGAGAAATCCGGCGCCGCCTGTTACCAGTATTTGTTTTCTTAATTGTGGTTTCATATAATTAGATCTTTGTTTTTGGAATTTTTGTATTCAACAGATAAGCTGTTTTCTCCCGAACTATAACTCTCCAAATCCAATGCCCGTATCTTAAAAGGATTATTTACAATCCAAAATGGACTCCCGGTGCATTCCTTATATTTTTAAATGAATTTAAGAAAATTGATAAAAATTAACGGATTTTCCTTATTAATTCAACCATTGATACATCTCCATTACGATTTTATCAGCCATTCTCTCAATCGATGCTCATTATTTCCCTGCTTGAATCGGGATACATAATGCGCGTCATGTGACACACTATTCACTATTACACATATCCCTTTGAAAGCCTGAAGAATACGAAAAAAATAACTGCTAAATAATATCCGGGAATGTTTTGGCTGCAAATACCGGTTTGCCATAAATTCACGGGACGGAAATAACACGTCCAGAACATAACGTATCTTGTCACGCATGCCCTTTCGGTTGCGCCATTGGATGTAATGCGGGTGCAGAGGGACGGTTTCGGATGTTTTGAAAATTTGTTCTTCTGCTATACGAACCATTTCATCGATGCGAAAATTTTTGAATATCTCATCCGGGACCTTGGCCCCCAACCACTTTTTTGTGAAATATAGAGATAACAAAAGGCACTGGTTTGTTCGCCATTGACTGGAACGGATGATAATTTTCTGCCAATCGATTTTTCCCCCGTAATGCCTTATTGTTAAAGAAATATCATATAGAGCGCTCATCCCGAAACAAAACAGATGGTCATAGGCAGCATGCAAACAGAGATGTATTATCAGATCTTCCGGAGATAAAAGAAATACCGCATGATCATTTAAAGTTGCAGGCTGCGCAGTCTTCCAAAGTTCAGATGTGGGTATTTCAAAGGAACTGCCTACATTTGTAATGAAACAGTGTATTTCGAGCAAACATTTTGTTTCCGGATGAATCAGGGGCTGAAAATGTTTGTAATACTCTAATATATCATAGCAGTAGCTCTTGCCGGATTTTTCTTTTTCAGTTTTTTTATCATAAAAGAATTGGTAACCGGCGCTAAAGGCGATTTGGACTGCTTCGGAGAGGTGCTCTTCCTTGACCAGAATATCCAAATCCGACATGGGCCTGAGTGAAATATCTTTGTATACGAACTCTGCCAGATGAGCGCCTTTTAAGAGGATAACGGGGATATCTTTATTGTTCAAACGTGCCACCAGATCAGTTAACTGATGAAAAAGCACTGTGTTCCGATAGGCATTTGCCAGATATTTTTCCCTAAGTTTCCGGACTACATCTTTCGGGATCAATGATTCTGCATCGGCCAGTTTGGTCTTGTGGTACAGCAAAGGGGCGATTCTGTGACGGCTGGCTTCGGAAACAAAAGTTGCCCAGTTTTCCGTGGTTAAACCTGCCAAGTCGGGCCCTTCGAACCGGTTGTTTATGAAATCAAGCAGTATTTTGTGTTCAGGGAGCACTGTCAAATTTTTAAAATAAATCGCCTTGGAGATGGGAATAGATATTAGACAGGATTTACAGGATTATTATGATATTTTATTCATAATGGGTCCACATTCTGAGAACATGGATTATTTTTTCCCGGTTATCCACATCATAAATCAGCCGATGCTGAATATTTATCCTCCGGGAATAAAACCCCTTCAGATTTCCAACCAATTTTTCATATGCAGGGGGCATTTTGAAAGGATTTTCTGTTAACAATTGCAGTAATTTTTCCGCTTGCGGTTTTAAGCCTGCTTCTTTAAGCTTTTTTGTATCCTTAACCGCCTGTTTTGATAAAATAACTCTCCAAGTCACCAATCCAGTTCCTCAAGGGATGTTCCGTTTTCAATGGGTTCTTTGGCGCTATCTTTGATGCTGTCGACAAGGTTTGGAAACTGATTCAGATATAGGGTTTCTTCAATCGCTTTCCAGTCTTTTTCCCCGATAACAACAAAATTTTCTCCGTTGCGGCGTTTCACTTTCAAGACTTCATGGTTAAGAATAGATATATCCGCAAAATATTTTAATTTTTTTCGAAACTCATTTGCTGTTGTTTCGTTCATCGGCATACCTCCTCGATTTTAATTTGAGCACCCGCATTTAAAGTACTGCAAAACAGTACTGTTGTCAATCGTAAAAAATCGTCTTTTTTAATATGTTCTGTCTACTGGCGTTCCAAGAAATTTTTCTACAGGTTTAGTTAATGAATCCAATTTATGACTATCTTGCAATACTTTGCACAAAAGCCAAAATTATTCAGCAAAGCAATGCAAAATAGTCGAAATCCTTAAGTCCAAAAAACCCCCGCAATCACTATGGCTACTTCGACAAGCGCTTTGATGCGAACCTATTTCACTGTACAAATTTTGCCATAAATTTCCAAGTGCACATTGTATTTAGTTTACACTCCGCCCCTTTCGGGGGCCGATCAAATTTTTCAGCCCACTATCAAGGGTCCAAATATGAATACCCTGGTAATTTTTTCATTTTACAAATCACCAAGGCATTTTTTGTGGAAATACGATCTCTTTTCAGTTATTAAACGGTTCCACCTGGTCCGCTTCAATTGAAACACATATTGATTGCATTATACTTTCCACAGAAAGCACCAGCCTGTAATTCCGGTCTTTTCTTACAATCCGGCCTTCCACACCTTTCAACGGGCCCTTATTAACACGAACCCACTGCCCTTTACTGATAAAATCATAAGGATAGACTTTTGTGCTCCCGGAAAGCGCTTTTTCAATCTGGCTGAGTTCCTTGATGAGTTTTTTTTCATCGCCCACATCAATAATCCGGGCAACATGATTGGAGCGCATGGCTTTATGGCGCTCAAAATCATCTGCCTGAAAAAAAAGATACCCATTAAAAACCGGAATTAAACTGTAGCGAACCCGTTTATTACCGGATTGCTGCCTGCTGAACATGGGCAGATAATAACCAATGCCTGTCCGGGCCAGGTAATGGGCAAGGGCTTTTTCGCGCCGGCTTTTGGTATGGGCAACGCGCCAGGGTTTATCCCTTTGACTACTACTCAAAATATCTGCCGGAAAAAAAGATTCCGGATTTTGATTCAGCGGTATAGTCATGACTTCCTTTTAACATACAGTGAATCTTGAACTTATAGATTTTATAAATATTACCCGATCATGATATACCAAAAACCATTGTTGCCTCATAATTTATCCAGTGCTGTCGGCAATAATTTAAAAACCAGCTTCCAGACAAATCAATGGCTTTAAAGCGAACATAAATAATAAATATTTACATAAAGTGCCATTTTAAGCAACTCAAGTTTTAAACACCAGGATATTCATCTATTTATTTTTTTTAATAATACACACTATAATATACTTGCAGGACAAACACCTGCAAGCATATATCGACATCAAAACCGGAACATTTGGTTATATTTATAAACAGACCAACACCCATGATAGCTTATAATTTGATATTGACACTTAAACTATAAATAACATAATATTTTTATAAATTATGACTACTTACGCATCACTTAAAAAGAGACTCCGCCATACGGTCCGTCTGGACCGGGCAATCCGGTTCGTCTGGCAGGCCGGGCCGGGGTGGTTGATAAGTTCGTCTGTTTTTGTTGTGCTGCAAGGCGTATTACCGCTTATCGCCCTTTATTTGATGAAACTTATTGTGGATTCAGTAACAGCTTCCATTAGCGCTCAAGATTCTGCGGCAGCGCTTCGCGAAGTAATTTTCTATATTATACTGGCCGGCGGAGTGGCGATATTACAAATTTTTCTACAAGCCCTGTCCAACCTGATCCAGGAAGGATTGACGCTTACTGTCAGCGACCGGATGTATGATGTCCTGCATGCCAAATCCACAAGTGTTGATCTGGACTATTATGAAAATCCGAAATACTTTGATACCCTTCACCGGGCACAACGTGAAGGTCCTTTCCGCCCCACACAAATTGTCAATACATTACTGCTGTTATCCCAGAACAGTATCTCTCTGCTGGCCATGGCGGCATTACTCATATCATTTCACTGGGGAGTCACCATCATCTTATTGGCCGCTGCCACACCCGGTATCATTGTTCGCGTAAAATATTCACGTAAAATTTTTCAATGGCACCGGGAACGCACACCGGAGAATCGAAAGGCCATGTATTACAACTGGATCCTGACGGGCAACATCCACGCCAAAGAGGTCCGGCTGTTTGGTATCGGAGATGAAATTTCGTCTCAATTCAGGAATGTCCGGCACATATTACGGCAAGAAAAACTAGCGATTACACGGCAACGCGCAATTGCCGACTTTTTCACCCAGACGCTCGGAACACTGGCAATTTTTGCAGCCTTGGGGGCAATTGCCTACCGTGCGGTTTTGGGATTGATCACACTTGGCGACATGGTGATGTTCTTTCAAGCATTCCAGCGAGGTCTTATTTTTTTACGGAATATCCTCCAGAACATGGCAGATTTGTATGAGAACAACCTGTTTCTGTCTTATCTATATGAATTTCTGGATGTGGAGTCTATAGTAAAGGAACCTGCAGCGCCGCTGCCGGTTCCCAAACATCTTCAGCACGGCATTGCGTTTGACAGAGTTTGGTTTCGCTATCCAAATACAGATCAAATGATTTTAAAAGATATTACCCTGAACATCAAACCCGGGGAAGTGGTTGCCCTTGTGGGGGCAAACGGATCCGGTAAAACCACTTTGGTTAAATTATTATGCCGGCTGTATGACCCCACCCGGGGACAAATTTCACTGGAGGGTGTATCGCTTGACCAATTTAACACCAATGCCCTTCGTCACGAAATAAGTATAATTTTTCAGGATTTTGTTCAATATCAACTGACTGCAAATGACAATATTCGGTTCGGGAACCTTGATCTGACATCCACAGACCCGGCGTCTGTCCGGCATGCGGCCCGTAATGCCGGTGCCGATCAAATCATCGCTTCTCTTCCCAAAGGCTATCAAACGATTTTGGGTAAACTTTTCAAAGACGGGGTTGAACTCAGTCTCGGCCAATGGCAGATGATCGCCATCGCCCGTGCATTTATGCGAGACGCCCGGTTGATTGTGCTTGATGAACCCACCAGCAGTCTTGATCCGATTACCGAATATGAAATATTCAGCCGGTTCAAGGATATGTTAAAAAACAAAAGCGCAGTTCTTATCAGCCATCGATTCTCCACGGTGCAGATGGCGGATCGGATTGTGGCATTAAAAAACGGCCGAATCATTGAACAGGGCACCCATCAGGACCTGATGCAAAAAAACGGATATTACGCCCATTTATTTGAAAAACAGAGCCGGGTGCTTTCAAAACCGTCAAACATGACAAGCTCGTAAAAAGTCGGATTCCGATGGCAAAGAAAAAAGTTTCAAATTCGAGGCGCACAAATCCTGAGTGATAATTCGTACTTAGCGTACTATGAAGAAGCGAGGGATGCAGCACAACAAAGAATTTGGACTTTTTACGAAGCCATCAAACATAGCCCTTCGGGTTCATATACTGCCATTGCCAGGCATCTGCGCATACCTCATCAATACCCCGCCGGGCCATCCAGCCGAGTTCTTTTTCAGCAAAAGATGGATCCGCATAACAGGTGGGGATATCTCCCGGTCGACGTCCCACAATTTTATATGGAATTTGTTTCCCGGAAGCCTTTTCAAAAGCGGTAACCATTTCCAGCACACTGTATCCTTTTCCGGTACCCAGGTTATATGTGACAAGGCCTGGATCGGATGCCAGCTTTTCCAGCGCATTTAAATGGCCCTCTGCCAAGTCCATTACATGGATATAGTCCCGCACGCCTGTGCCGTCCGGTGTTTCATAATCATCGCCATAGATCTGTAACTGCGGCAATTTACCCACCGCGACCTGACTGATATACGGCATTAAATTATTCGGCAGATCAGACGGATCCTCTCCAATCAGCCCGCCGGGATGGGCTCCCACCGGGTTAAAATAGCGGAGCAGAGCAATATTCCATGATTTATCAGAAAGATAAAGATCTGTTAATATCTCTTCAATAAAAAGTTTGGAGCGGCCATAAGGATTAAATGGCCCGACCGGCGCATTTTCTTTGATTGGGACAGTTGATGGATTACCGTATACAGTGGCGGACGAACTGAACACCATGTTTTTGACACCATTGGCCTGCATGGCTTCGCACAGAACCAGCGTGCCGTCAATATTGTTCTGATAATATCTTAACGGCTGATCAACCGACTCAGCCACACTTTTTAATCCGGCAAAGTGAATCACCGCATCAATTGAATGATTCTTTAAAATCTCATTTACTTCTGATTTATTGCGTAAATCCTTCTGATAAAAAAGAATATTTTTCCCTGTAATTTTTTGAACTCGTTTTAAAGACGCTGCCTTACTGTTGCATAAATTATCCAGAACAATAACATGATGTCCATGTTCCAGAAGTATTACGCATGTATGACTGCCAATATAACCCGCACCGCCGGTGAGTAAAATATTCATTGTCTCTGTTTGGCCTCCGTCATGCCCTTTGTGTTGAACTTCCATTTCCCGCAGAAAAAAACTGGACCCAAAAATACGATCATTTTCACTTATGAAATCCCCTGAAGCACTTGTTTATCATAAATAACTGATTTGATGCAAATTAAATAAACTATGATAACGGATTACAAACAGGCAGGGGAAATTCTTACTTTGTAATAATTGCTTCAGGATCACAGCTGATCAGGAACTGACTTAAAAATTAATCCTGCGGCATATTTCTTCACTCATGTCAGCAATTTCTTCCTTCCAAACAAAATTACCCATATATTCAGAATATTATCATAAGGCACATTCTTCTTGCCATTGCATTCTTTTTTGTTTTAAAACTCATAAAATTGTTTTTGAAAATCTTTTAAAAAACTCAAAATACTTATCAACTGAAAATGTATTCCTGGAATCTTGAAAAAGAACGGCTTGAGGCTGAGTTATATTTAACTGAAAAACGAAGTGACTTTGTCACCACGTACATGACCGTATCTAACCTTCAGTTTATTATCGATCAACGCCCCGAAATAATAAACAAAGCAACCACAACCGCATTATTGCGCGTGCTTGAAGGTGAAGAACATGCATCCCAGAGACAGGTATATTTCCTGTATAAAAAAGCAGCGGACGCTTTGGGCGCAATTCTTGAAAAAACCGCCGAACCGGTGCTGGCAGAATACGCAAAAGACACATTAATTCAAATTCTGAATACAAAAAACGGCAAGCCCTGCCGGGCAGCCGCAGAAGCCCTGGGTGCTGTTCCCCTTGATATCAAAGGGCCCCACATGATGGAAAAGCAAAAACCGGAAAAACAAATGCCGTCAATCCCCACCATTTCATGGCATTTTTTACTACAGGAATCCGGATTTCCAGAAAATCAGCCTCTGGAATGGAAAGGCCGGAACATTATCGTTCATTCAAAAAATCGGCGTCGCGTTCTGGTGCTAAAAATGGCGCGGCCGGGTGAAGATCCGGCAATGCTATACTCGGAAGGCATGTGGATGGATTTTCTGAGCCGCAACCGGTCCGATTTCATGGCATCCGATGACCGGTTCTACATACCCGAACCCGTTAATATTTCAGACAATTATTTATTCAAACTCGAAAAGCTGCCGATCAAGGCACCGGAAAATGCCACTCTTGATCCACATGCTCCGCAATATACGGCAACCGGGTTCATTGCGCATTCTGATTACTTTTGTTATCCCAATGAACACAGGCAAGGCCACCTTCTGCCGAAAGAAACGTTTTATAAAATCATCATACGGAATGCCACGCTTCTGGGGCGTCTTACCGCTTCCGGTATAATCCATACGGCCCCCATCCCTCTTTTCCACAATCGTGTACAGCGTGAACGAAGAAATGACGGCGGATTATATGAATGGCCAAGAGGCGGAAGACTCGACCGGTGGCTGAGCTCCTGCCGGTTTCCGAATATCGGCAAAACCGGCATAAGGGATTTTGAGCACTTTATTTCATTTAATGGTTCTTCTCGCAAACTGTATGAATTTATTGGAACCCATGTTTTCAGCCTGGTTCTGATTGCCGGGAGTTATTTTAGAAATCTGGATAATTGCCGGACGGGCTTTGATGATTTTGGAAATCCAGTAGATGCCCGGGATCTTTTTGATGAAGCTCTTTTGAAAAAGACCGTAAATAAAATTTTTACAAATTATTACAAAGGGTTTACGGGAACAGAGTTTACAGGGACCCTTCCCCGATATCTGGACTTGGATCTGGACCGGTTCATCTCCCGGCTGATTGATGAAATGGGAGTTGACCGCCATATGGAAGAAATTCTGCGAATCGCGGAACAAAACACAATGAGTGAAGCGAATTTTTTTAATTTTCTGAGCAGCCGCGGCTACCAAGATGAACATATCAAGCGCATGAAAAAAGGGAAAGAAGATATCACCATACTCACCGGGCCGCACCTTGGTGGATTTAATCAGCAGATATCCATTCCTGAACTGATTGAATTTACTGCTGCTGTAGCGGCCTTATGTATTTCGGACCGATACTGCCAGGTTAAATTATCTGCGTCGTAAACTCACCGTTTCCCCTGCTTTCATAAAAAACAACCCCCACCCTGTCTATATGTTCTATTAGATCCGGGCTGGACAGCTGATGGAATATGGAAATATCAAAAATCATACGGCGTCAAACTCTCAAAACCGTCTTCGGTGATCAGATACGTCTGTTCAAACTGGGCGGAAAGTTTCCGGTCGCAGGTAATGGCGGTCCAGTTGTCGCCGGCAACAAACAGATCGGCTTTTCCCAGGTTGATCATCGGTTCCACAGTAAAAACCATTCCCGGTACCAGGACGATCCCGTCGCCTTTTTTGCCGTAATGTGGCACATGGGGCGATTCGTGAAAATCATAACCCACCCCGTGCCCCACAAACTCACGAACAACAGAACATTTTTCACCTTCCGCGTAACTTTGAATGGCCCATCCGATATCGCCGATGGTATTACCGGGTATCAGCATTTTCATTGCTGCCTTCAGGCTTTCAGCCGCCACACTGACAATCTTCTGAGCCTCCGGCCCGGGTGTTCCGACAAAATACGTTTTACTGGCATCCGCATAATAGTCGTTATATATGAGGGTGATATCCACATTGATGATGTCCCCGTCACTCAAAGCCCGGTTTTCAGGAATCCCGTGACAGATCACCTCATTGACGGATGTGCAGATGCTTTTTGGAAATCCCCGGTAGTTTAAAGGCGCCGGCAGGGCATTGTTTTTTACGGCAAATTCATGGGCAATGGTATTCAGATCATCTGTTGTGATCCCAACCCTTATATTTTTTTCCATTAAATCAAGTGTTTCAATAACCAATCGACCGACCGAACGAATACCGTCGATATCCTTCGGATGCTTTAAACGGATATCATATTTCTGCCGGTACAACTTTTCCAGATTCACCGGTTTAGGGGCCTTTGAATTCAAACAGCATCTCTTGTATTTTTTTCCGCTTCCGCACGGACATGGATCATTTCGTCCGACTTTTATTGCATCGTTTTTGAGCATCATGCTTAAAACGTCTCCTTTGTCCAACAATAACCTGCCGGTAACATAGGTGCTTAGGTGGAAGGTGGAAGGCTAAAGGAAGAATCAACCGCTTCCAACAAATAATAATATGCTCCCCGATCACAGGATATAATTGGACGGGCCGCTGTTGCTCTAATCTTCAGTCTTCGGCCTTCAGTCTACCAGCCTGAATAATTTCAAAAATTAAATAGTTGCCTATTTTTCAATAAATAAAATAACTAATATAAAATTTAATATCAGGGTGTCAAGTAATGGATTGCGTATATGGCATGGATTTGATATAAGAATCAGAACTTCCTGACCGATGGGAAGCATCTTCGCATGAACCAAATGAGCATGAACCAAAGGAAATGATATGGGATCCAAAACAGACGAACTGATCTTAAAAACCGCCAAGGAAATCGTTGTAAAATTCATTGAAGTGGGTAATATCTCGCCCACCAGCTTTCATGACCACTTTCGAAATATTTACAACACCGTTGGAAAGTCCGTCCGCGAGTCCCCGGATAAATCAGAACCTGCCGAAAAATCGAAATAGTAACGGTTGATGAACCGGTTAAAGGTCAGATTCAGATGGACAGAAAAAAGTTCCAAAGTAAAGTGCAACCCATAACGAAAATAAAAAGTTGGACTTTTTACGAAGCCATCAACTGTTAGTGCGCCTCGGCCCAGTCTTTTCCAGTTGCCACATTCACCTTTAACGGGACTTTAAACTCCCATATATTTTCCATTATTTCCTTACCCATCTTCTTTATCGTATCAAGTTCTTCAGACGGTACTTCAAATACGATTTCATCATGAACTGACAGCAGCATTTTTGACTGCAAACCGTTTGCGGATAAGGCGGCATCCACCTTTATCATTGCCAGCTTAATCAGGTCCGCCGCAGTTCCCTGGATTTTCGTGTTGACGGCCGTGCGCTCGGCAAACCCTCGGATATTTGCATTTTTACTGTTGATATCCGGCAGCAGCCGAATCCGGCCCAACTCGGTGGATGTCAGCTTTGTCTCTTTTGCGGTTTCAATGGTTGAATCAATAAACCGCTTGACCCCTGAATATCTTTTAAAATAATGGTCAATATACGTTTTTGCCATTTTCTGGCTGATTTTAAGCTCTTTGGACAGGCTGAAGGCGCTCATGCCGTACATAATGCCAAAATTGATCACCTTTGCCTGTTGCCTGAGTTCATTGGTAATCATTACAGGAAGCGCCTGGAATACTTCAGAAGCGGTCCGGGTATGAATGTCTTCACCTTTTGTAAACGCGTCAATTAATATCTCATCATCAGAATAATGCGCCAGCAACCGGAGTTCAATCTGGGAATAATCCATGGACACAAACAACCAGCCGTCTTTCGGAATAAACGCCCGGCGGACTTTTCTGCCCTCTTCCGTGCGAATGGGAATGTTCTGCAGATTGGGATTGGAACTGCTCAGCCGGCCGGTGGCGGTAACCGTCTGGTTATAAGACGTATGGACTCTGCCGGTTTCAGGATTTATCAGTTCAAACAGGGCATCCACATAGGTGGATTTCAATTTCGCCATGGACCGGTGTCTTAACACCAGCGCCGGAAGCTCATGCCGGTCCGAAAGTATGGTCAACACATCCACATCTGTTGAATAGGCTGTTTTCTTTTTCGTCTTTTTCTGCACCGGGAGTTTAAGCTTGTCAAAAAGGATTTTCCCGAGCTGCTGGGATGAATTAATATTAAATTCTTCTCCGGCAACCGAATATATCTGCTGTTCCGTCTGCTCCAGCTGAAAGGCGAGGTCTTTGGATAACTCCACAAGCCGGTCTTTATCCACCCGGATACCGGCCATTTCCATTTTCATCAATACCGGGATCAGCGGCATTTCAACGGTTTTAAACAGCCTTGTCAAGCCATCTGATTCCAACATGGGTGTGAACTTTTCATATGCCATCAGGGTGATATCCGCATCTTCGCATGCATAGGGGACGGCTTTTTCAAGATCAACCTCACTGAAATTATTAATTTTTCTGTCATCACTGGCGACTGCTTCCTTATAGGAAATCATCTTATGATCCAGAAAATCCAGGGCAATCTGATCCAGGTTATGCGCCCGTTTTTCCGGATTGATCAAATAAGATGCCAGCATGGTGTCAAAAATTACACCGGACAGGTTCACGCCGTGTCTTTTCAGGACGGTCCAGTCATATTTAATATTCTGGCCGATTTTTTTAATGTCCGGATCTTCCAGAAGCGGTTTTAACCGGTTTAATACATAATCCAGATTCAGTTGTTCGGGAGCACCGGGATAACGATGGCCGCATGGAATATAAAAGCCTTCATCCGGCTTTACGGCAAATGAAAGCCCGACCAGCTTTGCTGCCATAGGGTTCACAGCCGTTGTTTCCGTATCAACAGCGAATACTTCCGCCTGTGTTAATTTGTCTATCAATCCGGACAAAGAAATTTCGTCCAGAATCGGCTGATACTGCTTCTGCGTCAGGTCCGTGGATATGGGATACGCTTTTTGCAGCTGACGAAACTCCAGCTCCTTGAAAAGTCCGGCCAGCTTCAGATTGTCCGGTGCTGTCAGTTTAAACGCTGAAATTTCAATGGGAATGGGCACCTGTGTGTTGATTTTTGCAAGCTCCCGGCTCATGAATGCCTGTTCTTTATAGGCAATCAGTTTTTCCCGCTGTTTTACTGCCTTAACCTGATCGATCTGATCATAGAGCTGCTTCATACTGGAAAAAGACTTTAATAACGTAATCGCTGTTTTTGGACCGATGCCCGGAACACCGGGAATATTGTCCGCTGAATCACCGGCCAGTCCCAAAACATCCAGCATTTGAAAGGGCTCAAGACCATGTTTTTCAAAAACCGCATTCCGGTCAATTACCTCGTTCTTCATCGGGTCCCAAATGGTAATTTTATCGGTAATCAGCTGCATAAAATCCTTGTCACCGGTCACCATAATGACATCAAATCCTTGCTCAACAGCCTTTGGGGCAACCGTACCGATCAGATCATCAGCTTCATATTCAGCCTGCTCATAAATCGGTATGTTAAATCCGGCGGTAACTTCTTTTATATAAGGAATTTGAACCGCCATATCATCCGCCATTGGCGGGCGGTTGGCTTTATATTCGGAATAAATTTTATGGCGAAACGTCGGGCCCTTGCTGTCAAAAAACATGGCGACATATTCAGGCGCTTTATCTTCTATGAGCTTGATCAGCATTCGCGTGAATCCGAATACCGCATTGGATGGAAACCCTTTTGAGGTGGAAAGACTACGGACCGCATGATATGCACGATGAATATAAGCCGTACCATCGATCAGGTATACCGTTTTATGCTGTGTCATCAGTGGCACCTTATCCGGTTTACAGGCTGTTGAAAAACTACTGCGCTTGCCACTACGGCGTTAAAATTCTCCTCAAAATGCTCATTTATAGACATAAACTCCGCTTTTTCGTCGCCCCAGCTTGAATTTGGGGCCTTGTATTGGCTGCGCTCATAACGTTTTTCAACAACCTGTTATATGGTGATTATTTTTTCAAGTTCTTTGAGGCTCGTGATATGATAATCACCGGCCAGAGAGACGTTATCATAAGCCACCAGCGGGACACCTGCGGCTTTGGCGGCCAGGTCATCCAGTTCAGAATCCCCGACATACAACATTTCATCCGGAGCAACATGAAAATATTCCAGCACGCGAAGCAACGGGTCCGGGTGCGGCTTGGGGCGAGGGACATCAAGGGCGGTAACAACCAAATCAAAATACTTTTCAATATCATGCACGGCAAGGACCTTGTTCATGGTATCCGTCCGGTTCGTTGCCACGGCAATATTGAGTCTGCCGGTGTATTTTTCCAGAAGGGAAATCAGGTCAGGCTCTATTTCCATATACTTCAGGTATGGATCATATCCGGTCTGTTTCCGCAAGGACTGGGCAGCCTCAAAACTTTGCCGGTCGGGAAAAAGATGGGCAATGGATTCATCCACCGTATGCATTTGCACATAGACAAATTGATCGGGCGTTATGGAAGGACGCCCGAAATAATTTAACAGATGATTATAATATGCTTTATTCGCTTTTTCGGTGTCAAACATGACACCGTCGCAATCAAACGTTAGTACCTTGATCTTATTACCTGAATCTTGCATGAAAATTGATGAGCGCCTTTTCGTTATTTGACTGCAGAGATTGCGTACAGAATCATGAAATTTTAAAATTTACCTGAAGTAAATCGGATGTTGATCTTTTCTTTTCATCAATTTTCACCCGGAGGGCGAGTCGGATGCTCCCATCTGCTGCGTTATTAATGACTTGCACATGGGAGCATCCGACTCCTGCAAAATTCAGGTATTAATTAAAAAAAGTTATTCTTCTCCTGCTTCCGGTTCACTTTCAGGAACGGTCTCGGTGTTTTTTTCTTCTTTTTTCTGGTCTTGCGGTTTTGTCAGGTATCCGGACACAATGATACTGAGCGGCGCCTGGTCCGTTCTATCGGTGATCATAAAGATTTTATCAAAATACCGGCCTTCGGTTTCCCTGATGTTTTCAACCGTAAGTTCATAGGCCGGCCTGCCTTCAACCTCAATTTCTTTTAATGTCTGTTTGTAATCAAGACCCTTGAGCGTATTTACCTGTAAAATCTTAAATGATTCATCTTCTCCGGGAATAATTGAAACGGTCTGAGAAATGCTTTCACCCACGTCACCTTTTAAAAAGACCTTGCTGGGTTTAATTGTCACAAACTTTTTTATTTTTCCCAAAAGCTGCAAAGAAATTTTTTCATTTTTCGGATCATTGGTGTACACTTTAATGCTTTTCTTCATTGAACGGCCACCATATCTCTTTGTTGCCAACTTGAATGTGATCGTATCCTCGCCACCGGGAGGAATCGGTTTCTTTGGTCTGGAAACCGTTGAGCACCCTCACCCGGCTTTGACATCAATAATTTCAAGATCCGCATCCCCCTTATTCTGGATTTTAAAATCATGAATGACATCAACGCCTTCGTATATGGTACCGAAATCAAACGAAGCATTTTCAATAACCGCTACCGGAACTCCTTCATCTGCCAGACTCGGTGCAAGAAAACTGATAATAGATAAAGACACTATCAGCAGCATTAAACAAAATCGCTTTCGCATAAAACACTCCTTTAATTTTAACAAAAATAAATAAGCAGATATCCGCAAAGGAGATCTGAATTACCAAATTATTTAAGGTAGATCCGGTGCGATGTCAAGGTATATATACCTGTCACTCAAAACCGATCATTTAAGTCAAATTAACATATTAACTTTACCTTAAACTTTAAACAGCAACGGAAATAAGTTAAGAATGATTTTATGCTTATCAAGCTCTCATAAAAAAAATCATCATATTATAACTAACAGAAATTCGGACTTGCTTGCCCATTTTTTTTATTTCTGTTAAAAATGATGATCCTGTAAGATGGCAAAGAAAAAATATTTTAAACAATCCTCAAGACATGGGCCGGGAGGAATCATGCAATCTAAAAAAGGAGTTTCAACGGGAGCCAGCGCTCTCCTGGGTGTTGCCTGTTTTATTATTATCGTTGCGGGAATGCGATCCGCCGGAGATATTCTGGTGCCATTTTTTCTTTCCGTTTTTATAGCTATTATTTTTACACCTCCGCTGTTCTGGATGCAAAAAAAAGGCGTACCGAACGTTATTGCCATTTTTTTTATTATCACCTCCATTATAGCCATTTTCTATCTCATTGCCAGGTTTGTCGGCACTTCAGTGAATGACTTCACAAATGCCCTGCCCGTTTACCGGGAATTGTTAGTTTCAAAATCAGCCAGCCTGCAGCAATGGCTGACCGGGTTCGGGATCGAATTAAGCGATGATATGCTGAAAAACTCATTTAATCCGGGAACCGCCATGCAGATGGCTGCCAAAACCCTTTCCGGTTTGAGCGGCGTGCTGACCAACGCATTTATGATTCTGCTCACCGTCATTTTTATTCTGCTGGAAGCGTCTAGTTTTCCGAAAAAAATCCGGGCCGGACTAAAAGCGCCTGAAAAATCTTTGGCCGGGTTCAGTAAATTTACCGAAAGTGTTAATCGTTACCTGGTGTTGAAATCCATTTTCAGCCTGATTAGCGGCCTGTTTATCTGGGCATGGCTGGCGATCCTCGGAGTTGATTATGCACTTCTGTGGGGGTTGCTGGCTTTTCTCTTAAACTACATCCCCAACATCGGTTCAATTATCGCCGCAGTCCCGGCGGTGCTTCTTGCCCTGATTCAACTGGGTACATTACATTGCCTGCTGACCGCCGTGGGGTATGTAATAGTCAATACCGTGATCGGGAGCATTATTGAACCGAAATTCATGGGAGAAGGACTGGGCCTTTCAACCCTGATTGTTTTCCTGTCCCTGGTTTTCTGGGGATGGGTGCTGGGCCCGGTCGGTATGCTGCTTTCCGTTCCGTTAACCATGATCATGAAAATTGCCTTTGAAAGCAATGAAGCAACCTATTGGATATCCGTGATGCTGGGCGGCGAGCCCTCGGCAAGCAAACCGGCATAAATATATGAAATCATATAAATTTATTCTTGGCTCCCAGTATTTTTTATATTTCGGGGTGCTGGGTCTTTTTCTGCCGTATTTTAATTTATACTGCTATCATCTCGGGTTTTCCGGATTTGAAATCGGCGTCCTGGCATCTGTCCGGACATTGACCACCGCCCTCTTTCCCATGATCTGGGGAGCGCTGGCCGACCGGTTCCTCATCCGGCGTCCCATCTATATCTTCTGTAACTTTGTCAGCACCGCCATATGGGCGCTTTTTCTGCTGACAACCGACTTCTGGGCGATGCTGGCCATCACCGCCTTTTACGGACTTTTCTACGCACCGATCATCGCTTTTCTGGAATCATTTTCCATGGATCTTCTGGCAAAAAAAAAAACCCGTTATGGACAATTACGCGCCTGGGGATCTTTTAGTTTTGTGCTTATTGTTATTATCTCAGGCCGTCTGATCGATACGCTTTCCACAGAAGTGATCCTGATTATGATCCTGGCCGGTTCCCTGATCCATTCTTTACTTTCCATCAACGTCCCATCTGTTAAACAGGTACGCCAGTCCACTTTTTCCGCAAGCGTCAAAACGATGCTCAACCGGCGGGTCATCATTTTTTTAACCGGTGCATTTCTCATGCTGGTCAGCCACGGGACCTATTACGGTTTCTTTTCCATCCATCTTGAAAACCTTGGGTTTTCCGGATCTTTTATCGGCATTGCCTGGGCCCTTGCGTCGGTTGCTGAAATTTTTGTAATGATCAATTCCGAACGGATTTTAAAACGGTTTTCGTATGAAAATATTCTGATTTTTTCATTCATCGTTGCCGTCATCCGATGGTTTATTCTTTATTTTGCGACATCGTCATTCCTGATTCTTTTTTCCCAGCTTCTCCACGCCGTGACCTATGGTGCATTTCATGTGGCCAGCATCCTTTACATGGACAAACTGACCCCGACGGAAGCCAAAACCCTGGGACAGGCGGTGAACAACGCTGTCACTTACGGCTTCGGAATTATGGCCGGGTTCCTGTTTAACGGTTATTATTTTGAAATCGTAGGAGCGCCGGTACTATTTATTATCAGCGGAATACTGGCTTTTTGCGGCGGGATTCTTCTTTTTATGAATAAAATAAAGTCATAGCCAATTAAAGTCAAAAATTATTGTCCTCAGCGGTTATTATGAAAAAACAAAAGCGCTTTTTCATAATTGTCTTTTGCAGTAAGATTCTCAGGGTTTTTTTTCAATGAATCCTTGAAACACTCCATAGCATCTTTGGTATTTCCATTATAAAAAAGTGCCACACATAAATTATTCTGCGCCTGCTCATAATCAGGATTAATCTCAAGTGCTTTTTGATAATGTTTGACAGCCTGGTCATATTGTTCCAGCTTATTGAAAGCAACCCCTATACTGAAGTGGGCTTTTTCATACTCCGGATTGATTTCCAACGCCTTTTTAAAATATTTTATGGCATCGTTAACCCGGCCTTTTTTCAATAAAATGGCCCCCAGATTATTATGCGCCTGATGATATGCTGGATTTATATTTATGGCTCTGAAATAATGCCGGACCGCGACTTCATTTTGTCCCTTTGCCTCAAGCAGCACACCGAGATTATAATGCGACTTATCAGAATCCGGATTTACCCGGATGGCTTCTGTGTAATGACGGACAGCTCCGTCCCTGTCACCTTTTTGTTCGAGCAATACACCGAGGTTATAGTGTCCTTTCCCATAGTCCGGATTAATATTAACAGCTTGCTGGTAATGCGATAATGCTTCATCAGATTTCCCCTGCGCATACAATGCCGCGCCCAGATTATTGTGCGCCGTGTAATTATCCGACGTCACCGCAAGGGTATGTTCAAAAAGGGCAAGACTGTTTTTCCAGAATCCGGCCTGACGCCATGACAATGCCGTTAACAGGGAAAGAACCGCGATTGCCCCGACCCCAGGCAATAACCTGGCAAATCGCCATTGCTTCATGAGAGTCGGGATGCCCCACGCAATGACAATAAACAAACCGATATACGGCACATAGGTGTACCGATCCGCCATGGACTGGGAACCGACCTGTATAATGCCGATCACCGGAACAAGGGTTCCCAGAAACCAGAACCAGCCCACAAAAAAATACGGATATTTTTTTAATGCCCATAGAGATAAAAATGTAATAATTAAAAGAACCAAACCGGCTCCCGAAATCTCCCACCATGGGAACATCCTCTCATGGGGATAAATAACGCCCAGGTTTATCGGGTAAACCATTTTTTCAATGTAACGGACATAGGCTACCAGGGAATTGGCGATTCTGACGTTTAAGGGGATGCTTTCTAACGCAACAACTGCCCCGCCCTGTTTCTGGGCATAAAACGTCGCCGCACTGGATAGAGCGGCAAAAACAAATAACGGAATTTTTTCTAAAATAAGCTGAATTACGGCCGGTTTCCGGTGATCACTGCCGGGACTTGCCGGCGGATAGAATTGAATCCGGTTTAGCGGCCAAAAATCCATGAGCAGCAGCACACAGGGGAGTGTCACGAGCATCGACTTGCTCAAAAGCCCGAAAACAAAAAACAGCATGACCCAGACATAGCGATAAAAGGACGGACGCCGTGCATAACTTACATAACTCCACATGGTGAGCATCCAGAAGAAAGTGCTCAAAACATCTTTTCGCTCCGACACCCAGGCAACCGACTCGACATGCATGGGATGAAGAGCAAACAATGCCGCAACAAATACGCTTTTCCATCGGCTGCCGGTCATTTTACAAAATACAAGAAAAAGGATCAGTGTATTGCAGATGTGAAAGAATAAATTGGTGAAATGATGGCTGCCAGCATTCATATCGAAAAGCTGAACATCCATCATATGCGACATCCAGGTCAACGGGTGCCAGTTACCCGCATGGGTGGTTGTAAACGCCCAGGCAATGCCTTTTAACGTTAAACCGTCCTGGATATGATCATTGGCTGTAACATAGTCATCATCATCATAATTGATAAAGTTAAAATCATAAACTTGAAAATAGACAGCAGCCGTCGCAGCGATCAGGAGCAGACAGAGCAGTACGGTCTGATATTTTGCAACAGCTTGTTTTAAGGAATTTAACTTCAGCGGCATGACTCTACCATTTCATCCGGCTTTAAAACCAAAAAATACAACTGCCCCGGATGTTTCATGTAACCTGCGGCAAGCTCCGCGTAAGTCCCGCTTCCCCAGAATATATCCGCCCGCCCAGACCCCTTGATGGCGCTGCCCGTATCCTGGTTTAACAGAAAACGGGAAAACCTGACCCAGGCTTGAATTTTATCGGACGTATTGACTTTCGGCTTTTCAGCCTGGATAAAAACAAGCGCCCCGGCCGGTGCCGTCTGACGATCCAGAGCAACGGATCGGCCGGGTGTCAGTTCAATATTAAAGCAGCCGATCGGCCCTTTTTCCACGGTTTCGAAAAATATATACCGGGGATTATAATTAAAAATCTCATCCACTTCATCCGGATGGGCGTTGAGATATTCACGGATGGACTGCATGGAAACCTTTTCTTTGGACAGTTTCTTTTTATCGATCAGATATTTTCCAATACTTTTGTAAGGATGGCCATTTGAAATCTGATAATGCACATTGATCATCGTCCCGTTCTCAAGACGGATTTTTCCGGAACCCTGGATCTGGAGGAAAAACAGGTCCACCGGATCATTGACCCATGCGATCGGCAAAGCGCTGATTCCCGGAATCGCCATTGCTTCTATCTGCTGACGGCTGTAATAGGGAACAATGGTGTTTCCGTCATTTCTGCCGATCACCATTTTTTCGGAACATCCATCTGAAAAATCAGAAAGATCCAACGTCACCAGGTCGCCCGGGCGTTGGTATACCGGGTACCTGAACGCTTCTGTCTGGTTTAAACTTCCATGCAGCAGGGGTTCATAATAACCGGTAAACAGTACGGGTTTCGCTGCGCCGTTTTTCATATGCGCATACACATGGTAATGCTGATCAATAAATGCGCTTAATTCTTTTTGGGATGGTTTTCTCTTAATAAACGCCTGAAACCGTTTCAAAGACCGGATCAAATGGCCGGCCGAAAAGGTGTCTTTACCGAAAAAAAACTGCTTTGCGGCTGGCAGCTTCTGATAATATGCTATACTGCCGGAAATCGCTTCTTCCAGTTGCCCGAAGTCCAGGTCATCTTCAAAAAAAGGGCGTTCGGAAACAGGAACCACTTTAAAAACCGGTTGTGATTGGGATTCGGCAGACGATTTCGCCGGGACTGCTGCGATAAAAAAGATAGAAAATATTACTGCGAGTAGCGATAAAATGCTTATCCGTTTACAAAACGCGCTGGCTCCGGAAAAACGATCATAGATATTTGTCATACAGAAGTCTCTTCAATTTCCATGGTTCGGGGCTTGTTCTCAACGGGGACCAACCTGGGAATGTTTTTTCCGCCTTTTATAATGACACCCAGGTCTTCAAATTTTCGAGCAGTCGGCAAGACCCGGTGCTCAAGGGACCCGACTGCCTTGTTATACGTATTGACACACTTATCCAGGTCGCTGCCAAGACTATTAATATGACTGACCATTCGCGCAATCCGGTTATAAAGCTCATTGCCCAGTTCACTGACGATTTTAGCATTTTCTGTCGCGTTTTCCTGCTTCCATCCATAGGCAACCGCCTTTAACAGGGAAATCAGGGTGGTGGGGGTAGCCAGAATGACGCCCTTATTTGCAGCGTCTTCAATCAGGCCGGGTTCTTTGGCAAGTGCTGCGCTAAAAAAATTTTCACCGGGCATAAACAGAACCACAAACTCAGGGGTTGGACTAAACCGGGTCCAGTATTCTTTTCCGGCAAGTTGTTTCACATGTGTCCTGACATGCGCGGCATGCCGGATCAGCATTTCCTCCGTCCGGTCCCGATTGTCTGTTTCAAGAGAGTCTAAATATGCGATAATCGGCACCTTGGAGTCCACAACGATCTTCCGGTCCCCGGGAAGCTGGATGATCATGTCCGGCCGGGCGGCATTTCCCCGGGCTTGATCCGTCTGCTGCTCAAAAAAATCACACCGGTTCTGCATACCGGCAAGTTCCACCACCCGCCGCAGGGTAATCTCTCCCCACCTTCCCCGTACATGGGGTACCCGAAGTGCATTGACGAGTTTTCCGGTTTCCCTCTGAAGCTCATTCTGCGTCCGGCTCAAAGACACCATCTGCTGGGACAACTCACCGTAGGCTTTTTCACGCGCTTTTTCCATGGACCGAACCTGCCGGTCATAATTATCCAGGGCTTCGGACACCGGACGGATAAATTCTTTGACCGCCTTTTCCCTGGTTTCAAAATCGTGTTTTGCTGACTCGACATACTGGGTAAATGTCTGCCCGGCCAGATCGATAAATGACTGGTTGTTCTCGCTCAACGCCTTTGCGGACAAGGCCTTGAACGAATCAGTCATGCGAATTGTCATTTCTTCGAGCATGACGGCTTTTTCTTTTGCGATTTTCCGTTCACTTTCGATCAGGGTTTCCAGTTCTGTCAAACGCTGCTGCTGCCTTGTAATCTGAGCGGTTAATGAACGGTTTTCTTCGGATCGGTCCTCAATCATTTGTTTGACAGATGCCATTTGCTCAAGACTGTTGGCGGCCGCGGCATGCGTGTTTGACAGATTCAAAAATCTGTCATTTGACGCCTGAAGTTCCTGTCCGGTCTCCGCCAGCGCTGTCCGGAGAAATTCTATTTCCGCTGATTTCCCTCGCATCGACTCTGACAGAATGGCGTTTGCTGTTTTTTCTTCAGCCACCTGTTTAATAAACAAAGACCGGATAATCAGCAACCCCAGCAGAAGGCCGGCAAAAAAAACCGCCCCGCCCCAACCGTATATTTGAAATAATTCTTCGATGGCCATGCGGTATTGTTTTGTTTAACGGTTTACGGTAAATAATCTTAATCCGTCTAGCGGATATAAGTGCCGCTTTTGCCGCCGGATTTTTGCTTCAGGCAGATATCGGAGATAACCATCGCTCTGTCATGGGACTTGCACATATCATAAATGGTCAGGGCCGCGACCGACACTGCAGTCAGTGCCTCCATTTCAACGCCGGTCCGGTCAAGGATTCTCACAGACGCGGTAATAGCGATGGTATTATTCTCCTCATCCGGGGAAAAATCCACCTGCACATGCCCGATATTTAACGGATGGCACATGGGAATAAGATCCGGTGTTTTTTTGGCGGCCATAATACCGGCGATTCTTGCGGTTTCAAGCACATTCCCTTTCCGCACATCATTATTCACTATCTTGAAAAAGGTCTGTGCGGTCATGGATATTTTTGCCTGGGCGACCGCAACCCGGTCTGTCGGGGCTTTACCACTGACATCGACCATTCTGACATGACCTTTTTCATCCAAATGCGTAAAATCAGACATTCATGTATCCCTATCGCTTAATTTAGCATTCAAAAAATTAAAATAATCGTAATCTTTCACTGGGTTGCACCACCTCTTTCACAATAACCGGCAGAACTGTAAGCGTTTACAGGGTGCTGCAGATGCGAGGCCCCGGGCATGCTGTCGTACTCTCTGTACTTCAAGTGCCCGGCAACAAAGCAGATGCGGTGCCCTGTGACGTTTACAAATAATTAGATAAAAAACTCCGTCTTGCTGGTCACCGTCGTCTTCACTGCGTTAAGGGTGCGTTCCAGAACGGTTATCACCGTATCACGGATGTCACCGGCTACAACAAGAACCATAACATCGTCCCCAACACTCAGATGCCTGTCTTCCGCAATTTCAATAATGATATCTAATATACCCGGTGTCTGTCTTTCCTTTTCAAGGATCTGTTCAAGTTTTTCATGGTCCACGGAAACTTTTAAACCGGAAACCTTCCGCCCGTCCCGTGACGTTCCCCGCACCACGCCGTTATGGGCAAGGACCATACCCACTTTATCAAAATCCGACCGATGTTTGATCTGATTGATAATACGCTGAATATCCAAATTTTGTCTCCTTTTACCCCAACCCGGATAAACCGGAAAAGTTACAAGTGACTCAAGATGACGCTTCTGACTGTTATGTATGGTTCTGATGTTGTTCCAGCCATTGCTTTGCTTTTGAATAATCCTCGACTGTATTGATGTTAAAAAATGACATCAACTCCGGGTCGTTCCGTCGAAGCACGGTTTCGGGGATCTTTTTCACCCGGACTTTTCGGAACATTTTTTTGATCTGAAATTTTTCTTCTTTGATCTGGCGCTCCATCAGCGATAAACATGTCTTTGAATACGCAGCGCAAAGCTGCTCTGTCCCGTCTGCAGTTTCAGGAATCACGACCGCGGCCCCCGGTTCAATATGTGAAACAACCGTTTCCACCATTTCTTTTTTCAGAAACGGCGTATCGCATGCAGTGACAAATATAAACGGGTGACGGGCATAAAACAAGCCCGTGTGAATACCGGTCAGCGAGCTTCGTACCGGATAAATATCTGTAACTATATTCACATCCCATTCAAGATACGCCATGGGCTGATTTGTCACAAGGATTATTTCGTCAAACACGCACTTGAAAACATCATAGATATTATCAATCACACGGCGATTGCCGAAATCGATAAACGCTTTATTTTGACCGGCAAACCGTTTATTTAACCCGCCGGAAAGAATGACGCCGGTGCACGTGGTATCTGAATTATTTATCCTGACCATATCTTCTTTTCACTCTATCTGGAAAATGAATTAATTGCCGTCAGGTTAGGAGAAATGGAACTCAAAATCAAGATGGCTTTGGAAAAAATCCGGTTTTTGAATAAATCTTGATCTTTTTAAAATCCTTAGTATAAACTGACACTGATTCAGCTTGTATTTACCCCTTTTTACCACAAACAGAAACTTTCCGTTTTACTGTTTGATAATCTAAAAATAAGGGATAACCGCATGGGCAACATTCACATGATTCTGGATGAAACAGACGTTGAACGGATCCTGAAAAAAATGACGGATCAGATGATTAAAACGCACAAACAGATGGACAGACTTGCCCTCATCGGCATTCACACCCGGGGGGTGTTTCTTGCCAATCGAATCCAGTCCCTGATAAAAGAATCAGAAGGGATTGAACCAAACACCGGTGCGGTGGATATCAATCTCTACCGTGATGACTGGACCCGGATCGGCGCGCAGCCGGTTGTCAGGAAAAGCGATATCGAATTTAATATTGATGAAAAGCAGATCATTTTAATTGATGACGTCCTGTTTACCGGCAGAACAGTCCGGGCGGGCATGGATGCGCTCATGGACTTTGGACGGCCGGCCCGCATCGAACTGGCCGTATTCATTGACCGTGGGCACAGAGAATTGCCGATCCATGCCGACTATATCGGCCAGACCGTTAAAACCACCTTAAAGGAAGCGGTCAATGTACTGCTCGAAGAAATTGATGACGTGGATCGGGTGGATATCCTGCCGGTGAAATAATATGGGACATCATGAGCACAAAAAAAACGCATTGAAAAAATTGAACGTGGGTATTATTACGGTCTCAACCACCCGGACTCTGACCGAAGACAAAAGTGGCCAGTGGATGAAAAAACGGGCGGAAAAAGAAGGACATGATGTGGTCATTCACCGCGTTGTCGGAGATGATCAACAGCTGATCGAGCGGGCCGTCTGGAAAATTGTCACCGATATGGCGCCGAATATCCTGCTGATCACCGGCGGAACCGGATTAAATCCGACAGATGTCACCATTGAAGCGGTTCGTCCCATGTTTGCCAAAGAACTGACTGCTTTTGGCACACTGTTTACATTGCTCAGCTATGAAGAAATTGACTCAGCAGCCATTCTTTCGCGTGCCACTGCAGGTGTTATCAACACAACGACGGTGTTCTGCCTTCCCGGAAGCTTAAACGCCTGCAAACTGGCATGCAAGGCGCTGATCTTCCCGGAAGCCGGCCATATTGCCGCCCATGTCAATTTAGGGATTTAGACGGAAGGTTGAAGGGAAAAAAGTGTCAGGTGAAGGGTGTAAGGTATTCGGAAAGCCGGTCATATCGCAGCACCTGTCAATATGTAACAATATCCCCAAAAGTGAATTAATTACTAAATTCCCGGGGGGTGCTTTCAGCAGTATTATATTTTAATAAAATATGACAATGCCGACGGCATTAACCATAACTTTAAACCACTTTAAACTTTAGTTCACTTATAACGTTTCCGGTTTACCCGGATCAGGGATTAACCCAAATTTATAATCAAGGAGTCTTAAAATCATGTTCGGCATAGGAGTGCCTGAATTATTAATTATACTGGCCATCGCATTGATCGTCATCGGCCCGAAAAAACTGCCCGACCTGGCCAAATCTCTTGGCCGGGCATTAAATGAATTTAAAAAAGCCACCAAAGAATTCAAAGATTCGATGGATATTGACGAAGACATCAATACCATCAAAAAACCGTTCAATGAAATCAATGACGGCATTCGGGGGGTATTAACAGACAAGCCTTCGGATAAGGCGGTTAAAACGGATACTCTGGAAGACATCATCGACCGTGTTCCGGTAACCGAAACAAAAGAAGACACCCCCGATCAAACGGATCAGACAGATCAAACGGGTCAAACAGGCCAAACGGATCAACCGGAAAATAACGGGACAAAAACTGATGACTGAAGAAGAAAAACTCCCGTTCACCTCTCATCTGGAAGAACTCCGCAAGCGCCTGATCCATTGTTTCATTGCCGTTCTGATCGGATTCGGGATCTCCTACGGTTTTAAGGAAAAACTGTTTGAAATTCTGACTTACCCGTTAATGCAGGTAATGGATGAGGGCGACACGCTGATATTCACCGGCATCCCGGAAGCGTTTTTTACGTTTTTAAAAGTTTCCCTGCTGTCCGGCATCCTGCTGGCAATTCCTGTGATTATGTATGAATTCTGGATGTTTGTCGCCCCGGGACTATACAAGAATGAACGGAAACTGATGTTGCCGATCGTCATTATTTCTTCGTTGTTCTTTATCGGCGGCGCATTGTTCGGATATTTTATTGTATTCCCATACGGGTTCCAGTTTCTGCTGGGATTTGCCACCGACACCCTTCGGCCGTTTCCCTCGATGAAGGAGTATCTTGCCTTTTCCGCAAAACTTTTACTGGCCTTCGGATTTGTATTTGAACTTCCGCTGGTGATCACGTTTCTTGCCAAAATCGGCCTGGTAACGGTTGATTTTCTGAAAGCAAACCGGAAATACGCTCTTTTAATATTTTTTATCGGATCCGCGATTTTAACCCCACCGGATGTGGTCACCCAGGTCATGATGTCGGTGCCGCTGATGATTCTTTATGAAATCAGCATCATCGGCGCCCGTGTCTTCGGTAAAAAAGCGTCAGCGGATACGGTAGAAGTTTCCGAATAAAAAGGGAAGTATCTTCGATGAACCATAAAACAATGACGATGGGTACCCAAAAAAGCATTGCACTAATCGCCCATGACAGCATGAAAGACGATCTTCTGGAATGGGCTTCCGAGAACAGGGAAGCCCTGGCACAAAGAACCTTATATGCCACCGGGACAACCGGAAGACTGCTTTCCACAGAACTGGGCATTGAAATTCATAATATGCAAAGCGGTCCTCTGGGCGGCGATCTTCAAATCGGCGCGAAAATTGCCGAAGGGAAAATTGATGTCCTGATTTTCTTCTGGGACCCCCTGGAGGCGCAGCCTCATGATCCGGATGTAAAAGCGCTCCTGCGCATGGCAGTGGTATGGAATATCCCTGCTGCCACCAACAGGGCAACTGCCGATTTTATATTTTCATCACTGTTCATGGGGCAACCATACCGGCGCGTCGTTCCGGACTACAGTGGACATCTGAAACGAATGGACGGAAAGATATAACAATCACTTGATTTAATATATATTTCAGGAGCTGTGATGAACATCAAAAAAGTCAATATCATATTCGTATTCATCATTTTGATGGGACTTCTACTTTTACCGGTTTACGCGGAACAGGAAACCTCCCCGCCTCCGGTTTCAGAACCTCCGGTTGCCCCCCCGGCTCAACCGGATACCGCTGCAACCCCATCTCCTGAATCTGCGGATTCTGATCCTGCCCTAATTCAGCAGGCTGTTCCGTTGCAGTCAATGGCCTGGCCGGCTGCCTTCATACCGGAACCCGAATTTGAATTCGAACCTGTGGTTGACGGCGCCAAAATTGTTCATAATTTTATCATACAAAATCAAGGGACGGCGCCCCTGACGATATCAGATATCCGAACAGGCTGTGCATGCGCGGTCCCGGAGTATCCCAGGGTAATTTTTCCGCAGCAGGAAGGCAAAATCACCATCACCATTGATACCACCGGATACGGCGGAAGGGACTTTTCAAGATCCATAATGATTTCCACAAACGAGCCGATGAATTCCATGCTGAAGGTGATCATATCCGGACGAATTAATGATTTCGCCCACTTTGACCCGAAAAAAATCATTATCCTGAGAGGTAAGGCAGCTGAAAAAATCAAATTAACCGTCACCATTACACCGGATGAAAAATATCCTTTTACAATTACAAATTTTGAACTGGATGAGGCGCTGAAAGATGTTGTGAAAATCAGCCTGGAAAAAAAGGATGAAAAATACGTTTTAACTACTGAAAACAAAATGAATACTCCCGGCAGGTACATGGGGAAAATTCATCTTCATACTGACAGCAGTTTTAAACCGCAAATCAATATGATTATCAGGGGAATTATCGAATAAAATTTAAAAGGTTAAAAGCGATCCATGACAAAAAAAATCCAAAAAGCATTTGTTGTATACTGCTCACCGGCAGGCACCACCCGCCACGTCAGCCGTACCATTGTCAGAAAACTTCAGGAAATGAAAATTGAGGTCATTGAATGTGATTTAAGCAAAAAATTCAGTGAAACCGCCATTATTTCCAAGATCAACCGGGTCAAAAATAACGCCTGCCTGTTTGTCGGCTCGCCGGTCTATGTTTCCCACGCGATCCCCCCGGTCATGAACTTCATTGCCCGGCTGCCGAAAAACTCTCAAATGCCCGTGGTCCCGTTTGTTACCTGGGGCGGCGCTACCAGCGGCATTGCGCTTTATGAAATGGGCAAGGCCCTGGCTGAAAAAAACATGAATGTTGTCGGAGGGGCAAAAATTCTGGCCCGGCATTCCATGATGTGGCAGATGGAAAATCCACTTGGGAAAAACCACCCGGACGAAACAGACGATCAGATGATCCGTAAAATGATCACCGGCATACTGGATAAATTATCCGCCGGCGGCAACGGTTCGATTGATCTATCGGCCCTGGCATACTATCCAGCTGACATTATGGCGGAAATGGAAAAAACGACACTCAAAAAAGCCAAATCCCTTATGCCAAAACGGAGAATTGACGAAGATGCGTGTACCGAATGCAAAGAGTGTTCATCCACATGTCCCACGGATGCCATCTCGTTTACCCCTTATCCTGAATTTGAAAAAAATTGTATTTTCTGTTTCAATTGCGTGAGATTATGTCCTGAAGATGCCATTAAAGCGGATTTTTCAAAGGTTGAAAAAAGGATCCGTGCAAGGGCCGAGCAATTTATGGAAACACCGCCTTCACAAATTTTCATTTAATCGGAACTTATTTTTGTCACTTGCTGTCAATTCACAGGAGTATCCCATGGATTGTAAAATCACCCGGGCCATCGATTTTAAACACGAGCCGGTGGCCGTTGTTCTCACGGACCAAAAGCCGGAGAAGGCCAAACAGTTTAAACCGGGCAAATGGGGATGTGTCATGTTTATGCTGGCAGCCGCTTGCAAAGGAGAAACCGCCGTGTTTGACCGTGAAACCTTCGGGTGCCATGGCGGCGGAACCGGCTTAGGGTTCGGAAACCAGTACAAAAACTTTCCCGGCGGGGAAGACTGTTTTTCCTATTTTTTATCCGTGGGCAACAGCCAGTGGGAAACCGGCCGTCAGATGGAAGAAACCGTGAAACAATTTCTCCGCCCCGAGACCCTGGACCACTTCATTCACGGTGAGCGGTATATCCAATCCCCCGAGTTGGTCAAAGACTTTATCAGCGGCCTGCCCATCACGGATATTGAATTTAAATATGTGGTGTTCAAACCATTAAAAGAGATCCGGCCCGGACAGGAAACCCCGGCAATTGTCATATTTCTGGGCAATATGGATCAAATCTCAGCGCTTTCCATCCTTGCCAATTATCATCGCAAAACCAATGACAACGTGATTTTCCCCTATTGCGCCGGATGCATGTCCATTGTCCTGTATCCCTTGAGCGAAGCCGGCTCCGATAGACCAAAGGCGGTGCTGGGTTTAAATGATATTTCCGCCCGTGTCTATCTCAAACGACTTTTAAAAGACAATGTCATGAGCTTTGCCGTGCCGTTTAAGCTGTTTTGTGAAATGGAAGAAAATGTTGCTGAAAGCTTTTTAGAACGCGGACCCTGGATGGAACTGGTAGAGATGGGGGAAACAAAAAAAGACAAGTGATCCCGCTTCAAGAGTAAAACGGAGTTCCATATCTTATAGCGCATGATTTTCAGCCTTCAACCTTTCACCTTCCCTCCTGTATCATCCCATCAGGTTTTACCTCGAAATTCTCATGATAAATTCGAGTTACGGATCAGCCCCACATACTTTCCGACAATTCTGACCTTTTTTCGATCCCGGCCTTTAAATATTATCGGCGGGTACTTGCGGTTCGCTGAATGCAGTTCAAGCGTATTTTTCTTGCGGCGAATGATTTTCAGGGTCGCCTCGATCAAGATATCTTCCACAATGACCGCAGCAATGCCGCCGTCATCCACATCACTGACCGGTACAATGATCGCAAGGTCTCCATCCTGAATATGGGCGTCGATCATTGAATCACCCATCACCCGGACGGCAAAGCAGGATTCATGCCCATAAAAATCAGGGTCAACAGGAAGAAACGCTTCCACATGATCATAAATACTGACAGGTGAACCCGCCGCAATATGCCCTGCCAGGGGAATACTTTTTTCTATTCCCATCCCGCCAACAGGCCGCCATGACCGCTTTTTACCAGGCGTTGACTCAATAAACCCTTTTTCAATCAGCACGTTTAAAATCCGGTGCACCCCGGCCGGTCCCTTTAGCCCCAAATAGTCGCATATCTCGCTCTTTAAAAAAGCGCCTTTACCTTTTTAGACATAAAAAATTTTCAAAACGTGCCTTTTACTTACCAAGAAACAATAATTTTTCGTCTTTGATCAACTTTTCTGCATCAAAGATCAAGACGAGTGATCCATTTTTAAGGTATTTTGTTATATAAAATAAACAAATTAACCAATTAAAATAATAGCGAAGAGAATAGACTATGCTGACAATAAAATTGACTAAAGCGCAAAATACAATAAAATCGATTAGCATCCAATTTTTATATGTGGTGGTTTCGTTTATCATGGTAAGTAATAACAATATTGCGCTTTCAAACACCACCAAGGAGGTATTGATGAAAAATTCTAATGGAGAACGTTATGTTAAAAATTACTCACACATTATCACTGCATCTAAGCAGAAAGTTTTTCCCCTTCTCTGTCCTGTAAAAGAGTATGATTGGATCGATGGATGGACTTGTAATATGATCTATTCCGAATCTGGTTTTGCAGAAAAAGACTGCATCTTTACAACAAACCTGCCCGGCGCAGGTGATTGCATATATGTGGTCAGCCGTTTTGAAATGAATGAACGGATTGAGTTTGTTATCACAAGCCCGGGATCCCATGTGGAAAAACTTGAAATCGAACTTGAAGATTGCGGAGAGGAATGCACAAAACTCAATTGGACCCGTATATATACCAGCCTGACAGAGAAAGGACAGAATTTTTTAGAGCAATATACAACAGAGGCAATAGATCAGCGAATGGAATGGATTGGTCGGTCGCTAAACCATTATTGCAAAACTGGTGAACTGCTCTTGAAAAAGTAGATGTTGTATTTGAATCCAACAATTTGATTGGGGGGACTTAACTATGAAAAAATATTTTTTGATTTGCTTAACCATCATAATAGGTGTCTACGGCTGTAAAGTCGACATCGGCGACGGTGACATTGAATGGCACCATCAAATAGCAAATGAGAGTGAATATTTCGATATGGAGGATTATAATATTCATTATATAGACATAGGTAATGGTCTCCCAGTGTTCATGGTGCACGGGTTTGCAGATTCAACCTATTGCTGGCATAAAAATATGAATCCCCTGTTAGCTGCTGGATTCAGGACGATTCTTATCGATCAGCCCGGCATGGGGCTTTCAGGCATGCCTCCTGAAGAACATATTTTTTCCATTGAGAATCAGGCGTCCGCCGTGATAGCACTCGCCGATCATCTCGGACTTAAACAATTTGACATTGTGGGATCATCAATGGGTGGTGGCATTTCCTTATACCTGTCTTTAAAGTATCCAGAAAAGATTAGAAAAACCATCGTGATCGATCCGGCATGCTACGAACCACCCGGGCGCGTACCGATGATTTTATCACTTCCGGGTGCAGAGACGATAGCCTCGGTATTTGCAGGGAAATGGACGGTAAAAGGGGCATTAAAAGATGTTTATTTTGAGGATTCAAAAGTGGATCAAATCTTGATTGACGAATATGCAAGACCTATGAATAAGCCGGGGTATATGCATGTCATCACATCACTTCGAACACAATACTTTTCAGACGAATTCCACAATATGACCGAAAACCATGGAAAGCTAAAAACCCAACTCCTGGTCATTTGGGGGGAAAATGATGCATGGATACCTCTGGAATTCGGTAAAAAACTTCATAGCATTGTGCCTGGTTCTGAATTGAGAATAATTGAGCAATGCGGGCATATGCCGCATCAGGAAAAACCGGATGAAGTCAATCCGCTGATCATAGAGTTTTTGAACGCTGATATGAATCACGGCAAAATATTATAACGGTATTGGGCTAAAGATAATTATTCAAAATTTATTAAAAGTGATTGGGGTCAAAGTGATTGGGGTCAAGTCTGCCCTTGACTCTTTCGTGGTAATGAGTCAAGAGCAGACCCCATAAATATTACGCAAAAAGACAACAACATGAAGAGAAAAAGGAGGTTATCGATGTACAGAAAAATATCAATTCTTATTTTATCATTATTGTTGATAGTCGGATTTTCAACGTCCGGTTTTACGGCCAAGGTACCCGCTCCTGAAAAAGGGGGAGACGGCTTCAAAGCGGTAAGTCTGGAAGAAGCAAAAAAACTTCACGAAGATGGTGCGACAGTGGTTGCATGCCACAGTCACACGACCGATTTCATGAAGGGTCATCCTTCCGGCACAATCCACATAACGTGTTTGGTTCCGAAGGATCACAAACGCATTGATATGCCACTGAGCGAAGTCGACTTTGACATAGCTCAGCTTCCAAAAGACAAGAATACTCCCATTATAACCTATTGCGCATCAAGCACATGATGGAAATCCTATCATGCCGCCAGGTTGGCGGTTGAGAATGGTTACATAAATGTATACTGGATGAGAGATGGTATCAAAGCTTGGAAAAAAGCAGGGTACTCCACAAAAGGCAGGTTAGAACTTCTTAATGATTTAATTGATGTAAATAAGATTGATTTTGGCGCATTACTTATCACCGAAAAAGATGCAAAAAAGCTAAAAAATTGTACTTTTGTTGATTTTCGTGATGAAGCGAAGTTTAAGAAAGGTCATGTCAAGGGGGCCAACCATGTTGATTACAGCGATATGTTTTCTAAGCCCATGATGGAGGAATTAAATAAAAGCAATAGCCTGATTGTTATCCACGATGTCCCGGCAGTTGCAGGTGTCATTGCCGCGACTTTGAAGCTTATGGACTACCCAAATATATATATCCTCAAATAGGTATTGAAAAGAAACGGAAGGAGTGGGGTCAAGGTGCGGGGACAAGCCTTGAATAGTGATTAAGTGGGAGGGAAAATCACAAATCAAGACTTACCCCCATTCCTCACGTTGAAACCGTTTTTGGGACAAAAGTAATTTAAACATAAATTGCGTTGTAGAGTTAAAAAGGAGAATGCCATGAAAAAATCGTTATTTATCGGAACAGTTCTGTTTGTAGGAATTTTTTTCGCCCCGAATCTCTTTTCCGCAACTTTTGATTTAACAGGTACTTGGAATTATACATTATCAAATAACTGGGCTGTCGGGGGTATACAGTGTAATCCCGGTCCCGATGCATCAGGAACATGCACAATCGACCAAACCGGTGACATATTTACTT
>JABZFM010000034.1 GCA_014237465.1 Desulfobacteraceae bacterium | reverse complement strand
GTATCGAGAAAATGCGTAATAAAGTGTCAGCGTGGAATATAGATCGAAATAACCGACAAGCTAAAGTTGATTGGCAATTTATCGCGAAAAATGCTCGTATTAAACTTAAACGACTTTATCCGAAGTTTTAGCTTGTACAATGCAGTAGGGCAAAGGCAGCGCTTTCCAATTTCACTGCACCTACGGCGTCAAATCCCGCCAGAGGCGGGATAGCGAGGGCAGCATTTTTCTTGTATTCGTCTTTAGTCTTTAGGCGATTGAAAATCGTTGAACTCAGGAATGCTGTGGCGGAAAACACCATCGGATGTAATATAATGTTTAGGTTCAGTGCTCCTATAATATAATAATCAAGGTCTGAGATCATGACCCTGATGTGCCGTAGGGTGGATTAGCGAAGCGTAATCCGCCAAAAACATAATGGCGGTTAAAGAGAAGTCACTTTGTGTAATTTGTTAACGTTATTTAGTCGATACGGTTTTTAATGGGTAACCCATTTACTATCTACTTTTCTTTGGCGGGCAAAGAAAAGTAGCAAAAGAAAGCCCGCCCTGCGACTTGGCCTTCAGCTTCCCTCTTTCAATATTTTTTGCAGCGAAAGCAGTCAGTTTTTAGTTTTTTTGGCATTCCGCTCAAACAGTTTGCTTCCTTAATCTGCAAAAAAAGTTTCACTCGGCTGCGTTGCAATGGGATGAAGTCGGCCATCTATTTCAACTCTGTTTTCTGCTTATCTATCTGAAAATTAAGAGTTATTTTAAATAGTCCTTCCAAGTAGAAAAAATTTTTGATATAAATTTTATCCCAGAATGGGAGGTGTGAAGGGGATTAAATTTTTAATATGATAATCAAGGTTTGAACCCAATTACGAGCGAAGCGAGTTTTCAATGAATTGGTGGTCTGCTCTTGGCTCATATAAATAGAATCGGGGATAATTCCGGGGTCAGCTTACTAATCATCAGTGAAAATCTCAAAATGTGAACGTGCAGGCCTAGCCGACTTTCCAGATACATTAAGTCGCCCAATGCAAATTCTTATCCTCTATCTTTTCTGTCTTTTCATGTAAAAGACACAAAATATTTTCCAGAAAAGGAACCTGGTTTTTTCTCATCAGCTCGGTTATCAGGTTTTTATCTTCGGGATTCACTATTTTTTTCGCTTCAACCTCAACTAACTCAAGCAGTTCTTTCGGGGAAAATGAATCCCTGGCAATTCTAGTCAGGATCAGCCTCAGGATACTTGATCGTGAAAGCCCCAGGCCATCCAGCTCTTTTCGAACCATTTTGGCGTCAACCGCCTTGAGTTTATTAAAGGCTTCTGTTGCCTGCTGCAGGGGGGATAGGGTTTCTTCTTCTTTGATATAGCCGGAGGAAATTAAAGAATTGAGTATCTGGTAAACTGTGAAGCTGTCATTTATACTTTCAGAAATTATTCCCTTGACCGAAAGTTTGCCGTCAATCAAAGCCAGGACACTCCACTCATCAGGATTAAGCTTGATTTCGCTGCCACCCTTGACGGTGCCTGATACCTTAAACACCATATCTTCTTTGGGAATCTGTTTTTTAAGGACGGACATTTCATCAACTCGGCGGGAAGCTTCTAAAATGGTGCGCATAATATTAATTTTTTTGATCACCATCCCCTGGGTGGAAAACACCTTGTCGTTATATTCAAATTCACCCTTTTCCCAGAAAAACATGTCAAAAATTACATTTTCTGCCTGTTTAAAAATAATTTTCCCTAATGAATTGTTAGTAGCGTATTCTTTTTCAACAATTACTTTGCCAAGGGGTATATTATTCTTTTTGGAAGCTTTCAGGCATTCTTTTAATTGTTTTTCATTAATAACACCGTGTTTAATCAGCAGATCGCCCAGGCGGTTTTTTTCATGAGATTTTGTGGCATTGACAATATTGCCTTCTTTGATATAGACCTTGATTGCTTCGTCTTTCCAGGTAACTTTCAGAATGCCGGTTTTCTGATCGTTGTGGAGAAGTTGCAAAACATTCGTGATATGGAAGGTTTCTATGTTTCCTGTAAGCGGCATATTCTATCCATCAGCGTAAATGAGAAAATTTTAATTAAATTGCCTTATTAACAGATAATTTTCAAGGTTTTTTGTTTAAGCTTATTAATAGGAATGGCTAAAATATATTTATGGAAACAGACCGTAATGCTTCCAGCCTGCCTAATTACCCCTGAACAGCATCTTCCTGGCTATTTGTTCGGTTGTTTTAGAAGAAAGTTTGGGGGTCACCCATTTATAAGACGAGATTTTGAATTGTGAATTAAATTTGGTAGCCAAGCTGCTCTTGGGATGGGGCCACAAATCTTTAATCTTGAATTTTTCATTTACCGTATACCCGTTGCCCAAAATCGCTCTGTGCTATATTTTTTATGAGGCGGATCATGAGTTTCCAGCTTCCGTCACGTGCCTGTATTCCAATAATGCGCGTTTTTTTCTTCCAGTGGACGGGCTTGCGGATGGTGGGGAATATACATCAAAAAAAATATTACGCGTGATTGAGTAGTTCGGTGATACCTGGTTCGCGGGTTAAATTGACTTCTCCACCGAGAAGTATAGCCGTCCTTACTTTTAATCCGGATTGCATAAAATATCGGTTCAACCAATAAAATTTTTAGTGAAGCGCTGAGCTAAATATGCTAAATTTTAAAGATTGAAAGATGTCTGACTCCAATGAACGCTTGAAAAGCGTTTGAAATTAAGGAGGGGTTATGATTGACGACAAACTGATTCTTTCCATTGACATAGGCACCACGGCGATCAAATCCGTTCTGGTCAGCGCCAGAGACGGTTATCTTGACTCAAGACAAACCGCCTGCCCCCTTCTTTATCCCGATAGAAACTGTGTGGAACAATCCCCGAAAGACATGGCTGAAGGCATCTATTCCACGATCAGAGAGCTGCTTGAAGCCCATCCTGACGCAGTTCAAAAAATCGTTGGGATAACCTTCACCAGCCAGATGGGCAACACGCTTCCCGTGGACAGGGACGGGGTGCCGCTCATGAACTTTTTCTCCTGGATGGACGAACGCGCCGTCCGGTTCACCAATGAACATCTTTATAAAGGTCTGATCCGGGTAGAAGGACAGCCCCTGCTCATGATCCTGAAATTTTTAAAAATTTCAGGTGGCGCACCGGGAAAGAACGGCAAGGATATTTTGTGCAAAATGGCCTGGCTGAAACACTTTTACCCGGAGCTGTATCAAAAAACATATAAATTTTTGGATGTTAAAGATTATGCCGTGTTTCTTGCCACCGGACAATTTGTCACATCTTATGATATTGCTTACATTACCTGGCTTTTGGATACCCGGAAAAAAGACCAGTCAGAATGGTCATGGTCACCGGCTCTTCATATAATGACAGGGCTTGATTCGGGAAAAATGGCTGAATTGAAAGCTTCTACAGATGTCGCGGGCACCGTTACTGCAGAATTTTCTCAAAAAACAGGGCTGCCGGAAGGCATCCCGGTTATTACCGGTTCAGGAGATCTTCTGACGTCTGCCATCGGTTCGGGAGCCATTACCGAGGGGAATCTGCATATCAATATCGGCACCGCCGGCTGGGTGGCCACCCATTGCCCTGTCGCAGCGGTGGATATACGGCATTACGTAGGAACCATTGCATCGGGTATTCCGGGAAAATTTTTATTATTGAGCAAGCAGGAAACCCTTGGCGGCGCACTGGATTGGGTTAAAAATATGCTCTATCCTGAAGAAATTTTAAAAAAGTCACCTTCTGACAATATCTACAAAAGGCTTAATGACAGCGTAAACCTATCGCCGCCCGGCGCCAACAATGTTTTGTTTACCCCCTGGCTGACCGGCGAACGCTCTCCGGTCAATGACGCGAATTTAAGAGGACAGTTTTTCAACCTGGGTATGAATACTACCCGAAGTGACCTTTTCCGGTCTGTTTTTGAAGGAGTCGCCTTTAATATTCGCTGGGGCATGGAATACGTTGAGGCCATCTCCAGAAAAAAAACCGGCGCTACCAAGGAGGAAATTCGGTTTATCGGCGGGGCATCTAAAAGTGATACATGGTGCCAGGTGTTTTCCGACATACTCCAGCGGCCCATAGTCCAGATGGGAAACCCGCAAATGGCCTGTGCAATGGGTGTTGCAGCCATCGCCTTTGTCGGTTCAGGGATATGGCAAGACTTTAATGAAATCGACGGGGTTCTAAAAAAAGTCCGGACGTTTCACCCCAAAAAAGACAACAAAGGCGTCTACGACAATCTCTACAGCCACTACAGGGCGCTGTATTTAAAGAACCGCAAAATATATACGAAATTAAACGCTTAAAAATCTCAAGGCCGCTTAAACCCTTATGAACCGTTTTCTTGATACCTTTGATCAAACTTCTTTTGACGTTCTGATAATCGGCGGCGGAATCACCGGCGCTGCGGCTTCCGGATTAGCCTACAGATTCGACGACAGGAAAAATATATGAATGAAAAAGGCAATACCATCCAACGGTGCGTTTTCTGTGATTTTGACGGAACCATCACAGCTGAAGAATCTTTGGAGGCCGTGTTTAAACGGTTTGCGCCGGACATGTTTTCTCCCATCAAGGATAAGATGATGGCCCTTGAAATTTCGATTCGCGAAGGAGTGAGGCAAACCCTTGAATCCATACCGTCAGCGAGCTATCTTGATATTTTGGAATACGTGAAAAATATTCCCATTCGACCGGGGTTTGAAAGTCTTCTGGATTTTCTCGATGATCAGGGCGTTCCGTTTGTTATTGTCTCCGGCGGCCTTAGAGGCATGATTGACGCCAGACTGGGAAGTCTTGTAAATCGTATGCATAAAATTTTCGCGGCGGATGTGGATATCAGCGGCGAATTTATGCACGTAACATCGGATTTTGAAGGCGATATGGAGCTGGTGGCCAAGGTGGATGTCTTGAACCTGTTTAATGCTAAACAAAAAATTGTCATCGGCGATGGCGCAACAGACATCAACATGGCCCAGGAGGGATCTCTGGTTTTTGCCAGGGACAGCCTGGCCTTTTTTCTCGACCATATGAAAATCCCGTACAGACAATGGTCTGATTTTTTTGACGTGCAGACCGCACTTTCTAAAATTTGGCAAAACGCTTAAAAAAAGTAGCTTAAAACTTAAAAAAATTACATTAAAATTATAACCACCAGGGAGGATTTGAAGATGACTAATTTTCACGCATTACCCGCGGCATTGCCCGAAGGTATTGATATGGAAAAGTTTGTGATCGCCACGTATTATTTTTGTGTGCCGAAAGAATTTGACAACATGCTTGCCATCAGCCAGTTTCTGGCCATCGAACAGACCACCGGCACCTGGACGTCTGTTCCCGGTGAGACCGAAGACGTAAGGGCAAAGCATGTGGCCAAGGTAATCGGGGTTTATGAAGCCCCCTGTCATGAATTTTCGATTCCATCAGAGATTACCGAAAGAACCTTTATCCTTCAGATCGCCTTTCCGTCGGTTAATATCGAGGACCAGCTCCCCATGCTGCTTACCGCAACTTATGGCAACATCTCCCTGGCCCCCAACCTGAAGCTGCTGGATCTCCGAATCCCCAAAGATATCCTTGAAACCTATCAGGGACCGAAATTCGGCATTGACGGGATTTTCAAAACGCTGGGGATCTCAAAGCGCAGGCCGCTTTTAAACTGCATGATCAAACCCAACTGCGGTTATCCATTGGAAGTCGGGGTGGACCTGTTTTATAAGGCGGCAAAAGGCGGCTGCGACATGATTAAAGATGACGAACTGATCGCCAATATGAAATATAATTCCGCCATTTCCCGGGTGAAAGCCTATATGGAGAAAGAGCGGCAGGTGTATGAAGAAACCGGTGAGCATACCCTGTATGCCGTGAATATCACCGACCGCCTGCCCAGGATGTTTGATCTGGCAAAAGAAGTGGTGGCAGCCGGTGCCAACAGTGTCATGGTGAATTATCTGGCTGTCGGTCCCGAAGCCATGCGGGCGCTGGCTGAAGATCCGGACATAAATGTCCCGATTCTGGCGCATATGGACCTTGCCGGAGCCTTTTTTTCACCCCAACAGGGCATCGGATCCAACATTATTTTAGGCAAGATCCCCCGGCTTTGCGGTGCGGACGCCATTGTGATTCCATTTTCTTTAGGCGGAAAAGCCATTTATCTGCATGAAAAATTCATGATGACCGCACAAAACCTGCGGTATCCTTTCGGAAATTTGAAACCCACCATGCCCATGGCGTCGGGCGGGATCACCCAGGCCAATGTGCCGGATATTGTCAGAGAGCTTGGCACCGATATCTTGATCGGTTCCGGCGGCGGTGTCCACGGCCATCCCCAGGGACCGGAAGCCGGTGCTCAAGCGTTTCGAAAGGCCATTGAAGCAACGATGAACGGCGTTTCATTAGAAGAAGCGGCAAAGGAACATGAAGCGCTGGGAGTTGCGCTTGGGCTTTGGGGTAAAGTTACGGAAATTAAGTAAAAATTTATTTTTAAAACAATAGTAGAAATTGGAAAATGTTCCAAAAAGTCGACACGACGCGCAAAGAGTCCTTCCATTGAAAGTTGACTTTTTACGGGACCAACAATAATGTAACATAAAAGAATACACACGGATTCCATAAACAGGGGTAACATGGCATGACACATGATGTTGTCATCAGTGGTGCGGGGTCGGCCGGGCTGTCAACGGCGATTTTCTGCGCGCGTGCCGGTCTGGATGTGCTGGTTTTAGAAAAATATTCCAAAACAGGGGTATTTCCCCGGGGTGAAACCATGCGGCCGGACCCGATCATCACAGAGCTTTTGGGCCCTGATTTTATGGATCAGATCAGCTTTAACCGTACCGCCCTGCGGCGCTACTATTCCCCGGGCTGCCGGGAATTTTTTTCACTGGAACGTGACCACGCATCCTATATCTTCCACTGGAAAGATCTCACCGAAGGCCTGAAGAAGATTGCCGAACAGGAGGGCGTAACCGTCCTGATGAACCATGAAGTGATCGCACCGGTTGAAAGAAACGGTAATGCCGTCGCCGTGATTACAGGGGACGGGAAAATCCGGCGCGGCACAACCATTGTTGCTGCAGATGGTCATAACAGTATACTGGGCCGTAAGAGCGGATTGAACTACCGCAGGATCAACAGCCCCATTGCCAAACGGATCTGCAGCGGCATAGAAAGCGATTTTTCAGGCATGGAATTTTTCATTATCACGCCGGGCACCCTTCCCGAGCTCAAGTCCCATCCTCCGATGATTGCTTTTATTTTCCCCCGGGGAGACGGTGATGCGGAAGCCGGGGTCATGGTTATCACCGGCGCCATGCCGCCCGGAAAGAGGGGAGATGCGCCCTCAGGGGCGGAATTGTTAAAAATTTTAAAAATTCTGTGGGAGACGTATCCGGTGTTTTCCGACAGATTGAAAAAGGCGGATGTCAGCTTTGAAGGCGCGTCAATTATTCCCATGGCCGGGATGCATCACGAGGCATCCGCCATTCCCGGACTGATTCTCACTGGGGATACCATCGGCCTTGTGGAAGCATCCGGCGGGTGTGGGATCGTGGCCTGCATGAAAAATGGAAAATTCCTTTCCCGGTTCCTGGTCGATAATGGGGTCGATAACGGGGTCAACGAATGGAATAATCGCCTGATGAAGCAGTATAACCGGGAATTTAAAAAAAGCGATATTTACCGTCATATCAGCGGCAAATACAGTAAGCTGCTGCCGGTCATGCGGCTTTTGTTAAACAGAAAATGGCGTCATACCTCCTTTGACCGCCTGTGGCGCGTCATGGGGCAATTCAACCGGAAGGTCTGATTTGCCTGCAAATGTCAGGTTGGGGGATCACCCATTAAAGGGCCGACTCCACAATCTTTTTTAATTTTTAACGTTGTTCATGTGCTTGTTAGGCAGCGTCTCCAGGGCGATTGGCTTGGCCGCGTCGGGCCAGCGGCCGAGGAGGAACGGTGATCCAACTCGCCACAACAAGCAAGCCGAATGCCGTGTAGCAAATTGCAAAGGCCCATAGCGGGGCCTCATAGTAAAGAAGGGTCTCCATCCATTGTGCGATGAAGCTGCCACTGTAGACCGCATCCCCTGCTCGGGACCTGAGCGCCATCTCAAGGGTTGTCAAGGGACAAATCACCCCTATCCATGCCTGAACAACAACGACACCGATAGCTATCAAATGACTCAGGCGGAACCATGGGTTCCGGACCCACGGCCAACCTCGAACACCTCCAACCAGTATGAGAACAAGGCCGAGGATCACAAAGAGAACGAACGACGTGTGAACCGCGAGTAATAGGTCGGCAGCTATTCGGTAGTACACTGAACCAATCATCAGTCCGCCTAAAATATAGTGTCAAAGTTGAATTCAGTCGGGTTCTTAAACTTTAATTCATAATTCAAGCTTTGACACCCGATTCTGCCATGTCCCCACCTTCATTCAGGTCTGTTTTTATTAAATATTTTGTTTGTTCTTAAAAGAAAACTTGTAACCGTGCAAAGCACTGAATATAAAAATATGATCAACCAGAACGATCCGGCAGACCCCAGGGGATATGCTTTTCCCACCGGGTATGGTTCATAGACAAAAAAATGAAAAACCGACCAGTTAGCAGTTTCACATGCGATAAAAAAAAGGATTGAAACAAAAATCGGGATCATAATGCTCTGGTCATAAAAAAGCCTGTTGCAGAAAAACAGCCAGATAAAACCGGCAGCATGCACCGGTACACTCCATTGCCAGGCCAAAATAATTTCAAAACGCCATAAATTGATCGGAAAATTAGGGTTCCCGAAAGTGGCTTCTGCAATAACAACAGAACAGGCATAGAAAACCGCCGCCTGAATGATGCTGTTTTTTTTTATCTTCATGACATCCATATATTTTTAAATGCCTGAATACAGACAAAACCTTAAACATTTAAATCGAATATTTCTTATTTTGTCAAACAGAAAGTATGCTCATGAAATTAAATGAAGTTTTCGGGGTCAGAAGTGAATTTTTCTTCCTGTTAGACAGCCTCATAGTTCTCAGTGTTTGATATCAATAGTCCATGCTTTAGCAACCTCGGGATTACGCTCAAAAAAATCTCTGCGAACTTCATTTTTAACCGTATTCAGTGGACATGCGAAATTTATACATTGGGAACAAAGAAACGTTCTTAATGTCATAAAAAAGCCGGCAACTGTTAGAATATAAACAATTAGCAAAAACAATTGAAAGTCGGAAATCAGGAAAAAAAGTGGGTATCCCCAGACAAGTGCAAAACCAACAAAAAATATAGCTTTTTCCCAAAATGTCATTGGACCCGGTCGATATTTCCAGATTTTGGGTGAACCGTAATTTGCCCAACATTTTAATGAGCTTCCTTTATCAGCATAATGCGGACAATGGGAACACATCACCCGGATTTCAACAAAACCAAAATATCCGATTATCAGAATCAGCCATGGAATTATCGACCATCCACTTATATGATAAATTCCAGCGCCTCCTAATAGAAAAGAGGGAGAGACAATCAAAAGAAAAAATATCAAATCTCTGAGCGTAAAATGACAATGCAGGGTTTTACAAACGGTGCAATAATCACATGTCTCAGATATGCACGTTGCAATTGGTTTGTTTGGATCCAAGAATTTCATCACAACCTCTCCATCATAAGAAACAAAGGTTAACGTGATTGTTAGCCAAATTTACACTATGACTCCAGATACTTCTCAGAACCATGGACCCAAGCAAAAGTGAGATTTATATTTCACCTGCAATCTTTACTGTAGCTGCCTGATTAATTCCTGCCTCTGAACCGAATAATGAGAGAAAATACTGATAATCTTTCAACCATTCATTTGTTTCCTTTTGATTGGCTAACGAGTAAGCGGGGTCTTTAATCTTGAATTTTTTATGTGTGGGTGGCTCTGGCAAGTTGTTGCCAGAGCTCGGAGAACTGAAGGGCGATTATTAAAGTTGGACACACCCACACCCTGAAAAGGAAGTCTTTTGGTGGATTACGCTCCGCTATAAATCCACCCTATGGTCAGCATCACGTTAATGGAGGGAAGCGGGGGCACCTCTTGAATTGTTCCTTAAGGTTGCAAGCTGGTCGAAGTGCTCTTTCTGAGCCGAAACGCTTCATCCAAAAGACTCTGGGGATACTGTTTTCCGATGAGTTTTCTCATTGTACGTTCGCATGAAGTCCTCAGTTCATTTATGTCCGCCTGAGACCACTTAACTGCTTGGATACCACGGGTTTTCATCACCTCCGTGGCCTCAATATTCTGCTTTCGTATCAGCTGAGTTAATCCTTTAAAGTGGCTCTCAAACAGCGCCACCATGGTATTCTGGTCATCCTGCGAAAGCTTTTCAAACGTTTTTTTCCGGACAAGAAGCGCCGTTGTTATAAACCCAAGCGGAGTTGAGGTCTGATACTTGGTCCGGACATACCACTGAAACGATACAGCCCCCAGCGGGGTGTTGTATACGGTATCTATCATACCGGTGTTAAGACCCATCATGACATCGACAATGGACAGCGCCACCGGTGTTACACCGATTTCCTCCAAACATATCCGTGACAGAGCATCGCCTTCCCAGGCCCAGACTTTTGTCCTTTGAAGCTCTTCTAGATTATGAATCGGTTTGGCACTGTAAAAATAAACAAAACCGGCATCTATCCAGCCGATAAGGATAAATCCTTTTTCGGCAAACGCTTTTTTAAAATAAGGGGTTAAGCCTGTTCGTACACGTTCAAATTCCCCTTCATTGGTAAGAAAAAAGGGAAGGTCTAAAATTCGTACTTCAGGGAGAATGTCTCCCATACCAACTCCGGTAAACGCTCCGCCGTCGAGCTGGCCAATACGGACCTTGCTTAAAACGCCTTTATCATCCCCGGCCACTCCGCCGGAGTATATTTGAAAGCTGACACGATTGTCGGTTTTCTCCTTTAATTCTTCGTTGAATTCTCTAAGAATTCTGTCCCACGTGGACCCTTCCGGGGCAATATGGGCTATTTTAATCTTCGTCTGGGCGGATTTGGAAGCGCCTGCCGGAGCTAAGCTGTCGTTTAACATGATAAAAGTAAATATGGCAAAGAACAATACCATTGCTGCGGTGATTTTCCTTTTAAACAGGACCATTAAATTTCCCCCTTGTTATTTAGACACTATTTAAAAAAATTCATCGGATTGTTTTATCAGCTTTTTTGCCTTTTCACGCGCTATGGCATTGGAAAGTGCGGCTTCCGGTAACACATCCTCACTGGATTCAATTACTTCGGAAAGCAGCGCATTAAAAAGGTCCCGGTCTTGTACCTGTATTGCATAGGAACGGGCATAAAGGACCTGAACCATTAAAAAGTTTCTTCCGTTAAGTTCAAGGGCGGCTTCAAAATGCTGTTTCGACAGCTCAGGTTTTCCGCCAATGGGCTTTGGAACGTTTCCATGATAAAACCCTAAAAATGTATCCGGACCGGCGAACCAGTATGTCGGGTCCAGAATGGCGGTCTGTTCGGCAAGACGAATAACAAACGGAATATCCGCCAAAGAGGACGGAGATTCGCGGTCCAATTGGATTTTCCCCCCCCACGCAAAGGCTGTCCAGAAAATGGCGGGCACATCATCTTTGCCGGCATCGGTGAGTTTTTTATCCCAGGCATCCAGATCATATATGGCATCCGGAATCAGACGACGTTGTTTTAGCATGGCAAACCCGTATTTTTTAGCCCGGTCGTAGAGCTTTTTAGCCCGAATGGGATCATGTTCTTCGATGAAAAGAAATGCATAAGCTGAAAATCCCTGGCAGGCAAGTAATAAAAGTGTCGGATTATTCGGGTCGGTTTCAAGCATTGCTTCGATCAGCTTAAGATTCGCCGGCATGGCATCACGCACGAGCTCGGGATCGGTTTCTTTCATATAAGCGGGAAAACCGTCTTCCATCAGGCCCGCCATCTGGCTTACCGCCAGTTTTTTAATGCTGCAGCCTGACAGAATACCGAAAATGAGGACTACGACAGCAAGCTGCATCCATACGGTCAGGGGTTTACGACATTGATTTTTAAAAATAGAGATGACACAGTCCGGCCCTGGCGGGTGTTTTTTATTTGTCATTTCAATCCTTTCCAATAAGTAAAAAATACTGTGGGAATATTTCGTAAACTGTTGTTTCAAGGATAGCACCTATAATTTAATCTAATTATTATATATAATCTTCAATTTACTATCAAGAAAAAAGCGCCGTTGGTTTTGATTAGGAGGTTACCCATTAAAAGGCCAAGTCTGCTCTTGACCCATTTAAAATATTAGCAAGAGCCAACTTGACTCTGCTCTCTTTTTTCAGACGCGCTATATTTATAATATATTTATAAGTCAATGGGGCGTTTTGAACAATGGTATAAAATAGAATCAGACAAAAAAGCCCGGACTGCTTTTGCAGTCCGGGCTTTGAATCATCTCTTAGATGGCAAAGAAAAAAGTTTCACCATTCTTATTAAAATTGGCAAGGCGCGCAAAGTCTGAGGCGTGAGGCGTACGAATGTACGTTGAGCGACGAAGGCTGCAGCGCAACCCAAAGCTAAAATAGAAATAGAAAATTATCGGATAAAGAGCATCTCCTGATACGTCGGCAGCGGCCACAGGTCGTCTGCCACAATCCCTTCCAGTTTATCGGCAATTTCACGGAGCTTCAGCATAGCCGGCAGGGTCTGTTCACAGCAGGTTATTGCTTCATCCAGCGCCTCATCACCTTTGTGAGCGATCAGATCCTCCAGGGTTTTAATGCCGGCTTTTAAGTCCTTGATCAGTCCGGCAGTTTCCTTTAAAGCGGTATCCTCATAATCCACACCCAGTTCCTTCATTTTCAGGCAGGAGTCGGCCAGTTCGGTCTGGTAGCGCACGGCCGCCGGGTAGATGATGGTGTTCGCCATTTCCGCAGCCGTCCTGGCTTCCACTTCGATTTTCAGGTTATACTGCTCCAGGTAGGTTTCATACCGGCTGTGCATTTCATCTTTGGACAGCACATTGTATTTGCTGAAAAGTTCGATCACATCGTCTTCAACGAGCATCGGAAGCGCTTCCGGGGTGGTCTTCAGGTTGGGCAGCCCCCGCTTGGCTGCTTCTTCCTGCCAGGCGTCCGTATAGTTGTCACCGTTAAAAATAATCGATCCATGATTGTCTATAATTTTTTTCATCACAACCTGAACCGCGGCATTGAGTTTTGAAGGATCGCCGCCGGTGGCGTTGTCAAGTTCCGTGGCAATATAATCAATGGAGTCTGCAAAAATGGTATTCATGGCCACCAGCGGGCCGGAAACAGACTGGTCGGAACCCACCGCCCGGAACTCGAACCGGTTGCCGGTGAATGCGAACGGGCTGGTCCGGTTGCGGTCGCCCGCATCCTTGGGAAGGTCCGGCAGCGCGTCAACACCGATTTCCATCATACAGGCTTTTTTGGAGCAAGTAGCCCCGCCATTTTTAATCTGCGAAAACACGTCAGCCAGCTGCTCGCCGAGGAAAATAGAGATAATCGCAGGCGGTGCTTCATTGGCCCCCAGGCGATGGTCATTGCCGGCGGATGCGACAACCGCACGTAGCACTTTGGAATATTTATGAACGCCCCGGATGATGGCAGCGCAGAATACAAGAAACTGGGCGTTTTTGTGGGGTGTTTCGCCCGGATCCAGGAGGTTGCCCTGAGTGGCGTTTCCAAAAGAATAGTTACAGTGCTTGCCGGAACCGTTCACGCCGGCAAACGGTTTTTCATGCAGCAGACATTCCATGCCGTGTTTTTTTGCTACTTTTTTAAGGGTCACCATGGTCAGCTGCTGATGGTCGGTGGCCAGGTTGGCGGTTTCAAAAACCGGGGCCACTTCGAACTGCCCCGGGGCCACTTCGTTATGCCTTGTTTTGACGGGGATTCCCAGCCGGTACAGTTCGCGTTCCACTTCAAACATAAAGGCCAGCACGCGGTCGGTGATAGCACCGAAATAATGGTCGTCAAACTGCTGGCCTTTTGGAGATGGCGCGCCGAACAGGGATCTTCCCGAAGCTTGAATATCCGGCCGGGAGGAAATAAAGTTTTTATCAATCAGAAAATATTCCTGTTCCGCACCGCAGGTGGCGGAAACGATTTTACCGGAGTTGTCACCGAAAAGTTTTAGTATCCGCTGGGCCTGGGTGTTGAGGGCCTGCATGGACCGCAGGATCGGGGTCTTTTTGTCCAGGGCCTCGCCTGTCCATGATAAAAAGGCCGTGGGAATACAGAGTGTGGCGCCGTTGGGGCTTTCCATGATATATGCCGGGCTGGTGACATCCCATGCCGTATAACCTCTGGCCTCGAAAGTCTGGCGGAGGCCGCCGCTGGGAAAACTCGATGCATCCGGTTCTCCCTGGATCAGCGTTTTTCCTGAAAATTCCGCCATGGCGTTTCCGGACAAATCCGGGACCAGGAAGCTGTCATGCTTTTCAGCCGTGGCGCCGGTCAGCGGGAAGAACACATGGGCGTAATGGGAGGCCCCTTTACTGATTGCCCAGTCTTTCATGGCATTGGCCACCACATCCGCAACCGAGGCATCCAGGGCGGAGTAGTTTTCAACCGTGTCCTTTAATGATTTATAAATATCCTTGGGCAGCCGTTGCTTCATCACGGACATGCTGAAGACGTTTTCTCCAAACTTATTGATGGAGTTTTCTTCTTTGAAAGGGATAGTTGTTTTTACCGTTTTGATTTTGTTTATTGCAGAAATGGCTGTTACTCTTCCGTTCATTTTGTTCATCTCCAGATAGTTTATATTTTAAAAAAATTGCGATTAAATTTTAGTAATTAGTTGCTATTTAAATGCAACCCCTGTGCCAATCTCTCTTTAATTTTATATATATCTGTTTTTATATTATATTTTGATTTGCAGGTTAAGCCAAAGGTTTTATAGCCTTACATTTTTGTAATTATTTTCTGTTATTGTCAAGCACTTCTCTTACCGTCAGGGCCAGGGTTTTTCTTAATATCGGCTTCATGACGAGCTTTCTGATGCCAAAGGATTCGACTGTTTCCTCGTTGATCAGATCACTGAAACCGGTACAGATAATTATCGGAAGATCGGGTCTGACAGAAAATATTTCTTTGGCCAGTTGAATACCATTAATTTTCGGCATGCTCATGTCTGTGATGACCATGTCAAATTTTTCAGGATGGGCACGAAAAGCATCCAGGGCTTCTTCGCTGCATGTATACGTACTTATCCGGTAACCCAGATTTTCCAGTGTTTTTCTGTTTATCTGCACGATTAACGCTTCGTCGTCAACGATCATAATTTTTTCATGGCCCCCGGGAAGCGGTTCATTCAGCTCAATCCGGCTTGACGTTGTATCATCGTCAACAACCGGAAGATATATCTGAAAAGAGGTCCCTTTTCCAATCTCACTGTGAACAATAATATCCCCGAAATAACTTTTGATAATGCCGTGTACCACCGCAAGTCCCATACCCGTCCCTTCTCCTTTGGGTTTGGTGGTAAAATACGGATCAAATATTCGGTCCATGGTTAAATTGTCTATGCCGCTGCCGGTGTCGCTGATTCTGAGCTTCACGTAGGAACCGGACGGTAAATTCACTTTTCTTAATAGGTTATCTGGTCTGAGTTCGACCTGGGTGAGAGATACATCCAGGACACCGCCTGACTCCCGCATGGCATAGTAGGCGTTTGTACAAAGGTTCATGATGATTTGATGAATCCGGTCATGGTTGATAAGACTTCTTTTTCAGGTGTTGCGACAACAATCGACCAGAATGTGTTGCCTAATTGAATCGGGCAATAGACCGCATGCTTTGTAATTTTTTCGATATTTTTTGCGCGGATTTTATCGTATGTGTAGGTCGTTATCCCTTTTTCCCCTTTTATCATTTCCTTTGCCATGGAAATAACTGAAGGGAATCTGTCGGATGTTTCAAAAACCGTTTTCCCGACATGTCCGGGTACCGGACAGTATAATTCAACCCCTTTTCGACTGATCACCCATGCATATCCCTCTTCTCCAATTTTGATGTTTTTCAGGAATTCTTTTGCCAGGTTGTTAAAAGGGATCAGAACGCATAGGGACCCATTGAATTTACCATTATTAAATACGGGTACATGATAGGCGATTGCCTGATAGCCCTGTGCTGCCTGAAAAACTTCACTGATCACCGGTTTTTTTGTGTCAATGATGGTTCGGATGTGTTCCTGGTAGGATATGTCTGCGCCGATAGCTTTTTTATTAAAAGGGACGGTGTACAGGATTTGACCATTTTCACTGACGCGGGTGAGCGCACGGATTTCATTTGAATGCTTTTCATAATAAGCGTCAAGCAGTTCTTCACCCTGCTTGTTTAAAGAAGAGATATAGCTGATCTCAGAAAGGTAGGAAAGATCAAGGAAGTAATAGTGGAAATATTTTTCAATGCTTTTTGCCGCCTGTTTTGCCAGAAGCATTTGCTGGGTATTAAATTCTGTTATGGTTTTATCTTTTACCGCATCATAAACGGAATAGAGAATAGACCCCAATAAAAGGATCATGATTGAAAGCAAAATGTATATTTTTTTAAATCCCATAATGCCTTTTTTCCGAAGTTTTCATGATCTCAAGGAATGGATTTGAAATTAATTAAGCGTTGTCTGCATTGTTGCCTTTCCGATCGACCTGATCTGAGCCTTACAACTGGTATATTTATTTTGTCAACTCTGATGGATCGTTCTTTGTACTTAAACTCATATTTTTAAACATTATACAGGATAATGTGAATCATTCAAAGAATACTTTTTGCAGGGAAAATGAGAAGTATATGAGATATTATGCAAAATCGCATAACTGAAGATAGTTATAAACATCCTTAATTACATAATATCTGGATGGTATTATGCCAAAAATCATTCATACGTCTCATCTCACGATTTTGTCCGGGCGCATAACGTGTAATCGGCTGTATTAAAATCAGTCATGAAATTATTTTTTATTAAGGCGTATGGTTGTATTCTATTTGTGGGGCAGGTAATTGTAAATGGGGATCTGTCTTGCGCAATGATATAGGGTTGGATGGAGTTTTGCAGACGGGTATATCGTATTCGGCCAAGGATCGGTTTTTGAAGATTATCCGCTGAACGTGTTATTATTGAATAGGCCTGTTCCCCGGTCAGTTTATGCCGATTGTTTTTTTAAACCCGTGGTATTTTTCGGCGTTCTTCAACCCAATCCACTCTTCTTTCCGCATTATATTTCAGGTGATCTAATGTTTCTTTAAGCATTTTTTCATTCATGAGGTTTCCGGTCTTGTAAGTAAATATCGTGCCGGGTTCACCCGTATGATAAAAAATAAGGTCTTTTTCCAGTTTATAGCCACCCATACTCATCCCCTCCTTTCGTTATAAAAAATTAATTTTTAAGAACAGGGAACAGGCATTTTTAAATATTTATATTTTTAAAGAACAAAACAAATGAGAAACAGATGGATTGACGTGTGATCTCAATGGATAAAAAAGCCGATCATTAGAAATGGAAACGATAATTTTTCAAATTTTGAGCTTTTATTATAAAAATTATAGATGGAAAAACTATTTTATGTCAATATAATATTCATGATTTTAGGGGTGTGGTCTTTTTTAACTATCTGTAATTAAATTAAAATTGTATTTTTGCTGACTGAAAAAATCTCCGAAAAAAAAGGATACGGTGTTTCGCCTGGTGTAGAAATGTTGCGGACGACAGTAAAAGGACACCACCCGACAATCCTGAAATTGAAAAAAGAGATGAATATATATTATGGATGATTTTTGGAATAAGCACTCCCAGCATTACCTGGAAATGGCGTTTCAGACCGACCGGTGTGAAATTGTAACAAATGCGGATGGCTATGGGAAAAACACAGGTGAGTGCGGTGATACAATTGAAATATTTTTAACCATCAATAATAATCGGATTCAATGGGTTTCATTTGTGACTGACGGGTGCATAAACACCCGCGCCTGTGCCAACACGGTTGCCATGATGGCTGAAAAAAAGACAATTAAGGATGCCTGGAAGATCACGACTGAAGATGTGATTTCGTATTTGGAAACATTGCCTGAAGAATCATTTCATTGTGCTGAATTGGCGGTAGGCGCGCTTTATCTGGCATTAACCAATGCCCGGATGAACCAGAAAGATTCATGGAAAAAACTGTATCAAAAGAATGCTTCAAAATAACAGTTGGTTTTTGACTTTTTACGAATCCATCAAAGATAAATAACCGGAGAAGTGGCATGAATAAAAAAAACAATATCACCTTAATCGGCATGCCCGGTGCCGGGAAAAGTACCATCGGCATCATTCTGGCAAAATACCTGTCGTTCGGGTTTATTGATACGGATGTCCTGATTCAGATTAATCATCAGAAATCTCTTCAACAGATAATGGATGAAACCGGTTATCTGAATTTAAGGGAGATCGAGGAATCCGGAATCCGGAAAATAAATATTGAAAAGCACATCATTGCAACCGGCGGTAGTGCGGTTTACAGTGACAAAGCAATGCAGCATCTTCAAAGCATATCCACGGTCATTTTTCTGAAAGTGGCGTATGAGGTGCTGAAAAAAAGAATCCATAACTTTAAAACCCGGGGAATCGCTAAATCCGATACGCAATCGTTTCAGGAATTATATGATGAACGGCAGGCACTGTACAATAGATACGGTGAAATAATTATAGACTGCAGCACCCGGAATCAGGAAGAAATTGCGGAAATTATATCCGACAGATTTTTGGCGATGAATCGACCGAAGGCTTAGCAGGCTGTTGAAAAACTATTACGCTTGGCCATGCGGCGTTAAAATTGACGCTCAAAATGCTCATTTATAAATGTAACCTCCGCTATTTCGCCGAATTTTGCCTTGTCTGATATTGATGTGTCTGGCCTGTGCTCATGACGTTTTTCAACAACCTGTTAAATTTTTCAATTCATTGCTTAATAAAATGGAAACAGCATGGTATAGTTCTATATTCTGTCGGCCTAGCCCGCAATTCTCATGAAAAATTTTATTTGAGCTATCTTTAGAAAATATATAATTAAAACAATAATTTATACGTAAAAAGTACATTAAAACACACACAGTTTTGTATTTATAAGAAGTATTCAAATAAATTTTCCACCCTTCGGGCAAACCTGATTCGTCCATTTGCTGTGTTATAAGCGGTTTGCGGTAAAGCAACTACAGCTTCACCCCTTATGCCTTGCAAATGAACGAATCAGGCTTGTGAGAAATCCGGGCTATGTATAGAAAAATGAAATTCGTAAATTTGAATGTATATCAAGGTGGTATGAAAAGGATCGCTGCAACGGTTGGAATGGTTATTTTTTTGTTTTTGACCCCCGCCTTTGGCGACCAGGAAAGTGATGCCAATGAAAACAGTTATTTGGTGTCTGATTCTGAAATTGAAATAGCTGAACACGATGATGTGACAGTTTTGACCATCAGCGGCAGCCGCTTTGAAGACCGAAACGCGCCCGTTGCCCCGTATCTGACCCGGTATTATTTTGAAAAAGGCGGATTCAGGGAAGTGGGCATTTTTATGGGCATGCTATCGCCCGCGAACGGTTTCGTTCTTTCATCCATTTTTTCGGGCAGGGGGGTTGCTGACCTGGAGTCTGCTCATTATTTTTGCCGGCGGGTATTATGGGTGCTGGCCCGGCTGAAAAATCACCGCTCCATGGCCTAGGGTTTGCCGACATCATGGAACAGGGGTTGTGGCACATATTTGTCGCATAACAAATTGTTTTAATTATATTTTATCTGAATTCTCAGCGATAAAATTTTTCATGAAAAATGCGGCCTAAGGGTTTTGGGCTATAAAAATCAGGAAAGGCCTGATTTACAAACCAGCTGCTTCACGTTATTAAAAGAATATGTCGTTGCCATCAATTTTATAAAATTTTTAAATTGGAGCTTATGATGAGATTTTCCGAAACAAAGCTGGATGTTTTAAAAACAGGAGACGGACAGGAGCTTGATATTCACATTTGGGAACCTGAAGCACCGAAGGCGGTCTTAATGGCTATCCATGGCGGCCTGGCGCATGCCGGTGACTATGTGACGCCTGCTCTCTATTTTAAAGAAAGGGACATTGCAACGGTTTCCTATGACTTAAGAGGCCATAAACAGGAAAAGACCTTTATCTCCGGTTTTGATCAGTATCTGGAAGACACGGCGGACTTTCTTGAATGGACGAAAAAAGCTTATAAGGATATTCCGATTTTTGTGGTGGGTCATTCCATGGGCGGACTGATTGCCACCCATTTCGGGATCCGATACGCTGACAATGATTCAAGGATCAAGGGTTACCTTTTATCATCTCCCTATTATGGAAATGCCATTAAAGTTCCGCCCATTATGATTCCGCTCATCAAGCTTTTCGGATTCGTCATCCCGAAAGCGGTTATCCCCGGCCCTGATCTGACAGAGCTTCTGACCCATGATGAAGTGATTACTAAACGTCACCGGCAGGATGAAGAAGACGGTATCCGGGGCACAAAACCCACCATGCGTTTTGGGAGTGAACTGTTAAAAGCCCAGAAATGGGTCAAAGAAAATTTCTCCCAATGGCATCATCCCACGTTTGCCGTTATTGCCGGCGCAGACCAAGTGGCGGCTTCCGCAGAAGCGGAAGAGCTGTTTAAAAGCATGGACAGTAGTCTGCTCACGTATGTTTTACACAAAGATAATTTTCATGAAAACTTTAATGAAGTGAACCGAAACGAGACATTTGATCAAATGTATGCATGGATCTGGTCAATTATCGGTGAGTGATTTTTTGTAGCAGAATTTGTTTTTTACAAAGCCATCAACGAAGTATTTCACACGGGAAAACGGTAAGCAGGTATATGAAACCAGATTTTAATCAATTACTAAAAAATTATGAGAAAAGTGATTTTTTACTTCAAGAAAAGGTAAAAGTCATTTTCACGATTTGTTTATACGTTCTGGCCTTACTGCCGGTTGTCATATTTTACACTGCTTTTATTGTTAAATCGACAGCACCGGGCGTCCTGCTGCCTCAAATAGGCGCTTTTTTTATTATTTCAGGGTTGTTATACCTGCTCATCAAGGGGTATTTTTCGATAGCGTCGCATATGATTTTGATCTGGTGATCACGGATATGACCATGCCAAAAATGACCGGCGAAGTGCTTGCCAAGGAAATCTTAAAGATTCGACCGGATATTCCGATTATTCTCTGCACGGGCTTTAGTGAAACCATTACAAAAGAAAAAGTCATTGTCATCGGCATAAAGGATTTCCTGATGAAACCGGTTAAAATTCAGGATCTGGCAGAATCTATCCGAAAAGTTTTAACCATGTGATTTGTGGGCACTGATTTTTAAGGCCTTGTGATAAGCATATGAAGCCGGTCGGCATGACTTAAAAGCCCAATATCCCATTTTTAATTTGATCGCGAGGACTGATTTTGTGGATACATAGAAAGGCGAGACCCTGTCCGAAAATCAAGCATTTAATTAAATGCAAATTTTCCATACTGGTTGAGATACCGTAATTTCACGTTAATGCGATGGAGGGGACAGATTCTTTAGATGTTTTTGAGAATTGAAGCGGTAAAATGTTTAATTAATTTGATTGGTTGATTATGTTTCCCGGTACAGGACAGTAATACACATATTGCGTTCGATCCGATCATTTTTGGAAGCCATTGACTCGGACTGGAGCATGTTGACAATTTCGATGTTTGGATTTTCAGCCAGCCAATTGTTTATTTGAACTTCACAGGATGATGAGATGGTGAGCGTAAAGTAGGTAAAAACCTTGATTTTAAGTGGATTCATAATGTCCCCTTGGGATAAGTATTAATATACCAAAGCATGATTTACATTCCATTTAATCTAATATATTAGATTTATTATCTTTATGCAACAAACTATTAGTGTATAAAAGGGGTGACTGAAATTTTACTTTTAAGTGCTTGGATTTTTTGATATTAATGATTCGAATTAATTGATCGGGGTTAATTCTGACAAACCTCACGTACAGTCTGTTGACATTAATAATGCATGATAAAAGGAGGGCGTCTGGTGAAAAAAACGGTTTTAGTCTTATTAAGTTTTTTAATGCTTGTGTTCATCGGTTGTAGTGGAAAATATAGTGATGCCGTGGAAGTCAATGAAGAATTTCTTGATGTGATGATTGATTATCTGGAGGGTCTTGATAAAGCGGACAGTGCAGGCAAAGTTGCTGCTTCAATGAATAAATTTGCCGACAGGATGGCGGTGCTCGGGCCCAAAATGAAAAAAATATCAGAAAAATATCCAGAACTGAAAGATGAAAACAGCCAGCCTGAAGAGTTTAAAGAATTGCGCAAAAAAGGTGATGCAATGGAAAAAAAATTTGCGGGATCATTCATGAAAACAATGAAGTATATGAATGACCCGGAAGTCCAAAAAGCCCAGCAGCGTCTCTCCGCAGCCATGCAGACAATGGCAAAGTAAAGCGTAAACAGAATTTTTTTTCATTTTAGCTTAAAAAATCTGGCCCTCTGGGCTTAACCCAAAGCCGGGTCCTCTGGACCCGGATCTTTACTTTGCGGATATAATGTGAACTTTGAACATTAAGTAAATATCCACAAAACTCTTTCGCCATCTTAACCACTCTGGTCTTCCGATTCTCGAACCGTCTCTTCCAAGAGACGAATCATGTTCTCTAAGGCACCGGGATCAATATTTTCCGGACGATCTGTATCATTATGCCACATGGGGGGCCATTTATCTTCAGCATGGTTAAAAATGGTCGTTGCCTTCAAGCCATGATAGCACAGGGCAGCTGCATCCGAACCGCCTGCAGGAGCAACATAGGGTATCGCATCAATTCCGGCGCGTTTGGCCGCTTTGAGAGCAAAGTCAACAGCCTCGGGTGATAACTTTGCCCCGTAAAACTTTTCATGTGTGTGGATGACACTTTTTCGGCCTGCTCCTACCAGGTCAAGGTTGACGATCAGGGCTTCCTTGAGCAGTTTTTTATACTTTTTGGCAAAGTGAAGTGATCCCTTAAATCCTCTCTCTTCTGCGCCAAATGATACAAGCCATATCTGAGTATATCGGGGCCGTTTCCTTGCCAGTGACCTTCCCACGCCTATAAGGGCAGCAACGGCAGCAAGATTGTCATTCGCACCAGATCCGGGAGCATATGGGGTAAAAAGTTTGCAGTACCACAAAATATATATTGCAGCAAAAGCGAAGGGAATCCAGAGAATGTCAACGTATGTGATGCCATTATAGACATAAATCTCAAAAAAAGACCCTGCGATTGATCCAGCTAAAGTGAAAAACAAGAAGGAATAAACAATAACCTCTGTAATCAACATCAGACGTAAATATTTTTTTCCCTTAAAATCATCATCCCATATTCTATAGCAATTCGGGGAATCGTGATGAGCGGATAGGATCAGAATCTTTTTTGTTTCTTCGCTCGGATGGATTTTTCCAATGACGTTCGTCACAGTCCTTTTAACGGATATAATTGGGTCTAAAAACTTCAACATGAAGATATTATCTAGCAAATGCCATGCGCCTCCAAATGCAAAAATTCCGAAAGCAAGCCACCTTGAAGTAGGATAGAGAACTAAAGCCAGAATATAAAAACCGAGTATTATATGAGGAGAATTTTCAGGAAAGCGAGGATAGGCCGAGAACGCGTCTATCTCAGCTTCATCGCATGTTTTTCCAAATTCCTTACGGATTCTTTCTGCTGCGCGGGCTTCCGCTGGAGAACCTGCCCATCGCGGTCCAATTTCGGAGACAATCTGGGTAATCCATTTTTTTAATTCTTCACTCCTTGAACTTAATTCTTCAGCCATAATAAAAAATCCCTCTACTTGATAGGAAACTGAAAAAATCATTATAATTATTCACTTTAATTGCAAAAACCGAAATCTTTGTCAACGTTTTTAGTTTGTACAAACCGGTTGCATTGAATATAAACATATTGTATATTTTATATAATATTATCTGCAAAATTCAGGTATTAACTTACTCCGACGAGGAAGTGTCCATGAAATCGACTGTTTTTTCCCTTTTTAGAAAAACACGGCAATCAAACTTTCTTTTTTTGATCATTATCCTTTTACCTGCCCTGATAATCTCCTGCGGCCCAAAGAAAAAATACGTCGGGCCGTATTTGCCGGATGAGGAAATTGCCATTATCAAGCCGGATGATAAAATGTTTACCCCTGTGAAAATTCTCTCCATTGATAAAAATGTGCCACTTTACACTGATGAATCCAGCATTGCCGTTCACCCCGGAAAGCATACGCTGTTTCTGGAGGCTGCGCTGGATTACCCTTTTTTAGACAAATATTTATATTTTAACCAGTATCTCACGTTTAACGCCGAAGCCGGACAGGTTTATACACTGCATGCGTCTATTTTGCCGATGCGTAATGAAGGGTTTGCATGGATAACATCTGACCGGGATCCGGATAAATTTATAGTAAAAAAATATGCCGTCGGGTTAATTCCGCTGTCAACATACCCATAGAGTAAGCTTTTTAACGCCATATAGAAATTTAAATGCAAATAAGGGAATATATAATCCCATCCATTGAGTTCCCTTACCTCTATCCTCAAGAGTTAATGCCACGAACAGGATCTGAGATTTAAGAAATGAATGGCTGCTTGAAAAATTCGTCAAAAAATAGTTCTTAAAATATACATCCTTATATTTTTTAATTTGACTCCTTTGAAATTAAGAACCTGTAATTTTTTATAGTTAAACCCGGGAAGGAAAATAGTTGGATGAATGAAGAAGTATCAAAAATGATTGTTTTGCCTCAGGATGGATCAGCGTTTGCGCAGAAATCGCTGGATTATTTAAATCTTATGTTCGGGCCACAACATAATTTAAACCCGGTCCTGATGTATGTTTTACCTTCATTGCCCTTGGCACTGATTGAAGAAGGCAGGAAAAAACGTGAAATCGCAAGTAGCTTAAAGAAGATCAATCAGCGGAATGAGGCGTTTGCTGAAAATATTTTGGGCAGCGCAAAGGAAACGCTGGTTGGATATAATTTTTCGCCGGATAGAATTAAAAAAGTTTGTCAGAGTCCAAAGCTCGATATCGCGAGAGATATCGTAAATTGGGCTCACGATAAAATGGCAGACGGTGTTCTGCTTAATTGTCATGGGCGTTCACGCGTTGAGGCTTTTTTTATGGGTGAGGTTTCATTAAAGCTTCTGGAGTACAGTGGAAATTGTCCGGTCTGGCTGTTACGAGGTACTGTGAAAGACAGAAATGTATTGGTTGCGGTTGACAATTCAGAGAGTGCTTTAAAGGCAATAGATTATGCCGGGTTTATGCTAAACGGAACAGAAAGCCGGATTATTTTATTTCATACCAAGCGGTCACTAAGGCGTTTCCTGCCCAAAGCAATTTTTGAAGATATTCCAGGCATTGCGGAATTGTGGTCGGAAAAAGCAGCAGAAGAAATCGCTCCGGTCATGGAAAAAGCAAAGCAGATGCTGACCAGTGCGGGAATTGAAGAAAACCGGATTCAGGTGGAAATTGCAGAAGGGTCGCGAAATCCGGCAAAGGATGTTCTGGCGGCAGCCGGAAAAAACGAATGTGGAACAATCATTTTAGGCCGCCAGGGCGATTCAAACAATAAGGAATTCACAATGGGCAGTACTGCCCGAAAAGTGATTGAAGCAGCTTCTGGCATGGCAATATGGGTCGTGTAAAATCAGAAGCCGGTTCACTATAAAAAATGGCCGGCTTTTTTTTCTTTTTCAAAATAAAGCTTTTCATCTGCTTTTTTCAGGAGCACCGCCGAACTGTTAATTTCCATGTCTTGGGTCGAAGTAATTCCATAGCTGAGAGATATCGATATGTTTGCGCCATTGTGATTCAGGGGGTGACTGTCAAGGTAGACCTGCACCCGTTTCATAAGAGTCTCGGACTTATCCGCTTTTGTTTCCGGCAGGATAATCACGAATTCATCGCCGGCAAACCGGGCGACAATATCTTCTTCCCGGATGATGGACTGAAGCGTTTCCGCGACATATACGAGGGTATCATCCCCGGCATCATGGCCGTATTGGTCGTTTATCCGTTTGAACTTATCCAGATCCAGAAAAACCAGGCTAAGATTATTGGAATGCCGTTTTGAACGGGAAAATTCACGATTGAGAACCGTTTCAAATGCTCTTCTGTTTAACAGTCCGGTTAGCGGGTCATGATAGGCAAAATATTTAAGTTTTTCGTGGGCCGCAACATTTGACAGGCATAGTGAAACTTTTATCATCAGCTGTTCAAGAGAGGAAGTGTCTATGCCCGGCTCAAAGCGGGTAGCAGTTTGATCCCACTGGTTCAGGCTTCCAACGATTTCACCATCTATCTGCACCGGTGCGATTGCCATTGAACCTGTGTGATATTTTTTATCCCTGGGCAGAAAAACAGCATACGGTTCAAGCGCCTTGTTGAAAAGATGCGGTGTTGAAATGTTGCCGAAAATATCATCAAACTCCGATCGACTGATAAAATTTGTTTTTTCAATGATGATTTTTGAATCAATTAAGGGATTAATCAGGTTTGCCAGGCTGCTGTTTTTGATGACGGACAGCCATACATAGGGGACATTGAATATTTTGCCCATTTCAGTGAGCAGGATTTCAAAGAAATCCTGGAAATTTAAAATCGAAAGAATTTTTGATTCAAGCTCATGAAATTTGTGCTGGATTTTTTCATTTTTATTTAATTGGTCTAACATTAATTTAAATTGAATTTTATCAATATTAGCTTCATTCATGTGTTTTGATCCTTTCAAGCGATATAGATTCCTCACCATTTTTTTGTTCAGTTTCCTGCAGAATTTGTATGTTTTTTTTAGAGCGAGTTTGCAGTTGATGTCATGGACATTCCTATTTAGCAGGATTTAAGAATAAATTAAATATCAAAATATTAACAGCAATAATTAATGCAAAACCAACGCCAAGCCAGGGGAAAGCTATTGGATGGATTTAAACTGCACGTGCATGGTCATATTTGAAGCATTGTTCATTAATTTAATTTGTCAAAAATTGTAATTGGTTGATCAGTAAAAAGGAAATGGACTGGTTGGGAAATTTTTAAAACAATGAAAATTTAAAAAAATCGGGAGCGTTTATTTTTTGTTGTTTGTGTGTGTTTATGTATACGGTTGTTTTAATAAAAAGATACGATTGTTAGTTTAAATATACACATCAGCAATTCAGGTATTATGAAATTGCATATTCGAAACCAATAATAATCTGGAAAATTTTATTTTTTGTGAAACTTTTTTTGGAAAAAGGTGTTTAATTTAATAATCCGAAAAAAATATCTATCTGAAATTTAAGGAGGCGGATGATGAAAAAAATAACTGTGTTGTTGATGATCATGGCATTTGGATTATCTTTTGCAGCTCAACCGGCGTTTGCAGGATCGAAACAACGCTACCGGTGGCAGGGGGTTGCCATTGGAGTCGGCGCAGCCATACTCGGGCATGCGATATTAAACAGTTGCAATGAAAACCCGTCTTGCAGAAAAGCGCCTGTTTACACTCATCCCTGTCCGCCTTCCCATCGATATGGCTATTGGGAAATACGGAGCGTATGGGTTGAGCCCAAATATAAAAGAGTCTGGAATCCCGGGCATTACAACCGTCGCGGTTTATGGGTGCCGGGGCAGTGGCAGATGATTGAAAAAGAGCCCGGCTACTGGCAGGAACAGGAGGTCTGGGTGGCAAGGAGATAGGTCGATTTTATAATTCGCCACCAGCTCTGCTGGTGCGTCCTAAAAGGTTTTACCGTTCCGGGATCCGGATTGGCCTGAATGTGCCGTTAAATGATGTGAAATCGGAAACAGCTACCGAACGTTCAGTTCCACACGTGCGGCTTTAAATCCTCCTTTTTTTTCCGGTGAAAGGGTTTTGGGTTCTGTCAGAAAAAGCCGGTCCGCCGTGACACTTTTGTCCTGCAACAGGTAGGCTTTCACCTGCTGTGCTCTTTTACGTGCCAGCAGGCGCATTTCAGCGTCCGTGACAGTAATCTGTTTGCGGATAATCGTTTCTATTTCTGCGATGGTCAGGCTGGGATCTTTCACCGGTTTAAGCGCCTTCTTTTTTTCAGGATCGGATAGAACTTCTTTGACATATACCTGCTTGAGCAGTTTTTGATATTCCTCAGGACTCAACATCACTTCATCTATGGATGCGATGTCTTTTGACGAGTCTTTTTTCAGCTTACGGGATTTTACTTTTCGGGCAAGCATCAGGTCTGTCAGTGCGGCTCTGTCAGTTTCCATATCAACGTAGCCGGATACATCCAGCTTCAAAATGGGTCGTTCGAACATCAGTCTTATAATGGCATCCAGTTTTTCGGTGGCGGCATCATCAATTGCCGCAGTCGCCGGCTCAAATTCTATGTACCGGAGTTCCTCGCCGCCGCCGGCAACGGAACTGACCAGGTCAAAGGGCGATGTGGCGGCTTTGACAATCATGTTCTTCAATGCCTTTAATAAGGGTTTACCGAATCCGAAATCAGGATCATCGGTTCTTCCGGAAATCGGAAGGGCAACATTGATCTCGCCGTTTCTATCCTTGAGTAGGGAGATCGCCATACCCACCGGCAGGTTGAGGGCATCCGGGCTGTCAATTTCCTGGCCCAGTGTAAACTGGTCTATCAATACCTTGTTGTGCGCATTGATTTCTTTTTTGTCTATTTTATACACGACATCAGTGCTGAGTTTGCCTTTTTCAATCGCCCGGCCGATATATTTTCCGGTATAGGGCGACAGAGGGCTGAGTTCCATGTTTGACAGGCTGTATGTCACATCGAGAAACAGGTCTTCTTTTAAAGGGTTGATGGAGCCTTCTATTCTTATCGGTGCATATTCATCAATTTTGCCTTTCGCCTTCAGGTCGGCTGATTTAAAATCTTCGGATGTTAATCCGGTCACCCGAAATTCAGAAAAATTTAACCGGGTTGAAAAGTGGGGCTCGATATTTCTGTCGATAAACCTGAAATCAAAATTATCCAAAAGAACTTCGCCGATGTTAACGGGTATGACTGCCTGTGATGCCTGTTTATTCGTTGTATCCGGTGCAGGTGCTTTCTGCTCAGTATCCGTCTCTGACTGGGGTTTTACAAAAATTTTATCCAAATTCGATGTTCCGTCGTTAAAGATAACAAGCTGATTTTTAAAATCTTTGAACAGGATTTTATCTGTATTGATTTTTAGCGGGTTGAAGGCCACGTCAATCCCTTCAAAAGAAAATGTATTCCAGGAGACAAACGCTTCTTTGCTGGCCGAATCCATGGAAGCAAATTCATTGATGGCTGCCTTTCCGGTGATCGTTGTGTTGATTTCCCCTTCTGCTGTGGTGCTGACTGCGGTATGGCCGGAGGTGGAGAATTTGCCGTCCGCGATTATAAGTTGAACGGTATCAGGGATATACGGCTGGCCCCAGGCAAGTTCTAAATCCGCAAGGCTGAAATCGGTTTCAACCAGAAGTGGGGTTATGCCCAGTTGGCCGGTGGCTGCAATGTCTGCTTCTTTATTGATCATGGCATGAATTTCATAACCAGCGGTTTTATCCGGTGCATTCGAAAATTCAGATACCTTGATCATCAGATCATCAAGGGTCATTTCAACCGGGCTGTCATCAGGCCCTTCTGCCGTCGTCCCTGCTGCAAAATCAGTAAATAAAATTTTTCCGGAGTCCAGGAGAAATTCATCCATTTCGATGATAAACGGATTTGCCGGGGCGGTTTCTTCGGGTGGAGATTCAGTCGTAGTCGTAGTTGTTTCTGTGGGTTTCGGGCCCAGAGTTGTCAGGTTGATGATACCCTCGGGATTTCGGGACACGGATAGTTCCGGAGATTGAATTTTAACAGACGCCAGTCTTAGCCGGTTTTCCAATGGCTGGGAAGGCGCCACGTCAATCTGAAGTCCTGGCAGGGTCAGGATCTTGCTGCCGTTTTTCTCAATAAGTTCAAGATTGGAAAGCCCGATGGTTCCCTGAACCGTTATCTGAGATTCCTCGTTTTCTTGTAAAAACGAGATCTGTGACTGGACATCCAGGCGGCCGTTGCTGATCTCAAAACCGACCATGTCTTCAGGAATATAGTCGAAGTAATAGGGAATTGTAAAGCCTGAGAGGGAGAGGGTGACAATTGTTTCCAGGGTGTCATGAAACGGCTTGGTATCCACGTTCAGGGAAATTTCGGTTTGGTTGAATTTCCCCGTAAGCATGGGTTCCGAGTACGTATCAATATGTTTTTCAAAATTGGAAATATACGGCAAATTAAAATTAATCGGTGATATAGTATGCTTTTTCTGGACCGGTTCGTCCTGAAACGAGATATTTCCGTCAATAATCGCAATATTCGAAATTGCAAATCGAAACGGCTTTTTGGGCGATTCCTGAACTTCCGGGGTCTGCCCAGTTTTTTTCCCCGGCATCAGGTCGGAAAAATTAAATTCGTTTCCAGATATTCGGACAAGATTGACATTCGGTTTTTTAAGCCGCACTTCCTTGACCACCAGTCCCAGTTTGAATAATGACATGGTTTGGATATTGATAAACAGTTCATCAAAGGAGACAAACGGATCGGTCGAGTTTTTGTCTTTAATATCAAACCCCTCGACAGCGGCTTCCAGGGTAAAGGGGTTTAAGCGGATATTTTCAATGCTGACCGGCCGGTTCAATGCCTCGGACAATTTGTCGGGCAGCATTGATTCCAGTATCAATGGGACGGCAACAAATCCGATTAAAGCATAGACAATAACGCAAACAGCAAGGATAATTGTGATCTTTTTTTTACGACTCATAATTTATGACCTGACTGGGGTATAAGATAAGGTGATTGCTGCAATGGTTTTTATGTTTTTGAAATTACTTAATAGATGCGTTATTGTCAAGAAATTGGTATTATTACTCAAATGTATTTTCCGATTGACAACCTCCACACCTGCATTGGGAAACGGAAAATGATGATGCGATCTGGTAAAAGTACAGAAAGAGGTTTTTATGCCGGGCCATTTAATCGACACCCATACCCATCTGTGTGATCCGGTATTTGATTCTGACCGGAGAAAAGTCATTGAACGGGCCCGGGCCGCCGGAGTCGATAAAATGATTATCGTCAGCGAAAACCTCACCGATGCCCGGCGGAATCTGAAACTGGCTGCAATTTATCCGGAGCTTCTGCCGGCAGCCGGTCTTTATCCCACACAGCTTGACGTAAAAGCCGCTGAAGAAATGGTCGCGTTGATAAAAAAAGAACACAGGCATCTGGCGGCCATCGGTGAAGTGGGACTGGACTATTGGGCGGTAACGGAAGCACATGAAAAGGAAATACAGCAAATGATTTTTTCCGGCTTTATTGCGCTGTCCCTATCGCTGGATTTGCCGCTGAATGTTCATTCAAGATCCGCCGGCCGGCACGCAGTATCTCTTTTACTGGATAAGGGCGCCAAACGGGTTCAGATGCATGCTTTTGACGGAAAATACGGTGCGGCCATGGCAGCGGTCGAGGCGGGTTTCTTTTTTTCAATTCCTCCCTCCATTGTTCGTTCGCGCCAGAAACAGAAACTGGTGAAGCAGCTGCCCCTTTCATGTCTGCTTATTGAAACCGACAGCCCGGTTCTGGGGCCGAATCCCGGAGGGAGGAATGAACCGGCAAATTTAGTTGTGAGTGTGGAAATGATTGCACGGATTAAGGATTTAAATTCGCAGGCAGTGGCGGAAGCGGTATCAGAAAATACTCACCGGCTTTATGGACAACGGCTTTTTTGAGGCCAAATCAAATCCTGTTTTTTTCTTTTCTTATCACTCTTTAGCGCCGTTGCCTTTCAGCAGCCCGATAATTCGCGTATTTTTTTTCAGCCGGACAGGCATCAATGGCGATTTTTCGGTTTGATTTTTTTTACCCATATCAGCTACCTTTCACAGCTATATCTTTTTTTGTTATCATTCTGTTAAAGACTTTCGATGATTTTCTTCTGAAACCCGGTGAGCACCTGGTTAAAATCAAATGTATCCGGCGTTAGGATAATTGAAAAGAGCGCCATGCCTTCAAGAAACGCAACCGTGGCAGCGCTGACTTGTCGGGCGGCTGCCGGATCTTTGGTCACCGTGTTCAGCATTTCAGACAGGGTGTCAATCCATTCCCGGTAGGCCTGCTGGAGAATGGATCGGATATTTGAATTATATGCGGCGATCTCCCATATCTCGATAAAGACTTTTGACAGTTTTTTGTTTAAGGTGATTCTGGAGTTCATAAAATCAAAGAATTCTTCAATCAATTCTTTTTCATTGAAGTTTTGAGCCTCGATGGCGGTCAGCCAGTCGTTGAACAGGGTTTTGTAGTGATCAATCACATATTTAATATATTGTGTTAAAATATCTTCCTTGTTCTTGAAATAATAGTGGAGCAGTCCGTGATTGACGTCGGCCGCCCTGGCAATGTCCTTGATGGATGTCTGGTCAAACGGTTTTTCCTGAAGGCATTGATTCAATGCTTCAAGTATCTGATTCTTTTTGTCTTCATGATCTTTTATGCGGGGCATAACAGCCGTCCTTTCACATCGGGTGGTTACTGACGGATATTTTTTTGTTTTATTTCTCATAAAGAATGCAGAATATTGAAATATATCAAAAAATATTGACAGAGACGCTTTAATATTTTATTTAGTTAGTCAACCGACTAAATAATTATCAAACTGTGGCCATAGCGTCAAGTCAAACTTTATTTAGTGTCCATCCTGAAATTGTGCGAAACATCCATTGATGGATGGGCGCGATTAAAAAACTATGGAGGTGCCCCCATGACAGATTATCAATCGACAGATTACCAATCAAAAAGCTGGTGGCTGGAGTCTCTACCAAAAACCATCACTCCCAATCCGGAACTGGCAGGAAAGGACAAAGCCGATGTGGTGGTGATCGGCGGGGGATATACCGGATTGTCCGTGGGATATCATCTTAAGCAGTTGAATCCGGCCATGGATGTCCGCGTGATAGAATCCGATGTTTGCGGTTACGGGGCTTCCGGCCGCAACGGCGGATTTTCCATGACCCTGTTCGGGCTGACCAAAGGGATTACCAAGTTCCGGTTTAACGATGAAAAGGCAAGGGCTGCCCACGGATACATGGAAGAAGCAGTGGATTACCTGCATGATTTTATCACGCAAAATCAGATTGATTGTGATTATGAGCGCAGCGGATATCTTCTTGTGGGAACCAGCAAGGGGCAGGTCCGGCGGGTGGAACATGATTTTAAGATTATTGAAAAGTGGGGGTCGACCGGCATTGAGCGTTGGGACCGGGCGCGGCTGGCCGAAGAATTTAATACGGATTTCTATAAAATCGGCTGGTTTGAGCCCCGCTGCGGGATCATCAATCCGGCAAAGCTTGCCAGGGGGATGAAAGAGTTGGCAGAGGCCCAGGGAGTTACCGTTTATGAAAATTCACCGGTGACCGGTTTTTCAAAAACCGGGGCATCCGGATATACGGTGAAAACAGAAAACGGGGAATTGCAGTCCGAGTACCTGGTGTTTGCTACCAATGCCTACTCTATCCTGTTTCCACAACTCAAATCTTTGCAACGGCCGGTTTTTACCTATATTGTCATGAGCGAACCGTTAACGGATGCCCAGCTTAACAGCATCGGATGGCAAAGCCGGGCCGGCGTGGAAGATGCGCGGGATTTGATTCATTATTATCGCCTGACAAAGGACAACCGGATCGTTATGGGCGGAGGGGATGTTTCCTTTACCTACAGTAATGACCTGAATATTGATTTAAATGATAAGATCTTTGCCCACCTGGAACATCATGTGATCGAAATTTTTCCCCAGTTAAAAGAGATCCGGTTTACCCATCGATGGGGTGGCCCGGTTTCGGTGACGCTGGATATGGCTCCGGCAATCGGATACCTGGGAGACGATAAAAAAGCCATTTTTTCCTTGGGATGTCTCGGACACGGTGTTTCGCTGACCACTTACAACGGCCTGACCATCGCTGAAATGATCACCGGTCAAAATTCATCGCGTACGGAAATGTTTTTTGTGGGCCGAAAGATAATTCCCTTGCCGCCGGATTTGATTACACAAACTGCCTCCCTTGCCATTCGTGGATTTATGAGACTGGAGGATCGGCTGTATTATAAATAGATTTTCATTCAGGGTACTACTTTTTAATAAGTTGAGCAAAAAGCTCACCCAAATTTTAAACTCAGAATGTGTGAAGTGACTAAAGTGACTAAAGTTTCGGACTGCGCTAAACGCGCAATCAATTTAAAAAATTAAAATTGATAATGACGAAGGCATTCACCATAACTTTAGATCACTTCGAATTTTAGGTCACTTATAACTTTTCCGGTTTACCCGAGTTCGGTTTTAGGGCTTAGAAAAATTATATTCACAGGAGACCTCATGATCATCGATATCCATACCCATCTGGGCGATATTCTGTATCCAAACGGTGGAAAATTAATTGATAAACGAAACGTCCGGAAAAAAATTTTTTATGATATCGTTTCCCAGTCCGAGTTTTTATTACACAACGGAATTTCCGACGCGGTTGACCAGTGGCTTTATAAAAAGATGTACACACTTGTTACACGGGCATCCAGGGCCAGAAATGCCACGGCAACACTTGAAAATATGCGCCAATCCATGGACGCGGTCAGTGTTGTGAAAAGTGCCTGCATGCCCATCCCGCCGTATGTGACATTTGATGATTTAAGATGCGCCCAGGCAAAAGACGACGGGGTTATTCCGTTTACCGGGATCGATTATACAAAAGAATATGATATAGGCGTTGATTTAAAAGTCGATGTTTCAAAAGGGGCAAAGGGTCTGAAGCTGCACCCGATCATTCAGCGCGTCCCGATGGACAATCGAAAAACATTTGAGGCGATGGAAGCGTTTGCGCCATTCCGATTGCCGGTGCTTTTTCACTGCGGTATCTCCTCATATTACCTCGGCGCTGAGAAGCAGAAAAAAGAAAATGCCGCACTGGGTGAAATTGCATATGCCAGGGAACTGGTGGCTGGTTTCCCGAATATCACATTTATTGCCGGCCATGCCGGTCTTTATAAATATCGGCATGTGATGGACCTTTTGGGCGGTTTTAAAAATGTGATGGTGGATACCTCCTTTCAATCCCCCGGCCATGTAAGAGAGCTTTTAAAAGTGTTTGGCCCGGAACGGGTGATGTATGCATCGGACTGGCCTTTCGGCAACAGAAAGCCGGCCGTCAAAATCGTGAAAAAAGCCTGCCGTGGCGACAAGTCCCTAGAAAAACGCATTTTTTATGAAAACGCCGCTTCATTGTTGGGGGACTGATCGGTCCGTGGTATTTGCCGGGGAGATTTGCCGGCGGGCGTTGGGCCTGTAATACAAAATTAAAGGGAAAAATCATGAAAATCACAAGAAATATACTCGTAGTTGGTTGTCTGTTGCTCGGAGTTTACCTGTTCTGGAGCCATTCCGGCCGATCGGCACCTGAAGCATCCGTGAATTTGAAACTGGCGGAAATCCAGAGTATCGGCGAAAGATCGGACCGGGGGAATGTGGTCGGTTTTCAGACATACATGATGCTCGACGATTACATGAGCCGGAAGAATTTTTACCGCAAGATCGATGGCTTTTTAAAAGAAGCGGATGAAAATGGATTTATCCATGCAAAGACCGTGGTTCTGTTTCCCGAGTATATTGGTACCTGGCTGCTGCTGGCCGGGGAAAAACAGTCGCTCATAACAAAATCCACAATGGAAAAAGCCATGGTCACCATGACCCTGAGCAATTTATTTTCGTTTGTGAAAAACCTTATTCTGTCACCGGAAGTCGATGACCGGGTCATCTACAGTCTGATGCGCATGAAGTCAGAAACAATGGCGGAAATCTATCACGATGTGTTTTCCTCCCTTGCCAAAAAATACCAGGTCACCATTATCGCCGGGTCCATTGTTCTGTCCGAACCGAAAATTATCGATAATAAGATTAAAATCAGTGACGGCCGGCTCTATAATGTATCGGTTGTTTATAAGCCTGATGGGACGCCGTTTGAGAATGTTGTTAGAAAGGTCTATCCCATTAATACGGAACTGCCATTCACGGCAAAAGGGGTTGCCGAAGATATTTCCGTCTTTGATCTGCCCATTGGAAAAACCGGTGTGCTCATCTGCGCGGATTCATGGTATCCGACATCCTATGATGTACTGGAGAAACAGAATGTCGAATTTATTGCTGTCCCTTCTTTCTTGCCGCCGGAATTCGGATTTAAAACCATCTGGCGCGGTTATAATTTCGGGGCAAAGGCGGAAGGAGATGAGGATTTAAATGATATCGGCAATATGACGTGCCGGGATGCCTGGCTGAAATATAGTCTGGCCGGCAGGATCAAGACCGCCGGCGCAAAAAACGGGTTTAATGTGTTTCTGCGGGGGGATTTTCTGGATATGGGCTCAGATGGCGCTTCGATTATTGTCAAAGACGGCAATACAGTCACCGGGAAACTGATCAACGGCAGCAGTATGATTAATTTGTGGCTTTAGCCGCATTTTTTGGGATTGATAAACCTGATGCTCATATGATTTCAATAAAGGCAGGACATGACAAGCGTACTGATTCATCCGGCGACCTATGAGACCGTCCGCCCGGCCGTTGACCGGGCCTTTGAGATATTTCCGATTAATTTATCCGGCAAGAAAGTCCTGATCAAACCCAATGCTTTAAGAACATCCAGCGCTGATGAAGCCATTGTCACTCATCCGTCCGTGCTCCGGGCGGTGGTGGAAAAAGTGGAAACCCTGGACCCGTGCGGTACCTGTGTGACCCAGTGCCCGGTGTCGGCCCTGACAATGTCCGGTGATTTCCCGGAAGTGGATGTTGACACCTGCATTACCTGTTTTTGCTGCCAGGAACTCTGCCCTGAAAAAGCGATCCAGCTGGGCTAAGAGAGAGCGGGTGAATTTTAAATCAGATTTGTGAACAGTTTAAGATGCAGAAATACAGTTCAGTTCAGTGAGCCGTGTCATTTGACAGAAATTCTCGGATATTAACCGCATCAATCTGTTTTGGATCCAGGAATTTTTCTGCATAGGTTTTGTAAACACCGTTTTTTAAGAACAGGTCAAACAGTTGAGCGTCTATGTGTTTGTCGTCTCGCATAAAACTCATGATACGGAGCGATTGACTCAGGGTTTTCGCCTTTTTATATGGGCGGTCAGATGCGGTCAGGGCTTCAAAAATATCTGCGATGGCCATTATCCTGGCAGACACAGACATATCCTCTTTTTTAAGTTTTCTGGGATATCCGGAACCGTCCATGGTTTCATGATGCGCTCCTGCAAAATCGGGCACATTTACAAGAAAATCCGGAAACGGCAGTTTTTTTAACATAATGATGGTTTGAATCATGTGTTCATTAATCTTAAAGCGTTCTTCAACAGAAAGCGTTCCTTTCTTTATACAAAGATTATACAATTCTCCACGGTTATAGAGGTGCTCCGGTACATCCATCTTGAACCCATAGGGATTCCCATCAAATGGATCGATCCCGGCTCTGGGTATGATGTGCTCCTTTTTGTCGGCCAGCAAAAATTCCTGCGCAGGAAGTTCGACTGCCGGTTCTCCCGCCCGAAGCATGGTTTCATCTTCAGAAAGACCGATTCTGTCGTCAAAATGCCGCAGCCATTTTTTTGACGCGAGTTCTTTTAACCGGTCAATTTTTTCATCTGCCATAAATTCTCCGCCCACGTTGCATTCTGCGACAAACGCAAAGTCCGTTTGAAGTTGATTAAGGGTATTATTTAATTCTTCTTTCAGTGTTTTTTCGTCATGATTTCCGGTTATAATTTTTTGATAATACGAAATTTCAGCATCACGCCACAGAATTTCAAAGCGTGTGCGGATTTCATGGATGCGATTATAGATTGTTTCAAGCTTTGTGGCTTTATCTACAACATATTCCGGTGTTGTCACCTTCCCGCAGTCATGCAGCCATGCGGCGATTCTGAATTCATGCCATTGGTCTTCAGTGCTTAATTGGTAATCTTTAAACGGTTGTTCAGTTGAATCGCTTGCCGCTATAGCAAGCATCATGGCAACTTCCGGGACCCGCGCACAATGTCCTCCGGTATAGGGCGACTTGGCATCAATGGCACCTGCAAGAAGTTGAATAAACGCGTTAAACAGATTCCGCTGGGCTTCAAGCAGATTTTTGTTATGCAGGGCGATGGCAGCCTGGGCAGACAGTGCTTCAACAAAACGGACAATCTCTTCATCAAAGCGCATTAATTCGTCTGTTTTTTCATTCCGCGCATTGAACAGCTGTAGGACTCCGATGTTTTTCCCCTGTCTGGGTTTTAAGGGAACCGTCAGTAAAGAAGTGCACTGGGAACCTGATTTTTCGTCTAATATACATGTGTCGGAAAAATTAAATGCGGTGTTGTCTTTCAGGTCATTGACAATCAGCGTTTCACCGGTCAGCGCAACGTGACTTTCAATATTTTTATGGTTTTCATCGCCGGTTTGTTGATCAAATAACGAGACAGGCGTAAACGAGTCCGATGTCTTGCCCGATGGATTAATTGATTCACCATCACGTGTATCCTGAAAGTGAGCCTGCAGGATTTCCGGATGAAGATGATTTTCCTTGTCAAGAAGAAACAGGGCACCGCCGTCTGCATGGGCAAGCTCTTGGGCTGATTGGAAAATTTTTTCCAATAGTTTATCCATATCCTGCTCTGCAGAAAGTGCAATCCCGCTTTGAACAAGCTTTTCCAGTTTTTCCTGTGTAGCGATCAATGCATCCGTGCGCTGCCTTATTGTCAGTTTCATCATCTGGAATGCCTGGATAAGGCTGTTGATTTCCTTGATCACCGAGTCAAAAGGTGCAGATTCTGAAAAGTCAAACTGCCTGACCTTGTCGGCTTCTCTTTCAAGTAGCATAAGAGACCTTGAAAACCGTCTTGCACCGATGAGTGTCGTTGGCAGGAAAATGAGTAAGGCGATTATAGAATACAGGGCCGTCATGTACTGCATCTGTCTGATATGCCCAGTAAAGTCATTCAGTGGCGCCGCACTTCCAATGATTTCGTTAAATCCCAAATCTTTACTCAATTTTGTCAGCCGTACAAGGTAGTTTTGTCCGCTAATGCTGACTAAGTGCGTTTTATTATATGAAATACTGTTTTTGTCATAAGGCGTTACAATTGAATTGACCACCGGATCAAGCACTTCTTCTCCGTTTAAGAAGCGAATGTCGTCAGATGTATTATTATCCTTAATTACTTTTGCCAGATCTCCTTTTGAATGCGCAAGTAACTGACCTTTAAGATTAAACAAAAACATTGAGGCATTTTCAGAAACCTTCTGCTGTTCTAAAGACTGTGTGAATCTTTTAAGCGTAATGTCGACTGCGAAAACCCCACTGTTGTCGAAGAATTTTTCAGCGCATGTAATTCCGGGAATCCTGGCGGTTTTAAACATATACGGCTCTGTAAAAACCGTTTTTTCAGATTTCATTGCCTTTCCATACCAGGGTCTTTCTCTGGGATCATAATCCACGACCATTTCATCTGTTTTTCCAATAATTTTTAGATCATCATCCAGATATCGCCAGAATAGTCTGCGAATGCCATCTTCGTTTAATGAAATTGAACGAATAATAAAACTGGTATTGTCAGGTGCGTTGTATTTTTGAAGGATTTCCGGCTGCTCCCTTGCCGCTGTGACTTGAAAAAAGCTTCCATCGTTGAATCCTGTATAAATACTTAATATGTAGTCATATTGCTTAAGTTTTTTTATGATTAATTTCATGACAGGGTGGGAAAGTCCGTCATCAATCGGAGGTTGGGCCATGGCCGGTGAAATCGAAGCGGTAGATGCAAAAATGGCCACGGAACTGAGCGTATGTTGATAGCGCTCTGAAACTTTTTCATTTATTTCATCAAAAAGACGGTCCGCAGTCTGTAAGGCAGCAAAGGAGCTTTCTTTATAACTTATCCAGAAAAAAATCCCTGTTAAAGATACTACGATACTGATCATCAAAGTTGTAATACCGATATAAAAGGGATACTTTCGCTTTAAAATATTAAGTTTCATGTCTGACTCCGCGGTTGGGTCATTGATAGCTTAAAAATTTATTTTGGTGCGTCTGGATATTGAAAAATTAAAATAAAAATGCAGCAGGATTTCAGATAAAAGTATGAGCGAGCGAAACTATAATTGATTAAATTCATTTTGAGGAAGATTTATTGTAGTGCGCAAAAGGAAATTTTTAATCAATGCGATCAATATTACATATTTTTTCAAAAAGTTAAATGAATTATTACTTGATTGATGCGGATATGAATATAATTGATGGCATGGTTCTTGAGTCCGGTGTGATATTAAAGTTTAAATCCGGTCGCAGTTTAATTTATGATGATTTTCTATACTTTAATTTTTTTGAAGCACGAGGTACTGTGGATAATCCGGTTATCCTTGATGGAGATACCGGAACCCCGGGTTCATGGGGCGGTTTGTATTTAGGCGGTTATTTCCGAATTGATCATTGCAGCATATTAAATGGCGGAGAATTCTTGCTTCCGGACGCCAGTGAGAAAGCAAATGTGGTTTACGCCTATAACGGCCCGGGAAACAATGGCAACCGGATGCATAACAGTACCGTAGCAAACAGTGCCGGATACGGGATCGTGCAGGAGTTCATCACCGAAGATTATGATTTCCTGGACCCGGCTAAAAACAACATATTTACAGATAATGCCCTGGGGGATTTTATCAAGGTGCGTGAGTAATAAGAAATAATAACTATAAACGATATTGCGTTAACATATCTCTCAAAATAAACGGCGGCAAAGACAGTTTTTCTTTGACCGCCGTTTTCTTTTATTTCCCCAGAAATTCGGTATACACCCTGTCCTGTTCAATCGCCACGTCCAGATAGTTTCCCTGCATCCAAATCTTTTCCTTATCCCAGTACTCTGGCTTGGCAATTCTTTTTGCCATTTGATTTGCCGTCAATGTCAGTAGTACTGCCTGACGGGCCTGCCTGCTATAGCTTTCGACCGGGAGGGCCGCCCACTCGTAAACCGTGTCGAGTTTTTCACCGGCGGCATCCGTACGATAAGGCCGGTAAAATTCTATGTCTTCAGGCGTAAGAGTCCGGGTTGCTGACGGATCATCTTTCCCGGCAACTGTGATCGTTAATTCGGGCCGATAGACGGCTGCAAAAAGCATGTAGCCATCTTCAAGAGCTGTATCGATACTTGTCAGGATATAATTTTCAGAATTTTGAATTTTTTTTGCGTTTAATAGTTTATGCAGGGACGCTGTCGCCTCTTTCATGTTGGTAAACAGCACCTCATCATAGCGGACTGCGACGATATCTCTGAAATCAGTGCCATAAACTGCCATAGATGTATCTGCGAGTGTGAATGGTACCTGATACTCTACCATTTGTCGGTTTAATCGTTCCAGGCCTTCTTTGGAGAAAGTATAATAGGGGAGTGAGGGCACACCACCAAGTTTCATATCCGTGCTTACACCAACAGCTGTGGCAGGTGCTGTAATGATCTGGCAGGCAGCTATGCTGAAAAGCATTCCTGCAATCATCAGAAATGATAATTGTTTCATGGGGATTTCCTTTCAATAAAAGTAAATAATTAGTGCTTGAACGATAAGTTTTATTCAATTTAAAAACAGCGGATTATGAGTTTAGGTGTAAATGAAGATTTTTTAAAAAACAATACTATTTTATTATTTTTCGCTTTACTTTTTCCTTTAAATATGATGTAATATCTTGAAATTAATTAAAATTATTGTTTTGTCTGTACGGCGTGACAAGCTGACAACCGAAAATCTTCAGGGTAAAAATTATGCGAAAAATTATCGAGCCACAAATGAAAATCGGAGAGACGGCTATTGCTAACATCAAGTTCGATCTTCGTTGCAGAGACGAGATCACAAAATTGCTGCGAGGGCTGCAAGCCATATATTGTAACCGCGAGGTCCGAAAACAGGTATTCGAATTGTTGGCTGAGATCATTCCTTCCCATATTAACCCCAATAATGGCCGCAGAGGAATGGATTTATGGAAAATATTTGTTTTGGGGGCTCTTCGTCTAAACTGCAACTGGGATTATGATAAACTCCATGAAATTGCGAACAATCATATTCGGCTCCGACAGATGCTTGGTCATGGAGGAATGGAAGATGATTATGAATATGCACTACAGACCATAAGGGATAATGTCGCCCTTTTTACACCGGAGGTGCTGGATAAAATCAATCAAGTTGTTGTCAAATACGGCCATGAAGTGGCCGGTAAAAAAAACGGAAAAATTAACCGGCAGTTGTGATTCCTTTGTCACCAGGACCGATGTTCATTATCCCACGGATATCAATTTGCTTTTTGATGCGGTCCGAAAAATGATCAGTCTGACAATGGGCATTTGTGATCACATGGATATTTCTGACTGGCGCCAGGGAAAACACCACATCCGGAAAGCCAAAAGATTTTATCGTAAAGCACAGCAGCTCAAAAGATCCACTTCAAAGGATAAGGCGAAGAAGGCAGAAAGAGAGCAGTTGGTTATCAATGCTCACACGGCATATATTGATTTGGCGCAATCATATATTGACAAGGTCCGGCAAACGCTTCTTTTAATGCCGCCAGTCAATATAATCATGCGACTGCGAATCGAAGAAGTTAATAGGTACATCGGTCATGCCGAGAGGCAAATCGATCAGATCCGTCGAAGAGTTGTGAAGGGTGGGACTATCCCCCATCACGAAAAAGTTTTTTCGCTTTTTGAGGAGCACACCGAGTGGATCAGTAAGGGCAAAGCCGGTGTTCCGGTGGAGTTGGGATTAAGGGTTTGTATTGTCAAAGATCAATATAATTTCATTCTTCATCATCGAGTGATGCAGAATGAAACGGATGACAAAGTTGCGGTTTTCATGGTGAAAGGAACCCAAAACAGGTTTGCTGATTTCAGACTCTGTAGTTTCGATAAGGGTTTTCACAGCCCGGACAATCAGAAAGAATTAGCAATTTTACTTGATAAGGTGTTTCTCCCCAGAAAAGGGCGGCTTTCTGCCATAAACAAGGAGATAGAAAATTCCGAGGAATTCAAAACAGCAAAGCGTAAGCATTCGGCTGTGGAATCCTCGATCAGCGCATTGAACAATCATGGCTTGGATCGTTGCCCTGACCATGCGCTTCATGGATTTAAACGATATGTGGCCCTGGCTGTCGTGGCGCGTAATATTCAGATTATCGGTCATCTGCTGCAGGAAAAAGAAGTAAAAAGGCTACAACGCTGGAAAAGAAAAAAACAAAAAGCAGCGTAACTGAAGCAGGCGGTCTTACAATAGAATAATTGCGTCTTTAAGCTGTAGACCGTCGATGTTGCATGATTTTTTTAAATATTAAAAGTGGTCTAAGCTGATATTTACTTAGGTTTTCTGAAAAATTTTTCTCGCTGGCGGAAAATTCTACCAAAATTTTTGGTGGTAAAATTGAAAACCGGGGTTTTCGGCCAGCGACCAGTTAAGACTATTTGGGCCTAAGGTAGCGTCTTTAATCGCTGTAATATTGAACGCCTCTGCTGGATTCGCAGGCACATCCTCTCCTTGATAAATGCTTTGAGCATTGATGGAAGACAGTGTTCCCATTCCTATCAAAAATAAAGAGGTACACCTAACGAACAAGGATAGATTGATGTGAGGAACGAACCACAATCTTATCCGAAGGTTGAACAAGCCCGGTCTTGATGACTCTATATATAAGCAAATATCTTTTTTTGATCAGGGGGGATGAAGTGCGTTTTCAGGAAGTGTCAT
>JABZFM010000033.1 GCA_014237465.1 Desulfobacteraceae bacterium | reverse complement strand
GTTATAAAGGCTGGTTCAGTTCAACATTTTATCTATCATTGCAATCAGTTAATCACAACTGAGGCATTTGTTGGAGTGACTGCTTGTGCGTAAATCAGTGGCATCGTGTTTGGCAACGAAAGATAAAACGCTTATTATTGAAGTCGATAATGCTGTTTATGCTCTTGATGCCTCCACAATAGATTTGACATTATCTTTATTTCCATGGGCAAAATTTCGCCGCACAAAAGGTGCTGTGAAATTGCATGCCATGATTGATCTGAGAGGGAATATCCCAGTCTTTCTTACCATTACCGATGGCAAGATTGCCGATATTAAAGCGACCCCCCAGATATCCATTGAACCCGAAGGTATTTATGTTGTCGATCGCGCTTATATTGATTTTGATTGGCTGTTCAACATTAATCAAGCTGGTGCCTTCTTCGTGACCCGTCTGAAAAAATCCATTAAGTGGACCCGTGTAATTTCTCATCCTGTTGACAAGTTCGTTGGCCTTAGAAGCGACCAGGAAATCCTGCTTTTCAGTAAAAAATCCAAAACAAAATATCCAAACAGGTTGCGAAAAGTCAGTTTCCGGGATGAACTCCAGAATCGAACTTTAACTTTTTTAACCAATAATTTTTCTCTCCCTGCCGAAAAAATAGCTGCCATATACAAGGCTCGATGGGAAATTGAATTGTTTTTCAAATGGATCAAGCAAAATCTCAAGGTTAAAGCTTTCTATGGTACGTCTCCTAACGCTGTCAAAACGCAAATATGGATCGCAATGATTGTTTATCTCTCTCTGGCTATTATAAAGCAAAAATATCGTCTATCAAAAATTTTGCTAAAGCTATCTCTAAAGGAAATAGCAATAGCCATAGAAAATAGAGACTTAATTGAGGTGAAATCATGAGAAAATCCATTGTAAAATCAATCACAAACACAGTTAAAGATTTTAATAAAAGTGGTTTGGTGGATGATATCACTATGAAAAATATCGAAAATCTCTGCGTTCCTGAGGTCCAAGAATATACTCCTGAAAAAATTATTTCCATAAGAAAAAAATCCAGGTTGAGCCAGGCAGCTCTTGCCAGTATTTTTAATATTAGCCCTTCAACCGTTCAAAAATGGGAGCAGGGCAATAAAAAACCAACCGGTGCATCGCGGAAATTATTGGATATTATGGAGAGAAAAGGGATAAGCGCACTTATCTAATGTGTTGGTATAACAACACATTCCAGGACCGCCAGGGACGTTCCATTTTTTGAAATGAAAACTGGGAAAGCTGGGACATAAATTCATTACTGCAAATATATTGTCCTGAGGGTTGTAGCCTTTAAAAAATTTCTTTTCGACGGCTTTTTTGACGGCTTTTGTTCTAAACTCATAATTGGTAAGGGTTTAAGCTATATTTAAAGTTAAAATTTTTGATATTTACAGACTTATTTCAGGTTTTTCATATAGCATAATATCTGCATCATTCCGACTGATATCTCAAGGTGAATGCAATGCAATAAAATGTTTACGAAGGAAAGGACCTGAATATCAATCCGATACTTAATTCATCACTCCTCTTTTTTATTATTTAAACGGTAATTAAAGAAAGAACTTAATAACCTTATTCCCTGTCTCTCGTTGGCAAGGATTCCATCGCCCCTCACAGTTGCAGGAATTTTAAAAAATCGCTCAAGCTTTACAAGCTAATTTCTTATAGTGTATGCGATGTTCGATTTTGTAGCAATGTGATTAAGTCGCTCAAGAGTTTCTGTTACAATTTTTGATTATCTATCTGAAAATATATTGTTTTTTTGAATAGTACTTTAAATTAAGGTATTTGTATGATAAGCATTTTCTCATAAACAGAGGAAGTATTAACGTTTTTGATATGATAAATAAGTATGAATGCTGGTTTTCTAATACTCGAGGTTATAATTCCAAAATACGAAATACAGAAAGATAGATTTTATGGGTAATTTTAATTTTAACAATAAATCTCATTCGATTATTTACAAATATAGACCTCTTAAGATCGCTTTTTTGATTGACTATGAAAGTTGTTCAGAAAAGCTACTTAATAGTATTGTAGAGTTTAGCCTTGAAAACTGGGGGGGGAGATACTTCCCAATTCTTCCCTGTGATGGTTCGAATATTACTCATTCCTTCCTGAATCTTTTGGAGTACATTGATCCTGATATAATTATTTCATTTGTTAAGTTAGATGACATAATTGTGGATAAAATTGATCGCTTGATTTCACCCATCGGTTTTTATGTTGATGATTCTATCGAAGGACAAGATTCGATGAGATTGGCAATCAATTTGGGTAATCCTCTGCCTAATGATTTTTTAATAAAAGAAATGCCTAATCTATTTAAGCCACCTTTTTATTCAACAAGAAGTCAATTATCAGTATTTCAAATGAATAGTGATAATAAAAATTTTTCCTTTATTTTGAGAAACTTTGGTTATCTAAGGAACTTGTTAAAAATTTATAAAAAACGAAATGACTTAGAATATAGAATTGAATTAAATGATATCTACAAAGAAATAGATGCCCATGAAATTAAAGTTGGAGTTAACCTTAAAGATACAATTGATAGAATTAACGGTAAAACCAATCTAATTTTCCCAATGGAGTTGGCTGGAATCCCAAAACCTCCAACCTCAATTGCTTATGATGAAAGCGATAAAGACTTTGTAATTGGAATTGGGGACAGCAATTTAACATATCTTTATTTATGGAATAGAATCCATATCATAGAAGATTTGCCAAAAAGATCTTTTTCTCAAATTTATGTTCCAAAAAAACTTTTAGATGATGATCAGGTTCTTTGTTCCATTAAAACTTTAATCGAAAATAATATTCACAGATATGATGGTAAACAAAAAATAATACGTATTATATCAGCCACTCACACAAATAATGAGTTGAATGAAATTGCTGAGATTTTTAAAAAAGACACTTATTTTAATATTGTTATTGGTTGCTCCAAAGAAAACTTCAAATTTCCTCAGATCAAAATCAGGAAACCCGAACCCATAAATAAAAATATAGGAGAAATAAAAAAATTTAGTGATTCAACTGTCCTCATTCCCAATGTAGGCCCAGTATCAATTGAAAATTGTTCAGCAATTTATTCTCGTGACTGGGTTTTGGATGTTTCTATCTCTTATAAAAATGGCCTTTGGTATGATCTCCCAAAAAGGAGAAACGTTTCTTCCATATTTAATCGTAGACCTTCACGAATAAACAGGCATGGTTCTATTTCTTTTATTGTTAAATCGAATGAAAAAAATCTTAAAATTGAAATTCCAAATGATGAGAGCATTTTTTACAAACTAACTTCACCTTACGGTGCTTGCACTTATCGTAATGATGTCAGAAAAATAAAAAAATCAGAAATAAGCGAGTTTAGGATAGCTGATAAAGGGCAATATCTATCTGGTGTTCTTGATTTATTTCCCAATCTTATGGGGGCATACTGTTGTTTTAGCAATAAATTTTGGAGAGATTTATTTAAATATTTTAGCAATATAAATTATCAAAAAGAAAATAATCAATTATCTCAATTGGAAGGAAAAATAAAAAAGGCTTTGCAAATAGTAGTGCAAAATCCTCAAAAAAAAATTGAGAAAACCTCCAATAATTTAGCATTATATTTACGAAATCTTATGCGTGAAGAACAATTTGAAAGAGAGATTGATTTTGATGGAATGTTTGAATTGGCCAAAAAAAATTACGAGGCTTTCTTAAATTATTCCAAAGATATAGATGAATTTCAATACTCGGATGAAAGTTTAAAATCAGAGTTAAAGGAAACTTTACAAGACCTCCTTAATTCAAATATTATTTTTCAGGGAATAAAACCTAAATGTCAGTATTGTGGCTACAAAAATTGGTATAATTTAAATGAGATTAATACCGAGCTTAAATGCAGCGGCTGTCATAGGGAGTTTAAGTTTCCAGTTGAAATACGTTGGTTTTACAGAGTGAATGAACTGATAAAAAAAACCATCCTTTTCCAAGGGGTAATGCCAACTCTTTTATGTTTAGGACAAATCTTGGATGAAAGTAAATCATCTTTCATATTTTTACCAAACATAGAGCTATTTAAAAGAAATAGAAGTCACAGTTCATTTGCTGAATTAGACATAATATGCGTTAGCGATGGACATTTTATAATTGGCGAGGTTAAAAATTCGGCAAAATTATTTAATCAATCAGATTTTGACAAGATGGAAGAGATAGCATGCATGATAAGACCCGATAGAATAATCTTTTATGCTTTTGAAGGTCCATATGAAAGAGCAATTGAGCACACTGAAAAACTAAGGAGAAAGTTATCTTCTTTTGGTATGGACGTTATTTTTTTGAAGCCTCGAGATTATATGATTCAGCCTTCAAATTTTTTAAAGTAGGCTTATAAGTGATGAGCGATCTATACAGGACAATTTTTCAAATTATCATCTGCCAATTTCACATATTGGAATTTAGGACTTTCAGCAAATCGTTTGGCAGGGGATCATCTTTTACTGGAGTTTTAACATGATGGATAATAACGATAATCCTGAAAGATCAAAGTCAAGCCTGCGGGTTGACCAAGCCAACGTATTTTATAATTACACCATAGGATTTGAAGCGCCCTACATTGACCTCGTAGGGACGGCCAAGAACCTAGTGAAAAATGGGATAACAAGGACCGTTTTTTTCTCGGATTTTAAATTTCTCTACACCGATACGAACGAGAAATTGCAACTTGATTGGATTCAACCAAAGGGCCGGCAATGGGACTCGGAATGGCATGTTCAATTCAGTCCTAAAGTTCCTGAAGCTGCTATCACTGATCTGTCCCTTGCAATGGAAGTGTCTTTCCATGAGGAACGTATTGAAGGCCCAGATGTGAGACAAAGTGCACCTTACTTGCGAGCTTCATTACCGCCGATAGTTTTAGAATCAGATGATTTTACTTTACCCTTATTCGTCTCTGTGAAGATTTTCGCTGATGGAATCGCCATCCTAAGCTTTCAGCTTGATACCACTTGGGATGGTATTGACGAGAACGATTTCATATCGAACATTGTTAATCTTTTCCAATTTTATTTTAAAAGAATATGGACGGATTCCAGGATCCAAAGGCGTGATGCAGAAGAATTGATACCAAACGCGTTTCAAGACGAGATGTCCATCGCTGGGGTTGATTTCAGAAGCCGCAAGACAAATCGATTAGTGAAAAAGATGAGAAAGGAGAGTCAGGAAACTCTCAACAAAGCTTTAAACGAACAAGGAAAGCTTTTTGATATTTGTAATGAGGAATGGATTCTGCACGAAATTGTTGGTTCAAAGAACCAGAACTCTTGGGAATCTACATTTGAGCTATGCAGGTCTCAATATACAAATGCGATGTTAGGACTTATTGTTCATACTCAAGATAAGCGAAAATTGAGAGAAGGACTATCCTTGATTTGGCAAGGACGACCCTCAATTTCCCTGATGCGTTTTAGCGACCAACCCACAACAAAGAGTGAGCTGCTATCTCGTTTCACCCCATCGCTGTCAAAAATACTGATGCGGTCTGCAGAAATTGAGAATCCAACAGAACTTCCTCCAGACCTTCGGCCCTTCGAAGATCAGTGCTTTCACGGTAATCGTGCTTTGCTTCTCTGGACATGGCTACGTCCGGATGACGAACCTGATAATGTTTGGGATGATCCTAATATAAGGGCTAAAATTATGCAGAATCAGGCTAGGACTGAACACATCGAGTACCACAATATGTGCACTGTTCGCGCATGCGCATGGGCCAAATCGCCTCCCTCTGGAGATCACCTCAAGGAAGCTTATAAGACCTTAGCTTTTACTGAGGATTTGATTCACCATAGCAGCCAGGCTGGAGAAATCTCAGATGCACTTGCGTACTTGATGGAAGCATTTGGCACTTTAAAACTTGTGCCTTCTGGAAAAGAAACGGCCCGTTGGTACCTCGATGAGTTGAGATACAGATCCGATAGGAGCCGAAACCGAATGGATCGATTGATAACATTCGTTTTTGGCGTTGTGGGCGCTTCAGGCTTGGCCGACTTTGTAATTCGTCCATTTTTGATTGCTGCTTGGCCAGGACTTAGCAATATTTCTGTCCCAATTATAGCGTTTGGAATTGCTAGTTTAATCGTTTTTTTTGTGGGTATCATTATATGGTTATTCACCAAGACAGGATATGAAAACTAAAACATTGCAGGCTATTTATCCCTTTCATTGAGGGCATAAGAGAGTCACACATCTTGAATTGTGGGTTTCATAAATTGCTCTGAGATAAAAGCAAAGTTTTGTGATTTCTTCACCAAAACGCAGGTTCTAAAAAAATGTGATTCGAGAATATTTTCAGAAAATAGATTCAGTAGAAGAAGTGCTCACCATTGAAATTTAACCACCACCGGAGAATACAATAGCTATCCTTGCCAACTTAGCCCAATACAAATATCTATATGTTGGGGTTGGAAAAACCCAGAAAAAACTTCAGGTATGCTGCATTTCAACTTTTTTATCTTACGTTAATCCTGCGTGCATATTCCGGATGATTCCGGCCACCGCTTCCGATTGATCTCGGCCACTGATTCCGGACGAAGTCGGTAATACGTCTGTAATAGTAAAGATTTGATCTTCTGCCTGTTTTGCCTGTGGCGGCTTTCTTGACGGCTTTTTCTCTAAAGTCATAATTGCTATAGGTTTAAGATTTGTTGAATTTTAACTAATTGTATTTTAAATGTATTAAATGCTTAAGCCATTTGTATGCGATGCGAATTCTAAAAGTAATTATCAAAAAATCTCTCGAAATTTCTTTCCTCAGAAATCAGAAATTTCATAAAACTAACATTGTTATACACGCATGTCTGATATATACTCATGATCTTTAAATAATCACGCATCCTTTTTTCACTAAACAATTTAATTTTTCTGTTTGTGTGTGTTGCCAATAATTTTATTGCCCTTTCCGCATTATTATTATTCCACGATACATGGTCATGATTAACAAATTCAAAGAGTCTGTCCTTATTTTTTTTGAATCTATCCTGATAATATATTGATATTTCCGTAGAGAATTTTTTTTTAGCAATTTTATTCAATAATTTATCAGCACCTTCCTTGTATCTTACGAGATGTCCTTTTTTAAGGCTAAATCTATCAATACTTTTTACAATTTTTTGGATAGCCTGTGCATCACCTGAAAGGGCTATATTGATTGTGGGTATGAGGACTGGTGTCGGTCTGGTAATATATTTTATAGAATTACAGTCACGAGTCGTGTATTTAATTTAGTTGATTGCTTCGGCGATATTTTTTTTGGTTGCTCCCACTGCCAGCAATGATTTGATCAAAAGATCCAATGAAACGGTTGGGTCTCCTTTTTCCATTTTTGCCACTCTTGACTGGCTTGAGTTAAGCATTTTTGCTAATTGAATCTGAGTTAATTTTTTTTGTTTGCGCTGTTCGGAAAGCGCTTGGCTGAGTGCCAGTTTGAGTTCGATATATTCTGATTCTTCCTTGCTAAGTCCCAGAAAATTTTCAGCGGAACCAACTCTATAGCCTTTTGATTCTAATACCTTTTTTTTCTTTTTATCCATTTTAATTATCTCCTTTGACATCTGCATTGTAACGCTTGATTCTTTGTTTGCAGGTGTCGATAATTGATTTTGGTGTTTTGCTTGTTTTTTTCTCAAAAACTTCAAGAATCAGAATTGTATCAGCATATATTTTGTATATGATTCTCCATGTGAGGTTTTCATCATTTATTCTTAATTCATGACAGTTTGTTCCAATGGATGGCATCGGTCTTGATTGAGGTAGAAATAAGGTCATTCCTTTTTGGAGTTGGCGCACAACAAATATCCGGCTTCAATCCTGGCATGTTCAGAAAATGGTGGTGTTGTGATTTCTCCGTGCATCCATATTAGCGGTTTGTCATTCGGGCTCATGTTTAAAAATATGTCAAGTTTGACATATTGTCAACGTGTTTTCTTTGTTTTAATACCTTTGATTCAATAATTGATGATCTCGTAAAAAATACTCACCCCATGTACAACCCCTGTACATAAAATGATTATCCCTTGAGATCGTGTTGATACGGATTAAATTAAAAAAATTAGTAAGTCGGAATAAATCAATAGTTTAAAAAATAAAATCATATTTGGCATGCTAATTGAAATGATACAGAATCATCAATTTGTTTTCAAACTACCGAAAGGAGCAGTGACAATTTTAACTCAATATACAGGTCGTTTTGGCGACAAGCATATGATCAATACGTTAAGTATCATAATACAATACTAAATAGTTTGGTATTGCATTGTGCGGTTGGAGTTTTATATTACGCTTTTAAATATTAAAGAAGCATTATTAACCCAGCACGAAATATCGGCTTCATTCAAAGTATAGCAGAAAACCGATATTTATTTAATATTCTGAAAAAACTGGATTCCCGCCTTCGCGGGAATGACGGCGGGTTCATAATAATTTTTATGTTTAACTGCCGGTTTCATAAAGAATTTTGCAAGAACCCAGGGAGGCCCAAGGAGATAATGATGAGCAAAAACAAAACAGCAGTTGTTTTTCCCGGTCAGGGAACACAAAAACCCGGTATGGGGAAGGATTTTTACGACAATATCAGACAAAGCCGGGAAACATATGCGGAAGCTTCGCAAGCCCTGGGGTGGGATGTTGCAGCGCTTTGTTTTGGTGATGATGAAAAAATCAACCTGACCGAATTTGCCCAGCCGTGCATTCTTACCACGGAAATCGCCATGCTTCGGGGAATTCAGTCATTATATAAGTTTACGCCGGATTATTTCGGGGGACACAGCCTGGGGGAATACACCGCCCTGGTTGCCGCAGATGCCATGCCGTTTTCCGAAGCGCTTTGCGCGGTTCAAACCCGGGGACAACTGATGCAGCAGGCAACTCCCCCCGGCACCGGCGCAATGGCGGCGGTTATTGCCCAAGGCCTGGATCCCGCCGTGATTCGTAACACCTTAGACGGGTTACCCTTAGATGTTGCCAACATCAATTCAGCCGATCAAATAGTCATCAGCGGACAGGCCGACAGCATGGATGCTGCTGAAGAGCGCCTCCAGCATATGTGCGTCACCACCAGCGATCAGACAGGCCAGACAGATCAGTCCATCCGGTTTGTCCCTTTAAATGTCAGTGCGCCGTTTCACAGCCGCTTTATGAATACCATCAGGGATACTTTCAGGGACGTATTGAACGCTTTTTCTGAAAAGCTGAATCCTGAAAATGCCGCCAGGGTCACATCGAATGTTACCGGCGGGTTTCACTCAAACGATACGGAAAATATTATTGAACAACTGGTGTCCCAGATCAGCAATTCAGTAAACTGGCGGGACAATATGCAGGCTTTGGTTGAAAAAGCTGAGCTGATATATGAGATCGGCCCGAATCGACCCTTAAGAAATTTTTTCAGGAGTATCGGCATCACATGCCAGTCCATCACCACCCTTTCAGCTGCAAAACGTGCATTTGCATAAGGAAAAACGATGATACAATTTAACTCTGATTTTTGGGCGATTATTATCGGCGGATCCAGCGGATTTGGCCTGGCGACAGCGGAAAAGCTGGCCAAACATGGCATGAATCTCTGCATCGTGCACCGGGACCGGCGCGGCGCCATGTCCCGGATTACGCCCGAATTTGAGAAATTAAAGTCGACCGGTGTTAACGTTTTAACCCTTAACCTGGACGCACTTTCAGCAGACGGCAGAACAAAAGTACTTGATATGCTTAAAGATGAACTTGGAGATACAGGGAAGGTCCGGATGGTGTTGCATGCCGTTGCATTCGGGAACCTTAAATTACTGGCTCCATATCATGCTTCCGGCACTCCAAAGTCCACCCGGGAAAAAATCGCTAAAGAGACTGAAATATCTGCGGAAGTCATCGAGCAGATTGTGCAAAAGGGGTTTGAAGACGGCTCTGAATCTCTGTATACGCTGGTTGATCCGCCTGAATACAACAACCGGCAATTCCTTGAAGAAGATGATTTTTCCCGCACCATACATGCCATGGGGTCCAATATTGTGGAATGGGTGCAGGATATATTTCATCGGAAATTTTTTGCAGATGACGCGCGGGTGCTCAGTCTGACCAGTGAAGGAAACTCTGTGGCATGGAGAGGGTATGCGGCGGTCGCAGCGGCAAAAGCCGTCCTGGAATCGGTTTCCCGGGCCATGGCGGTTGAGTTTGCCCCTTACGGTATTCGGTCAAATGTGATTCAGGCTGGGGTGACCGATACTGCCGCCCTGCAAGCGATTCCTGGGAACCGGCATATCAAAGCAAACGCAGCCTTGCGAAATCCTTTTGGGCGTCTGACAACGCCTGTAGATGTGGCAAATGTAATATTTCTTCTATGTATGGATGAAGCGGCATGGATCAATGGCGCGCTGATATGTGCAGACGGCGGAGAGAGAATCGCATGACGGCTTCGTAAAAAGTCCATCTTCTATTTTAGCTTTGGGTTCCGCTGCATCCTTCGTCACTCAACGTACATTCGTACGCCTCGTTCCTCAGGATTTGCGCGCATTGCCAATTTTATAAGAATGGTGAACTTTTATACTTTGCCGTCGGAATTTTTCGATCAATCAGGAATGAAAACATAACACGGAAAACACGACAGGAAAAAATATAAAATAATGAAATATTCCAAATTTTTAGAACAGGATCATTTTGATTTAGAACAGCTGCTTGCGTTTTCATACGGGCAGATGATTGAAGATCCGCCAAAAGACTTTGACGCGCGTCTGCCGGCACCGCCTTTTTTGATGATGGATCGTATTCTGTCCATTGAAAAAAACGGCAGCAGAGGACGGATCGTGGCCGAGCAGGATATCCGGCTGGATGCCTGGTATTTTCAGTGCCATTTTCCGGGAGACCCGGTTCAGCCCGGTTGCCTGTGCGTAGATGCAATCTGGCAGCTGATGGGGTTTTACTGTGTCTGGAGCGGTGCCCTGGGTGCCGGAAGAGCGCTTGGGTGTGAAGAAGTCGTGTTCAATGGCCAGATCCGGCCCCACAATAAGATCGCCCGTTTTGAAGTTGATATTCTCCGGTTTCGGAATTTGAAAGAGGCCGGCTCCAGCATCGTGATTGCAGATGCGGAAGTTTTCATTGACGGAGAGAACATTACAAGCATCAAAAAAGCCAGAACCGGTATTTTTAAAGGAATTACTTATAAAGACTATCCCAAGCATTCGCATAATTCATTGGGCGGCGTCACTCCCGCATAAAATGGCGTCGTTAAAAGCCCCACCTACTGCGTTGTAGCGGTTTTTCAGGCACTCAAGATACTACCTGTATAATTTCGAGCCTGAAAAATCACTCCGCCTTGCCAAATTTCATGGGATTGGTGGAACTTTTAACTTAGCCATCCTATAAAAAAATTGGAAAAAATGGGTAAAAACAACAGGAATAAGAAGAAATGACAGTTGAAAAAAACAACCAGAAAGAATTTTCTGGAACTGACGACAAACCGGTCGCCATCGTTACCGGCGGCGGAAAAGGAATCGGCGCGGCCTGCTGCAAAGCACTTGCTGAGCAAGGGTTTTTTGTGGGCATCCATTATAGAACAAGCCAACAGACGGCTGAAAAAATACTTGCCGAGATAAACGGGGAAGGATTTCTTTTACAGGCTGATCTAACAGACACCGACCAGGTGGAAGGCATGGTCCGCCGGATGAAAGAAGAAACCGGCAGGGTGGATGTCCTGGTAAACAATGCCGGGATGTGCATCAATGACGCCATTATTACCATGAAAATTGAGGGGTTTGATGCCCAGCGGTCAATCCTTCGGGGCATCTGGTTCCTCACAAAACGAATTTTACGCCTTTTTATGCTCCGCCGGTCATCCGGAAGGATCATTAATATTTCCAGTGTGGTCGGTCATACCGGAAACGCCGGTCAAATACCATATACCATGGAAAAAGCCGCCCTTGATGCCATGACAAAATCCCTGGCCAAAGAATTATGGGGCAGGAATATCCTTGTCAACTCTGTCGCACCCGGCTTTATCGATACGGATATGACCCGCGAGCTGTCAGAAGAGGTTCAACAGGGAATTTTAGGCAGCATCCCCCTGGGCCGTATGGGCCAACCGGAAGAGGTTGCTGAAGTGGTGGCCTTTCTTGCCAAACAGGGAGGTTACATTAATGGCAGTGTTGTTCACGTAAACGGAGGGATGTACGGTGGCTGATAAGGAAACCATTGCCCAGGTTCTTGACCTGATTCCCCAAAAGCCCCCGTTTCGGTTTATCGATGATATTTTAGATGCAGACGATAAGAACATCACGGCGGTTTATCGGTTCCGGAAAGATGAACATTTTTATAAAGGTCATTTTCCGGGAAACCCGATTACGCCGGGCGTTATACTGGTTGAAGCCATGGCCCAGACCGGTGTGGTTGCCATGGGGATTTATCAGCTTTTACGTCAGGGTGTGTCTGTTGCGGAATTAAAACAGATGACAACACTTTTTGCGTTTGCAGATGCAATTGAATTTACCGGAATCGTTTATCCGGATGAACAGGTAATCATTGCCGGAGAAATTATATATTTACGCAAAGGAAATCTTAAAACCAGAACAAGCATAGAGCGGAAAAACGGTGAAATAGTTTGCTCCGGCGTGCTGACCGGAACAGGAGTTAAAAAATGAAAGAAAATAGAGTGGTCGTTACCGGAATGGGCGTTGTCAGCCCGAATGCAACCGGCCTTGATAATTTTGAAAAAGCCCTTCGAAACGGAAAATCCGGGATCAGGTTCATCCCGCGACTTGAAGAGCTGAAATTTTCCTGCCAAATCGGGGGAGTGCCGGAAAATTTTGATAAGACCTGGGCGGACTATTTTGACACCAACGGTCCATCTTATCAAAACGATAACATCGGGTACGCATCCGTGGCAGCCCTTGAGGCATGGCATGATGCCGGGCTGAGCCTTCCCAAGGATGATGATCCTGCGGACTGGGATTCGGGCACAATTTTAGGATGTGGGATTTGCGGAATGGAAACCATCGCGTCAAAAGTCGTGCCCACAGTAAACGCCGGAAAGGTCCGTCGACTGGGCTCCCAGGCTGTGGAACGGGTTATGGGCAGTGGGGTCAGCGCGAATATCGCCGGCCTCCTGGGGCTGGGGAACCAGGTCACTTCGAATTCCTCGGCCTGCAGTACCGGAACCGAGGCGATTATCGATGCCACATGGAGAATCCGGGCAGGGCTTGCCAAACGGATGGTGGCCGGCGGATCGGAAGGCGCATCTCCCTACACGTGGGGCGGATTTGATTCCATGCGGGTTCTTGCCAGAAAATTTAATGATCAGCCGGAAAAAGGGTCCAGGCCAATGAGCGCATCTGCCTGCGGTTTTGTTCCGGGCGCCGGCGCCGGGGCATTGGTCCTCGAAGACCTGGAGACTGCTTTGGCAAGGGGCGTCAGGATATACGCCGAAATCACCGGGGCCATGCTCAACTGCGGCGGGCAACGGGGGGGCGGATCCATGACCGCACCGAATCCGGAAGGTGTTGTCCGCTGCATTAAAGACGCCCTTGGGGATGCCGGGATCAGTCCGGATGAAATTGATATGATAAACGGTCATCTGACCGCAACTTTTGCAGACCCCCAAGAGGTGATTAACTGGTCCACGGCCCTTAAACGGGGACCGGACAATTTTCCATACATTAACTCGACAAAATCAATGATCGGGCACTGTCTTGGCGCTGCCGGAGCGATTGAAACAGCGGCCGCGGTCCTTGAATTGCATAAAGGATTTATTCATCCATCCGTCAATTGTGGCGATATCCATCCGGAAATTGAATCGTTTGGCGCCCGGATCTCCCGGACGTGTATGGATTACCCGGAACTGAAAACCATTGCCAAAGCCAGTTTCGGGTTTGGTGATGTGAACAGCTGTTTGATAATAAAAAAATGGGAAGAATGATGGCTGCGTAAAAAGTCGGATTTTTGGGGGGATTGTTGTAACTTCTCAATAAATCAGGGCAATAATTCGATAGGAGGGCATGAAGCCCGCCATTACGATATTTATCGCAAAACGATGTAGCGGAGGTCTTTAGACCTCCATTTGTAAGTGACTTATGGAAGGCTAAAGCCTTCCGCTACATTGAGTTACATGTGAACAGACATATTTTGGCCCGAACTTTTTGAGAACACACGAATTATTTTTTTAACATATTGAATTTATTGATGGCAAAAGTCAATAAACAGCTGTTTTTTGATTTTTACGAATCCATCAAAATTTTTAAACAAAAAAAGGAGAAAAAAAATGGAAACACAGGAAATTTTTGAAAAAGTTATTGAAATCATTAAAGAGTATGTAAAAGAACCGGAAAGACTGGAAAATGTATCCATGGATACGACCATCATCCAGGACCTCAAGGTCAATTCCGCCCGCCTGGTTGATATTATCATCAATTCTGAAGACGCCTTTGACATTGAAATCGATGACGATGATGCGGATGAGATTAAAACTGTCGGTGATGCGGTTAAAGTTGTTGAGAGAAAACTTTGTGTAACACAGTAGCATGAATGCCAAAGCAAAAATATTTTTTTACTTTCAATACGTCTTGGGGCGGCTGACGGTTTTTATTACCGCCCCTTTGATTTTACTTGCCATAAAAGCAGCCGGGTACCGGGTAAGGGATTTAAATAAAGTCAGGCGGACAGTCAGGGAAATGATGGATATTCACCAAGGGCCCTGGCTGATTTGTGCAAATCATCTCACCCTGATCGATTCCGTTATCCTGGCATACGCCATGATGCCCACATACCGGTACATGCTCCAATACAAACTGTTGCCGTGGAATGTTCCGGAACAGATGAATTTTAACAGCAATATATTTGTGGGCCTGGCCTGTTTTCTGACAAAATGCATTCCGATTATCCGCGGCGGGGATCGCGACGCAGTAAAATCAACGCTGGCAAAATGCGGTTACCTTCTGAACAAAGGCGAGAATCTGATGATTTTTCCCGAGGGGACCCGGTCCCGTTCAGGACGGGTCAACACAGAAGACTTTCCGTATGGGGTCGGTCGACTCGTTTGCAACATATCGGACTGCCGTGTGATGGCTATTTACCTCCGGGGCGACGGCCAGAAGACGTACAGTAATTTTCCCCGATACGGAGAAACGTTTTTCATGACAGTAGAAGAATGCCGGCCGAAAACGGAGTTAAAAGGACTCCGGGCCCAGAGGGACTGCTCAAGACAGATTGTAGAACACCTGTTGAAAATGGAGAAAGATTACTTTGATTCATGTGGGCAATGACATTGTTGATCTCAAAACGCCGGAAGCAATGGGAAAAGCCACAGATATCCGGTTCATGCAGAGGGTATTAAATTCTGACGAGCAGCAGGTGGTTTTGAATTCAGATCATGCGGACAGTTTTCTGTGGGCATTCTGGGCAGCAAAGGAATCTGCCTACAAAGCCGTCAGCAAATCATATCCTGATGTTTCTTCTGCTCCCAGGCGGTATCCGGTTCGATTCGATTCAGGAAAGGTTTCAAGTACTTTATCCGGAATTGTGAAGACCCCGCACGGCACAGTACCGGTTAAAATATTTTTTAATGAAGACTATGTTCACTGTATTGGTATAGATAAATGTTCCGAAGACTTAGAAAAGGTCGTGTTTGGATTAAAAGAAATCGAACCAGATACGCAACCGGGTTCTTATTCTCTACCTGAACGTGAATCGATAATGGTTCGCAGGCTTTCAAAAGAGCGTATTGCTTCTCTCCTTGGCCGGAATTCGAATGATATCCATATCATGCGGAATAAATGCTCCAGCGGACAAGGACCGCCAACGGTATATTACAGGGGCGAAAAAGACAATATAGATATCAGTTTGAGCCATGACGGCAGATTTGCGGCGTATGCGTTTTGGGCGGTTTAATTGCATTTTAAAATTTAAAGATTGAATAAAATATTTAAAGCTCTGCTTCTCATTACGAGCCACGCCTTTGGCGTGGCAGGGAGAAAAATGATGAAGTAATCCCCTGTTTTCAATGAGATTGCTTTTCCCTCGTTCCGGGGCTCTGCCCCGGAATGCATATCGGGAGGCTCCGCCTCTCATTCTAAGGCGGAGCCTTAAATTATACGTTCCCATGCGGAGCATGGGAACGAAATAAGTGACGCCGTTAAAGACCAAGCTCTCAATTTTACACTTAAAAGGAAACACAAAATGACAACAACTTCACTCCCGGAGATCCTAATCAGTGGATCAGGGATCTGGACGCCATCAAATATCATAACCAATGAAGAACTGGTTGCCAGCTATAATGCGTATGCGGAAAAATTCAATTCCGATCATAAAACAGCCATTGAATCAGGGGAAATGGAAGAAAAACCCCTTTCCAGTGCAAGGTTCATAGAAAAGGCTTCCGGGATAAAGGCCCGGTATGTATATTCAAAGGAAGGCATTCTGGATATCCATCGCATGCGTCCGGAGTTTCCCGAACGAAAGGAAGAGCAAATCAGTAACCAGGCGGAAATTGCGGTTAAGGCCGCACGCAAAGCCATGGCTGCCGCCGGAAAGACTGCCGCTGATATTGATGCGGTGATTGTTTCCTGTGCGTATACCCAGCGGGCATATCCTGCCATTGCCATTGAAGTGCAAAATGAACTGGGCATTGACGGGTTTGGATTTGATATGCTGGTGGCTTGTTCAGCCGCCACATTCGGGCTTCACCGGGCATATGACTGCCTGGCATCTGGTTCAGCCAAATGTGTGTTAGCCATCAACCCGGAACTGGTGACCCCCCAGGTAAATTACTGCGACCGGGATTCCCATTTTATTTTTGGGGATGTGAGTACGGCAATAATAATGGAACGGGCTGAAACGTGTACTTCAGCCAACAATTATGAAATTTTGAGCACAAAGGCAATGACCCGGTTTTCAAGCAATATACGATCTAATTTCGGGCATATGTCACGCGCCACCGATGTGGACCCATACGGATGGGACAAGCTGTTTCACCAGGCAGGGCGCAAGGTTTTTGAAGAAGTGAGCCCCATTGCCGCCATTCATATTAACGATCATCTGGCAAGCCATGATATAAAGCCCGCAGATGTTAAAAAATATTGGCTTCACCAGGCAAATATCCATATGAACAAAATGGTCATCAAACAGCTCCTGGGTGAAAATGTTCCGTCTGAAGCAACCCCTACTATTATCGACCGTTATGCAAACACGGCGTCTGCCGGGCTGCTTATCGCTTTTCATCTCCATAATGATGATCTTAAAAAAGGCGATATCGGCGTGATCTGCTCCTTTGGCGCCGGTTATTCCGTTGGCAGCTTGGTATTGCGTAAACGATAAAGGGGGACAAAATTAGTCCTTACCCGTTGATGGCTTTGTAAAAAGCTTTTCATGGTGTTTTTTCACCACTGAGGGCACAGAGGACACAGAGAAGAAGATTTTACTGTGATTTTTTTCCTCTGAGATCTCAGTGTTTTGTGGTTAATGTTCCCTTTTTTTCAAAACCAATAAATTAAAGTTCCTTGGAAGTCCAACTTCTATTTTCGCTTTGGGTTGCGCTGCATTCTCCATTCCTTTGTAGCGCGGTAAGCCCTCCTCTTTCCTCAGAATTTGTGTGCCTTGCCAATTTTTATAAGAATGGTAGGCCTTTCTTTTTTCCATCCGAATCCGGCTTTTTATCGAAGTATCTTAGTCGGCTTTCAAATTTAATCTATATGTTATGAGAAAAGTATTTGAAAAGTATGGAGAAGTTCAGGTATAGTTTTATATTTCCAATCAGGCATTACTGATTCTCTGTGCGATATAAATATCAATTTATATTATGCCCAGCTCTTTTTTTGAGATAAGTTGGGAGTTACTAAATGAATAGCCATCATTTAATTGCCTGTCACGAATGTGATCTAATGCATCAGCTTCCGCAGCTGCCGGAGGGTGGCGTGGTTAAATGCTCTCGCTGCGGTGCCACATTATATTCCCATAAGCCGGACAGTATTGACCGGACCTTGGCCTTGGCCATTACCGGCCTGATTTTATTCGTGCTTTCCAATGTATATCCCTTATTAGGGATGAAAAGTGAGGGAATCTATATGGAAACCACTCTCTTTCAGGGGGTGGCTGATCTCATTAGACTTAAAATGTGGGGGCTTTCCGGCTTGGTGTTTTTAACATGCATTCTCATTCCGTTCATCCAGCTCTTGGGACTGTTATATGTCATGTTATCATTAAAATTGAATCGTATGCCATGGAAAATATCTGAAATTTTTCGATTTTTACGAAAAATTCAACCCTGGAGCATGATGGAGGTTTTCATGCTGGGAATACTGGTATCCATTGTCAAGCTGGCTAAAATGGCAGATATTGTTCCCGGGCTGGCTCTCTACTCTTTTGCGGCACTTATCTTTGTTTTGGCAGGTGCAATTGCTTCCTTAGACCCTCATATGGTCTGGGAAAGATTGGGAAAGCGGGAATGAGCGGGAATTTTTTAACAGCATCTAATGCTTCTATGATAAGCTGCCGTAGTTGTCATTTGCTGTGCAGGCAACCGTCCGGTTCATCCGAATCTGCCATGACATGCCCGCGATGCGGGGAGACGATTCATTCACGTAAGCCAAACAGCATCTCCCGAACGTGGGCGCTGATAATTGCCGCGTTTATTTTTTATATTCCCGCAAATGTTCTTCCGATCATGACAGTGACGTCTCTTGGGACAACCCAGCCTGATACAATTCTCAGCGGAGTAATTTATTTTATCAAAACCGGCATGTGGCCGATTGCACTGGTAATTTTTATTGCCAGTGTGTTTGTGCCGCTATTAAAATTGTTTATTCTAACTTATCTGCTGGTATCACTTCACATAAAGTCAACCTGGCGCCCGGTTGACCGAACCCGTCTTTATCGTATCACCGAGGTGGTCGGACGATGGTCAATGGTCGATATTTATGTTGTGACACTTATGGTGGCTCTTGTAAAAATAGGCGCGATCGCAACAATAGAAGCCGGGCCGGCGGCAGCACATTTTGGAGCTGTTGTGGTAATCACCATGTTTGCCGCCATGAGCTTTGATCCAAGACTCATATGGGATTCAATGGAGGAAAGAGATGCCCGAAAACAATAATTCCCCCCTCGATCACTCGGATATGCCTGAAGCCGTTATCCATTCCCGGAAGTCTTTTTCCGTTGTATGGATTGTTCCGATAGTCGCCCTGATTATCGGCGCCTGGTTAGTCTATAAGGCAATGTCGGAGCGGGGTCCGGAAATAACAATCACATTTGAATCAGCTGAAGGCCTGGAAGCCGGAAAGACCAAAATAAAGTTCAAGGATGTGGAAGTGGGTCTGGTTGAATCCATTGGACTTTCCGAGGATTTGTCACGCGTTATTGTTTCAGCAAAGCTGGCGAAGGGATCTGAAGAATATCTGACTGACAAAACGCGTTTCTGGATAGTAAAAGCAAGGGTTGCCGCCGGCGAAATATCCGGGCTCAATACGCTTTTTGCCGGTTCATACATTGCTGTTGATCCTGGAAGAGGTGGAAACCCAAAAAATGAATTTAAAGGGCTGGATCGCCCGCCCATTGTAACTGCCGATTTGCCGGGCCGTCATTTTATGCTTCAGGCGGAAAAGCTTGGTTCGCTGGATATGGGCGCACCGGTTTACCATAAACAGATTAAAGTGGGACAGGTGGTCAATTACGCGCTTGACAGTGATCATCATTTAATCAACATTCGTATTTTCGTCAACGAACCCTATGACCAATTTGTTCAAAACAATACAAGATTCTGGAATGCCGGCGGATTTGATGTTGTTGTGGATGCCAATGGGATACGAATTGATACGGAATCCATTGTCACCATTTTATTGGGCGGAATCGCCTTTGATACCCCGGTTAATCTCGAACACAGCGCCCCGGCAAAAGAAAACGACACCTTTGCATTATTTAATAACCATTTTGAATCACAGCAAAAAAGGTATTCGAAAAAAACTCATTGGCTGCTTCGTTTCGACGATTCCGTCCGCGGACTTACACGAGGGTCTCCGGTTGAATTCAGAGGCATTAAAATCGGCCAGGTAATTGATATCAACCTGAACCTGGACCTTGAAAGTCAAAAGTATACCATCCCGGTTCTGATCGAAATTGAACCGGAAAGGATGCTGGGGCAGCCTGAATTTATTGATAAAGCAGACCGGCAAAAATTTATGGATGATATCGTGGCAAAAGGCTTAAGGGCACAGCTTAAAATGGGGAACCTGTTGACCGGTCAGCTATACGTTGACTTGAATTTTCAGGCGGAAGCCCTGCCGCAGAAGATTGTGTGGAATGATACATTCCCTGAATTTCCAACCGTTAAAACCCAACTGGAAGTAATTACGGCTTCTGTTAATCGACTCGTTGACCGGCTAAATAAACTGCCGTTTGAGGAAATAAGCAATGAAGTTCGGGTGGCTGTTCGGGAATTTAGTCAAATGCTCACCGAGACACAGACATTGTTGAAAAGTTTTAACAAAGAGGTGGAACCCGAGGCAATCGCCGCTCTCAAACAGGCCCACGATACGATGGAAATAATTGAAGAAATGCTCAGCTCGGATTCTTCAATGAACCAGGAAGCGCGACGCGCGCTGGAAGAACTGGCAGGCGCCGCCCGGTCATTTCGGTCGTTTGTCGATTACTTAAACCGACATCCTGATGCAATTATTTATGGGAAAGGAAAAGATCAATGATGACGGCTTCGTAAAAAGCCCAACTTCTGTGTTGCGCTGCATCCTTCGCTGCTTCAAAGTACGAAAAGTACTTATCATTACGAAGGATTTGCGCGCCTTGCCAATTGTTATGAGGTTGGTGAACTTTTATACTTTGCCGTCGAAATCTGACTTTTTACGGGAGTATCAATGATGAAACTTGATAAGTTATATTTAATTTCCGGTATCTTCATCTTTCTGGGACTTTTTTGTTTCTTCGGGTGCAGGAGTTCGACGCTCCCTTCGGCTTTCTATACGCTGGCTCCTATGGCTGAAATAACTCAGCCCGATGCATACGCTTCCTTGCCGGATATTACGATTGGTGTCGGCCCGGTTAAATTACCGGAATATCTCAACCGGCCCCAAATTGTAACCCGGTCCGGCCCCCACCGGATTGACTTATCCGAATTTAACCGGTGGGGAGGATTGCTGGACCAGGATATTCTTAAAGTGATGTTTGAAAATCTTTCAGTTTTTTTCCCGAAAAATCGAATACTGCAGTTTCCATGGGGCGCAGACATCCGCCCGGACTACAGAATTTCTATTGATATCAGGCAGTTTGACGGGAAAACGGGAGGGGCGGTAAAACTAAAGGCAATCTGGACACTGCGTAATAATCAGAAAGAGGAGAACACGATTCTGACCAGGCAATCGATCATCGAACAACCGGTCACTGGAACAGGTTATGAAGGACTGGTCGCCGCTCTCAGTCAGTCCCTTGCTGAGTTAAGTAAAGAAATAGTTTTAGAAATTCAATTCATTGAAAATGATGCTGAATAAGATGAATTGATTTTTTTATTGAATATATCGTTCTCACTAAATGTTTTTGGTAAAATTAGCCTCGGATTTTATAATTAATATTCAGATGCTTACAAGCAAGGAGGGTCCATTGTGAGATATGCATTGCTTTTTTGCTGTTTTTTAATGTTATGTTCACCGGCAATTGCAGAGGATGCCCTGCCAGCTGACTCTTCATTTGAAACCCGCAGGGGATGGGTATTTGAATTTGATCCAGCCGATCAACCCTATCCGGATTACGTGGCTGATCCGAGACGTCCGCGTATGAGTTTGGGGTTCGCTCTCTTTGACACGGATATCCCGGATACCTCTTCCGGTCGTGCAGTTTTGGATGCCGGTACTCGCTATACCTTGTTTAAAATTACAGACCCGAAAGGCATTAATGATTTTGCGCTTGACATAGAGGGATGCCTGTTCACCCAGTTCGATACCGGCAACCAGTTAGATAATGTCGGCTGGGATGGTCTGTATGGTCTTTTTCTGGTGTATGACTGGAGAGATACCATAACGGTCCGTTACGGCTACCGTCACCTTTCCGCCCATTTGGGAGATGAATATATTGAATCCACCGGCCGCAAAAGAGTCGGTTATACTCGTGAAGACTTTGCCTTTGGATTGTGCTATCAAGTCAATAATGACGTTCAATTTTATATCGAACCAAGTTATGCGTTTCATATAGGTAATAATGCCCGTCAGGAAAGATGGGCTGTAGAGGGGGGATTCCAGTATCAGGGACCGCATGATATGTGGAATAACAGTACGGCATACTATGCCGGCATCCATTTTCGTTCTTTTCAGGAAACCGGATGGAATCTTGGCACTTCGGTTCAGGGTGGCTTTTATATCAAACGGTCGGCAAGCAGCAGCAACTGCCGTATCGGCGTTGAGGCATATACCGGCCGGGCGATACTCGGTGAATTTGCTTTAGATTATGATGAAAGCTATGTGCTCTTCGGTGTAATGTTTGATTTTTATTAAAAAATATTGCATATGCAGTTTTTTTATAAGATTTTTACGAAGCCATTATATACACAAATTATAGACAAGCCAATTGAAAGAGAATCCGAAATGATATTAATTAACAGAATTAATAAGAGGCTTTTAATCGCGAAAATTTTATTGATTGCCGCTACAATATTTTTTCTAACGAATATTTCAGCGGATTGCACACCGGAAAGGACGGTCGATAATTTACCACTGGATCCCGAATTCCATCCGCAGTTAGGCACCTACTATTATCAGGTTAACTGGAATAGAGTCAATGTCGGCAAAGCACGCATATCCATTGATCTTGAAAATGATCTTTATACGATAATGGTACATGCTGAAACAAACCGGAAACTGGATAAAATATACAAAATTCGCTACAAAGGAGAATCACGTATCTCCACTGAGCCCCTAACCCCCATTAAAGCAAAAATTAATGAAAAGGTAAAATCAACTAAAAAAGAAACGACCATAGAATTTCAAAAAGACGGTACAATCAAATCAAGTGAAGTAAAATCAAAGAAAGGGAAGCCGTCAAAAACAACTGAACGCGAATTTCAGACGGAAAATTTTACACTGGATCCGTTCTCCGCAACCTGTCTTGTGCGGCGACTCGACTGGGAAGTGGGAATGGAAGAAATTTTTGATGTTATAACTGGAGAAGATCAGTATTTACTGGAGCTTAAATGCATTAAGCAGACAACTATTGAAATTGCCGGAACAAAACGCCTGGCATGGGAGATTGTTCCGGAGCTGACAAAGCTGGACACGGAAGAACAGGAAAAAAATGATCAAAAAAAGGACGACATGACAATTTATGTCTCTGCGGATAAAGCCAAAGAAATGCTCAAAATTAAGGTCGCTCTTAAAGTCGGATATTTTCGAATCATCCTGGAAAAATTTGAACCTGCTCTTTAAATAAACTTTCAAAAAACCTGGCGTAAAATTATAAGATGGATAATTATATCAAACGGTTGCGCAAAAAGCTTACCGAGATACACCCAGAGTTTTAATCCGCTTTAATAGAACGACAATTCCCACCCGAACGGACTCTTAAAAAACTCCAAAAACTCATCAAGACGGCGTTGTCGGTGTGTTCTATATGGTCTCCACTATTGATGGCTTCGTAAAAAGTCCAAATTCTGCGTTGCGCTGCATCCTTCGTTTCTTCATGGTACGCTAAGTACGAATCATCACTCAGGATTTGCGCGTCTTGAATTTGGAGCTTTTTTCTTTGCCATCGAAATTCGATTTTTTACAAGATTGTCACTATTGGCCGTAAATTTTCTGGTGCTGGGTGAATCCTTCTTCAATTCCCAAGGCCTGACAGACTTTGATGTCCTGCTTGATCAGAACAGAAAGAAAATTTCCGGCAATCCATTGCCTTTCTTCGCTCCAGTAGTCATTTTTCGCTTTTTGTTCCAAAATTTTATTGGCGGTTAACGTCAGTAAAATGGCCTGGTATGCCTGGTAGGAGACACAGTCGATGGGCAGGGCAACCCATTCATAAACAATATCCAGCGGTTTTCCTGAATCATCTGTTCTGTAAGGCCGGTAGAATTCCGGGTCTTCGGGGGTGAGCATTTGCCGGAGCAGGAAGTTAAATTTATTAAATACGGCAATGGGGCTAGTGTGTCTATAAATAGCTGTAATTAAAATAAATCCGTCTGAGTTGGCAGTGTCAATACTGGTCATGAAATAATTCTCAGAATCATTTACGCCCCGAGATTTTAGAATATTTTGTAAGTATCGGCTTGCTGTCTCCATATTTTCAAATGCCTGACCGGTATTGCCGTCTGCTGGAATATCTTCAAAAGAAAATTTATATGCGGCGTCATAGGTGTCTTCAAGGGTGATGGCAGAATTTGAATTTTTAAATTCTTCATCAAGAACCTGCAGGGCGGTTTTGGAATAAACATAATATGGGAGTGCCGGCGCCCCTGCATGAATTCCTTTTGTGATCTGGTTTGTCTCAAGTGGAATAAAATGGGCGTGTGCGCAGGAAAGACATGCGGTTAGAAGAAATGCAAAAAGTAATTTATAAAATGTCCTCATGGGCGGCGCCTCTCATGCTTATCGGAACACAGTTTTTATGTGATTCCGGATTAAATTTCATTAAATTCAGATAATTATCTTTATATTAATTTTAGACGGCAAGCAAGGTAAAAGTCAGTCTGTACCTGGCTCATATTTCTTTAATAAAAACAGGGCATCGGATGGGTTAACTGGTCCCAATTAAGGTTTAAGCCCCCGTCTTTAGACGGGCAGATTTATCACTCCCAATTGATATGTGCTATACTTCCGAAAAAAGGAGGTAGAGATGGACTATCGATATGGGAGTCACACAGTATTCAATATTGAGTATCATTTTGTATGGGCAACAAAGTATCGCTACAAGGTATTAACTGGCGATGTAGCCCTTCGCGTTCGTGAATTAGTAAGGCAAACATGTGAAGCCTTTGAAATCCAAATCATTAAGGGTGTAGTCAGTAAAGACCATGTTCATATTTTTATTTCTGCCCCACCCACAATGGCGCCCAGTGAAATCATGCGCCGGATAAAAGGGCGGAGTTCAAGTAAATTGTTCGCCGATTTTCCCCATTTACGAAAAAGGTTTTGGGGACGCCATTTTTGGGCACGAGGTTTTTTTTGTGCATCATCGGGAAATGTCACCGATGAAATGATAAAGACATATCTTGAGCATCATTTTGAGCCTAAAAAGGACGATGATTTCAAGACTGAGCATTAACGGGTCTTTGACCCGTATCCGGGCTTTCAGCCCTTTATTTCATCCCACCGGCTTTAGCCGGTGGTTGTTGAGTTCAAAAAATCCCATTCGATGCCCTATTTATTTCTGTTGATCCGGTTAATGATTGTTTATTTGTTGAATTTTTTATCAAGCGGTCGATGGGTAAATGTTTTGGCATTTGTTCCTGAATAATCCGACACCACATGACCGTTTCCCACAAGCCGCCATTTGTAGATCATCAGCCCCTCGAGCCCGACGGGGCCGCGGGCATGAATTTTGTTGGTGCTGATGCCGACTTCCGCCCCGAGGCCATAGCGAAAACCGTCGGCAAACCGGCTGCTGCAATTGAGAAACACATCCGCCGAATCCACGTAATCCATGAATTTGATGCCCCTGTTTTTATCTTCGGTAACAATAACATCCGTATGACCGGAGCCGAATGTATTGATATGGTTAATGGCATCATCAAGTTTGTCGACAATCCTGACAGATACAATCAGGTCCAGGTATTCCGTGCGCCAGTCTTCTTCCGTGGTTGCTTTTACATCAATTATTTTTAAGGTATTCTCGCATCCCCTGATTTCAACCCCTTTTTTCTCAAGCGCGGTTTTCAGCTCTGGCAGGACTTTCGGGGCAATGTCTTTATGTACCAGAAGGGTTTCCGCTGCGTTACAAACCGCCACATATTGACACTTGCTGTCCACAGCAATATTCACCGCCATTTCAATATCCACCAGCTTGTCGATATACACATGGCAGATGCCGTCGGCATGTCCCAGGACGGGAATGTTGGTATTATCCATGATGTATTTAACAAACTCGTTGCTTCCCCGGGGAATAATCAGGTCGATAAATTTATCCATGGACAGCATGTCCGCAACATCGGACCGGGCTTCCATCAGTGTTAGCCAGTCTTCCGGAATTCCGGCTTCAATGCCTGCTTTACTGATGATATCCGCCAATATGCGGTTGGTGTTGGCTGCTTCGCTGCCGCCTTTCATCATCACGGCATTTCCACTTTTAAGGCACAAAGATGAAATCTGCACCAGGGCATCCGGTCTGGATTCAAAGACAATGCCAATCACGCCGATGGGGCTGCTCACCTTGAAAAGTTCAAGTCCTTTGTCAAGTTCCAGCGCGCTGGATGTCACTCCCACGGGATCTTCAAGGCCGATCACGCTGTTTATGCCTTCGATGGCGTCTTTGATTTTATCTTGCTGGAATTTTAATCGTTTCAGCAGCGGTTCCGCCAGGTCGTCTTTTGCCGCATTTTCCAGATCCATCTGGTTGGCTGAAATTATTTGATCTGATTTTTCTTCCAAAGCTCTGGCAATGGCTTTCAGCGCGTTGTTTTTTATATTGGTTGGTACTGCTGCCAGATGGATGGATGCCTTTTTCGCCTCACCGGCTTTGTCTTTTATGGCCATATTAAATCTCCATGTCATGTGCAACGATGCGTTGATCGTTTATCTGTAGAAAATGAGTTTATACAGAAATTTGGAGAATATCATATACAACATCAGCGGAATTGAAAAGAAAAACAAATTTATTTCATCCTTGACGAGACACTAGTGGTGAAGATAGTTCTGTGTGTGATATTTTTCAGCATATATACTAATCTAATAGAAACCGTCCGTTTAGGCGATTCGTATCAACCGTAAGGGCGTGTCGGTACGGGCTGTTTTAAACGGTTATTTGTTATTTCAGTCAAAATATTTTTAAAATATTTGGTTTAATTGAGCTTGAAACAATTGATGAGGCAGGTCATGAATAATGTAAACAATCGGAAATTTACTCGTAAAAAAGTTTGGCAGGATACTGAAGCAACAATAAAAGTGGATGACCCATTCAGCGCCGGCTCTCGAAAGACCCTGACCATTAAGGGGATTGTTGATAATCTCAGCACCGGCGGCATGTTTTTAATAACAGAAGAGTCCGTTCCGGTTTCATCAAAAGCAGAAATCACAATTAACTTTGATCCTGCTTCCAGTTCCTCCGATCTTTCTGTAAAAGCTTATGGAAAGACCGTTCATTCGGCTGAAAATGGCGTGGGCATTGAATTTACATCAATTAATATGGCTGAACTGCAGCAATGTATCATCAAAAAAATGAACCAAAGATCATAAATTTGCAGGGTAACACCTGACAGCTCGGAGCCCTATGAAAAATGCCTGGCACACGCCATGGTTCCACCACCGGAACAGACGGCAGTATAAATGATAAATCATTGTAATTATTAATTGATTCACAATATTCCGAAGATGGCATGAAACCGAAATTGACACCTGATATCTTTATTGATATGAAAGTCCTGACTGATGTGGCGTGGAACGGGAAAGAGGATTATGGAACTAAAATTTTACGGCTGTTCGCGGGCCTGGGTGCAACTTGTCAGCAGGTGTCTGGCATTGATGATGTTGATCATTATATTAAGTGCCAGGCCTTCATATTCAACGACAGATGGTTATCCGCTTGGTAAGCAGGATGAAAAATTTGAAACCTGGACATTTCATTCCAAAATAGATTTGCCCGGAAAAGACGGGGCGCTTTATCTTGGAATGTTTTTCTGTTCCGGAACCCTTTATTTTCTGAAAGGGAATTTTGCGCATATTTTCTGGCTGGATACGTCTACCGGCAAATATACTTACGAAAATAACATATTTTTCCCCCCCTTTGAAAAAGTTACCCATTGCGAAAAAAGTTTGAATGAAAAATTCCATGACAGTTTTTTTCGCTACAATGCCAGAAAAAAGATCTTCCTCACATACGCCAGTTTTACAAATTTTTGTGCAAAGTTGACACTTTTTCCGGAAAAAGATACCTTTGACTATGACCAGATATGTCAGCGTGATCCGGAGGGAAAAACTTTTGACTGGTACATGTTTCCCCGGATGAATATCGAAGCGTCTTTGAATGGCGGATATGATTTATGCGCATCCGGTCAGGGACATTTTCAGCATTTCTGGGGCGAAAAGATTGATGAATCCGGAGACTGGATTGTTGCTCATCTGGATTCAGGGTATGATATTATCATCAGCGATATTCCGCCTTCAGAAGATGATTCGTCCATGCTGCCGGAAGAATATATTCTGATATCTGATCCGGACGGGAAAGGTCAAAAAATTTCATCTTTTGAGTATTCGGTGCATGAATGGGCACAAAGTGGAAATAAAGGGAAGAAATATCCGGTTCATATTTCAGTAAGAAGTGTTGAAAGGGATTTAAGCCTGGATATTCGAGTGCTTAAGAAGGATCAGACCTCAAATCTGCTGGGTGTTGAAAAATGGTTCGGGTATGCGGACATTGAGGGCAGAATAGATAATAAACCCCAGAAAGGATGGGCATTTTTTATCCCTGTCGGCATAAAAGAAAAATAATGTTACCTGGTTATCCATTTCAGTTAAGTTGTAATAAAAATCTTCCTCAACACCATAGTCGTCAGGCTCATCTTACAAAAATATGATATACTGAAAGTTTTTTGCCCTGTCGGGCCGCACATATCAGCCCGGGGTAAACCCCGTCAGGCGACGGTCGTTTCATTTTTATCCCTTTTGAACTGAATTTCCTCTTTAAATCGAACCTCTTTAATATTAGGTAGTTGTGAAATTTTCCGCATAATGTTGATCCCTTCTTCCTCGTAATTTTTAATTATTTCAGCGGTCACTTCAACTGGTTCCCCCATGGAAATCCCCAGTTTTGCGGAACGCAGATGCCATCCTCGGGTAATATCCGATCCGCCCACCAGATTAATCGGCGCAATGAAATCGCCGGGTCGCATATAGGCCTGTAAATATTTGGGATTGACATATTTTATGACCACCCCGCCATCCGGATCAGTATAGGAACGTGATCCTTCCGGAAATATGAGAAAGCTTTCTTTCATGATATTTTTGAAAAGATAATAATCTTCCCGGGAAAAATCTTTCATGGCGTCCGAAAAATTTTCAGTTTTCAGAAAAGTTGCCAGTTCATTTTTCGTTTCCGCATCCAAAAAAGAAGTGTGCTGTGGGAATTCCTCGGGATTACCATGCACCATGATGTTCATGAAATCCTCAAAGTTGAGTTTTTTAATTAAATACAGTCCGGCGTCCGGTAATTTGATCAGACACTGGGTCCGTTTGGCGGTCTTTCTTAATTCTTCGGCCAGTCCCCCGGTTTTGATGGCGGTTGTTTTTTGTGACGGCACGGTAATAAAAAGGTTGCCGACATTTGCTGCTCCGTTTCTTAAGACAACATTGGAAAACATCCGGGGACCGACAACCGTGTTGCAATTTTTAGTCAGGTTATGAAATCCCAGTTTTCGGATCACGCTTCTGACAAAGTAAGGACCCAGATATCCTTCATGATGCCCCACAAAAAAAATGCGATGTCCTTGGTTTCTTATTTTTGAAAGTTTGCGCAGTGTTTGAATGGTGTCCGTGGTCGCGATTTTTTCGGCAGAATCTTTTTTAAACGAAACACGGGTGCCATCAGCATTTACTATAATAATATCAACGACTTTTCTTCTTTCTGCGAATTCAAAAAATTTGTGCCAGAACGCGGAGTCCGGCAACACCGGGAAAATACACCGGTCAAAAGAAAACTGAATGGCCAGCAGCTGTTCCAGCCGGGTTTTGGAAAATTCCTGAAAAAACTTGTGCTGAAGCAGTTGATTTTTCTTCTCAAGGAGTTTTTGTCTGGCTTCCGGAAAATGGGTATTAATATCCAGACCATGCTTTGAGGTGAATTCTACGATTTCTTCAAGCAGTTTGATGGCTTTTTCATTGTGTGGGGGAAGTCTGAGTGAATATAATTTTGTTCTGGCAAACTCAATCAACTCCTTGAAATTCAGATGGTTTTTCCAGCCTCTGGCTTTTTTGATAAACCCGCGGAACCAGGAGGAGCGCATCAGGTAACCCTGCACTCTTTCTGATAATCTGTCCGCGACTCCTGCCAGTCGTGAAAACAACGAAAATATCCTGTCTGATGCATTGTAAAGGCGTTTTTTCCCGTCAAGATTTGAGAGCGATTCTTCCAGCTTGTCTTTATTGTTTAAAAGAAACTTGATGATTTCATCAGGGTTATAATTTTTTTTGGCTTCGGCCCACCATTTTGATAACGGCGTTTTGTCTAACAGTTTCACCATTCACCTGTTTATATATAAAAATTTTTGTTGTGCTGATAAATGTCAATTATATTTACATATCAAATTTGGCTTATTGGTCAACTGAATAAGGCGGTTGAGTATTTTTTATATTGTTGACGGAAATCGTGGAGAGTCAGGCATGGAATAAAAATAAAGGGTAACCGCTTTTTTCCGGAAACTGTTACCCTTTGGTTTAATAGCAGCGGGTTTAACGGGTTTTATTAAAATTACTGAGAATCAAGCTGAATGTATGAGTTGGATAACTCTTCGTCGAATTTAAATGATTCATTAAAAATTTCAAGTAGTTTGATGTTCTGTTTGGCCATCATCAGGCAGTTGCCCACAATGGCGTAAAACAGGATGCTCAGGCGTGTTTTGGATTCATCGCTCCGGATGCGCTCAATCTGGTCCTGGTTAAAATGGTCGGCCAGTTCCCTCATGTAATGATACTGGTCGATAATATTCTGATAATTCACAATTTCCTTCTTCGTAAAGGAGGTTTCGGCTTTTAAAAGAATATCCATGATGCATATTTTAATCTTTTTGAGTTCTTCGATTTGAACATCCAAAAGCCCTTTGTGTTTATTGCCGATATGTATATATGAACGAACCACCGTATCCCGGTGGCCGTCAGAGAGCTTCTGCAGTCTTCTAATCGTCTGGGCGTATTTATACGAGATTTTGGCGTCTTTTTTTTGCTGTAGTCGTAACACTTTGAAAATATTGGCCATAATTATATTTGCGCTTAGTTGAATCTGTCTTGCTTTTTTCCGTTCTTTAGCTAGCTGCTCAAGATTCTCTTCAAACAATGCGTCAAATGTCACATCAAAAGATTCTCGGATCTCTTTGAGCAGATGTGCCAGATGCTCAAATGTGTTCATAATTGCCATGTGCGAATCATTTATTTTTTTCATATTAAAAATTTTAATATCTTCTTTTTCTTTCACCCGGTCTTCATGTTTCTGCTTGTTTTTCCAGATGATGACACCAGCCAGAATAAAAAGAATAATCGCACCCGGCACTTTAAATTGTGAAATAACATAGGCAAAGATAAAGGATGTAACAAACGCGATAAAGGCAGTCATGAACCAGCCGCCAATCACCGTCAGGACACCGGTCACCCGGTATACTGCACTTTCACGGCCCCATGCCTGATCGGAAAAAGAGGAGCCCATGGCCACCATGAAAGTGACATACGTTGTGGAAAGCGGCAGTTTCATGGACGTTGCATAAGAAACAACCGCACTGGCAACCATCAGATTGACGGATGCGCGGACCAGATCAAATGATGGCTGGTCGTCCTGCCTCATCACGGTATTGGGGTTCCGCGGTTTTAGCCGGCGACGGACAAATCGTCTGACGCTTTCGGGAAAAAATACTTTTAATGAGCCAAAAAGAGAATCTGCCATGCTTACAATTGAGCGGGAAAGCCAGATGGATTCAAAACGTTCAATGCCTTCATCCTGTTGCCCCAGGCTTATTTCAGTCTCTGTGACGGATTTTGCTTTTTTGGATAAGCAGAGGGTGATTACCATGATCGCACCGGCAATAAGCAGCAGAAACGTCTGTGACTGTACTTTTTTGCTTAATGCCCCCATGGTAACATTCAGGGGGTCCGCAAAAGCAATAGCGGTTGTATATGCATGCAGTCCGGCCATGGGAACGCCGATAAAATTGACCAGGTCATTGGCGGCAAATGCCATGGCCAGAGCAAATGTACCGATCAGTACGATGGGCTTAAGGATATTTACGTTAAAAAAAGTAAGTAAAATCTGGAAAATAACGGCGGATACAGCGAAAATGAAAAACATGATCAGCAGGGTGTGTGCCATGATCCAGGCAATCGCTTCGTCGGTCATAAAAGAAGCGCCTTTAGATCCTTTGACCAGGATAAAGAAGGTAATGACCGACATGGCGACACCGCCCCAGATGGCACCGTAACGTTTCAGTCTTTTCTGATAATCAAAGGTGAATATCAGGCGGGAAATAAACTGCACCACCGCACCGCTGAAAAATGCCACAATAATGGATAAAAGAATCCCGAAAATAATGAGCAGGGCTTTGCCGGAGTTGATATATTCCCCTAATGTCATGGCATTGTCAGTTGAAGCCATGATTTTAATGATCGAAACCGCTACCGCAGCTCCCAGAAGTTCAAAAACAATGGATACGGTGGTAGACGTGGGAAGGCCGTGGGTGTTAAAAAGATCTAAAAGGAGAATGTCCGTCATCATGACGGCAATGAAGATTGTAATCAACTCGGGCATGGTAAAAAACTGGGGGTGAAAAATGCTTTTTCTGGCCACTTCCATCATGCCGCTGGAAAAGGTCACGCCAGTCAGAATGCCCAAACTGGCAATGACCATAATCACATGATAAGGGGCCACTTTTGAACCGATCGATGAGTTGAGAAAATTAACCGCATCATTGGATACCCCGACGATTAAATCCATTACCGCAAAAAACAGCAGGCATAATACCGCAATAAAAAAGATTTCAATCCCCATAATTGATTGTCTCTTGTCTGAGTTTAAGATGTCGTAATATTAGAAATAGTGTTAGATTTAAAGGTTATTTCAGGTTGTAATATTATGGAGTTTGTCACATGTTTAATATGTTAAATCAAGCAAAATTCATTTTTGAATGACCATCCGAAAAATTGAATATCAAAACATCAATCAAATTATAACACTCTGATTTTTATTTGTTTTAAAATACGTTTGGATGGAACAGCCTTTTTTATGTTGCATTTCAATCAAGGGAATTACGGGTTTTACAGTCAGCCATGCTTTCTGTAGTCTGATAAATATACCGGGTAAAATGGTTGAGAAAATATGATATGTGTACAACGGAATGATTTTTAAAAGGATAATTAAATGCGGAGTATCATCATTTAACCCATTAAATAAAATCCAATGGCCTTGTCGGTTTCACTGTAAGAACGGATTGAAGAAAATTCGACACTGATCATCAGCTTGTCAATCTTTTTAACAAGAGTTTCTTTTTTGATGAGTGTTCTTGGGTTGTTATCCAAGTGAAACTGGATGGTTATTTTATCGTCGATATTTAACGGCCAAGGTGATTTCAATGAAAATTTCAGTCCGGTCCGGGACAAATCATTGATCACAATCATTTCTTTTTTCCCGCGCTGATCAATTAAAAAGCCGGGGAAATCCACTTTTTTCCGGTAAGATTTTCTTCTTTCAAGAATAACGATACTGGTAGGGTCAGGCATATCCGTGCTGGTTTGATCTTTGGATTTTTTTGATTTTCGGGCGCAGTAATCGCATTTGAATTTGTACTTTATTTTAACCGGCCCATCGACTTTCATGAATTTCGATGCATCAATGGTCTTTTCTCTTCCGCACCCCGGGCACACAATGGTCGCTTTATTTTCGCTGTTTACGTAAATTGATTTCATTTATACAAACTCAGCCGGCTTCAGGTTGATTTTTACCCTGTAAATAATAATGCAGACAGATGAATGGAGGGTATAAGTTAAATTTTTAAATACAATTAAATAAAAATATACATTAAACTATTTTGTTTTTCAAGCATACACAGTCCTGTTTTATTGATTTCATGAGAATGAAACGCGAGTACTTGAAATTTATTGTATTAAAGAAAAATCGACTCAATCTTATATTCATTCCCGGTTCTCATGCCTCAGAGACGCAACCACACCGAGCAGTCCGATCAGCATGGAAAATGAGAAAAAAGCCGAACTGAACAGCTTGAACGATTCCTCTATAATAATTGAGCCAAATGTCTTTTTAATGGTCAGTGAGTCAATAGCCGTATGAATGCAATAGAAAATAAATGCAACAGTCAGCATTTCGCCGAATTTGGGGTATTTCAGGATGTGCGGCAGAAGAAGCGGTAGGACTGCCAGGGCGAGAATTCCGTAGCTAATGACGATAACATCGTTCCAGTTGCGAAAAGTCTCCGTTGGGCCGACATTAGACATTTTGATCCAGTACCCGATTCTTTCATGAAACATCATCAGTTCATCCAGCGCCAAATAGCCGAAGGCGAGTGCGATGAACAACCAGAAAAATTTCGTTGAACTGAAGTGGTTTCCGGATAAAAAGAAAGCGCCCCACGCAAAACCGCTGGTCATGGCAAGAAATATTGCGGACAATGCCGTAACATACCCTCTTTCTTTTCCAAAATGAAATGCAGGATTGTTTTCCGGGGCGAGCTGCAGTGCCATAAAAATATATGAGACCAGAAATATACTTAAAAAAACCAGCGGCAAAAGGATTGATTGTATTGAGATCTGTTTGCGAAGGATAAGAGCGGGTTTAATTTTCTGGTAAAATGCTGTTTTCATATTGCGCCTCCATTTGTGCTTCAAGTCAACAGTTTTTGATCGCGTGCTTAAAATTTAGGGCTGTTCCGCAGAGCGGGTTTCTCCGCAGCGAATATGCAACAGGTAATAAACGTTAACTGCCTGATAAAAAATTCAAAAATTATCTTATCAAAAAATTTGTATAATGCAAATTGCAAACATTTTTTCAATATAGATTGCCGAGCCAGGTTTGATTTTATGCGGCGCCCGGGTCAAGGGATTTTATTTTTATGGACAAGGCGGGCTGTGTTTTGATAATATCTTGAAAAGTTAGTGCTTTATTTAGGCAGATGCATTCGGCTTGACCTGTGACATGAACGATCAGGAGATCAATTTTTTGAACCGGCAACCGACTTTTCGCACCTCAAAATTTTTTTTTGACAAGCGTGACCATCGTCTGCTGGGTATTGTCAATGACATGATATCCGGCGATACGTCAACGCTCAATGATCAGCGGCGGTTTTTTCATTATTTTCATCCCCGCGGAATCAAAGAAATGGCGGAATCCAAGGGGCTTCGCATTGCGTATGCGGTTATTCATCTTTTGGCATCTCTGGAACGCGGTCAGATTGAGAATCGGTTAAATGCGCTTCGTGCGCTCAGTGATGAAGTGCTGTGCAGCGCGGATCAGGGGCTTAAGAAAAACACGGCCCGTGTGCTGCTGGAGATCATGAAGGAACTGGTGCGGGCCCATGGGAATTATGCGCGGCAGCTGGAACTGGCCCGGGACTTCAGTATTGTCGCATCTGGAAAACCCAGAATTGTGCGGGACTATCTGGAACGGTATCATCTGCTGGAAATGCCCGAGGAATGGAACCAGCTTGCCTTTGATGATCATGTCCATGATGCCAATACCAAGGGCCGGAAGTCGGCCACCCACCTGATTATGGATGCCTGGATCAAAGGGATCCGTCGCCTGCGCGTGATTTATTATAATTATATCCGGCCCGAGACCGCGGCTGAATTAATGGAAGCTGCGGTTACCATGGGAATCATGGTCCGCATCGGGATTGAATTTTCCGCTTCTTTTTACGCGGGGTTTGCTCAGATTATCTGGGTGCCGAGGGGGTTTACCGATTCCAGGGATTTTTTGCGTTTTCTGGAAGAAGAACCGGTCCGGGCGTTTATGAACAACGGGCGGGCGGTATCTGATCATCAGCAGGATTATGTGGTGGCGATTTTTGATGCGTTCAACGAGCATCATCGACTGACCATTAACCGGGAACTGGAAATCAACCTGCCCATGCTGAATTCGGAGAGTTTTTATAAGTTTGTCGGGATGGGCCAGGCGTCCATGCTCCATCTGGCCAAATTCATCCATGAACGGCTGTTGCCGCTTTTAACGGAAAATGTCAGCCGGCTGAGGAAACGGTATGCACAGGCGGATGTCAATGAACAGGAGCGCATAGAGGCGCTGGTTGTCAAAATGAACCTGATGACGGTGGACACCGTGCATGAAAGGTTTTTAAAGCCGGAGCAGAATCCATCAGTCCCGGATATCACCAAATCCTGCACCATCACACCGATTCCCCTGCTGATGCAGCTGTCACCCTGCGGGATCATCGACCGGCTGGCTGATTTCCATTCAGGATATCGTATTACCCTGAACCTGACCAACCTGAAAGTAGAAGATGTCCTGGAGATGCTTTATAACTGCAATGGCAGGATTACCCGGCTTGAAATATTCAACCTCAAGGATTATTCCGATTGTAAAGTGGACCATATCCCTGCGATCCACCGGCTTCAGCAGAGCCTGAATGACGGCAATGTAATACAGATCAAGCAGATGATCCTGGAAATCATTGATCGGATGAAAATTAAAGGGGATCCCATCGCGCGTTCTCGGGTTCCCAAATTTAAAAAAATACTCGCAGATATTGAAACATTAAAGAACATGTACCAGGCCAAACCGTTGAAGCCCAGAGTCGGGAGTGATTCCACCGGCCATATCGACCGGCTTTTCGGGATGGGCCTGGTGGTCATGGATTCCCTGCCCGATCATGTGCAGAAAAAAATTAAAAATGAGTCCGGTTCCTCACGGCTGATTATTCCGTTTTATATTGATACGTCTCTGCACCGTATTTATTCATTTGCCCATGAAATCAAAGGGCGATTGGGGCAATTTTTAACCGCTGTTCGAAAAATACCGGGCTTACGTTATGCCGGCATCCGGTGCCGTCATGAATGGGTTGTCCATGAAGATTCAACACGTATGGTGGATCATGGAAACATCGTGACCATGGGGGGGCATCAAGGCGATAATACCAATCAACTGACCCTGGTGCCGACGGATACGGAGTCGGAAAAGGGTCGCTTTTCATGGCGTTATGTTCATCCGGTGCTGCAGAATATCATAAAGGTCGGCGTCGGGTTTGCTCCGGCATTTCTGACATTTTTGTTGACCCATGACTGGTGGGTTTTAACGTACTTCGGGGCGTTTATCTGGTTTTCCATCACCGGGTTGCGTAATATTGTACAATCCGTTATTGGCGGCGGCGGCATCCGGCGGTCGTCATTGCTGAAGTGGAACGACTTTGTCAGCTGGGACCGGCTGTCGGATTCGCTGTTCTATACCGGTTTTTCCGTTCCCCTGCTGGATTATCTGGTCAAAACACTCCTCCTGCAGCGTGAACTGGGGATAACAACCTCAACCAGTCCGGTATTGCTTTATGCCATCATGGCCTTGGTCAATGGGGTTTATCTGACCAGCCACAACCTGTTTCGGGGACTGCCGAAAGAAGCCGCATACGGGAATTTTTTCCGTAGTGTGCTTTCCATTCCTGTGGCGTTCACGTTTAATGCGATGATTGGCGGTCTGCTGGGGCTTTTCGGCGCGGTAAATGTTGCCGGTATCCTTCAAAGCTGGGCTGCGGTGATTTCAAAGGCGGCTTCGGATTGTGTGGCCGGTTTTATTGAGGGGTCCGTGGATCGGACGAAGAATGTCAAAAACCGGTTAAAGGATTACCGGCAGAAGCTGAATCAGTTTTTGGACTGTTATGCCCGGCTGGAAATTCTGTTTCCGGAAACCGATGTCTATGATCTCCTCGATCAGCCGAAGGAGTGGCTTGCGGAGGCAAACCAGGATGCCCGAGACCAGATTATGGTTTTAATCATCAATGCGCTGGATCTGCTTTATCTCTGGATGTATCAGCCACGAGCCCGGACAGCATTTTCAAACCTGTTATGCCGGATGGAGCTTGATGAGCGTCGGATACTGATCAAGGCTCAGTCTGTTTTAAGGATGGAGCGGGAAATCAGTCAGATGTTTATTGATGGAATTGCGGGCCGTAATTTTTCAAAGCCTCTGGCATTTTACTTAAACCGCTCAAAGGAATATCTGAAGGCGATCGATAAGTTGGACAGCTGTGTTTGATAGCAGGCTTTTTGGTTTAGGGGTGGCAGCGTATCGATTTTGGCGGAATGACGTTACTATGCTGCACTGAAATTGGATCTGATTTGGGTACGGATATGGGTGCCAGGTTTACGCCGAACTTCTTTACTTATAACATCTAAAAATAGATATACTAATTCGCCGCATTTTTAAGAAAATTTTTATTAAAATTAATGAGTTAGAAGGACTCACAACATAAGGCAAGAAGTGCCCATGCCGAGGTTGTTCGATAAACAGGGAGGTCTGCGAGTGGCAGAAGTCAAAAGATATGATTGGGTAATCATATACATTACGGATCAACCTTGTAGGTATACCAATGGATACATATGACTGTATCATTGTCGGCACCGGACCCGCTGGACTGGGAGCCGCGTTTCATCTCAGCGCCAACCGGTCTGACTTGAGGTTGCTGTTGATCGACAAAGAGAGGCTCAGTACGGGGGGGCTCAGGCACGACTGCAAGATGAACTTCACCTACCCCGTGGGCTTCCCGGCGGACAGCTGGACCCGGGAACAGGCGGAGCATTATCTGGAGTTGGTCGTGCAGCACCTGAATCCCAGTTTTATGAACAAGACTGGCTTGGAGACATATCAGAGGCGAGCGGAACGGCTCGACGTGCGCCTGCTCGACATTCGGCAGTACCACTTGGGAACCGACGGTGGACTACGGCTGATCAAAAGTCTCATGACCGAGATTGAAAGGCGCGGCATCGAGGTCAGCCTCGGGGAGACTGTAGTCGGAGCAGAGCCAGCCGACAGACGGATTGTGACGAACAGAAGAGACATCGGTTACGGCAATTTAATTCTGGCACCAGGGAGAGGCGGATTCCGATTTCTCCAGACAGCGATGAAGAAAGCCGGAGTTCACTATCAGGACAACATCGTAGATATCGGCATCCGGATCGAGACTCGCGAAGAACGCTATCCCATCATTCGGGACTACTATGATCCGAAGTTCTATTTCCCCGGGTTAGTTCGGACTTTCTGCACCAACAGCGGTTCAGCCTATGTCGTGAAGGAACGTTACGAGACACGTGAGGGGCGCCACTATTACAGCGTCAATGGTCACGCATACAGCAATTCTCGAAAGAAGAACGGGCTCGTCAATTTTGCCCTGCTCAAGACAGTGACGCTGACCGCGCCACTGGCCAGCGGCCAGGAATTCGCCGAAATGCTTGGTTGCCAAGCCATGCTCTTGGGAGGCGACAGACCTATCATGCAGCGGGTGGGGGACTTCCGCGTCGGCAAACGGTCGAAGGCTGAGACGTTCTGCGACGATTTATTTGATTTTCAGCCGACGCTGGCAGACTGTGCGGCAGGCGACATCAGCTTGGCAGTTCCCGGCAAGATCATGCGGAACATCTGGAGATCCATGAAACTGTTGGACACGGTTGTGCCTGGGGTTTTGCATCCTGGTACGATCATGTATTACCCGGAGGTCAAGCTGTACGCGAACAAGCCAAGTTTCATTGACGATTACTTTCGCGCTGCAGAACACATCTATCTGGTGGGCGATGGTGCAGGCACAAGCAGAGGCATAACGGCAGCCTGGGCAAGCGGAATGCGTGCCGCGGACGGTATCCTCAGCTCGTAGCCGGCTGCGAAAAGGACGGCGATAATCATAATCAACTGCGGAAAGAGAAGATCAGACCAGAACAGCTCTATGCTCGGACGCGCTATCGTATGCCGGTGATGGTCATGCATATATGCACTAAGACTATTTTTTGCAATAGTGCGGGTAGCAAAATCGGTATCTGTCAGATCAAGTCTGAACTATCTCAATTTAAGACATTTTGCCTATCATATCACCACTTTTTCGAAAAATCTTTCGCGTTTCAATTCTTCTAACAATATTATCCTTCTGCCTCTTTTTCGAGCTCATCCAGTCTGCTATGGTCTGAAACAGCAATGTCTACAATGCTTTTGGGAATGGAGCTTTGGTCGCACATCACTCTGATTTCTTTTTCTACATCGCTAAACTCCATGATTTCGCGAATGGACTCGATGTAGTCAAGCATCTGATCCGGAGGAATTTCTTCCAGTGAAGGCCCTGCAGCCTCAGCTTTTTTCTGTGCAGCTGCCTCTTCTTCCAACCTTTGTTTTTCCTTTAGCTCCTCTTCCATTGCTTGTTTGACACTATCAATCACACCCTGGTCAACTTTCGCTATCTCGATTATCAAATTTTCTGAGACATTATTATCAAATAAGTGCTTCACCTTTTCCTCGTTGGACTTGCCGTCTACCGCCTCGAGCAGCGTCTCCACCCTTTCCCTCTCTGCATTTTCTTTTTCAATCTCGGCGTTCACCTGGCCCAGCTTTTCCTCGGTAATGCCCAACTCGTTTATGATCACTTCAGATGCCACTTTTTCCTCAATAAGGAATCGGATACCTTCATCGTCAGGCAAGTCTTTTGCTTTGTTAATGAGTAAATCGAGTCTTGTCTTCTCGACAATCCGTATCACGTCTGGTCTACGCTCGGATTTTTTGAGTTCTTTCCACGTTTTACCGAGGTCATCGATGAGCTTACTAGTAGCGAAATAAGGATCGGCCACGTCCTCTAATGAAAGTGTCGCGATCGCATCGTTGAGATCCTTCATTAGTGGCCTGCCAACCTTTAGCATTTCATCCATTGCCCATCTCAATTGAAGCATATTGCCCCCTCTACGGGAAACATTGTAACCTGCAGCATCAAGTTCACCGGCAATCTTTTGAATTGCTGCTTCCTTATCTTTCCCTGAGAGGTCCTGTAAATTAAGCTCAAGGAAATTCTCCTCAATTAACATCCAAAGAGGCTTTTTCTTTGTTTCGTCGCTTGTTGTCATTTTCCAATCTCCTTTTATTGATAGATTTTTACCGAATTTGAATTCACCGTCCGAATTCCTGCTTTATCTGGATTTTCGTACTTGTCAAAAAGTATATTAAGGCTTCTAACTGATAGAAATAAAATACCAATTAATAAAGGGGAAATCATTCCCGATATATAAAAGAAGTGACCGATGGTAAATTCCATACTTTCGCTTAAATGATCTTTGATTTTATAATGTAACTCAACTTTCGGGGATGATTATCTGACAAATTTTAATTATCAGTATTTACCATTATCTTTAACCTGGCCTTTACCGGGAAAAACTTTTTCCAGGGTATTGTAAAAAACAAGAATATCCGTATCGGCAAAGATGCTGTTTATAATTTTTTAAATTCACCAAAATATAATTGGCGACGATTTACCCTTATGTTGAGCAATAAAATCTACATTATGATCCGGAATCTTTTAGACGATTCATCTGAAGAAGTGCTGATTTTTGATGATTCCCCCTATGACAGAAGCCGGTCAAAAAAAGTGGAACTTCTTTCCCGCGTCTTTGATACCCTCCTTACCGTCTTGACTCTTAATTCATCATTTTGTTAGGATACATGATATTATTAATGCCCCCATTCTAAAAAATTTTTAATATCAACCATCTGAGTTAGTTTATTATATGGGAAATACTGAAGCAAAAAAATTACCCGTTCAACAGGCAGCAGAAAATCTCTTTAATTTTGCCATTGACCGGACCGACATTAAAGAAGTGATGCTCGGCCTGCATGAGGATGCAGACATCAACCGCAATACGGTTGAATATGAACTGCCGATCCTTAAAATTATTACCGTGGGCTGGAGCATCTCCTATTTTATCAGCCATGTACCGTATAAAAATGAGGTGTCGGAAATTTACTGGAACTCGGTCCGGGAATTTTCCCAGGGCCTGTCAGAAACCGCCGAACTCATGGCCGGTAAAACCATTGATTATTTTCAAGTCTTAAAAGACCGGCTGAACATGTACGTGGATGCCATGAACAAAAACCCGGACGCCGAGGCTCCGGCCGTTGTGATTGGTCCCGAGTTTGCCGGAGTTTGCGGAAACCGCGATGATGTATTTACTGTAATAACCGGCTCCCGCCTGTTTATCGCAACTGCCGGGAGTGTAAAATCCTATCTGGAAGAGGTAAAGCTGAGATAACCTGAAAAAGGCCCATAAAACCTAAAACATTTAGTTAAAATACGGCTATGTACACTCATCCGAAAACTGTAATTACAAGGAAAACTGATGCCGGAAACCAACAGCGCCAAAGACCTGCTCCTGATCATCGACTCCCGAATTCCTATTGTGGTGATTGAAAGCCATGAGGAAGCGGAAGTCCTTGCCATCGTCCGACGGCTTTCCCGGAAAATCAGCAAACCGGCCTTCTGCTGGACCATCACCGACGGGCTTGTGCACCTGGACAATCACATGATGCCGGTCACTCAACCCCGTCAAAAAAAACCGGAAGAGGCTTTAAAAGAAATCAAAATATAAAGTTTGAAGTTGAAAGTGAGCTAAGGCACCTGAAGTTCCGGACTGCGCGAAACGCGCAATCATTTTTGTAATAAAAAATGACAATGCCACAGGCATTATCCATAACTTTAGATCACTTCAAACTCAAAACCATTTTAGTTCACTCTTTTTATGACAATTTATCTGGACGATTTAAGGCCGATTAAAGGAGCGTATTATGTTCTGTATCTACCTTGCACTCGTATTTTTCATTATTGGTATTTCTGTCTGGATTGCAGGCGGCATTGTTGACAAACAAAAAAAGAAACAAACCAAATCAAAACGTAAAAAGTACCAGCAACTTGCCGACAGATTAGGAAATATTGCCCGCATCGTCTTTGTTTTGTGTGCCATTTCATTCATTTTTGGATTTATAATTTTGCTGGGCTCACAATCATCGCCAATGCAGTCGTTGTAAACAACCTTACCCGGATCTTTCATGAGATAACCAGGATAACATACATCCCGCTATCTCATAAAAAAAGGTACTTGGTTATCCACTTTGCTCTAATTGACGATTCAGGAATTTAATATTAACGATTAATTGCCTGGATGCCCGCCTTCGCGGGTATGACGCTTCAGGGTTATTTTTCGTAAATTCAGTTTATTTTGTCATTCCCGCGAAGGCGGGCATCCAGATCATAAACGCATGGAACGCCAAGGATCTTGACGCATTAAAAACAGATGCAAACTGTTCCTTTTCTTTTCCGCTCACCGGTTATTTCTTTCTTCATTTGGCAATTCGGATTCAAGCATTTCGATCCAGAAATCGACCCGATCCTCTCCATATATTTTTCTAAATGCCTGGACCAGATCGTTTAACGGCAGATCGGCAAATGACCCATGATATTTCATATAGTCCACATACGGCTTGCCGTTTAAGTCATGAGACGGAAAAACAGCATCCTCCCGGCCGTTAAATTCCAGCAAAGGGATATGGTGTTTTTCATATACCGGACGATCAAAGGCCGGAGTGGCTTTCACCCATTGGCCGTCTAAAAAAAATTCAACAAACCCGTGATAGGTAAATATATTGGTCCCCATTAATTCCACAACCTCCCAGCTGGCACCGTAATTCCGGATATCGGCCAGGCCAAGGCGGCTGGGAATACCCGACGCCCTACCCAGGGCGCACAAAAGACATGCCTTGGACACGCAGTACCCACTTTTGCGTTCAAGTACGTTGCTGGCCTGGTAATGGGATTTGAGGTAAAAATGGGTGCGGGGATTATATGCGATCTCATCACGCACAGCTGTAAACAGCCTGCAGGCGATTGAAATCTCGTCCGTTGTATTACCATCGGGTGCATTACCAGCCGTTTTCCGGGCATATTCAAGAATCGCCGGATGGTTGCTGTCAATTATTTCAGTCGGATTTAAATAGTCGTCTAAATTTTTCATCAGGTATCCCTTTTTATGTCTTGTTGATGTCTTTACATGTAAAGGACGAGTCAAACCTCGATTTTTAACCTTATTTAATAACCTTCATTTCCTCAAGTTGTTTCCGCAGTTTATAAACCCGCCATCGGTTGACGCACAGGTCCCAGAGCGCGATCACGGAAGAGGATCTTACAGAGATCCGGTTTTGGTCAGGATGCAGCAGGAGTTCAAGGTTATCCACAAACCGGAACACACGACTTGTGCACTTAGCGTGAACGTAGACATCATTTTCTTCCACTATTTCCGTTCGCGGCATGCTGCGGATGACATCTTTGATTTCCAGCCAGGCGTCATCTATGGGAGCCGCCGGCTCAAACGGGGATGTCCGGTTGTATAAAACCCAGGTCGTACTTGAGACACAATTGGGCAGTGGATTACATCCGCATAGTTCCATGGTGTTATCATCGTTTATCCGCAGGTGCTTTCCGGAACACCCAAAAAGCATAAATGCCAGTAGTCCTGCGATAATAATTCGTTTACTGAAATTTATCATATTTGTTTTTCGTTGTTAAAATTACTTATATTACAGCAACTTACATGAAATGATCAATCTATTCAATCTGATTGATAAAAAAAATACAGTATTCGCCAGCTTTACGTTTCTGCAATGATAAAAAATTTCGTGACGGATCAAAATTATTTCGCGTTACAACAAGACAATAACCTTTATTCGAATATATACTATTAAATAAAGAAGGTTTAAAATCGGAGAGTGTATTCTTCTGGTCAGAAGAACATGCAAAAGCATACAGGAAGACAAACCACCGGCTGCGGGGCGGATATTTCAAACCCGCCCAGATGGCGTATGTGACACGGATCATTCAACGTGCTATCCGCTTCAGTGCTTCCCTTTCCGCAGGAATGTCGGGGGGCAAAATTTCGACGGTCAAACTTTCATTTTTAGCTTTACAGAATTATAAAACTTCTTAACTTTATTGTTTTTGCCGCTTCTTAATTTTAATTTTAATCTGACATGATGTATCCTCCGGCTCACCGAGGAATATGTCAGGCCCAGTAATTCTCCAATTTTTTGATTACTGTATCTGCCCGTTTTCCATAAAAGATAGACAATGACATCCCGTTTATCCCGATCATCGCCCGTAAGCCGTCCGGATTCCCTGAAATATTCAATATCGCAATTCAACAGGGTGGATGCTTTTCCAATTAAAATTTCAGGGTCTTCTTCTTTCAACAGCCGGTTTAATTGCGGCAGTTCGCCATCCGGAGTTCCCGACCGGTACTTGTCTTTAATGCGATCAATAAACGCCTGAGATCCGTAGATGAATCCGAATTTAACGTCCTCCCAGACGCACCCTTTTTCATCAGAAAACCGTTGAACTTTGCCGCGGTATGCGAGACGCCTGTCTTTGGCCGCACTTGCCTGGGATAAAATTGAATCAACCTTTAACCAGGCCGGTTGTTTTTTCTTATACGCGCAATACGGGTAACTGCTCCATTGATAGTCAGTCAGGCGCTTTACAACTCCTGCCCGCAATGGGTTCCGATGGATATAGCAGGAAAGTCTCATCAGGTAAGAATCGTTTTCAACGATGATGCTTTTGAACCTTCCCTGAAACAGATGACCGCTCTGCGAATTTCTCAGGTTAAAACGTCGGGTATAACTTGTGCCCAGCCATTGCATGGCTTTTGAGAGGTTCGGTTTTCGGGTACGCAGCAGCAGATGATAATGATTGGTCATCAGGACATAGGCGTGAATATCGATCTCAAACCGTTCGGACAGTTCGGCAAGAAGATCTAAAAAATCATGATAGTCTTCATCGCTGCGGAAGATTTCACACCGGTTATTGCCACGCGAAAGAACGTGGTAATATGCACCTTTAAATTCTATTCTCAGTTGCCTTGCCATGATTTGACATTACCAGGGTCAGCGTCACATGTCAATTGTTATCATAATAATCAAGGTTTGACCCCATGTTCCACCATGTTCCATTTCCCTTGCAAGATGTGCACTTATCTGGCATTATGGATAAAATGAAATCAACTTTGTTGGAATTACTTTCTGACTCCGCTGCGCCGGCCCTGTCAGCAATTTTGAACAAAAATTGAAATCAGAATATGCAAGGTCATCAATGACGAAAGACAAAAACCGGAATGGAGGGCACCATTATTATGATTATCAGGCAATCAATTAAAAGATGGAAAAAGCATTCGAACAGATTCACCTTTGTCTCCATCTGCATCCTTGCGCTTGTCATATTCCTGAACCCACTGACATCATCCGGCGCTGAAAGTCAATCCGGCGAAAAATTATTTCACCAGTTGTCTTCCATTGCCAGGGGAGATGGGGATGCCGGCTTATTTAAAAAATTAAATACAGAATCCCGAAAATTAGACTGGGTTGACGCGACAGAAACGGAATTTGTCGGAAATCTCCGCATCCTGAAATCTAATACAGATAAAATTCAAACCATCTATCTTTTACGGAAACTCACCGGTGAGGTCTATATTCTGTCATTACCTGATAATCTTGCCATGCTGGAAGAAAATGCGAACTCTTTTTATGCCGGGTTGGATAAAAAGTATGAAAGCAAATTGAGCATCAAAGCATTTACCACGACGGGAGAGGTGAATGGCCGGACGTACGCCTTTGCCCGATTTACAAAAACACCTCAACCGGTGCTGCTCGATAAGATATTTAAAATCAGTATTATCCTCATGCTCTTCTTTGTCATGGTAGGAATGGGCATGACATTGACCTTCAAAGACTTTTCACTGGTATTTACAAAACCGCGCGGCATCATTATCGGTGAAATCCTGCAGTTTGGTCTTATGCCGTTTCTGGCATTTTGCATGGGGCATCTTCTGGGATTTTACAATCAGTATCCGTTTATTTTTGTCGGAATGATCCTGATTACCGCTATCCCCGGAGGCGTCACGTCAAATATCATGACCTACTATGCCAAAGGGGATCTGGCCCTTTCCATATCATTGACCTCCTTTTCAACCGTTTTTTCGATCATTTTTACACCGCTCCTGCTGGCCCTCTACTGTGCCAACATGCCGGAAGTGATTATCCCGATTAAGCTCGTTGTACAGACAATCCTGATCCTGGTGATCATACCGCTTATCATCGGCATGTCGGTCCGCACCAAGTGGTCCGGATTTGCCCAAAAAGCGACACCGGTTTTTTCAGCTCTTGGAATCATCGCGCTGCTTGTCCTGATCATCGCCGGAGTTTTAAGCAATCTGCATATATTTGCCGATACGGCACGATACGGCCTCAGGTTCTATTTAACGGTTTTTTCCCTCACGTTTCTGGGAATGATGTCCGGCATCGGATTTTCAAAACTGTTTGCGGTTAACAATTTTCAGACAAGAGCCATCTCCCTTGAAACCGGTTTACGAAACGCCGCGCTTTCCATGACTATTGCACTTTTAATCCAGGATACAATGGGGGATTTTTACAGCTCCATGTTCGTTACTTCAGCCCTTTTCGGACTGGTGATGTATATAGCCGGCGTGATTTCTATTGCGTTGTACAAACCATTATTACCGGTGCCGGTTAAAACTTGAAAAATAAAAAGGAAGAGACAAGAGGGTCAGATCTTCATTCTTGACAGTTTAAACTTTGGAGAGTGGAAATTGATGACCTGTCTCTCTTCAATCGGAGAATTTGGGCCGAAAGCGAGTTGGGCGCATCAAGCACTTTTTGCTTCACACTTTCCACAGACAATCAATGAAACCAACCGGCATAGGCAGTTAAACCTGCCCGGCGACCGCATTCCCCGAGGCCTGCTGAAGGGCCTTTATTAATAAATCCGGCTACGGGCTGTGGCGGTGTCAGAGAAAACCCGTAAGCCGATTAAATTTAGAAAGAATAAATCAGACGCGTCCAGAAAACATCTTTATCATAACCACCCGTCAGGTTTGAAGCCAAACTGCCTGAATTATTTTTCTCATTATAATGCGCGTATTTTAAAAGAACTTTAAGATTGGCATTTATTTTTTTCACTATCAGTAAATCAATTTCATCTCCGTATGCATCGTCAAAACCATTATAATCTTCAGTTGTATCAAAATAATGGTATACTGCCTTAAAATTCATACCCATGAAATCGGCCCCGGCCTGAACATATATATCCTGCAGCCCATTGTTTAAAGTGCCGCTGTTGGTGCTCAGGAATGTATCCGCCCAGCCATTGAACTTATGGGCGGTACTGAAAAGCGTATCAAACGGCCGGTCATCGCCATCCTAAACGAGTTCTTAGGGTTAGGGCATTGGCTGCATCACGGTCTGCCGGATCATCAAGGTTTGAGTATTCATAGCCTAATCTGAGTTCAAGGCTGGGTGTTCCGCTTTTTAAGGCCTGGGTCAGATCATCCATAACTGCAGCCGAAACAGGGGTGAACCCAAAAAAGCTTAAAACGGCTCCCAACATGGTAAAAGACAGAATTCTTCGTGAAAATGGTTTTAATTTGTTTTTCATCCCGACGCCTCCTTTGTGGATTGCTTTATCTTATGTAAACGGCCTTTTTATAATCATCTAACAAACCCGTAAAGTACTAACCCTTTCCCATGAAGAATTATTTTTTTGATTATAATCATGGGATTAGAGGATCAATTTTAACACTCTCGTCAAAAGTACCCGGATGGCTAAGTTAAAAGTTCCATATACAAGGCGTAGTAATTTTTCAGACAAGAAATCATACATATAGTATCTTGAGCGGCTGAAAAATCACTACAACGCAGTAGATGGGACTTTTTACGACGCCATCAATTTTCATGCAGTATTTTGCGATCTCCTGTTTGCCGGACGCAGCATATACCAGATGGTCAGTCCGCCAAGTTTGGGAAACGTGTCTTCGCCGACCAATTCATACCCCAGACTTTTATAAATAATGACATTTTCCGGCTTGTCCGTCTCAAGATAGCAGGGCAAAGCCTCATGATCTGCCTGTTCCGACAACCTGCGAACCAGCCTGCTTCCCAGGCCTTTCCCCTGGAAATGAGGAGCGACGGCAAGCACATACAGATACCAGTGTTTTTCCGTGATGTGCTTTTTTCGAATATGCGAATCAACTGTCGCATAGCGCCATGTATACCGGGGACCGATAACCAGTCCGCCCATTCCGCTGCGAAGCCAGGCCCAGATTGAAAATGGATAAGACCCGGGTGGATATACCAGTGAAATACCTGCAAGTTCTCCATCGTAAAGGACGGCACTTGCAAGACCGTAGGCGATACAGGCATTGGTCAGGCCAAAATGAAGTAAATATAATTTTTTTTTCTTTTTTTAACGGGCATGTTATCCAGAATGCAGATGCTTGACGGATTGTCGAGAAAGGATTTTGACAAAAGGCGTGACGCTTCCCTGAAAGAATCGGCTTTCAACGGAACGATTTCAATCTGGCTCATGGGTTTTCCTTCTGATTTCTATAAAAAAAGTTGTGAGAAAATCGTTTAGGAATGGGAATTCAATAAATTGAGCAGAAATTGCGAAGGATTTGGGTTCATATTCAAGGCGCGTCATCAGATGCATATTGGGATATTCAGCCGATGACGCAACGCGGAAGATGGACCCAAAGACAAGTAAATTCGTTCAAGTTATTGAATTCACGTTCCTTAGTTCTTTTGTTGCCCAAAGGGATCGTCTGCATATAAAAACGCAAAGTCTTTTCTGACGCGGTCGCTGTTGATGCCGAAATCCGATAACGTTTTCACCTGGTGTTTCCGCTGATACGACTTCTGCTTTTGCTCCTGGCGCGCAACCGCACTCCGTAATTCCTTACTCGGCTTAATTCCCGTAAACTCAACAATCTGCTCAAACATGGGCATCAGCTCTTTGCGCAGCTTTTTGTAATCAACGATCAGCACTTTTTCCTTATCAATTTCATTGTTATGCCACAGCTCATAAAAATACCGGTACAGTTCCAGGCTTGCCTTGTAACGTTGTTCAAAAAAGGTCTGTTTCTGGGCTTCGGAAAATCGGTGCATGCCCCACAGGATATCGAGTATATTGTAATTCAATGACAAATAAGACGGCAGGGTTTCTTCGGGCATGCGATGCATATAGATAAACTTTGCGTCCGGAAAAACTTCGAGAAGCGTCTTGATCCGGTGAGTGGAAAAATGAGTCTGGGCAAAGATCTGGGTTTTGCCGGAATAATAAATATGACGCTGAAAAATGGATTTTAAAAACCGCGCCGACTTTATTCTTTTTTTCCTTGGCTGAAGGTCATGAAACCGGATTTCCCGGTAATCTTTTTCAACAAATCCCAGCGGTGTTCCGATGATCACAAACTGGGTATCATGGGTATGCAAAAACAACATCTCATCTTCTTCCACCGTATCTAACGCAATCTGGTGACCGGCTTCTTCGGGAATTAGCACCACCGGATTTTTACGCGTCAGAAACCGGACAATCGGTTTTATAATCACCCGGGCGGTTAATGCCGGAAAAAGCAGCTGCCAGGTGGTAAAGGCGGCCATTTCATCTGTCTGGGTAAACAGGTGATGGATAAAAGTGGTGCCGCTTCGGGGGTGGCCGATAATAAATACCGGCTGTTTGACTTTCACTTTACGGAATTTCGGGAAAAAGATATAATCGAAAAAAAGCGTTGTGACGGTAAAAAAAGAATGCGTCATAAAAAACAGAATCACGAATACAAAAAACACAAAATTCCTGCTGAATCCGAATAACTCCCAACTGGCCGCCAGTCCTTGCTTATAAAGCCGCATTCATCGATCCTTTCTGCATAGGTAAATTGAAATTAAACTAACCGATTTCAACTCATTTTGCAATCAAACAACCGTTTATCATGAGAAATGGGGGATAGTCATATTCCATGCCGCTTCTTCATTGCCACAATGCATTGTTTACAGGCATCCGGATAATTTCCATGCCGGATCCCGGCTCTGACATTTAAGTATTTTTCATTGTTCCAGATCCGGGAAAGGGGTTCCTGATGAATATTTCCCATGGATGGCGATCCCGACCAGGTGCAGCACGGCAGCACTTCCCCGGTGGCGGTTAAAATAATCTGCCGCCAGGGAAATGAGCACATAACCTTTCTGTATGTCGGATATTTTTTCAGATAGGCCAGACCAAACGCCATCTTTGCCCGAAATGTCATCAGGCTGCTTTTTTTCCACAGATGCATGACCTGATGTTTTCTTCTCATCAATTTTCCGGAGCCGTTTAAATCAAACTTGTACGGCACATTTAAAAAAATCCCCTTATGAGACGCATACTTTACCAGTTGAATTAACGCTTTTTTGGTATCCGGTGAGCTATAATCAATATGCTGATCCGCCAGGTCAAAATCAGCGGGCAGCCCCCGGCTGCCAAAAGGGAGAAGCGATTTTTGATAGTTATAGGGCACCCGAAACTCGGCACAGTTGATTTCATTTATCCCATGGCTGGCCGAAAAATCGACAAAATCCTTCAAATAATTGAAATTTATTTTCATTAACACGTAATTAAATACGATTTTCGGATATTTCGATTTTTTTAATATTTTTAAATGATTAATTTTTTTCAGGTTGGATACCACCCGGTCAAAATCACCTTTCTGACGAATCATTTCATACATGTTTTTGTCTGCCGCATCCATGGACACATGCAGTTCATGAATATATCCATCGGTTAATAAATCAGCCATATGGTCCGTTAGCGCCATTAAATTGCTTGTCATGACAACCTGGGGAACATTTTTTTCTTTAATCACGGATAAGATGGCGGGCAACTCTTTATTCAGCAACGGTTCATATCCGGCGGACAAATGAAGAACATTGACCCGGGGCAGTATTTCTCCTGTTATCTTTTTGAAAAAATCTGCGGTCATATCGGAATTTCGCGAATGCTCCCGGCCGGTTTCATATCCTTTAAAACACATGATACATTTAAGATTGCAACGGTCTGTTAAATCCAGCCGGAGTTCAATATCCCTGTTTAATAACCCCATCCTATTCCTCATTTAAAATTGTCGATAATATCGGAAAAATTAAGCTTATAATTCAAATACCCGCAGATGTCAAAAATGATCATTCTCATACACTGATCAACGGCAGTTTTCCAAAAAATTACTTGACTGTCTACCGATCGGTCGGTAGAGTGTTTTCCAGCTCCTCATTCCTTTTTTTATGTGAGCTGAAATATTTAATCACGAAAGACAAGATGAAATCTCAAAAAACAACAGCAACCGCTGAAAAATTAATCGATATTGCAGAATCCTTTTTTGCTGAAAAAGGCTTTTACGGCACCAGCATCCGGGACCTTGCGGACGGCATCGCCATTGCCAAATCTTCCCTGCTTCACCATTACCCCTCAAAAGAAAAGCTATACGGCGCGGTGCTGAAAAAACTGGCAGGTGAAATGACGCTGGAGGTCAAATATATCCGGAAACAGTTTACGGACGAAAAAGAACAAATTTTTCAGTTTGTGCAGTTACTCTGCAATAATTCAGAAAAAAAACCCAACCGGGAAAACATTATTTTACGTGAACTGATAGATAACCCGAAGCGGGCTGAAAAAGCAAAAAAATGGTTTTTTGTGGACTATTTCAAGGAACTGACAGGCATAATAAAATCCGGACAAACCAAGGGGTTATTCAAACCGATCAACCCGGAAATCTTCATTCTCCAGCTGCTCGGGGCTCATCGGTACCTGATCATATCCCTGCCCACGGTCAAACAGTTTTTTGATGAAAAAATTTACCAGCAGATTTTAAAAGACCACCGCACGGAACTGGAAACATTTGTGAATGAAAGGCTGATAAACGAAGAAGGTGTTTAGGTTGAAGGTGTAAGACTGAAGGACAAAAAAGCAGATTGGAACAAATGAGCACATATTTTCTTTTCGAAAAAATAAAAATGCTTATGCCGCTGTTCTTCTACCTTATACCTTCAGCCTATTCACCTGTGTGTTTAAAATCAAGGAATCGCAAAAATTTATTACATAAAAATATTTGGTAATTATCAGGAGGGTTCATGAAACGTCGGATTTTTAAAAAAGAGCACGATATCTTCAGAAAATCATTCAGGTCATATTTAAAAGACAAAATTATTCCATTCTATGATGAGTGGGAAGATGCCGGCGTTACCCCCAGGGGCGTGTGGCTGGAAGCCGGGAAAAATGATTTTTTATGCCCCACGGCAGCTGAAAAATACGGCGGGGCCGGCGCGGATTTCCTTTATTCGGTGATCATTACGGAAGAAATGTATTATCATGGGTTAAGCAGCCTGTTCTGGCCGCTGCACAATGATATTGTATTTCCGTATATTGAACTTTATGCCGGTGAAACGCAGAAAAAAAAATGGATCCCCGGGTGCATTTCCGGTGAAACCATTCTGGCAGTCGCCATGACCGAGCCGGATGCCGGGTCTGACCTGGCAAGCCTTTCCACGACGGCGGTTAGAGACGGTGACCACTATATTGTCAACGGATCCAAAATTTTCATCAGCAACGGACAACTGGCTGACTTGTGTGTTGTGGCTGTCCGGACCGATGATGCCGCAAGACCCCATGCCGGGGTGAGCCTCCTGGTAATCGAATCGGACCGAAAAGGATACCGAAAAGGAACTAACCTCAAAAAAATCGGAATGCGCGCCCAGGATACATCGGAACTTTTTTTTGATGACTGCCGGGTGCCGGTCGAAAATTTGCTGGGCGCAGAAGGCGAAGGATTCAAATACCTGATGCACAACCTTCAGCAGGAGCGACTGGTGCTTGCCATCGGCGCGTATGCGGCTGCCGAAGGTGCCCTGGATATTACCATTGATTACGTCAAAGGCAGAAAACTGTTTGGAAAAACGTTAGGAAAATTTCAAAATACACGCTTTACCCTGGCCGAAGTTGCCACCAAGGTTCAGCTGGCCCGGTCATTTTTAGATGATCTGATTCCCAGGCATATGGCCGGAGAAAATGTGGTCAGGGAAGTCAGCATGGCCAAATACTGGTTAACAGAGCTCCAATTTGAAGCGGCGGATAAATGCCTCCAAATGTTTGGCGGTTACGGTTACATGAGAGAATATCTGATTTCCCGTTTGTTTGTTGACGCCCGTGTGCAACGGATTTACGGCGGGGCCAATGAGGTACTGAAAGAAGTGATTGCAAGGCACCTTAAAATATGATGATGGTTTCGAAAAAGACTTTTTTCTAATATAAGGAAGGAGAGAAAGATGGAATTTACCGAAATTCTACATGAAAAAAAAGACGGGGTGGCGCGCATCACCATCAACCGGCCGGAGAAATTCAATGCCTGCACCACCACCACCATTTATGAACTCACCCAGGCCCTGACCGATGCATGGGTGGATAAATCTGTAGGCGTGGTTGTCCTGACCGGGGCCGGCGATAAGGCATTCTGCACCGGCGGCGACCAGTCCATCCGGAAAGCCGGTGGGTATTCCGGAACAGTGGCCGCCCTGCCCCTTGAAGTCGGGTGGCAGCAGGTCAGCAGTCTGATACGGACCATCCCCAAACCGGTGATTGCCCGGGTAAACGGGTATGCCATTGGCGGCGGGCATGTCTTTCATGTGGTGTGTGATTTTTCCATCGCATCGGATAAAGCCAAATTCGGCCAGGCCGGACCCAGAGTCGGCAGTTTTGACCCGGGCTACGGCACCGGTGACCTGGTCCGCGCTGTTGGGTTAAAAAAAGCCAAGGAAATCTGGTTTCTATGCCGGCAGTATACCGCGGCCCAGGCCCTTGAAATGGGTCTTGTTAATGCCGTGGTTCCCCATGAAAAACTCGATGAAGAAGTGAATCAATGGTGCGCCGACCTGCTGGAAAAAAGCCCCACCGCTCTGAAAATGCTCAAATATGCCTTTCATGCGGAAACCGACGGGGTGGTCGGCGTCACCAATCTGGGTGTTGGGGGCTTGAGCATGTTTTACGATTCGGAAGAATCATTAGAAGGCAAGAATGCTTTCATGGAAAAGAGGAAGCCGGAATTTTCCAAGTATAGGTAAGGAGGATATCATGTCAATCAAATCAGTTTTAGTCATCGGGTCCGGCCTGATGGGCAGCGGTATTGCCCAGGTCTGTGCCCAGTCAGGTATTCGTGTTGTTCTGCATGATATGTCAAAAGACGCGCTTGAAAAAGCCAAAAACAATATCGCCTGGTCGGTGGACAAATTTGTTGAAAAAGGCAAATTAAGCGAAAATAAAGACACGATTCTTAAACGGATCACAACATCAGATACAATTGAAGGGGTTGCGGATGTTGACCTGGCCATTGAAGCGATTTTCGAAAATATCGACATCAAGCATGACATGTTTAAATCCTTGGATGCCCTTTGCCCTGAAAAAACGCTGATTGCCAGCAATACGTCCTCCATACCGATTACTGAACTGGCAGCCGTAACCGGTCGGCCCGATCGCGTTCTCGGGATTCACTTTTTCAGCCCGGTCCCTATGATGATGGCGGTTGAAGTGATCAAAGGATCGTTGACGACAGATGAGACAGCCGAAGCAGGCAAAACCTTTGTGGAACAAATCGGCAAAACCCCGATTATGGTGAATCGGGACGTAGCCGGCTTTGTGATTAACCGGATCAACCTGCCCGCTTCCATGGAGGCCATGCGCCTGGTTGAAGAAGGCGTTGCCACGATAGAAGATATTGATAAGGGCCTGAAGCTGGCGTCGGGCCGAAAAATGGGAATTTTTGAAACCGGCGATATGGTGGGACTGGATGTTACCTATGGTGCATTGATGTCCATGTATCATGAGACCGGGGATTCCCGGTGGTATCCCCCGCTTCTGCTGAGACGAAAAGTAAAAGCCGGGCACCTGGGCCGGAAAACCGGCAAAGGCTGGTATGATTATGGCACACTATAAAGTCAACTTAAAAGACATCCTGTTTATCTTAAACCACCAGCTCAACTATGGCGAACTGTGCGCCCTTCCCCGCTACAAGGGCCTTAACGCAAAAGTGCTGGACATGACGGTATCAGAGGCGGCAACGTTTGCAAAAGGCGTTGTTGATCCGCTCCAGGAAATCGGGGAAACAAGCGGCGTAACATTTAACAACGGAAACGTGTCCTGCCCGGATGAATTTAAGGACGCGTATCACCGCTATGCGGAAAGCGGATGGATCGCCGCCGCCCGGGACCCGGAATACGGTGGGCAGGGCTTTCCGCATATGATGCGGATTGTTGTCAACGACCTGATGTACGGCGCCTGTCAAGCGTTTAACATGGCCCCCAGCCTGACACATGGCGCGGCCCATTTGATTGAAACCTTTGCCACCGATGACTTGAAAAAACAATTTGTGCCCCGATGCTACAATGGTGACTGGACCGGCACCATGTGTCTCACCGAAGCAGACGCCGGATCTAATCTTGCCAACACCCAGACAACGGCATACCGCAAAGATGATCATTTTAAAATTAAAGGGACAAAAACATTTATTTCCTGGGGTGACCATGATCTGACGGAAAATATCATTCACCTGATACTTGCCCGGATCGACGGCGCGCCGGCCGGTGTCAAAGGCATTTCCCTGTTCATTGTTCCCAAAAAAAGAGTCAACGATGACGGCACCCCTGGTCCAGGCAACGATGTGGTCTGCAGCAATATTGAAAAAAAACTCGGCCTTCACGGGTCGCCCACCTGCACGCTGGACTTTGGATCAAAAGATGACTGTATCGGATACCTGTGCGGCAAGGAAAACATGGGGCTGGCCCACATGTTTCAAATGATGAATTCCGCCCGGATCAACACCGGGGTCAGCGGGATGAGCATTGCCAGCACCGCCTATTTAAATGCCCTGGCCTATACCAAAAGCCGGGTTCAGGGAAAAGATATCAGCGGCACAAAATCAGGCGATGTACCGATTATCAATCATCCGGACATCCGGCGGATGCTGCTGTGGATGAAAGCGGCAGTAGACGGCATGCGGTCCATGATTTACACCGGCGCGTTTTGGTCCGATCTGGCGGGTGAACTGGAAGATGGAGATGAAAAAAATCATTACAAACACCTGGTGGATTTCATCACCCCCATAATCAAAGCCTTTTGTTCGGACATGGGATTTAAAGTCTGCGAGACCGCCATCCAGTGCCTGGGCGGTTATGGATACTGCAAAGACTTTCCCCTGGAACAGTATTTAAGGGATGTGAAAATCATGTCCCTATATGAAGGGACCAACGGCATCCAGTCCATTGATCTGATGGGGCGCAAAATGGCCATTGCCGGGGGTGCGCCGTTTCGGGCGTTTACGCAGGAAATTGAAATCTTTTGCAAAAAAAATAGATCTCACCCGACATTGTGTAAAAGCATTCAAAGCCTGGAAAACACGTTCAACGCAGTCTTCCGGACCGTTCTTAAAATGAATGAACTCAGGAAAACCGACCCTCTCCTATGGGGGGCAAACACCTATCCGGCACTGCTCTGTTTCGGGGAATTGATCATGGCCTGGCGGCTGCTGGATTTGGCAATCATTGCCGAGAGGCTGGCTGAAAAAATGCCGAAAAACAATTTTTACACCGGTAAAATCCTGCAGGCCACCTGGTATACGGACATCACATTACCGCACACCCAGGCCCGAATCCATTCATGTTTGAAAAACGGACGGGAGGTATCAGAAATGCCGGAAAACGCATTTTAATTTTTTTTGAGCAAACTGAACCAGCGTATTCTGACAACAAAAAATCAACCAATGAACCACGCGATTTTCGTGGTGTGCTCTGGGTGAAAAAAAATTAAGGACAATTGATCATGTTAATCAACGAAGTGGTTTTAATCGATGTGGTGAGAACCGCATTTGGCCGGGCCGGTGAAAAAGGAATTTTCTGGAAAACCCGGGCTGAAGATCTTGCCGTTCCCCTGCTCAAGGCATTAATTGAACGAAATCCACTGGTTATGCCGAATATGATCGAAGACAGCATCTGGGGCGTCACCAACCAGGTGAAGGAGCAGGCCAGTACCCTCGGCCGGATGATCACCATGCTGGCGGACTGGGGCTGGGAAATCCCGGGATGCTCTATTGACCGCATGTGCGCCAGCGGTCTGACCGCCATGGGATTTGCCGCCACCACCATTGCTTCTGGCATGGCCGACTGCCTGATTACCGGCGGGGTAGAGCACCTGGGTCACGTGCCCATGGGGTTTATGCGGGAACATCATCCCCGGGCCGAAGACGTCATGGGCGGGGCATCCGCCCTGGTCATGGGGTTGACTGCGGAAAATATTCATGACCGATTCCCGGAATTTACCCGTGAAATGGCTGATAGCTATGCAGCCGAATCCCAGAAAAAAGCCAAAGCAGCCATGACATCCGGCAAAATGAACCGCATGATAATCCCCATTAAAGCAGAATTGGCCGACGATACCCGGATCATTGCCGATACGGACCAGCACCCACGGCCTGAGACCACGATAGAAAAACTGGCAGCCCTAAAACCGGCGTTTAAAGAAAACGGACGGGTCACAGCCGGAAATTCATCCGGCTTAAATGACGGTGCGTGTGCCGCGTTGCTGATGAGCCGCCAAAAAGCCGAAGCGCTGGGGCTGAAGCCGAAGATGCGGTGGGTGGCCTCTGCCGTGGCCGGCGTGGACCCGAAAATCATGGGGATCGCGCCCGTGCCGTCAACGGAAAAAGTCCTTAAAATGGCCGGCCTGACCATGGATGATATGGATATTATAGAAATTAATGAAGCATTTGCCGTCCAGGTTTTGTATTGCCTGGACCGGCTGGGGCTGGCGTGGGATGATCCCCGGGTCAACCAGTGGGGCGGCGCCTTGGCATACGGGCATCCACTGGCGGCATCCGGCCCGCGGCTGGTGGCATTTTTAAACGGATTATTTGAGAAAAATCCGTCCGCCAGATATGGCCTCACCACTCTGTGTGTGGGGCGGGGGCAGGGGGTGTCTACGATATGGGAGAATTTGAGGTGAAAGGCTGAAGGTTGAAGATTGAAGATTGAAGATTGAAAGTAGAAGGTAACAACTGCATTTCCTTCGGTCTTCTACCTTATACCTTCTACCTCAACACCTGCACAATGATTTAAATTCTAAATAAAATAGATAATAACAACTTACATTGGAGGAACAAAAATCATGTTCAAACTTACTGACAAAGTGGCGGTGGTTACCGGCGGTGCACGAGGGATCGGCAAAGGAATTTGTGAGACCATAGCAAAGCAGGGCGCCAAAGTGGTAATTGCCGACCTGCTTTTAGACGAAGCCGTGGCAACCGCAGCGGAAATCGAAAACTCCGGGGGACAGGCAATCGCGGTCAAAACGGACATTACGGATCTTGCATCCGTTCAGGCTATGATCAAAGCGGTGAAGGAAAAATTCGGGCCCGTGGATATTCTGGTGAATAATGCCGGGTGGGACCGGATGAAACCGTTTGTAAAAACCACGCCGGATTTCTGGAACAAGGTCATTGATATTAATTATAAAGGCATCTTGAATACCATTTACGCGGTGGCAGAAGACATGATGGAACGCAACAGCGGCAAGATCATCAATATCGCGTCCGATGCCGCACGCGTGGGGAGCACGGGAGAATCTGTCTATTCCGGAACAAAGGGGGCGGTCATCTCATTTTCAAAAACCATGGCCCGGGAATTTGCCCGCAACAAAATAAACGTAAACGTGATCTGCCCCGGACCGACACCGACTCCTCTGCTCGATGACATGAAAGCCGAAGACGCGTTTGCAGACAAGGTCCTTTCCAGTATGGACAAAATTATTCCCTTAAAACGAATGGGAACCGCTGACGACATTGCCGCGGCAGTGGTCTTTTTTGCATCTGAAGAAGCCAACTTTATCACCGGCCAGGTGTTGAGTGTTAGTGGCGGGCTTACAATGGTCGACTAAACCCGAATTTCTCATGAACAATTCTTCGAATTGTTCACCCTTCGGGCCGGTCTGAATCGTCTCCTGGCTGCGTTATCCGGGAATCGCGGTAGACGAGCTACAGCTTCTTCCCGGATGCCTTGCCAGCAAACGATTCAAACTCGGTGAAAAATCCGGGTCACATTTTCTGAAATGGAAATTAAAAAGGACAACTCACATGGACTTTAAACTATCCAAAGAACATACGATGCTGCAAAAGGCAGTCCGGGAATTTAGCGTCAAGCAAATCGCACCCCATGTGGATGAATGGGATGCAAATCATTATTTCCCCTATGAAGAAGTGATCAAACCCATGGGAGAACTGGGATTTTTCGGCATGTGCATTCCGGAAGCATACGGCGGAGAAGACCTGGATTGGCTTTCGGCAGTGATCATCACCGAAGAGATTGCCAAAGTATCCAGTTCACTGCGGGTCCAGATCAACATGCAGTGTATTGGTTCGGCGTATACCATTTACAAATACGGCAGTGAGGCGTTAAGAAAAAAATATATATCAAAACTGGTCTGTGCGGATTATCTCGGCTGTTTTGCCATTACCGAACCGGATGCCGGGTCGGATGTCATGTCCATCGCCTCGGAGGCGAAGGACATGGGGGACCACTGGCTGTTAAACGGCTCCAAGACCTGGATTTCCAACGCAGACATCGCCGATGTCGTAATTTATTATGCGTACACGGACCGAGCCAGGGGGTCCAAAGGATTGTCCGCCTTTGTCATTGAACTGAAAAAATTCAACGGCATCAAAACCTCCCGCCTGGAAAAAATGGGGTCATTCTCATCACCATCAGGCGAAATCTTCTTAAATGATACAAAAGTGCCCAAGAAAAATATTTTAGGGGAACCCGGCGACGGGGCCAAAATCGTTTTCTCGTCACTCAACCAGACACGGATATCCGCGGCTGCCGGAGCGGTCGGAGTGGCCCAGGCGTTGCTGGATGCATCCGTCAAATACTGCAATGAACGCAAACAGTTCGGCAAAGCCCTCGGCAATTTTCAGATGAATCAGGACCTGATTGCGCAGATGGCCACAGAGATCGAGGCGGCCCGGCTGCTGGTTTACAGGGCAGCCTGGGAAAAAGATCAGGGAAATCTGAACAACGGTCTGGATGTGGCCCAGGCCAAGTATTTTGCCGGTGAAACCGCCAGCCGGTGCGCCAATTACGCCATGCGGATTTTCGGAGCATACGGCTATTCCACGGAATACCCGGTGGCCCGGTTTTATCGGGACATTCCCACCTACACCATGGTGGAAGGATCCGCCAACATCTGCAAAATAATCATTGCCATGGATAAGCTGGGGATCAAAAAAGCAAACCGTTAATCACGAACCAATTTCACCGAATCTGCTGTGTTGCAGGACAATCGCAGTAGCACACTACAGCTTCATGTCCTGCGCCTTGCATCTCCGGCAAACTTGATTTGTGAGAATAAAGGCCTAACGATTAATCCGGATTTCTCATTCGCCCATTTTCTGTGTTACAAGCGGTTCGCGGTAGACTTACTACAGCTTCACCACTTATGCCTTGAAAATGAACGAATCATACTTATGAGAAAACCGGCTAAGACATTCAAAAAAAAGCCACCCTCATCCTGATAGATGAGTGCGGCTTTTTTTATTTCTAAAATTTCGGCTCAACCCTAAAAAAATAGATATTTTACGCTGCAGCGCCAAGAGTAATGATCAAAGGAATGATATGCAGAGCATTTGAAATTTCAATTGTCTTGCCGAGTTTCCAGTCAATGCATTTCCCCTGCCCGTTTAACTGTTCATCGACTTTTTGTACCAGGCCTTTAACATTGATCAGGGGGTGTCTTGAAAAAACTTTCGGCAATCCATAGGTCAGGCTGCACCGGAGACATTTGCCGGGACACTGGGTTAAATGAAATTCAAAGACCAATGTATTGTCTTTTTGCTCTTTAAAAACCAGCCTGATGTTATAAGCACCCTCAGACGAATCCCCGTACAGCACATCAAAAAACTGGTCCGCCCGGTCATTCGGAAAGATTTCTTCAATTACTTCAAGGCTAAACAACTTACTTAAACTGTCTGTGATCATTTATTTTTTACCCTTAGGGTTTGCGAAAAAATTAATTTATATTTTCAGGTGTTGGGTCGCCCACTCGGCAAGGCGCGAGGAGGGCGAATAGCTGGCCTATTTAACTGACGAGTAACACAGCCGAGTGGGATGAACCGGCGCCTGAAAATATGAAGTTATTTTTGAACGAGCCCTTACTGCCAAACCGATTTGAGAATATTCATGACGGATTCACCACCGGTTGAATTAGCAAAAGAAAGTAACACAGGAATAAACTGTGATACCATATCCGCATTCAGTCCCAGCTGTTTAAACTGATCATTTACAGCGGCAAACTTGTTCGCACTATCTACGGCCTTGGTGATTGAGCCCATTCCCCCGGCAAGCCCGGCCATTGTATCGGAAGCATCTGCTGTTGATTCCGAAACCGCAGGCGCTGCTTTAATCAGATCGCCGATACCGGGAATCGCGCCGGCCACCTGCCCGTAGTCGGTTTCCGAAAGCATCCCTTTTGCCATATCAAACAACGAGCCGGCACCTCCGGCAGCCTGGGGTTCTGTCACACCCAGCTGGCTCGTTAACATCTTTACAAGATCCATTGTACCTGATGTTTCCGCACAAACAATCCCAGCAGAAAAAAACATCAGCAAAAAAGAAAATACAGCAATCAAAATGGTTATTTTTTTCGTTTTCATGGTAACCTCCTTTTTATTTTTGATTAAATATTGATGGCACCCAATAATGATGGTCTCGTAAAAAGTCGAATTTCGATGGCAAAGAAAAAACTCCACCATTCATAAAACATTGGCAAGGCGCGTAAATCCTGAGTGATGATTCGTACTTATCGTACTATGAAAAACGAAGGATGCAGCGCAACGCAGAATTTGGATTTTTTACGCAGCCATCATATGTCAGGGACTGTTTCCGGATATACCCGCCCACTACTGCCGATCTTAAACACATAAATCAGCCCTGGGCGTAGCTTCTTATATACCGCATTGCCATAAACCGCTTTAACGCCGTGTTTCTTAAGAACATCCGGGTCATCAACCAGCTTCCAGACCGACTCCCAAAACATTTCCTGCTCCGGCAGGCTCAGCTGCGCCAAAAAATCGGCATAGCGTTTCGGTGCCTGCGATTCCATTTCAATGGGGTACCCGTCTGACGGCGCCATGTTTTCGCCATAGATCCGGCGCCACAAATATAACGCCCTTTTTTCGCCGGTCATGACATCTTCATTATTAAACATGACAATCAGCGCATCAAAAAAAACCACATCACCTTCAATTGTATACTCCCGCTCCAGCACTTTTTTTAATTGATTGTCCCGTGCGGTTTCGACAAATTTCAAGGTGGTGTACAGCCTGCCGTCGAGCTCTTCCTGACGGACCACTTTGGCATACCCGATCTGGTCCTCATGGGTCAGGTTCGCGATCGCCAGTTTTAACTTTTTGTTGTTTTCAAACAGATCATGAATGGATTTTGACCCGTAAAACAGCAGTCCTCCCAACCCGGTCATCAGGATCAGAAACAAAATAACCACTGCCCGGATAAATACTTTACCGTTATGATTTTTAATATAATCAATCATTTTATAATACTTTAACCTGGTATCAATTCGAATGACAAAAAAAAGCTTCACCAATCTTATAAAATTGGCAAGGTGTGAAAATTCTTCATCCATGAGGCGTACTTTTTGTACGTTGAATTAATAAAGAATGCAGCACAACGCAGCTCGAATGCTATCTGAGCTTTTATATATCTCATCATCGCATCTAAGCCGGCAATAAATTCCTAAAAGTGGCTTTAGATGCGATCTTTGAGCCAACCCGCAAGATCCGGCCAAACCTCTTCCTGCGCTTCCCTGCTCACCACCATCCCCACATGGTCATAGTCTTTTGAAAACCCGTTATCTTTTCCAAGCACCATAAATATTTTATCCACACTTCCCAGACGTTTATGTATTTTTCGACAGCCCGCCGGCGGGTCATTTTTATCATTGGCCGCGGCATATGTCATGAGCGGCATTTTTATTTTCCCCAGACCCTCCCAGTACGAGACCCCTTCTGAATTGGTCCACTTGCCGCGGAATTTTTTCCAGCGAATGGTTTCAATCATTGTTCCTGCGGACTCGATTTCAGGGCCCAACCCGAATTTTGGCGCTGGAAAATTTCCTAATATTTTCAGCATGGCAGACAATGTCCAGGCAACCGGCGGTATTTTTAAATACCCGTCCCCAAGACTGATCTGGCTTCCAAAAGTGACCAGGCTCCGGACGGTTTCGTGGTTCAACCAGTCCACAGAAAGCGCGGCAAGAATGAACAGACCGCCAAATGAATGCCCGATCCAGAACGCCGGCGTTCCCGTTATGGTAAACACGGCATCCTGAATTGCCGGCAAATCATACCGGATCTGATCTTCAGCCGTGATTCTTGAAAAAGTCTCTCCCTTGGGCGAAAGGCCGTGGCCCCTGAGTTCAGGAATCCATACATCAAACCCCTGATCCGCAAGATACACCCCCATCCCGATTCCTTTGGGAGAAATCCAGAAGCTCCTCGTTGAATAGCTGCCGTGAATTAAAATCACCGGAAACGGCAAACGATCCGAATTGCGCGACTTGATCCGGCTGATCGCCAGTCGGGTATTATCATCCGTGTAAATATTTCTTACTTCGACCGCCACGCCCCCCATCAGGTGATGCTCCGGTTCAGATATTTTTCCAGCCTGCTTCGTATTCATACTCACTCTAATTGCAAACGGGTTATCGCTTGATGTAAATGGAATTACCCTGCGCGTGCCCCCACTTTACTTGACAAGTTCAATTATCAAACTATAATGAATGGTAATTAATGTATTATTCTTCAAACAAGCAGTCAATTTATTTTACCTGAAACTTTTTTTCCACAATTAAGGATTCTAAACAGTGAAAAAACATAACACAGAGTGTCAATGTTTTTTTTGCTCGGCCAGCCAACGTATCGGATTTGTCTCCACCCGAATTGCCGGTACGGATGGCGTTTCTTTGGAAACATACAAATGGTCTAGAATTTTTAATAAGCAGAGATTCAAATGTTTTTATTTTGCCGGCGAACTCGAAACACCTGCGGAGCGGTCTTATCTTTCAGAAAAATCCCATTTCCGGCATCCTGAAATCCGAAAAATTTTTAGAAGCGCTTTTGGCAGACGAAATCGCATGCGGTCCACAACAAAAAAAATTCATTCCTTAAAAGAAGAGTTAAAAGACGACCTTTATGATTTTATCAACAAGTTTAATATCAGCCTGCTGGTTCCCCAAAACGCGCTGACCATCCCGATGAATATCCCACTCGGCCTGGCCCTGACCGAAGTCATATCCGAAACAGGCATACCGGTTATCGCCCACCATCATGATTTCTTCTGGGAACGGACAAATTTTCTCACAAATTCAGTCTGGGAATATTTGAATATGGCATTTCCGCCTCATCTGCCATCGATGCACCATGTGGTGATCAACTCCTCGGCCAATAACCAACTGGGGCTCAGGACCGGCGCTTCTTCCACTGTCATACCCAACGTTATGGATTTTGATATCCCCCCGCCGCCGGTTGATGACTTTGCGTCTGACGTTCGGGAAGCCTTTGGTGTTAAAGACGATGAATTCTTTATTCTTCAACCCACCCGGGTAATCAAACGAAAAGGGATTGAGCTCGCCATTGAACTGGTAAGTCGCCTGGGGCTCAGATGCAAGTTAATCATTTCACATGCGTCCGGCGACGAAGGATTTGGTTATGAAAAACGGATAATCGAATATTCAAAGATTATGAATGTGGATACGGTATTTGTCTCTAAACGAATCAGCGAAAAAAGGGGACACACAAAGAATGGAGAAAAAATCTATACCCTGGATGATGTTTATCCCCATGCGGACCTGGTCACCTACCCCTCCAACTATGAAGGGTTCGGCAACGCATTTTTAGAGGCGATATATTTCTGCAAACCCATTGTCGTCAACACTTACTCCATATACTCCATTGATATCAAGCCCAAAGGATTTAAAGTCATTGAACTCGATGGATATGTTACCCAAAAAGCGGTGGAACAGACAAAAAAAGTGTTGAACAATTCCCTTATATGCGAAGATATGACCCGGCATAATTATGATCTTGCCAGGCGATTTTATTCCTATTCTGTTCTTGAAAAGAAGCTATTGGGTATTCTGGAATCTGTCACTCCATGTACAACTTATCTCAGTGAAAACAATAACACCTATCAGTAAAACCATGCTCATTGAACTCTCGATTAAAAACTTCGCCATAATAGACGATTTAAGTATTCAGTTTTCAGAGGGACTCACTATTTTAAGCGGGGAAACCGGGGCTGGAAAGTCAATTATCATCAACGCGGTAAACCTGCTGCTGGGAAACCGCGCGACATCCAAAATGATTCGTACCGGCGCGGAAACAGCTGAAATCGAGGCATTGTTTCATCCCCCTGCATCGTGTTCTGCCATAGAAATACTTAAAAGCCAGGGCTTTAAAATTTCCAAAGAACTTCTGATCCAACGGATTATCTCTAACAATGACCGTCACCGTATTTATATCAACGGCCGAATCTCGACAATGCAGCTGTTGAACAAAATAACGGAAAACCTTGCCGCCATTTCGAGTCAGCACGAACACCAGCAGCTGTTAAATGAATCCCGGCACCTGCTGATTCTTGATCAATTCGGCGATATAATGCCCCTTCGACAGCAGGTCCATGACTGTTATCATCAACTCCTTCCACTCATTGAAGAACTGGATCAATTAAAGGAGTCCCGTCAAAAACAAAAGGACCATATTGAACTGCTTGAGTTTCAAAAAAAAGAAATAGAAGATGCCGGCATCATACCGGATGAAGATAAACTACTGAAAAAAGAGCAGACCCGATTGAAAAACGCGGAAACCCTGTATCAAATCGTTTCCGGAGTTGTTGAAACCCTGTACAGCGGGGAAGGCGCTATCGCTGAAAAACTGGGTGAAATGAAACGGCAGCTTGAAAACGCTTCCCGTATTGACGATGATCTGGGATCGTCTGCCGAGGGATTAAGTGATGCAACTTTCCGCATTGAAGACATTTCCAGTGAACTCAATTCCTACGTTGCCAGCATCCAGTTTGATGAACAGCGGCTGGAAGAAATTGAATTCCGGCTGGATCAGGTCAACCGTTTAAAACGCAAATACGGCGGAACTCTTGATTCTGTCATTTTGCATCTGGATACCATTGCCCGGGAGCTTGGTGACCATGGCACTCTGGATGACAGGATTTTGCAAACAGAACAGAAACTGAACAAACATCACGAACAACTGGCTGATCTGGCAGACAGGCTCTCCAAAAAACGACGGGAATTATCCCTTATTTTGGCAAAAAAAGTAGAAAAAGAATTAAATGTATTAAAAATGCCGAACACCCGGTTTGAGATCGCTTTTACTGAAACTGCCGCGACCTCGAAAACCTCTTTGTTCTTAACAGCCAATGGCAAGACAATTACAGAGACCGGGACAGAGCAGGCCTGTTTTATGATTGCACCAAATGTTGGGGAGGATTTAAAACCGCTATCCCACATAGCATCCGGGGGAGAACTGTCACGAGTGGTCCTGGCGTTAAAATCAATTCCCGCAAATGATGCATCCGCAGGCACCATGATTTTTGATGAAGTGGATGCCGGCATCGGCGGCGAAGTTGCGGAAGTGGTCGGTAAAAAATTATCTGATCTTGCGGCTGCCAACCAGGTCATTTGCATCACGCACCTGGCACAGATTGCCGCCTTTGGAGATAATCATTTTAAAATATCCAAACAGATTGAAAACAACAGAACCTGCACCCGTATATCGCCGTTAGACGCCGACCGGCGGTTGGAAGAAACCGCCCGGATGATCGGCGGAGAAAAAATTACCACCGCCGCCCGGAACCATGCCCGGGAAATGCTGAAAAACGGTCGCAAATACCGGCCTTCCAATGCCACATGACTGTTTTCCCGAATTTCCCATGAAAAGTGACACAGACTAAAATTTCACGCCCAATTCAGCAAACAAGCCTGAAAAATTGCCCTTAACGCGCAGATTACCTTCTCTGATATTAATATCATCATAACGGTAACCCCCTGTAATAAAAAGCGGACCAACCATATTAACCCTTACTCTGCCGATCAGAGTATAAACATCTTTCTTATTATAAGATGTTCCCCAAACTTCGCCTTCTAAAGCAAACCGGTCACCCGGCGTAAACTGACACCCGAGATAAAGCATGGGAAGCGTATAATCTTCCTTGTCAGAATCATTTGAAATATCCGCTTCAATATCCATGAATCGGGCATCTAAACCGACTTCCACATTCAGCATTTTTAAGGTGAGCGTATGCAGAAACGGAATAGAATAATACAGCCCCAAATCATACTGATTCAGGGTGAATTTTGAATCTAAACTGGATCCCTTGAACTCCATAGGGGATGCCACCAGATAGACATTCGGAATAATCAGCGGCATTCCGACTTTTAACCGACCCATAACTTCCCATTCATCATCAAAACCCAGATCACTTTTAAAATCATCGGATCCGATGCTGCCATCCGGTGAAATATTTCGTCCGCCAATGGCGCATTCAATATCAAACAATGGCAGGGCATAAGCTGTGCAAGGCAAACAAATTAATAAAAATACGCATAAAAGTTTTTTCATGGTCGGCTCCTGTTATAAATGGTTCATGGAAAACTGATTTGATGGCCTCGTAAAAAGTCCAAATTCTGTGTTGCACTGCATTCCTCGTCATTGCGGAGTACAATAAGTACGCCTCATTCCTGACGAATTTGTGCGCCTTGCCAATTTTTATAAGAATGGTGAAACTTTTTTCTTTGCCATCCGAATCTGACTTTTTACAAGTTTATCGATTTTAGTTGCTAAAAACTATAAGATGTATTGCAATTTATACACTTGACCGCAATTCTAATATCGGTTATTATTATTATTTCATATTATTTTAAAAAGTTATTAGAGTTATTATCTTTTTTCAATTTATAATAACCCTGTTATTTAAAAATTATTTTAAACAGGTAGAAATGATATTAAATGTTAATAGTTATCAATTCAACTCGTTTTTAATTCAAAATGCAATTAAATCGCGTGAAGGAAGTGTATCATGAAAGAATATGCCAAATTAATCATCGGTGGAAAAGAGCTGAAACTACCAGTGATCACAGGCACAGAAGGTGAAAAAGGAATTGATATCAGATCGTTAAGACAGGAAACCGGCTATATCACCTATGATCCGGGATTCGGCAATACCGGCTCCTGCAAGAGCAAAATCACATTCATGGACGGTGAAAAAGGAATTCTTCGTCATCGCGGTATTCCCATTGAACAGCTTGCGGAAAAATCATCTTTTGTGGAAACCTCATTTTTGCTCATGAACGGTCATCTGCCCACACAAAAAGAACTTACCCGAACCAGCATCATGTTAAATGATCAATCCATGGTCCATGAAGACATGCAGTTCTTTTTTCAGAATTTTCCCCGCTTGTCGCATCCCATGGGCATTCTGTCCGCCATGGTCAACGCTTTGCGGAGTTTCTATCCGGAACTAATTGAAACTGAAAGAGATTTTGAAAAAGTATTCATTCGACTGCTATCAAAAATCCGCACCATGGCCGCCATGTCCTATAAAATCTCAAAGGGCCATAAAGTCATTTATCCACGAACGGATTATACCTACTGCGCCAATTTTTTAAACATGATGTTTGACAGCCCGGTCAATCCCTATCAGCTTGACAGGGATATAGTTAAAGCCCTGAATACATTTTGGATTCTCCATGCCGACCATGAACAGAACTGTTCCACTTCCGCGGTAAAAACCGTGGGCAGTTCGCGGGCAAATGTTTATGCCTCAATTTCAGCCGGAATCGCGGCATTATGGGGCCCCCTTCATGGCGGTGCCAACCAGGCAGTCATTGAAATGCTGACTGCTATTCATAAAAAAGGCGGGAGTATCGAGGATGTTGTGGAAAAGGCAAAAAACAGACGAAGTTCATTCCGGCTGATGGGATTTGGGCACCGGGTCTACAAGACCTATGACCCCAGGGCCAAAATCATGAAAAAAGTGTGCGACAAGATCCTGCCCAAGCTGAAAATTGATGACCCGCTCCTCGATATTGCCAAACAACTCGAGGAAGTCGCTTTAAGCGATCAGTTCTTTATTAACAAAAACCTTTATCCGAATGTGGACTTCTACAGCGGTATATTATTAAGAGCCATGGGCATTCCCACGAAAATGTTTCCCGTTATGTTTGCCATCGGCCGCCTGCCGGGCTGGCTTGCCCAGTGGAAGGAAAATATGGATGACAGGGCACAGAAAATCACCCGGCCCAGACAAATTTACATGGGTGAAAACGAAACAACGTATATTCCGATTGCCAAACGGGAATCTGACTCAGCAGACGAAAGCGACTATTAAAACAGTTTGAAAAAAAACGGCCTTTTTGCCATTTAACAGCGAAATGACCGTTTTTTTTGAAAATATCAAACTCGAAATGAATAAAAAGTTTTTTGATCAGCCGTTTGCTAAAATCTTTTTGCGATAATCCGTATACCGGACCATTGCCGAAAGTGCCTTTGCCGCTCGGACCGGACTGGGCAGAACCGCAACACCGTTATCCTGAAGGTTTTTGATAAACCTGTTTTCCCGCGTATAAAATGAAAATCCGATAAACGGTTTGGGAAAGTCTTTAATCAAATCCGCAACGGTTTTGCTTTGCTCATCAATAAACGCACCGGCCTGGGAAACGGCTTTTTCTCCGGTGATCCCGTAACCCTCCATCGCCCGCCGAACCGAATGATCCGGCATTAAAAAATATATCAATACGGAGTCGGATTCATCATCTTCAATAAGCACTTTCGGTATGTCCACAAAATAATCCATACTGTTTTTCGAGTATGTAATATCAATGGGATTGTTGGTGCTGCCGGTATGGGGAATATATTGTCTTAGTTTTTCAAGGGTTTGATCGGATATGGGATTTAACACAAGCCCTTCCCGGCTGCACACATCGGCCGCCACCGCGCCGGGGCCGCCGGAATGTGTCTGGATAATGACCCGGTTTCCCGCCGGTTTCGGGCACATGCCCAGGCACAAGCAAAAATCGAACATCTCTTCAATGGAATTCGCCCGAATCACGCCGCTTTGACGAAAAATCCCGTCATACAATTTATCCGGGCCGGACAAGGCCCCGGTATGGGAAAATGTCGCTTTTTTTCCAGCCTCGGAACCTCCCACGTAATACGCCACAATCGGTTTATGCGGTACAATGGATCGGGCCGTTTCAATAAATTCTTTGCCACGCCGGATGGTTTCTATATAAAGACTGATGACCCGGGTATGCGGGCAGGCCCCTAAGTATTCCAGGCAATCCACGATATCAATATTCGCCTCATTGCCGACACTGATACCGGTCGAATATCCCAGACCGAAACTGGAAAGATAGTCAAACATCTGGGTAATAAAGCTGCCGCTCTGGGAAGCCATTCCGATGAAACCGGGTGCCTGCTGATAGGGGAAATATGTGGCGTTGAATTTGTGGTGTGTATTGACAGCGCCGATACAGTTGGGGCCGACAAATCGCATGTCATATTTATCGGCGATATCACATATCTGTTTTTCAAGGGCAATGCCGTTTCCGCCGACTTCCTTAAATCCCCCGGAGACGATAATGGCCTGCTTGATCCCTTTTTTCCCGCATTCTTCTAAAATTTCCGGCACCACTTTCGTGGGAAGGACAATAAAGGCAAGATCCGGTGTTACCGGTAAATCCAATACCGATTTATAGGCATCAAGCCTCATCACCGGGTCTTCTTTGGGATGTATCGGGTAGATCTCGCCTTCAAACCCAAGTGCTAAAATGGATGAAAGCAAGTTGGTACCCATGGCGGCAAACCGGTTGGACGCACCGAACATTGCAATATGCCTGGGATTTACAATTCGATACAGTGCAGTCTCTTCAATTGTTTTTCGCATAACTAAACCCTATTTCCCATTTTTCTATTGTACTTCCGAACCCAAATTTTTTAACGAGTTTGATTCGTTCATTTGCAAGGCATAAGCGATGAAGCTGTACTAATGCTACCGCGAATCGCTTATAACACTGCAAATGGACGAATCAGGCCTGTTAAACACCACTAAAGCATCCACCGCCTTCACCCGTCCGTCCGGATCTATCTTTAAAGGATTAATATCAATTTCAGATATATCGGGATTCTCCAGACCGATCTTTCCCAGGGATATCAAACACCGGCAAATGGTATTAATGTCAGCCGGGGATTCCCCCCTGAATTCATTGAGCATGGCTTTAGATTTCAGTTCACTTACCATATCTTCGGCTTCCACCCGGTCAAACGGGGCGACTCGGAAAACCGTATCCTTGAAAATTTCCGTCATCACGCCGCCAAGCCCCAGCATCACGCAGGGACCAAACTGCGGCTCACGGGTCAACCCCAACACCAGTTCTCTTACACCGGAAATCATTTCGGAAACCAGCACCCCTTCCAGCCTCACGGATATGGATGATAGAATGCGATCATAGGCCTGGGCCACATCGTCATCCGATGTTAGACTTAATTCAACGCATCCGGCTTCACTTTTGTGCATCAGTTCCGGACTGCAGGCTTTCAGCACCACCGGAAAACCGATCTTTTTCGCAGCTGCGACTGCCTGATCCCGACTCTGAACAAGTATTTCGTCTGCCGTTGGAATGCCGTATTCCACCAGCAATTTTTTGGATTCATATTCCGACAGTGCCCGATGACTGCTCTCAATTTCGAACGGCTTTAATATTTGCATCGCGACCTCGTTTTTCTCATGATGTTAATTCTGTTAACTCAATTTCTGCGCAAGTTTGATTCGTTCATTTGCAAGGCATAAACGGGGAAGCTGTAGTGTGCTACCGCGATCCCTTTATAACACAGCAAATGGGCGAATCAGACTTGCGCGTAGAATAAGAATTATTGATCCTGCGGACTGTAACAAATTACCGGATCTTCTTTGTCCCGATAGATAATTTTTTTATTTTCAAGATATCTTAAATGGGACAATGCCTCGCCGGTGGCAAACCATTTTTGCGCCACCGGAAAATCATCCCAGGAATCCGCCTCAATGTCCCATTTCATTTTCGAAGCCACATCAAACGCAGACAGCGGAGAGGTTTGAATCAGAATATCCGCAACTTCCCGGAGCCTCAGATCATGATGGTGCTTCAACTCATCAATCCGCTGGGTATAATTTTCAAACACCCGCCGGTGCCCGGGAAGCACCCGGTCCACGTTTAACGGATACACTTTGTCTAAGCTTTCCAGGTACTCTTTTAACGGATCAGAATCTTCCGACCAGCACTGGATATTGGGGGTAATGTCACCCAGCAGATGATCTCCGGCGATTAAAAACCGTTTGTCCGGTTCATATAAGCAGGTATGGCCCTGGGTGTGACCGGGGGTCTGGATGCAGGTGAACCGGTAGTCTCCAATTTCCAAAACATCACCATCATTTAAAATATTTAACGCCGGAATCCAGTCAGTGCCGTATTTGAATCCGGGATGCTGGGAAAGGGCCTGGCGGAGCATGCCTTCCGGAAATCCGTTTTTGGCGGCATAGGCAATCATCGGCTCAAAGCCCTCCCAGTGTTCAATGAGTTCCGTATCCGGGCGGTTAAAATAAACCATTGTATTTTTTGTGACCAGTTCCCCTAAAAGTCCAAAATGATCCGCGTGAAGGTGGGTGATGAATATATCCACTGTTTCAAGATCGATATTCAACTCCTTTAATCCATCCATCATGGCCGTTTTACACTCTTCCCGGTTTAAGCCCGTATCAACGATCAGGTTCCGTTCACCACCCTTGATAATATATGAATTCAGATACTTTAGCGGACTTTCCGGCAACGGAATTTTGATGCGGTACAGATTGGGATATAATTGTTCAGCCATGAATCACCTTTTATTAAATAAAAATAACGAACGCTCACTCTATTTTTTACCAAAAAATCATTTTACATAATCAAAATGATATTTCAACTGATTTTATTAAATTTAATTCAGCTTTGATGGCACAAGGCGAAATTGAGACAAGCTTTAGCTGGTATGATGGTTTTCAGGCAGGAGACTGAATTCAGATTGACAACGGCACCATTATGACGTACATTTTTATTAAACTTTAAAACACCCCTTAAAAATAGAGGACATTCATTTTGAAAGCACCGACACAAGCCAATAAAGAGCGGATCAATATTCGCTTAGAGAGCAGCGTAAAGACCCTTTTAGAGCGTGCCGCAGGCCTTGAAGGGAAAACTGTCAGCAAGTTTGTTCTGCATAGTGCCCTGGAGCAGGCCAAGAAAACCGTTCATGAGCATGAGGCCATGGCTTTGAATGCTCAAAACTCAAAAACTTTCTTCAACGCTCTGGCTGCTACGGTTAGCTTCAACAGCAAGCTGACCGATGCTCTTGAAGAACACTCCCAGCGCGTAGTCAGCAAATGATCGATTCTTCTATAGCCTTCCAGATAATGTTTTTTGGCAAGGCAGCAGGGAGGAGGCTGTATTGTAATACGCCGACGACCGATAACACAGCCAAAGGCATTATCTGGAAGGCTATAATTTGATCATTGAACCGCTCAACACAACTCATGACCGGCCAAGCTTTTATTGCGGTGATGAAATACTCGACCATTACCTGCGAAGACAGGCAAGGCAGGATGTTAAGCGCCACATCAGCCGTGTTTTTATAGCTGCGGAAACAGACCGCCCAAAGAAGGTAATTGGCTATTACACCTTGAGCAGCTTATCGATTGAGTTGAATCAGTTGCCTGAAAAGCTATCTCGAAAACTACCTAAACATCCGGTACCCGCCGTCTTAATTGGCAGATTGGCGATCAGTCAATCCGCCCAGGGAAAGGGGGTCGGTAAAATGCTGCTTGCCGATGCAGTTAAGCGCGTCCTGGCTGTCAGTGATGAAATCGCCATTTATGCCATGGTTGTGGATGCCATCAACAGTGACGCCCAACGTTTTTACGAGCGTTTTGGGTTCACCCGATTAAGTGATGACAGCCACAGGCTGTTTCTGGCTATGAAATCTATTTAACAAGGAATGAGAAAAAAGGGAAGACTCAATGACTGATCCTCCTACCAGCTTCTCAATAAAAAAGTGGCCGGAGGGCGAACGTCCTCGTGAAAAACTGATTCAGTTTGGAGCGGAATTACTGTCCGATGCTGAATTATTGGCAATTTTGCTTCGCGTGGGCAAAGAAGGATCATCTGCAATTGACATGGGAAAGCAACTTATTGACAGGCTGAACGGCCTCGGCGGCATTGATCGCGCGCATGTTGAAGATATTCTTCAGATCAAAGGCCTGGGCGTTGCTAAAACTGCTCAGATTAAAGCGGCCATCGAAATCGGAAAGCGTGTTCGAAGACAGAATGTAACGCCGGTATCCTTTGAGTCTGCTGATGCTATCGCGGCGTTCTGTTATCCAAAATTTGAAGGAAAGAGACATGAGCAGTTCCTCACACTGCTCCTTGACGGTCAAAACAACCTGCTGGCGGAACGTGTCATTTCAGAAGGAATCCCGACGCAGTCGGTTGTCTATATTCGAAAAATCATGGAAGAAGCCCTTCGGGTTTCAGCCAGTGCCATTGTTGTCGTTCATAATCACCCTTCAGGGGAACCCAAGCCCTCCGAACAGGATATCGAAACAACACGAAAGCTCAAGCAAGCCGCTGATGTTCTGGAAATGCTTTTATTGGATCACATCATTATCGGACAAGATCGTTTTTATAGTTTTTCAGAACACAAAAATATTTTGATATAAGGAGCCAAAGCAATGGCTGGTATAAAATATAAAAAAGCAGATGAAGTCCAAATAAACGGGAACAAAATCTTCAGTCCTGTTCGGAAAATATGGCTTTCATTAACACCGGAAGAGCAGGTGCGCCAGCAATATCTGACGGTCCTTGCAAATGAATATGGCTATCTCCTGGATCAAATTGACGAGGAAATCAGACACGTCAAATTTGTGGTCCATAAAATCAAAAAAAATGGTCTACGAAAATGCCGCCGCTGGTCCATATACCCAATTATCTGGGCCATAAAAAAATTGACACAGGCCCAATAAAAACATAGCCATGTTTTTATTGGGCCTACCGGACTTTTCGGCGGCTTGGTCAAAAAAACCAACATGCTACTAAAAATTACATTCTTTTCGATCAATCACAATAACATCAGACGGGATACTGAAAACATCATCGCTGAAATCAAATTCAATATTTTCATAATACATGGTCTGGTTTCTGTCTTTCCTGTTGTTCATTTTTGCCAGCTTAATCCCCTTTTCTTTCCATACAGCAAAAATACTGTTCTGCAGTTCCAGCAGGTAGCATTCTTTTCCAAGAATTATTTCTTCGCCGATGATCCGGGCATCTTTATAACTGAAATGCCAGTCTTTTGCTTTTTCATAATTTCCGTCATTCCATGCGTTATTGGTCAGGCAGCGGTATGCTTTTTTTTCGTCCGGAAAATAATGATAATCATGCTTTCCATCCGCGTTATAGATGTAGACATAGCGTTTTTCGGCCCGGATAAAGTCCTCGCGAAACCGGTAAAACGGCCGGCCGTTTTTTTCAAATTGGAAATACATTCGCTTTACCAGCAGTCCTTTAATCTTATAATCCTGGGCATATGAATTGATTTTTCGTGCTTTTGACTCCAGTTCTGCAATAATCAGTGCCTGGGCACGGTAAACGGATTTTTCTTTTCCCGCACACCCCAGCATGGCAAGTACAAGGATCAAAATCATCGCACATTGTTTTTTCACCCATTTTATTTTTATCCATTGTTTTCTTTTCATTGATCTCTCACTCTGATAATCATTTGGAATCGGTCCTCATTATCTTGACAATGATTTATATTATCAAAATATTATCCACATCACAACCGCATGATAATTTAACTGCCAACAATTTTTAGGTCTTCCGCTGAATACTGCCGGCCTGAAATACTATTGAAACTTTTCATTGAATGAATTAATTAAAATTAAGATGAACAGCCCATATTCACAATAGGCAAATTTGATAAACTTATAAAAATACCGGGATGGCTAAGCCATCAAATTTCATGACTGACAATTATCCCTACATAGAAGTCGCGGTAACACTTCCGGTATTTAATACCTATACGTATGCGGTCCCGGAACCGCTGCAGGAAATCATCGCTCCCGGCAAACGGGTACTTATCCCTTTTGGAAAGCGTAAAATAACCGGTTATGTGCTGGGAAGCACAAAAAATTCAGACATTCAGGGCATAAAAAACATTATTGAAATTCTTGACGAAATTCCACTGTTCCCGTCTTCAATGATTCCTTTTTTTAAATGGATATCCGACTATTACATCCACCCCATGGGAGAAGTCATTAAAGAAGCACTGCCCGGCGGCATTAATTTAAATGAATGCATTTCGGTTCACATCACGGAATGCGGCACCCAATGGCTGGATCAAAAAAAAGCAGCGCCCCTTGAAAATGACATATTATGCGTCCTGTCGTCCGATGCCTGCCGTCTTCAGGATATAAGCAAAAAACTCAACCGGAAAGTCCCCAATTCCCTGATTTGCAAAATGGAAAAGAACGGGCTGCTATGCCGTAAACGGGAAATAAACAAACCCGTCACCCGCCAAAAAATGCAGCGTTATATTACACGCCCGGAGACAGGAATACCGGATGAAAAACTCTCGGTTCCCAAACAAAAAATCCTTGAAACAGCCGCGGAATACGGAGAAATTTCCGTATCTGAATTAAAAAAAATTATCCCCACGGCTGCCAGTCATATTCGAAAGCTGGAACAAAACGGATTAATTTCGATTTTCAGCAAACCGGTCTATCGCGATCCGTTCGGAGAATCCGTTTCTCCGGATCATCCGCCCAAGCTGACCCTGGACCAGCAGCATGTGGTATCAAATGTTGTAAAAAATTTGGGAAACGGTTTTAGCGCTTTCCTGCTAGCCGGCGTCACCGGAAGCGGAAAAACCGAAGTTTATATGCATGCGACGGCCCAGACGATTAAAAAGAAATTATCCGTGCTGGTACTGGTGCCGGAAATTGCATTGGTCTCTGAAATTGAAAGACGCTTTCGCGCCCGGTTTGGAGAATGTGTGGCGGTTCTTCACAGCGGTCTGTCCGCGGGCGAGCGTTTTGACCAGTGGATACGCATCAGCAACCGGCAATGCCCGATTGTTATCGGCGCGCGGTCCGCCATCTTTGCCCCGCTCACAAACATCGGCCTGATTATTGTGGATGAAGAACATGACACCTCCTACAAGCAGGAAAGCCGGTTCCGATATAATGCCCGGGATATGGCTATCATCCGGGCCCGACAGGAAGGCGCCATTGCCCTGCTGGGTTCCGCCACCCCTTCCGTCCAGTCAGTTCATAATGTAGCAAACAAAAAATTCAATGAACTGAGCCTTCAGAACCGGGTATTTTTACAAACTTTGCCGGACATTCATGTGGTGGACCTCAGAAAACATAAAGACTACAGGGGGACCCGGCGTTTTATTACCATTGACCTGCAGAAAGCCATCAAAGAAACCCTTGACCGAAAAGAGCAGGTGCTGCTGTTTTTAAACCGGCGGGGCTTTGCCAGTTATCCGGTATGCGCGGGATGCGGGGAAGCCCTCAAGTGCCGTAACTGCGACATCACCCTCACCCTTCACCAGAAAGATAAAGCCTACAAATGCCATCTGTGCGGATATTCTCTGCCGTCCGTTGCCGCGTGCAGTAATTGCGGATCAACCAGTATTAAACGCCTGGGCATGGGAACTGAAAAAATCGAAACCACCATCAAAGGCTTGTTCCCCCAAGCCCGGGTGGCCCGGATGGACCGGGACACGGTAACACGCAAAGGGGCCTTGGTGAAACTGTTAAAAGGTCTCCGAAATCATGAAACCGATATCCTGATCGGCACCCAGATGGTGGCCAAAGGTCATGATTTTCCCAACATCACGCTTGTCGGCATCATCTGTGCCGACCTGTCACTCAGCTTTCCGGATTTTCGGGCCGGAGAACTCACATTTCAGGTTCTGGCCCAGGTGGCCGGCCGGGCCGGTCGGGGAAACCGGCCCGGTCGTGTGATTCTCCAAACTTACAACCCGGAACATTTCAGTATTACCGCCGCCACAGACCATGACTTCATGAAATTCTACAACCAGGAGATTTCGTTTCGGAAAACCTTTAAATACCCGCCTTTTTCACGAATGATCCAGCTGAAAATATCCGGTCGTGATCGTGAAAAAACCCGGCAGCAGTCCTTAGATATTGGTAAAATGTGTAACAGTCTTAAAAAAGAAAACAGCGATTACGAGCAGTGGATTGATATTTTAGGCCCCATTGAGGCGCCGCTTACACGGGTGGCAAACCGCTTCCGCTGGCAGTTGCTGATTAAATCCCAAGGGGTGGATCTCCTGCACCGGTTTGTCAGAACACTGATATTTGAAAACGGGTTGCATCTTTCCGGCCATCATGTCAAGGTAGCCATAGATGTGGATCCGTTCTTCATGATGTGATGACACCATCAAACAACTCATTTTCCGCACTTTGCCTCGCTTTTCATCATGCAAAGCGATGGTCATCTACTTCGTTTTCCATCTCCTGCGCGTCTTGAATTTGAGTTGTTTTCGTAAGCTGAGGGATAGTACCTAAATGTCTTTTCTAAGTGCGTTTTTATACGATAAATGCATGATTTCAGCAGAAGAAGCCTGCTTAAAGGAGTGGAGGCAAGGGCTTTTAAAACAAGTCCATGGTCATGTGCTTGAGATTGGCGCTGGAACCGGAGCAAATATAGAATTCTACCCTGAATCAGTTATTCGGCTTGTACTTTCTGAGCCTGACGAATCCATGCGTAGGCTGTTGGAAGTTAAAATTGGTAACAGTGCGCTCAAAGACGTAACTGTATCTTCTGCTTCAGCTGAGAACATTGAAGCAAATGAAGAGTCTTTTGATTTTGTAGTTGCATCATTTGTTTGCTGTTCAGTTACAAACCTTGAGGCTGTATTGAACCAAATCCATCGAGTATTAAAGCCAGGTGGTAGTTTAGTTTTCCTAGAGCATGTAGCAGCTGACAAAGGCTCCAAAAGAAGAAGGTGGCAGAACCGTATGAATCCCTTTTGGCGAAAGTTGGCAGGCAACTGCCATTTAAATAGGGAAATAGAAAAGTCTATGGTATCAGCAGGATTTGAAATTTCTGAAATTAAGCGAGAGAGTATGCGAAAAGCAATGCCTCTCGTCAGACCTACAATTCGTGGCGTTGCGGTAAAAGGCTGACAAAACCATGCACAGGATGTCAAAAAACTGCGTTCGTATCACCTACACAGCTTTTTGACACCTGTGATAGTGGCGTTGGGGGTCTCCCCTTAAACTCATGTGTGGTAGTGGGTCAAGAGCAGGCCCCATAAATATTACGCAAAAAGACAACAACATGAAGAGAAAAAGGAGGTTAGCGATGTACAGAAAGATATCAATTCTTATTTTATCATTATTGTTGATAGTCGGATTTTCAACGTCCGGTTTTACGGCCAAGGTACCTGCCCCTGAAAAAGGGGGAGACGGCTTCAAAGCGATAAGCCTGCAAGAAGCAAAAAAACTTCACGAAAATGGTGCGACAGTGATTGCTTGCCACAGTCACACGACCGATTTCATGAAGGGTCATCCTTCCGGCACAATCCACATAACGTGTTTGGTTCCAAAGAACCATAAACACACTGATATGCCGCTGAGCGAAGTCGACTTTGACATAGCACAGCTTCCAAAAGACAAGGATACCCCCATTGTAACCTATTGCGCGTCGTACACATGATGGAAATCCTATCATACCGCCAGGTTGGCGGTTGCTAATGGCTACAAGAATGTTTACTGGATGAGAGATGGTATCAATGGGTGGAAAAATGTAGGGTATGCTACGGAAGGGAACCCGGAACTTCTTGAGGCCTTGATTGCTGTGAACAAGAACGATTTTGCCGCGCTAATCATCACCGAAGGCGATGCCGGAAAGTTAAAAAATTGTACGTTTGTAGATTTTCGTGATGAATCGAAATTTAAGAAAGGTCATGTCCAGGGGGCCCACTACGTTGATTACGGCAACATGTTCTCGAAACCCATGATGGAGGAGCTAAGTAAGAGCAACGCCCTGATAATCATTCACGATGTCCCGGCAGTCGCGGGTGTCATTGCCGCGACTTTGAAGCTTATGGACTACCCAAATATATATATCCTCAAATAGGTATTGAAAAAGAATTGGGGGTCTGCCCTTGACTCTTGTGAATAAATGGCAATGGGTCAAGAGCAGACTCGTCCTTTAATGGGTGCCCCCTATCATTCGAGCCAGATTTTATAGGCATCTCTCTCTGCGATTTCCGGTGAAAAGGCATAGGTTTCTTCCAGCCCGAAAAACGGTTTTAATAACACACCAGACCTCGGGCCAGTCAGACTCCTCAAACTGGCGAATCATTGCCATCAGGAGATTCCTTTATTGCAAGTCAACTCGCCGTTATCACTGATTTTCTTCAACAACTATCCCTCTGGAAGTAAAGGAAAGTCCCTGCTGGGATTGAGTTCCGATCATAACCGATTCAATTAGCGGCGGAATCACCTTTTTATCGGCTTCCCATTTAACAATAAAATTGGCGCCGGAACCCCCGGCCTTGTGGGATTCTTTGACAACAAACCGGGTGGATGCCAGAGCTTTGAGTTTTATAGGTTTTTCCAAATAGTTCATCAGCAGATTACCGTCCGAATCATAATAATTTGCAGTAGTTATCGTAACCGGATTGACGGCATCCGTATTTCGAATGCTCAGTGTTGCCGCCAGATAGAAAGGATGCTCCCGGTTGCCGCTATAAATATGGGAATAGATGGGCACATAAACCGACTGCCCTTTTGACAAAAATATTCGTGTATCAGCCCTTGCTTTATCTGCCGGAAAAACCAAACCACACAGCAAAAGAAACACTGCCGTTAAACCTATATACTTCTGTATTCTATCCATTTTTTTACCTTTCATTTTTTTGCTTTTCTTGGCTGCAGTTATTTTAAAAATCGGATTAATTCCCAGGTGTTAGCGATGAGGGGAGCGAGTTTATTTGCACACGCCATTATGACCCCGATCATTTAATTACAATTCGATTTCGCAGTCAGGTTCCGTTTTGTCTTTTTTAGCAAGACTTAGAAGCAACGCATTATTTAAATTCTTGAATTATTAACATAAATTTAATTTTATAACAACGGCGAAAAAAATCAGACTTCAAGGGCAAAGAAAAAAGTTCAACAGTCTTATAAAAATTGGCAAAGCGCACAAATTCATTAGGAATGAGGGGTGGTTCGCCTGCTCCCCAGTAGCAAAAACTGCCGACGAAGAATGAAGTGCAACCCAAAAGCCTAAAATAGACATTGGACTTTTTGCGAAGCCATTATTGAGCCGTCCATCCGCCGTCTATGGATATTGAAGTACCATTAATCGAGGCGCCATTGTTATCTGCCAGAAATAATGTGAGCGCGTTTATCTGATCCACCGTGACAAATTGTTTGGTCGGCTGGGCCGCCAAGATGACATTTTTCACAACCTCTGCCGGCGTCATATTCCGCGCCTTAGCCTGATCGGAAATCTGGCCTTCCACCAGTGGCGTTTTGACATATCCGGGACAGATGGCATTACAGGTAACCCCCTGTTCAGCCACTTCCAGGGCCACTGTTTTGGTCATACCGATGATCCCGTGCTTGGCGGCCACATAAGCGGACTTGAACGGAGAGGCTACCAGACCATGGGCAGATGCAATATTGATTATCCGTCCCCATTTTCTTTTCTTCATCCCCGGCAGCGCGGACCGGATGGCATGAAACGCAGACGACAGGTTAATGGCAATAATCGCGTCCCACTTTTCCGGCGGGAACTCATCGATGGGCGCCACATGCTGAATGCCGGCATTGTTCACCAGAATATCCACGCCGCCGAATATCTCTTCCGCGCTTTTCACCATATCCGCAATCTGATCCGGACGGGTCATATCTGCCGGAGAATATAACACCTTGACGCCATTGCCTTTTTCAAGACCGGCCCACAATTTTTCAATTTTCTGCGCGTCTCCGAAACCGTTGAGCATGACATTGCATCCGGCGGCGGCAAATGCGGTGGCGATTCCCTCTCCGATACCACTGGTACTGCCGGTGACAATCGCTGATTTTCCTTTTAACATGGCCCACCTCCCGGTTTGGACGTAAATTCGAAGGTTTATTTCAATATATTAATCAACATCAAAAAGTTAAGACGACAACTTATGCGAAGTGGATCCAGATATTATTAAAACAATAAGACCATTTTCAACCGGATGCAATGCGGGTAAAAAAATTCAGGAAAAGAAACCGTTAGGAATTGCGAGCCGGGACTTCTTCTTTTAACAAACAACAGGCAATTTTATAATCCGGTGTACCGTCTTCACGATAACTCAGGTTTCCGGATTGGACCAGTTTGTTCATGACGCACCCTTCGGCAATATTGAGGGCAAACAAATCCTGTTCATTGATTTTTTCTCTTGGAATTAACGTGTTATCCTTGATTTCAAAGCTGTGCAGGGGATAATCTTCGCACAAGGGGCAGCGATAAACCCGGCCGTTGGGAAAAATAAAATAATTTTCCGCCACCCGGCCGGCACATTCAAAGATATCTGCGTCATTTAAAAACACTTTGGGATAGGTCACCGTGATACCGAGGTCTGCCGCCTGATCCGCCACCGACGGGATCAAAGACATCCAGGTCCCGCGATCCACCTGGAGCCGGTCATTATCCGTGCCAGCCGGCTTTCCCCGCGACTTCCCCCGGATACCGATCACCTGGATAAAAAACCGGTCCACCCCCAGACGGCTTAACAGGGCGGGCATCATGTGGAGTTCATGGATGTTTTCATTGCTCACCGTAAAAATCAGGCTGGTTTTAAACCCGCTCGTTACCGCATTTTGAATGCCGGAAACACACTGCTCATAACACCCGTTTCCCCGGATCCGGTCATTTGTTTTTGGAGTTGCCCCATCCAGACTGAAGCTTAAAAAATCAATATCAGCCGGCGCAATTTTATTTAAAATATCATGGAACAGGTATCCGTTGGTATCAATGGTGATGGACGAATAACCCATTTCACGTGCGGCTTTCACACCCTTGTCAAGGCCGGGATGCAGGGTGGGTTCTCCGCCGAGAAAAATCAGGTTGGCATTTTGGGTTTTATTTACAAAAAGATTCAGCCATGCACAGATGGTTTCTACAGAAAGGGTATTATTGCCGTGCTGGTCGCGGTTGATATAACAATGGCAACACTTAAGATTGCATTGGGTCAGGATATGAAAAAAGACATTAACGGAATGTTTTGAAAACGCAACTGTTTTACTCATAGAAGATGTCGCCTAACAAACTGATAAACCGTGCAATTACACTTCAGACGACTCGCGTTTGGCCTCCATTAACACTTGGGCTTCGACTTTTGACTTGATCAGTTCATCATTGACGGCACGAAGGCGGATCGACATGTATTCCGAAAAAATTCTGTATAATAACAGAAGAAAATCAAGACGTTCGTCTCTTTCTTCAGTGCTTACCATACTGAGACGGCCTTTTGCCGACGTATCCACACCCAGACACAGGGTTTTTCCATCCGCAAAAACCGAGGCAGAGCGGGTAAGGCTGTCAATAACTCTCATTTCCCCGAAGATCTCGCCGACCTGATCGATTCGGCCGATCTCAATGCCGTTTTTCTGGATAATTAACCGGCCGGACAACAGAAAATACAACCATGGATCATCATCCCCTTCCTTGATGATCAATTCTCCATCTTCATATTCCCGTATTTTACTGAGCCGCAGCAGCTTTGCCAAGTTCCGGGTCTCAAATTCCTTCAGCCCCGGAATCCCCATAAGCCTTTGAATATTTTGGACATTATCCTTTAGATATTTTGACTCAATCATTTATGCCCCCATACTCAGGAATAGTAAGCAGACGTCAAAAACACTATTCTAAACATGTCTTAGACATATTATCATCAAATTCTACAGGATAACAACCATCAAAGCAAGCTTTACAAAAATTATTTTCAGAAAATTCAACACCGGTTGAATCGAGCATGCCCTCCAGACTCAGGTAATACAGGGAGTCCAGTCCGAGAAACTCTCTTAATTCTTCCACGGATTTACTGGCGGCAATGAGTTCGCCCTTGGTGGAAAAATCAATGCCGTAATGGCATGGAAACCGGTGGGGCGGACAGCTGATCCGCATATGAACATGCTTGACCCCCAGGTCACGCAATGCGTTCACCCGGTTTTTTGCCGTTGTTCCCCGGATGATGGAATCTTCAATAATGATAATATCCTTGCCCTTGAGCAATTCCTTGACCGGATTCAGTTTCATGCGCACGCTGAAATCTCTCATGCTCTGGGTCGGCTGAATAAAGGTTCGGCCCACGTAATGATTTCGTATCATCCCCAGATCAAAAGGAATACCCGACTCCTCGGCATAACCGATGGCCGCGTAATTCCCGGAATCCGGAAACGGCATGACCAGGTCGGCATCCACCGGGGCTTCTTTGGCCAGTTGGCGACCGTGGGCCTTGCGGGTCAGGTAGACATTTTCTCCAAAAATCGTCGAGTCCGGCCGCGCAAAATAAATGAGTTCAAAAATGCAGCAGGATTGCTGTACCTGTTTGTGGGGGTGAATGCTTTTCACCCCGTCGTCGCTGATAATCACGATCTCACCGGGTTCCAGCTCCCGGACAAACTCCGCCTGGACCAAATCCAACGCGCATGATTCAGATGCCAGCACATACCGGTCATTGAGTAAACAGCGCCCCAGACAAAGAGGCCGAAATCCATTAGGATCCTTTATTCCGACAATCTCGCCCCGGCTGGTCAGCAGAATAAATGAATACGCCCCTTTCAGGCGAGTCACGGCATTGATCAGGGCCTCTTCAAACCCGTTTTTCAGGTTTTTGACGAACAAATGAAGAAAAATTTCACTGTCCGTGGTGGTCTGGAAAATAGATCCTTCTTCTTCCAGTTCTTTTTTCAGGATATGGGCGTTCACCAGGTTCCCGTTATGGGCCACCCCGTACGATTTCCCGCTGTACGTAATCACAAACGGCTGGGCATTAATGAGATTCGAATCTCCGGTCGTGGAATAACGCACATGCCCGATAGAACTGCATTCGCCTTTTAGAAAATCCAGCCGGGCATCGTTAAATACGTCTGAAACAAGCCCCATGCCTTTATGATACTTAATACGCTCATCCCGGACAACAGCAATCCCGGCGCTTTCCTGCCCCCGATGCTGAAGTGCATAAAGTCCGAAATAGGTCAGCCGGGCGGCTTCCGTCTCGTAAAACGTCGAATTTCGATGGCAAAGAAAAAAGCTCCACCATTCTTATAAAAATTGGCAAGGCGCGCAAATCCTGAGTGATGATTCGTACTTATCGTACCATGAAGAAACGAAGGATGCAGCGCAACGCAGAAGTTGGACTTTTTACGAAGCCATCAATATTCAGTGATCTTAATGATATAACTGGATCGGTTTAACCGAAAGCGCTTTTTTCTTTAACGCAGCGATTCCCGTGCACATAGCCCTTGCGCCCGCAATGGTCGTTGCGTAGGGAATATTGTATTTTAATGCCGCGCGGCGGATCAGATAACCGTCCCGCCGGGTTTTGTCTCCGGTTCCGGAATTAATCACGAACTGTATTTCACGATTCATAATCGCATCCACCACGTGGGGCCGGCCGGCGGAAACCTTGTTAATCCTCTGATTTTCTATGCCGTTGGCATGGAAGTATTCCGATGTCCCCCGGGTGGCGATGATCTTAAAACCGATTTTTTTAAACTGGTCAGCCACTTCCAGGGCAGCGGCCTTGTCTTTTTCCTGTACACTAATAAAAACCGCCCCTGTGGTCGGCAGATTCTGTCCGGCGCCGATTTGAGACTTGGCGTACGCCCGGCCGAAATCCATGTCCACGCCCATCACTTCACCGGTTGATTTCATTTCAGGCCCCAAAAGGATATCCACATTGGGGAACCGGTCAAAGGGGAGGACCGCTTCCTTGACGGAAATGTGAGAAGGGATCACTTCTTTTGTAAAACCAAGTTCGGCAAGCGTCTTGCCCACCATTATTTTGGTCGCAATCTTTGCCAGCGGCACCCCGGTCGCCTTGCTCACAAACGGCACGGTCCGTGACGCCCTCGGGTTGACTTCCAGCACATACAGCCGGCCGTCTTTAATGGCATACTGAACATTCATCAACCCGATAACATTCAACTCTTTTGCCATGGCTTTTGTGGCCCCAGCAATCTCTTTAATTTCAGCCGCTGTCAGGCTGTATGGGGGCAACACACAGGCGGAATCCCCGGAATGAACCCCGGCAGCCTCGATATGCTCCATGATTCCGCCGATAATCGTATCCTGACCGTCAGAGACCGCGTCCACATCCACTTCAATGGCATCTTCCAAAAACTTGTCAATCAGCACCGGATGCCCGGGAGACGCCATCAGCGCCAGGTTGGTGAAATTTTCCAGGGATTTGCGGTCATATACGATCTTCATGGCCCGGCCGCCCAGTACATAGGAAGGCCTCACAATAACCGGAAAACCGATTTCATCGACCACTGCGACGGCTTCGGGAATCGTCCGGGCAGTTCCGTTGGGCGGCTGAACCAACCCCAGCTTGTTTAACATGACCTGAAACTGTTTTCGATCTTCTGCGCGGGCAATGCTGTTCGGGTGTGTTCCGATGATGGGCGCGCCGGATTCCAGAAGCGGCAGGGACAGGTTCAGCGGGGTCTGTCCGCCGAACTGAACAATCACGCCATCCGGTTTTTCCGTTTCCACGATATGCATCACATCTTCATGGGTCAGGGGTTCAAAATAGAGTTTATCCGATGTATCATAGTCCGTGCTGACTGTCTCGGGATTGCTGTTGACCATGATGCTTTCAATCCCGAGTTCCTTTAATGCATATGAAGCGTGAACACAGCAGTAGTCGAACTCGATCCCCTGGCCGATCCGGTTAGGACCGCCGCCCAGGATCATAACCTTTTTGCAGTTCGACAGCCGGGCTTCATTTTCAATTTCATAAGTGGAATAATAATAAGGCGTGGCTGCTTCAAATTCGGCCGCGCAGGTGTCCACCAGCTTATATACCGGCCGAATATTATTATCCTTTCTGAAACGTCGGATTTCGGATTCCCCCATGCCGGTCAAAACCCCCAGCTGAACATCGGAAAATCCGTATTCCTTGGCTTTTTTCAATTGGTTGGCAGAAATTTTTTCGCCATTTTTTACAATCAGCTGTTCCATATCCACAATCTGCTGCAGCTGAGTCAAAAACCAGGGATCAATCGCGGTCAATTCGTAAATGGTGTCTATGGACATACCCGATAGCAGGGCTTCGCGGATGTAAAAAATCCGGTTGGAATTCGGCCGGGAAAGAAATTTTTCAACCTCATCGGCTGACGGCGGTTCATCACTGTTTTCTCCGCAGTCTTTGCCGTCTGCACCCAACCCGAAACGGCCGATCTCTAAAGAGCGCAGCCCTTTCTGCATGGCTTCCTTAAATGTCCGTCCGATGGCCATGGTTTCACCCACCGACCGCATGGAGGTTGTCAGGACATCTTCGGCTTCCGGAAATTTCTCAAAGGTCCAGCGTGGTATTTTAACCACACAGTAATCCAGCGCCGGTTCAAAAGAGGCCACGGTTTCACCGGTAATGTCATTGGGGAGTTCATCTAAGGTATATCCGACAGCCAGTTTTGCTGCGATCTTGGCAATGGGAAACCCGGTTGCCTTGGATGCCAGCGCGGAACTCCTTGAAACCCGGGGATTCATCTCCACAATGATCATTTCGCCGTTTTCAGGGTTAATCGCAAACTGAACATTGGAGCCGCCGGTATCCACCCCGATTTCCCTTAAAATGGCAATAGCGGCATCCCGCATTACCTGGTATTCCCGGTCGGTCAGGGTCTGGATCGGCGCCACCGTAATACTATCGCCGGTATGAATGCCCATGGGGTCCATATTTTCAATGGAACAGACAATCACCACATTATCGTTTTTGTCCCGCATGACTTCGAGTTCATATTCTTTCCAGCCGAGAACGGACTCTTCCAGCATCACCTGGGTGTTCATGCTGGCATCAAGTCCCGATCCTGCCAGCACTTCCAGTTCTTCCGGGTTATAGGCAACGCCGCCTCCGGTCCCGCCCAGGGTAAAACTCGGTCGCACAATGATCGGAAAACCGATTTCCTCGGCAATCTTCCGGGCAGCGTCCATGTCATGGGCAATCCCGCTTTTAGGGATTCGAAGACCAATTTTATTCATGGCCTGACGGAACAGGTCCCGGTCTTCGGCTTTCTGGATGGACGCCAGATTCGCCCCGATCATTTCAACGCCGTATTTCTCCAGCACGCCTTTTTCCGCCACCGCTACGGCGGTATTCAAGCCGGTCTGACCGCCCAGGGTGGGCAGCAATGCATCCGGACGCTCCTTTTCAATAATCATTTCAACTGTTTTTGGGGTTACGGGTTCAATATAGGTCCGGTCCGCCATCTCCGGATCGGTCATGATCGTCGCCGGATTGCTGTTGACCAGGACGACCTCATACCCCTCTTCCCTCAGTGCCTTGCAGGCCTGGGTCCCCGAATAGTCAAATTCACATGCCTGGCTGATAATAATCGGCCCGGCGCCGATAATGAGGATTTTCTTTATGTCTGTTCGTTTTGGCATTGGAATCTACTTATTCTCTTTCATCAGCTCCACAAAATTGCAAAACAGATAATTCGCGTCATTCGGTCCTGGAGCTGCTTCCGGATGATACTGAACGGCAAACATGGGATATTCTTTATGCCGAAACCCCTCGACCGTATTGTCATTTAGATTTATATGTGTCACTTCCACCCGATCCGGATCCAGGGATTCCTGGTCCACAGCAAAGCCATGGTTCTGGGAAGTCACCTCCACACGCCGGGTCGTCAGATTCTGCACCGGCTGATTGGATCCATGGTGGCCGAATTTCAATTTATAGGTTTTCCCGCCCAGGGCACGGCCCAGAAGCTGTATTCCCAGACAGATGCCGAACATTGGTTTATACCCCAGCAGATCCTTAATGGTTTTAGCCGCATAATCAACCGGTTCCGGGTCACCGGGACCGTTGGATAAAAAAATCCCGTCCGGTGCCAGTGCCCGGACGCTTGCCGCAGACGTTGCCGCCGGCACCACCAGAACTTCACATCCTGCTCTTTCCAGTCCCCTTAAAATATTATATTTAATCCCAAAATCAAACGCGACAACGGCAAACCGGCTGTCCCGATGCTCCCAGATAGCGCTGTTCAATGGAGAACCTTTATCAACAAACAGCCGCTGGTTGTTTTCCCAGAAATACGGCTGGTCTGTTGTTACTGAACTGGCAAGATCCCGGCCTTCCATCTTAGGGGTCTGATTTGCCCGGGCCACCAGTGATTCAGTATCCAGATCCTGAGTGGATATTACGGCTCGCATGGCACCGGCAGTCCGGATATGCCGGGTCAGGGCCCGGGTGTCCAGGGAGTCAATGCCCAGTATCTTCTGGGAGCGTAAATACGCCTGAAGTGTTTGTGTTGAACGGAAATTGCTGGGAAACTCCTGATATTCTTTCATAATGAATGCAGACACATGGATCCTGTCGGACTCTACATCATCAGGATTCACGCCGTAATTCCCGATCAGGGGGTAGGTCATGACCACCATCTGTCCCCGGTATGACGGATCCGTCAGCACTTCCTGATATCCGGACATACTGGTGTTAAAGACGACCTCCCCAAAGGTTTCGCCCGAACCGGTAAAACTCCGGCATTCAAATGTTCTTCCATCCTCAAGGGCCAATAATGCTTTCATTGTATATATTCTTGGAATTATTTTATTATTTAGTTTTGCCAGATTCGTAAAAAGTCAAAAATGGCTATTTATTGACTTTTGTCATCAATAAATTCAATAGGTATAAAAACAAGCCTCCCTGAATTCGACTTTTTATGGAGGCATCAAAATTGAGTAAGCCTCTTGTAACAAATCTTCGACTCAAATCAATATAAAAGATTATTGCCAGGCTTCAACCGGACATCCGGAAATAAAAAATTGTGTTAAAAAATGAACAGACGCCTTTATAATAAGGTTAAACCGAATTTCCCACGGATTAAACCAGATTCCTCACAGGTTACAAACCGATCGGTTCATTGGCAACCAGTTCCCAGACGCCGCAGGGACATGCGCCGGCACAAAAGCCACAACCGATACACTTATCCGCATTCACGACATATTCGTAATCAACCCCGCTTTTGGGCTCCCGGCTGATGGCTGCCTGGGGGCAAATTGATACACATATGCCGCAATCCCTACAGGAACCGCATGACGCACACTGAGATCCGCATTGTTCCGGATCCTCAAATTCAGTAATCCGGGGATCAAAGTATTCCAGGGAAACCCGGGCTTTGTCAATGGCCTCCCGGGTATCCCAGACATTTTCATGAATCCCGTAGTACTCACTAGTTGCCAGGTCAATGTTGTCCGGATCAACGTTTTTTGGATCAACGTTTTTTGGATCAAACCGGCTCCTGCCGGCCGGCAAATCCATCAGCGGTCGTTTTCCATCAATTATTTCACAAATAGCGGTTGCCGTCTTCCGGCCCGCCCCGATGGCGTCTGTTAACAAACCCGGCCGGACCATGTCGCCCACGGCAAAAATGTGGGGATCCGATGTCTGAAAAATTTCACTGACCCTGACAAAACCGCGATCCGTTTTAATGCTTTCCGGCAGAAAGTCAAGATCCGGCACATCACCGATGGATATGACCACCGTGTCCGCGGCCAGCACTTCACCGGAATCCAGCACCACTCCTTGTTTCGTGATTTCTTTTGTAAAACACGGCCACCTGAAAACAGCGCCCACTGCTTCGGCCTCGTCCCGCTCTTTGCCGAACGCGGTGGGTTTCTGAACGTCAATTAAGGTGAGTTCTTTTGCGCCCAGCCGATGCGCTTCGGTTGCCACATCGCACCCCACATTTCCGGCGCCGATCACCACCACGCGATTTCCGGGACGAACATCATCTGTCCTGGCAGCCCCCAGAAAATCGTTGGCCGTCATCAAAAGTTCTTTTCCCGGCAACGGCAGCGTTCTTGGCTTCTGGGCACCGGTTGCCAGGACGATAAAGTCAAAATCATTTTTTAAACATTCAAGATCCTCTTTTTCCAGACCCTGCTGAAGGTTCACATGGGAAATGACCTTGCGGATCCGTTCCAGTTCCGAAGTCAGCACCTCCTTGGGGATTCTGCTTTCCGGAATCAGGGACGAAATTTTTCCACCCAGAATTTTTGACCGGTCATAAATGACGGCTTCATGTCCTTTTAATCGCAGCTGCCAGGCAATTGAAAGCCCTGCCGGACCGCTGCCGATCACGGCAATTCTTTTGCCACTGAGCTCAGGCAGTTCCGGCACACCTGCTTTGATGCTGGCCTTACCAATCTGGGACGTGTCCACGGGAATCATTTCATTGATTTGGCGCGTGCAGGCCTGCATGCACGGGTTCGGACAGAGATATCCGCAGATCGTTGCCGGAAACGGCGTATACGCCAGCGCCAGGTCCACCGCCTCGTCAACACGGCCCTCCCGAATCAAGCGCCAGCGATCATGCACCGGGATACCGGAAGGGCAGGCAGCTTCACAGGGTGCCTTATATTTACGGTTCGCCCAGACCGGCACAAACCGCCTCATTTCACCGGTCGGAATCAATGGAATCGGGCTCCGGTCCAGATTTGTCAGATCACCGATTAAACCACCCAATCCAAGTTCCTTTTCCCAGACTTTTTTGTAAAATGAAGTCATGGAACGCCGTTGCACCAGCCCTTTTTCATGGGGAGCGCGCGCGGTAATAAGCTGCCATTCTTCCCGGACGGTCAGGATTTCCAAAAGATCGGACCGTTGAATCCGATCCAGATAAACCGCCAGGTTTTCGGTTAGCCACTGCCAGTCTTCATCTGAAATCGGTATTAACTTGGCATCTGTCTGGCTGAAACCGCCGTGCGGGCCTCTAAAAAAAACTTTTCCCCCGACCATCCCGACCAGCGGCCGGTAACCGAGCACATCATCCGGATTCTGTGCGTTGACACCGCAAATAACCGAAATACCGCCCGCCATGAATTCACCGAAATAGTCTCCCACGGATCCAAGCACCCACACTTCCGGGGGGGCAAACCGCGGGTTGCTTTTTGTCATGGTCATGCCCCGGGAACCGGTATTCCCGGCAACATAGACTTTTCCCTGGGCCATGGCATTTGCCAGTCCGTTTCCCGCATTGCCGTGCACAACAATTTCAGCGCCCGCGTTCAGCCATCCGACATCATCGGACACCGGTCCCATGACTTCGATAAATGTATTGGGATATCCCAATGATCCGGTCCGTTGACCGGCATTACCCTCGATTCTGACATGCACCGGATCGTCACCGGCTTTCCAGAGCCGGCCGCCGATGCCATGCTGTCCAAGGGCTTCGATCTTTAATGCACGGTGTCCCGCTTCAACCGCCTGCTGGATCTTTTCTTCCAAAATTCTGGATTCCAGGCGGTTTCCGTTCTCCTGTCCTGCTATTGTATAGAATTCACTATCCATGAATTTCTCCAATTATATTGACTTTACCTTCTAAAAATAACCGTTTCCGATACTTTTAAAAGTATAAGCTTAAGTAGCTGAATGGCTAAGTTAAAAGTTCCACCAATCCCATAAAATTTGGCAAGGCGTAGTGGTTTTTCAGGCCCAAAATAATACAAGTCGTATATTGAGGGACTGAAAAACCACTACAACGCAGTAGGTGGGACTTTTGGCGACGCCATCTTAAACCACATATTTGATATTCAATCTCTCCGACACATTAAAATCATTGATTCCCAGTGCGTCCGACATACCGATGGGAAGCGAAGTCGAGCGCCCGAGGGGAGCGACAATTTTCTTCAGTTCCGTGTCAAAACTCAAATATACATCCACCACACGCTGCGCGACCTCTTCGGCATTTAAGCGGCGGTAAATTCTGGGATCCTGGGAGGTAATCCCCTTGGGACAAAGCCCGATATTGCAGATATTGCAGCGATCCGTTTCAGAACCCAGACATCCGGCAGCCGCCTGCATGATATATTTCCCAATCTGCACTCCGCTGGCCCCCAGCATGATCAATGCAGCGGCATTGGCGGCCAGGTTCCCGCTCTTTCCGACACCGCCGCCGGCAAACAGCGGAATTTCATTCTGTTTTCCCAAAGCCACCAGATTCAGGTAACTGTCCCGAATATTCGTGGCAATCGGATGCCCCATGCTGTTCATGGAAATATCATAAGCCGCCCCGGTACCGCCGTCTTCGCCGTCAATGGCGAGCCCGGCCGCATATGAATTCCGCGTCAGGTTATTTAATACCGCCAGCGCCGTTGATGTGGCGGAAATTTTCGGATAGACCGGCACTCGGAACCCCCAGGCCATGGACATGGACTGGATCATCTTGGCAACCGACTCTTCAATGGAATACTGAGTCTGGTGCGTCGGCGGACTCGGCAGGCTGACGCCTGTCGGCACCCCGCGAATCGCCGCAATCAACTTATTGACCTTGTTCCACATGAGCAACCCGCCGTCGCCGGGCTTTGCTCCCTGGCCGTACTTGATTTCAATGGCACACGGGTCGACTTTCATTTTCGGGATTGCGTGAATAATTTCGTCCCAGCCAAAATAACCACTGGCAATCTGAAGAATCACATACTGCAAAAAACGGCTGCGAAGCAACCTTGGCGGACATCCGCCTTCACCCGTACACATGCGTACCGGCATGTTTATTTCCTCATTCAGGTAAGCAACTCCCATCTGGAGTCCTTCCCACATGGGCGGTGACAATGCACCGAATGACATACTGCCGATAATCAGCGGATAAATTTCCCGAACAGGGGGAATCCAGCCGTTTGACTTAAAATGCGCAATGCTTTCTTCCGGTGGCAAAACTCTTCCGAGAAGGGTCCGCAGTTCAAACTCATGGCGGCCCGCATCCAGTGCCGGGTCCGTGAGCATAGAGATCCGGATAAATTTAATCTGATCCAGAAGGCCTCCCGGCACATTCCGTCGACCGCCCCTGCGCCGTGGCTGACCACCCCGGTTAATGTGAAACGCCAGCTTGCCGGCCTCATCGCTTTTTATCGGCGATATCGCATCATTAGGACATACCTGACTGCACATGGCACACCCGATACATGAATATGCCGGATCCGTCTTCTGGCGAACGCCATGATATACCTTGAATACACTGGATGACGAGCTGTTGATCCCCAATTCGGTTTCTACAATTCTTTTTCGAAAAACACCCAGCTCAATCGCGTTGACCGGGCAGACAGCAGTGCAGCTGCCGCAGAGCGTACACTTGTCCTTATTCCAGTGGATCTGCCAGGGCAGATCCTTGACACTTAATGAAGAAGGGGTAATGGGTCTGTTTGATGGCATATATTTATCTCCTGTCGATCCGGCCCGATAATCGCGGTATCCAGATGCATAGGTTGAAAATCTTTACTTTTGTCACGGTCCGGAATCACCGCATCCAGACCGCATATTTCAGATGAAAAAGCGTATTGTCCGGGTCGGCCGCCAACCACGCCGGGTCGTAATTTTTTGCGGTCCTGAACCATGAAAAGGGAATGATCCGGCAGACTGCCGATCACACAGTTCGGCCCGTCAATAATCATTGACCGGCAGCTTTGCTTCAGCTGCTTTAGCAATGGCGCATTGGGATGTTTCTCAATATCGGTCCCCTGAAGCGGGGTAATAATATGTTTATACGCTTCAATGTCCAGCCCGAGCCCTGCCATGGTATAGTGGAGAATATGGGTAAACACCTCGGAATCTGACTGGAACCCGGAATAACCCGGAAACCCCCGTGATTTTAAAAACTCCCGGATCGGGACAAATGCCGTATTCTCACCGTTTGTCATGGTGGAAAACCCTTCCACAAAAAAGGGATGGCAGGCATACAGATTAATGGCATAATTGGTATTCTGCCGTCCCTGTGCCATAACCACCCGGGCCTTCAGGACTTCCCTGTCCAACTGTAAATAGTGACCAACGGTTAACGGGTCACCGATTTCCTTAATCATGATCACATCCGGCCAGAGAGAAAAGACAATCATGTCCTGTTTTTCCTGCCCCATTTCACGAAGCATCAACCGGATATTCATCAGTTCTTTTCCCAACTCCTTAAAGCTCCGCCCTTCCCACTCCTCCGGATATTCATATGCCCGAATGAGATACATATCGCGCTTCGGAACACCTTCCGGTGATTGTTTCGGCAGTTTAAACGTAATCTTGTATTTGGTCATAAACCCAAGATTCATCATAAATGTATCCAGGCGCTTGATCCCCTCTTTTGTAAAAATACCGGAAAGAATCGGGGCATCTTTCATTTCATCAAAGGCTCCTCCCAGATCACGCAGGAAGAGTCCCACACCGGATCCGTCATGTCCTTCACGCATGACATCTAAAGCATTCAGCGCAACAAGCGGTGACACCGGTGTATCACTCGTGATCGCAAATAAACGACACATATTAATCAAACTCCTTATTCATCGGCCAAATTTGATGGCTTCATAAAAAGTATCCGGATGGCTAATTATTTTGCAACAATATAATTAATTTTTAACGGCATGTATATCATAGCAAAATATATGCCAATTCTACACGAATCATAACACTTCAATATTTTAAATAAATAATAAAACCACCAAGCAAACAAGTTGTATGAAATTACATTTTTGTAACATTTTTCTGTTAAAAAATTACAAAACTGTAATTTTATCAAAATGCGGGCGCGAAACAGTAAAATCGGATTTTATTATGATAACTTCCAATGCACTTTGACAAATCTCAGGGGTCAGAGAAAACGGCTGGAATGCAGGATGGCTAAGTTAAAAGTTCCATATTAAACACTATAAGACGTCTCGAAAAAGAAACAATATCTTTCTTGAAATATATTATAATTTTTAGTAATTTATGAACTTAACGGTATGATAAGAATCAACCTACCATACTTACCATCCAATCCTGCCGTTTTGCATAATCACTTGAAATTTTCAAAAGGTGCTTATGGACAAACCGTTAATCAAAAAAACCATAACAACTATTCTTTCAACAATATGCATGTTGACGGTTTGGTACTGTCCTTCCACAACAGGCGCCCATGAGGTGAGCTCTGATGAAATATATGAAATGGATTTATCTGAATTAATGGAGCTTGAAGTGGTTACTGCAACCGGCACAAAGATGAAACTACGGGAAACACCTTCTGCTGTATACATTATCAGTGAACGCGACATTCGTGCAAGAGGCTATCGAACGCTCATTGACGCGCTGCAGGACATCCCCGGTTTTGACATCCAGCATACTTACGGGTTATTCCCGGATTTGGTTCATCAGAGAGGACTAATCGGAAATAACCAGCGAAGCCTGGTTTATATAGATGGCATTCTGGATAACAATATTTCAGAAAATGCAATTCTCGGCGGAACAATTCGTTACCCCCTGCATAATGTTGAACAGATAGAGATCGTTGCCGGTCCTGTATCTGCTTTATATGGTGCCAATGCATTTAACGGTGTTATTAATATCATAACCAAAGACGGAAAAAAAACATCAGACAAAAACGTTCAGGCATTTATTGGTACCTGGATGGATCAGGACTATTTGGGCAAAGGAAGTGCCTTTGCACTAAATGATAGTACGCATACGGAAAAAGGGCGCTTCGCCTGCAGTATCGGCGGCTACTACTACAACAGTGACGGACCGGACTTCAGGGGTGTCCAAAAACTTGATGAAAATGGACTTGGCTACTGGTGGTCGGACACCTACAATAACTCAAACGAAGAGACATATAATATTACTGCAAAATTTTCTTTCGACAACTTACGGTTTGAGGTTATTAACTGGCAATATCTCCAGGGGGATGGCACATTTGCAAACGGAACGTACCAGATAGATACTAATGGGTCCGGGTTTTCAGGCTCTGCCTGGGATTTTCAAAGCACTTCACTTGATCTCGGATATCTATGGGAGATTAGCCCTCAGCTTTCCCTTGACAGCGAAGCGTTAATTCAAAATTCCCGGTTACTGAGTTCCAGCCATGAATCCTACCCGAACACCCCCGGGCCTGACGCATATAATTTCCCGGAAGATGTGACGACCGTATCAGGCTATGCTAGGCCGGATGACCTCTTTAAAATTGAAGAGCGACTGCAATGGCAACCTTCTGATCAGTTTGACAACACGGTGGGCCTGGAATTGATTTTTTATGATGTGCCAAAAGGTTACGGTTCCTATGAAAGATATAAATATGAGAATTATGCCGGCTATTTGCAAAGCATTTACCGGATGAATGAAATTTTTTCTTTTGTTGGCGGATACCGCTTTGATCACAGCACGGCATATGGTGATTCAAACACTTTTAGGGTCAGTGCTATTGCCAATCCGGGAGACTGCACGATTAAAGCAATGTTTAGCACCGGATTTCGCGGACCAACGGCCTGGGAGCTTGTCAATGAAACCCGGCAGAGAATGGCGAACCTTCACCTTGATCCTGAGCATATGCGCTCTTTTGAACTCGGCCTGGGATACGCGTTGCCCTTTAAAGGGCATCTCAGTCTTCAGGGTTATTATAACGTGATCAACGACCTTATCCTTGAAGTTGAAACAAACGTTCCCAACCCGAATCCGGAATCAGAGTTCTGGAACCAGAACCAGAATATCGGCAAGGCAAATATTTATGGCATAGAGTTCGATTCAGACTTCACCCTGACCGACAAGCTTTCACTTTATATGAACTACACCTTTTCACGCGGGGAATATAAAAACCTTCCGGAAATGATTACTACCTTTTCCACAGCTCATGACGGGGAATCCATTCCAAATATTCCAAAGCATAAGGCAAACATCGGGTTTACCTATGGCATTCTTTACAATCTTTCATTTCACTTAAGAGCAAATTATTTATATAAAATACAAACGATTCAGTCAAATCCCGTCAAAGAAATAGACGATAAGGTTATTTTCCATTCAAACATTCGCTGGGAAAATGCTGTTGTTGACGGTCTGTTTTTGACGCTCTTGATCAGGAATATCTTTGACACTGATGATGCATTCGATGCCGGCATCCGTACCGCTACCGGAGGCTATTACCCGACCCAGCAGCCCATTGAAGGAAGAAATATCTGGCTTACGGTCGGTTACGAATTCTAACCCGACCCACGCGTCGGAGGCTCCCATCTGCTGCGTTATTAATGGATTGCAATAGTTCACTATGGCTTCACCATTAAATGCCTTGCATATAGAAGCCTCCGACGCGTGTGAAATTCAGGCATTAAATGGCTGTTTATTGAATTTTGGCATTAATAAATTCAATATGTTAAAAGAGCGACGATCCTAAAATCCGACTTTTTACGGAGACATCAAAGTTTATAATGAAAAAAATGATACGACTTAAATGCTCTTTAATTTTCATTATTATCGCCTTTATGGTTTTCAGTGGAACCGGGTATTGCCTGGAAGGAATGGAATACCAGATTAAAGGGGCCATGATGATGAATTTTATCAAGTTTGTTAAATGGCCGGATCAATTAATCGACAAAACCGGTGCTACGATCACGATTGGAATTATCGGCAAGGACAATTTCGGCAATACACTGGATCACATTGAAGGGAGATCCATCGGGGGAAAACAACTCGCCATCAGGCACATCAACTCTTTAAGCCAGCTCTCTGATTGCCAGGTTTTATTTGTCGGCACCTCCGAGTCACATCGCTGCTATCAGATCCTCCGGGAGGTGTCCGGAACGCCCGTATTGACCATTGGAGAAGATGAAGATTTTATCCGGATGGGGGGAATTATCAGATTTTACAATGAAAAAAATCATATCCGGTTTGAAATTAATCAAACTGCAGCACTGAAGTCCGACTTGAAACTCAGTGCCAAACTGCTGGAAGTTGCCGCAGCAATCCAGTAACCAGCGAGAATATTCATGAAAGCGTTTAGAGATTTTTCCATCACCAATAAAATAAGAATTATTGTTATGATTGTCAGCAGCATCACACTGTTGATGGCCTGCGGCATACTTGGGGCCCTTGAAGTGATCAATTTCAGGCAGACTAAAATCCATGAGCTGTCTATTCTTTCAAAAATTATTGCGGACCGGAGCACTGCCTCGCTGGCATTTGACGATCCAAAAATTGCGCATGAAACTTTAGATGCCTTAAAAGTGGAAGGCTCCATTCTTTCAGCATATATTTTCAATGATTCCGGAGAAATATTTGCCAGCTATTATCGCCAGGGATCTGATCCGGATTCTTTGCCGGTGGATCTGGAGTCAGAGGGAACCTGGTTTAATGCAACATCGCTGCATGTTATTTCTCCTGTCTTGCTGGAAAAAGAAAAAATCGGCACGGTTTTCATCAAATCCGATTTGGATGAAATGTATGCCCTGATCTGGAAGTACATCGGATACGTTGCCCTGGTCCTTTTTTTCGCTATTCTGACTGCTTTTTTCATGCTGACAAAACTTCAGCAATTTATCTCAAGGCCCATTCTGGATTTAGCAAATGCGGCGGGCTTGACGGCAATCAACATGGATTATTCAACGCGTGTGACAAAAAAAGGAAATGATGAGATCGGCCTGCTGGTTGATGCGTTTAATGCCATGATGGACCAAATTAAACAAAGGGACATGGAACTGATTGAATCCAGAAACAGGGCCGAGTCGTCAGCCGGAAAAGCCCGTGACCTGGCAAAAGAAACCGAACAGATCAATTTAAAACTTCAAAAGGAAATTGCCGAACGAAAACGGATATACAATGCCCTGCGCAACAGCGAAAAAAAACTGAAAGAAGCCTACAAACAGCTTGAAAAAAGAGTTGAAGAACGCACGTCAGAACTAAGAGAAACAAATACTGAGCTTCGCAAGGCAATCCAGGCGGCTGATGAAGCCGCTAATGCAAAAAGCGAATTTCTGGCCAACATGAGCCATGAAATCCGGACGCCCATGAACGGCGTGATCAACGCCGCAGAACTGGCGCTTTCCGAGGAAATCCCCCTGAAAGTCGAACATTACCTGAAAATTATATACTCGTCCGGAAACGCCCTGCTCGGTGTCATTAATGATATTCTTGATTTTTCAAAAATCGATTCAGGCGACCTGGTTCTGGATAACCAGAATTTCAGACTCGATACAATACTCCAGAATGCGATCACTATTTTTTCAAGTGTCACCGCGGAAAAAGACATCGAACTGCTTCTTGACATCAGTGCTAATACGCCAATGGACATAATTGGCGACCCACTGAAATATCAACAGATTTTAACGAACTTGCTGAGCAATGCCGTGAAATTTACGGGCAAAGACGGAATGATCCTTATTGAGATAAGCAGCGAAAATATTCGTCCTGATGCGATCCGGCTGACATGTTCTGTTCAAGATACCGGCATTGGTATGCGCAAAGACCAGCGAGACCTCCTTTTTCAGGCTTTTACCCAGGGAGATACCTCCACCACCCGTAAATTCGGGGGAACCGGTTTAGGGTTATGCATCAGCCAGCAGATAGCAGAATTGATGCATGGCCAGATTTTTATGGAAAGTGAATTCGGTAAAGGGTCAAAATTTACTTTTACCACGGTAATGGAACTGCCGCCGAATCAGACACCAAGTCCGTTATTATTACCTGAGAACTTAAAAGGCCTGAATATTCTGATTGTGGATGATTGCGCGGAAAATCGGAAAATCCTGTCTTCACTTATTGAAACGTTCGGTTTTTACGCGGACTTCGTTGCGTCCGGGATGTCGGCAATCAATCTTTTAAAAGAATATCAGCAGCAGGACACAATCATTGATCTGGCAATAATAGATATGAAAATGCCCGGTATGGACGGACTGGAAACAGCCATGGAAATCCGTGGCGATTTATACCTGAAATTTCCGATTATTTTAATGACCAGCGCTTTGACGGACTTTACATTACCCGGCGCCGACAATTCGGTTATTGATGGGTTTATTGCCAAGCCGGTTACCGCATCTTCTCTGCTCAACTCAATCATGGATGTTTTTGGCGGAAAATCCATCCGGAAATCCATGCCTGAATCCGATGCTGTCGCGCGGCATAGAGAGTACAAGAAACTTCTGAGTGGTTTAAAAATACTTGTCGCTGAAGACAACCGGGTCAATCAGGAAATTGCTGTTGAAATTTTAAAATCCGTCGGTATAACCGCCCAAATTGCATCCGACGGCGCGGAAGCCGTCAGGGCGGTTTCAAAAGAGACCTTTGATGCAGTACTTATGGACATCCAGATGCCGAATATGGACGGCTATGAAGCCACCCGAAAAATCCGAAAGAAAAAGGATCTCCAGGCCCTTCCAATTATCGCAATGACCGCTTCCACGGTGATACAAGACGAAAAGCGATGTATTGAAGCCGGAATGAATGGATTTGTCCCCAAGCCGGTCCGCCCGGAAAAACTGTTCAGAACACTGCTCAAGCATGTTCACCCGGAGCTTGAATTAAAATTATCTGAAATGGATTCTAAGGAAAACGCTTTGTTTATTATTGAAAAACCGGTGGCTTCCGGCAGTAACTTCAAAGATAACACCCTGCCGGAATTAAATATTCGCCAGGCAGCCAGAAATTTAAACCTGGAAATTGAAGTATACAAAAAAATCCTGTCACGATTTTTCAACAATAATATTCATACCCTGGATCGATTAAGAACAGCTGCCAGTCAACATCAGTGGAAGCACCTCCAATCACTTGCCCACAGCCTGAAAGGCAGCAGTGGAAATATCGGCGCAGACCGGGTAAAAGAAGTCACAGGAAAGATAGAGCAGTTTTGCAGCGAATTAGAATCAGAGCCGATAGATAAAACAAAAATAAATCTTCTGCTGAACGATTTTGAAAAACACTTTGCCCAACTGCTCTCATCGATCAAAACCGTCATCAATGTTCAAAATAAAATCCATGAGGATGAATCACCTTCTGAAAAAGACCTTTCCCAGGCCAGACCGGTATTGACCAAACTGATTGATGCGCTCAAAGCAGCAGATCCTATTGCCATTAATGAATGTCTGGACCGGGTCAAACAGCACAAGACCGGTTTTTCTTTACAATCTATTGAATACAAAATCAATGAATATGAATACGATGATGCCATAGAAGCCTTAATCCAACATACCAGCCAATGGACATAAGGGATGCAGAAAAAATGTTTCCGCAATCCTAACACCGTCCGGGAGATAAAATAATATGACCGACACCCAACCCCTGATTTTAATCGTTGATGACAATCCCATTAATATCGATTTGTTACTCAATATTTTAAAAGACGAATATCGCTTTGGTGTCGCCAAAAACGGGGCAAAGGCGTTGGCGTATCTTGAAAACAATAAGCCCGATCTGATTCTGCTGGATGTGATGATGCCTGAAATTGACGGGTTTGAAGTGTGCGCAAAACTAAAAGCAGACCAGTGCTATCAGGACGTTGAAGTGATCTTTATTACCGCTTTAAGTGATGCCAAATATATTGCCCAGGGGTTTGAAACCGGCGCGGTGGATTATATCACAAAACCCTTTAAAGCAGCGGAAGTCAAAGCGCGGGTGCAGACCCATATGTCCCTGAAAAAAATGAAAGAAGCGTTAAACAAACAGAATATCATTCTTGAAGATCAGGTAAAAAACAAAACCGCCCAGCTTCAGGAAATGTTTAATGCCACGGTCGGCGGCATGGCCCTCATGGCGGAAAGCCGGGACCCCTACACAGCCGGCCATCAGCACCGTGTTGCCGAATATGCTTCTGATATTGCAAAAAATATGGGATTGCCGGATGATCAGATTGAAGCCATCAGAATTTCGGGGCTGCTGCACGATATCGGCAAAATTCGCACCCCTGTTTCACTTCTGAACCGGCCGGGCAAACTCCTCAAGGCTGAGTGGGAACTGATCAAAACGCATCCTGCCGTGGGATTCAAAATTTTAAAACAAATTCCATTCCCCTGGCCGATTGCGGAAATCGTCTACCAGCATCATGAGCGGATAGACGGCAGCGGGTATCCCAGAGGACTTAAAGGAGATGAAACCCTGCTTGAAGCCAAAATTCTGGCTGTGGCCGATGTCATCGAAGCCATCAGTTCTCACCGCCCCTATCGCCCGGCACTGTCTATTGAATCTGCATTTAATGAAGTAAAAAGTCACAAGGGAAAATTATTTGATGAAACCGTGGTTGATTCTTCCTTAAGTGCGTCAAAAAACAATCATTGGGAGACGCCCCCCGCCGCTGGGCCCATAAAAAATGAGCAAACTGAGGAAGCCGAACCTGAAATGTATTCAGCGACAAACTCAAACCGTCAACGAAATTTTGAGAATTAACCGGCATTTGAAAAATTAACATAGATGGCTTCGTAAAAAAGCCTTAATGGTTTTTCAAAGGCAATGCAGTTCCGTCACTTTCGTTTAATCAGATTTTGAAAATACTGCGTGTTTCTGATACTTTCCAGCCGCCGGTCCGACTTGATCTGCTCTAAGTTTTGATATCCTTTTTTAATCGCCATATCCAGCCAGGCCACAGAATGCTTCACTTCACCCACAGCCCCGTAAAACACGGCAATTTCATAATAAAAATGAGGGTTATCCGGTGCGACTTCAATACCTTTCTGCAGCAGATGAAGGGATTGGTCCATCTCCCCTTTGACGGTATGCAGGATCACCATGCGGTTTAACACCAGCAGATACAGCTTCCGGTCAGACGCACCAATTTCGTTTAGAATCTTTTCATAAACGTTATACGCCTGCTCCGGTTTTCCCTGTTTTTCGTAGATCATTCCCAGTTTAAACCGCAGGGCCGGATTATCCGGTTTCTGAGCAATACTCATCCGTAGACATCTCTCAGGCGTTCGGCAATGATTCAAAAAATCCTTCAATACCAATGCATTTTTCTTAAATGAGGGATCCGAAGGATTCATCTTTGAGGCATTTTCAAAATACGAAACAGCCGCATTGAATTCTCCGATATTTGCCAGCGCTTTCGCAAGGTTGCCCTGGACCTGGGGTGTATTATATTTCATTTGCAAGGCATTGACATAGGCATCCACCGCATCGCTGTGATATCCGATCCTTTCCAGGCACAGTCCCATATTAAAATAAACCACCGGGTGGGGTTTGATGGCAAGTGATTTACGGTAGTAAAAAAGCGCGTCTTCAAATTCTTCCCTTATCTGCAGGGAATACGCCAGATTCTGATAGGGGCGTTCTTTTTGCGGTGATTTCTTGACGCTGTCCGTCCAGAAAGTGACGTCACTTTCCCATATCCGATTCCGCTGGTGGGCCCACACGGACAGAATCATCATGCACAGGATCAGAACACCCGCAGCCGCCCACCTGGCCTTAAACATTCTGAAAACCATTACCGTAATCATCAGGTAAAGAAACATTGTCGGCAAATACATCCGGTGCTCGTAGATAATCTCTATCCCGATCACCGAGGATTCGATGAGCAGGTTGCCCAGAAACCAGAAAAGAGCAAAGGAAATCAGTCGATCCTTTTTTGCCAGATAGGCCGCCAGCCCGCCAATTGCAATGATCGAAACAAAACAAGTGAGTGTTGAAAACGGATCCGAGACCGCATATGACAGGGGATAATTATGGTCCAGTATCAGCCGCGACGACTGCGGACAAAAAAGCAGACTCAAATAATAGACAACTACCCGAAATTCAGTCATCACCCGCTGGGGCAGGGTAAATTCCCGCCGGGTGTATGCAGAAAGAATTCGATGCAGCGGGTCGACTCCCAGAAAATGAATGGCAACAACCACAAATACAATAAGCCCGATAATAATCCACAGCAACGTCCGGTATGACCGAAATGTTTTTAAATCCTGGAAGAAAAACCATTCATAAAACAGTATGAAAACCGGCAGGATGCCGGCATTTTGTTTGCTTGCTATGGCACAGCACCCGGAAATGATACACCCGAAAAAAAGAAAAACAGCTGTTTGGGTCCTTCCTTTGCGAAAATTTATCCGCCCTATTACATAACACAGCAGAGAAAGAATATAAAACATGGCCACCATGCTGGCCATTCGTTGGCAGATATACGTTACCGCATTGGTTTGAACCGGATGTACCAGCCAGATCAGCACCGCAAAAAATGACAGGGTTTCCGGAGAAACTGATGGCAGCGACCTGTTTCCGGAGAAACAAACTCCATCCTGCCGGCTACACAAGCGAAGTGTTGCCTGGAATAAAAAAAACAGGAAAATGCCGGTCATCAAATGTATACCTATGTTAACCAGGTGATATCCAAACGTATTTTCCGCGCCAAAATAATAATTGACGGCAAAACTGATGTTCGGCAGATACCGGTGCCGCGGCTCCCCTTCAACAGCCGCTTTTTTTAAAGCGCCCCAGGAAAATTCCGTCATGTGAACATTGGGATCATTTTTGGTGATAAAATTGATATCATCAAAAACAAATGAAGTCTGAAAAGTATTTGAATACACCAGCGTCCCGGCCACCATGAGAAACAGAATAAAAACACCGGTCATCCACAACGGGATTTTTGTATGATTTGGCTTTTGAATCGGATCTTCCTTCTATGGTTTCAAATTTATAGCATTGTTTTACAGGATCATCATTATTAATGCAGTGTTATATCTTTTTATCCCTAAATCGTCAAGCAGGCTTCATCCGTTATATTTTTTACCGGTTCTTCTTTTTTCATGAATTTTTCATTTTTGCTTCATCATTACCCCCACAAATCAACCTAACAACAAATTCAAATATTTATATTTTTTAAAATACTTCTCATCTTTTCAATTTGTTACACATTTTTCAATATATCTCAAAAAAAAGCTGTTTACCCCTTTATTTTTAACCAGCAAATTGATTTCGACACCGCAACTTAACAAAATCACCGCACCCCAATACAGGTTCTTATTTCTTGACTTCCCCATACAAACCCGCTTAATTTTATTCTTATCTATAGAACCAAAATTTATGAATTTTCAATTTATTATGAGGAGATAAGAAAATGTTCACCAGCGGAAAAGCGGTCCGGATGGAACGGATCGTGGACAGAAAAACCGGAAAAGCAGTCATTGTGCCCATGGACCACGGGGTGACCGTGGGGCCCATCAAGGGTCTTGTGGATATGTCAAAAGCCGTGGACCAAGTGGCCGAAGGCGGGGCCAACGCGGTGATCGGCCATTTGGGGCTGCCCAAGCACGGGCACAGGACTTATGGCCGGGACATCGGACTGATTCTTCATCTGTCGGCCGCCAGCATGCTGTCTCCGAAACCCAACAAGAAAGTCCTTGTCAATACGGTTGAAAATGCCCTCCGGGTGGGTGCGGACGGTGTTTCCATCCACATCAATGTGGGGGATGAGCATGAAGCGGAAATGCTTGCTGACTTCGGAAAAGTAGTGGTGGACTGCAATTACTGGGGCATGCCGCTGATCGCCATGATGTACCCCCGGGGCCCGTTAATTAAAGATGAAAAGGATCTTGAGGCGGTTAAGCTGGCTGCCCGCATGGGGGCGGAACTGGGCGCGGATTATGTTAAAACCGTGTATACGGGTGATCCGGAATCTTTTGCCGAAGTTGTGGAAGGATGCCCGGCGCCGATTTTAATTGCCGGCGGCAGCAAGCTCAGTGACGCGGAAATGTTCAAATCCATTGAAGGGGCCATGCAGGCAGGAGCAAAAGGGCTTTCCATCGGACGAAATGCATTTCAGCACAAAGATCCGGTATTATTTGTCAAAGCCGCGTGTGCGATTGTGCATGAAAATAAGACGGCAGAGGAAGCGATGGAGATTCTGGGAATAGAATCATAAGGTCATCTATGGAAGATTTTTTCACTGAAAAATCAATCCGTTTAATCTCGTTTGTCGGCATACTCCTTATCATGGGTGGCTGGGAAATCCTGTTTCAGCGAAAAAAACTCGTGGACGCCAAGCCCAAAAGATGGCTGAACAACCTCGGCCTGGTGGCGGTGGACAACCTGATTCTGCAGCTGGGTTTTGTCATGCTGCCGGTGACCTTTGCCGCTTTTGCCCAATCCCGGGGCATGGGCATATTCAACCAGCTGTCCCTGCCGGTTTGGGCCGACTGGATCGCCACTGTCATTATTTTCGACTTTATCATCTACCTGCAGCATGTCCTGTTTCATTTTGTGCCGATTTTGTGGCGGCTTCACCAGGTCCACCACTCGGACTTAGACATTGACGTGACCACGGCCATCCGGTTTCATCCCATTGAAATTATTATATCATTATTTATTAAACTGGCGGCGATAGCGGCGTTCGGATTTCCGCCTGAAGCGGTTCTGCTCTTTGAAGTCCTGCTCAATGCCACAGCCATGTTCAACCACGCCAACATCTATATCCCGACGCTTCTTGACAAATTCATCCGTCTGCTGATTGTCACCCCGGACATGCATCGGGTGCATCATTCAATGATCATGGATGAATCCAATACCAACTTCGGGTTCAACCTGTCCGTGTGGGACCGGATTTGCGGCACTTACCAGGCACAACCCGCAGCCGGACATGACCGGATGATCATCGGACTGGAATACGCCAAAAAACCAAAATCATTCATCGAATTATTAATTATGCCGTTTTCAAAGAAATAAGCGAATAAGCAAAATACTAAAATTTCGGAATAGCTGGGAAAGATAATCAATGAAAATCAGTTTAACCGAAAAAAACAAGGAATACGCATTTTTAATTTTGTTATTATGCTGCTCGTCATTTTTTCTTCATGCAAATCTTGGGAACCAGTATCTCTGGCAGGATGAGGCTGAAACAGCCCTTTTAAGCAGAACTATTCTAGAACACGGTGTTCCCCTGGGATATGATGGAAAAAATTACTTCTCCCAGTATCCTGAAAAAGATCGTGGCAAAAATTATATTTGGAGATATCACCCATGGTTTCCATTTTATCTGCTGTCTGCATTTTTTTATATTTTCGGGATAAATACCTTTTTTGCCAGGCTCCCGTTTGCCTTGTTCGGGATCGCCACTATAATTTTGACTTATTATTTTACAAAAACCCTGTTTAAAGATAAAAGAGTCGCAGGGGTCGCAGCTTTTCTTCTCACAGTATCTGTTCCCTTTTTAATACTTTCAAGGCAATGCAGATATTATAGTCCGACAATGTTCTTCTCAGTCCTAGGATTATACAGTTTTATTAATGTATTAGAGGGGAAAAAAAAGGCATCTGTTGTGTTTGTGATATCTTCTACTCTGCTCTTTCATTGCAACTATGTCAGTTATGCAGCCTTAATCTCGACCTTTTTTTTCTATACCCTTCTTTTACATAGGAATAACCTCCGAGCAGTTTTGCTGTTGCTGGCCATTATTATTCTTGTCAATTTTCCCTGGATAATATGGTTTGCCGGCTCACAATTTAATACCAATGAAATAGATAATACCAGTGTTTTCAATTTTGCCAAATTCCTGAAGTTGAACCGGGTGTACATTTCCCATGTGATGAAATATCTTTTCCATCCCTTCCTTCTGTTATGTCCAATTTTTATTGTGGGATATCGCTGGAAAAAATCCGAACCGATTTTTTCGAAAGACATATTTGCCTGGAAAAGTCTATTGTTGTTGGTGCTTTTCATTTTTATTAATTTGCAGATATTATCAATTGTGGCGCCTTTACCATTTTTTCGATATTTGGCCCCCGTAATCCCGGTCGTTTATATTATAATTGCTGTTATTGTCGTCTCGATGGTGAATGTTCATGTCGTTTTCGGAATAGGCATAATTGTGATTCTGATCTATATGGGGACTCTTCACAAATTTATATATGAAATTACACATGATTACGACGGACCCATTGAAGGAATCGTTAAATTTTTGAAGCAAAATGGTAATAAAGACGATCTGGTTGCAATTACCTATGGTGACCTTCCGGTAAAGTTTTATACTAACATGAGAGTTATTGGAGGGTTGACAGGAGAGGACCTTTCTCCTGCCAAGGAAGCGGATTGGATAATAGTACGACGATACTTAATATGCCATAAAGACAGGGCTGTCCGAAAGTACTTGATTGAAAATATACCTTGGAAGAATTACCAGGGAATAATAATTGATTATCCTGATATTCCTTTCGAAAACAGAGAATCGCCACAGTTCCACCGTTATAAAACGGAAATGAAAGAACAAAAGGTATTTATCTGTAGGCGAATTAGATGACAGGAAAATATACCCATAAAAGAAAAATCAATAAAGGGGAGAAGCTTTGACTTTGTCCCATTAATTTTTTATTGCCTATTGACAGGCGGACGGCTCATATGTGTTAAGTTGTATTAAGTTTTTTTTATCATTTGATAAGTTCAACAAATCAAAAAAAGTTTTTAAAGATCATAATTCGCCCCAAGGATATTGTGCGCTGCTTTGACACCCGTTTCTATCGCATGATCAACATTGTTATACCTGAACATACCACACCGTCCTATAACATACAGATTTTTAAAATCACTAAGGAATTGATAGACCTTGTATAGATGTGTTTCATAACCAATATCGTACACAGGATAAGCTTTTGGATGTCTAAAAACAAATCCGTCAAGGATTTTTTCCTTTTCGATGAGGCAAAGTTTCTTAACTAAATCATGAAGTGTCAAATCGATCAAATTTTCATCACTCATATTCCAGATTTTGTCACTCCGACTGCAGAAATATTCAATAACCAGAGAGGTCTTTCCAGGAGGAGCCATTTCAATGCTCCAGTTCTTCGGTTCATGAATTCTAGCAAAACCGATGTCCCGGTCGTGAATATAAATCCAATGGTCAGAAGTCACTTTATGCTGATTTAGCATAAGATGAACTGTAATCAAATTACGATATCGAAGGTTTTTGCTAGCCTCAATAACTTCTTCAGGTGCAGGAGGATTCATAATTTGAACCAGTGTTGTAATCGGAATACTGGAGATATAATAGTCTGCTCCAATATTGTATAGACAACCTTTTTGACTTATAACAACCCCCTTGATTTTTTTTTCCTCATGCTGGACTTGAACTACCCTCGTTTTTATATATATTCGATTTGCCTTTTGAATATGTTCTGCTAATTTCTCAGAAATTCGACCAAATCCCTGCTTGAAATAATTAAATTCATCTATCAGACTTGAAGGGCTGTTTTTCTTCCACTTGAATAGCGCTTTTGTAAAAGTTGTTTTTAGCGACATGCCTGCAATGCGTTGCCTTGCCCAGTCGGCAGAAACCTGATCGCAAGGCATGCCCCAAATTTTTTCAGAATATGATTTAAAAAAAAGTCCATATATCTTTCGACCAAATTGATTGACCACCCAATCTTCAAAAGAGATAATTTTTTTACCTTTTAACCGACCATCAATTTTTTGATACATATAATCAAAAGGAATGATAAAACAATCTGGGATACCTGCACAAAGCAGAGAATCAACAATGGGTAATGGGTAATCAATGAATTTTCCACAAAAAAGAATGCGACTTTTTCTTTTAACCTTTATAACTTCATCACCCATCAAGTCCATAATGAATTTATGTATGTCATCATTCTTGGTAAAAAATCTGTGTCCGCCAATATCAAAACGAAAATTTCCTTTTCTAATTGTTCGTGCAAGACCGCCAACAGCATTAGCTTGCTCACAGACAACAGAATTGACACTTTGCTGCGTTAGGACATAGCCCGCCGATAAACCGGCAGGACCGGCACCCATTATTAATACATTTGAAAAATTTTTCATTGCACTGATAACTAGAAAGGATTTTGTTTCATAATTAGGGCTTCCTGAAAAAGTCAGATTATCCCACGCTCAAAGATTTTTCTTAACCACACACTAATCATAATTTTTTCTGTGGATGATTTTGTTTTTTTTTAATATATTTAGGGTAAAATACCAGCACAAACTCAGGCCGAAAGCTAATCCGCTGTAAAGGAAGTACAGCCAGTGTAAAGGTATTGTTCGTATGGCAAATCCCCAATCTCTTTTACGAATAAAAAAATAGTATAGATCAGCGTTTAGCAGCAGCAGAAAAGGAACGAATAAAGCCATAGTCCATAGAGTATGTGGCCAAATTAGGCTGGCTAATATCATCAACACTGATAAAAATATCACTATTGTGCTCAATCGGGCGGATGTCCTTAGATTCAAGTCTTTTGGTAAAGTTCGATGGCTTACGATAAGGTATGTCCAGGGCAGCGCTCGATCGAAAATGTCTGATAGGAGAAGGGTGCCAAATGTCCACTTCTTAAGGTGGGTAACCTGAATAGAATTGACCAAACGTATGCGGTGACCAGCATGATACAACCTGTTGCCCAACTCGATATCCTCAATGCTTGGACGGGTGTATGTCTCATTAAAACCGCCCATTTGAGCAAATACCTCTTTACGGATGGCCCCACAGCCAGTCCAGAATGTGACGGCTTCTTCTTTAGATGTTTGATGAATGTAATGGTGAAAAAGATTTTTGTATTGAGAAATAAAGTTTAAAGCTTCTGGCTGGTCATCGTATGACCCAAAAAGAGCTGATGTATTGGGATCTTCATTAAATATATTCACTATCTTATCTATAGTATCTGGATATATTTTAACGTCTGAGTCAAGAAAAAATAGAATGTTCCCTTTAGCAACTTCCACACCCCGATTCCGAGCATAAGCTGGACCATATTGTTTCTCCAAGTTAATAATCCTTACAGGAAAAGATTGAGTTATGGAAAGCAAATCATCGGGTGAGTTATCATTTACTAAAATACATTCAAAATGAGGATAACGGGATAAAAATATACTAGTTAGACAGCTTTTTAAAGTATTATTACACTTAAAAGCTGGGATTATGATGGAGACATAATAATTCGACATATCATCATAAAAATTGAACTTCATATTATTGAATCAATTAAAACAACGACTCTCAAAAGCTCTTACAAACAGGCCGCTGAAAATCACGAAAGTGTCCGGTTTCGTGATCAACAGAATAGTGAAAGCCCTTTGCAAACCCCTTCAGAAACCAGACTAACCTAACCCACCTTTGCGATGCAGAACCCATTGTCTTTGCAACCCCTGATAGACCAAATGCCCATCTAAAGGCCAAAATGAGGGAATGTCGGGCAACAGGCAAAGGTCTTAGCCTTATTAGCTTGGAAAATGTCGCTCCCGTACCAAACCAATATCTACTTATTAGGACTCGCCCTTCCTCCCAACACCGGAATCCATGATGGACCACTCGAATGTGAGGTGTTTCGTACACAAAAAATCCAGCCAATAACGCTCTTATGGTAAAATCCGTTTCTTCTCCAGATTTCATTGGGCATCCTGCACCTAATGCTTCATCAAATCCGGAAAGTTTTTGCCATAGATCTTTTCGGATCCCCATGCAGGCAGACAAACCTTCCACGCGATGCTTGTCATTAATCGTTGTTGCCAAATATGCGGTATCCCTAACGTATCCTGGAATGAAACCTTTCGTAGGGTCAAAGCTGGCAGGGATGACATTGCCAAAAATAACGCCAATGCGGGAGTGCTTAGAAAAGGCCAGTACTATATTCTCGAGCCAATCATTGGCAACAATGCAATCATCATCTGTTATCGCGATGATCTCGCCATGGGCTTCCCCGATTGCTTGATTTCTACCAATCGCCACCCCTTTATTATTTGACTTAATATAGCGAAAACGTGAATTCCTCTTGAACTTTGTCAGAGCATCCCTTGTGTCATTCTTATCAGATTGATCAACTACAATCAATTCAAATCGGTTGTATTTATTGGATAACAACCGTTCAACTGAATTCCCAATGTCAGTCGGGCGGTTACGAGTCGAAATTATTACAGTCACTAGTGGACGCTTTTGCGAAAACATTTCTATTTTTGTGTTAATCAATAGTCAGCTCGAATATAAAAGATCAAAACATGAACATACTGCTTGACGGAGTCCGAAATAGGCCAACCCTCCGAAGCTTTTGAGTTCCCGGTCATTTAAAATAAATATTACGATAACTTAATTATGATGGTTCTATATTCTAATCCGAGGCGTTAGGCTCAGATTCTCAGGCCCTTAGAGAAACATATTTGTTAAAAAGATACCTCGGCAACTGATAGAAGGCTTTTATGGCAATGATACTTATATGGATGAAATAATAGAAATAGACTAAGTTGGGTCGTGTTACTGAGTAAGTCTGTATTATAAACTCTCTACATGGAAAGAAGGTCTTAAAACCGTAGTAAATTTTATCATGAATTGAAGGAATTCTTGAAATATCTGTTAAAAATAAATCAAATTCTCGGTTTTGAAGTGGCACCTGTTGTAGCACATCTAAAAAAGAAAGGGGAATGCTATCGTCTTTAAGCCGGTTGAGAACATTTGCCGGGACCTGTCCGTCAAACCATTCATTAATCACATACAAAATGCGATGGACAGATCCTTCGACCTTATGTTTCTTGGCAATTTGTATCACATAATCCCAATTGAGTTCTTTTCGATAATGTTTTATTCCCATTGCAATGTCAAACCACCAAATCAGCTTGGTGATGCCCTCGCGAAGATGACGATCAATATGAAGACAAAGATGTAATAAAAAGTCTTCTGATCCTAATATGAGCGTATCGGTCGCGGCTATTGTTGCAGGGGAGGCAGTTAACCAAGGATTATGATTTTGAAGCTCGTATATTTCAGGATGGATCTCATAGAGAGTGACCTTGCTCATGTGTTTTATATGCTGAATCCACTGTATATGGCGTTTCGATCTTAAAGGTGGTGTTACATTTGAGAATCCCAATTGCAATAATATTGTGTCAATCTTACTCCAGTCCTTGCTTTTGACTATCAGATCAACATCACCCATTGGTCTTAAAGCGATGTTTTGAAAAACTAATTCTGCCAAGGCTGCTCCCTTCAGAACAATGACTGGAATGCCGTCGTTCTGAAACAAACTTAGTACTTTTGAAAGTTCATGGTATAATCGTTTATTCTTCCACGCATTACAAACATATTTTTTTCTCAATCGCTGCAAAACGCTATTCGGAATAGTTGTGCCCGGAATAGTTATGCATTGATCGAGTGCCTTTAAACGCAGATATAGCAAAGGCGCAACGCCATTGCGGTCCGATTGCTGAATAATTTCTTCCCATTCAGAGGTGGACAACTGTTCAAGCCTGGCGGGTTTTATTTTGTCTGTCCCAATACCAAGGCAATAAAGCAACAACTCGCCTTCCAATTTTTTATTCATAGCTTACACCCAAGAGAGAATCTCATCTACTCGACCCGCGATATGGGCAAATATCTTTTGATATGCCGGGCAAAAAGGATCCGGCGCATCCGCAGCATCTGATTGAATGATTCGATGATAGACACAACCGCCCCGACACAAAAAAGCCCATTCACAGCGCATGCAGAAAGATTGTCGCTTTTTATCCGCTTCACGGAAAACATGCGCGTTGCGACTCTTAATAGCAGTAGATAAATCCTTATCCAGGACATTGCCCCAGCGATAGGTTTCAGAAGGAAGTGTGCGGTCACAACATGGCCACACATCACCATCGGGTTCGATGCATATAAACATTGCGCAAGTGCCTCTCATCCAGCAAAGCCTGGGCGGATAGTCAAAAAGACCTGTGACAATGTCCTCAAACGGTGACATCTTTTTAACCATCATCATTTCTTATGTGTCTTATGGTTAATTAAGGGTTTTGGGTTTTTATTGGTGATCTTCAATCGTCAATCGGCAACAGCCCTTTTTTTCTGAGTTCCTCAATACACCCTTGAACGTCCCTCTGCATAGCCTGGTCCCCTCCCAACTGAAAACGTCTTCTGACTTCCTGCGTTATTTCGGTCAAATCTTTGCCTTCCCGGCATAGTTTGTAGATAAGCCGGGCAGTGGCGTTGAGGACGTGAACCTCGTCCTTTTCAGTATCATGAAGCATCAGCTCGGATTCCAATTCTTTGGCTAAAATCTTTACGGTCATAATTTACCCCCCAAATAATAATAGATTCTGTTGATAATCTTAAAAATCCCTTTGTTTAAACCGAGTAAGATTGGCATCCGACGATCTCCTAAAATATGCTTCTTCAATGCTTGCGCCTTTTCCACAAAGGTTATCCAGAACGATGCGGCAAATCCCATGATCGGGTTTAACCAAACCCAGGGCCGACCGGTCATGTCCTGTATCCCATCCGCGTTCTGGATTGATTCCACCCTTCCCAACACTTTATCTTCCGGTATCCAGGCCCAGCCTAAAAGATTATCCCCTTTCTGGCAAAACCATCTTTGACCATTCACCTTCTTTTTTTTGATAAGCCGGTGAACCGTAATGTCTTCATTCTGCAAGAAGGCCACAACATCTCCCGGCCTGAGGTTGTCTGACTGGGTCAATCGCAAAGAGATGTAGTCTCCAGCCCTGATCAAAGGGGCCATGCTGCCCCCCCACACCTTCAGGGATATCTCTCGTTCAGTTGCCTTCCAGGTCTCAAGGGCAGGGGTAATGTGGGATGTGACAGGTTTCATTTGAGAATCCGTTTTCTGATTTTTGCCCTCCTCCTGATGGCAACCCAAATTCCTGTAAGTAAGGGAAGAAATACCATCAAGATATTCACATGGAGGTTAAAGGAATATCCATGTGCGGCAATGTCAATAAAGCAGGCACCGTCACTTCCACCATTCGTTCCGCCATCTGGCCCAACAAAGACAGCCTGTATACCATTGGTGGGTTTATGAAAGGTGCTCACACCATTATTATCAATATCCTCTAACTTGTAATAATAGGTCTGGCCGGAGAGCACTTCAGAATCTTCATAGGAATATGATACACCAAATGTCGCTCCGCCTTCAGCCGGGATTAGATGATCAGTGATCTTGATGTACTCCCCATCCTCTGTCTCACTCCGCCAGATGTGAAAACCTGTGTTGTCGATCTCGGAAGCGGTTTCCCACTCCAGGAGTACTTTTCCATCTTGTTCTGTGGCTGTGAAGGAGATGAGGGTGATTACAGTTAGTGAGTATGAGAAACTTAGTACAAATATCTGAGGGCCATATTGATCTGGATTCATATTTGGATCGTAAAGGTATTCTGTATCGATCCAGTAATCACTTGGTACCTCGTATGGGTCATGGAGACCTCCTTTTTGGAAGACGATTAAACCCCAGTTCCATATCTTATTTTTGTAGTCTTTGTCATCCAACCACTCTCTTGAAGTGCCGTCTGCTTTCTTCCAAGGGTCAGCGATGTCATATCTACCTTTTCCTTCGGGCTGGCCTTCTGCCTGCTTAAAGCTCTTCACAAGTACGCTATGTTTATCATCAAAAGTGCGTACGACCACCGGCCTACCCGCCTCCAATTCATCAAGGATATACTTGTAGTTTTCATCAAGGATAACGCCTCCACTACCTATATTGTCAGGAATTCCACACCATCCTGGCGCGTGGTATTTTTTGCCCTGAAGCTCCACACCCTCGAAAGATCTGTTTTTTGTGTCCGCCTTAACTGCTTTTAACAGCGCACCCATATTTAAGGTTGTGTCTGAACCGATGGGTTTGCCATCATCGCCAATCGTCACTGACCAGCCATTTTTAGTTTTCACCCTCTCTACGACATAATGACCACTTTCATCTTTAACGTAGTTGCCCTGCGCATCTTTTTTATAGATTTTTTGTTGGTAGCGATAGTTGTTTAGTAAAGTGTTCAACTCGTCTGGTGTGTAGGAAAGGATAGGCCCCTGAGACCCATCAGGGTTCTTTTTATGAAGCCCTTGCGCTTCTAGAGCATGATTAATCCCCATTGTATGGGCAGTCAGCGTACAACCAGACTCAGCGATTGTTTCATTGGAATTATCTAATTTTTGTGGGTAATCGTTTTGGTATAACTTCGTGACGGTGATGTCGATATCGGCAGCTTGAGCTTTTTGGTCAGCCCCAAAACTTGATAAAGTAACTGTGAGAATTATCACTGCAAGCTGTAAATATCTCTTCAATTCTTTTTTTTGCTTTTTCATCTTTTCTTTTCCTTTCGCCCTTTCGAATTGAACAAATAGTGGCAATCACCTATTTTTCTTGCCCATTTTATCCTTTCTTACATTAAGAGTTTAAGATCGACTTGATTGTTCCACATCGCAAAAACAGAAAGAAGCCTAAAACGCAGGATGGCAGAAAACTCAGGCGCTATCATAAAAGATGGATTGTTGAACGCACGTTTGCATGGCTTGGGAATTTTAGACGCCTGATTGTCAGGCATGAACGTCACATTCAAATGTATCGAGCGTTCTTTCATGTTGGTATTATTATGCTTTCATTAAACAGGTTTTGAAATGGCTTCTAATCTTTCCTCTTACTTATCGTTCCCTAAATTCCTGTAAGTTAGCTCAGGAATACCAGCAAGGTTTTCACACAAGGGGCAACCTAAAATCCATGTGCGGCTGTGGTAATAAAGCAACCACCACCGCCGCCGCCAGAACTTCCGTCACTATCACCGTCGCCGCTTCTTGGAATACCGATCCCGCCAGGATCCGATATGGTCCCGTTGGCAGTTTCATCGCCATCCCCTGTTCCGCCATCAATCAGGGTGATGGTTATTACATTATCTCCGTCATTACTTCCAAAGGCTATTTGATACCAGCCATTGCCGGGATCGTATTTCCAGTATTCGGCATTAAAGGGAATACCCGCAGAATAAGTAATGGTCAGCTTCAGAGAATCACCTGATGCCAGGCCATGAATGGTGAATTTAACCAGACCGTGTTTGAAATTTACATCAGGTTTTCCATCCTGCGATAGGCTCGGGTCATCATCCCCCATGACCTCTACGCTGCTGAACCTGGCGCCTTTGTTAGCACCTTCGTCGATGTCCAGGCTGATCTCACCCCCGCCGGCCGCAGCAGAAATCCTGGCAGTATCTGCATCCAGGCAATCCGGTGTTCCGTCATTATCCAGATCGCCTGCACCTTCTTCATTATCGGAAATACCGTCTCCATCAGAATCCGTATCACCAAGCACCGTGATATATTTACTCCTGGTAAGCGTATCTGAACTTCCGTCACTGTCGGTAACAGTAAGGTATACTGTGTAAACCCCTTCTGTGTTGTAGGTATGGTCAGGGGCCTGGAGGTCACTTGTTCCCCCATCCCCGAAACCCCATGTCCAGGAAGATATACCATCATAGGCTGTAGAACTGTCTGTAAAAACAACTGTCAGGGGGGCAACGCCGATGGTTGGAGAACCACTGAAACCCGCAATAGGGATAGTGTCTGAGACGGTGGCTATGGTGGATGCCGTATCAGTGGCACCATCTTGATCGGTAACTGTTAAAGTCACCGTATATGCTCCCTGCTGAAAGTAAATGCGGGTGAGACTGATACCAGCTGCAGCAAAGCCGGCATCCCCAAAATCCCAATCATAAAAGACAATGTTCCCGTCACTATCTGTTGAGCCTGATCCGTCAAAAGTTATTGACTGGCCTTCAATACCTGAATACGGACCGCCGGCATCCGCGGTTGGCGGATTAGAGGGAAGTGCATTTACAGTAATGGTTCTGGTATCAGGCGTCGGGTCAGTTAAACCATCATTATCGGTTACAGTGAAAGTGATGGTATATATACCAGGGGCGTTAAAGGTGACATCCCCCGGATCTTCCTTAGTAGAATTCAGCGCACCGCCATCAAAATTCCATATGTACGAAGCTACCGTCCCATTTGTGTCTGTTCCTGTTCCGGTAAAGTGTACTGACTGGCCTTTGCCCAGGGTCACATCCCCTATTGGTGTATCTATGGTTCCATTGGGTGGATCAGAAATATTTAAAACAGTAATGGTTCTGGTGGCAGGCGTCGGGTCACTTAAACCATCGTTATCGGTTACAGTGAAAGTGATCGTATATATATCAGGGGCGTTAAAGGTGACATCCCCTGGATCTTCCTCTGTAGAATTCAGCGCACCCCCATCAAAATTCCATAAATACGAAGCTACAGTCCCATCCGGGTCTGTTCCTGTTCCGGTAAAGTATACTGACTGGCCTTTGCCCAGGGTCACATCTCCTGTTGGTGTATCTATGGTTCCGTTGGGTGGATCAGAAATATTTAAACCCGTATTTAAACCTGTTGCAGGATCGCCAAGTAGCACAAAGGTTTCGACAATATCGCCGGACACACCATTGGAGAAAGCGCCTATTTTCGCCTGGGTGGTTGCCTCTCCAAGGATTGATTTCCCCTCATTAAAGATTGCGCTAAACAGCTCCTGGGCGAGCATGCTGTGTTCCCAGGGGTATCCCAGGCCTGTGGGCGCAAAAACAGCAATAGAACCATTATTGGGCTCCAATAAGAATCCCTCTGCCAGGCATGTCCGGTCGATTGAAGGCTTCCAGGGAGTAAGCGGCATGGGAAAGAATCCATTAAGGCAGTTAAGGATGGTCACAAAGGTAAGCTTGCCTGAATTACTCAGGGTGGAGACATCAGACGTTACAAACATATTCTCGCCGGCCCAGTTGTCCACAGCGCCATGGCCTGTATAGTTGGTGATAAGGGCGCCGTTATTGATGTTTGTCTTGATCGCGCTCTTGGCAGCACTTGCTGAAGAATATTGACTCATATATACTTTCTTTGAGGTATAACCGGCCGGCAGGTAATTAGCAGCAAGGGTATCAGATATCTGTTCAAACTCAATCATATCATTATCCGCCACAAACAGGGCATTGGTATTCCAGCCTGATGCCTGGGTGGACTGATACCCGATAATCTTAGCGACTACATTATCCACCTCTGACCCTGCCCGGACCGACAGCCGCCCGATAAACATATCAGGCAGGATGTCCGCACCACTTACACAGACAAACCAGTTGTCACCCGGGGTCTGGCCCAAAGAATATGTGTCAAACCAGTGGGTGGGCACATAGTTCATATTACCCATTCCGAAGTTGTCCTTCTGGTCCATGCTTGCATCCCCCACGAGGAGGACGTAGAGGGGGGCAGGCGAAACCCAGCTATGATAGGCATAGCTTAAAAAGTCCTTTATGGCCCGGGGATCAAATATGCCGTAGCTGAATTCATCGTAGATGTCGGTCGCCTTTGCGGTTATGACCCGAAGCCCCTTATTCTGGTAAAATCCGGCCAGGGGCAGGATATTGTTATAGAATCCATCGTATGTGATTATGATATAATCAGCCCCGTTTGAGGTTTTTTTAAGACTCGATGGTGTATCCATTTTGATGTCAGCAGGTGTCTTTTTCTGTGAAGCGCTGAGAGCAAGATAGCGGGCGGAACCTGTCAGGCTGTCCTCAAAGCGGGTGGTATAGGTGGGACCAATCTGCTGGGTGGTGTTATTAATAACCCGCCTCACGTTATTGGAAGCTGTGATGTCAAAGACCGCCACTGTGCCAGAGGTAAAGCCTGATATCTTAAATTCAAAGGTTCCAGTGCCTGTTGCCGTGAAATCAAGAGAATTATTTTCCGCCACAAAAGTGTCATAATAATCTATCTCAATCCAGTCCATGTGGATAGTGTCTACCGATGACCCGGTATCCCCCACCGAGTTCAGGGTAATGGTATTTGTCCCATTGACCAGATAGGAATGGGGTACCGTTACCTCATGGAGAAACTGTACCTGCCCATCCCAGTGCTGGTCATCGATCAGGGAACCGTTTAGATATATCCTTGTATGGTGGTCCGGGGAGGTGCCTGTGCCTGTTCTTCCCTGAAGGTTCACCCTGACATCGGCATCAAAGGCAGAGGAATAGATGTTATTCAAGACAATTGTATAGCTGTTGGATGAGAGTGCATTGATCCTGTCCCCCCAGAACCAGTGGTCCTTGCCCTCCCCATTTGGTATGGTCTGCCAATAATAGTTATCCGCTTCTACGTGAGTGCCGGCACCAAAGGAGGTCGGGACAGTAAACGCACCGGAAGGGGTCCCGTCCTTTGCCATCATTCTGAGGCCTTGAAGGCCTCCGCTTGTTAGCCAATATACATTGGATGCGGTAAACTCAAATCGGGATGACCCCCTGGAGATGGCGGTACCGTAGAACTCTATGTAGTCAATGGGATCAAAGCTGCCGTCTTCTTCACCATAGACATAAACAGGGATCTCTTTACCCTTATTGGTAATCATTATGGTTTGAGGGTCGATAGTATCAGGGTTGTATCCTGCATGTTGGAGATCACTGAATGAGATATGGTAGATTCCATCCGTGTCTACAGAGATCTTCAAAGCAGCAGACGCTGCGGCCTTCACCGGGAGCATGCACAGAATGGCTAAGAAGAATATAATGGAGATATGCTTCTTCATAAGTAATTTTCCAATATAAGTGAGCTGACGTTTAAAGTGATTAAAGTGAACTGAAATTATGGACTGATTGATTTTAACTTTAGGCACCTTAGATCACTTTAGGCATTTTAGGCATTTTTGATGCCCTATTGCCTTATCTGGTCGTAATTTAAGAGCAGCCCCTTGAGCAGTCCCTCATAGGCACCGTTTCTTCCTTTTGCAGAAGGTCTTTCTGCTTTTTTCCCTGTGACAGACATGAGATACGTTGCAGCGGTTTGGGGTTGGCCATTGAAATTCACCCTCACCGTAATCCTGTAATGGTATCGGAGTTCGCCGGTTATTGGATTAAACTGGAAGGGGAAGAGCTTCATTCGCGCCACCCGCTGGTCCCTCATAAAACCTGTAAAACCAATCTCGGCAATCCTTGAAGGGACAAAGGCATCAATATGATATGCCTCTGTATCCTTAACAAACTCATATGTCAGCCGCTTTTCCCGATCATCTTCATCAACTAAAACAGGTCTTGGTACCGGATAGATGTTATAGTCCGGGAGGGTCAAAGAGTCAGACGCCAAGACCTCTATGTCGGGCTTATCTGTACCAGGCACCCCGATAAGGGCACCCTTCAGCGGCAACTGAGGTCTTCCCACATCAGCGGTAGTTCCAAGCCCGGGAACAGTCATCCTGTGATAAAGGACGCCACCTTCCCATACCGCCTCAATATCAGGTGCCGGAACCTGAATTTCCAGGATAAGCCCGTCACTATCAGCGCTCACCACCTTCAGGTAATCATCAACAGGCCCTGCCACAAGATGCGCTGGCAAAGAAAGAACTGCCAAGACCATTACAAAAATGCCGAGTCGTTTATTCATAACCTGTCCTTCCTTTATACCTGGTTCGCAACCTCCAGCACCAAATCAATCATGACCCCAAGCCTGCCCACTGACAGGCGATAACACGGAACCCCTTCTAAAAGCGCATTTAATTCCATAAAGAGACTTCCCGGTGAATCGTGAGAAGATCCCATTTCCGTTTTAAATGGGAGTGCTTGTTTTAAATCCCCAAGAAGACGAAAACCGGCTTCATGATTGGGGATGCGAGACAAAGTCGGCTCTCCTGTAAAATCCGGACAAACAGTATCCACCCGGTAAACGTTCCAGATGTGCTGTCGGTACTTGTTCAGAAGTTCCTTAATGTTCTGTGTAATCCCTTGGCCCGCTGGATATCTGATCCGCCATTCGGAAAATTTAATATTAAGCCTTTCCACGATAACCGGTTGAGGTCTTGCGATTGACGATTGTAGTTGCCGCAAATCGTTTAGAAATGCCTCCTCAATCCCCCGCCTCAGACCAATCTGCAGCTCGATAAACGGATCAACATCACCCCCCGGATCAAGACATATCAGGCACCTGGCCTTGCATGGCGTTGCAGCAACAGGCAAATGGAGTTTGTCGGGGCTGATCAGCGCCTTTTTCCCTCGGGCAGCAGCACCGCTCGGGTTGCAGGTTACAGGTCGTTGTGGAGTTGATATCCACAGACTCCGGGGAAAGGGATATACAAGTCTTGTTTCCTTGTGGATTGGGCAGAAGTCATCCGAAAAAAAACCAAACCCGCTTTCAAGGAGTTTCAGCACCAGTGTGGTCTTGCCCACCCCCGGAGGACCGGCCAGAATCACGGCCTGGCCATCACTTACAACCACGCCCGCATGAAGCAGTATGAAATCGCTTATCTTTTCAAACAATCGCCTTAGGACAATCTGATGGGCGCAAGCGCCCGGCGCGGGGTGATCTTCTAACGAAACAATCTCATTGTTTATGCGCGCAAACCCATCTTTTCGCTTTAATTGGACTGAAACGGATAATTCTTTCTTCCCATTGATGGATGGTGCCCGAAACCGGGAATAATCCCTGTCAAACATGTTGAGGAACTCGGTTGAATCGGATTCCAGAAAAACGCCCACACCCAGGATTTGGTAAAATAATTTACAATTTTCTGTTGGCGATGCGCGATTGATGATTGTCAAGTTTTTCCTCCAAAAATCTTACGCTTTATCCACTTTTTTCGTCATAATGCCCAAATTCCAATCCCAGAATCTTATCAAACGCTTCCTCATAAACCCTTTTTCGATAATCACAAAAATCGTCTGTATCCCATAGGGTTCTTTTATGTTCTAAGGCCTGACCCATACACCCGGCCTGGCACAGGTTTCGCCAGTTACATGCTGCACATTTTTTGATCTTGACCCGGCGGTCTGAGAGTGCCTGACAAAGCATTTTCATTTTGTCCGATTGAATCATCTTTGTGAGGCTGTCATGAAATATATTCCCCACCTTAAATTCATCACTCATCATCAAATCACAAGGGAACGTATCTCCGTTGGCCCCCACTACTAACTGTTTACCCAGCGGGCACCATATATCATCCTCTGAAAACGCCTCGGGTATCTTGAGGAGAAAACCGCTTAATCCGCAACTGATCTCAATGGAGGATCTCCATTCTGCCCGTAACTCGGAGGTATATTGATAAAATTGTTCGTAATCGCTTATGGTTATTCCCGAACCTATGGAATCCCATTCCTTTTTAGCCCTTCCCATCCTGTGAAGCGGGAGAAAACGAACCAAAGGGACTTTAAAGCCTTTTGCTAAAGAAATAATCTCTTTTAAGTCATGAATGTTCTGGTTCATGACGGTGGTCGAAAAATTGATTCTCTCCCCCAGGCCTGCTTCTTGAAGACATTCCACTCCCCTGAGGGTGTTCTCGAAACTGCCTTCACCTCTGATAAGGTCATGAATTTCCTTCTGGGAGCCATCCACGCTGATCTGGATGAAGATATCCATGTCAGCCAAAAAGGCTGCCCACTCTTTGTCAATCAGGGTCCCATTGCTTAAAAGTCTAATCCCAACCTTTGGCGCAGCATATTTGAGAATCTTTTTGATTGCCGGGTGAAGTAGGGGTTCGCCTCCGCTGAGGGTTACAGTTTGACCGCCATTATTTGCCAGCTCATCAATCAGTTTGAGAACAATCGTGGCTGGAAGGTCCTTCTTGGTATTATCATTAGAGGAGGAGACGTAACAGTGGGGACAGGATAGATTGCAACGGCTGGTCAGATGAAGATAGGCTGAATTAAGGGTGGGATATCTTGCGCTGCGTTTGGTTTTTTTTCCATTTAAAAAATGCTGCCGGTCCAGTTGTTTCGATACAGATAAGACATCATGTTCTGCTTCCTCAGCTGATATTCTGTATTTTGAAACCAGGCGTCCGGCAACATCAGCATTCGGCGGCCCTCTATCCAGGTGTTTGGCAATCTCCAGTCCCGTATCATTGACCACCAGCCATTCGGATTTATTAGCATGAAAAAGGACATGGCGCTTTTGCTTCACTTCCTCAGAAAGACGAGGGGAATATGTAAAGAATGAACATGGCATAGGCATGATATTCTTCTCTCCGTGCGGATACGCTGCCCTGTCAAGGATCGAACCTATATTTGCCTCATTGCAAAGCCGCGGCCGTTTGTTTACCCCAGGACTCCGCATCCGGGATCAAACGGAGAGCAGGCATGGGCCGGGCCAATCTCCTCTAAGATCTCCTCGCTGGTATAGGTTATGATCTTTGGTGGTTCGTATATGGGAACCGGCCTTTTCTTTGATTCTTCCATCTCGTTGTTTACATTAGTTTCCTTTTTTTCCATGATTTCTGCTCCTGCTTTAATTGATGTTAGAATGAGTTATTAAAACCAGCGCCCATTCGGTTTTTCGATATGATGCACAAAAAGGGGAGCTGAATATTGCGTAAATTCGGTAAAAAATAAAAGTTTTGCCTCAGGCAAAGGCGGAAAGATTAATAAGGACCTTCTCCCCCACATTGCCCATAAAATCGTATTTATCGCAAAATTGACCGGAATTGAGTTTCTTATCGGTATCATCCAGCTCGCCGGCGATGATATCGCCGATGGCGATATCAGAAGATTGGCCTTGCGCCCGGGAGGTCTCTATCACGCCCGTCTGCACGGCAAAAATCACAGCGGCTATGAGGATGATAAACACACTCGAAACCTTTAATATGCCTCCGGGGATTCCGGGCAACATTTTAATTCCAGGTGATTTCATTTTCTTGTCCTCCTTTTGGATTTCCGGAGAAACAACAGCAGTTGGAATTAAATTAGAATATATACAATTTGTTCGTTATTTTGAACTTGGGAGATAAGGGATGCGGAATTAAAGGCTAATGGTGTTATAAACATGTCGGATGGAGGAATCAGACAGAGATTATTCTGTCTGGAAAGATGGTTTATAGAGAATGCCAATTTGAATTTTAGGTTAGTATCTCAAAATCTTCAGACGCCTATATGCTTGAAGATTCCCTGGAATCCATAAAATTTATGAGCGCCCCCTCTAAATCAATTAAAGTTTAGATTTATATTACTAATTATATTATAATGTTTTGTATTGTCAATAAAAAAACCTTAAAAAAATCTTAAATTAAATTTATTTCTGAAAAACTACTACATTGTAGCACAATTAAAAATTATGCATATCCGGTTCGCTCAAGTGAATCATAGAAATTGCATCTTGCGACAACGTAGGGTGCATTCCATGCACCATTTCAGAGCCGGTCAGCTTTCAAGTGGTGCGTGAAACGCACCCTACTTAAGCGAAATGGATAACCAGGTTTCATTATTCAATTGTTTTTGATCATGCTTTGTTTTTTGGGGAAAAGTGAGTATAGAAAAAACTGTAAAATCATGTTATAAAGTAGCTGTTATTGAGACAATGAACTCCGCACTAAAGATGATAAAATCCCCCCAAACCATTAATGTTTGCTATCTTGCCATTGCTATTCTCCTTGCCATCTTCGACAGTATTGCAGCACCCTTTAAAATCTGCACATTTATTCAATAAATTCAATTCCATTCATTTTATTCAATCAGTAGCCAAAAAAGTTGCCATAATTCGATCGGACTATTCATATTGATTATGAAGTTCTTTGATGTAATTATTATGACATCAATCTATGATAATACTCCACAAGAAAATGAGGAAGATATTAGAAGAATAATATTTTCTATCCATTATTCTAAGCATGGCACTAATCACAGATAAAACATGCTTGGAAAGGACAAAAGGTTTTGGCCAGTAACGGTTCAGCCGATGCCTGTTTCAGCAGTTCCGTATCATTCTCCGGTGGTCTGGCCATTGGATAGAAATTGGAGGATTTTCTAATGACAAAAAAACCCAGTTATGAAGAATTGGAAAAACGGGTCAGGGAATTAGAAAAAGAGGCCGTTGACCGAAAGCGTATTGAAGAGGAGTTACGGATCAAGGATAGCGCCATTGCATCGGCGATTGATGGTATCGCCCTTGCTGATCTGGAGGGGAATATAACGTATGTGAATGATGCAGCGCTTAAGATGTGGGGGGGTGATGATCCTTCTGAAGTTTTGGGCATGTCTGCACTGGACCTTGCGCAGTCAAGGGAAGAAGCGGAAGAGATTCACCGTGTGGTTCTTGAGAAAGGAGGCTGGTCAGGAGAAATGGCAGGTTTTCGAAAAGACGGATCAACGATTAAGATTCATTTTTCAGCGAGTCTGGTTCGCAATGAGCAGGGCGAGCCAATATGCCTGATGGATTCTTTTATAGATATCACCGAGCGGAAAAAAATGGAAGAAGAGCTGTTGATCAAGGACAGAGCAATCGCATCTTCACTTCAGGGCTTCGCCATTACCGATCTGGAAGGAAATATAATTTACATTAATGACGCTGCCGCACGCATGTGGGGCACGGATGACCCTTCTGAAATTTTGGGCCGATCAGCACTCGAACTCGCACAATCTCATGAAGAAGCGGTCAAAGTGTTGCATGAGATACTTGAAAACGGTAGTTGGGAAGGCGAAATCGCTGGAAAAAAAAAGGACGGTTCACTTATTATCATTCGTTTTTCGTCCAGCATAGTTTATAACGACAAAGACGAACCGATCTGCATTGTGGATTCTTTTGTGGATATTACTGAGCGCAAGCGGGCTGAAGAAGCACTTAAAAAATCAGAAGCAGAGCTTCGGCAACTCTCTTCCCGGCTCCTCCAAGCCCATGAAGAAGAAAGCAGACGGATCGGCCAGGAACTTCATGATGGGCTTGCCCAAAGCATGGTCGCTATCAAGGTTTGGGTGGAGGCGGCTCTTCTAAATGTGCGTCAGGAAAACCCTGCCGGGGTTGCCAAATCATTAGAGACTGTTGTTCCCCTTGCTCAAGGAGCTGTTGAAGAAGTCCGAAGAATCGCGAGGAATTTGAGGCCGTCAACTTTAGATGATTTGGGGATTTTAGCAACGATTTCGTGGTTGTGCCAGGAGTTTGAAAGAATGTATCCTGGTATTGGCATCGAAAAACAAATCGAGATACAGGAAAATGATGTGCCTGATTCTTTAAAGATTGTCATTTTCCGTATTTTGCAGGAATCCCTGAATAATATTGCCAAGCACAGCCAGGCAACCCTTGTGCGCCTTTCCTTAAAAGAAACAGACAGCAATATTGAATTGACTATAGATGATAACGGCGCGGGATTTGATATGGATCATGTGCTTTCCGGTGAGCTTTCTGAGAGAGGGCTTGGCCTTGCAAGCATGAAAGAGCGGGCTGAACTTCCAGGAGGGTCTTTTTCTCTCGTGTCCCAAAAAGGAGCCGGAACCACTGTCTGCGCATCATGGCCTATCCATTAACTTCAGCTTGAGAAACAACAGGACTTTATCTGGTAACCAACCCTTTTCCCACGGCAAAAGCCGTCAGGGCCGCAGCATTGTGGAGGTCCAGTTTGCCCATGAGGTTGGCCCTGTGTTTTTCCACAGTTTTTAGGCTGATGCAAAGGTAATCAGCAATCTCCTTGTTCTTATACCCTTCTGCAATGAGTTTTAAGATTTCTCGTTCGCGCTGTGTGAGCGTATCCCATGCGGATTTCTCCTTTACGGTCTTTTTCCCCTCCAAGTATCCCACTATTACCTTATCAGAAATAGCCGGACTGAGATAACGCTTTCCGGTCAAGACATTCTTTATGGCCATCACGAGTTCGGAATGGGTGGCATCCTTTAAAACATATCCGTCAGCGCCGGCCTGAAGAGTCGTAAGAACGTATTCCTCTGTTTTGTGAACCGTTAAGGCGATGATTTTTGTTTCCGGATTTTGTTTTTTGATCTCTCTGATCGCCTCTAAACCGTTCATTCTGGGCATAGAGAGGTCCATCAAGACCAGGTCAGGTGTGAGGTTATCAACACAGCGTATCGCCTCAAGGCCGTCTGCTGCCTCGCCCACAACGTCAAACTCCGGATCAGTACATAGTAGTGCTCGCAATCCTTCTCGGAGTATGGTGTGGTCTTCAGCAATCACAATTCGATATTGCTTATTCATGGCGAGATCCTTTGAATCGGGTTAAGATTTCCCAAAGGATAAATTTGGCTGCGGGTTGGATAGCATTTCATAAGGCCGGCCTTCAGCTACTCCCTTTTTATCTGAACAATACAGTCTCCAACCTGCAAATATACAGTATACACCCCATTTACCATATTGAAATCCCATAGTAAAGCTGAAGTCAGCAAGGCAAATTATTAAGGCATAAGAAGTAAAATTGCTTAGGTACCATTAAAAACTTAAAAAAGGGGGAATGATAATGGAAAGAATAATTAGTAAATGGCGCCCATTGCTCATCCTATTAGCAACTTTTATGTTTTATTTTCCATCGGTTATTTTTTCGCAGAATAAATTAGGGGAAAATACTTTTGGTTTTACCTATTCGTATAGAGGATATAATTTAAAATCCCTGAATCCTGGCTTTTTTGATATTGATGCCGAGGAAATAAATAAAAAATACGGAGATGAAAATTCAAAATGGATAGATATCAATGGATTAAAGGTCCATTACAAGGATGAAGGAGAAGGTCCTGTAATACTTCTGCTTCATGGAACACTGTCTTCTCTACACACATGGGATGCATGGGTAAATGCACTAAAAGATCATTACAGAATAATCAGGCTTGATATCCCTGGTTTTGGTTTAACCGGTCCGGCAAATTTTGAGTTTAATGAAAAAAACTTAGGTAAATTTTTTTATGATTTTATTTCAGCAATGAGAATCGACCATTTTTCTGTGGCCGGGAGTTCTCTGGGCGGATACATGGCATGGAAGTTTGCCGTGTATGCGCCGCAACATATCGACAACCTGGTCCTGGTGGCTCCAGCTGGTTATCCCCAGGATCTTCCAGGGGCATTAAAATGGTATACCGTACCGGTAATAGACTGGTTCGCCACTCAAATAACACCCAGATGGATATTTGAATTAAGTATTGATTCTCTCTATGGCGATAAAGAAAAACTGACAGAAAAGGTTGTTGATCGTTATTATGAACTACTACTCAGGGACGGCAATCGGACATCTGCAAGGGAAATAATGGAATATCTGGACAGCAGGAAAAATGAGTATCCTTTACAAATTGCATCCATAAAAACCCCGACATTAATCATGTGGGGAGGAAAAGATGTTTGGGTGCCTACTAACTTTGTAAAGAAATGGGTAAAAGACATGCCTCACGCAAAATTAATCATTTACAAAGGGGTCGGCCATTTGCCGGCAGAAGAAATTCCCATAAAATCTGCAAAAGATTTACATGATTTTTTAAGTTAGTCAAAAGGGCCTTCTTCCATGAGCTAATCAATATTTAAAGTTAGATACAAAGGCTCCAAAGCATTGTGTGAAGCATAGAAAAGGTATTCTTGATTTTTTCAGGACATCCGAGATTCAATTATATTACAGACGTATCGCAGGTTCTAAGTCAGTCTTGATAATTGCTCCAATTGAATTGATATCTCAGAATTATTGGCAGGGTGAAATGCTCTGCATTTTACCCTGATTCTTTGCGTTTATGCATACAGTGAGCTGGTCGTTACACCTCCCTAAGGACAAAGCGAGTAGCTGTCGGCGGAGAGGGCAACGTGATAAAATTCAGATTTATTAAGATTATCAATTCTCACAGCTTCCCCTGCCAGATCTTCTTTGATAAATGTTGAGTTTTTCATTTTTAGGAGTCTTTGAAAAAGAATGAAGGGATTTTATATAACCTTAACAAAACGAAATCTGACCGAATTCTCGCTCGTGGATTAATACTTTAAAGTATCTAATTTTTCTGTTAATAGATATTGTTCAAAAGGTTTATCTGTGAAAATTCTATTTATATTATTCAATATTATAAAAAAATCAAAAAAGATTGGTCAACATTTTGAATTTAGAGTGAGTATCCGTGCATGCTGAATCCGATCGATAAATACCAAAAAAATCATTTCCATCGTCAATTGAGGCATCAAGATGAATGATATTAATGCAAAACAAAAAGCTGTCGCCATTTTAGCAGACGAAATAATTAAGAATAGACTTATCCTATTCATTGGTGCTGGTTGCTCAATGGATGCTGGGTTGCCGTCATGGAATGGGTTAATAAAGGATTTATTGGACAAGTATCAAATAAAAACAAACATTACTGATTCTATTAAATTAGCTACCATTCTGGAACAAGAGATCGGAAAACAAAAACTCTGTGAAGCAATTACAGAAAAACTAAGACTTGGCCCTGCAACAGGCACAGCATTGCATGAAGAGATTATCTCATTAGGAAGCAACCTCATTGTTACAACTAACTATGATCATCTAATAGAAGATAATTTTCGAAAGCATGATATTCCACCAGTTGTTATCACGCGAGATGAAGATATTCCAAGCATAGATCCAACCAAAACAACCATAGTCAAATTACATGGCGACTTGGATTCTCCGTCAAGTATAGTTATAACATCAGCAGATTATTCACGTTACAAAACTAAGCACAAAGGATTTGTTGATTGGCTTAACCTCCAATCCGCTATTAACACAGTTCTGTTTATCGGAACGAGTTTTGATGATCCACGGCTCATTGAAGCTGATGATCATATTATAAATATTTTTGGAGAATTCAGACAATCCCCCCTGATTTTTTTGAAAAAACCTGAAAAAGAACCACAGTCCAGTGATGAAGAGTTTGAAATTGTTTTAAGTGATTTTAAATACAGAATTCAGGACTTTCGAGATAGAAATTTTTTGGTCATACCGATAGATGAATATGATGAGATAATAAGTGTTTTACAGGAAACAAAATTAAAGGTTTCAGAATTGAGACGTCAGCAAGGACACTTCTCATCAGATTCCCATCAAATGTATCAAAGCGAAAGATTGGAGATCCTTGAAAAAGAACGTCGGGATTTACTGGACGAAAAAACGCTAAAATTGTCTGAAGAAGTTAATGGAAAAGGCCGCAGGGCTACTTTTGCAGTTATGGCAGAAAAGAGTATAGGTTTAATTACTCATCTTGAACAAGCAAAAGACTCTATCAGCCCTGAAGCAAAACTTGAGGGTTTTTTAACACTTGCAGATACTTATTTAAATTCAGGAATAGAAAAAGATATCCAAAAAGCACATGAATATTTTAAAAAAGCAGAAAATGCTTATCAGGAAAGTCAGCATAAAGAAAAATGGAAGGAACGGTTCTTAAGAGTTCATGCAAAGCTTTTATTTGTTGATAAAGAAATTGATAATGCCATTGAGATATTAAACAATTCTAATGACCCTAAAACTATTGCTTTTAGGCTTGCCATTCAGATTGATGGTAAAAAATTAAACCAGGCATATCGGTTTATAAAAGAACAAAAAAAATTTCATGCTGCTTGGGCTTGCGAAGCTATAGCTGTTCTTATTGAAAAAGACAAAATCCAGGAAGCTGAAAAAAAATATTCTGTGATTTTAAACGAATTCTTAGACTGCGAGAAAAAAGGAGATTTGCCGCAATCTGATTTCAAAGACGATTATTTTTTAGAGAAATTAAACTTTTTAATGGCGCACGCAATATATGAAAAAGCAATTCAACACAATGACAAAACTGATTCCACTACTATTTTTCCGGGACAACTGACTGAAAAAGGCTTAGGGTTGTGCAAAAAAACATTATCCCATATTGATCGACTCTTTGAAAGAGCTTCAAGGAAAAATATCAAAGATAACTATATTGCAGCTTCAGCAACCTACATAGAAATGCACGCTTCATATTTATCAGGCGATTATGGCCGCGCTGATAAATCCGCAAAAGCACTGATTACAGTTACTCCTATCAAAAGAGAAGTTATAAGGTGCATCCTATCGCGTTTTCAAAATTTTGATGATAAATATCTCAAAAAAGTAATAGATGTTCTTTCCCGCGACTATCCAAACGCATCATGGGCCTGGTTAAAAAAAGCATTTTTATCAGCCTACCACTTTAAGAAATACGACGACACATGGGATTTTCTGGTAAAAGCGACTGACTTGGCGTCATCAGATCAAGAAAAAGAAGAAGTGGCCCTTCATGTTATTGAAATCGGATTAAATATTAAACGTGCTGATGAAACATTAGGGCTGATAGACAATCTTCTTAAAATCGATAATCCTGTCCGTGAGTTTTGTCATGCTTTATATTTATTCGATTCCGAGAAATTTGATGAGGCCAAACAAAAATTAAATGATCTTCTAAATGTGGAATTGGCGCCTTCTGTTAAATCGGAGGTTGAGATAGTTCTTGCAGACATTGAAATGAAGGAAGAAAGATGGGGCGAGGCGAAACAATTACTTGAAAGCAGCCATAAAAGAATTCCCAATGCTTTCGCATTAAAAAAACTTCTAGTTGTAAATGCAAGGCTCCAGAATGATGCCGATGCACTTGAAATTGCCAGACAATTAGAAATGCTTGATGCGCTTGATAAACAGGGGCTTCATATTAAAGCGCAGGCCGCCAGAAATTTCGGACAATATAAGATTTCTGAAACTTGCTGGAAGAAATTAATCAAGGATTATGGAAATAAAGCCCATTATGCATATGGACTTGCTGAAGTCATGTTCATGTTGGATGAGCCGTCTGGAAAAATAATTAATATTCTTGCAGAGTACATTCAATGTGATGAAAAAATGGAACCAGCCTGCCTTAGTTTGGCAGCAACCATTTACCAGAGGGATCAGGAATATAAAAATGCATTTCTTTTGATTGATAAGTGCTGGCCCAAAATACAAAACAATTATCAACTGTTAATGCAGCATATGGAACTTGGTTATCGGGTCGATAAAGAGAAAAAAGCCCATGAATCAATGATAAGACTCGAAGCCCTTAGAAAAGAAGGCAAAATACCTGATGAAACTTTTATTAGGATGGATCTCGACCAGGTAAAGGACTTTTTTAAGCAGGAGCATGAAGTATCTAAAAAATTGAACGATCAATATTATATTGGACAAATTCCTCGGTCATTATTATGCGATAGAATAAAGAGTTACCCTCTTTATCTTGACTGGGCAATCAGAAGTCAACCGCTTGATATTGAATCAATTAATGAAGAGCACAGAATCGAATTTACAACCTATTCAACAAACGGATTTAGAGTAAAAAACAACAGAATTGTCAGAATTGATGCCACCCATGATAAAGAAATAGTAATTGATTATCATGCGTTAATTACGCTTCACCGATTGGGTCTGCTTGATAAATTATCTGTATATTATAATAAAATTTACTATCCCAAAACACTGGAGTTTATATGGACCAATGAGCAGAATCGGTTTTTGCACCACCAAGCATCAGAAGAAAAAGCTTACAAGAGTTTAAGCAATAGGGTTGTTTCTGGCCAGATAAGGGAAGTAACAGCGCCTGCTCTGGAAAAAGGGAAAAAAGATTCCCTTTCAAAACGCGACCTGCGTATTGCAAATTTAGAAAAAATACATCTTGTTGATGCCTATATAAAAAAAGAAGAGCTTGATGAATATCCTGAAGTCAAAATTTTTAGACTTACTCAAATAGCAGACTGGTTATATGCCAGAGGTAAAATCAGAGAAAACAGATATCGAGAACTACAAGGTCCATTAACAGGTGAAGCCGAAAGTATCAAAGAAAATGTCCATCAGCAACTCGATGATGCAAGCAGGCTGATTATTTCTAAATCATCCCTAAAGCAATTGGAAAAATATGAGTTAACCCCCATCCTTCTTGAGATGGGAGTAAAGATATATTTAGAAAAAGAATCATCAAAAGAAATAACCTCAGCTGTAATGAATATTGATTTTGGGATCGAAGTTGGAGAGTGGCATAGGGAATTGGCAAAGTATGTAAAATCTTCAAAAGCCTTTGTGCCTTTCCAAGCAGAGTTACCCGAGGAAGTGAAAACCGATGTTTCAAGTCAACATGGTGAGGTTATTTTATCCACTATTAATTATTCTGAACAAAATAATCTGCATTTATTAACAGACGATCGTATGATGCAGATGGTTCAAGGTAAAAAATGGCAAGGCAAACAATTTGGTACTGATGCTTTATTAAAAAATTTATATGAAAAAAATATTATAAGTATAGATCAATATGCCAACTGTTTTCTTAAATTATGCCGATGGAGATACCGTTTTTTAACGCCTGATGTTGATGTGCTTGTGTATTTTGCGAAAGAATATCAAAAGCACCCATTAGGTAAACCTCTTATGGACCTTATCGCATATTGTCGGCACTGCATGAATGATAGGGGTTTGTTCTTAGGGCCTGAAAAGGTAAGCCCGCCTATCCCAATGGGTGTCAAGTTTTACATGAATTGGATTGAATGTTGGATAAATTTTTTAACCGAAATTTGGCAGGATGATGAATTCTATATTAATGCCCTAAATTCAATTACAAAAAAAATATTACGCCAGGCCATGCCGGAGCCGCCTTCAAACTTAAAAGATGAGATAAAAAAAAATATTCCTTTTGTAGAAGAAAAAAAAATAATTTGGGAGCTCTTGTCTAAAGCCTCATTTAGCGCCAAAAAGGTCTTAAAATTAAATGGCCTGTTTAATATTGTGTTTGCTTTATATCAATATGATGAAAAAAAAATTATTAAAACGCTCGACGAATTTTTTCAATTTATAGAAGGTCTTGATAATATAGAAAACAAAATAGTAGCACGAATAATAAGTCGAATCACATTGGCAATTCACGGAGAACAAGAATCTTATATACCTCCCCCAATGCTCCATAAATATTATGAGAAATATGGTATAATCCAAATCGATGATAAAAATAGTGAACCGCCAGGTACGCAAAAAATTGATGTCCTAGAATTAATTAAAAAAAGGAAAAATTTACCTGCCGACGGCCCGCTTATTAGAATAGAAAAACCAGATCAAAAATTTGTACTTGCGCCACACGAAATTATCCAGGCAGTTGATTCAAAAATTAGGATAACTGCCCTAAATGATATCCTTAAAGAGGAAAAAACGACACAACCAACAACTGATCGTTTGTTAAAATTATCTAAGAAATTGGGCTCAGGCAATCCGGTAATATGGCGGGTGGCGGCAGAAGAAGCTACGGACTTAATTCTAAAAGATTTTAAATATGCTCTATCATTATTCCCCGATGCCATGTCGACAGTTCCCTTGAATCAAGAATGGACTCAAAAAGCATGGCAAGGCTTAATCAATCCCGACCTCAACTCTGTTATAGATGAAGCGCCTGAATTTATTCTTAAAAAATGGACAGAGAAGCATTTATTCGAAAAGTTAGAAAAAGATTTAGGGAAGTTGGATGTATCCACCTTTGAAGAAAAAATTCATATTGAAAATGTGCTCGACTGGTATTTGCTGCAACTGGGATATGTCCCTTTTTCCCCCCCGTTTAACGCATGGAATGTAATAAACAAATACCCTATATTTTTTAAAGCCAAGGATTTAGAACAAAAAATCGAGAAATGGCTTCAAAAAGCTCCAGCGAAATATGACCCGATTGCCATTATTGTTGCTTTGGATGTTATTCTAAATATTAGAAAAAGCACCACTCCCGATAAAAACGACTTTCAATATTTCACATCACCGGATTTCTACAAATTCTTGAATTCTAATTTAAGAAAATTATTTATAGAAGGGCCTGAAATAGGTGATGCAGAAACCGATTTCGAATCATCTTATTTTTATAAGCTCTGGGATATTCGACACACTCTGGCTGAACATTATGTACGTTATATGGAATTAAATTCGGATAAATTAAAACAAATAAATAATGATAAAAAGGTTCTTTTGGCTTGGTGGCTGGCACGAGAAGTGACAAATACTCTTTCCAAAACAGCTGCGCAATATATTGCAAATAAAAATGATATGATCAAATGGTTTGAAGATATTTTAAGTGATTTGAAAAATTTTTTACGGCTACCAAATTTGATCAAATATACAATGGAAGCCACCAAACGACCAGTTCCTATTAATATTTTTTTCACGTTGCATGGTAAAAATCTCCTTGCTTCTGCAACGACAACATTAATCATGCCACCAACAAAAGAATCACAAACAAATAATTGTTTTGAAGGAATGAAAAATCCCGAAATAGCTTTATCCGCTGAAATCAGGGATAGCATTTTAGAGCATGTTATATTTCAAGCGCTATTTGGGTATGGACAGATACAGAAGGTATCCGATTCAAGCATATCTCTATTGTGGAACACACCTGCATGTATATCAGGCTTATTGTTTTTACGTGAATATTACGGAGAGGCTATTAAGTATATTGGAAAAGAAAAAACTAATTACTTAGAAATTGCCGAGATATCTTCCCAAAAAGATTTTCTTAAAAATATCCTCCCGAATCTCCCTAAAGAGTTGGCCGAAAAAAAAGCAACAAGCATTCTGCTTATATTAGGTGGATTATATATCTATTTCTGCACACATGGTAAATTACCAGATGAAGCAAATATTTTTATTAATGACAACTCTATTTCAAGCAAAATGGATCAAATTGATCCTTTAAACAAACATATCTGCCTAATATTAATTATGGAAATTGTTCGCCAATCACGAACCTGGGGGGAATTTAACTTCGCCCAGGCTATTGAAAAAATATTGCTTGAAATAGATTATTTATCTCTGATCGAGTATGCGACTGAAATTATAAATGGGCTGGTGTTAATAATAATTCAGGGTGCTGATTATCGTTTATTGAATCCGGTTGTTACTTTAGGAAAAACCAAAAAAAAATACCGAAAGGCTTTGTCTGATGCTAAGCGATCTCTATCCTTTTTCTTTCCTTACCTGCCTGGCGAATGCCGGGAAATTGCAAGGAAAATCTTAAACGATTTGGATGATATCCCTGAAATTACAGATGATTTAAGTGGTGGGGGCCAGAATGTCGATTGAAGAAAAAACCAATAGCATCAAGATTTATACTTTGCATTCCCAAAAAGGTGGTGTAGGTAAAACATCTATCGCTTTAGCGATTGCTTGTTTATCAGCATTCAAGGAAAATAAAAAAACACTTATTATTGATGCGGATATGACGGGGACAAGTCTGATAGATATAGATAATTTTGAAACTATCAGTTCAAATAAAAAATCATTTTTTAATGATTTAATATTGGCAACTCCCCCTGATTTTAAAAAGTATACTTCACTTTTTTTAAGTAAGAGTAAACAACAAAAAGAGAGATTTATAAAACGATTTTGCTGGGAGGTACCAGAAGGAGAAAACAAACTTTATTACATGCCGGCAAACCCTCATTCAAAAAATATTAGAAATATTGTACCCTTATTATCCCAGGAAGACCATCTTGGCTTCTTCAAAAGTAGATTGGAAGATATCTTATCTGTAGCCACATTTGCTGATTTCAAGTATTCAGCCAATGGCTGGAAAGCGCCTGCTCACTGTGAGCAAAAGCATTGTATGACCTGAAAAAAGTAGCTTAACCCAGGTTACAGTTTTTTGAGGAAGATTCATCGTTTCAATTAGATATTAAGGAGGCTTTTGCCTTCTTGCTTGTATTCAAAACCATTCGAAGGTCTCTTGGATGCCGGGGTGCCCGTAGCGGGCTTGCCCAGTCAATGCCACGAGATTTGGTAAAATCTGAGACATCCCCCCTCCATGAGTATGCCCGCAGAGTACGGTCATTCGTTTGTCCTGATACTTCTTCATTATTTCAGTAAGGATATCTCCGACGGCCTTACATGAGAAGAACGGAAGCCAGTCAGATTCGCAATACTTCCCGTTGTACCAGGCTGCCTCCAGAAATGGGGGAACATGCGTAAGGACCACAACGTGCTCTGCCGATTTAAGGGCCTCAGGCAAGACTATTTTGAAGTGCTCTGCAGCTTCGTCCCCGAGTCGGTTGAGTTGTTGAAGAAGCTCACCACGGGAGAGAGCGGAAAGTTCGAAAATTAACAGGAAATCATTCAGCATGACGGAGGAATGATAATAGTCTCCAAATCGTGCATCACACCACCCATCATGCCCGACGAGGCAAGTCGTTGGGCTCAGATAGACAGCTCCAGAAACATTGAGCCAATGCAAATGAGTAGATTTCTCTAACAATCTTGTCACAGCCGATCGTACACCGGAAATAGAACCGTGATAGTAATCATGATTTCCGAGGACGAAATAGATGGGGATCGCAAGCGATTGCGCCATCTTTAAGAGGTATCTCTCAAGGGTGGGGGCTTGCGCAATGTCACCGGAAATGAGTATAGCATCGGCGTTTTTGTCGCATAACTCCCGCATAAAGTGGTCGAATGCGGGATCGTTCAGGAATTCAAGATGTATGTCTGTTAGCCATATCGTTTTCATTCTGATACTAACTTATAAATTTTATCCAGCATCCCGCCCGTTGAACAATATATAATTGTACACAAAATCAGGGTCCGGCTCCGTTTAGCCCGTTTTAATTGCTACCTGCTGTTTTTGTAATCGCTCTCAATCTTTGCGATCATCTGATACAGTTCTGAAAGCGTTTCCTCAGCTTTAAAGTATAAATTTTGAAGCAGCTTTTCTTTTCTTACCAATGGATGAGATCCAATAAACTGATAAATATAATCAGTACAAACCCATGTACGATCAATAAGCTCGGCATAATGACCTTCATTAATAACAGGATTTTCCTGATCAGGCACCAGCGTTTCCTTCCCATTTTTCAACTTTTCAATAAGGACCGGTTTTTGAAACGCTTTGATAAAAAACCTTATATCTTCTCGTAGTTCTGAAAGAGTCTCTCTCATCGGTTCAACCGCTGATTCAGTTCAACCATCTATTTGATGGTTTTCGTCATAGTATACCGCATGTATATGGAAAGTATTGCTGTCAGTTTCTTCGTGATGTTTTCGGATAATGCGATAATTCCAAGACATTTCCGATAAATCCCTATTTGCCGGTTTGGCAGTTAACGCCGCGGCTTACAGGCCGTGAGGTGCTGTCGATCCTTTGTGAAAGCTCATTTTAGGAACTAAGATTATTTAATGCAGCGGTCTCAATTTTTGAAAGTTCGCCTGCCATTCGGTTCTCAGCATTCCATAAATCATAAGCCTGTTGCATGCGTAACCAAAGCCCAGGCCCATTGCCTGCAAATTTACCAATTCTAAGCGCCATTTCAGTAGTAATGGGGTGGGTACAGGCTAATATACGGTGAAGTTGCTGACGAGAAACACCCAGACGTCTTGCTGCCTCGCTAACAGACAGGCCAAGAGTTTGCAGCACATCTTCACGTAAAATTTCACCGGGATGTATTGGTGGTCTTTTCACCGGGCGTTTAACTAAATATTCTCCCATGGTTTTTTACCTCAATAATATTGTTCAAGGTCAATCTTAAATGCATCACCGGCTTCCCATTCAAAGGTAATGCACCATGGACCATTGACATGAATACTATAACGTTTTGGCTTTCCCTGAAGGCCATGAAAATTAAAGCCTGGAATGTTTAAATCTGTCAATGATTCCGCTTGATCCAAAGCATCTAAACGTCTTAGGGAGCGCGATTGTAAATCATGGCTTACCCTTCGAGATCGACCACGTTCAAATAATTCCGCAAGTCCCTTATGTCTGAAACTTTTTATCATATATTGAAATGTATCAAATTTTGTTACAGTGTCAACAAGAATGTTACACACTGTCAAAAGAGTATGTACATACAATAAAATGAGGAAAACAAAATTGCTTAAACACCCTTATTTTTATGGGGCAAATGATTGGCCATGGTTGACACTATTTTTGTACGTCATTAATGCAAAATTTTTCTGTTTTCGTGATTGGTACAACATTTAGGATTTAAAAAGTCATTTGGTTTACGGGAAAAAGCTGTAATTGCTAATTGCTGTGGTTCTGAAATAATGAACCATGTTTGATTGATCCCTGCACCAATTTTTGGAGTTGAGGTTGAACTGCTTATTTTTATTTGTTCCTTGAGTGCCTATACACAGGATTAACTAGAGCCAAAAAGTTCGCTTTTTTTGTTGGCCCACGAAAAGCATTGGCAATGGCCGTGAAAAATCAAGATAGAAGCCAGCGGCAAACAGCTTTAAAGGAATTAATAGTGTCCAGTGTTGGATAAATTTTCAGTAAGCAGATAAGATATTAAGAAATTATGGTGCGGGTATGCAATTTTTTGCTATGGCAAAACCATAGTTTTTGGGGTTTGTTTAGATATATGGAAAAATCCAACGATCTTTTTTATCAATGGTCATATTGAAATATTGTCCAGTCCTCTAAAGTCAGATGGTGCTTAACCCGATAAAAGGCCTGGTCGTTTGTGATTAAAACTGCACCGACAGCGACTGAATGCGCGGCTATTAACATATCCATAGTCCCAAGTGGCAGCCCTTCACTTTCACAAGCCTTACGCAAATGTGCGTATGTTTCTGCTGCGTCTGAGTCCCAGGGTAAAATTTCAACCCGCAACAGAAACTCTTTTACTGCTATCGGCAAGTGTTTGGCATTTGGCCTCTTTGCAACTCCTTGAAGCAACTCTGCTTGTGTTATAGAGGAAACACAAACGTTGGCCATCGGCACTTTTCGTAAGTTTTCTCTAACAGCAAGCGGATCACCTTTTATGATATAACTGGCCATGTTTGTATCCAGCATATAAAGCCGCATCCAATCCTCCATCAAAATAAATCACGTTCAGGTGGAATTTCGTTGTCACGATCATCCATGAAATCTTTTGGTACTTCGATGGCTTCCATCAGCTTAAAAAAATCATCCCACGTTCCTGGTTTACGTGATAGAATTACATCGCCGGAGACCGGATCTTTTCGAATGTAAACTTCTTCACTATCGAATCGGAAAATTGCCGGTAATCTTACTGCCTGGCTGCGACCATTCATAAATAGTTTGGCTTTATGACGCATCATAGATATCCCCTTTCAAAAATCAGTTTTTACATAAACAATATAATCCTTAATTTGTAATATATCAAGGTATATTACAAATTAAAGTATAGTTTTATATGTCTTTGATAAAAAGAATCTCTAAAATCGTCTCTCAGCTGCCGATTTTAAAAAGGTGTAAAAGTAACACGGCACGCCTTGCTTGCTCAGTAAATGCAGAAGGCAATTTTCTGACTCCGCTCCAACTTGATGTCGTTTTCATTCTTTTTTTTCTCACAGTTTAAAGTGTTTGAGCATTTGACACAATTCATTGAATTATTTCTAACCCTCTCAGGCTCGAATAATGATTTTCGCAAACTCTCTATCCAAGAATACAAATTCGATACCTAAGCGGTCGTACTCCCAGTAATTTTTTTGGTTTCACAGGCATATAAGTGAGAAGACTTGAACTCGGACGTGTGACCAGGCTATCCATAGGCCGTCAAGACATTATTAATCCGACTGTTTATGCCGATGCTTTTATCAGTAAGAAGTGTGAAGGGGGAGTAGGGTCGGCACTGCCTGAGTTTTCATGATGAATACAATATTTTGGGCTGGAATTAATGCCCAGAAGCCGTGATTTCAACAAGTAATCACAGGCTCCCTGAAACCTGTGATAAGAGAATTATCATGAAATTAAAGATAAGCTTCACTGCCGAAATACCCCGCAATAGGGTCGAGACATAGACATTCTCCTCTCATATGATGACTCTGTTTCTCTGACTTTTTTTCTATTATTGAAATTTCTTGACAAATTGTCCTATCGCTGCTTTATTTATAACGAATGTTCAATATAAAATAATCAAATCTCTACTGACATCTATTCATACAAAATACTTTATTTACCAACTAGTTGATTAAAAATAATATCTGACCGGCAAAAACATGTTGCGGTAAAAATCAAACATTATATCTGCATCCAAGGAACAGGCTATGCCCAAATTAGTCAACCGTAATAAATATCGGCAGGAACTACTGGAAAAGTGTTTCTACATATTCAGTAGAAAGGGATATTCGAATGTTACCATGCGTGAAATAGCAGCTGAAATTGGCGTATCAACCGGAACCATATATCACTATTTTGCGAATAAGCAGGATATTCTCAAACAGATGTTCAAATACATCGTTGAAACCAATGTGGAAAAATATTTAAAGAGGGTTAAAAATGCGCAGACAGAAACTCTTGAAGAGCGGCTGCACCTTCTGGTTGATTTTGTAATTGATTTTGAAGATTACTATAAGCATGTTCTGCTTCTGGTATTAGATCTTTTCAGAATCTATGGTTCAGAAGAAAGTGAAAGAATAATCTCAGAGTTCTCCAAATACTACACTGATACAATTGCTGAGCAGTTAAACCTTCCGGACCAGTTTGCAAAGTCACTTTTTATTTATATTGTTGGCCTTGTATTTCACTCTCTGGTAACGCCACACCATACACCGTTTTCCGAGAATATGTATATTCTGAAAAATCTTCTTCAATCTGTTATCGCTAAAACAGGTCAAACAAATGGAGATATAAAACACATGCTGCTTGATTCATTAGTTGAGGCTAATCATTAGGGCTCACTCAAAAATAAATTCACATTTTGATGCGTCGATCCATCCCGCCCGGCTGCGTTGCTCGTCGGTTAAATAGGCCGGCTATTCGCCCTTCTCGCGCCTTGCCGGGCGGGCGCCTCAACACCTGAAAATGTAAAGTTATTTTTTCGTAAACCCTTAGTGAAAATGATGTAGATATAGATTTTAATAATCACCAAAACGGGAGATTGAAAAATGATAAGTGATCACGTTTTATTAACAACTCCAACTTATCCATACCCCACTCTGCCGGCCAACGACTCACTTACAGATGCGACAGGGCAACGTTTCACCAAAGGTGATGATCTATTCACACTTATTTCCCATACACATTGTTACGCCAATCACATTCTTGCCCAGAACATTGATACACCTGCAACGCTTCTGGAATACCCGCGATGGGAGGATTTTATTAAAGAGGTGGATAAGGGTTATGCCTACATAGGAATCAGTTCCTACCCGGTTCATCTCGATATCGTAATGAAAATGTGTGAATATATCCGTAAAAAATCTCCTGAAACAAAAATCCTCATGGGGTCATACGGCGGTCAGGCGTTTGCAGCAAAATATGATTCAGAAACTCAAAAAAAGTATGTGGACCATCTCGTTCATGGTGAAGGCGTTCGTTTTTTAAGGGAATTGCTGGGTGAGAGCACGGATCGTCCCATTGACCAGAAGCTGATGCCCAAGTGCGGCGGCGCACCCCATTTTATTAATAAATTCCCGATCGGCAATGTCGGATTTCTGGTTACAGGACTAGGGTGCCCCGGCGCGTGTGATTTCTGCTCATCTACAGCACTTTTTGATTTCAAACGCAAAGAACTATTATCTCCTGAAGCCTTTGTCGAACATATCCATCTCTACCATAAAAATTTCCCAAACGTACGCCTGGTGTTTGCAATAGAAGAAGATCACTTTCGGCATCCCGAGTACTTGTTCAAGACAAAAGAATACTGGGAAAGCAACCCGAAAGTAATGGAATCACTTGACTGGCTGGCTTTTGGATCAATAGATCACATTGGCAAGTTCGCTAAGGAATACGGGTGGGATGCCCTCGCTGAAATCGGCATCGGTGCGATATTTGTCGGTGTGGAATCTAAATTTGCAGGTGATCACGGCTATGACAAACGTAGCGAATATGATGCAAGAGAAGTTTTCAATCGACTTCACTCAATGGGTATCCGAACGCTGGGAGCATGGATCTGCGGCTGGGATTTTCATAACCATTCAAACATGCTTGAGGACCTGAATTATTTTGTCGCATGCTACCCGACGTTTCAGCAGCTGACAAGGCTGTCTCCATTTCCGGGTACGGTTCTCTACGACAAGTTGATGGAAGAAGGCAGGGTAAAAGATGTTCCATGGGAAGATGTCCATTTTTGGAGTGGCGCCCAGGTTAACGTATCCCTTGAAACACATGAGACCCTAAACCTGACTGAATACGGTTATGATCTGATGTATAAAACATGGGGGTCCTCTATGCTGAGGAAGCTCGATGTACTCTTGAATGGTTATCAGTACTGCCTAAACTCATCCAACCCGCTGATGCGAAAACACAAATCCGTACTTTTTAAAACTCACGCTGCCTTGCTTTGGAACCTGGTGCCGGCAATGGATCGTTTTGCTCCAAACGGGGTTGTCCGGCGAAGGGTTCGAAAAATAGACGAAAAATACAGACAATTGATTGGAGAACCGACGCCTTTAATGAAATTTATTTCCAGCGTTGTTGATTTTTTCGCAAAACGGTTTAAAGCAAAAGATGCATTCGACCCTTTCAACAGGTATCCCAAAGAAGAGCCGTTTAAACGATATACATATATAAAAGATAAAACATCAACGAACGGTGATGTGCCGTATACCACTGAATGGCCGACAAAAAAATCGTTTGACACATGGGCAAAAATGACTTGGGAAGATATCAAGTTCTTTGCCTTGCTCCAGGCCGCAAGAGTGATTCAACTTGCAAAAACCGGAAAAGGGGACCCTGTTATTGATGATTTTCTTATAGAAACAATAAAAGAGAAAAATTTTACAGCATTCTAAAAAAAGGATCTTTTTGTAAAAAATGCCACAGACTTTTCCCTTCTCAGCAATCGTCGGTCAGGATCAGATGAATTTGGGGCTGGTCCTCAACGCTATTAACCCCAGCATTGGAGGAATCCTGATAAGAGGCGAAAAAGGGACCGCAAAAAGCACTGCGGTCCGAGCGATAGCCGATTTGCTTTCTGATATAGATGTTGTCCAGGGCTGTTTATTCAGCTGTAACCCGCATCTTCCTGTAAACTATTGTCCTGAATGCCTGAAACGCTCAGCAGATGGAGAGCTGCCATACGTAAATCGTCGCAGAAAGGTTGTTGAACTGCCGATTAACGCAACAGAAGACAGGGTGTCAGGCACGCTTGACCTGGAGCGCGCTCTTACAAAAGGTGAAAAACGGTTTGAGCCGGGTCTGCTTGCTAAAGCCAACCGCGGTATACTTTATGTAGATGAAGTTAATCTTTTAGATGACCACATCGTTGACATACTGCTGGACAGTGCTGCCATGGGGGTCAATGTTGTTGAACGCGAAGGCGTCAGCTATTCGCACCCTGCCGAATTTGTTCTGGTGGGAACAATGAATCCCGAAGAAGGGGAATTAAGACCTCAGCTTATCGATCGTTTCGGATTGTGTACCCCCATTACCGGAATAACAGACCCGGATTTGCGGGTGGAGGTTATAAGACGCAGAAGCGCTTTTGAAGCAGATCCCGAAACCTTTTATAAAGAGTGGGAGCCGCAGGAGAAAAATCTTTCAGAAAAAATATCAGAGGCTCAAAAACTGCTCAACAGGGTCGAGGCATCAGACCATATACTGAACAAGATATCCAAGATAGCTGTTAATATTGGTGTAGACGGCCACCGGGCGGATATTACAATGTTAAAAGCGGCCAAAACCATTGCCGCATTCCATGGCCGGACTTCTGTTACAGATGATGATGTGTTGGCCGGAGCGGAACTTTCTCTTTATCACAGAATCCGTCGTAAACCCTTTGAAGAAATTCAGCTGGATATGGATTTGGTCAAAGCCTCACTGAGGGCTTAATCGTCTTAAATTGCACCAAACGAATATGAAAGAATTCACACCTCCGATTTTTCCATTCACTGCCATTGTTAATCAAAAGGCTCTCAAGCTTGCCCTGATAATCGGTATCATTCATCCTGGCGTAATGGGAGTTTTGATCCGAGGACAAAAAGGTACGGCCAAGAGCACTGCGGTCCGCGCCCTTTCAAACCTGCTTCCTAAAATAAAAGTTGTGAGTAACTGCATTTATGGCTGTGATCCGGATGCACCGCTTCAGATACTGTGCCGGGACTGCCGAAAAATAATATTAGAAGGCGCAACGTTTGATACAGACTTCATTAAAGTCCCGTTTGTAACACTTCCGGTAAACGCAACTGAAGACAACCTTGCAGGCAGTATTGATTTAGAACACGCGATAAAATCAGGTCAAACTAACTTCCTGGCCGGATTGCTCGCAAAAGCGCATAGGGGAATTCTCTATGTTGATGAAATAAATCTTCTTGATGACCATCTTGTTGATCTGATCTTAGATGCTGCAGGAGGCGGTATCAATATTGTGGAGCGCGAAGGTGTCAGCATCTCTCATCCTTCAAGATTTCTTCTTGCTGGCACGATGAATCCTGAGGAAGGTGAGCTAAGCCCACAGTTTCTTGACAGGTTCGGACTATGCATCGGTGTGGATGAAGTGGAGGACCTGTCTCAAAGAGTTGAAATTATCAAGCGGCGGGAGGCGTTTGAAAAAGATCCTCTCTTATTTCATGAAAAGTGGCAAGCAGAGGAAAAAAAAGAAGCTATTCGTATTAAAAATGCCGTTCATCTGGTTGATAGCGTCCAGACAAACGGTTATCAGCATAAAAATATCGCCATGATATGCAAGGATGCCGGAGTTGCCGGACACAGAGCTGATATTGTCATTGATAATGCCTCAAAAGCAATCGCAGCCTACATGGAACGGCATGAAGTGGATGACCGGGATATCCGCCTGGCAGCATCCATGGCTCTTCCGCATCGTTTTCGAAAAATTTTGGAAAACGGCATGCCCCGGCAAGAGGGTAAATGCCGTATGCCAAAAATTGGGAACAAGTCTGCGGGTATAATGCAGGATACTGAAGAAAGTCAGGAAGAATCCCATCCATTAGATAAAAAAACCGACCTGCATAAAACAGATGACAGAAAAGCGCAGCTCAATCTCTACCGGCAGAACACTCCTTCTGATGATCATGATAATAATGCTGATAAAAAAAATGAAGTTTCCCGGGCATCCGGAATGGCTGAAAACAGAATTTATGAAATTGGAAAGCCTGTAACCATAGCAACCAGGGATATTTGCCATGACCGCAGGATAATTTCGCGAAATTCAGGCGGCAGAAGAAACCGCTCTAAAACAATGCTGAAAAAAGGCAGATATGTCCGTTCGACAATGAACCGGATCAGCAACGATATTGCGCTTGATGCCACACTCCGCGCAGCCGCGCCTTATCAGACACTCCGGCAAAAAGGGCCAATGTCAATCAATATCGAGCCGCAGGATTTACGTCATAAAATCCGGGAAAGAAAAATATGCACTCTTTTAATTTTTATCGTTGATGCTTCCGGATCAATGGGTGCCAGGCTGATGACCGAGGCCAAGGGAGCAATTATGTTCCTTCTGATGGAAGCATACCAGAAAAGAGACCGGGTCTGTATGATCGCTTTCAAGGATGACCGATCTGAATTGCTCCTGCCGCCGACAGACAGCATTGAACTTGCCAAAAAAAAACTCGAAGACCTTCCTTCAGGCGGCAAAACACCCATAGCCGCTGGACTGCTTCAGGGGTGCCTTGTAGCAGACAAATGCTTTCACTCAAGTAAAAATCTTCTTCCCCTTCTTATACTGATTACTGACGGCAGGGCCAATATCGGGACTGATTCACTGGGCTTGAAGACCGGCACAAATGTTTTCCACATTTTTAGAGAAATTTTTATTTTGGCCGACCATATTCATCAGAAACCATACCTGAAATCCCTTGTCCTTGATACAGAAGAAAAGAGCAGCATCAGACTGGGCAGAGCAAAAGAAATCGCAGAATATATGGGGGCAAAATATATGATTCTCAATGAAATACAATCGCAGAATATTTATGGAGCTGTTTGCACCCAACTGGGAAGATAACCTGTTTAAAATTTCGAAACACGGATAGATAAAAAACTCAGGATAGAAAATAGAACAATGACGACAAAACCTGACAAAATAAATTCAAAAAATATTGATGCAATTCCCGGCAATACGCCATTAAGGGATATACCCTCTGATTACTATCATAAGGGGAGTGGTTTCTGGTTTACATTACCTGATGGAATAGATGCCGGGAAAAAGCTTTTCTTCAGTGACAGTATTCATGGTACAAATGATCCGGAAAAGACAGTCGTCTTTGTCCACGGCAACCCTGAAACCTCCTACACATATAGAAAGATAATTCAAAAAATAATTAACTCTTCAAGCAAACCGCTGAGAATAGTCGCCATGGACCACATCGGTTTTGGGCTGTCAGACCAGGCTTCATTTGAAATGGTCAGCATGGATCATGCGGAAAATCTTTTGCAACTGGTTCGTCACCTGGATCTTCATAATGTAATACTTGTTATTCACGATTGGGGAGGTCCTATTGGTATCGGCGCATTTTTAAAAGAGCCTGAACGGGTTGAGAGTCTTGTTATTTTAAACAGTACGGTTTTTCCAATACCGGACGATGACATTACATACAAAAACTACCCCATTCCCTGGCTTGGTTGGTCAATAACTCCGCTCATAATACCTTGCTCATTCTGGGGAGGTTTTGCCGCTTACGCAGTATTTCGAACACCTGCTGCCCCCATGGAAATTCTTCTGCGATTGGTTATATTTCTGATATTGTCAAAGCTGGGAATACTGCCTGAAGATGAGAAATCTGCACGCAAAATCTACAAGGATCAGTTTAATTCAAAAAAAAATGTCCGGAGTTCAAAACGGATGGTACGGCAATCTGCCGTCTGGGGGCATGGAAACAAATATAGAGAACCTGTTCTCGGAAAACGGGATACAGCTCCATTCTACCACTTTATTCAGGAGAATATTGGTAAATTATGGGGGGAGCGAGGGCAGAATATTGATACCCGCGCCGTGCTTGGCCGGTGGGACCCTCTGGCCAAGAAAAGTGTAATTAAGCAGTGGACAAATGCGCTGCCGCAACTAAAAGGCAATGTCCGAATATTCGAAGATACCGGACATTTTATTGAAGAAATAAGGCCGGATGAAATTGCCGATGCGATTCTTACAATGACTTAATTATAATATTTTAGATTTGACCTGACATAGGAAAGGAATCTGTTTTTGGTATTAAAATGTATGGCATGAATCGACTTGCATGTAAACCTGCAATAACCATTTGATGTTGTAGGTATTATTATGGGAAGTTGGACAGGGCATCAATGGGCTTGACTGCATTTGCGGAAAACAATGATGAAAATCCCGAATTGAAACCATGAGGTACTTTTTTGCATATTTTGTCAGCACCTGTCCTGCATGCGCTAAATTTTTTTATTGCACTCAATAATTATCAAATGGGATTGAGGCATATTCATCGTCATAGGTCTAAAATTATAAAAAAGTTGATAGATTTAATCTTTCTGATAAAACTGCACCATAACTTGCCAATTGCCCCCCTAGTGCGCCAACCCTATAATCCTGCACATAGATTTCGCCACCACCGGTGATTCTTATTGATAAAATGCCCTATCAAAGATATTGTTAAAGATTAATATGCGAAAGAGCTGAAATTTTATCGTGATTGATATTTTGAAAAGGACAAACAATGAGTGACATTTCCCAAGAGTGTCAGACTGAACTGACGGGACTGCGCCGAGAGATTGATGCGATTGACCAGCAGGTGGTGGATTTGCTGTCCAAGCGCCAGAAGCAGGTGGAACATGTGGTTGCGCTGAAAAAGGCGCATAATCTGCAGGTGTATCACCCGGCCAGGGAAGAAGACCTGATATCCGCCCGGCGGCAGCAGGCCCGGGAGGCCGGGTTGTGCCCGGATTACATCGAGGAACTCTACCGGGTTATCATGCGCCGTTCACGGGTTGAGCAGACCGGCCAGATGGCTGGAAAAGCAGTGAAGCCTGGGGCAACCGTCCTAATTGTCGGCGGAACGGGTGAGATGGGGCGGTATTTTTTGGACTGGTTTAATGGCGCAGGATACCGTGTCCGGTCCATGGGCAGTAAAGATTGGCCAAATGTTGCCGCGCTTTGTGATGGCATCGACCTGTGCATCATTTCCGTAATCATTGACAGGACCCCGGAGATTGTCGAACGGATCGGCCCCTACCTGCCGCCGGATGCCGTGCTCGTTGATGTCACCAGCATCAAGAAAGTTCCTTTAAATGCCATGCTTGAGGCACATCCCGGACCGGTGCTGGGGCTTCATCCCCTGTTCGGGCCCACCACATCGACTCTGGATAAACAGATTGTGGTGGCCACGCCGGGCAGAGATGACGATGCCTGCCGATGGGTGATCGACCAGTTTTCCTTATGGGGTTCCATCATCGTCATGTCTGACGCGGACGAACATGATGAGATTATGGAATTTGTCCAGTCCCTTCGCCATTTTGCCACGTTTGCGTTCGGGCAGTTTCTGGCGTCCAAAAATGTCCCGCTGGCAAGATCCCTGGAGTTTTCAAGCCCCATATACCGCTTGGAACTGGGCATGGTCGGACGGCTGTTTGCTCAGGATGCGTCGTTGTATGCGGAAATCATTTTTGCAACCCCTGAGCGACGGGCACTGCTGAAGGATTATATCAACAGCTTAAATAAAAATCTTGAAATGCTGGAAAAAGGCGACAAATCCAAGTTTGAGCAGGAATTCAAAAAAATTGCCGAATGGTTCGGCCCGTTTGGTGAACAGGCCATGCGGGAAAGTTCGTTTCTCATTGATAAGCTGATTGAGAGATTTTAACATTGATGGTTTTTTTCAATGTGGACCCGGAAGGTGATCTGCGTCCGGCCGATGCATTTCGTTTAGCCCGAGAAATACGTTTAAACTGGAAACAACCAGAAACAGGGGGGATACAAAATGAAAGTAACCGCATTTAACGGCAGCGCCAGGAAAGACAGCAATACGGCGATTATGCTGAATGTTGTACTGGAAGAATTAAACAAACAGGGCATTGAAACCGAATTATACCAGCTGGCGGGAAAGCAGATCCATGGGTGTATTGCCTGTTACAAGTGTATGGAAAATAAGGATCAGCGGTGCGCGGTGAAAAAAGACGTGGCCAATGAATGTATTGAAAAAATGCTGGCATCCGACGGTATCCTTTTAGGTTCGCCAACGTATTTTGCGGACATCAGCACGGAGATGAAGGCATTGATCGACCGGGCCGGGCTGGTGTCCCGGGCCAATGGCGATATGTTCAAGCGAAAAGTAGGGGCGGCCGTGGTGGTGGCCCGGCGCGGGGGAAGTGTGCATGCGTTTGATTCCATGAATCATTTTTTCCTTATCGGCCAGATGATTATTCCCGGTTCAAACTACTGGAACATGGGATTCGGCTTAAATAAAGGGGATGTGGAAAAAGACGAAGAAGCCATAGCCACCATGAAGGTGCTGGGAGAGAATATGGGATGGGTAATTAAAAAGATAAATGATGCAAATGAATTAGATAGAATGAAATGATCATGATCAAACTGGCAAAAGATCTTTATTTAATTGAAGGTGACAACAAGGCGCGGTTCCCGTTTTGTAATTCATTTTTAATTACAGGTAATGAAACCGTCCTGATTGATACCGGTATCGGTGAGGAGAAGTTAAAAGAAATAGATAAAACCAAACGGATCGACCGGGTGCTTATCAGTCATTCCCATCCGGATCATATTGCCGGTTACGCGGTTTTGCGGGACCGGTATCTCATGTTGCCGGAAGAAACCGGGGATGAAGTCAATGATCTGGTAAAACTCGGAACCCGGTTTACCGGATCAACGGAAAACGGCATCAAGTGGGCGGCATTTGTTAAAAATGTGTTGAGCATCAAACCATTGCGGGATCCGGATGCTCGCTATGGGAACGGCGATATACTGGACTTTGGAAGTGTCCGGCTTGAGGCTGTCCACGTGCCCGGACATTTAAATGATCACTATTGTTTTTTTGATCAAGAAAGTAAAACCCTGTTAAGCACGGATATTGATTTTTCGACCTTCGGCCCATGGTACGGGAACCCGGAATGCAGTATTGAGCCGTTTATGGAAGGGATTCGAAAAGTGATGACATTCCCCTATGAACAGGTCTGCTCTTCCCATAAACTCCCAATCAAAGGCCCGGCGGCAGCAGACGCCTTTGAACAGTTTCTGGCGATGTTTGACCGGCATCGGCAGCTGATTCTGGGGTTATGTGGCCTGCCTGCAGCCCTTGATCAGATGGTGGAAATTTCGCCTTTTTACAGCAACAAACTCAAGGGGACCATTGTTCAGGATGTGTTTGAAAAAAACATGATCCAAAAGAACCTTGAACTGCTGATTAGAGACGGCCGGGTTGTGAATGAAAACGGTTACTTCAGGCGTATCGGGTGATACAAAAATTCTAAGGTCATCTAAAAAGACTTCAAAATAAATCCACAGGCGTCAGTGAAAAAAAATGTAGGTCGGGATTTTCAATCTCTGCGAAGTCAAGGCTCTATAGATAACAAGTAATCAAATGGAATATGTCATTCGCCGGGTAGGAAATCCGGCCTACGAAAAATCCCAATATGCCATACAAAAATGTAGGTCGGGATTTTTTCCCGACGAAACAGAGGGTGTGTGGATAAAATATGATCAGGGTGTCAGAGATTGTTGTGGTGCCTCGATAAAATTTCGGATCTCTTTGTAAACATCCGGATGATTGGCCATGTGCAGGTGGTCCATCCCATTAAAGATGAGTCCTGAACGAAAAGGGATTCTCCGGTCCGGATCAGCTGTATGGCCTGCCGCACTGGGCACACGAACCATAATGTCTCCGATAAGAAGACCCATGGGATGGTCCGGATCAGCGGTGATGGTTGCGGCGATAAAATAATAACCCACACCATCCACCAGCGGTAAATTGAGCCGGTTGTCACTCAAAAATGCGTCAGGGTCTTTGTCGCTCCATTCATCATCAACCGTATAGCCGAAGCGCAGGTCCTTGATGCCCGCGCTGCGCGCATTAAGAATCTGGGCAGGCGCCTGGGTCCCGGCGGTGTTAAAAGCCCGCAGCAGGGAACCCAGCATATTCGCGGCTTTTTCAAGGGGCGCCCCGAGGTGGGGGGACCCCACACAGAAGACATGCCGCAGTCGCCGGATCCAGGGCACATTGCCGGCATCGCCGTAATATGCCGCACTGCGGGAGACCAGTCCTCCCATGCTGTGTCCGATGAGAACGATTTCCTCAATGTCGACAGGGTAGCTGTCGATGAGTTGCGACAGCAAGTCAGAGAACCGCCGGCCGTTTTCCGAAATATGCCGGCCCGTATTGTATCGAACAAATAAGGGCGTATAACTCAGGTCGGCCTTTAATTGAGATCCGAAAGTGACGGACGGGTCGCCGTAAAATTTTTCCGCCGCAATTTGCCATAACCATTCCGTACACATTAATCCGTGAACAAAAATACAAACCTTAGCGGTGGCATCGGGAAAGGTCTGTTTAAGAGAATCTTTGTCCATCGGCAGTATTTTTCCCTGGTGTCTGAAACGCATGCCAAGGTCAAGGGCGTTCTCTTTTTTACACAGATAATCGCCATATAACCCATTGAGTATGGCCTCGGACAGATCGATCATCTGAGCCCGGCCGAACGCTTCTCCTGAATTGTCTAATGCGTTGGTGGATGCATCCATGCTCCCCTGAAGCAAGTTGTCCGACTGCAAGTTATCCGGCTGCAAGTTACCCGGCCGCAGGTCATCCGGCCGCAGGTCATCCGGGTAAGTCAGACCGTTCGTCACTAAGCCGGTACCGGCATCGAGCAATTTTTTTATCCCCCGGTTTATGATGCGGATCATTTCATAAATGCCTGAGGCTGTTGAATCATGGACCGTTTTAACGGCCTGGGTCAATGTCGCGAGCGGCTCGACCAGGGTTAACGGCCGTACCGATTTTTTCGCGACCAGCACATGCATCCGTTCAACCAGGTTCGTGGTTTCTTCAACCGCATCGAACACCAGGTCTTTGGCGCCTTTTAAACGCTTGATATGTTGATTCATTTTAAAAGCCGATCCACGTAGTGATATCCTCCACCGGCTCCCTTTCGCTCTTCACCTGATTGGCCGGAAAATCCTCATCCGGGTATCCCATTGCAATGGCAATCATCAGCCGTTTGGTATCCGGAATCCCGGCCAGTTCCCGTGCCACCTCTGGATACAGCACTCCCTGGTCTTCTATACAGGTTCCCAGATCATATTCCAGCGCGGCCAGGCAGATATTGTTCACCACCGCACCAATGTCAAACAGCGGTCCGGATTCGCTTAAAGTTTTATCGGTTACGACAATAATGGTCACGGGCGCGTCAAAAAACCGGAATCCCCTTTCCAGCCACTGGGCTCTTTTTTCCTTGTCTTCCCGCTGAATATCCATGAGCTTGAACAGTTGTTTTGCCAGATCCACCTGACGATCCCGATAGATGCTGTCCGGCGGCCATCCCACCACCAGGTGGTCCGGCTGCATGGGCGCGCCGGTGTTCAACTTTTCGACAATCTGTTTTCGCATATTATCTAAAGTCTCGCCGGTGATTACAAAAAATTCCCACGGCTGAGTGTTCATGGCCGACGGTGCCCGGATGGCTGTTTCAAGGATTTTTGTGATAGTGGCCTGATCTACGTGATCTGGTTTAAAGCCTCTGATACTTTTTCGTGTGTTTATGGCTTCGATGATGTTCATATGATATCCTTATTCTTAAAGTGTATTTTTAGTTTTCAGACTGGCTTTCAACCACCCCATTTTTCCATGAGTTTCTGAAATGTAATTTCTCCGGACCGAAGCGCTCCCTCGTAGCCGCCGCCGGGGTCTCCCCAGGAACCAGCCAGGTAAAGTCCGTTTATCGGGCTCTCATTGCTGATCCGGTTCATGAATGCATTATTCATGGATTGTTCAAATCCGTATATGGCGCCTTCGGTATTGCCGGTATACTGCCAGTTGGTCAGCGGGGTGCCGGCTTCTTTGACCTCAATCATGGATGACAGGCCGGGAATTAGGGTTTCTTCGGCCCGGCGGATCAGAATGTCTGTCCATTGATTCTTTTGGGTATAATAAGATTTTTTTCGATTGTTTTGATAGTCGGATTCAAATTGCCGCCAGGGTTCATAACCGCATAAAAAAAGCAGCATCAGCGTTGATGTGTCGGGCATGGAATAGCCGTTAAACGCTTTATCGTATGCTGCTACACCAAACGGCCCATTTTCAATGTCACCGTTAATACATGACTGGTAGGCGGTTTCAACGTCCTGCTTGCCGGATACATGGGTGCCGTAGCAGGATATCCTGTCGGTGATATCCTGGTTTAAGCCGAGCCAGACAATAAAACTGGAGATGCTGGGCCGGTAACTCTTTAATTGCTTGAGGTACGCTTCCGGAACCGTATCTTTTGGCAGCATCTTTTGAAATGTTGTCAGCGCGCTGGCATTGCTGACCACAGCTTTGGCCGCAAGGGTCGTCTTGTCGGACATTTCAATGCCGGTGACTGTATTGTCTTTGACCCGGATGTTTGTCACGGTTTTATTATATAAAATTTTTCCGCCGGAATTTTCGATCTCCTGTGCCATGGCATTGCTCAAATCCTGGGAGCGTTGCTTAATGTAATATGACCCGTTTTTCAGGTAGCCTCCGGTGGCGACCGAATAATAAAATGCGGAAAGCTGTGATGACGGCAGGCCGTAATATCCCCACAGCCCGGCCAAAGCGTCCTTGAGTGCCTGGTTTTGAACATGTTCTTTTAACATATCCGCCAGGGTCTGGTTTCTGACATGCCACATTTTCCGGTATTGAAGTGGGAAAAAGGGTTTAAAGAATTTTCCTTTTTTTTGGTGCAGCCGGTCCACTTCATCGGTAATGCCGATCATTTCATATACAAATGATCGGATACCGTCTGCTTCTTCCGGGAATTTTTCCGCAAGCATTTGAATATACAGATCCGGGTTGCGTTGGGGAACATTGATTTCAAAGTCAGGGGTTTTCATACAATAGATATCCGGCAGTTCAACAAATTCCAGCCGGTCGTATACACCGATATTTTTCAGAATCCGCTCAACAGAATTGTTTTTAGCCGTTGTGCCGTGAAGCGACACTTCAAACGTGAATTTTCCGGCGGCCCGGTCAAAAGACGTAGCATAACCACCGGGAACATAATGCTGCTCGATAACGGTGACGGGTATTCCCTGACGGGCAAGATAGGCCCCGCAGCACAACCCGCCGAGTCCGGCCCCTATGATGACCGTCGGGTAATCGGTTGGCGGGCCCATTTTGGCAGCCATGGCGTTGACTTTTTTCCAGTCCAGGGCAAGAGCGGCGGCCGTCATGGCCGAGATGGTTAAAAAGGATCGGCGTGAGATGTGTTTGTTAAACATAAATCCCCCCTGTATTTTTGAGATGGTTTTTAATAATGCGCGCCTTTTAACGTATTCGATTTTATCTGATATCTCAAGATAATTTCCGGCGGATGATGTCCTGACCGGCAATTTCCATGTTTATGCATCCCATCATGATGGAGATTTATTTTTTACTGCATGATTCTTCAGTCATTAGCGAATGCCGGTCTGCCTTGAAAAGAGCGGAAAGCGATCTGCCTCAAACCGTTATCGGTAAAATCCGGGAAAAAAGTCAATACCGACCATTCAACGACTATTTCTTTTTATTGATTTGTTTTTATGATAATAATTAATTTCCAGTTAAAAATCGGTATCTAGGTGCCTTTTCATTGAAGAAAATGAGTACGAAGAAAAATATCTGTTATAAACTTGATGATCCTTTAAACGGCTGGTCAACCCCGCAGCAACAGGAGTGTGTGATGGGAGTAAAAAAGCGTTGTTTTTTGATATTTATTATTTTGATGATTTTAATTCTGCCGGCATGTAAAACCCTGAAAATGTCACCCATAATCAAGGCCACGGACCAGGGTCAGCTGAATAAGGTTAATCGGCTCCTTGCCCTGGGGGTTGATGTGAATGCAGCCACTCCGGAGGGCGTGACGCCGTTGTTTATTGCTTCGGCAAAAGGGCATGAAGATATTGTCAAGCGCTTGATTGACAAAGGAGCGGATGTTAATGCGGTCACTAAATTGTCGTTTGAATATGAAGACCAGACCATTTACGAAGGACGCACATCGCTGATGGCGGCCCTGCGCAATAAACATACTGATATTGCTAAATTATTGATTCAGCAAGGTGCGGATGTGAATGCGGTCGATGTAAATGGTGTCACGCCGCTTTTTATTGCCGCGGCCTTAAATGATGAGGGTATTGTAAAAATACTCATCGCCAAAGGTGCGGATGTCAATGCTGTGATCCTGACAGAATATAAATACAAAGAGGAAACGGTTATCAAGGGTGCCACACCATTGATGGCGGCTCTGAAAATGGAACAGAATGCCAATGCGGCTTTGCTGGTCGCCCATGGAGCAGATGTGAATGCCAGATGTGAGGATGGAACGGATTCCCTGATGATTGTAGCTGTAAATGGTGACTTGCGGATGGCGAACTTCCTGCTGTCGCATGGCGCGAACCACCAGACAAGAGTAACAAAAGATAGTGCGGTAAAAGGTCAGCTTGCATTTGCAGGTGTCACTACCCTGATGATCGCTTCTGGTGCAGGGCATATGGAAAGTGTGGATGCATTAATCAAAGCAGGCGCGGATGTGAATGCCGTGAGCGAAAAAGGGGCTACCGCCCTGATGGCTGCGGCTGCAAAGGGTCATTTGGAAGTTGTAAAAGTACTGGTCGCCAATGGAGCGGATGTAAATGCCAGGACCACTTTAACCCTTACTATCGGGAAGGCAGTCACTCCCAAAGGATCTAATGCCCTTGGCCTGGCAGCCCAAGGCGGATTTGATAAAACAGTTAAATTCCTCCTTGAAAATGGTGCGGATGTGAATTCCAAGGAGGATGATTCGCATATGGACGCTCTTTTCCTGGCTGCTGAGCATGGTCATATTAAGGTGGTGAGAATCCTGATTGATAATGGTGCGGATGTGTATGCGGAAACCAAAATGGGAACGGCGAAAGATGTAGCAAAGCACTATGGGCATCCGTATGTTGCTCAATATATCCTTGATGCCCGGGAAAAATTAAAAAAAGCCCAGGAAGAAGAATGATCCGGAAAATATGGTTCAAGGCCGATGAACAGATATATAATTGAAAAAAGAGACAAGGAAGTAGTCGAAAAATTCCGGGCGGTTGTTGCATCCAAGGAACGGCGGAAAAAAAAGGCCCGAATCAGACTGTTCGGAGTGCTTCTGGTGATCGCCTGTGCAGGGCTGATTACTTTTTACAAAAACTTGTCTCAGCCGCCGGTTCCTGAAGCGGTGATGAACAAGTCTAATGCAATCGCCTTGAACAGGGCGGTCGATGATAGTTTATCCCTTCAAGAATCTGAAGAGATTCAGGTTCCGGCAGCGGAAATAATAGAATTATCAGCGATAAGTCAGGACTTGAATCCCCAGTCGCCGGATTCGGATATACAATCCGCTGAACTGATCATACCTGAAAAAAAGATAACCCCGGAACCCGTGCCTGTTTTAAAGCCCCAAGTCAAAACGTCAGGGAAAATGGGCCTTTCTGAAATTCCAATGCAACCGGCCCGGGAAACGAATATACGAATTTTTGAAATTGTAACCTGTCAGGGCGTTAAAAACAAACGTGCCGTTTCCCGGCAAAATATATTTTCATTGCAAAAGGGTGCAAAACCTTATGTGTGGATGGATGTGCGCTCAAAGCAAACGCCTTATAAACTCCGACATGTATACTATCTCAATGGCCGCAGATACTGTGAGGTGCCTTTGACCATTCATTACCCGCGGATGCGAACATGGAGCAATGTGACCCTCCGAAATAAGAATGAAGCCGGCCAATGGCGGGTGGACGTGGTCACAAGGAAAGGGGAATTACTTTCTCAGGTAGAATTCACAGTGGTCCCTTAAAGAGGTTTTACTTTTATAACTGGTTTTTGACGGGGCAATTGGAGCTTCATTCGGATGGGCCGTGATGTTAATGAAAAGGGCAGGTATAAGTGTTGCGACCGGCGCGGATGATTAATATCCATGGGTTTGTTTTTTTTTATAAGTTTGAATGGTTGATGTTGATATTTTGGTGGTTATGAGTTATATTTTAATATGTAAAATAATTCCGCCACTGATATTTAAAGATAAGAAGTTGCGTTGATCGAATGAATGCAGATACGCTTTTGTTTTAATCCAGGGCCGGGTCCGGAAAACGAGCCAGCTGACCGTTTGTGTCAGTGTAAATCATGATTTTTATGAAATGGAGGTCATTATCATGGGAAAACGTATTGACCGAAGGCTACATAAAAGATTCAAGGTGCGCGAAGAATCATTTGCCTTTATTGAAAATGACTCTAAAATTTTATGTAAAATCAAGAACATCAGCAGGGGCGGGATCTCTCTGGTAACCATTGCAAATGCGGATAATATTCCTGAATTATTTGATACGGATATTTTTGTGACCGGTCGGGTTTTTTATTTAAAAGATGTCCCGTCGAAAAAGATTTCAGAATTTCATGAAAACGGCAAAAGCCTTTTTTCGACATTTGTTAAAAGCCGGGTCGGTGTTCAATTCGGGGAAATAGACGGCGATCAGGCCGCCCAACTGCAAGTTTTTTTAAAAAATTATGCCACAATTGAGGATATCTCGGAGTTATAGACGATCAGAATTTGATTTTTCCAGGGATTTATAAAACCCTGCCATTTCATACATGTATTGGGGACGTGATTTTGATAAAGCGTCCCGCACTTTTGGGTCGTTTAGATTTGACGGCATCCCGATTTTCCGGGGTTTGATGCGCTTTTTCGCAACAGGCGAGATGATCACCGGCAGCAGAAGACCGCCGACTGAATACTGTCCTTTCTCACGGGTTGTCTGGAGAATCCCTTTTTTGATCAGTCCGGAAACAACAATATCTTCCATCGGCATTTCAAGCGTGTTTGCCTGTTGAATGTAAAATTCCCGTAACACCGACTTTTCATCCGCATCCAACTGCCTAACCGCTTTGATGACGTCTCGCCGCCGTGCGCCTTCCTTGAAAATCGGGGAAATGTTGATCCACAGGATTTTAAACACGATTAAACCCGCCAGGAGAACCAATACGCCGGTAACCGTTGCAACAAACGCGAAATAGTCTTTTATAAACAGCCGGATTTTCCGGGGCAGGGATGTGATAAAATCTTTGGCCTTTTCGGGGAATGTTTTCAGGCCGGTTTTGGGGCCGGTGCGGATGATGTTTTCAACCGTATTTTTATTGATGTAAAAGGACTGATCATTATTTTCACAATACAGGGTGTCGCCTTCGTCTTTGATGGTGACGTCTTTGATCACCTGTCCGTTTTTCAGAATGATAATATCCGCATCCGCAAAAGCCGCGGATAATATCAAAAGACTTAAAAAAATGGCGCATTTGAAAAAACAGTGTTTCATTTTGATTTTCTCTTAAATTCCGGTCCAAATGACAGAAAGATTATTTTTATTCCATTTCAATGATGATCTTTTTAAGAAGCCATTAATACTATTTTTCCGTAACTTTGTAAACAGAGACCCGGTTTCGGCCCAGGGTAACCGCATTTGGAAATTCGTTTGAATGAACACTGTGGGAGCGGCACCCTGCCGCGAATTCGGAATTAGATATTGTGAATGATTTTCACGAATATCCATATCGTTGATATATTTCTAATGTGTAATGTTGATCCTTAAACATCGAGGCTGGAAGCCTCTCCCACAGAATTAAAACCTTAATGAAACTGATT
>JABZFM010000001.1 GCA_014237465.1 Desulfobacteraceae bacterium | reverse complement strand
TTTTACCCTTGGAAAGTCTGCTTTCCAAAGTTTGGAAAGATTGGCACGATACCAGTTCATTCCAGCCGACAGTCTGCCAGGACGGGAAAGATCCTTGATCCAGTGGTCAACTTCCTGGTGATTGTCAACAGTCTTTCTGAAAAGTTTCCAGTCTTTGGCCATACATGCTTTTTCAGCTATACCTTCAAGTTGAAAAAAAAGAACGTACCAGCCCTTCTTTTTTTGTTCAAATCCGGCTGCGGCATAGGCTTTTGCATGCCCGACTGAGATGGCGGTATAACTTTCAAATCTTTCCGGATAGGTTCCTGCCAGTAGCCAGCCAATCATGGCGCCCCAGTCGTGGGCGACCAGTTTTGCTTTTTTGATATTTAAGGCATCAAGTATAGCAACAGCATCTTTGGCGATGAGTTCCATATCATAGTTTTCTTTACCTTCCGGGGCATCCGACTCGCCAAAACCGCGCTGGTCAGGTGCAATTACTTTATACCCGGCTTTTACAAGCAAGGGAATTACATCGCGCCAGACATAATTTGAATCGGGAAACCCATGAAGTAACATCACTGGTTCACCTTCTCCTTCAACCAAAACATTAAGTTTGAGGCCGTTGATTTCCATTTTTTGTCCATTTAAACTCATTTTATCCTCCTATTTTTAGTTGTTATTTGTTATATAGACGCAGAATCCCTTCAGCGTAGAACGACTCGAGTCAAAGATAGGGGTCATGGCTTGATTTTTGAATGATTGAGTTTGTTAATCAGTTTATCAATTTTTTTTCGCACTTTTTTATCCTTTGCAATGGTTTTCGAAACCCGGCTGACTGCATGTGATACCGCTGATTCGCTGATCTTGAATTGCTCTCCAATTTTCTTAAAAAAAACGCCGGGATAATTAATCCTTAACTGTCGTGCCATATGCCCCCTCAAAAAATATGTCTGTTACAAGGCATATAGAACACACCCGCAACCTATTCAATTTTCAAGACATGACCCCTTTGTTTTTCACTTGGCTCTTCACTTGCCCAGATGCCGCTTAACAAACGCATTAACTTTCGCCAAGGCTGTTTTCGACTCCGGTGAACCGGGCAGCGTTACCTGAAATACGTGGATCATGCCTTCGTAAAGATCCAGCTTCACAGTTTGGCCGGCAGTATCCAATGCCTGATAATGACGAATGAAGTTACTCAGAAAAATCTCCTTGGTGCCCCCCTGGATTAAGGTTGGCGGAAATCCCTTGGCGTAATCACCGTAGACCGGTGACACATAAGGGTGTTTCTGATCTTTCGGATTGGCATAGGCATCGGCAGACGATTTGAGTACCTTGTCATAGATGTAAGAAGGCTCTGCATGTTTCAGCGTGACATAGCTATCCCCAGTCTCGGTGATGTCCGACCATGGCGACCAGAGCACAACCGCGGCGGGCATACCCATACCTTGGTCACGCATTTTGAGGACAGAGCCCGCTGCCAGTCCGCCGCCGGCAGAATCACCATAGATTGCAATGTCCTTCATGGCATAACCTTGCTTGCTCAGCGCTTTAAAAACACTAACGACCTGACCCGTTACCTGCTGCCACTTGGCATGGGGCGCCAGCGTGTAGTCTACCGAGATCACCCGCAATCCGGTGGCTTCGGCCATCAAGGCAGCGCTGCCAAGGGTGGATTTAGCGCTAAGTACGGTGTAAGCCCCACCATGGGTGTAAACCATTACCTTGCCGTTGTTCTTCCAGTTCCTGGGTTTAATATCCAGAACCGGAACCCCACCCAATTCCATTTCCGTGACGGTCGGCTGCAAGCGTTCCACAATAGGCTTCTGTCTTTCGAGGCTAAACGCTTCTCTCGCTTGCTGAACAGCTTTCCATGCTTTGACGTCGTCTGGCGCCGGCACCTCAGGTTGCCCGTTTGGATCAGGCAGCATTCCAGATAGATGGTTGGCGAACGCAAGCCATAGAGCAACAATAACGACGCTCATGTTTATCATTTTCTTCATGGTTTCTCCTTTCATACTTATTCCAAAATATTTTGGTTGCTACAGACGATGTGTTAGCACTGTCCGCAGCAACCGATTGTTATTTGTTATATAGACGCAGAATCCCTTCAGCGTAGAACGACTCGAGTCAAAGATAGGGGTCATGGCTTGATTTTTGAATGATTGAGTCTGTTAATCAGCTTATCAATTTTTTTTCGCACTTTTTTATCCTTTGCAATGGTTTTCGAAACCCGGCTGACTGCATGTGATACCGCTGATTCGCTGATCTTGAATTGCTCTCCAATTTCCTTAAGATGCACAGATGTATATCTATGCCATAAATACTGTTTGACATCCCTCGACAGCCTGCCTTCTGAAAACATTTTGTCTACAGCTTCAAAGATTTCCTCCATGGAAGCTTCTTCTGTAAACGCCTTTGTCGCCGGAATCTCCTTGTCGGTTTCTATGATTTTTACAAAATTCTTTTTAACATACTCCTCAATAGACATGAACAACGGCATTATATCTTAACGAGGCTGTTTCAAGGTATTCCAGAAACTTTTCTCTGTCCCGCTTACTCTTGAAAACTGCCTTTTGTTCATTACCGCGAGATGTGACGTGATAAAAAGCGCCGGGATAATTAATCCTTAACTGTCGTGCCATATGCCCCCCTTAAAAACTATGTCTGTTACAAGGCATATAGCACACACCCGCAAACCATTCAACTTTCAAGACATGACCCCTTTATTTTTACTGCTAAATTGGCGGCAATACTCCCGCACGTGCGTCGAGCAGAAGGTACTCACTGTAAACGCCTAGGACGGGTTAAATTTTACTCCTTCCGCCACCTTTTTTCCTTTATATGCATCAGAGCGAAATCATATTATTCATATACCAATACCCGATTATTTCAGGTTAGCCAGGTGCGTAATAATTGCATCAAAGGCGTTGGTGTTATAGCCGTCGTAGTAATCATCATCTGAGACCGGTTGCGATGACTGTTTGATGATGGCGACATTACGCTTAACATCAATGTAGATCCACTGCCCGTGGACCCCGATGGCTGAGAATGATTCTTTGCCGGGTGTGTGGCGTATCCACCATTGTGCACGGTAGCTCCAGTCATCGTTTTCCGTACCCGGACCGTTATTGTATGCCTCGCGGTCACCACCTTTTGACAAGGTTTTGATTACCGAAGCTGGCACAATCTGTTCACCGCTGGTGGATTTGCCATCGTTGATCATCATCATACCGAAGCGAGCCAGATCATTAGGCGTCGCGTTCAGACCACCTCCAGCGAAGAGCGTTACATTCTTATCAAGCAGCACGTAGGTTTCACCGTCGGTCCCAAGCTTTGACCAGAGTTTGTCGTGCAGGGAGTCCTGAAAGGACTTGCCCGTTACACGATTGTTCACCCAGTTAACCACATCGGTTTTAGGCGTCTGGTAGTGAAAGACTTCACCGTGCGCGTATTTTTTGTCTATTTGTAGTGTAGGCAGGTAATCATAAATACTATTGGCGTAGGTGCGCCCTTCTACCGGCTGCTTCAAACCGAGAACAATGATGTAGTGCGAGATGCCCGACTCGGGATCAGCATAATCCTCGGAGAAGTCCATGGAATTGGTCATGTCGAGCACCTGTCCGAAGTTTGCCTTAGCGAAGGCGCCCGATTTTTTTAGTTCAGGAATAATTTTCGCTACTTCATCGCTTTCCTTCACCTTGCCATCGGCGACGGCGAGCAGGCCAAAAAGCCCGGCAAAAGATTTGGTGACCGACATCATCTGGTGCGGATGGTCAGCATGCATGCTGTTCAGGTAGCGTTCAAATACCACTTTGTCTCCGTGTACGACAACCACGGCATCAGAGTAGGTTTCTTTCAGCCAGGTATCAACATCGACCATAGCTGCACCGGGTTTCTGTATTTTTAGTTTCTCGATCGCTCCATCCATAGATTTTTTGACAGGGACCGGAACGTCAGCATTTTTAATAGCCGCCGTAGGATATAACTGCCGCATATTAAGATAGGACCATCGGTTACCCGGGCCTTTGAGCAGACTGGAACGGTCCACACGCTTCTCTGGAGGCGGCGGAAAACCTTTCATCAGTCCTATTTCATCTGAAGTAGCGTAGTCATTTTCGTTGGCCATAGCGAGTGGAAGGTAGAGAATAGCAGCCAGGCCAAACACACATAAAGCCAACATAATCGGTTTATTTCTTCTAATTAAATTGCTCATACTCTTATTGCCTCCATTACAAATAACATACAACTGATTAACCTCCAGTCAAAGACGGGAAGACTTTGAATTCTATTTAACCAATTCAATCTCTCCCGGCCGCCAGGTCTGATCAAACCAGGGTTTCAGCGGTCCATAAAAACGTAAAATGGTGTTCCAGCCTTTACCGGGAATGGTCTGAATCCAGTTGCTCTCTTTGCCTGCCGGGGCCTTGGGGCCAAAATAGATGTCGGTGGAACCGTCGGCATTGGCAACAACCTGGTTGCGCTCACTGTCGTACTCATAATATTTATCCTTTGTGACCTTATTCCAAGAACCACACCGTGGATGATACCTATTCTTGTAACGACAGAATCTGCAGTCCTTTTGGTTTCTTCACTGATATCTTTTGACCAGAATCGATGAACTACAAAATACAGGCTGATCGAAAATGAAAAAAAAACGATGATCGCAATTGCGAAGCTCACGATTGGCGGAAGATAGAGGATGAACATATTGCCTCCCCAAAAAATAAAAGTTGTGCAAAAAAGTTATCTATTGCGAATACGGAATAATAACCTGTTTAAGTTGTGTGGGATTGGCATTCTCAATAAAAGCGATAGTTGAGCGAAATAAGGAAGATGTGGGCGTCCTCGAAGTTAAAGCCATAGTCGGCGACAAGGTTGAACTTCTTGGTGAACTCATAGTTGGTGCCGATGCTGATGTTGCCGGGATTGACGGGTTTCTGCACCACCTTGAAATTAATCTTTTGAACCACGCTCCCGCCGGTGGAAATGGATCCGCTCATTTCGCGTTCGGTATCCCAATAGGTGGCGCCCAGCCAGATGCGGGTGTTGTGGTTCTTGATCTTGCCCTTCCATCCGAGGCGGGCGTTGTAGATCTGTCCGCTGAAGCGGGTATCGAACTGGTCGCCGAGATCGGAATAGACCCAGTTGGCGTCGAGGGTCATGAAATAGTTCATGTAGCCTCCTGCCAGCACGGTGCCGAAGCCCATGGCCGTACCGCTGAAGCTGCCATCCGCCCGCAGGGAAATGCTGTTGTCGCCGATGTTGAAGTCGGCGTTGATCTCCGACGTGTTGTCGATTCCGCCAACCAGGCCATACACGTTCAGGAAGGGGAAGATCCAGGCGTCGAGCCGTAGCGAGCCGGTGTTGACGTGGGTCGTTACGTCGATCGACACATAGTCGTCGACCGATTGGATCGGGTTGTCGTTGATGCTTGCGGAGATGCTCTTCACGTCGATGTCGCGCGTGACGTGGTAGTAGGCCGCCGAAATGCCCAGCGGCAACGGAATCTTTTCGCCGGCGTCGATCGCCTTCTGCCCAAGAAAAGGGAGCAGGTAGGGGTATTCTTCGGACGGGGTTTCCAAGGACTGGAAGTTGGCCTCGGCGGTTTGGTTGGTGGCGGCGTGGCTTACCGCGCCAAGAAGCATCAACATTAAAAGCAGCCTGTTCATAATCTCTCTCCTCTGTCGTATGTTTTTTGTATGTATCTGAAAAGTCAGCAATCCACGGTGACTAACAAATTTTTGAACTGATTTACTTTTTGATGCAAAAACTACAGCCTGCCTTTCCAAAATTGTAAAGGTAGAGTCCTTTTTTGAATGCGGACGACCGTCAGAAATTAATTTTGGCGGGTTGTTCTCAAAATTTAGAAACAGCAATCCAAACAAAAACAAATAGATAGGGGTCATGTGAACATAGATAGGGGTCATGTCTTGAATCCTGAATAATTGAGTTTGTTAATCAGCTTATCAATTTTTTTTCGCACTTTTTTATCCTTTGCAATGGTTTTCGAAACCCGGCTGACTGCATGTGATACCGCTGATTCGCTGATCTTGAATTGCTCTCCAATTTTCTTAAAAAAAGCGCCGGGATAATTAATCCTTAACTGTCGTGTCATATGCCCCCCTTAAAAAATATGTCTGTTACAAGGCATATAGCAAACACCCGCAACCTATTCAACTTTCAAGGCATGACCCCTTTGTTGTGCCCTAAAATCGCTATGCCGGACTATCTTAATTCATAACTCAACTTTCGGGTTTCGTGTGAGATCATTGTGATCCCTCCTGTGGGAGCGGCATCCTGCCGCGATAAATATGACCCTGCATCAAACTTCAAATTTGCAGTACCAGTAGGGGTAGTCATGAAAATCATCCACAATATTTGCCCGGACCGGATTATTCAAACAGTAGGTAATCGTTTTTGTTAATTCATCATCCCCGCAAATTGCATGATCATGATATTGAGATTGCCAAATATTGTTTTTTAAATTCAAATCCGATTTTATTTTTTTAGACGTAAAACTTTTTAAACTGTGCATTACCCCTGATAAAGTTCCGCTGTTCAACTTTGCAACAAAATGTAAATGATCCGGCATAACAACCGCTGCCTGCAAATCAATCCGCTTTTGCTTATCAAGCCAATATAGACTATTTAATACGGCGTCAGCCGCCCCTGTCAAATTGAATACCTCGTTTTTATTATATGCTGCTGTTGTGATCATATAGTATTGACCAACGATGGACACCCTTCCTTTTCGCAGATTTTTTGACCCGTTTGCCGGTTTAAATTCATTCATGAAAATTCTATCATTTATCCTTTAATAATGACGGCGGTTTCGCGGCTGGAAGCCGCTCCCACGAGAAGCCGCTCCCACGAGGGGAGATTGATGCCAATCCCTCAAAACAGATGCCAGTCACACAGGCAAGAAAGTGCTACTAAGATAGATATATATCCCAGCCTGCGGGTCATAGACCATAAAGGAGCAGAAATCCCTGACCGGGGCATTTTATTGATTTAATTTTTTCAAATAAATATCTTACGATTATTTTTTACCCTCCACGGGCGTAAAATTAAACATTTGTCCGCCAATGGCTGCCTCGTACATTAATCCGCCTTTTGCATGCACGAATACGGCCATACCCTTTATGTAATTGGTTTCTGCCTGTACCCCTGTAGCCGGACCGGCAGTCGCCCCGGCAGAAACACCTTTGGTACCCGCTTGTGCCTGAACACCGGCAGTAATAACAACAGCCGATGCCTGGGCATCAAAAGTAAACTCACCGCTGGTAAATTCCTCATAAGCGCGTTTATCCTGGAAAAAAATAATCTCGCTGAATGCCTGACCACCGGCCTGCCAACCTATGGACAATTTTACGATGGATGATTTACCGGTGACTTCACCCCCCCGATATACCTTCCCCTCACCGTAAGCCCCCCCGATGACAAAACCGGCTTTTCCGATCGTCGGAAAAACCGCATAGCCATAAGCGTTCTGAAAAAATGGCTGTACTGCCGGAGATTTTTTAAATACTTCAATCGCGTTCAAATAACTGTCGGCATGTGCCAGGTTCGAAAAATTTGATGCAAATATCGCCATAACCAATAACCCAAAAAAACGAAAAGTCCTCATTTTCTGCCTCCTTTTTTTATCAGGTTATCAAAACCCGATGCTTTTTAACTTAAAAAAGTTTTTAGTGCGTTCAACCTTTTTCCCCTTTCTTGAGACAAAGAAACCTTTATTTGGGTTTGGGCAGTACGAAATTCGCCTGGAGCCGATAGCGTAATCCTTCAGGACCTGCATCAGGGGATTCCGCCCAATAACCGACGCCAGCCTGCAAGCTGACAGGCAGTATGCCAAACCTGACGAGTTTGGCAACGGCAATATTGATCGGCACAGACCAGTTCTCCGTCTTCCAGTTGTAAGTGCTCTCGGTCTGGACTGATATGGTCCAGGCGCTCGGCCCAGTATAAGCAACAAAGGGCTGCAAGAAAGTATTGCTGATATCGTCACGCTCACTGTCCCCGGCAAAGGACCAGACGTGGTTGGCCAGCATGCCAATAGTCCATGGCCCACGCGCCGTCAACACAATCCCGGCCGGTCCCGCACCCCATTTTTTTGTGCCAAGCAAGTCGTCGGTAGCGGTAGGCAGGAGACAGATCGGTCCGATGCCCCAGAGCACCCCACCGGCTGATAGCGAACTTTGGGGTGAAAAGAACAGGCTCACACTTGTGTCGCCCAGGCCGAATTGGGAACCCGTTCCCGGAAGGATATCGTCCTGGTAAATCACCGGCAGGATCGTCCGGGTAATCAGGTTCCAATCCGGATTCAATTGGAGCGGGATAACCGGCTGGATGTTGGTTTGCAGCTTCCAGCCATCGTCTGCAGGACCGATGTCACTGTCGTAGCTCATCTGAACCGGAATCGTTATCAGGTCGGCAATGGGGTTGGTCAACTTCTGAGCGAGCTCGGCATCTTCATCTTGCGCCGTTTGAGGTGTGCCTTCGGCCATGACAGGTGGGGCTAGCATCAAACATACTGCTACAAAAAAAACAACAGCGCCCATGCCATACCAAGTTACACGTGATGATTTCAATCTGATACTTTTTACTGTGTTCATCATAGCCTTCTCCTTTTTCATTATTCACTCCTTTCATTATAACGTCTATTGATTATGATCGACCATTAAAAACAAACTATTGTCATCACAATGGCATGTTTTTATTTAACATCTGGATAATTTCAGCCTCAAGTTCCTTAAGAAGCGCCTTATATTCCTCTTTGGTAATCGCTGCTTCTTCCCGATCAGAACGTTTCCAATGATTCAGGGCTTCAAAGCACCGACGGTAATCCTGACAAATCACCTGAAAATTTTCACTTTTATCAAAAAACGTTTTTAGGGCTACTTTACGATCCGGGAAGCGTTTGATAACGGTAAATAAGTCTGTATGGATCACATTCATAAAAAGCCCCTGCTCAAATAAATATTATTAAACCTAATCCGGATAATCCGGAAAAATTAGCACCTAAACGGAAAGAAGATGAGATATTAACATTCACTTGAAATTAATTGGTTTTTATTATAAATAAATAGATATTGATTGTGAACCTATTATAGGGTAATTAATACATAAATTTTATTTAAAACCCATTGATTTTAAATGGAATATTTTTTGTAATAGTTGCCGCCGGAACAAAAAAATGGTTCAACAAAAAAAACCCACCCCCCGGAATAATAGTAAATCGCCTCTATCCCCGACTGCTGAAGAGATATTGCGGCAACAGCAGCGGATTTTAGACAGCCCGGAATTCAATGCCACCAAAGCCCAGATCGCGTTTCTTAAATTCGTTGTGAAAAAAACCATCTCCGGAGATTCGGATGAAATCAAGGGATACACAGTGGCCACCCAGGTATTCGGCAGAAAAAAAGACTTTGATCAGAACACAGATCCCATTGTGAGCATCCATGCAAACAAACTCCGCCGGGCCCTGGAGCACTATTATTTAACCGCAGGCACACATGACACGTTGCGCATTGATATTCCCAGGGGAACCTATGTGCCCACATTCTCTATTCCGGCCAAAACCTACACAGACAAAGCCGAACCAAACAGTTCAAAGCCGGAGATGAGACATGAAAACTCATGGCCAAGGTTACTGGTACGCCCGTTTAAATGTTTGACCGGCGATGCGGATGAGAATTATCTGTCCATCGGTCTGGCTACCGAACTTGCCATTGAGCTGACCCGATACCAGGATATCCGGGTAATATTTCAGGATCCGCATGTTTATGGAAGAAGGCTTTCGGATACCGGGATCCGTTTCGTAATTGATGGAAGCATCCGTAGAGACTTGCCCGGAATCAAGGTGTCCATCCGTTTGAATGACACAAAGACCGACACGCAGCTTTGGGGGGACACCCACAAATGTGATCTTGACCCCTCTCAGCTGTCCGTTTTTGAAGAAGAAGTCGCCCGGATCATTGCCGTCAGGGTGGCTGGTGAGCATGGAATCATCTCCAATACCCTGGCATCCGAATCCAAAATCAAGCCGCCGTCCGAGTTGACAACCTATGAAGCCATACTGCGATATCACGAATTTGACCGGACCCTCACTTCGGAGAGTTTTTTACGGGCGATGGAAGCACTTGAATATGCTGCACGCATTGAGCCGGGATGCGGCCAGGTTTGGAGTATGCTCGGACGCCTTTATGGAAACATCTACAGCCTGGAGTTTCCATGCTTTGAATCGGCTCTGGAAAAATCCATCGCATTTGCTGAAAAGGGAGTCCGGATGAATCCGGACAACCAGCGGGCCAGAACCATATTGGCCCTTAATCGTATATTTAACAATGAAATACCCGCGGCGCTGGAAGAGGCAGAAAAGGCCCTGGCCCTGAATCCAAATTCCCTTTCCATCCTCGATGGCATCGGCTATCTGTTGACATTGCTGGGAGAGTGGAAACGTGGCCGGGCTTTGATAAAAAGGGCAATCCAGCTCAACCCCTACTATGGCCTTTATGTTCATTATGCGCTGTGGGTGGATTGGGTTCGGCAGGAAGAATACGAACAGGCCCATCTGGAGACGCTGAATTTCAGTAGACCGTCTATTTTCTGGGAGCCTCTTATGAAGGCAGCTACCTTGGGGCAGCTCGGCAGATTCGAGGAGGGAAAACAAGCAGTTAAAAACCTTCTGAATCTTAAACCTGATTTTCAAACCCGCGGTTTGCGACTGATCAAACATTACATAAAATTTGAAGACATTATTGAACGCATGGTAAACGGATTAAATAATTCAGGCCTTAAGATTGAATTGAGTCGATAATATCTCAACTTAAAAAAGCCATACCCAAACCGATAACACTCTCTCCTTTTCGGGCTTTTTTATATAAAATTTGGAGTAAGAGTTCCTTTTTTCAGTTAAATCGGAGAAACATAATCATGATTGGTTATCGAACGTTTACTTATCTGATCATGGCACTTCTGATTGTTGTTTCAACTATTGGATGCCAGAAAACTGTCTACCTGATGCCCACGCCTTCAGTAATGGCATCAGGAGAGCACAATCCCTTCGATCGCAACCCCAATCTTGAAAAAAGCAATCAGATAGCCGTCCTCTATGCAACAAACCGTTCACCACTGGGGGAAGATGAATTTACCAATTATTCCATTTTTCCGGGAAACAAACTTTACTTAGGTATCGCTCATCTTGAAATAGGAAGTAAAAATACTGACTGGAACCAGATATTCAAAATATCCACTTCTGATGACAAAAACAGTCGGCCGGCACTTTATCTTGAAAGATTAGAGGAACTGGCTGCAATTCCATTAGATAGTGATACGGAATTAATGACGGAAAAAATTGAAGCGCTATCGGATGCTCTGAATAAACATCTATCCAAAAGCCTGGACAAGGACATCATGGTTTACGTCCATGGCGCCAATTCCACCATATATCGAGCAGCCGCACAGGCGGCCCAGTATCGTCATTTCACGGGCCAGAACTCAACAGTTATGGTTTTCCTTTGGCCGTCCGCAGAGAACCTTCTGGCCTATGGCACTGATGTCCGCCATGCACGTAGGTCTGCACCAGCATTCAAGCGCCTCATCTCCTTTCTTTCCAAATACACGACGGCTGAAAAAATTAATATTCTTGCCTACAGTGCCGGTGCGCAGATCGCAAGCCCCGGTCTGGCAATCCTTGGAAAGGAAACCCATGGCGAAAAGCGCAATCAGCTTAGACTTGGCGAAGTATATTTTGCAGCACCCGACATCGGGACGGACACATTTGTTGAACATCTTAAAAGCTATATTGATATCCCCCGCAGCGTTACACTCACTATTAACATGAAGGACTCGGTTCTGGCATTGGCCCGGAGGCATCACGGTATATCAAGGATTGGAAGTCCTGATAAAAAAGACATGAATGAAGAAGATAAAAAATGGGGACAAAACGCCACCTGGGGATCCGGCCTCTATGTTATCGGCGTGGACGACAAAACCGTCAAAGGCATGTCTGCCGGCGCGCACGACTTCTGGTATAGTCACCCATGGATCAGCAGCGACATTCTTATCCAGTTTCTGTTTCACGCCGATCCCCCGGAACGTGGCCTGACAGAGAATTTTAGTGATCAAGGATTGCGGTACTGGACATTTCCTGAAGATTATCCGGACCGAATCACCAGCATACTCCGTGAGACAAAAAAGGAAATGCAAGCTCAGTGAGTGCTTGCGATTTAGTGCCCGCACGAAAACCGCCAATTTTTTTAATTTTTTTCATGAGAAGTCCATTTAAAACGCCTCACTAATGCTCACATAAAACCCCTTTTCACCATCCTCGCCCCAGGCATAATCCACCCGGAAGTTCACCCGGTTTTCCGCATGCAGGAGATAACGAAGCCCGACACCACCGCTGTAATAGATGATATCACTGTTGATATTCGTGACATTCCCGTCATACAGTGTGGCAACTCCGCCAAAGCCGACAATCCCCCATTTCCGGGTAAAAAACCATCGGTATTCCGCCTGCGTGCTGATCATGTTTTCCGCCACGATTTCTCCGGAAACATAACCACGCAGATCGCTCCGGCGTCCGAGGCTTGAAAGCCCGGCATACGGTGTATCAGAGGGTGTAAAACGCCCGTAAACCCTTAAGGCAAGCACATGGTCGGGAATAAGCTGATGGAACGAATTGGCAGACCCTTCGACAACGTAATACCCTTCACTGGCTCCCAGCCATTCGGGATTTGCGGTAAAACCCGCCTCTGCCAGGACGCCCTTATACGGATACCGCTGGTCATCCCTGGAATCATAACTCATCAGAATACTCCAACTCCCGGTATCCTGATCCTCAACACCGTAATGCTCAAAATAGTCTTTGCTGGCTTCATTGCCTTCCTTGTAGCTAACGCCGGAATATGCCAGCTTGACACCGGCGAAAAAATCCCCCCATATTCGCCGCTGAAGCTGGGTGCCGATTCCTTTGACGCGGGTTGTGAAGCGGACTTCACCCAAAGCAGGAATGTTCAGTTCATTTTTTATACGGCCGTTGACAATTCCCGTACTAAAACGCCAGGTATCTTCCTGAAAATGGTTCTTGTTAAAAAGCGCAATAAAATAAGTGTCCGTGTTTGTATAAATTCCAACCCCTCCGACGGTACTTGGCGGCGACACCTGATCATCCGGGTCTGGAGAATAAAAATAGAGTGCGGTCAACCCGCCGCCGCTTCCCAGGTTCGGGTTGGAAATCACCATTGGCGCAATCACATAATTTTTTTCTTTTACATCTTTTACATCCTCCACCTTGCCGAATTCATTTTCGTCAGCAAAGGCTGAAGCAGCAATCATGACGATCACTCCCATCATGACAGAGATAGTCATCTTCATTTTATTCAGCATTCTCATTGATATCTATCTCCCGTAAAGTAATCTCCTGAAATTAAAAACAATTTGTTTTTAATTAAAAATATGGCAGAATCAAAATAAAGAGTCAACGCAATATGGTTTCATATATCTATTTTTTTCTTTTTTACGATTCTTCAAATTAAGGGCGAACATCTCCGGTTAAGAGCAAACATCTCCGGGGAATAAAATTGATCGCAATTCCGGGACACCTACTTAATTATTGGCAAAAACATGCGTATTTGTTATTAAAAAAACATGATCCGTTGTTTAAAAAAAATCAGCTTCACTATTATCATTTTCACGGGAATAATCTTCTGTTGCCACTCAACCGCACTTGCTGATCCTCTTGCTGACCCCGCTGAATCGCCGGACGCGATACCCGCCCAGGACAATGCGACAACTGAACCGGCCCCGGAATCATCTGACACAGCTTCGGAAAAACCATCGTTGGCTGATCTGCTTATTGATCCTCAAGACGGCGCACTGGATGTATCCGCCTTTCTGGCAACCGCAAAAGGGTTTCTGCCGATAGGTGGTATTATTACAGAACCGGCCGTTGGATACGGCGGAGTGCTTGGGCTGATGTTTCTTCATGATTCGATTCAAAACAGGGCAGAGCAGATGAAAAAGAAACATCCCGATGAAAAATTGAAGCGGTTGCCACCGCCCAGCATCACCGGTGTCGGCGGCTTTCTGACAAAAAATAATTCAAGAGGCGGCGGTCTGTTTCACATGCACATATTCAAAGACGACAAATTCCGTTATTTGGGCGGACTGGTTTATATGGATATGAATCTCGACTACTATGGACGGGGCGGCGACTTACAGCTGCCGGTAGATCATTTATCCTATACGCTGGATGGCTATTATCTCCTTCAACAGCTGGCATACCGTGTAGGCAACAGCCATATATTTCTCGGAGCTAATTACCAGTTTGCGTCCTTTGATACCAAAATTGATTTTGGACTGGATATAGAGCCTCCCGACTGGTTTCCACCGCTTGAGAAAACAATTAACTCCGGCGGTATGGGCATTTTTGCAGAATATGACACCCGCAACTCGATCTTTACACCCGATGCCGGGATGAATGTTAAAATTGAATCCGTATTTTATGAAGAAATTTTCGGAAGTGACCGCGATTTTAATAAGTCCCTTGCCAATATCCGCGGCTGGGTGCCTTTTCATTCTTCTCTGGTTCTGGGTTTGCGCACCGATACAAATTTCAGTAGCGGTGATATTCCCTTTTACATGCTGCCCTTTGTTAATTTGCGCGGTATTTCTCTTACGCGATACCAGGGTCAATACACGGTAACTTCAGAAGCAGAACTCCGATGGGACGTTACAAACAGATGGAGCCTTCTCGGATTCTTTGGTTGCGGATGGGTCGCGGATGATGAACTCAGTGATTTTTCTTTTAAAGACGGCCATATCGCAGGCGGGTTCGGTTTCCGCTATTTTATTTCTAATGTATTCGGGATTCGCACTGGAATGGATTTTGCCTGGAGCGAAGATGAATTTGCTTTCTATTTTACCACCGGAACCGCCTGGGGACAAAAATAATCCTCCCGCTTAAAAAAGCTATGCGACCGGCTCCCAAACCGGATAACGCTGAAAAAAATGGAAACAAATTGAACGTTGAACATTATATTTTTAACGCTGACCATCCATTGGTTTTGCACCTGGCCCGAAAATCAGTTCTTAATTTTATAAGGGGTCAAGTCTACGTTTGACCTTTGAATACGCTTTGTAACTTTCCCAGGTGACTTCATGAACGTGACGCTTAAAACAGAAACGAAATGAACAATTTTGCATTACAATTTCAAAATCCCTGCCGGGTTAATCACTTTTTATATTTTATTGAACGATGGTGTTTTTTTTTGATATAGTGACATTATCCCCCGATTGAACTGCCGAATTCATTCAAGGCATGGGAAAACAACGGAACCCCACATGAAAGAACGGATATTCACGGATACTACCAACTTTTTTGCCATTGACTATGGCGATATTGTCCTCGTCGGGGATAAGCGCTACCTTATAAAAGGGCATGAACGGGAAGAACGGTTTGGGCTTGATGAACCGAAATTCTGGGTTAAAAAAGCCGTGGATATGGATACCGGGGAGCGCAAGATTATCAAGCTGTCCTTTTTTGAATCATTTGAAACAACAATCGGCCACGTAAAAATTCCATGTTTCAGACATCCGGAAAAAGAAGGCGCCGTACTTAAACTTGTCGGCAACCATCCCCACTTCATGCATGGCACCGCCTATCATGATGAAAAAGAAAATAACGTCCGGGTGCTGGATGTTGTTCACGGGAAAAATTTTTATCTTTATGTAAACGCCATCAATATGGATCACAAACAGTATTTTCAGCAACTGCTGCCGGGCATACTCAACAAACTGTTAACACTTTTTGAATCATTGCGACTTCTTCATGAAAACGGCTTCAAACATGGCGACATCAGAAATGATCATGTCATCATTGAAAAGGGGACTGGAAACTACGTCTGGATTGACTTTGACTATGATTTTGATTCAGTGGAAAACCCGTTCAGCCTGGATCTCATGGGCCTTGGAAATATTCTGACCTTTGCCATCGGAAAAGGGTTTCACAACCTTAAAGAAAAAAATAAAGCGAACGGGAATCTGCTTTACAAGAATCTGATCTCAAAAGTTGAACCGGAGGATTTTTCCATTGTCCACAAGTGGCGGTTTATGAACCTGAAAAAACTGTATCCGTATATCCCGACCGGCTTGAACGATATCCTTGCCCATTTTACGTTGGGATCGGATATCTTTTACGAATCTGTGGATGAAATCATTGCCGATTTAAAAACCTGCATATACGCAGGACTTTCATAACATGGGAGCGATTTCGGAATTAAACACCGCCAAAAAATCAAAAACGACTCCGTAAAAAGCTTTTCATGGTGATTCATTACCACTGTATCAGCAAATAACTTATCAATTATTTCAAGATATTATGAATGAGTTATTTGGAAGCCTGTTATGGCTCCTGTGCCGCTGAAAGAAAAAACAACTTATATCCTCCGGTAGGCCGGATTTCTTACCCGGCACCAAAATCGACTGATTGACATGTTCCATTTGTCGGGAATGGAATCCCGACCTACGATCAAATATTCCGTGATTCCAGATCTTCCCACCGCGCATAAGCAGCCTCCAACAGGCTTTCCAGCGCCTCCTGCCGTGCTTTGATCTGTGCTATGACCTGGCCCTCTGTTTTGTAAAAATCCGGGGCCGACATCTTTTCAAGAAGGCTGGCCTGTTCTTTTTCCATGGATTCGATCTGCTGCGGCAGCGCGTCGAGTTCCCTTTTTTCCATATAGCCCAGCTTATTGTTGCCCGACCCGGATTTTCCCTTACCGGATGCGGGCTTCTTTTTTTCACGAACCTTTATCGGCTCTGTTTTGGGAATGGGCACCGGTTTTTTCTGCCGGAGCCAGTCGTCATATCCGCCAATATATTCGACGACTTTTCCGTTTTCCTCAAACACCAGTGTGCTGGTCACCACATTATTTAAAAACGCCCGGTCATGACTGACCAGGAGCAGGGTTCCGCTGTATTCAAGAAGCAGCTCTTCCAGCAGTTCCAGGGTCTGAATATCCAGATCATTGGTGGGCTCGTCCATTACCAGCACATTCGCAGGCCTCGTGAACAGGCGCGCCAGAAGCAGCCGGTTGCGTTCCCCGCCGGAAAGTGTTTTTAACGGACTTCTTGCCCGGTCCGGTGAAAACAGAAAATCCTTGAGATAACCGATCACATGGCGCCGGCGGCCGTTGACCGTAACAAAGTCACTGCCGTTTGCCACATTATCGGAAACGGTCCTTTCCTCATCCAACTGTTCTCGCGTCTGATCAAAATAGGATACTTCCAGGTTCACCCCGTGACGGACGGTGCCTTCATCGGGTTTTAGATTTTTAAGAATCAGACCCAAAAGGGTTGTCTTGCCGGATCCGTTGGGCCCGATAATGCCCACCCGGTCGCCCCGCATCACAGTAGCGGAAAAATCCTTTAACACGGATTTTTCATCATAGGCAAAGGATATTCCTTGGGCCTTGATTACCAGTTTCCCGGTGCGCTCGGCTTCCTGAAGTGCCATTTTCGCTGAACCCGGCCGGGTCCGCCGGTTTTGCCGTTCTTCCCGCATTTTTAAAAGCGCACGCACCCGCCCTTCATCCCGGGTCCGCCGGGCCCGGATCCCTTTCCGAATCCACGCCTCTTCAATGGCCAGCTTTTTATCAAACTGATGATGATATTCTTCTTCAGCGTCCACCAGTGCGGCTTTACGTTTTAAATAGGTGTTATAATCGCAGGCCCAGGACGTGACCTTTGCAATATCAATCTCAATAATCCGTGTGGCGATTTTGCCCAGAAAGCACCGGTCATGGGTCACAAAAATCAGGGTCCCGGTAAATTTCGACAGAACCGCTTCAATCAGATCAATGGATTCAATGTCCATGTGGTTGGTGGGTTCATCCAGGAGCAGAACATCCGGTGATCCGGCAAGGGCCCGGGCAAGCAATACCCTGCGCTTTAAACCCGTTGAAAGATTTTCAAATCTTAACCCGGGATCCAGCTTCAGCTGGGTCAGGATTTTGTTGACGGATGTCTGCAGCTGCCATGCTTCCTCATCCACCGCCCCGTTTCCGGTCGAGGCCGGCGCGTCCGGCGCTTTTTCAAGACCCGAAGCCGTAATTTCACGAACACTTCCGGTCATGTCTGACGGTATTTCCTGGGCCAGGGATCCGATGCGCAACCCGGGTTGACGGTAAATTTCACCCTCATCCGGGACAATGGTATTGTTGATGATATTTAAAAGGGTGGATTTCCCTTCGCCGTTTCTGCCCACCAGGCACGCCCGTTCCCCCGCTTCCATATGGAGAGAAACCCGGTCAAACAGCAGATGGCCGCCAAACCCCATGCTCATGTTACGAATACTGAGTAAAGCCATATTTCCTATTCAATTAATGGGCGGGTGATTAGGGAGTTCACACGTATCACCCGGTTTGCTTAATTATCTTTGTTTTCTTTTTTTTCAGAAGAACCACTTTCATCCCCTGAAGCGGATTTGGGACGGCGGCGAGGTCGGTACCTCTTCTTTGAGGTTGAATTCGTCGGGCGGGATCCTGATTTCTTAAAAGGAGGCTTTTTCCCCTGATGGCGGGATTTGTTCTTTTTGCTGACCGAAACCGGTTCCGGCATAATCAGCCAGTCATCCTCCGGTTCAATGCAATCCAGCTTCCGTCCAATAAATGCCTCTATGTCGGGCAGATAAAATGCATCATCGTCATCAGCAAAACTGATGGACGTGCCGGTGGCCCCTGCCCGTCCAGTGCGCCCGATCCGGTGCACGTAGTCTTCGGCATCATGGGGCAATCTGAAATTGATTACATGATCCATGCCTTCAATATGGATTCCGCGTGCCACCACATCGGTGGCAACAATCACCCGGATTTTTCCGGTCTTGAATCCCTCGAGCCTGCGAACCCGTTTTATTTGCGGCACATCACCGGTAAGAATCGAGCAACTGATCCCGTAACGGGTCAGCATCTCGGCAAGCCGATTCACTTCATCGCGGCGGTTGCAGAAAATCAAAACACGTTCCAGATTCTGCCGGGCAATGACATTATAAAGCAGGGCAAATTTTTGTTTGGCAGTAACAACATAAACAACCTGATCCACGGTATCGACTGCAATCTGTTCCGGTTCGATTTCAACGGTTACCGGGTTGCGTGTCCAGCTGTTTGCCAGGCGGGTGATCGTATCGCTTAAGGTTGCGCTGAAAAGCAATGTCTGACGTTTTTCCTTGGGCGGGGTGCTGTAAATGATTTTCCGAACATCCGGGATAAACCCCATATCCAGCATGCGATCCGCCTCGTCAAGGATGAGCACTTCAACTTTTTTCAGATTAAGATCACGGCGGCGCTGAAAATCCAGTAGTCTTCCGGGAGTGGCCACGATAATATCCACCGGCGAGCCGGCCAGAAGTTTTCGCTGCTTCTCATAATCCATACCGCCGAAAACGGAAATTATCTTCAAACCGCAATATTTGCCAATCTGCCGGGCTTCTTCTGATATCTGGAGGATCAGCTCGCGGGTGGGGGCAATGATCAGGACCCGGGGGGTACCGGAGCTTCTTTTTCCCTGAATCGGTGTATTGAGTATACGGGTAATGACCGTAATCAGAAAGGCAGCGGTTTTTCCCGTGCCGGTCTGGGCTTTGCCGAACGCATCCTTTCCGGACAACGTGCTGGGCATTATCTCAGCCTGAATCGGGGTACAGTAGGTAAAATCCAGATCAAAAATGCCATGCAGCAGGGATTCCGGCAGGTCAAAATCATGGAATCGGGTTTTGCCTTCAACCGGCGGGACCTTGAACCGGGAAACCGGCCACGGATCCTCGGCCGGTATATTATCACGGTCAGAATCGACATCTTTTTGCCGGATATCTTTTCTACCTTTTTTTATTGATGTACGGCTTCTTATTTTCGGTTGATCCGATTTTGATTTATCCGATTTTGATCTATCTGGTTTTGATCTATCTGGTTTTGATTGTTTTTTCATAAGCTTATGTTTGATGTCTCCGTAAAAAGTCGGTTTCTGGAAGATTGTTTTATTAACTTATTGAATTTATTGATTGAAAAAGTCAATAAACAGCCATTTTCAGACTTTTTACGGAGACATCAAGTTTTTTCAGACAATTCTCCTTTTATCCTAATATAAAAATATTTTCTTTTAATATCAGGTAATAAACAAAAGTGCGAGTATTTTATTTCAACCCGCTCTTAAGCAGGGCTTCTGCTAATGGACCGGTATAAGAAGTTTTTTTGTCTTTTCCCCGATTTTTATCCCGGTTTTTTCCCTGATTTTTCACCGGTGTGGCGGACTTTGGTACTGCTTTTTTTTCTACCGGCTTCTTTTTGTTAATTGCAGAACTCCTGGCATCGGACCGCCCTGCATGCGTTTTCATGGAAAGAGAAATCCGCTTTCGCTCAATATCGACTTCAAGGACGGTGACGTTGACTTTCTGCTGCACCTTGACAATGTCCGCCGGATTCTTCACAAACCGGTCAGCCATCTGGCTGATGTGAACCAGTCCGTCCTGGTGAACGCCCACATCCACAAACGCCCCGAAAGCGGTAATATTTGTGACGATCCCGGGGAGATTCATTCCCGTTTTTAAATCCTCAATCTTTTCAACCCCGTCAGCGAAAGCGAATTCTTCAAATTTCTCCCTTGGGTCACGGCCGGGTTTTGCCAGTTCGTCCATGATATCTTTTAACGTGGGGAGGCCGACGGTATCGCTTGCGTATTTAGAAATATCAATCCGGTTCCGGATTTCCGGATTTTTGATAATATCTTCCACTGTGGCGCCGAGGTCTTTTGCCATGGCATCCACAATATGATAACTTTCCGGGTGCACGGCGCTCCCGTCTAAAGGATTTTCACCGTCCGGGATCCTTAAAAACCCCGCGCACTGAACAAACGCTACCGGACCCAGGCGCGGCACATCCAGCAGCTTCTTTCTGGACGTAAACGATCCGTTTTTTTCACGATATGTGACAATATTTTTCGCAACGCCGGTATTCAGACCGGACACATAGGTCAGCAGCTGAGCACTGGCCCGGTTCAGGTCAACCCCCACGCCGTTCACACAGCTCATGACCACGTCATCCAGCGATTGTTTTAATGCGATCTGGTCCACATCATGCTGGTACTGTCCGACACCGATGGATTTGGGATCGATTTTAACCAGTTCCGCCAGCGGGTCCATCAGCCGCCGGCCGATGGATACCCCGCCGCGTACCGTCAGGTCATGATCGGGAAATTCTTCCCGGGCCACTTCAGACGCCGAATAAATCGATGCCCCGCTCTCATTCACCATGATGACCTGGACCGGCCTTTCAAACGGAACCGCTTTGACAAAGGCTTCTGTTTCCCGGCCGGCCGTCCCGTTTCCCACGGCAATGGCCTCAATTGCAAACTGTTCGCACAACGTCTTGATTTTGACTGTTTCTTCAACGGCTCTTTTATCGGACATATGCGGAAAAACCGTATCATAGTGGAGCAGCTTGCCCTGGCGGTCCAGGCAGACCACCTTGCACCCGGTCCGGAATCCCGGATCAATTCCCATGACCCGTTTGGCGCCCAGGGGCGGAGTCAGCAGCAGCTGGCGCAGATTTTCCGCAAATATCCGGATAGCCTTTTCATCCGCCTTTTCCTTGGTGTTTAAGCGTATTTCCGTTTCCATGGAACGGGACAGAAGACGCTTGTAAGAATCTTTTACTGCCATTCGTACCTGTTCGGCATCATCCCCTTCCCCTTTCACAAATAATTCCTCAAGCATTGTAATGGATTCTTCCTCATCCGGTAATATCCGGAATATCAGGACATCTTCACTTTCACCCCGCCGCATGGCCAGCATTCTGTGGGAAGGCACATTTGCCACCGGTTCCTTCCAGTCAAAATAATCACGGTATTTTGCCCCTTTTTCCGCCATCCCCTTAACCACCCGGCAGGCGATCGTCGCCTTTGTAAAAAAGAGACCCCGCATCTTTGCCCTGGCGTCTTCATTTTCGTTGATGGTTTCCGCGATAATATCCCTGGCGCCGGCAAGCGCCTCTTCAACTGACGCAACACCCTTTTCAGAATCAACAAACGGTTCCGCCGCCTGTTCAGGATCCACCCCTTTCTGATCAAAAATCAGCTTGGCCAGCGGCTCAAGGCCTTTTTCCCTGGCAATCGTTGCTTTGGTTCGCCGCTTGGGTTTATACGGCAGATAAATATCTGCGAGCACGGCCATGGAGTCAGCGGAAAAAACTTTTTCCTTGAGTTCATCGGTCAGATGCCCATGTTTTTCAAGGGAACTGAGAATCATTTCCCGCGTGTCTTCCAGTTCCTGCAGCTGGTTCAGCCGGTCCCGAACAAGAGCGACGGCAACTTCATCAAGGGTTCCGGTGGCCTCTTTCCGGTAGCGAGCAATAAATGGAATTGTCGAACCTTCCGCCAGCAGATCGGCGACTGCCTGAACCTGGTAGCGGCTGAACCCCTGTTCCTCTGCGATTTTTGAAATAAAGCGGGTAGTTGACATATGATCCTGTTTTTTTTGTCTGTTATCAGTATCGTGAACACAATTTTAACTTCAATTGTCCGCGACAAAATATCTACAGGACTCATATTTGTCAAGACAACTCATCAGCAGGCAGAATGATAAAGATTTACCGGTTGCCGTCCAAAATGAACAATTAATTATTTAATATTGGGATATAATATGAGAATATAAATTTTCTGCATGATGAACCATAATCAAACAGAAAGGATACTTCATGAAAGAAACCTTGACTGCCGGAATTATCCATGAGTTTAAATACACGGTTCCTGAATCCAAGACGGTTCCCCATCTGTACCCGGAGGCGGCTGAATTCCAAAAAATGCCGCAGGTATTCGCCACCGGTTTTCTGGTCGGATTGATTGAATGGACCTGTATCCAGGCGATCAACCCCCATATTGACTGGCCGGAAGAACAGAGCGTGGGAATCGGGATCAATTTAAATCACACGGCCGCGACACCGCCCGGTTTACATGTGGTGGTAAAGGTGAGGCTTGTTGAAGTGGTCGGCAAGCGGCTGGTCTTTAAATTCGAAGCCAATGACGGAATCGATTCAATCTGCAAAGGCTCCCATGAGCGCTTTGTTATCGATGCGGGGAAATTTGCCGAAAAATTAAAAATAAAATCGGTTTAATGAGAGCCGTACTGCACAGATCAAAAACTATTTGAATTTTAAACAAAAACCCATTACAATGTAAATAATTTATCATTTAGACCACCGCACAGATAAACAGCCTGAGATTGACAGATAAAAGAAACCCGCCAACATAGTAAGGACAATGGAAGCACTGACAACAAAACCAAAAGACTCTCTTCCCGGCTATAAAATCGACAGCCTGCTGTATAAAAGCAGCCGCTCTCTGTATTTTATCGGGCATGATCTTGATCAACACCGGAAAGTCATCATCCGATTTTTAAAAAAGAAACAACTCTCAAGTGCTGATATCTCCCGCTTTAAAAACGAATATGAATTAATACAGCAGCTATCGGATATTGACGGCATTCCCTGCCCCCTTCAAATGGAGATTACTGCTTACGGCCCGGCGATGATTCTGAAATACTTTGACGGCAGTTTACTTGCCGACACTGTTCAGAAAACATGTCCGGACAGTGCCCCTGAAGATGTCTTATCCGCATCCGGCAAAAATGATCTGATCGAGGACTTTCTTTCCATCGCTATCCCGCTGACAAACCTAATCGGCAAACTCCACAGCGCCGGCGTGATTCACCAGCAGATCCAACCGGAAAACATTATCTGGAATGCTAAAACCGGCCGGGTAACGATCATTGATTTTTCAAATGCAAAAAGATATACCCGGCGCCAAAAAAAAACAGGGATTAAAAACATATCCTCAGGCAACCTGTCATATATTGCGCCGGAACAAACCGGGCGCATCAACAGGTCAATCGATTTTCGAACCGATTTCTACTCCCTGGGCGTCACTTTTTACCAGATGCTTACCGGATCTCTGCCGTTTAAAACAGATGATGCCATGCAAATGGTTCATGCCCATATTGCAAAGACCCCGGAAGCCCCGGATAGGATTAATCCTGATATACCTGCTGTTATTTCAGAAATAACCCTGAAACTAATGGCGAAAAACCCTGAAGACCGTTATCAAAGTGCATACGGATTACTGGCGGACCTGAAAAAATGCCGGGAACAGCTGCAAACAAAAATTATTGATTTTGAAATCGGACAGGCGGACATCGCCGACAAACTGAAAATTCCGCAAAAAATTTATGGCAGAGCCCCGGAAATAAAAAAACTCCTGAGCGCCTTTGAGCGGACTGCCAGGGGTAATCTGGGAGCATTGCTGCTGACTGGAGGATCCGGGATTGGAAAATCCCGTCTGGTTGAAGAACTTTATCTTCCGGTTCGAAATAAAAATGGATTCTTTGTTTCCAGTGAATTCGACCGATTGAAACAGGACATCCCCTATGCACCCTTGATGCAGGCATTTAGAGATCTGATCAGACAAATTCTGACCATGGAAGAAACCGTTATTCTTCGCTGGAAAGAGGCTCTGCTTGAAGAACTGGGTGAGGACTGTCGTGCCATCGCCGGTGTAATTCCGGAAATGGAGTCGATTACCGGTTTACAGCCGGCCGATCCTGAACTATCGACATTGGCATCGAAAAAAACATTTCACCTGATTTTTAACCGGTTTATCACCCTGTTCGCCGCCGCTGATCATCCGCTGGTTATTTTTCTGGACAATCTCCAATGGGCGGACAATGCCAGCCTGCTCTTCATGGAAAACATGCTGAAAGCATCCCAATTGAAACATTGTCTGTTGATCGGTGCTTACCGTGAATCCGATATACAAAAATCACGACCACAGCATTTTTTAACGGATGCCCTCAAATCCATGAGCATCCACTGGGATTTAATTCACATGGCCCCGCTGGACCCGGAACCGGTTAATCAACTGGTGGCGGATACGCTTTCTGTATCACCGGATACGACCCTTGAACTGTCAAAGTTTGTCAGGAAAAAAACCGGTGGGAACCCTTTTTTTGTCTTCCAGTTTATCAAAACCCTTTATGAAAAAAGGCATATCGCATTTGACGGTACCTGGCAGTTTAACCTCCCGGCAATCGCCCAGGCCGATATCACGGAAAACCTCGCGGATTTTATGGCAATTCATTTGCAGGGACTGTCAAATAATGTGCTGAAAATCCTTCAAACAGCCGCATGCATCGGGGTTCATTTTAATCCGGACCTGATCGCAAGGGTGGCGGACAAATCTTATGCTGAAGTCACTAAAACCATAGCGCAAGCAATTCACGAAGGTCTGCTGGTCTCGACAGATGAAGGGATAAAGTTTGTCCATGACCGGGTCCGGGATGCCGCCTACATGCTCATGCATGAAGAGACACGCAATAAGTATCACCAGCGTATCGGGCATGCCCTGCTGTTGCAAAAAAATAAAAAACAGATCGCTCAGAATATATTTGAAATTGTATATCATCTGAGCCAGGCCGTTGATCGAACGATCGACATCCCGGGCCGAATCAGCCTTGCCGGCTATAATTTAACGGCTGCCTTAAAAGCCAAGGCAGCCGGCGCTTACCAACCCGCACGCCGGTATCTGCTTCAAGCCATTTCCCTGCTGCCTGAATATCCATGGCATGATGACTATGATCTGACTCTCACACTCTATAATGAAATCTGTGAAATCGCCTACCTGACCGGCGACCATAATAATGCCGACAAATATTACAGCACCATACTGAAACATGCGAAAAGCCCTTTTGACAAAGTCCGGGCATATGAAATCAAAATCATCATGTTTACCGGTTCCAATCAACCGGCAGATGCCATAAGTCTTGGCATTGAAGCCTTAAATTTGCTCGGAATGAGTCTCCCGAAAAAAGCCTCCAAACTCGGCATCGCTATCGGCCTGGTAAATGCAAAATGGCTGCTGCGCAACAAAACCAAGGAAGACCTGATTAATCTTCCGGAAATAACCGACTCAAAAAAACTGGCTATTGCCAGAATCCTGATGCGGATGACTGATCCGAGCTACGTGGAAAACCCTGACTTCCTGGTCATTGCGGTCTTAAAATTGCTGTCATTAACTGTAAAATACGGCAACTCCAGCTATTCGGCATTTGCCTATGCCACTTACGGGGCTATTTTATGCGGAGTGTTCGGAAGTTACGAGAAAGGGCGTGAATATGCCGACCTGGCCTTAAACGCATTGGATAAATTTAATGCCGTGCAATTAAAAGCCAAGGTCAATATTCTTATCGGGGGCGGAATCAATCACTGGACAAAACCACTGAAAGAGGACCTGGTTTATCTGATCAAATCCTATAACAGCGGTGTGGAAACCGGTGACCATTCCTTTGCCGCCTATGGGCTGACCTGTTACATGTACACCTCTTTTTTTCTGGGAGAGCCGCTGGAACAGGTTGCTGAAAAATTTAATAAATATTATGGACCGCTGAAAAATCTTCACCAGGAAAGCAGTTTTCAGGAATATTTACTATGGCATCAACTGGTGGAGAACCTGAAGACTGTACCAGACAATCCAACAAAGATTAAAGGCCGCATCTGCAATGAAGAGGACTTTATCCCCCATTGGCAGCAGAGCAACGATCTAAACCGGCTGGGAATCCATAATATCGGCAAAATGGTTCTGTATTACCTGTTTGATGATATGGATGCCTGCTTAAAGTGCGCACAAGACGGGAAAAAGTATCTTGAAGCCATCATGGGACAGATTTTCGTATCTGAATATTATTTTTACTATTCTCTGGCGCTTGTCGCTGCCTGCCCCGGCGCTGTGACCCGGATTCGAAAAAACCACATAAAAAAAATCAAGTCCAACCAGAAAAAAATCGGCCGATGGGCACGCCACGTGCCGGAAAATTTCGAACACAAATATCTGTTGATCGAAGCCAGCCGGGCAGCCCTTGAAAACGAATTTGAAAAGGCCATGATCCTGTTTAATTCATCGATTGCCAAGGCTGCCCGAAACGGTTTTTTACAGGATGAAGCCATTGCCAACGAGATCGCGGGTAAGATCTGGTACGCTCTGGGAAATATTGAAATCGCTGATATTTTCATGACCCGTGCTTATCGATGCTACCAGCGTTGGGGGGCATCTTCCAAAATACGCCTCATGGAAAAGCGTCACCCTCAGTTATTATCTGCTGTAAAAGAACCTTTCCCGGCAGAGTGGGGAAAACAAATCCCGGACCGGGAGGCATCCGAAACGGACCGGACAAAACCATCCGCCATTGATATCTCCTCACTGGACGCCGCAACCGTTATTCAGGCCGCGCAAACGGTTTCTGAAGAAATTGTTTTAGAACGATTGATCAACCAGCTGGTCCGCCTGAACATAGAGACTGCCGGTGCTGAAAAAGGAGCGCTGCTGCTGAAAAGCAATGACCGTTTTATCGTCGAAGCGGTTGGCCGGTCAAAAAAAGACGGAATTGAAGTGACGCATCCCCGGGGACCGGCATCCGGTATCGTCCCGGTATCGCTCATTCGCTTTGTGGGCCGGACAGGTGAAACCATACTGCTGTCAGACGCTTCAAAGGAAAAGCTATTTTCCAGGGACCCGTATATTATCCGGAAGTCACCCAAATCAGTCATCTGCATACCGGTCGCCCATCAACACCATTTAACCGCTGTCATGTACATGGAAAACAATCTCGCGGAAGGGGTCTTTACACCAAAACATCAGGCAATTCTTAAAGTTATCGCTTCACAGGCTGCAATTTCAATTGATAACGCAGTGTTGTATGAAGAGCTGAAAGACACTGAACAGCGGATCAGCCATCTATTGAAAACCGCCAATGAAGGGGTCCTGTCCATTGACCTCAATGCCGTCATTACGGACGTCAACCCGGAAATGTGCCGGATACTTGGCCGTAAACGAGATACCGTCATCGGCATGAACTATTATGACTTTCTGGATATCCAGGGCACTGAGATGGTCAAGGGGCAGCTGAAACTCCGCCTTCAGGGCAAAAAAGGGGCTTATGACATTGTCTTTACCCGACCGGAAGGTTCCCGGGTGGATTGCCTGGTCAAAGCCGCTCCGCTATTTGACAAATCAAACAAGATCATCGGTTCCTTTGCCATGGTGACGGACATTACTGAAAGAAAACGCGCGGAAGCCGAACTGATGACGCTCAACCGAGAACTGGAGCAGCGGGTCGGCAAACGGACTGCCGAACTGGAGGAGTCCTTGGAAACCCTGAAAAAAGCCCAGGACCACCTGATTCAATCTGAAAAGATGGCTGCCCTCGGCGGCCTGGTGGCAGGCGTCACCCATGAAATAAGCACGCCCATCGGGATCGGTGTCACAGCGAACTCTTTTCTGGAAGAAAAGCTGGCCACATTAAACAAACTATACCAGTCCCAAAGCCTGTCTGCTGAAGATTTTGAAAAAAACCTCAAAGACGCCATGGAAGCATCCGCCACCATCAAAAGCAACCTGAAACGGGCGGTAGAACTGGTCGGCAGTTTTAAGGAAATCGCGGTGGACCAGTCCAGTGAAGAAAAGCGCCGATTTAACGTAAAAAATTATCTGGATGAAGTGATGATGAGCCTTCAGCCAAAATTCAAACGAACCCGGCATGAAATCATCACCCTATGCCCCGAGGACCTGGAAATCAACAGCTACCCGGGGGTGTTTTCCCAGATCATTACCAATTTAATCGTCAACTCCCTGACCCACGCGTTTGAAAATATTGAAGCCGGTGAAATGGAAATCCGGGTCACTGTTAAAAACGATCATCTGGTTGTCGGTTATCAGGACAACGGCTGCGGCATGCCCCCGGAGGCAGCGGCAAAGATTTTTGACCCGTTTTTCACCACCCGTCGGTCTTCCGGCGGAAGCGGGCTGGGAATGTACATTGTTTACAATATCGTCACGCAAACACTCGGAGGACAGATTGAGTGTGTTTCCCGGCAGAACGAGGGAATGAATATTACCATTCAGATCCCCATGGAAAATTTAGGTTGAAGGTGGAAGGCTGAAGGCTGAAGGATTTTGAATTATTTGTTATCCCTTTTAAAAACTGCCCATTCGGTGTCATCATAAAAAGAATCTATTATTACATCCACATTGTACTTCGCAAGATGAGTCTGAATATCTTGTTCTCGTTCCCAGGCTCTGCCTGGGAACGCATGCTATAAGGCTCAGCCTATGATATGAAGGCAACTGCAGGATTCCGGTACATAACAGGAGGCAGAGCCTCCTGGCAGGCATTCCAAGGCAGAGCCTGGGAACGAGAGAAGGTTGATGGCAATGTCATTAATTTAAGAGATTTTTGAAAAAATGAACCGCAGAATGTCGAATCGGGAATATCGAATTTCGAAGTATTTCCTCTTACTTCTGCGGTTCGAAATTCCTTGTTCGATATTCGATATTCTCTATTAAAATGCCGAATGCCCTTAAGTTAACGGCATTGAGGTTGAATGTGGAAGGTTGATAGTCAAAGGAGACCTTCTTTTTTATATTTTCCCGGAGTCGTCCCGGTCCATCTTTTAAACGCATGATTAAACGCGCTTTGTTCTGAAAACCCCAGTAACAGAGCAATGTCGCAAATCGATATTTCCGGGTCTTTCAAATACGCCAATGCGGTTTCTTTTCTCAGCTGATCAAGGCGCTTTTTAAATGTTGTTTCCTCTTTCTACAGCTTCATCTGAAGACTTCGGGAACTTAACGCCAGATTTCCTGAAACGGTTTCAACATCAGGGACTTCCCCGGACGACAGCAATAAATAAATCTCCTGGCTGACCTTATCCGACCAGGAACCGGGGAAAACCATTTGATGGAGATGCTTTTCGGCCAAAGATTCGAGTGCGTCAAACAGTTCGCGGCTGGCTAAAAAAATGGGCCGGTCAAAATCTTTGCGGGAAATTTTCAGTGCGTTTCCCGGCTGGTCAAACAGCAGCCTGGTTTTAAATATCGCCTGATGCTCTTTTATATCATTCGGAGACGAATGGCTGAACCGGACCTCTTTGGGATTTATCCGATTACCGGAAACAGCCCGGAGAATTTCTGTTAACGCGCACAGCAAGGATTCCGCATGCTGCCTGGGCTGTTCATATACATTATCCATTTTGATTTTTTGTAATCAATGTATCTATAGTGGCACACAAAAAACGCCATAGATATTTATATCCAGGTGACCTGAGGCGTATTCCTCATGGGCAACCGTTGGTATTTATATTTCGGATACCCGACCATCGCAGCACCATAACACGCGTTCCCTTCCGGGAGCCCCAACGCTTTTTGCAGCGGTGGCCAGAACATGGCGGCCGCACTGAAAAAGCCACCCCAGCAAGTCCCCAGTCCCAGGGAAGGGGCTGCCAGTTCCAGATATGTCATGGCAATGGTGCAGGCGGTCTGGGCTGTCATGTCCGCTTGGAGGCCATGGGCCACAATCACATGGGGCGCGTCACGGCAGACCACATCAATACCGAATTCCCATGCGCCCACAACCAGCTCCATATGCATCGCTGCCGCCATTTCCGGTTGCTCCTTGATCATATACCGCATCCAGTCCACGACCATGCCAATCTGCCGGCGAAGTTCACCAGAATCATAAATCACATGCCATCGAACCGGCTGGGTATTATGACCGGACGGCGCATAAGACGCAATTTCAATCAGTTTGGAAAGCGTGTCCCGGTCAACGGCTTCTTTTTTATATGTCCGGACGGACCGGCGACTGCGCAAAAAATGTTCCGCCCGGGCCGCGTCCTCAAGCCATTCTTTTTTCACGGGAGGGCACTGTTCCGGTGCCAAATATTTGTGGGAAAGCGCTGCCGTGGGGCATACCGCCACACAATGACCACAGTTGATACACAATTCATCCGCGCCTGCCACGGGGACAGGAACTAATTTTTTATCTTTTAATTCAATAATCTTAATGGGGCATTCATCGACACAGATTCCGTCACGGTTACATTTATCAGGATTGACTTCAAACAGACTCATGGGTTGCTCCTTTTGGTTTTTACGATGATTGATTTTTCTTGAATTTACCCTATGAGGAGGGGCATTGTTTCTCGTTCCCAGGCTCTGCCTGGGAACGCATACGATAAGGCTCCGCCTTGATATCAGGATTCCGATACATAAAAGGAGGCCGAGCCTCCTGGCAGGCATTCCAAGGCAGAGCCTTGGAACAAGAGGAAATAAGGCTTTGATTAAAAAATGTAAAATCCGACTTATTACAATATTGAATGGCCCAACAAAGAATCAATATAAAAATTACGTATCTGTTCACAGGAGTATAACAGTTGCCGTCATTTCAAGCACAGAACGGTAAGCATTCACAGGGTGCCGTAGATGCGAGGCGCCGGGGGCGTAGACGTATGTTTTATACTTCAAGCACCCGGCAACAATGCAGATGCGGTGCCCTGTGAATGCTTACAAAATTACAATAAAACCTCCTGATACAGCCGGTTAAACAGTATTTCAGCTTCGATCAGCTGCTGCGGGGACATCCGGCTTTTAATAAGACTCCGCTGCTGCGATGCGATCTCTTCTCCCTGAACCGCAACAAGCGTCATCCACGCATAGGCTTTTATATCATCCCGCGCCACTCCGTGACCGTTAAAATACAACAGGGATAAATTATACTGGGCATTTACATTTCCATTTTTTGCCGCTGCTTCAAACCATTTAAACGCTTTTGCAAAATCTCTTTCCACACCAATGCCGTTATAACACATCCCGGCAAACCGGTTCTGCGAGTAAACGCTCCCTTTCATGGCAGCCTGTTCGTGCCATTTGGCGGCCTCGGTCAAATCCCTGGCAACCCCCAGCCCGTTATCATATAAAATCCCCAATCGGCTCAACGCTTTAAAATAACCGTCAGCCGCTGCCTGGCGATATAATTCAACGGCTTTCCGGTAGTCTCTGGGAATATTTCCCTCTCCATTTTCAAACATAACACCCAGCCCGAAAGCCGCCTCGCTGGAGCCATGTTCAATGGCCTGGTTGCACAGTGCAATGGCCTCTTGTTCATCTTTTTCCAACCCCATACTGCCGTTTAAATGCATCATGGCAATCCGGTACATGGATTTCCCGTCACCGGCATCCGCTGCTTTCTGATACCACAGCAGGGCTTCTCTCTGGTTTGGCTCAACGCCAAACCCTTTTTCATACATGACACCGAGGCAATATAGTGCCGGGGGAAAATCTTCTTTGGCCGCTTTTAGATACCATTCCATGGCCTTCTCATAGTCCCTGGGCAAGCCGCCTTCGCCGTTAAAATAAAGCATGCCGATGCTGAACTGTGACTGAACAAACCCCTGGGCTTCCGCCCGCCGGTACCACTTTAAGGCCTCCTGATGATTTTTCGGGACCCCGTCACCATTGTAAAACATATCGGCAAGATTATGCTGGGCCTGGCCGTAATTTTCTTCAGCGGCCTGTTCATACCATTGGGCTGCTTTTTCAAGGTCGCGGGGAAAACCTTCGCCATTGTCATACATGACACCCACGCTGTAATAATGCACCGGCAGAGAATCTTCCTGCTCGGCAGCCTTTAAATACCACTGGGAAGCTTCCGCATGGTTTTCTTCAATTCCCTGGCCATAATACAGCATATGGGCATAACTGTATTGGGGCAGCGAATAATCCTGCTCTGCAGCTGCTTTATAATATTCCATGGCCCTGTTCAAATCCTGGGGAACCCCCTGGCCGACTTGATACATGTACCCAAGAGTATACTGGGCAGCCGCCCCGCCAAGCGCAGCCGCCTTTAAAAACAATGCCTCCGCTTTTTTATAATCTTTTTCAACCCCCTTGCCCCGATAATACATGATGCCTTCAGCGGTCAGCCGAAGCATTTCCGGGTCCGGCGCTTCAACCTGGGGCAGCACAGACCCGCCGATTTCATCAACTTCAACCGCCTGTACTTCAACCGCATCCGGGGAATCCGCCGGCAAAGGTTCTGTTACCTGCTCTTCTTCTATCACATTTTGAAATTCAATCTCTAGTCCCGCCTCCTGTTCTTCAACAGCTTCCGGGGAATCCGTAATCTGCTCTTCCTCTACTACATTTTGAAACTCTACCGTTTCAGCAAAAAGTAACGAGGGATAACTTCCTGATAAACCAATCACTGCGGAAAAGATAAATACTTTAAATAAATAACCGGATACACCAAAGGATCTCATTCTTTTTCTCCCGGGCGTTTGAAATAATTAACTGATAAAACTATCTTATAATATTAAAAAAAATGCACCAAAGACAATAAAATGTCAAGCGATTAATAAAAATGCGCACCCTGTCGTATCATGCACACCGTTAACCCGTGAACAAACCGGGCAAAGTAAAAGACCCCTTGAAATAAGCTTTTTGCCTGATTATAGTGTTAGGGCATCAAACTTTTAAACCTGAATTGACAAGGAATTCAATGGGGAACAAACCCAAACAACACGATCTCGGGGATAAAATATCAAAACTGATCCAGCGTGGAATCATTATCAGTGATGATGTAATGCACTATATTAATTCCACATTTTCAAACCCTTCGATTGAAGAATTCCGCCGGATTCTGGCCGACCCCTTGAACTGCGAGTCAGACACTGTTTTTGAACTGATCTTCTACCCTGAACTGAAAATGCAGGAAAAGCTTGAATCAATTTTAAAAACAAATAGTTATAATGAAGATGACCTTGAATACACTATCAGCTATCTGTCACAAAAACAAATGCTCGTCCCGGTGACATTTCCCGACCAACGGGGCACACTGTCGCTCCATCTGCCGGATTGGACTCTCCGACAATTCATGGTTCGCCTGAATATAACAAAAACAATTGATTCACGCGTTGCTGAAACTTTATCGCGCTTCGTCTTAGCTGAGTCAGACATTCACCGGGCCCGTGTGATGTTGAGAAACTGCCGGACGGATTTTTCCGATGCGGTCATCGTTTTTCTGTGCACATGTATTGAAAAGATGTATGCCGCATCCGCCTACTTCTGGAACGCATTCACATTTTTGCTCAATTTTTTCGAATATACCGACCCGGGACAGGATATATATTTCAGTCTCATGAGGGAAAAAAAAGCAATTCTTCACAGTATCGATCAGGCGGAAAAAAGTGAAAAAGCATTGAAAAATAATAGTGTCGAGGCGTTAATGCTCAAAGGTGTCAACATTTTGTCCATCAATATCGCAGATGCCCGAAAAAAAATTGTTCTCATTGACCATATCTGTATATCAATTTTCGGTAAAACAGAGTTATACGGATAATTACCTATTCCAGACTTTTTGGGCTTCAGCTTCAGCTTCTTCTTTCAACTTGGCGTCTTCTGCCATAGCAGCGGCTTTTTTAAATGTTTCATATGCTTTATTATATTCATGCTGCTTCTTATAAGCCTTTCCAAGATCAAGATAAATCGGGACTTCATTCGGCGCGTTTTCAATAGCGGCTTCAAATGCTTCAACCGCATCTTCATATTCTCCTTTTGCCATGTAAACCAGGCCGATTCCGTGATACGCCATGGGAAAATTCGGGGCCATGTCCAAGGCCTCTTTATAATAATAAACAGCCTGATCATAGTCCCCCTGTTTGTAATAGACAAACCCCAGGTTCGTCATGGGATAATGCGGCGTTCCGTACAAAAGATCATCTTTAACGATTGTAAAGCATTCGATGGCGGCGGCCCAGTTTTCCTGCTCCAGATAGGCGGATCCCAGGTTATTTCTTGCCGGAGAATAATCCGGTTTTAATTTCAAGGCCTTTTTAAAATGTTTAATTGACAGTTTCAGATTCCCTTTGAGCATATATGCCACGCCCAGATCATTTTGAAGATACGGATCATCGGGATTAATACTTTCAGCCTTTAAAAATTCTCTTAAAGCCCTTGTATTTGCCCCCTGCCCCATATAGGCTTCACCAAGGTCTCTGATTGCCTCCGCCCGTTGTTTATCGGCTATTTTTTTCTGGGAAGCACATGCGGCCAGGCATAGCGACAGCATCAAGATCAATAAACAGATACCAAGATGTCTTTTCATTGCATTCTCCCTTTGCTCCATAAAAAATGACGCCATCAATTGTTGATAAAACCGTAAAAAACAACAGGATGGCTAAGTTAAAAGTTTCATATACAAGGCGTAGTGATTTTTCAGGCTCGAAATAATACATGTAGTATCTTGAGTGCCTGAAAAATCGCTACAACGCAGTAGATGGGACTTTTAACGACGCCATCAATTGTTGTTGATCTTCATGATCCGTATCCCCGCCCGATTTAAAAAAGACAAAATATTGTCATGGGGTGTGATATCGGTGATCAAAAGTTTCATTTTTCCCCGGTCATTGAGTATGGTAATTAATCGGCCGGGCACCTGGATTGACGCATTATAAGTCCGTGCCCTGTCCGCACCCCATAAAACCGGGTCTTCGCTTTGCTGGGCGGGCATCACTCTGAGCAGGTCAGATACAATCGATTGACAACTCTGCCCGGGGCTGATCTGCAGAACTTGAAATCCGGTTGCTTCAATCGATTCTATGGCATCTCCCTGGAGATCGCCAAAATCCACCAGGAATTCTTTTCCCGGTGAAACAGACAGCATGTTCGAGTATGCCTTAACCTGAAACTCCGCATAGGGGAATGTAATCTCCACATTCTCCTGGTATCTCAGGCCAAACGCTGCCGCAAAATCTTTTATGAATGCCGCCGGGTGTGACGTATCAGGGGTTATAAAATTTCCAGGCAAGGGTTTTCCGGCATTGCCAACAGATACCGGTCCGAAAAAATCTTCACCGTCAATCCATTCGGAGACAACGAACTGTTTGTCTGACAGATAATGATGTAAATCATCTGACATCTTCTGCCCCGGATGATCAATCAGGAAAATACATACTTTGCCGGGACCGTTGATATTATCATAAATCAGCTCCCCCCGGATTGTTGCAGTAAGTCCCCAATCATTTATTGAAAAATTATTTTCGCATCCGTTTTTATCAATAAGCTGGCATATCGTATACAACAGCTCTCTTAGCAACGCATCGTAGGACATGGTGACGATTTGCAGGTTTTTCCAAAAAGAGACAACCACCCCCTGATCTACTGAGGAAAGGCTCTTTTTTTTTGCAAAAAGTATCCGCATGCCGGACTTAAATTCCATGACCGGTGTTGCGGCAAGATCCAGGGTTAAATCCTCGCGTCCCTGCCTGGGAAAAAAGTATTCTCCGGTATCCAGAAGTTCTGCGCCAAATATGGCGGCCGCTTTTTTAAATATTGACGGCAACGGGGTTAATGGTTCGGGCACCGGCAGTTTGCCCGGTTTTTCCTCAACTGGTTTTTCCTCAACAGACTTTTCTTCTTTAATCTTCTCTTCAACCGGCGGTTCAGGCGCCTGAACCGTTTCAGCAGGAATTTTCTCGATGACCGGCACGTCCACGACTTCTGCTGCTTCTGCGGCTTCGACGGTCTCCTCAATTACTTCAACCGGTTTCTCTTCCCGGACTTCATCCACCGTTTCTTCTGCGACCACCAGTTCACCGGCCTCGTCAAACAATTCCGGATACCAAAATTCATCCCTGACCGTCGGCACCGGGATATTGATTGGCTGACCGACATGAATGAGGTTTAAATCCTTGATCTGCGGGTTCAGATATTTAAATATTTTAAGCGCCTCTTTGTATGGCCGGGTGCTGTAACGACCGAATTTTTTTGCAATCAGTGCAGAGACACAATCTCCCTGCTGGACCACATAGTTCATGGAATTCTGCTGCAGCTGACGGGGGATATTGGTAATCGTGATAAGGGGTATGGTGACCGTGCCGGTGGCCTGCCCCTCGAGGGTATCCGGCGCAATCAGCCTGAGCGGCACCAGAATCCGCTGGTTGGGAAAAATCAAATCAATGTTTTTAACAGACGGGTTCAGGCGTTTAAAGATTTCCAAAAACATCGGGAAATCCCTGTACGCGATTTCACCCCTTTGTTTAAACAGCTTGGTCACATAATCATCTTTTTTGACTACATAGGAATCACAAAGAACATCTCTGCCCTGGTCTTGACATACGACAAATTGTTTTTGAAGAAACGCGCCATCGGCTGACCCATATATTGACATTGACATGATCAAGCAGCCGGTTACGATCAGAACCAGTTGAAACGCAAAAACATCTAACTTAGATTTCATTCAGATCACACCCTTTGCAAATCAAGCAACTTTGCTATTTCCTCTGATATTCGATGGATAAAAAAAGAAAGGGTTTCTCCGTGCAATGGTTTACCCGGCTCCGGCACATGCTTCAAATCCGCCGGCCGGACCAGTTCCGGCGTGTTTATCAGCCCGGGGTCAGGAATTACTTCATACGCTTCCGGAAAATTATTTTCAAAATACATATCCTGAAATCCAGAAAATTTCAAGGCATGGGCCGTAGAGTCCAGCACCGCTGTTTCATGACTGCCGACCAGACCTTTTTCGCGGGCCTGAATCAAGCCGGCAAGGCATTCACCGCCATGGGTACACGCGACATGGCCGTTACGATTTGCGGTTAATTGGCAGTCCATAATATCCTGTTCGTTCACTTCCACCACAAAAACACGCTGAGAACCGGCCTGTTTGTTATATTCTTCCACAAGATGAATCACACGCGGCATGGATACCGGGTTTCCGATCATGGCGGCCTGGGCCACACTCGGCCTGACATTCACCGGCTCAAAATGCCGTTTTTCAGCATCCGGTTCCAGGTAATACTTGTAAACCGGATTCGCATGCTCTGACTGGACGCCGATAATTTTCGGCAACGTATCGATAATCCCGGTTTCATAAAATTTCAAAAACCCGCTGATCACTGCGGTAATGTTGCCGGCATTGCCAATGGGCACCCCAACCACCTTGTCTGTCATATCATATTCAAAAGCCTGGGCGATTTCATAGGAATAAGACTCCTGTCCGAGTATCCGCCAGGCATTTTTTGAATTCAGCAATGCCACATTATAATTTTCCGATAATGCTTCCACAACTTTCATGCAGTCATCAAAGACCCCGGGCATTTCGAACACGGATGCCCCGCTGCCCAAGGGCTGGGCGAGCTGCTGGGGGGTGACTTTCTTGTGGGGAAGCAATACGGCTGACTTCACATTATCCTGAAGATATGATGCATACAAAGCCGCTGCCGCGGAGGTATCTCCGGTGGACGCACAAATGGCGAGAATATCTGAAACATGCCCCTGCCGGATCAGATATTGAATGTAACTCAACGCACTGGCCATGCCCCTGTCTTTAAACGATGCACTGGGATTCTGACCGTCATTTTTAAAGTAAAACTTACATCCCGCCATTTCCTGGAGCCGGGAATTTGATTCAACCACCGGGGTATGCCCTTCTCCCAGATAAATCACCGATTCCAAAGGCATGACCGGACCAATAAATTCATGAAACAGGTATATGCCCTTTAGAGAAGGAATATTGAGCATTTTACGATAATCGAAAATCTGCTGCCAGGTTTTGCCGGGAATTTCCTTTAACCGGTCGAACCCGGGGTCATGCAGCAACAGGACCTGACCGCATTTGGGACAAGTATACAATAATTTTGCGATTCCATATTCCGACTGGCACCCGAGACAGCGATAAATCAGCTCTCCGGATGGCTCCGGAATCAAATACGGTTGGATATGTTTGGGAAAATCTTCTATTTTCATTATTAATAATCTCGTAAAAAATACTCGGATGGCTAAGTTAAAAGTTCCACATACAAGGCGTAGTGGTTTTTCAGGCTCGAAATCATACATGTAGTATCTTGAGCGGCTGAAAAACCAATACAACGCAGTAGATGGGACTTTTTACGACGCCATCAGGGTTCGATTTTTTCCTTGCCGCCCATATAGGGCCTTAATGCTTCCGGGATAATCACGGTTCCATCCGCCTGCTGATAATTTTCCAGGATCGCGGCAAGGGTTCGCCCAACAGCTAAGCCGGACCCGTTTAATGTATGGACCGGCTCTGTCCCTTTTTTACCCTTTCGCCGGAAACGAATCCCGGCCCGCCGGGCCTGAAATCCTTCAAAATTACTGCAGGATGATATCTCACGGTATTTGTCCTGGGCCGGCATCCACACTTCAATATCATAGGTTTTGGCTGCGGAGAACCCCAAATCACCGGTACTGAGGACAACCACCTGGTATGGCAGATCCAGTTTTTGCAAGACTGTTTCCGCATGATTCAACAATGATTCCAGCTCATCATAGGAGGTTTCCGGTGTGGTGAATTTCACCATTTCCACTTTATTAAACTGATGCTGTCGGATCAGTCCCCGGGTGTCCTTGCCGTATGACCCGGCTTCGGACCGGAAACACGGCGTATAGGCAGTATAATATACCGGCAGTTGACCTTCATCAAGGATTTCATCCTGAAAAATATTAGTCACCGGAACTTCAGCAGTGGGAATTAAAAAATAGTCCCAGTTTTCAAGCTTAAAAAGATCCTCTTTAAATTTAGGCAGTTGTCCGGTACCTGTCATGCTTTTCCGGTTCACGATAAACGGCGGCAGCACCTCCGTATAGCCATGTTCGGTGGTGTGCAGCTCAAGCATGAAATTAATCAACGCCCTTTCCAGACGAGCGCCTGCACCAAAATATAGCGGGAATCGGGCCCCCGTAATCTTAGCCGCCCTTTCAAAGTCCAATATCTTAAGATCTTCACCGATGGTCCAATGCGCCTTTGGTGTGAAATCAAATTTTCTTGGGGTTCCCACCTGCCGGACCAGCTGATTATCGGCCTCGTCTTTTCCCACCGGAACGGATGAATCGGGAATATTGGGAAGACAAATCAATATTTCCTGAATTTTTTCTTCACTTTCCGCAAGGGACTTTTCCAGCGTTTTAATTCGCCCGGAGACTTCCCGCATCTGAACAACAAGATCTTCGGCATCTTCTCCATTTTTTTTCAAATCCGCAATTTCACCGGAGACCACATTCCGCTGATGACGCAATGCCTCAATTTCACCTAAGATTCCGCGCCGGGCTGTCTCAGCTTCCTGAAACGTATCCAGATCAGCTATATCCCCTCGTTTTTCAAGCGAATTATATACTTGAGATAAATTTTGCCTTACATACTTGATTTCCAGCATACAGTACCTATATTTGTTATGAATATGTATTCATTTTACGTTAATAAAATTATAAAAATTATCATGCAGTATATAGTTCGTCAATCATTATTGCAATTTGTATCATATTGTGTATAATAATAAAGATACAAAAATTATATTATGAAGAATTGTCCATAATATATAGAATATTTTAGATGGAGTGAAGAAGTAATGGAGGATCTGAAAGTTAAAAAACAAGAAATTCGCAGTCAGGTTGAAAAAAAATTAGACGCGCTTTCCAAAAAAGAAATCAAGGAAAAGTACGGGCTTATTGAAGAACAATTGTTTGACTTTGCCAATTTTCGGGAAGCTGAGGTGACCCTTTTGTATGTCAACCACCCGCATGAAGTGGATTCCAAAAATATTTTAAAGTACTGTAGCGAATCGGCAAAAGATATTGTTCTTCCGCTTTTCACGGGAGAAAATAACGGAACCCGGCTCTACAAAATCAATGATATTGAAAAAGATTTAAAACCCGGCCCCAACAATATTCTTGAACCGGACCCAAATCGCTGCAAACCGGTGCCCATAGATGATGTGGATATTGCCATCATCCCGGGCATTGCTTTTGATGAAAAAGGCGGGCGACTGGGAATCGGGAACGGACGTTACGATCGCATCATATCAAAACTGCCGGTCACCGCCAGGAAAGTGGCGTGTGCAACTGAAGACCAGATGACCCAGCTGATTCCCATGGAATCCCATGACAAATATGTAGATATTATCATTACAGACAAACGGATCATTTATAAAATCTGAATGAAACCTGTCGTTGCAATTATTGGCCGCCCAAATGCTGGAAAATCTACATTATTTAACCGGATCACCCGAACAAAAGATGCGCTGGTAGATGATTTTCCCGGTGTTACCCGGGACCGTCATTACGGATCATCAACCTGGGATGATGTTGAATTTTCAGTCATTGACACGGGCGGATTTTCCATCGGAGATGACGATGATTTTTCATCCTTAAGCCGGGATCAGGTCCATCAGGCCATCAGTGATGCGGATGCCATTATTCTACTGCTTGACGGTAAACACGGCGTTTCCCCTTTTGACAGTGAATTAATCAAAATCTTAAGAGAACTATCCTGCCCGATTTTCTATGCTGTCAATAAAATTGACAGTTATGAAAAAGAAGAAAACATCAATGAATTTTACAGTTTAGGAATCGATACGCTTTACCCGGTTTCCGCAGAGCATGGGTACGGGATACCTGATTTTTTAGATAGTCTGGTCAGCGCTTTGCCAACATCTTCTGCAGAAGACGATGATGATGATGGAGCGATTAAAATCGCCATCATCGGCCGGCCGAACGTCGGAAAATCATCGCTAACCAATAGAATTCTTGGAGAAAATCGGGTTATTGTGAGTGATATCCCCGGCACAACAAGAGATTCCATTGATACCGCCTGTGAAATCAACGGGCGCCAGTATTTGCTGATTGATACGGCCGGTATTCGACGGAAAAAACAAGTATATGAAAAAATTGAAAAAATCTCGATAATCAAAGCATTAAAAAGCATTGAACGATGTGATATTGCCTTAATTATCATTGACGCCCATGACGGAATCACCGATCAGGATGTTAAAATTGCCGGTTACGCCTTTGAACGGGGATGCGGATGTATTTTTCTGCTCAACAAATGGGACCTTGTTGAAAAAGACAACAAGACCCTTAACCGGTATATTGAAAAGCTGAGAATGGAGGCCAAGTTTCTCAGCTTTACCCCGGTACTGGCTCTTTCCGCTCTGACCGGGAAACGGGTGCCGAAAATTTTTGACCTGGTCAATAACGTATATGAGCAATACACCACCCGAATTGCCACCGGCCCTTTAAATAAGATATTTGAACGGGCCACCTTAAAAACGGAACCGTCTCTTCACAAAGGCCGGCGGATCAAATTCTTTTACGCCACCCAGATTTCCGCAAAACCGCCGACATTTATCAGTTTTGTCAATTCACCAGACGGGATCCACTTTTCCTATCAGCGCTACCTGATCAATCAGATCCGACAGGCAACCGGCCTGGACCAGACCCCGGTCCGATTATTTTTCAGAAAACGACATGAAGCCGGCAACAGAATTTCCCGGAAAAAATCATTTTCAGCTAAAAGCCGGAAGAAAAAAAAACGCTCGTAACTTAATCGGCCATGACAAATGTGTATGACTGAAGCCCAACACGGATAAACCGGAAAAATGCCTTACGTGAACTAAAAATAATCATGACCGGCGACAAAAACACATTAGACCTTTTTGAGCACCAGGCACAAAAAGCCACGGCCGGATCAAGGCCCCTGGCCGACCGGATGCGGCCCGTCCGACTGGACCAGTTTATCGGCCAGGAACAGGCTGTGGGCAACGGTTCGTTGATTCGCAACGCCATTGAAAATGACCGGATCTTTTCAATGATCCTTTGGGGACCGCCGGGTTGCGGTAAAACCACCCTTGCCCGGATTATCGCAGAACAGACCCGATGCCATTTTTCCCATTTTTCCGCCGTGCTTTCCGGTGTCAAGGATATCCGGAATGTCATTGAAGCTGCCAGGCAGCAGCGAAACTTTCATCAAAACCGGACCATTGTCTTTGTTGATGAAATTCACCGCTTTAACAAGGCCCAGCAGGATGCCTTTTTACATCATGTTGAAAGCGGACTGATCACCCTTGTGGGCGCCACCACGGAAAATCCCTCTTTTGAAGTAATTCCGGCCCTTTTATCCCGATGCCAGGTGATCACCCTGTCTTCCATGTCAGAATCTGACATGAAGGTCCTGCTAAACCGGGCGTTAAGTGACAACACAAACGGACTGGGCCGGTTGGAACTGACCTATTCCGACAGTGCCCTTGACCATATCATTGGCATTTCCGACGGAGATGCCCGGGCGGCACTCAATGCGCTTGAAATTTCCGCTGTTTATGCGGCTTCAAAAACAATTCGCAACGATAATGCAAAATATAAAGTGCCCTTAAAAGCGGTGGAAAACGCATTACAGCGAAAAGCACTGATCTATGACAAATCAGGGGAAGCGCACTTTAATCTTATTTCCGCGTTTCATAAAAGCCTCCGGGGAAGTGATCCGGATGCCGCCATCTACTGGCTGGGACGGATGCTCTCATCCGGGGAAGACCCGATGTATATCGCCCGCCGAATGGTCCGGTTTGCCTCCGAAGATGTGGGCAATGCGGATCCTTCGGCCTTGTCCGTCGCCATGGCGGCCATGGAAGCCTTTCGTTTCCTCGGTTCACCGGAAGGCGATCTTTGTCTGGCCCAGGCAGCCGTCTACCTGGCGACCGCACCGAAAAGTAACAGCATTTACACTGCCTACGAACAGACGCTCAAAACCATTAAGCAAACCGGAGCCCTTCCCGTACCCATGCATATCCGCAATGCCCCCACCCGATTGATGAAGGATCTGGGATACGGCAAAGACTACAAATATGCCCATGATTACAAGGACGCCTTTGTCCCCCAGAATCACCTGCCGGAAAAACTGCAAAATGAAATATTCTATACCCCGACCACCCGCGGGTATGAAAAAATCGTCAAGGAACGGCTGGACAAATGGCGGGCACTGAAAAAACAACATCAAAAAACTGATCTAAGTTTTTAAGAGAATATGAAATCACCTCTCCGCCATCACCTTATCCAACTCATCCAGATCCCATTGAAGATCCATCTCTTTAAACATCGTCCGGGCCTTTTCAAGATATTCTTCTGCGGTGATGCCGTTAAGTTGTTTGTACTTGCTGTTGGGCTCAAGCAGGCGTTTGCCGACTTCAAAATAGGTGCGGGACAGCTCAAGAAGCCCATCAAGGCGTTCGCCTTCTGCGATACTTTTACTCCACCATTTGAGGGCTTTTTTCTGCTTATTGATGAGCCAGAAATAGATTCCCATGAATTTGTAGGATTCGATGCGGTCAAAGGCAACTTTTTGAGAATTCTTAACCAACTTTTTGCCTGCTTTTAATGCACTTTTCTTATTTTTTATAATATCTAAGGCATTTCCTGTTTTTATCGATTGTTCCAATCGATATAGATCAATTGCAAAATGACTCCCCCTAAAAAAGCTCAGGAATATGGGAGGTGGATAAATTTCAGATTTTATATCATTTGCGTAATGTAAAACATTCTCTGCTTCCTGAATATCTCCCATCATCATCTGTATCCTTGCTTTTAGCGAATACAATGCAAATAGAAATAGTGTAAAAGCTGTTTTATTAACATAATTGATCCCCTCATTTACTTCAATCAGTGCTTCACGGAGTTTTCGGTATTTCTCCAAAAGATATGTATTAAAAAAATATGTTAATACAATAGAATATTCATGCTCATATACGCTACCGATTTCAGATAGTTTGTCCGTCAAATACTTTGCTTCAGTATAACGCCCTCGTTCTGTTTTTGTGATAAGGCAAAAAACAATATAACTGGGTATTTGAATATCAAGAGTTTCCAAATTTTGATTTACTAAATCATCATCGTATTCTATTTCAATCTCCCAATCGCCAGACAAACAGCTACGCATCACTGAAAAATGCTCATAGACAAGCACTGAAAATGCGTCATTTTTGTTAACTTTCTCCGCAACAATTTTTAATATTTTTCTGCTTAACCTAAAAGAAATGCCTCCATATGAAAATAGCCCTCCAAGAGCACAAAAAAAATCTATTCCTAACTCCATTTTTGATATATCAAGTGTAATAACTTGATTTGAGTGACTAATCATCTCAATAAATAGTCTTTTGGCATCTATTGGACCTAAGCTTGATGTTTCCCAAGTAAACAAAATATGAATTTCACAATCCTGACTGGAAGGCGCTTTTTTCCACCTGAGATAAGGCAGATAGAGCCCAGCAAGAAAGTATGAGAATCTTAAAAAAAGCTTAAACATTCCTGAAATTGAAAGTTTAATTTCGTCCTCCCCATAGAATGCCAGCACTTTTCTGAAATATTCTGCGGCCTCAGTAAATTGCCCCCTGTTAAAATATGCGAAGGCAATATTCTTCTCAAGCATGGCAACCTTCTCAGGATCAGCAGTATCACCATACTTGTTCAGGTAAAGGTTTAAAGCCTCATGAAAATAGTGCAAAGCCTCACTTGATGCTGAAGATTTCAGCGCTTCTTCACCGGCTTTTATCAGATATTTCTCGGTCTTTTCTTCATCCTCACCCTGGGTGTAGTGAAAGGCGAGCATGCCGTAGAACTCATGAAGTTTTTCTTTAAAGACCTTTTCAATGGAATCTGCTACCGTCAAGTGAAGTTGTTTTCGCTTCTGAAATAAAATAGATTCATACGCCGCTTCTTGCGCAAGGGCGTGTTTAAACAGATACTCAATCTCCTCCATTCTACTGCGTTCACGGATAAGCTGGATTTCTTTGAGATACGATAACCTGCTGTCAATATCTTCAATCGCCCGTGCCACCTCTGTAAGAATTCTATAAAAGAAACTTCGTCCGATCACCGAGGCAACTTTGACAAGGTCACGGGTATTATCATCGAGCCGGTCAATCCGTGCCATGAGCACATCATTGATGGTGTGCGGAATAGTCATTGTGTCGATCTTATCAGTCACTTCAAATATCCCGTTTTTCTTAACCACCGCCCCTTCATCAATGAACGTCCGCACCACCTCTTCAATAAAGAAGGGATTTCCGCCGGCGCGTCGGATGATCTTATCCTTTACGCCATGATAAAGCCCCTTGATATTGAGCATGTTATTGATGAGCGTTTCACTGTTCTGTTCATCCAGTGGTTGGAGAGTGATTTCAACATAACATTCAGTCCGCCGTTCTTTTAAAGTCTCAATTATTCTATCACCGGTCTCCTTATGGTGGGGACGGAACACATTAACAAATACAATTCTCCGGGTTTCCGACAGACGGAACAGGGATTCCAAAAGCTCAATGGAACTGGTGTCTGCCCAGTGAAGGTCTTCTGTTACAAACACCAGCGGGGTCAGATCGGTGGCCTTGATTAAAAGATCCTTCATATGCTTTAAAATCTGTTTCTCCAGCACCTCTCCTTCTATACCTTCAATACTTTGAGCATACCGGCCTGAAAGCTTAATTCCCATAAGTGTTGCCACAAAAGGAAGGATCTCGTCCGTATCTTCCTGACAAGCACGCCTGACAGCGGTCTCGAGTTTTCCAAATGCTGTTGCCGTGTTGTCATCATCCTTGATTCGTGCCCAGTGTTTCAATAAGTTGATGATCGGGTGAAAACTTAAATTCCGACCAATGGAAATAGCTCTTCCTTCAAGAAGGGTAACCCGTTTCTTTAATGGACTGTTTCTAAGCTCTGAAACAAGCCGTGATTTTCCAATGCCCGCTTCACCGATGATATTTATAACAGATCCTTCACCTTTGATAGCCTTCATCACTTGAAGTTCGAGAGTATTGAGATCCTCGTCTCTTCCCACCATCTCGGAATAGATCTGCCGATCAAGACCTGCGCCGGGTTTTTCTATCTGGCCAACAAGCTCATATACATCCAAAGGTTTTTCCTTACCTTTAACCTTGGCCTCACCCAGGGGATTAAAATCGAATTGTTGACTGACTCGCTTGTAAGTGATGGGCGAAACAAGAATGGTGCCCGGCTTTGCCATGCTTTCCATTCTGGCAGCCAAATTGGTAGTATCCCCAATGGCTGTATAATCCATGCGTAGATCATCACCGATTGACCCCACAATCACCGGGCCGGAGTTAAGACCGATGCGCATTTTGAAATCCAGCCCGAACTTTGTCTTTAACTCTTCACTGTAACTCTTAATGACGCTTTGTATGGATAGGGCAGCCTGACAGCCATTGTGCGCATGGTTCTCTATGGCAACCGGCGCGCCAAACAGGGCCATGACTCCGTCACCCGTAAACTGGTTGATGGTTCCCTGATGATTGTGAATTTCATCCATCAGGATCTTAAAACACCCATCCATGATCTGGTGGACCTGCTCCGGATCAAGCTTTTCCGCAATAGAAGTAAATCCAGCCACATCCGCAAAAAGAACCGTCACCCGTTTCCGCTCGCCCTCCATAGCGCTTCGGGTGGTGAGGATCTTATCTGCTAAAAATTTGGGGGTGTAGGAATGGGGTTGGGCGAAATCAATAGCAGGTGAGGATACTGGATTTTGAAGATTAAGGCCGCATCCATTACAAAAACTGGCATCTTCAGAATTTTCACGATGACATTTCGAGCATTTCATTTTCTCATCTCTCAAAGGAGGATTAAAGTTATATGTTACATTACCGCCATTTCCTTTTCATATTTTTCAACCCAGCCGTCAGCACCGCATTCTTTGAAAATATCTATTGCTTTGGTCAGGTTTTCTTTGGCTTTAGCGGTATCACCATTCTTTTTGAACAGATCAGAATAAACAGCATGATCCATGGCCAACTGCCACTTTAAACCTCTTTTGCCATCGAATTCTATAGCTCTCTTAATCCAATCTTCTGCCTTGGATTGCGGTTGATAATCAATGTCCATCAAAATTTCAGCTATCAGCCTTGAAAACCAGCCATCATAGCTTTTATACTTATTCTTATATACATAACTGTAGAGCGTATTTAGATCTATATCCACATCATTTTGTATGGTTTTTGTCTTAGCAATAAATATTTCCCCGAATCCAATCAGTGAAGGCATAATTTTTTCTTTTTTGGCAACCAAAACAGCTTTATCAAAATAGCTCCGAGCCTTTTCAAAATCTCCTTTTTCAAAATAAATATAGCCCAAAGATGTCGCTGCGTTGGCACCCCAAACAAAAAATAAATTTTTTTCGCACAAATCCACTGCTTCCAACAGGTGGGATACAGCTTCATCAAAGAATCCCTTAAAATAGAGAGCTGACCCATAACAAGCTTGAGTAACTCCTTTTATAAATATGTCATTGCTTTTTTCAGCTAAGTGCAATGTTTCTTTGGTTGTCTCAAAGGCAAGGTCGATTTTACCTTGAGAATTGTAATTCCACCATGTCAATGTGTTTTTTGCAGTACTGATACCAACTACATTATTACCTGCAATACTTAAATCCAGCGCTTTGGTAAAATATGCTAAGCTGTTTTCAAACTCACATTCAACACTTAAAGCAGCTCCCAGGTTATAACACCCAAACCATAAAGATAAAAAATCACCGATTTTTTCTGAAACTTCTATTGTTTTTTTTAGCTCTTTTATTGCTTTCGGGAGGTTCTCCTCAACATAAAAATTGTATGCCCCAGTTGCTGCAAAGATACGAGGGAGCCTTTTTTGATAATCCATTTTTACGGCTAAGTCTAATATTGGGGCAACAGCTTCCATTGCTTCAACGTGGGAATTCAAGCTAGTGTAATAGATTGATAAAGTTGCTCTTGTATCTATGAGTTTTCTTTGAATCGCATCTGTCTGAGGTAGTCTCTCAAGGCTGTACACACTTTTTTTTGCATAGGATATGGCATCTTTAAAAGCTGATCTTTTTTGGGCTGACCTTCCTGCCATCTTTGAATATTCAATGCTTTTCTCATAATTTTCGCTTTGCACAAAATGTTCGACCAGGACGCCATAATATTCAGCTATACTTCCTTTATACAAACTTTCGATGGCATTTCCGATCTTTTCATGGAGTTCTTTCTTTCTTTTGGTCAATATTGAGTCATAAATCACTTCACGGGTCAGTGCGTGTTTGAAGATATACGTCGATTCAGGAAAGATCCCTCTCTCATATAGCAATTCAGATTCTTTCAATATATCTATATTGGCAAGTAGTTCCTGTTCCGATAAAGCCATTACGTGTTTGAGTAGCTCGTAACTAAACTCCCTTTCAATAACAGATCCATACTGAAGTATCTCCTTTGATCTCTCAGGCAATCTGTCCACTCTGGACATGATCACATCTTGTATTGTGGTGGGTATTTTAACGATATGGTCTCCTCTGGCCATGCTGGAAAGATCGTTTTTATCCGTTATATTGATTTGAAGAGATTTGATAAATTCTTCAATGTAATAAGCTACCCCTTCTGTTTTATCAAAAACCAGTTCTTCAAAATCTAAAGGGAGGTCATCCATATCCAGCAGATGATTCAGCATAGACAGACTCTCACGATTCGAAAACCGATTAAGATTTATTTGACTGTGATACGATTTACCGCTCCAAGGAGGTGAATATTCTGTTCGGTATGTAAATATCAATAAAATTCGCGCTGTTGGGATACTTGATAAAAGATCCTTCAATACATCCTCAGAACTCGTATCTATCCAGTGGAGGTCCTCGACAACCATGATCAAGGGCCGTAGCTCTGACCCTAAAATTGCTATACGATTTAATGATTCGATGATTTGGGCTTTTTTCCCCTCAGGGCTCATAGCAATCTGTTCGATGCCGCTATCTCTCACTGAAAGGAGTTCAAGAAAGTACGGCAGTGTGGAGGCTTCATCTACTCCAAATGTATTGAGGTTATTTGTTACTTTTTGTCTGATGTCGTCATCATTATCGTCATCTTCTATATTAAAAGTTGATTTTAGAATATCGATGACCGGATGATAGGCCATATTTCGACCATAGGAAAGGCATTTGCCTTCAAGAAAAGTCACATCTTCGTTGGCAACAGCCTTTCTGAACTCATATAGAAGTCTTGATTTGCCGACCCCGGCCTCGGCTACAATGGAAAAAGCTCGTCCACGGCCTGATTTGGACATTTCAAACCCATCAAGCAGAATTTCAAGTTCTCTTTCTTTTCCGATAAAAGGCGTAAGTCCGCGCTCGGCACCCACATCAAAACGGGTCCTTCTGCTGCTGGTTGCAATCACTCGATAAACTTTGACCGGATCCTTTTTGCCTTTGACCTGTTTTTCCCCTAATGCTTCAAATCTGAAAAATCCTTCGGTAAGCTTGAATGTATCTTCGGTAACATAGGTAGTGCCAGGTTCTGCAAGGCCCTCCATCCTTGAAGCAAGGTTTACCGTGTCGCCAACGGCTTTAAATTCAACCCGAAGATCATTGCCCAAAGTTCCCACGACTACAGGGCCGGTGTGAATGCCGATCCTCATTTTGAGCGGCGGTATGTTTTCATCCTTATGTTTATCATTATATCTTGTCATTGCCAGATGGATTGCAATGCCTGCCCGGATAGCCCTTTGCGGCGCATCTTCTAACGCGATTGGTGCGCCGAAAAGGGCCATGATGCCGTCACCGGTCATCTCGTTAACAGTGCCCTCATAATCCTGGACCTTATGAATCAGAATCTCATAAACCTGATCCATTATGCTGTACATTTTTTCAGGGCCGAGCTTTTCGGAAATACTGGTAAAACCTTTAAGATCACAAAACATTACTGTGACCTGTTTTCGTTCACCTTCGATTTTGTCTCGTTGGGACAAGATTTTATCCGTCAAACCATTGGGCAGGTATCGTTGGATTTTTTCAAGCTTCTCATCAAAGGAAAGTTCCTGGGTGGGTGGCTCGGCAGGGATTGTTAATTTGTGGCCACATTCAGCACAGAATTTACTTCCAGGAGAATTTAATTTGTTACATTCCGGGCATGAAAGTTCTAATTTAAGACCACAATTATTGCAGAATTTCGATTCTTCACGATTTTCAAATTGACACTGTGGGCATTTCATTTTATTCACCGGGGCTGAAAATGTTCTATATAATTATTCCAAAAAGGAACATATGAACAAAAATAGAACCCGGGCGGAAATACTGGTCGAATTAGATTTGCAAATTAAAAGAACTTAAAAAGTAGAGGAAATGAATTTATCCTGCCCTGCACGGGTAGACTTTTAGTAGATTAGGACGTAATAGTCGAATTTGTCAAGAATTGCTTTTTGTTACAGGTGAGGCATGCGGTAGTTTTAGGCTACATTGTGGCATAGAATGAAGCCGCAGAATAAAAAGAATCTTGTATTGTGATGTGTTTTGATGTCAGTGCGATCATACTGGCCAGAAGATCCAGCCGGCGGAAAAATAAATGATAAGGTCCGTTAATGTGGTTAGAATTTCCATGTTGCTTCTCCTTTTTTTGATGGGTTTGTTGTTTACTTTGTTTTTTTAGGGAAGAGCCTGAATTCATGTCGGACCAAATTAAGCATTTGAAATGAAATAATATTAGTGCTATATTTGCGACTCAAATGCTCTTAGAATCATCTTTCTAATAGCCAAAAAGAGGTTTTAAGGAGGCTTCCCTCCATAAATTAATCCCATAATTTTATCGACCCTAATTTTCTATGGCGCGTGCAAACAGACATCATTTGCCCGGTTACGTTTGGCATATTACTCATAGATGCCATAAACGGGAATTTCTGCTTAAATTTGATAAGGATAAAAAGCAGTGGCTGCATTTATTGTTTGAAGCCAAAAAAAGATATGGGCTCTGTATTTTAAATTATACCGTTACATCCAACCATATTCATTTGCTTGTATATAACGGCAAAGCCAATATAATTCCAAAATCAATACAGCTTATCGCCGGTCAAACAGGAAGACTATATAACTTAAGAAAAACCAGAAAAGGGGCATTTTGGGAAGATCGATATCATGCAACAGCGGTTGCAACGGGAAACCATTTAATTCGATGTATTGCCTATATAGACTTGAACATGGTCCGGGCCGGAGTTATTCGTCATCCCTCTGAATGGGAATATGGCGGTTATAATGAAATCCAATTACCTAAACAGAGATATTCACTGATAAACAGACAAAAATTATCGGAGTTGACTGGTCTTAAAGATAAGGATCAGCTATCAGAAACTCACCGGAAATGGATAGAAGAATCGCTGAAAAATAGTGCAAGTAATCGAGTCGGAAAATGGACCGAGAGCATAGCAGTGGGTGATAAAGAGTTTGTGCTGAGGGCTAAAGCCAGGCTTGGAGCAAACGCAGTTGGCCGGAAGGCATTAGAGAATAATGAAGATTACGAACTCAGAGAATCCCAAAGTTCTTACAACCCTGTTTTTGCCCCTGAAAAGTGTGCGCTAAGACCAGAAAACAGCTTCTTTTGGAATGTTTTATCATAAAATTCAGTGATATAATTTGGTCCGACAAGAATTCAGTCTCACTCAATGCGCTTGAAATTTCCGCTGTTTATGCGGCTTCAAAAACAATTCGCAACGATAATGCAAAACATAAAGTGCCCTTAAAAGCGGTGGAAAACGCATTACAGCGAAAAGCACTGATCTATGACAAATCAGGAGAAGCGCACTTTAATCTTATTTCCGCGTTTCATAAAAGCCTCCGGGGGAGCGATCCGGATGCCGCCATCTACTGGCTGGGACGGATGCTCTCATCCGGGGAAGACCCGATGTATATCGCCCGCCGAATGGTCCGGTTTGCCTCCGAAGATGTGGGGAATGCGGATCCTTCGGCCTTGTCCGTCGCCATGGCGGCCATGGAAGCCTTTCGTTTCCTCGGATCACCGGAAGGCGATCTTTCTCTGGCCCAGGCAGCCGTCTACCTGGCGACCGCACCAAAAAGCAACAGCATCTATACGGCCTACGGACAGACGATTAAAACAATTACGCAAACCGGCGCCCTTCCCGTACCCATGCATATCCGCAATGCCCCCACCCGGTTGATGAAAGATATCGGGTACGGCAAAGACTACCAATATGCCCATGATTACAAGGACGCCTTTGTCCCCCAGGATCACCTGCCGGAAAAGCTGCAAAATAAAATATTCTATACCCCGACCACCCGCGGGTATGAAAAAATCGTCAAGGAACGGCTGGACAAATGGCGGGCACTGAAAAAACAACATCAAAAAACTGATCCTGAGCAAAAGTAACCGCCATTGCATTGATTTTAGCGCCCATTCAGCGGCAGCGGGGTCATAAAATCACCACGTTTTCGTTTCAATATGCCCCGGATCACGGAAAAAAAACTCGATGCCGCGCTAAATGATCGATAGGCTGTTATAAAAATTGTTGACTGTATGACAATCCAAGGTTTTTTCTCTTTGTTTTTCGCAAGCATTTTAGCCACCATGCTACTATTGATGCCGACCCTCCGGAGGTGAGCAATGTTTAGACGATGCTTCAACCGATGGTAGCATTTCAGAACTGTGGACTAAACAAGTGTGAACTCGGTGATGCTCTTCTACCTGGAGGACTAGACAGACTCCTTCCAATAATGGACATTGAATAAATCAATTTTTTTCTATAATATAGAAAAATTAAAATTCAGTACATGAGAAGTCGACTATTGAACAACATGTTCACATGGCTTGAGAAATATCATAATACGAAAAGTGATATATAGCAAAAAGCGGGATAACACTCTTTTTTGAGGGGATAGCCCGACATTTTGCGTCATAAGAAGTACTTCGTAAGCAAAACGGCCGTTTTGTAAAACGGCTCTTCGTACATATAATCATTGTTAGCCTAATAAATTGAATGGGAGAATAGATGAAAAAGCTTATTTTATTACTTTTTTTAATTATTATTGTAAATTTGGGGATTGTTTGTCCTTCTTCTGCCTTTCAAAATGAAAGCCCATTAAAAAAATATATGGAGCCTGCAAATATTTCAAAATTAGATTGGCTCCTGCTAAATGTTCAAATTTCCTCATTTACCGGAAAAATTGCATGGGATGAATATGGATTAATTAGTTCAGTTTCTCTTTATTCAGCTAAGGGGGGGCGCAAAGTAGGAATGACTTTTGTAGCAAATAAAGAGGCATACATTAAAGTAGAGCAACACGTAATTGATAAGGTATTTTTATATGCAATTAATTCTGTAACAGAAATTATCCGCCATACTATCCCAGAAATTAAAAAAGAAAATATTTATGCAAATTTGGTAGTGATTCATTATAGTGGTATTCAATTGATATTTGAAAATGGAAAACTTTTAAAATCTGATTAAACGGTTTCCATAGAGAAAGGTTTTTTCGTAAAAAGGCTAACCTTTAGATCAGTGAATAATTATGAGTAAACGAAAAACAATCTCAGATTACATTGAATCACTATTAAAAGGCGAAATAACAAATAGATGTCCGATTTGTGGCAAGTTTGAAGGCACCACTGATAAATTCACCAATCATCACATTAACTTCGACAATTCAATCTCGGAATACTGGAATTTGATAAGAATATGTTGGGATTGTCATGAAGATATCAATAAATACCATGCAGATGGGAAAAGACTGAGAAAGATAAAACAAATTAAGAAAGACCTGTTCCGCAGATTTATAGGAGATGCCTCTTATCAAGTGTTGCTAATGTCGAATCATTACAAGGTAACAAGCACTCTCCCCTGTCTTGCGATGAGTCTGCTTAATTTAGAATTGATTAAAATCAACTTGAGTAACCCAATGCATGTTGGAAGCGCTGACCATCCAACTATAACTGATTTTTCAATAACAATTAAGGGTCGAGAGTTTATTCAACATATGAATATTAATGAAAAAGTAACTGATATTCCGCGATGAAGATTTTGGTCTAACCATTTGCTGCTCCCGACGCGGCTTCGCCGCACCGGAGAGCAAGACGATATGCATAGTGAAATAATATTTATTTTGTAGAGGCATGAGATGACTGATGATCACGAATATTTCTTTAAAAAGAGACCAGATCGTGTTTATTTGAGTAAGTCCCTCGAAAACAAGAGCTTTCGTAAGACCGACGAAGGCGCAATAGAGGAAATTACTCTGCCCTTTAGGATTGTCTCAAAAGTTATCGATTGCGAAGAATCTCACAAATTTATTAAAGATGGTAAAGAAGTGTCTCTCCGGGTTACGCCAGGGGGAAGACAAGAAATAAAAGCAAAATTTTACGAAGATACCCGCGGTATATTTACCCTGCAAATCCAAAGGTACACCGTAGAGACGGGAATACCTCACAATACCTATTTCACGTTTGTTGGGAGTGAAATTTCGACCCTTTATAATTTCATAAGGAACATTCCAGTTCTTCCAGTAAAAACAAAAGCCAGAACAAAGTTGGATGATAGGTTTATGGATGAAATCGTTCTCTCTAAAGAGCAGGCATTGCAATTGATTAATGATCAGCCTGATTTAATTAGAGAGATAATAGAAAATCAAGTTACTTGTGAAGATATTGCGAATCTTGGTTACAGAAGATCACAGTTAGAAATATTTCAGAGGCTCCTGGCTGATACAGAGTTCTTTAATGAATCTAAAATTCAATTGGGTAAAAATAAAAGAGACGAAGATGTTTGGCAGCAGTTTTTCGAACGTAATTCATGGATTTTCGGCTACGGCTTAAATTATTTTTTTAATAGCCCACTCGAAGGAAAAAAATTGGAGCAAGTGGTCCGTGGAAGCTATGTAGCTGGTGCAGGTAAAAGAGTTGATGCTTTGCTTAAAACACAGGGAATAGTTAGTTCCCTTTCCTTTGGAGAGATAAAAACACATAAAACAAATCTTATTGAGTCAGTCAAGGCACCTTATCGGAAAGAATGCTGGAAAGTATCGGAAGAGCTTACCGGCGGTATCGCACAAATTCAAAAGACTGTACAAATTTCCCTGCAAAATATTCAAACAAAGACACAGATTAAGGGGGACAGCGGTGATTTAACAGGAGAGGAGCTATTCCTTTATCATCCGAAAGCGTTCCTTGTGATAGGATCATTGTCGCAATTCAAGGGTGAATACGGCATTAATGAGGAAAAATACTCATCGTTCGAGCTATTTAGGAGAAATATCCACAGCCCAGAAATAATAACATTTGATGAGCTTTATGAAAGAGCGAAATATATAGTTATTTCTGCACAACAAGAAGTGGAGAAGGCATAACTAATTAGTGGAGCAGACGGCGTGAAGATAGCGGTTTCACGTAAAGGCCGTGCAAGCTTGGAATTAATTTGGGCCGCTGCTCACCATCAGCGTTAAAAACCAAACAAAACTTGCCAAAACAGGTGGTATTGCGGCCTCACATAACTTCCGCACATTGGATCTGACAATCCTCGTATCCTCACGCCCAAACTGGTAATGAACGATTGAATAAAAACATGGGGATAAATCACAAACACAAAAATTTTATTAAAAAATCATTGGGTTTTATTTCAGCAGGGCGTATCGCTTTTCAATATCTTCGATATCCTGATACAAAAGTGACGATACGTTCATGACAAACTTTGCAAAATCGGTTTTTTCATCTGCCTCCGGCATTTTGTCTGATACCATGTGGATCATAAATGAAAGGAAGAACGTATCCAGTATTTCGGCCGAGCCCTTCATGTTCAACCGGCTCTCGTACGGACCTGGGGCATTGCTTTTGAGAGAAAAAATGATCCCTTTTCCATCATTACCACTCATCAGAACTTTTGCAAAGCCAGGCGCTAAGTCAGCCGAATTCAGATTGATATTGAAAATCGGTATAAAATAAAACAGCCATCCCTTGATATTTATCTCGGGCAAACCGCATATGCTATTGATAAACTCAGCTTCTTTCTCATTTGAAGCATAATCAATCCTTGATGTCATGTTTCCCGTGATGGTAAGGCCGGCCCACCTCACTGAATTTTCTACTTCCACAAAGCAATGATAGTCCTCAAGCTCAATAAAAGAAATGGATTCTTCAAAAAACGGCTTTCCTGAAGGGGAAACCGGCACTATTCTGCCGTCTTTTGTCGCTGCTTCAAAACCAAAAGCAGGTTCATGTTTATCGCCTATTTTGAGTGAAAACAGACGCCTTCCTTTTGCATCCGTTAAAACCATTCTGACTTCTATTTCAGTGAGCATATCTTCCACAAATTCAGAAAAATCCGGAAAATCAAGCTCAAGTTTATCAATATCAACCATTATGTTGTGGTGAATTACAGTATACGGTGTGCCATCACAGGTTTTTTGTTCAATAAACGGCCTGAGTATGAAATATTTTTCCGAAAAAGCAATGATGCGTGGAAAACTTTTATACAGTTGGCTTAATACCTTGGCGCTGTCATCTTTAAGGTAGGAAAAATAATGGCACTGACCCGGCGGCATGTGGTTGAGATTTTGAGGGTCTACTGCCATCAGCATTCCGTTAATATGACGCGCCATGGCTTTATGTGATAGTCCTTCTGTATTGACACTGTTTTCAATCTTAAGTGTAATGGACTTTTTGTCGGGTAGGATGGTCCTGTCATTCTTTCTTAGCTGCCACTTGAAATGAAAATCCCCCAGGCGGCTTAAAGCCGGCTCAGGTAATAAATCTTTTTTCAGTGCAATATGATAATCCGTTTTTCTATTTGTGCCTTGAAAAGCAACAGTAGTGAATCCATCTGCCGCTTTTACCGCCAGGCTGTTTTCAACTAATGGATCCAGATCAAACCTGAATAACCCCTTTCTTATATCATCCCCGTGTACAATGAGCTCCGGACTGAAACTGATTGTACTGACGATTTTATTGATAAAAAAAAACAGTTTTTTTATCGTAGCAGCTCCGCTGTTTCCAGGCGTGATATTGAGAATAACCTGATCATAATTCAGTAGTGCTGTTTGCTTGACCGCTGCTATCAGAAACAAAAACAGAAAGACGATCATCAAGAGCATCGATATTTTTTTCAACGAAAATTTCCAGATATTATTCATTTTCCATTTCAGTCTCTTTATCGTCACCTATTGCCGATTTTGACTTTTGACATCCTAAGTTTGTTCTAAATAGCGTCTGATGTCAATAAAACCATACCTGCCATCATGAGGAAAGAGAGATGTGGTCACCTTGAATTGTGAATTAAAATTATAAATCCTTGAATGATAGAACTTTGTGAAGAGTCAATTCTTCTTTTAAGAAGCCTTTTCCGTTCAGGCATTAATTAATATTAAATCACATAGCTGCAAACAAAGCCTTTCACGAGGACGAATGAAAGCCGGTGCTTTTATCTAAGGCCTTGGTTTAATGAATTAACGAACGCTGCTAAATCTGTTTTCGGCGCCACGGCAGCCACTATTGTTTCCGGCGCCATGGCCGAACGGACTAACTTTGTCGGCTACCTGTTATACAGTGTCATTATCACTGCTGTTATTTATCCTATTTTCGGCAGCTGGGCATGGGGAAGCCTTTATAAAGGCAGCGGCTGGCTTGAAAGTTTTGGTTTTATAGATTTTGCCGGTTCCACGGTTGTTCATTCGGTCGGCGGCTGGGCCGCCTTGGCCGGCGCCATTGTACTCGGGCCCAGACTGGGAAAATATACAAAAGACGGCAAGACCCGACCTATTTTAGGCCATAATATGCCTCTTGCCGGACTCGGTGTCTTTATTCTCTGGGTGGGGTGGTTTGGATTTAATGCCGGCTCAACCACTGCCGCATCCACCGATATTGCCATGATTGCCGTTAATACCAACCTGGCTGCTGCCGCCGGGGCTGTTCTGGCCATGATTACATCCTGGATCAAATTCGGAAAACCGGAAGTCGGCATGAGCTTAAACGGTGCCCTGGCCGGTCTTGTGGGGATTACCGCTGGATGCGCCAATGTCTCACCCACCAGCGCGGTAATTATCGGAGCCATCGCCGGTGTTCTGGTTGTCCTGTCAGTTCTGTTTTTCGAAAAAATCAAAGTTGATGATCCGGTCGGCGCGGTATCGGTTCACGGGGTCAATGGTGCCTGGGGAACCCTTGCGGCCGGGATTTTCAACATGGGCGGAACATCCGCTTCCATTATCGGCGTTCAATTGCTGGGAATCGGCGCCGCGTTTTTGTGGAGCTTTAGTGCTTCGTTTATCCTGTTCAAACTGGTTGATATGGTAGTAACCTTAAGGGTTTCTCCTGAAGAAGAAATGGAAGGGCTTGATTTCTCAGAGCATGGCGGCACTGCCTATCCGGATTTTGTTGAAGTATCATCAACCGGATCTGCGGTATAGCACCGTGAAAACCGAATTCGCAAAAAGCGGTTCACCTGCATAAACCATCAACCAGTGGATATATTAGATGATTCTGCAATAGTCATATTCAGGTGGCAAAGAAAAAAGCTCCACCATTCTTATAAAAATTGGCAAGGCGCCTATGAGGAGGAATGAGGCGTAGCTTGGTTACTCCCCCAGTGGAAAAATGCAGACGAAAAATGCAGTGCAACACAGAATTTGGACTTTTTAAGAAGCCATTATATTGACCGACCGCTGAATCCCCTCCCCCCTCTCTCTCCACCGGAGGTTCAGCATCATGCCGGGCCGGCACACAATAGCACCTTGCCAGCCGGCCCGGCTTTACCTTTTCAGTGTAATTTCACCTACTTTTACATCGAACAAGAACATTCTGATCCATGCCATCCCCAGCTTCAACATTGCCACATCATCGGACTTGATCTTCATGCGGAGCTGGGGTTTGACTTTATAACGTTTTAAAAAGCTGCTGTTTAAAACAAAATCCCGGAATGCATCAATATTGTAGACCGCCATAAACGCCATTTTACCTTTTTGACCATTCGGGCCTTCGCCTTCAAACGGGTCATTTTGAAACAGACGCGCAACTTCCGCCCATCGCACGGTCATCTGGTTATAAAAGGCCGCCACCTGGTCAGCCTCCCAGGATGACAGGGTCCAGGCAGTTTTTTCATGCCGGCCCTGGCAGAAATCCGGGGGCCGGAAAAAGTGAACCAGGCGGGTCTGATTTTTACCGGCATCATAGTACAGGCCATGCTCCACAGGAAATGCCCGGCAGGTATAGGGCCGGTCCGGATACACCCGGCACCCGGCTTCGGTTAAAAATGGACAGGTCTTTTCCGCGTTATCGGCCATACGGAGCAGGACATCCGGGAAATGATGGCCGGGCCGAACAATGATATCCGTATATTTTTCAATAAATTCTGAAGATGAGATCTCCAGGTTCTGTTTCAGGCGGATCACATCATAGGGATTTAAAAAAAAGTTCAGGTTCCGGCAGCACAGATTAAAGCACGAGACCCCCGGATGACATCGGAATTCAAATGATTCCGATTCATTTAGCATGCGGCCCCGAATATTAGATTGGATATCCGACTGAACCTCGGACAAGTCATTGGTTTCAACAAATTTCATAAGATTTTTTCCAGGTCTTTGACCAGCATTTGCGCCACGGTTTTTTTAAACTTATCCGTCATACCGGTCATTTCCCTTAAGCGGCGTTCCAGCAAAGCCATTTGCTGATAAAACGGCGTTCGATTAAAAGTCAGATATTGCTTTTGACCGCATTGTGCGTCAAATTCATGACAACCTGGGCCGAGGATTTTATTCCGGGCCGGATGCTGAAATTCATGGGGTATCCCATGGAGCCGGCAAATCATCGGGCGGTATTCGTAAAGAATACAAAGCCCCTCTCTGTTTAACGGACACATGATACGGGAAACGTGACCGCCGTCTTCAGCGCAAAGCACCTTTTCATTGACATTCAGGGCCCGGTACCGGACTTCTTCCCGAATAGATTCATCCAGATCGGCAAATCCCTTGCGCAGATATAAAAATTCAATAAGCGTATGATGAAAAAACCGGGTCAGGCAGCAGTTGTCCGAACAGCCGGAACAGTGAAAACCGTATGCATCCGCAACCGCGTCATACATTTCGTCCATCCGGGCATACAGAAACTTCAAATCATTGAAAAAATTAATATATTTATCGAATATCACGGATTAATCCAATTAGAAGGCAGGCTCCTTGAACCCGGATTCCTCACGGGTTAAACCAGCGGGGCAGGTACAAACAGTTCATTGTACAGGTTTAATATATATCGATCGGTAATGCTGGCGATAAAATCAGAAATTACGCGTTCCTGGGGGACTTTGTAAGAATAAATCACATCGATTTCCATACTTTTGAGCCTTGAATTTAAATCATCCGGATGGCTCAAAAAATAGGTATAAATTTCCGATATCATTTTTTTGGCTTTGACAAATTCCGCATGCACCTTTTCTGACCGGTACACATTTTCATAAAGAAATTCACGCAAATTCGTCATTGCCGAAAAAACCGGTTTGCTCAGCTGCAGATCGATCTTGTTGCCATGCACTTGACTGGAAAAAATCAGGTCCAGAATCATGGTGGTGGCCCGCTGGGAATGGGATTTTCCCAGAACCGCTGAACAGGATTTCGGCACCTGGTCTCTGGTAATCACTCCGCTGCGAATGGCGTCATCCAGATCATGGTTTAAATAAGCGATGATATCAGCAATTCTGACAACCTGGCCTTCAATGGTGCATGCCTTACCCTTAAGATCAGACGGAAAAATACTCCCGAACCCTTTGGAATGATTTATAATTCCATTACGCACCTCATATGTCAGATTCAGACCGCTTCCGTTTCGTTCCAGAATATCCACCACCCGGAGGCTCTGAATATTATGGGAAAAATCCGGTGAAAAAATTTCTTTTAATGCCGTCTCGCCGCTGTGGCCGAATGGGGTATGCCCGAGATCATGCGCCAATGCAATGGCTTCCGTCAGGTCCTCGTTTAAGCGCATGGCCCGGCTGATGGTTCTGGCGACCTCGGCCACTTCAAGGGTATGGGTCAGTCGGGTCCGGTAATGGTCTCCAAAAGGTGATAGAAAAACCTGTGTTTTATGCTTTAACCTTCTGAATGAATTAGAAAAAACAATCCTGTCCCGGTCCTGCTGGTATACCGTTCGAACCGGACAGGGTTCCTCCGGACAGGCACGGCCTCTGGAGTTGGATGACAACATCCCCAACGGCGAGATAAATGAGGCTTCTCTTTTTTCAAACTCCTCACGAATGGATAGTGCCGTTTCAGCATGATGGCTATTTTTATCAATATTTTCGCGGCGATACATGGCTATTCGTGTTAAAATTAATTCAATTGCGTTTTAATGCCGAGCCTGTTTTTCAAAAAGTATTATAAGGTTAAGCTATATCAACAGATTTCAAAAAATGTAAAGTTTTTTATATGAAACTCCGCCCAAAAGACAATAAGGCCGAAAGTTTCAATCTTCGTTATGGAAAGTCATTTTGCCTTGGGGGTTATTCAACGAAACAGATTTAAATTGGGCCGGTCGGCCAGTTCCGGAGATTCGTCAAAAAATGCATCCACAGCGGACTCAATTTCGAAAAAATCATCTGCCCGGGACATTTTTTTTAAAAAACTGTGGCCAAACCGAAAAAGGGCGGCATTGTAAACCGCCATTTTTTTAAATTTCCGGATCGCCGGTGTCGCTTCATAGTGTTTGCTCAGCAACAGAATCATTTGCTTAATATTTTTTCTGTAAATTTCCATTTCAACAGCACATCCGTTGCTCCATTGGGAGAACACCCAGGGTTTTGCAATGGCGATCCGTCCCAGTGAGACCCCGTCGCAACCGGTGGTTTCAATCATTTTTTCACAATCATTTAGCGTAAAGACCTCCCCGTTACCAAAAACCGGAATCGACACCGCCTGTTTCACTTCTCTGATATACTCCCATTTCGGCGGCCGGGACCGCCGATCCGGGGCCACTCGGGGATGAAAAATCAATGCATCCGCGCCCGCATCTTCAAACCGGCGGGCAAGATCCATGGCAAAATCCGGGCGATCCTCCCATCCGGTCCTGAATTTAACCGTCAGCGGAATAGAGACTGCCTTTCGAACATCACGAACCATCTTCACCGCAAGATCCGGGGTTTTCAGCAAAGCAGCACCGCAGTTTTTCTTACAGATAGCAGCCACGGAACACCCGAAATTAAGATCCACCCCGAAAAAGCCTTCGGCTTCCACCCTTTTTGCCGCCGTTGCCATACTTTCCGGGTCCGAACCGAATATCTGGCAAACCAGACGCGGGAGTTCTTCATCCCGCCATCGAAAAACCGGGGATACATAACGGTTTTCATGGGGGACGGATCTGGCGCTGCACATTTCGGTAAACAGCAGGCCGCATCCGCCATAGCCGTCCAGCAGCTCCCGGTATGCCACATGGGTCAGCCCTGCCATGGGGGCAAGGATCAACCGGCCGGGAATAACGCGATTGCCTATTTTCAACGGCGTGGTGATGAATTGTTGGATGTCCGATTTTACATTGGGTTTTATATCGGATTTTATATCGGGTTTCATGAGGGGCTTATACGGAATTTTTCATCAGGATGCAAGGCAGATGACGGGACGAAAAAGCTAATTAGATAAAATATCATTCAATGCGATGGTGTCGATTCGATAATCATTGATATTAAACACGGCGTCTCCAAGGAATTTTTTTAAAGATTCCGGAGAATCCGCGATATAGCAGGCATTTTCGTTATATTCATAACATTCGTCATATAGCGCCAACGCACTGTATCCAATGATTGGATTGTCATTCTTGTTCATTAAAAGATTCCTTTTCAATAATTACACTGCCATACGGCGAAATCATCCAGCAATTGATAATTTTTACTTTTTGAATCCGTGCATTTTAACCATGACAATCCTAAGTCAAACACTTTTTTGTCACTCACCCGTTTTACTTTGACAAACAGGTCATCATCACCCGCTTCATCATCATCAATCTCTAAAAACTTTATAAATTCGAATACATCGGTATATGACGGATTGATTTTTTTGAGTTTTTCATACTCCTTTTGATTCTGACCCCCAAATACATATCTTTCTTCCCATGGGAAATCATCAATGCCCGTCAGCAAACAAGGAAATGTTATATTGTCTTTTAAATAATTATAATATTGAAGAAAATTTTCATCATGGGTCTCGCAATCATCCTCACATTCCTCACCTAAAATATCCATAATTCGTTTTTCCTGCTTATCCATATGCGCATTCTCCTTTTTATTTTTTACGCCACTGCCTGGTCAACGATGGCGTCGGCCAGTTGGATTTGAGTGGTCTGGGCAGCATTTATTCGGGCTTTGAGATCGTCGCAGATGGCCATGAGTTCATCGACCTTGGCGACAATGCGGTGTTGTTCTGCAATTGGGGGAACGGCCATTAATAAATTTCGAATTTTTTCTCTTGAAACATTCTTCATTGAGCTGCTCGTTCCACCAGCTACTTTTGCATAATAATTACGGGAAAAAGGGCTGTTATTAGCTAAATTAACAAGTTCAGTGTTAAGTTCTATTGAAAATCCAAAGCGAATAGTTTTGTCACTCAACATTAAGTGAATTGGCACGTCATTCGGAACAACAACTGAGCGTGCGACAAGATCGGATGTATTGGCTCGTGAAATTAAGAAATCTCCAGGCATTACCTCGTATTCTGGCCTTGGCTCTAAATTTTCGGGCAATGCCTTATTTTCATTTGGCTTAAATTGCCCCCATGAAACTGCACTTACCTTAAGAACACCCCAATTTTCGCCTTCTCTTTGCACGGATTCACATTTCGGACTCCAACCTGCCTCTGAATATAAAGCTAAGGAGTCCAATCTTGCCCACTCCCATCCATCCGGCAACTCAAACGGTTTTTCACTCTCTTTGATTTCCGGCAATGGTTTTTGTTTTTTGATTTTGCCATCTTTGATGAGTTGTTTTTTTTCTTTAGCGATTTTTTCCAAAAGCACGCTGGCGGGTTCATCGTTGGGGGCCTGGGGCACCAGTTTGCCCATGACAGCGAGCTGGAGGATGGTTTGTTTGAGCTGGTCGATGCTGTGTTCGGTGGTGAACAGGGTGTGGAAGTGGTTGGCGATTTGTGGTTCGACAAGCTCACCATGCACGGTCCGATCGTCCTGAGCCTGCCGAAGGGCATGCACGGGAGGGGTCCGAGCGTCCTGAGCCATGAGCTCGTCGAATGGCCGAAGGGCATGCACGGGAGGGGTCCGAGCGTCCTGAGCCATGAGCTCGTCGAATAGCCGAAGGGCATGCACGGTCCGATCACCCTGAGCCTGCCGAAGGGCAAGCTCACCAAGAACGGGAGGGGTCCGATTGTCCTGAGCCTGTGGTTCGACAAGCTCACCAAGAACGGGAGGGGTCCGATTGTCCTGAGCCTGTCGAAGGGCAAGCTTAGGGCGAACCAGGGTGGAAAGCAAAGTTTCCACCAGGGCCTGGTGGGTGGCGTGGCTGTCGGTTTGCTGCTGCTCCAGCTGGTCGCAGATGGCCATGAGTTCATCTACTTTGGCGACGATGCGTTGTTGTTCGGCGAGGGGGGGAAGGCCAAGCATTATAAGCTCCAATGTCCCCTGAGCTAACGCTGGAACTGACGTACCCACCTGATATTTTGATAAATCGACAGATGTCAGGTACAAAAATAAATATTCAGTATCTATTCCACATGTAGGCACTATACCCAAACAATTATTATCAATCGCTGTTGCCCTAACCAAGATTCTCCTTTTATTAGTTGCGATAGCCCCCCCGATTTTGGGGAATATAACTGTACCTTTCGAGTGGACATTAATCTTCAATCTTTGAGCAGTTTTTTGGGATATGGTATTTATAGTGGACCTGATGAATTTTTCATTGCCAGGCAAATTCATATCACTGACTTTTGAAAAGAGTATTTCTTCTCCTTCAAATCCTTGTTCTTTTTTGGGAAAACCAGATCCAATAGCCCAATAACCAATAGTTCCCAAGCGAACAACATCCCACCTCTCCGGCAACTCAAACGGTTTTTCAACCTCACTGATTTCTGGCAACGGCTTTTGTTTTTTAATTTTGCCGTCTTTGATGAGTTGTTTTTTTTCTTGAGCGATTTTTTCCAGTAATACGCTGGCGGGTTCATTATTGGGATCCTGAGGCACGAGCTTGCCTCGCACGGCAAGCTCTAAAATCAGCTCACGCAGTTTTTTGATACCATGCGGGCTTTGGCCATTGGAATTTTTTCCGCGTCCTCTGCCGCCATTGGCTTTTGGTGCCTGGGCAGCAGTCCAGATATCAATATGCTCGGTGACCAAGTTCATCAAGTTATTTATTCCCTTTATATTTCGGATCGTGTGGTTCGACAAGCTCACCACGAACGGCCTTTTTTAAGCTTTCATTCCGATTACCCTGAGCCCGTGGTTCGGCAGGCTCACCATGCACGGGCCGATTGTCCTGAGCCATGAGCTTGCCGAATGGTCGAAGGGCAGGCTCACCATGCACGGCAGTATTTCGGTTGCTCTCCCTCTGAACGGCTGTGTTCCGATCACCCTGAGCCATGAGCCATGAGCTTGCCGAATGGTCGAATGGTCGAAGGGCATGCACGGACCGATTGTCCTGAGCTTGTGGTTCGACAAGCTCACCACGTACGGCAGTATTCCGATCACCCTGAGCTTGTCGAAGGGTCCGATTGTCCTGAGCTTGTCGAAGGGCATTTTGCGCTAACCGGGAAACTTCATTCCAATCACCGCGCATCATGGCTTCTTTTTTCTTTCTGCTCCAGCCCTTAATCTGCCGTTCAGATGCCAGTGCTTCCTGCCTGGTGGGGAATTGCTGGGTAAAGACCAATTCAACCGGCAATCGTGTGGCCGTGTAGCATTTTGGGAAAGCCATTTTAATATGCTGTGCCATCCGTAATTCAAGGTTGTCTGTGTGGCCTGTGTAGTAACTGCCGTCGCGGCATTTCAAAATGTAAACATAGAAGCTCATAATGGTTATGCTCAGGACGAACGTGTCAGCGCGTCGTCCAGCAAAGTTCTCAGCTGATCTCGGAGGCTGGTTATTTCTTCCTGTTGTTTGTCGTATTTTTTCAGCAGTTTTTCCGGATCATGGTTGACCTGTTCACCCACATGGGGATTTTTGATATCCAGGTTGTAGTTGCGGGCTTTGATTTCTTCAACAGAGACTTTCCAGGCTTGCTCAGTTTCGACTCTGGCGGTAAAACCGTCGGCCTCATCTCCCCACCAGTCGATCTCTGTCTGAAATTCTTCAAAACGCATGGGTTTTGTCTTGTTGTAGCTTTTCACGCCTTTTGGATACGGGTGCTCGTAATACCAGATATTTTCTGTGGGCTGGCCTTTGGTGAAAAATAGCAGGTTGGTTTTAATGCCGGTGTAAGGATTAAACACGCCGTTTGGCAAACGAACAATAGTGTGCAGGTTACATTCTTCCAGCAGTTTTTCCTTGAGCCGGGTTTTCATGCCTTCGCCAAAGAAAAAGCCATCTGGCAGGACCACCGCAGCACGGCCTTTATTTTTTAATCGCTTAATGATGACAGCCATAAACAAGTCGGCTGTTTCGCGGGTTTTCAAGTTGGCAGGAAAATTGTTTTCAATGCCGTCTTCTTCCATGCCCCCGAACGGCGGGTTGGTAACAATGACATCCACGCGATCTTTATTGCTGTAATCCTTGTACGGGCGGCTTAAAGTATTGTCGTGTTTGATGTTGTAGGGGGTGTCAATGCCATTTAAAATCATATTGGTCACGCAAAGCATATGCGGCATGGATTTCTTGTCGACACCTTGAAGAGAGGCTTGCAGAATTTCTTCGTCTTCTGTTGTCTTGACATAATTTGTTCGCTTGTGATCAATGGTGCAGGTTAAAAACCCGCCGGTCCCGCAGGCTGGATCAAGCACGGTTTCGTTTAATTTCGTGTCCACCTGGTTTACGATAAATTTGGTGACCGCACGCGGGGTATAAAACTCTCCGGCATTTCCCGCGCTTTGTAGGTCTTTGAGGATCTGTTCGTAAATGTTGCCAAAGGTGTGGCGGTCTTTTTTGGTATTAAAATCTATTTCACAAATTTTGTTGATCACCTGGCGCATGAGAGTGCCGGATTTCATGTAGTTGTACGCATCTTCAAAAACATCTTTCACCACCAGGGCGCGCTTGCCGTTGGGGCCTTGGATATTTAATTTGTTTTTCAGGGTGGGGAACAGCTGGTTGTTGACAAAATCAGACAGCTCATCTCCGGTCATGCCTTCCGGATTTGTTGCCCATGCCCGCCATCTTATATGATCCGGCAACGGGGATGTATAATCGTCTTCTATGATCTCCAGTTCTGCTTCTCGATCATCAAAAATTTTAAGAAAAAACATCCAGACAAGCTGGCTGATGCGCTGGGCATCTCCGTCAACGCCCACATCCTTGCGCATGATATCTTGAATGGATTTTATTATTCCGGAAATGTTACTCATGCAGATTTCTCCATATTATATAATTCCTGCTCCAGTTCGAAAATGGCATTTTCATAATTGGTCTTGCCCCCAAAGACATCTTTGATAATTTCCATGGGAGTGCCCACGTCGGAAAACGGCTTTAGGTTGAGCACTTTTGCATTTTCAATGGTGGTTATACCTTCATCAGCGTATTTATCCAGCAAGGCATTGAGCACTGCTCTTGCTTTTTCGCCATATTTGGTAAAGTAATTTTGTTTTTTCACATTGTTGGCACGTTCTTTCCGCGTGAGCGGGGGCTGATCATAGGCAATATGACAAATGAGATCAAAGTCGCCATACTCTTTTCCAACTTCTTTGGCTAGGTTGTCAAGGCTGATTCCATACGCTTCAAGCAATTCAATAATTTCTCTTTTTTTATTGGCGGCATTCCAGTTTCGGAGGAATTCGTCTAAAGAAGAAAATTCAGACCGGATCTGCTTGCGGGTAAAATCGCGGTATGATTCGGTCACCAGGTTGCCATCCGGGCCATAGTATTCAACCCGTTCGGCAATGATTGTTACCGTTACCCCGTTACAAACATATTTTTTTGTGCCCGGAGGATCTGGGTCTACAATAATATCATCGTCATCACCTGGTTCCGGATCAGGTGGAACTGGATCGTCGTCATCACCTGGTTCATAAATTACCACCGGTTCTCCGTCAAAATCCTCATCCCAGAATAACTCAGTGGCTTTTTTAAAATCCATAATCGTGAAGAAGTATTTATTGTTCTCTTCATCTATGCGTGTGCCGCGCCCAATGATCTGTTTAAATATGGACATTGAATTGATGGTTTTATCTAAAACTATGAGTTTACAGGTTTTTGCATCGACACCGGTTGTTAAAAGCTCTGAGGTTGTTGCAATAACAGGGAACTGGCTTTCGGGATCAATAAAATTATCAAGTTCTGCCTTACCCTCAACACTGTCACCAGTGATCCGCATGACGTATTTGGGATTGTCGATGGCAAGCTGTCCGGCAGCATTAACGATTGCGGCACGCATGCGTTCAGCATGGTCGATGTTTTCACAAAAGATAATGGTCTTTGCAAATGGATCAGTTGCATTTAGAAATTTCATGACGCGTCTGGCAACTAGTCTTGTCCTCTGATTGAGAACGAGAATACGATCCATGTCTTTTTGGTTGTATATGCGGTTTTCGATTTCATTGCCAAGATCATCTTTCATGCCAGGCGGGGGTGTCCAGCCTATTAAATCTTTGTCAATATCAATGCGGATCACTTTATAAGGCGCAAGAAAACCATCATCAATACCCTGCTTCAGGCTATAGGTGTATACTGGATCACCAAAATAGATGAGATTGGAAACGTATTTTGTTTCCTTGGGGGTGGCGGTCATGCCCAGTTGAATGGCATCGGAAAAATATTCAAGGATTTCGCGCCATGCGGAATCCTCGGCAGCGCTGCCCCGATGGCACTCATCAATAATGATTAAGTCAAAGAAATCGCGGGAAACATTTTTAAAAATTTTATCTTCTTCATCCGGTCCGGTAATGGCTTGGTAGAGTGCCAGGTGAATTTCATAAGCCGGATCAATTTTTCTGTTTTTGACCTTGGCCATGACAGGGCCAAAAGGTTTAAAATCGTTCGTCAGGGTTTGGTCGGCTAAAATATTCCGATCAACCAGAAAAAGGACTCTTTTGACCGCTCTTGCTTTCCAGAGCCGCCAGATGATTTGAAATGTTGTGTAGGTCTTGCCGGTTCCGGTGGCCATAACCAGCAACACACGTTTTTGACCGTTGGCTACTGCTTCAACAACACGATTAATTGCCTCGACTTGATAATAGCGCGGTTCCTTGCCTGAGCTATCTACATGATAAGCTTGAATGACCAGTTCTTCTGACGAATCTTTAATGCCGCGAATTGTTTTGTATCTTTGCCAGAGTGCTTGTGGGGGTGGAAATTGATCAAGCGGAAATTGGGTTTCGATATCCTCACCAGTAGAGGGGATTTTATTGTGTGAAGCAAAGGCATCACCATTTGAACTGAATGCGCTGGGCACTTGCAAAATTTCGGCATATCCCAATGCCTGCTGCATGCCATGGCTGACGGTGTGATTGTTATCTTTGGCTTCTACAATGGCGACCGGGACGCCAGGCTCCCAGTAAAGAACATAGTCTGCAAATTTTTTCTTTTTCTTGTTGCGAGATGACATGTTGCCACGAACAACTATGGGACCAGGCGTTAGAGTCACTTCGCGCCGGATCTGTCTCATTTGATCCCAACCGGCATCTTTGATAGCCGGCGTGATGAACAGATCGCAAATATCTATTTCACTGAGTTCGGTTTTATTAATTTCGCTCAAAATATACCTGCTGAGGGCCTTTTAAGAAAATTAATGTTGGGGCTGGGTATTTCAATCTTTGATTTTGAATTTTTTTAAAATAATGAAATATATCTCAAAAAATCGCAAGGTCTTTTTAATCTGACTTTCAGTTAAATATCATATAAAATCTAACTATTACATATTCAGGGAAGCGGCTTTGCTGGTCAACAAATCAAATTTCAATATCCATTCTTTTTTGGCTTTCTTCTGAATGCGGACTGCTTAATGAAATGTCCGGAAATGAACGGGGTCACCATCTTGACCGACAATGATTCATTTTAATTCCTGTGCAAATTCATCAAGGGCGGTATCTATTGGAATGGCAAACCCCATTCCTTCAAAATTCCGTGTCAGCTCTTTTAACGTGTTAATACCGATTACCTGCCCTTTTTCATTCACCAGGGGACCGCCGCTGTTGCCGGGATAAATTTGCGCATTGGTCTGAATATATTCGTTTGTAAAACCGGACACAGTGCCGTCTTTCATTGTATCGGCAATATTTAACGGGCTTCCGATGGCCCAGACTTTCTGTCGTTGAGCAACCCGATTCATATCAGCCGGATAAATAAAGGGGGTCTTACAAGCGTCCACTTTTAACAGGGCAAGATCATGACTGCTGCTGGCCCTGACAAGATATGCGTAAAGTATTTCCTTATTCTTGAGTGTAATTTTAAAATTCCGGCTTACACCGGCCACTGCCTGCTGGTTTGCATAATCCGTTTTTTCAGTCTTGTAATTTTTTTTGTCGCGTTTAAAGTTTGATTTCTTTCGCTCACAGTCTTCTTTTAACGCCTGATAATATTCCAAACGCTCCTGGTATTGTCTTTTCAGCCTTTCTTTTTGCGAAGACCGGCTTGGCAATTTTTCAATTACGGATTTCATCTCATCAAGAATCGTCTTTTCCCTTGCCAGCTGTCTTTCTCTGATTTCAAAATCTTCTTCAGCGATTTCAACCTGTTCATCTATGTATTCAAATGCTTTATCAACTGCTTCGGCCTGGCGCTCATCACCTTTGATGACATGACGGTTGGTTAACAGGTATCCATTGTCGGAAATAAAAAATCCGGAACCGATTCCAATCGACGATGTCACGGTCACGGTTGCCATGGCAGCAGCGTCCACATCATTTTTCGGATGATATCTTTCATAAAGTTCCTTTTTCAAATCCCTCACCCCATCGACACGATCAAGCATTCCTTCCATTTTCGTAACTTTTTCAGAATCATAAACCGGCGGCGTATCGGTAAATATCCAGTTCCCTTCTGCATCCTGATACTGATAGACTTCAGCTGAAACGGTCCCGCAATAAACGAAAAAAACGGCAAGCAAAATGATTAAAACAGAATTCAATGATATTTTATTCATCATTATTCTATTCATCATCATTTTGTTCATGAGGGCACCCTTCCTTTTATGTTTTTTCACCAAATACGCATTTAAATGATTTTGTATTCAATTTCTATTACTATAGAAATTGCTATCTGTAAAAATAATTATTTTTCCATTCATACTTTATTTTCTCTTAAAACAATGATAGTTACAAAAAATATTGTGTAAATGATCAACGGTTTTAACCATTTATTTCGAATATAACGTTGACAAACTTGTAAAAAGTCAGATTCCGATGACAAAAAAAGTAACCGGATGGCTAAGTTAAAAGTTCCACCAATCCCATAAAATTTGGCAAGGCGTAGTGGTTTTTTAGGATTGAAATAATACAAGTCGTATATTGAAAGTCTGAAAAAGCGCTACAACGCAGTAGATGGGACTTTTTACGACGCCATCAAAGTTATCGGGCTGTCAGGAGGGAACATGAGTGAATACAAATTTTATGTTGTCGAAAAAAAACCGCCCATTGCCTGGGTTTACCTTAACCGGCCGGAAAAGAAAAATGCCATGAATCCACCGGCATGGAAAGAAAGCATTCCGATCTTTGACGACCTGGATAAAGACCCGGAAATCAGGGTAATTATCATCAGTGGAAAAGGCAGCTGTTTTACGGCCGGAATTGACCTGATGGAAATGGCCATGGAGCTTCCTGAATTGATGGACAAGGAGCAGAAAGGCGGCATTAAATGGCGCCTGATCAAAAAAATATATGCCCTGCAGGACACCATAAGCTGTATCGAGTGGTGCCGCAAGCCGGTTATTGCTGCCATCCACGGATACTGCATTGGCGCGGGACTGGATATGTCCACGGCATGTGATATCCGTATCTGCTCAGCGGATGCGGAATTTTCACTTAAGGAAGCCGCCGTCAGCTTTGTTGCAGACGTCGGTGTTCTTCAGCGAATTCCACAGATCGTCGGCCAGGGAATCGCCCGGGAACTGGCATTTACCGCAAAACATTTTGGCGCAGACCGTGCCAAAGAAATCCTTTTGGTCAATGAAGTGTTTAAAGACCATGACGCGTTGATGAAAGGCGCTGAAGATCTGGCCATGAGTATTGCGGAAAACTCTCCACTGGCGGTTGAGGCATCAAAGGAAGTATTAAACTATGGCGTCGGAAAATCCGTAGATGACGGTTTAAAATATGTTGCCTCCATCAGCACCAACATCATCCCGTCCAATGACCTGTTCGAAGCCTTTACCGCGTTTGGCGAAAAACGAAAACCCATATTTACCGGGGAGTAACAGTCATAAATAGTCACCAATCAATTTTTCTGAGCAACCTCGGATGCGCCCGGAATCTTGTTGACAGTGAAATCATGCTCGGCGAACTGGCTTCCGGGGGATTTACGATTACCCCGGATCCGGCAATTGCTGATATTATCATTGTCAACACCTGCAGTTTTATTGAGTCTGCGGTGGATGAATCCGTGGATGAGATTCTTGAACTGGCTGAATTAAAAAAAACAGGTCGATGCAAACGGTTTATTGTTACCGGTTGTCTTCCCGAACGTTTCCGGGAAGAAATAGCCGGATCGCTGCCGGAAGTGGACGCATTTCTGGGAACCGGCGCATATCACAAAATAACGGAAGTGCTGACCCGCCCGCCGGAGCCGGGAAATTGTCTGCTGCCGCCGCCTGCCGGCCTGCCCCTTCAAACGCATGATACCCGGCGAATCCATTCGACAACGGCAATGGCATACCTTAAAGTCACCGAAGGATGCAACCGGCACTGCACGTATTGTATTATTCCCAGGCTGAGAGGGACGCTACGAAGCCGAATAATTGAAGATATTGAAGCTGAAGCCCGTCATCTGATATCATCCGGTTTCAGGGAACTGGTCATCATTGGCCAGGATACGGGGTCCTACGGCAAGGATCTGGTCCCTGACCCGAATTTCAGCCGGCTTCTGGAAAAAATTGCGGAAATATCAACAGGCACATGGATTCGTTTTCTATATGGTTCACCGGATACCACCGATGAACGGCTCATCCGGACTGTGGCCGCCCATGAGAATGTCTGCTCGTATTTTGATATCCCGATTCAGCACGCCAGCAGCAGAATCTTAAAACGCATGGGCCGGCACTATGACAAAAATGCCCTGCTTCGGCTGTTTGATAACATCCGTGAAATTATACCGGAAGCGGCTTTACGCACAACCATCATGGTCGGATTTCCCGGTGAAACAGACAGCGACTTTGAACAGATGTTAAATTTTATTAAAACAGTCAAGTTTGACCACTTAGGCACTTTTATCTATTCGGATTCCGATGACCTCCCGTCTCACAAGCTTTCCGGACACGTTCCGGCAAGCGTAGCAAAAGAACGGCATCATGTTTTGATGAGCGCCCAGTCAGAAATATCTGCAAAAAAGAATCAAAACCATATCGGACATATTTACCCGGTTTTGGTGGAAGAGCAGGTGGAGGCCGGACTTTTTACCGGCCGGTCGTCTTTCCAGGCGCCGGAAGTAGACGGCATTATTTACATTGACTCAACAGATGCCGGTGTGGGCGAATTTTCAGATATCAAAATTTGCGATGCACTTGAATATGATCTCAGGGGAGAAACAATATGAGCGGTTTAAAGCAAAAGCTGACTTTACTGGTTGAAAATGATTTACAAGACATTGAAGCGGCTTTAAATCAAAACCTGAACCCGCATGTTGAAATGGTGCGCGAAACCGCGGGGCATCTTATTTTCAGCGGTGGCAAACGGATACGTCCGCTTTTGAATATGCTTTCCGCGCGACTTTGCGGCTACACGGATGAATTCATTAAAAAATTTTCAACAATTATCGAATTTCTCCATACAGCCACCTTATTACATGATGATGTGGTTGATAATGCATCGATCAGACGCGGAAAACCGGTGGCCCACTCCATCTGGGGCGCCCCGGTCACTGTTCTGGTCGGCGACTTTCTTCTTGCCCGCGCTCTTCATATCGCCGCTGAGACGGAAAACCCGAAAATTATCAAGGTCATTGCCGAAATTACGGAAAGCATGTGTCAGGGGGAAATTATGCAGCTGATTAAAAAAGGGGATATCCGCCTGACCGAAAAAGAATACATGGACGTGATCCAGCGGAAAACCGGCTATCTTATCCAGGGGGCCTGCCAGACCGGTGCGATTCTGGCCGGGGCGCCCATTGAAGTGGAGAACAAACTTTCTGAATACGGATACCATATCGGCATTGTGTTCCAGATTGCAGATGATCTGCTGGATTACACATCTAATACAAAAGTACTGGGCAAAGCCATTGGAGCGGATTTAAAGGAAGGAAAACTGACGCTGCCAGTTATTTACACTCTGGAACATGCCAACGCTGAAGACCGCGCCTGGATGGAAAAAGTGATTACGGATAAAAACTTTACGGAAACTGAATTTGAAAAATTGATTCAATTAATGCATGATACCGGCGGTATCCGGTATTGCCGGAAAGTTGCGGAAAATCATATCCGTCAGGCAAAAATTATTATTCAGACATTTCCATCTTCAAAAACAACTGAAACGCTGATGATGATCGCCGACTATACGTTGAATAGAAATGCTTGATGACGATGGCTTCGCAAAAAGTCCAATGCTTTTTAGACCATAAATCTCCCGGAGGTTAACTGCTGATGACATTACGAAAACATAAAGATTCAATGATTTTAAAAGTAATTTTTTCAATATGTACCGTTTTCCTGCTGTTTGCTCAGCCATGCCATGCCAAGCCGTCCGGCGACAAGAATGTGGTTCTGGTGATGGGAGACAGCCGCATTTATACTGACGTTCTGGCTGCAAGGTCGGCGGCTGTGTCGCAATGCCTGCTCACAGCAGTAGAGAAGACCGCAATTGAGATGATTCCATTTACCGGGCTGACTGAAAAATTTCAAATCATCAGTGATCTGCTTTCCAGTCAGCGCAATAAATTCATTTCCGATTATAAAGTATTAAAAGAAATCAATACGGATAAATATTACCGGGTGCTTGTACAGGTCTCGGTTTCCACACTTAAACTGGAAGAAGAACTGGCAAATGCCGGCATCGTGCTCAGTCCGGAAAATTTGCCTAAAATCTTATTTTTAATTGCCGAACAGCAGGCTGATGATATTTCCCTGCAATACTGGTGGCGAAAAGAAAAATCGTTTTTCCAGACAGATGCCGCTGTGACTTCAATGAAGAGAATATTTGCTGAAAAAAAATTTTCTGTTATTGACGATGAAATGGTACCCTACGGACTGTTTGAAGATCTCGGGCTTGACGCTGAGTTGACGGATGGCCAGGCAGTCGAACTCGGCAAACGGGTCAACGCGGACGTGGTCATTGTCGGAAATGCCATCGCCTCGGAAATGTCCAATCGGATGGGAGAAAACATCCTGACGTTTAAAGCAACAGTTCGCGCTCGGGGCCTGCTGACCGAATCCGGTGAGCAGATTGCCCTGGCAACAAACAGCGAAACCAATGTAAACAGGGACATCGCGGCCGGCAGCCGGCAGGCCCTGGCTGACGCCGGCTTTCAGACAGGCATACAACTGGCTTCGCAGATCCTTTCAAAATGGCAGGAGCGTATGGAGAAAACCGGGGAGATTACATTAACCATTACAGGCACGGATATCCTCCCTTATCTGGTTTTATTCCGTAATGAACTTAAAAAAATTGAAGGGGTCACCAGCCAACAAACTCTGGAAATGACACCGGATGAAGCGGTTCTTCTGGTTAAATATGACGGATCCTCCGAGGATCTTGCCGGTGCGCTCCTGCTAAAGACATTTGAGCCATTCGGCATCAACATTTATGAGTTATCTGAAAATGCATTAAGTATCCAACTTGTCGCAAAATAAATCCGGATAAGCAATCGCAGTAATTTTTATAACGCCTTAATCAGCGGCGCGGTTTTCTGCGTCCGCTGAATTTAATTCGTTATAACTAACAATTAAGTATACTGTCCCCCGAATTGAAATTCTGCACATAGCGAGGTGCCGAAAAGGAAGGATATGGGCTGATTTATGTTAATAAGTTAGGGGCATCCTTCTTTATATAAAGCGCCGTCATTGATTAAATTAAGGAGTTATTGAGTTATTTAAGGACGTCCCGGTTTTTCCATGGAATTGAAAAAATCCGGTTCCATGATCTAAGACATACTTATGCGAGTTTATTGATTGAACAGGGAGAAAATATTAAATACATTCAATCTCAATTAGGGCATTCATCCCCTACTGTGACTTTGAACGTATATGCTCACTTAATGAATTCAGTAAATCAGGCATCTGCAAAAAGACTTGAAAATGCGATTTTTAAATGAAATGGTAGCAAAATGGTAGCAAAAATAAAAAAAGGGGTTACATGAAAAATGTAACCCCTTAAATATTCTGGTAGGCACGATCAGACTTGAACTGATGACTTCTACCGTGTCGAGGTAGCGCTCTGCCAACTGAGCTACGCGCCTTTAAAGTTAAGGTTTTGTTAACATCAAATCTGTTTTACTGTCAAGAAAAATAAAGCATGTTTTCTGTCAAAGCAACCTATTCAAATTAATGAACAAACGCTTATACATCACGGGTTTTATCCTGATCTTAACTGCCGTCGCCTGCGGAAGTATTACCGGCATGTTTTTATTCATGGTCCGGGATCTGCCGCAGATCCGTTCCCTGGAAACATTTACACCGCCAGCCATCACAAGGATCTACTCTGCCGACAATACACTTTTGGCAGAAATTTACAGGGAAAAAAGAGACCCGGTTCCCCTGAAAAAAATCCCCGAATATCTTCAAAAAGCGGTGATCACCGCCGAAGACCGTCAGTTTTACACACACAGCGGCATTGATCTGAAGGGAATCGCACGGGCGATCATCACCGATATTCGGGCGGGAGAATTTGTCCAGGGGGCCAGCACCATCACCCAGCAGCTTTCAAAAACGCTTTTTCTATCACCCCAAAAAACCTTACAGCGGAAACTGAAGGAAGCGCTTCTATCAATCCAGCTGGAACGTCGGTATACAAAAGATGAAATCCTGAAACTCTACCTGAACCAGATCTACCTGGGCAGCGGCGCATATGGCGTTGAGTCCGCCGCCCGGATTTTTTTCGGCAAATCCGTAACGGATCTGGATCTTGCTGAATGTGCCATGATTGCGGCCATGCCTAAAGCACCGTCCACCTATTCACCGCTGGTCAACCCGGAACTGGCTGTCAAAAGAAGAAACATCGTCCTAAAACAAATGCGGGTCACCGGTGTCATTACGGACGACCCGTACCGGGAAGCGGCTGAAAAACCCTTTGTTGCGGTACAAAACAAGACCGTTTCTAAAGCCCCGTATTTTGTGGATTATGTAAAAAAGATCCTGGAAAAGGAAATCGGCCCGGCGCGATTATATACCGGCGGACTGACTGTCTATACGACCCTTTCCAGCAAGTTACAAAACGCCTCGGACCAGGCCATTGTCCATGGCATTGAAAACCTGCAACAACGACGAAAAAAAGATCCTGCTTTGAAAACCGAACCCCAGGGGGCCCTTATTGCAATCGATGTCCGGACAGGGGGTATTCTTGCCATGTCTGGAGGGAATGACTACAGCAAAAGTTCCTTTAACCGGTCTACCGCCGCACGCCGACAGTCGGGTTCTGCTTTTAAACCGGTTTTATATGCCCATGCGATTGAGCAGGGATTTAACCAGGCGTCTTTGATTCTTGACGCACCTGTTTCATTCCCGGGCGCAACAAAAAATGAACCATGGCAGCCTGAAAACTTTTCAAAAACATTTCAGGGTGAAATCACTTTGCGTAAAGCACTCACCCATTCGGAAAATATCCCGGCTGTCCGGCTGATCGATCAGCTGGGGATCTCCAGTGTGATCGATTTTGCAAGAAAACTGGGAATCCAATCCAGACTGTCGCCATACCTGTCCCTGGCTTTGGGAACATCTGAAACCAATTTAACCGAATTAACCGCCGCATACGCGGTTTTTGCCAATCAGGGAATTTATATTCATCCCTATTGCATTGTCGATGTTTTAAATGCCGACAACCAGAGTGTCTGGAAACCCAATATTGAAAAACGGATTGCCATGACCCGAGAAAACGCTGCGATTATGAGCAATATGCTGGAAGGGGTTATTGCCGAAGGAACCGGAAAAAAAGCACAGGTCATCCATCGTTCTATTGCCGGCAAAACCGGTACCACCAACAAATATAAAGACGCGCTTTTTGTCGGATTCTCACCCACGATAGCCGTCGGCGTATGGGTGGGATGCGATGATTTCTCAACACTGGGGCTAAAAGAAACCGGGGCCCGGGCGGCGCTTCCCATCTGGGTGGAATTTATGAAAAATGCCCTGAAAAACCAGGAATATGGGTACTTTGATGTACCGGACAATATGGTTAAACTAAAAATCAACCCAACCACCGGCAAACCGGTCCCAAATGGTCAAACAGATGATCAAACGGAAGATTCAGACGGTGTGGTTGCATTGTTTGCCAAAGAGAATTCGCCTGAATAATGATGGCTTCATAAAAACCTTGATTTAATGAGATATAATCGCTAAAAAACTCTTATGATCAGAAACGCCACCATAGAGGATATCAAAAGCATCCATGCCATGCTGAAGCATTACGGCGACAAGGGGGAGCTGCTTTCCCGGCCGTTGAGCAAACTTTACGATCATGTGAGAGATTTTTCAGTGTTTACGGAACCTCAAAACAGTAAAAAAATCCTCGGATGCTGTGCACTCCAGTTCTGCTGGGAGGATCTTGCGGAAATCCGATCCCTGGCTGTCCGTGAAGAGGTTACCGGTAAATCCATCGGCAAGCAGCTTGTCGAGAATACATTTGAAGAGGCCAAACAGTTTAAAATCAAGTCGCTTTTTACACTGACCTACAAGCCATCCTTTTTTGAAAAATTCGGTTTTATTAAAATTGATAAAGCCGACCTGCCCATAAAAATCTGGTCCGACTGCATCCACTGCGTCAAATTCCCGGATTGCGACGAAACCGCCATGATTAAAACCTTGGAATAATTTTCAAATTTTTACCCCGAAAAAATTCCCCATAAAATTCTGCTGCAATTCAGTTTACTGAGAAAGAGACATCTTTACTCGCTTTACACGGCGCTGAAAAACGTCATGAGCGCAGGCAATACAAGGCAAAATTCGGCGAAATAGCGGAGTTTATTCCTATAAATGAGCATATTGAGCCGAATTTTAACGCCGTATGGCCAAGCGCAATAGTTTTTCAATCAGGAATAGATCAGATTGTGAGTGATGGGCGCCCAATCCCACACACCTGTTTTGGGTAGGATCTGCTGGTAATTGACCGTCAGCCAGTAGGGTTCCGGAACGACCTCTCGCAGTTTGCCCCCTTCGGGCGGCTGGGCATGAATAGTCGGCGCATAAGTGACCTTGAAGATAAAAATACCGTTTTTTCCCTGTTTTGCCACCATGTAATGCTTTTTTAACATGGACAGGGGCATCTTGTTTGCTTCTGCAATATCGACCATCTCTTTATTGCTGAGCTTGATCAGAGCAGATTTTGATACGCCTCGTTCAGTACACCGGATCAGGGCCCTGGATTCACTGCTGGCCACATAAATCGTTGAAATGCAGGAAATCCGTTTTAAGTACTGGGCAGCAACAATCGCGGCCGTCCGTCGCCCCCCGACCATTTCCGGCAAACAGTAGTATTCAAAGAATTTTTTCTGAATATCTTCCGCGTATTTTTCCCCTTTTTCATAGAGATCTTTTGAGATGTATCTAAGATCACGCGCCATATCTTCCGCCGCTTCGGTGATCGGCCAGTCAATCCGAACATGAAAATGCGATATGCTGTACCTGTTTTTTCTTAACTGTTTCGTGGGATCACGCTGGATCAGCAGGGCATAGTCCACCGGAAGCAGTTCATCAAAGACATCAAAAAAATGAACGGATTCGAGATACTTCCGGGTCCGGTCAAAATCCGAATCCAGGGAAAGGGTTTTTGATCTCAGTAAATTGGTTTTGGTCGTTCTGTTGGAGTCAAAAAACCGGATATATTTTTTATGTTCCGGCGGGATGCTGTCTTCAAGAAAAATGACCAGAAACGAGTTCTGACACTCATACTCCACCTTGGGAATCCTGGCCCGAGGTTTGAGTTCTCTGCGTTCAACAAACGGGTACGGAATATTTCTTGAAACAAAATTCCGGTAGGAGGATGTCAATGCCTTGTCCAGAAGGAATTGATTCAATTCATCCCTCAGCAGCTTATAATACGAACGTCTTAAACGTTCTGACAGGCTTAATTCGTCTCTGATTCTCCAGTACAACAGCAGCCCCCAACACTCATAAAAATTTCCAGAAAAACTCCCAAACCACTACAATCACATATTTAGCACCAATACGGCAAATAGTCAACTGATATAATTGACTATCTTTTATTAATCGGTTCCGCCCACCCGTATAAGGTTTTTCTGAATTTGAAAGCAAGTAGCAACACAGAAAGGCTGACCAACACGATTGCCCCGAGCACCCAGTAATTTTGGGCAAATAAAAACTCTCCCTGAAGACTGAGCATCAACGTTCCAGGCATCCTTCCGAACCCTGCCAGAAGAATAAAAATTTTAAACGGCAGTGTTGTGACCCCGAGAAAAAGGCAGAGATAATCCTTTGGAAAACCGGGAAATATAAATAATGATAAAAGAACAATAACACCCTGGTGCGAAATAAATGCATCAAACTTTTCAAGTTTCGCTTTTGGAACCACCCTGCGGACAAACCGGTACCCCAGCACCCGGCCAACCCAGAAATTAATTACAGAACCTGCAGTAAGACCAATGCTTGAATAAATAAAACCGAAAAAGGTCCCGAAAAGATACCCCCCCACAAAACCGCTGATTTCACCCGGAACCGGCGCAAACATCACCTGCAGCACCTGAAAACCGATAAATACAAACGGTGCACCTGCCCCGCAGGAGTCAATAAAATCCTTGATGCCTTCCCTGTCAGTCAAAATAGAATACAGGTCAGTCAGCTGATTTCTGAAAATAACACAAGCCAGAACCGCAGATAAACACAGCAGAATCTGAATTTTATATTTGATGATAAAAGATTTAAAGGCAGTCATCGGGGTGAACCTGAATTGAACGCAAATTAGGTTAAATTATTCAATGCCGCAACCCCCGGCAATGTTTTGCCTTCCATCAGGTATAAAAACGCGCCCCCGCCGGTTGATATATATGAAAACCGGTCGCTCTGTCCGGTTGAGTGAACCGCGACATCCGTATCACCGCCCCCGACAATGGTTAATGCATAGGAATTGGCAACACTATGGACCATTGAAACCGTTCCGCGGCTGAATGCATCCATTTCAAATATTCCCATGGGACCGTTCCAGACAATGGTTTTGGCATCATCCAAGACTTCCGCGAACAGCCGGGATGAGGCCGGACCGATATCAAGGGCCATCCAGTCCTCCGGGACCTCCTGTATGGGGACAATTTTTGCCTCGGCTTTCGGATCAATCTGGCTGGCCACCACCGCGTCTACGGGTAAATAGAACTTGATCCCCTCGCTGATGGCCCGCTTCATGATTTCACCGGCTTCTTCAACAAGATCTTCTTCCACCATGGATTTTCCGAGATAAAACCCCTGACTTTTCAAAAACGTATTGGCCATGGCGCCGCCAATAATGAATTTGTTCACCCGGCTTAACATATTTTTCAGCGCACCCAGCTTGCTTGAAACTTTTGCCCCGCCGACAATCGCAACCAGCGGACGCCGGGGATTGTCCATGGCCGCGTGAAAGTAATCCAGTTCCTTTATCAACAAAAAACCGGCGGCGGACTGGGGAGCATATTTTGTGATGGCCGCAACCGATGCGTGCTCGCGGTGAGAAACCGCAAACGCATTATTGATATAAATATCACAACAAGATGCAAGCTCGCGGGCAAACGCATCCTCGTTGGCCTGTTCTCCAGGATAAAACCGCAGGTTTTCCAACAGCAGGATATCGCCGGTATTCATTTCGTCGACCATTTTTTTCACGTCCGGCCCGATACAGTCCGGCGCCATTTTGACGTTCTGCTGCAAAAGCCTTCCCAGGCGCTTTGCCACCGGCGCCAGACTAAACGCCTGCACGACTTTTCCTTTAGGACGGCCCATATGTGACATAATAACCAAGATGCCGTTATGGTCCAGAACATACCGCAGTGTCGATAAAACAGAACGAATCCGTGTATCATCCGTGATATTCTGATGTTTGTCCATGGGCACATTAAAATCCACCCGCACCAGCACTTTTTTGCCTGAAACATCCAGTTCTTTAATAGAACGCATGTGGTAGCTTCCTTTCTTTCTGACTGAAGTATTTAGGTAGAAGGTAGAAGGTAGAAGGTAGAAGACTGAAGAAAAAAACAACCAGTTTCAACAGATAATTATATATTTTCCGCTCGAACAGATATAAAAATGGATACACCGCTGTTTTTTTAACCTTCAGCCTTCAGTCTATTCACCTAAGCGATTACTTTTCTTTTCTAATTTTATGAATATATTTTCTTTTCGACCACCGTTTCAAAAAACTGATCTTTTTGGATTCATAGGCCCGGTCCACGATTTCCTCCTGGACTTTAAGACCGTCCGGATTTTTTATGGCCGTCCGCAGGCATTCGGTTTTATACAAGCACACCATACAACTTTCAGGAGAATGCCGCAGTCCGTCATCATGCATCGGAAAAACAATGTCGATAACCCCGAAACAGTCCGGTTTGTGTTCATTCTCTCCCATAACAGTTGAAGCATCCTTTATGTAGATTTTTTATACTCGCGATTCATTTGGGCGATATGCCCCTGGTCCGCAAAGCTGAAGTATTGATGATTGCCGATCACAATATGCTCATGAACAGTGATTCCCACGGTCTGGCAGGCAAAAAGCAGCTGACGGGTAATGGAATAGTCCGCCGGGGACGGCTCCGAATCACCAGAGGGATGATTATGCGCAAAAATCAGGGCGGCCGCACTCCGGTCAAGCGCCGCCCGAACCACTTCCCTCGGGTAAACCGAACTGGCAGTCAATGTCCCTGTAAAAAGTGTTTCAATCGTAGTAACTCGGTTCTTCGCATCTAAAAAAAGGACTTTGAAACATTCCCTATCTTTGGATCCCATTGAAAGATACAGGTAATCAAACAGCGCCTTTGAGTTATTCAAAGGATCCTTCATGATCACTTTTTTTTCCAGATACCGGTCGGCGACCGATTTAATCAGTTTAATGCCGAACACATTCTTCGGCCCAATTCCCTTGACTGAGCAAAGATCAATGACCGATGCCTCAAATACCCCCTGAAGGGTCTCAAACCTGGCAAGAGCGGCTTTTGCGGCATCCTTGCAGTCTTTTTGAGGAGTTGCAATTGTTAGGAGCAACTCAATAACTTCATAATCATGAAACCCGCTTAAACCGGAATTCATAAACTTGTCCCGCAGCCGCTGCCGGTGCCCCGCTCCTTTATGTTTTGAGACATCTTTTACCATTATTATTGGTCACCCCATATTAGCTCATAGCTTGATGGCAAAGAAGAAATGTCAAATTCATCTTAAAACCGGTTTTAAAAATCAGATCAGGTCCGAGGATAAGGCGCCGGCTGACGAAAAAGCGGAGCATACGAATGTATGTGAGCATTTTGAGGAAGACGGCAACGCAGTCATCGGGCCTTAGATGAAATTTTAAAACCGGTTTTCAGCGGATGTCTTCCATCTCGTCCTTAAGATCCCTGGTCATCAACTGATAAACCGCTTCTTCCGGGGAAAGGTCCTCGTAAAGAACGCCGTAAACCGCATGGGAAATCGGCATGTCAACGCCGACACGGATAGACAGGTTCCTCACGGATTTTGCGGTCTTTACCCCTTCGGCCACCATTTTCATATCCGCCAGAATTTCATCGAGTTTTCTGCCTTCCCCTATCAGCTTGCCGACGGTGTGGTTACGGCTGAGAGACCCGGTGCATGTCAAAATAAGATCGCCCATACCTGCAAGGCCGGAAAACGTGTGGGGATTTGCACCAAGCCGCACGCCCAGACGACGCATCTCGGTGAGCCCCCGGGTGATTAATGCGGCCCGGGTATTTAAACCCAGACGAAGACCGTCGATAATCCCGGATGCGATGGCAATGACGTTTTTAACCGCCCCACCCAGTTCCACACCCATCATATCGTCATGGGTGTATACCCTGAAAAACGGTGTTACAAAAACATTCTGAACAAACATTGCCACTAAAGGATCCGAAGACGCCGCCGTAACGACGGTTGGCACTTTTTTAGCCACTTCCCGCCCAAAACTCGGGCCGGAAAGTACTGCCAGCCTGTTTTTAAACGATTCAGGCAGCACGTCTTCCAGCACACCGGTCATGGTTAAATGGGTCTTGTTTTCAATTCCTTTGGACGCCGATACCAGTATTGTCTGATCGGACAGATACTCGGCAAACTTTGATGCCGTTTCCCGCATGACATGGGAAGGGACCACCACAAGAACGAGATCCTTGTCCGACACAACGTCGGCAATATCATTGGACGGGGCGATATTTTCCGAAAGGGGAATCCCCGGTAGAAACAGTTTATTCTCATTAGAACCGGCAATGCTGTCTTTTACTTCCTTTTCATAAACCCAAAGCTCAACAGGATATCCCTTCATGCCCAGCAAACTGGCAAGGGCCGTGCCCCAACTCCCGGCACCAACCACGCCGATTCTTGCGGATTCAACATCCATTTATTCTTCCTTCTCTGCATTCTCTGCAAGCCTTGCTGCGCCGACCAGCCGTTCCCCGGAATCCATAACCATCAGTCGCACGCCCTGGGTATTTCGGCTGATCACCGAAATGCCGGAAATCTGCAACCGGATAATTTTTCCAATATCGGTGATCATCATCACTTCATCTTCTTCACCCACAACCAGAATGGTTACCACACGCCCGTTTCGGGTGCTGGTTTTAATAGTGATGACACCTTTTCCGCCGCGCTTCTGAACCGGGTATTCATCAATCAACGTTCGTTTTCCATATCCGTTTTCAGTGACCGTAAACAGGTTCTGACCGTGAGACAGCACCTCCATCCCCACCAGACGGTCATCCTTGCCCAGATTTATACCCCGGACGCCGCTTGCGGTCCGGCCGGTGGGGCGTACATCGGATTCATGGAATCGGATAGATTTACCCAGTGATGAACATAAAAACACGTTCTGGGTCCCATCCGTCATTCTCGCCGAAATCAGCTCATCACCTTCCTTTAAATTAACGGCAATGATTCCGCCGGTACGCGGGCGGCTGTAAGCCAGAATATCCGTTTTTTTGACAACCCCCTGTCGTGTGGCCATAATGACATGATTGCCCGGCTCAAAATCCGGAACTGCCAGCACCGTTGCCAGACTTTCGTCAGGCCCCAGATTTAACATGTTGACAATCGCTTTGCCGCGGCTCGTCCGGCTGCTCTGGGGGATATCATATACCTTGCACCAGTATAACCGACCCAGGTTCGTAAAGAACAAAAATGTATGATGGGTTGAAGCGACAAATAAATGTTCAACAAAATCCTCTTCCTTGGTCCCCATCCCGGTTTTGCCTTTTCCTCCCCGGTGCTGCTGCTGGTACATGGTAATGGGATTTCGTTTAATGTAGCCGCTGTTCGAAATCGTGACCACCATATCTTCTTCAGCGATCATATCCGCAAGGGTAATTTCCTTGGATTCCGCAACGATTTTTGTCCGGCGTTCATCCCCGTATAGTTCCTGCATCTCGGTCAGATCACCTTTAATCAGATTCAAGACAATCCGTTCGCTGGACAAAATCTCCTGAAAACGGGAAATATCCTTTAAAATGCCCACATGTTCGGCCTTGATTTTATCCCTTTCAAGACCGGTTAAGCGCTGGAGCCGCATATCTAAAATGGCCTGGGCCTGAATTTCGGTCAATTCAAACCGGCGCATCAACTGCTCTTTGGCTTCTGGCGGTGATTTGGAATTTCGGATCAAGGTCACGACTTCATCCAGGTTATCCAGAGCAATAATCAAGCCCTCCAGAATATGGGCCCGGGCTTCGGCCTTTTTCAGGTCAAAGCGGGTCCTCCGGATGATGATCTCTTTTCTGTGGACAATAAAATGTTCAAGGATTTCTTTTAAACACATCACCTGGGGCCGCTTATTGACGACCGCCAGAAATATAATCCCGAAATTATGCTCAAGGGAAGTGTGCTTATAAAGCTGGTTGAGGATAACTTCGGGAATCTGGTCCCTTTTTAAGGCAATGGCAATGCGAATGCCGTCCTTGTCAGATTCATCCCGGACATACCTCACCCCTTCAAGCTGTTTATCCTTAATCAACTGCGCAATTTTTAAAATCAAATTTGCCTTATTGACCTGGTAGGGAATTTCCCGGACAACAATTGTCTCTGATTTGGATTTTGCATCCTGTTCAATATCCACTCGTGCCCGAATCCGAAGCTTCCCCCGGCCCGTCCTGTAGGCGTCAATAATGCCCTGGTTGCCGTAAATAATACCGCCGGTCGGAAAATCAGGGCCGGACAGGTGTTCAATCAATTGCTCAAATTCAATATCCGGATTATCAATCAAGGCTTTTAGGGCATTACACAGTTCCGTCAGATTATGAGGCGGAATATTGGTTGCCATGCCCACCGCAATACCGGATGAGCCGTTGAGCAACAGGGAAGGAATTTTTGCCGGCAGAACTTCCGGCTCTTCCAGCGTTTCATCATAGTTGACATTAAAATCAACCGTTTCCTTTTCAATGTCCTCCATCATCTCATGCGCCAGACGCATCATCCGGACTTCCGTATACCGCATGGCTGCCGGCGGATCCCCGTCAACGGATCCGAAGTTTCCCTGCCCCTGAACCATGGGATACCTGAGAGAAAACGTCTGTGCCATTCGAACCAGGGCGTCATATACCGCTGAATCTCCATGGGGATGATACTTACCAATCACATCACCAACAATTCTCGCGGATTTCTTATTCGGTTTATTCCAGTCATTTTTCAATTCGCTCATGGCGAAAAGTATCCGACGATGCACGGGCTTTAAGCCATCCCGGACATCAGGAAGCGCTCTTCCAATGATGACACTCATCGCGTAATCCAGATACGACTGTCTCATCTCTTTTTCAATACTGATTTCTTCTTCTCTTCTTTCTTCGACCTGACTCATAGCCTCTCCTGCTCAAAAAACTTCCCGGGATTACAATGTATTTTACAAGCGCTTCCCAGATGCCATCGCAAGCCATTCAAATAAAGGAATTGCAAAGGCCATCAACTTCGACGATTTTACCTGCTGATAAATCCAAGGAACGCAAACCCCAGAATCACTTCATAAACAATCAGCGGCGTATAACTTCCAAATGCGTAATACACAATACCGCCGCCGATAATCGCCGGCACTCCCATGAGAACCATTGTTCCGATTTTTCTGCTGATTTTTGACATATCCATATCCATATTCCTATCTCCTTGTCCGGAAAATCATCAGTGCACTAACGTTTGAAAAAAGAGCACCTGACAACTTTTTAATTAACTGAAAATCATGATTCTATAATCATGGCCATTCCCATGCCGCCGCCGATACACATGGAAATCAAGCCGGTTTTTAACTGTTTCTGCTTCATGAGGTTCAGGCAGGTCACCATCTGACGTGCCCCCGTACATCCTATGGGATGCCCCAAAGAGACTCCGCTGCCCACCTGGTTGGGCTTATCATAGGGGAGTTCCAGTTCCCGCATGCAGGCAATGGCTTGGGAGGCAAAGGCTTCATTGAGTTCAATCACATCAATATCATTGATATTCATGGATGTTTTCTTCAATACTTTCCGGATGGCCGGGATGGGTCCGAGTCCCATATATGCCGGATCCAGACCGCTGCCGGCAAAAGCCTTGATCTTTGCCAGAGGCGCCAGGCCCAGCTCTTTTGCCTTGGCCGCGCTCATCACCACCACTGCCGCTGCCCCGTCATTGATACCGGAAGCATTACCGGCGGTGACACTGCCGTCTTTTTTGAACACCGGCCGCAGTTTGGCCATTTTCTCCATACTTGTTTCCATGGGACGTTCATCCGTGTCCACGACCACATCCCCTTTGCGACCCTTGATCACAACCGGTATGATTTCCTTTGCAAATGTGCCGTCTTTGATGGCAGCCAGCGCTCTGTTATGGCTGAGCAGGGATAGTTCATCCTGCTCCTGGCGGGAGATTTTATATTTTTCAGCAATATTTTCAGCCGTGACCCCCATATGATATCCGTAAAAAATTTCATACAGACCGTCAAATACCATTAAATCATAAAGCTCGCCCTTGCCGGTCACTTCCATCCGATGCCCCCACCGGGCCTTTGGCAATGCCATGGGAGCCATACTCATACACTCCTGACCGCCGGCAATGATTACATCGGCTTCTTCGCACATAATGGAAGATGCGCCCAGGGCAATGGCCTTCAATCCGGAAGCACACACTTTGTTAATTGTATATGCCGGTGTTTCCTTTGGAATTCCGGCACTTATCATGGCCTGACGGGCAGGATTCTGTCCCTGACCGGCCAGAAGTACATTTCCCATAATCACTTCATCCACCACAAACGGTGTGGCACTGTCGTCCCATTCTTCCAGCTTGCTTTCCAGATCAATCTTTCCCTGATCTTTTAATTTATCCGGGCAGACTTCTTTCATTTCATCACTGATGACCGGGCGCAAACCCGCCCGTTTCACCGCTTCATTAATGGCCAATGAACCCAATTCAATCGCAGACACATTTTTTAGCGTACCGCCGAATGAACCCACCGGTGTTCTTGCACAACTGACAATGACTGCCTCCTGCATATGAAAATCCTCCCTGAAATTATGATGTGATATTATGATTGATATGTAAGTATAATTTTTGTAAAATTAAATTTTCTGATAAATAATAATTTGTAACAAACCATAATTTAAAACACAAGAACAAACCACATGCAATATTGAATCCTTGAAATGATATAAGTTGCTATTTTTATAATATTAAATTAATCTTGTGCCAGCCAGTTATGATAACCAGCTTAAACCACGATAAATTCTAAAAAAACTGATGTGTTTGATCGCCATTGCAACCCAAAACCATCCGCTCTACCCACTGATCATTGCCGCAAACCGGGATGAATTCTATCATCGTCCAACGGCCCCGCTTTCATTCTGGGAAGATCAACCAAACATACTGGCCGGAAGAGACCTTCAGCAAAACGGCACCTGGCTGGGAATTACAAAAACCGGGCGCATCGCCGCCATTACCAATTTTCGGGAACCGGCAGCAATGGATCCCCATGCGCCTTCAAGAGGGCTTCTTGTCAGCAATTTTCTTGCCTCGGATCACCATCCTGAAGATTATCTTCAAGCCATTAAAAATTCAGGAAAAACATATAACGGATTCAACCTGGTGGTCGGCGACATGCATCAATTGTGGTGGTATTCCAACAAAAAAAATGACATCGTAAAAATCAAACCTGGAATTCATGTGATCAGCAATCACCTGATGGATACACCGTGGCCGAAAACCCAAAAAATAAAGTCCGGGATACAGGATATCTGCAATCGAAATAATGCAATTGACCCGGAGGATATTTTCCAGGTGCTGGCGGACAAAAACCGCCCGCCGGACGACAAACTGCCGGATACCGGCGTGGGTCTGGAATGGGAACGTATTCTGTCTTCGGTCTTTGTATTCAGTGACATTTACGGAACCCGATCTTCCGCGGTGATTCTTGCGGAACCTTCCGGTCAGATGACGTTTGCCGAACGGACATTTAAACCCCAGAAAAATGCCCCAACCATTGAAGAAACACGGGAGTTCAATATCAAGGTGCCGGTATAATTAATTTTATTTTTATTTACTGCGTCCAGATGCAGGGATCTTAAAAAAAACATGGCCGACAAAAGGCTCCAAAAATTTCTTTTTCCGGATTTGAACCGAAAATTTCTTGTCAGGATCATAGTGGTTGGCGTCACTGCATTTTTACTCTTTAAATACATATTGATCCCCTTTCGTATCAGCGGGTTCAGCATGGTTCCCACCTACAATAATGGGGGTTTTAATTTCTCTTTTACGTTAAAATACCTGTTTGCCCCGCCCAAACGATTTGACGTGGTGACCGTCCGATTTTCAGGCAACCATGTCATGCTGCTAAAACGCATTCTTGCATTAGAAGGTGAAACCATTGCGTTTAAAAAAGGTTTTCTACTTATCAACGGCCGGAAAATTGATGAGCCTTATGTATCCAAAAGGCAATCGTGGGATCTTGTCCCCCGAACCGTGAAAAAAAACCATGTCTATGTGGTGGGAGACAACAGAAACGTTCCCATGCAAACCCATCATTTCGGACAAACACCGATTCACCGAATTACAGGAGCGCCTTTATGGTAAATCAAAAAAATATGCTCATTACCGCAATGATTACTGCCGGTGCTGTTATTGCTTTTTTTCTGTTTTTTCAAAATGATGAGGCAAAAATTAAAAAAAAGTTCCAGGTACTTGCCAAAAGGATTGATAAGCAGGCGGACGAAAGCGACCTGATGGCAGCAGCCGCTGCCAATCAAATTAAAAAAATGTTTGGAAAATCCATCCGGATTGAAATTCCGTCATATTCTGTTGATAAAACATTTCCTCGCAACGAAATATCGCCCCATGTGCTTTATGTACGATCTCAATATATTGAAATGAAGATAACATTTCATGATTTCCAGTTTCACTTCCCCAAAGAGGATATAGCTGTGGTGGGCCTGACCGCGGTTTTTAAAGCAACCACCGCCACCGGCGAACGGGTGGATGAAATCCATGAAATGGAATGCGCACTGGAAAAAGTTGATGACAAGTGGTTTTTTACGGGTATTCGGGGGATTGAGGTGCTGGAGAGGTAAAAGCTGCATGATTATGCATTCCCACAGGGGACCGTGGGAACGAGAAAAAGAATTATCACTTTCCTGTCATCGAGGGAGGCACGACCGAAGCAATCTCATTAAAGGCAGGGGGATTACTTCGTCGTTCGTTCCCTCCCTGTCAAGCCGAAGGCATGGCTCGTAATGACAACTTGAATTTATTTTTCCCGATTCCAAGGCCCTCTGTGATCTGTGGTGAAAAATTTCTTTTTTATGACTTCCTCAAATTTAAAATCTTTTCCATATCCACATTTGCCCGTACATGGTCTGCCAGCCGGTCATATTCCCGGTTGCGGGCGTTTAAGCCATAGACATCGGGCACCTCAACACTCTTTACGCCGATGTGTTCCAGCCATTTTTTCAGCATATCCGGTGTATCAAAAAAACCGTGCATATAAGTTCCCATGACGCGTTTGTTTTCTGAAACGCACCCGTCTTTGTCATTGCATGCAACGCCATTTCGTTTGCAAACGTTCAGCATAGGGGAACCGGAAAGCCGTTTTGTCTGCCCCATGTGAATTTCATACCCCAGGCCTTGCCCCCCGCTCCATGAAAATAAAGACAGGGTGGTGATTTTCGGCGCCTTTAAAACGGTTTCAACATCCAGCAGGCCTAGACCGATCGATCTTCCCGGATCTTCTTCAAGCCCGTCCGGGTCATCCACAAATTTACCCAGCATCTGAAATCCGCCGCAGATGCCCAGCAAATGCCCGCCGTTTTCCGCATAGGACTGCAAATAAGCGGTCCATCCGGTCTGCTTCAACCACACCAGATCATTACGGGTATTTTTAGAGCCTGGAATAATGACCGCTTTAAATCCTTTAAGATCACGGGGGGTTTCCACATAGAGTACCTGAATACCCTTTAACTGCTTTAATGGGTTGATGTCTGTAAAATTGGAAATATACGGCAGGCGAAGAACCGCTATCCGGGGCAAATCCCTCTTGTTTTGCCCGAAAAAATTATCCGTGTTTTCAATGGCCACGGAATCTTCATCATCAATTTTGATGTCATTAAACCAGGGGATCACTCCGATGACCGGTATGTTTGTTTTTTCTTCGATCCATTGCACACCGTCTTCAAAAAGCCGCTTATCCCCCCGGAACCGGTTGATTATAAATCCTTTTACCATTTTTCTGAAATGTTCCGGCAGGCATGCCAGGGTTCCCACAATCTGGGCAAACACACCGCCTTTATCAATGTCTGACACCAGGATTACGTCTGCGTCCGCATACCGGGCCATCGGCAAATTCACAATGTCATTTTCCATGAGATTGACTTCCGCGCATGATCCGGCCCCTTCCATGACCACCAGATCATAAGCATCTCTTAAACGGTCCAGGGTGCTGCCCGCGGCATGGAACAGTGAATCATTATTTTTATGGTATGCGGCAGCACTCTGATTGCCCAGGGCTTTGCCGAACAATACCACCTGTGATCCGGATTTCCCGCTGGGTTTTAACAGCACGGGGTTCATATCCACAGAAGGAATCAGGTTGGCTGCTTCCGCCTGAACGATCTGGGCACGGCCCATTTCAAGGCCCTCCGGGGTGACCCCGGAATTATTGGACATGTTCTGGGCCTTAAACGGCGCCACTGAAACCCCCATTTGGTAAAATATCCGGCAAAGGGCTGTGACGACGATACTTTTACCCACATCCGACCCGGTCCCCAATACCGCAATACAGGGTGCTTTCTTTTTCATTTTCTAATAATGGACCTTAATCATTAACAATCAATAGCTAATGGCGAATAATTAACAGGGATAATGTGATGGCAGTTTCTTCCCATTTTTATTTTTACAGCGGTATGCATTCCCACGAAGGACCGTGGGAACGAGTCAACACAAATCTGCTGGCAGCATAATACTTTCAAATTTGAGGCGCACAAATCCGTCAGGAACGAGGCGTACGAATGTACGTTGAGCGACGAAGGATGCAGTGCAAAAAAAATCCGATATAAATCTAAATATGTTTAAAGCACTCAAAGTGGCTGTGTAAAACGGCCAAATTCAAGGCGCGCTTGATCTCAAGGAATGAGGCGTAATTTATTACGTTGATTGACTTGAGATCAAGCGTAACGAAGAAGTTGGTTGTTTTTCGCAGTCACTATTAGTTTTCGATGCCGGTCCGGGCTTTTACCCCTGCCTGATAATAATGCTTGATCTCCTTCATCTCGGTCACCAGGTCCGCGGCGGCCATCACCTGCTCTGATGCCCCCCGCCCGGTGATCACCAGTTCCGTGCCTTCCGGTTTGATCCGGATCATTTCAAGGATATCGTCTGTTGAAATAATGCCGAACTTTTCCGCCACGGCCGCCTCTTCCATGATGACCACATCATATGTTGCAGACAACAGCGCCTGCCTGATGGCATCCAGACACCGCCGGCCCGCCGCCATATCTTCATCCGACGGGCTTCCTTTGATAAATTTTCCCGTCCCGAACTGCTCAACGGTGATCAGATCGTCAAAACGCGCTAACGCTTTTAACTCGCTGTATCCACCCTGTTTCATAAACTGGGCGATATAAACTTTTAATCCGGCACCGGCAGCCCTCAAGGACAAACCAAGGGCCGCGGTTGTCTTGCCTTTACCGTTTCCCGTATAAATCTGAACATAACCCTTTTCCATCCATCCCCCTTTCAGAGTTGCAAAATGATTTATCATGATTGATTTAAATTTTTATAATTATTTTTTTGCCGAACCACGCTAAACCTCATATCACTTTTTTCTTGACAGGGACAACCGGTTAAGTGATTTTTATTTTTTGCCATATTAAAAAATTATTAAAAAATATTTAAACTCCAAGGGGGATTATTATGAGAGACCCGCTGTTTGAACCGATTCAGATCAACACGCTTGAACTTAATAACAGAATATATCTGCCGGCCATGCACCTGGGGATGGCAAACAATTTTGAAGTCACCGACCAGATTGTTAATTTTTACGAAGAGCGCGCCAAAGGGGGCGTGGGCATGATCTGCGTCGGATATGCCACGGTGGATGATTTATCAGGAAATACCACCAACATCGGGGCACATACGGATGAATTTATACCCGGGCTTGCGCGTCTGGCCGCTGTCATCAAAAACAACGGCGTTCGATCCTGTGTCCAGCTCAACCACGCAGGCCGGTACAATTTTTCGTTCTTTTTAAACGGCAAACAGTCGGTGGCTCCGTCTGCCATCGCATCCCGCATGACCCGGGAAACGCCAAAAGCACTTGAAACTGATGAAATTCACCAAATCATCGACAATTTTGCCCAGGCAGCATTACGGGTCAAAAAAGCCGGGTTTGACGCCGTGGAAGTCTTAAGCGGCACCGGGTACCTGATCAGTGAATTCCTCTCCCCCCTGACCAATCAGCGCACTGATGATTATGGCGGTTCCCTTGAAAACCGGATGCGGTTTGGTCTGGAGATCATGAAGGCCATCCGCCGGCAGGTGGGAGATGATTATCCGGCAATGGTCCGAATGAACGGCAATGATTTCATGCCCGGCGGACAGGGAAGAGAAGAGCTGAAGCAATATGCCAAGGCACTCGTTGAAGAGGCCGGAGTGGATGCACTGTGTATTAATGTAGGCTGGCATGAAGCTATAGTGCCGCAGATTACCGCATCCGTTCCGCGGGGGGCATTTGCCTATCTTTCCCGGGGAATCAGGGAACTCGTTAATGTGCCGGTCATTGCGAGTCATCGCATCAATGATCCGGATACAGCAAGAGAACTCATTGCAGACGGCATGTGCGACATGGTGGCCATGGGCCGGAGCCTGATCGCCGACCCCTATCTGCCGGAAAAGGCAAAGGAAGGCAGGGAAGAAGAAATTCTGCATTGTATTGCCTGCGCCCAGGGGTGCTTTGACAATCTGTTCAACCTCAAACATGTGGAATGCTTATGCAATCCCAGGGCGGGACATGAATGTGACACCACATGCGAAATTGTGGAATCCCCCAAAAAAGTCATGGTCATCGGCGGCGGCGCTGCCGGCATGAACGCGGCCATTGCCGCCGCAGACTGCGGGCACCAGGTAACCATTTATGAAAAAGGTGATGAACTCGGCGGGCAGTTATATCTGGCCGCAGCACCTCCGGGCCGGGAGGAATTCTCCGAACTGGCGTATGACCTGGAAACCCAGGTGTACTATCGGGACATTAAAATCCGCCTGAACCAGATCGTGGACGAAGCCTTAATTGATGAAAAAAAGCCGGACCATATTATCCTTGCCACCGGTGCCACCCCGATGACACCCCCGATTCCGGGCATTGAGCTCCCCCACGTGGTCCAGGCATGGGACGTTCTGGCCGGCACGGTTTATACCGGAAAACGAATCGTAATCATCGGCGGCGGCGCAGTCGGTGTGGAGACTGCCTTATTGCTGGCGGAAAAAGGCACTCTTTCCGGGGATGTCTTAAAATTCCTGTTTGTCAACAAGGCGGAAACACCGGAAACATTATATGAAATGACGACCCGGGGAACCAAACAAATCACCATCATTGAAATGATCGACAAAATCGGCAAGGATTTCGGGAAAACCACCCGCTGGGGCATGCTCCAGGATGTCACCCGTTACGGTATAGAATCAAAAGTGACCGCCAAGGCGCTGGAAATTACACCGACCGGCATCAAGGTGGAGACCGCTGTCGGTGTGGAAGAAATCCCGGCGGACACTGTGGTGCTTGCCGCAGGTTCCAGGTCTTCCAATGAACTTCTGGCGATCATAGAAACAAAAGGAATTGCCTGTGATATTATCGGAGATGCTAAAAGCATCGGCATGGCCTTTGATGCAGTGCATCAGGGGTATGCAGCAGGAATGAACATCTAATTATTGTCCGTCCATAAATGGCTATTTTGTCCAATTTCTGCGTCAGGCTCAGATTTTAATCCTCAAAATACAAAATGTATTCCTCCGGTTAAAATCTTCGCCTTCCTTGAACTTGAACAAAATCTCACATTTCTGGATGAACAATAGCCTAAAATATTTTAAATTGAAAAAGACGAACTCTAACTCTTAAAAATTTTAGTAAGACGAAGCCGGAACAAGGAATCTTTTAATGATCAACGCCTATCTGAAACATAAAATGGAACGGGAAGCACAGGGCATCCCGCCAAAACCGTTAACCGAGCAACAGGTTGAAGAACTGACCCACCTCCTGCAGAACCCGGCCGGAGTCGACGAATCCCTGCTGCTTGAGCTGATCACCCATCGTGTTCCTGCCGGCGTGGATGAGGCGGCGGAAGTCAAAGCGTGTTTTTTAAATGATATTGCCAAAAACAGATGCCGATCCCCTCTGATTTCCCCGCAAAAAGCCGTTTTTCTGCTGTCCACCATGGGTGGGGGGTATAATATTGCCCCCCTGATTGATTTACTGGACGACACCGACCTGGCGCCGGATGCCGCCAACGCGCTGTCTAAATTGATTCTGATCTTTGATGCATTTGACGAGATATTTCAAAAGTCAAAAACCAATTCATTTGCCCGGCAGGTCATTGATGCCTGGGCTGACGCCCGGTGGTTTACCGAGAAACCGACGCTGCCGGAAATGTTGACATTCACGGTATTTAAGGTGGAAGGCGAAATCAACACCGATGATTTTTCCCCGGCTTCAGAGGCCTGGAGCCGGCCGGACATCCCCCTGCACGCCTTGAGCATGCTGTCTTCCCGCACTCCGGACAATACTGTTGAAACCATTAAAAATTTAAAACTAAAAGGACTTCCCATCGCCTTTGTCGGCGATGTGGTGGGCACCGGTTCTTCCAGAAAATCAGCCGCCAATTCCGTAATCTGGCATATCGGCGAAGACATTCCCTGCATTCCGAACAAGCGCCGGGGCGGCGTGGTGATTGGCAGTACCATTGCACCAATTTTTTTCAATTCCCTTGAAGATGCCGGCGCGCTGCCCATTGAGTGTGATGTAAGCCGGATTAAACACGGCGACACCATTACCATTCTCACCCATAAAAACCGAATCGTCAGTGCTAATAATGGGGCAGATAACGGGGAAGAACTGGCCCGATTTCAGTTAAAAACAAATGTTATTGTAGATGAAGTGCGGGCCGACGGCCGTATCCCCTTAATTATCGGCCGAACGCTGACCGACCGGACCCGAAAGGCCTTAGACCTTGATCTGTCGGATGTGTTTCAGCGGCCGGCATCACAGCCGGAAACAGCACACGGGTTTACCCGGGCCCAGAAAATAGTGGGACGCGCCTGCGGGTTGCCCGGCATTCACCCCGGTATATACTGTGAACCCCAAATGACCACCGTGGGTTCCCAGGATACCACCGGCCCCATGACACGGGATGAAATCAAGGAACTGGCCTGCTTAAAATTTTCCGCAGACCTGGTGATGCAGTCCTTCTGCCACACCGCCGCTTATCCCAAAGCGGTGGATATAAAAATGCAGAACAGCCTGCATGAATTTATCAAAAACCGGGGGGGCGTGGCGCTGCTTCCGGGCGACGGTATTATCCATGCATGGCTGAACCGAATGCTGTTGCCGGATACCGTGGGAACCGGGGGAGACTCTCACACCCGCTTTCCCATTGGCATCAGTTTCCCGGCCGGCTCCGGTTTGATCGCGTTTGCCGCGGCCTTAGGCTTTATGCCGCTGGACATGCCCGAGTCCGTTATAGTAAAATTCACCGGCGAACTCCAGCCCGGTATCACCATGCGGGATGTAGTGAATGCAGTCCCCTATGCCGCTATTCAAAATGGCCTTTTAACCGTTCAAAAAGAAGGCAAGAAAAATATCTTTGCCGGACGGATCATTGAATTTGAAGGATGGCCGGAATTGAGCGTTGCACAGGCTTACGAACTGACCAACGCGTCCGCGGAACGGTCTGCGGCGGCGGCCACCATTGATTTATCCACTGACGCGGTCGCGGCTTTCTTAAAAGACAATATCGACGTTTTAAAAGGTCTGATTGCTGCCGGTTATGGAGACGCCGATACCATTGCCCATCGGGTGGATAAAATGGAGCACTGGCTGGAGAGCCCGGAATTGCTGAGACGGGATGCCGATGCCCGGTATGCGGCGGAAGTAGAGGTCAACCTGTCAGACATCAAAGAACCGATCCTGGCGTGCCCCAATGACCCGGATGATGTCCGTCTCTTAAGTGACGTTTCCGGCACCCCCATTGATGAGGTCTTTATCGGATCCTGTATGACCGGAATTTCCCATTTTCACCAGGCGGCTGAAATCCTTGAAGGTAAAAAGAACCTGCCGGCCCGGCTGTGGATGACGCCGCCCACCCGGATAGACGCGCAGCACCTCAAAAATGATGGACTGTTCAGTGTTTTCGGTGCCACCGGCGCCCGCCTTGAAACACCGGGATGCTCCCTCTGCATGGGCAATCAGGCCCGGGTGGCGGACGGAACAACGGTTATGTCAACATCGACCCGGAATTTTCCCAACCGGGTGGGGGACAATACCAGCGTCTATCTCGGCTCTGCGCAACTGGCATCGGTTTGCGCCATTTTGGGAAAAATCCCGACTATTGAAGAATATATGGGGTATGTGAAGGTGGAAGGTAGAAGATAGAAGGCGTATGGGACGGAATGAAAATGTTAGATTAGTATCTCGTCAAAGATAAAATCGCACTTCGGCTTTTCAGGAGTATTTACTGGCAATCGTTTGAAAGAGCACACGTTTATCCCCATACAGTTCTTTATCACAATCAGGACACAGTCCATGGGAGAACTCTATCCCAGAGTGTTTTTGAATATATGCTTCTATGTGTTCCCATTGGCCGGAGCCATTTCTTATGCTTTTGCAATGGGCACAGATTGGAATAATCCCCTTCAATGTTTTCAACTCTCCAAATGATTTTTCAAGTTCAGCGGTGCGCAGCTTCACCCGGTTTTCAAAAGTTTCATCCGCAATTTCTAATTTAGACTGAAGAAGGGCAGTTTGGCGTACTTGATGCTTCATTAAAATAAAAACCAGAAACGTGGTGCTGGATAAATACAGAAAACCAATCAAAAACTGTAATTTAGCGGGCTGAACCTGATGGTTGATTGAAAACAGAATAATTTTGTCAAAAAAAATCGCAAAAGGCACCCAGCACACAGCATAGATCAATGATATCACTACCGCTAAAAACAATGCGGAATTATGTATTTTTGCAGGCATATATTTTTTCCCGATTGCGTCTAATGATTAAGATTGAATATAACTTAACAGAAAAATAATCACCGCAATATCGGGATGTTCCTGATAATCTTATAGGATTTTTGCTGATTTTTTTGTCAGGTTTTTCCCTACAAAAATAACCAGCCATTCATTTGTAGGAAAATCCCTACATTAAAATAATATAACGCCTACAAAAGGATCAGAAAAAGACGGATACAATCCTCCGGGTTTCTGATATATATTAATAGTAATTTTTAATAACCAAACCACGGAAGCGGCTTAAAAAAACAACTGCCCGAAAACAGGTACAAACGAAATGATTAAAATAATTATCGCGGATGACCATTCCATTGTCCGCGAAGGGCTGAAACAGATTATCGCCGACACACCGGATATGACGGTATGCGATGAGGCCTGTGACGGCAATGAGTTAATTCAGAAAGTACTACTGAACAAATACGATGTGGTTGTCTTGGACATTACTATGCCCGGTACAAATGTGCTGGATGTCCTAAAACAAATCAAGAGACAGTTACCCGCCATCCAGGTCCTGGTATTAAGCATGCATCCGGAAGAACAATATGCCGTTCGGGTTTTAAAGGCAGGGGCTTCCGGTTATCTGACAAAAGAAAGCGCGCCATCGGAACTGGTCAAGGCCATTCGCAAAGTTTCCCAGGGAAGAAAATATATCAGCCCGTCATTTGCCGAAAACCTGGCTGACATATTGTTATCTGACCACGATCAACCGGCTCACGCAACCCTGTCTGATCGTGAATATCAGGTCCTGTGCATGATTGCTTCCGGAGAAACGATCAAAAATATTGCCGAAAACCTGTTTTTGAGTGAAAAAACAATCAGCACCTACCGGTCCAGAATTCTACAGAAAATGAATATGAAAAATAATGCGGGAATAATCCATTACGCCATTAAGAATATGCTGGTACAGTAGGAGCTCGCTCAAAAATAACTTCGTAATTTGCAGAAAGTAACTTGAAAGTTCTTTTGAAATCCTTTTTTCACCACAGAGGAGACAGAGAAAAAGACTTTTCTTTAATTTTTTTTCTCTGTGATCTCAGTGCTCTGTGGTTAATTTTATCTTTTTACAAATCCAATAAATTTAAATTCCATTTGTCGGGAAAGAATTCCAACCGGCAATGCCGTTTAACGCATCAATTACCTTCTATTCCGACCGGAACCCGCACTGCCACTTTCGTGCCGCCGGCCTGGATCCTGGAAATTTTGATTCGCCCCCCCCAACGCATGAATCCGCTCCCGCATCCCGATCAGGCCGAATGAATTCTTTTTGGCCAGTTCTTTTTCAGTGATCCCGATCCCGTTATCCTCCACAACAAGCGCCACATTTTTACTGTTTTTTGTCAGGTGTACCCGGGCATCGGTTGCACCGGAATGCCGGACCACATTGGTCAAAGCTTCCTGGCAGACCCTGAAAATGGCAATCGAAAGGTCTTCATCCAGAAAAATTTCATCCGGTTCAATGGTCACATTAATATCTATCCCGCTCCGCTTCTGATAGTCTCCTGCCTGCCATTCAATGGCCGCCGAAAGGCCCAGATCATCCAATAAGCCGGGACGGAGTTGCGCGGAAATTCTTTTCACCGATTGAATCACTGAATCTATAAGCGATATCGTCCCCTGGGCCTTATCACTGAGCACTTTTCGATCTTCAGGTATTTTGCTTTTGAGCCAGGATGCGTCCATCTTGATTGCCGTCAATGACTGCCCCAGGTCATCATGGATCTCACGGGCCAATCATTTTAAAAATTGACAGATGGGATTCCGACAACCCTAAACGCTTTAAATCTGATAGATTCAGCTAATTATGCCCCCAAAATCAAATATGCTGACACTGAAAAAATCAGCATCAGCATATCACAGAGGAGGTATAAAAAAATTAGCACACACCACCAAAATCAACCTACAACAAAGCGCAGGTGAATAATATCCGTTATCCTCTGATTTTCATGTCAGTCGTTGCTGATTTTATTATCGGTAATTGCCCTACAAACTCCTTTCGATGCAACGAAAATACCTGATTCTATTTTTTCACTGATATAGCAAAGTCTCTGAAAGCACTCTTTGAGTCATACTTGAATTTATAATCTATCGTCTCATGAAGTTTTTTTGAACTGGCAATCCACGGATGCACCATCATCCGCATGCCCGGGGAAGGAAATTTGGTCATAAAGGTCAATCTCAAAAACCAGGACAGGTTATTTAACGGGTAAATGATCGGCCAGGGAATGGGGATTCGGATATTTCCCAGCATTTTAACCATCTCGGAAAACGTCATTGTCCCTTCTCCGGTTATATTGAACGCTCCGGCGACACGCTTTTCCAGCAGCAAGGCCATGACGTTTATCAGGTCATCCTCATGCACAAACTGCCAGGGAAGTGTTTTTGCCGGCATCATCACCAGTTTTTTCTGTAAATGCTCGGCCATGGGATTGGTAAACCCGGGACCGACCACAAAACATGGGCGGACAATGGTTACAGCGATTGCGGGATGCGATAAAATAAATGCCTGCATGATCGCTTCAATCTCTTTTTTATTTTTAGCATAAATAAAATCATCATTTCCCCGCAACGGGCTTTCTTCAGTCAATGGTTCATCATTATCCGCATAGAATCCATAGGCAGTGGTGGAGCTGGTATATAAAATCTGTTTTACGCCGGCTTTGACTGAGGCTTCCAGAACATTTCGGGTGCCGCCTTTATTGATATCTTCCATAAGTCCCTTGTCATGAATTGGCGGAAGCACATATGCCGAATGAACCACGGTATCAATTCCGTTGTTCTCGAAAACATCATCCATGGACTTGCGGATATCCCTGACAACAAATTTGTATTTGGGATGTTTAAATGACGGTTCATTAATATCGGTCCCCACCACCGTATCCACCCAGTCTTTTTTACAAAGACTTTTAACAAGTTTTCCGCCGATATACCCGGCTGCGCCGGTGATTAGAATATTCATGAAAATTCCTTTTTTCTTATTTTTTAATTCCTGACATGGTCATCAATTTTACGACAAATCGCACTGTAAATGGCAAAAACCAGCAATGAAAAGCCATCAAATGGGTAAATCCTATTTTCCAATGGAGCTTATTTTTATTTGCGGCCTTCCAGACTGTTTTGGCGACTTTTCCCGCATTCGTTTGGCCGCCTATAACTCTCAATATCTTTAGGCTTTTTGAGTTCTCCCCGCCCTTAAGCATCGGCGTTTTAACATACGGGGGTTTGATATCGCAGACGACTATGCCATGGGGCTCCAATTCGATATCCAGAGCCTCCGTCATTGCGGATAATGCATGTTTGGTTGATGCATAAACAGAGAGTTCAGGAGCACCATACAATGATGAAATAGACGACATGTTGATAATTCGAGCGTCGGTTGTTTTTTTAAGATATGGCAGACAAGAATAAATACAATTCAAACATCCTTTGAAATTTACATCAACTATTTGAAGGTGACGCTTTAATGGAATATTCTCATAGAGTCCGAATTCCAAAATACCCGCGTTATTGAGTAAAACATTTAAGTTGCCTTCTGTTTTTTTCGCAAACGCATCAACCCCCTTTTGAACACTCTCAGGGTCCGCCACATCCATAATTCCGGAAAAGCAGTTGGGTTTGCCGATTTCAGATTCAAGCGTTTTCAACCCTGCGTCATTGACATCAAAAATACCCACAAACCAGTCTTTTTTTGCAAAAAACAAGGCGGTTTCCCGCCCAATGCCCGATGCAGCGCCGGTAATCAGAATCGATTTTTTATTCATTCTTCAAACTCCCTTTTTATATGTCATCAGAAATTCAATGTAGAGAATCGCAAAAACGAGATCCACAATTCCCGGTCCAATCAGAATAAAATGCACCTGGCCGGTGACACCCGCCCATGACAAACCAACAAATACAATCAGCTTGCCGATAATACCCAGCCTGACAATATCATGATTTTTCGTTAAATCCTTTGATACCCAGTAATAGCCAATACCGAAAATAAAGCATAAGCCTAAAAACATGAGGAAAAACACCGGATACACGGGTAGCGACATCCCGAATAATGGAAACAGGATTTTATATCCAAAAATAAATGTACTGGTTGCCACCCAGTTCCAGATCGCACCGAGCAAAAACATTTTTTGATAATACGCTTGTTTGGGCATGCAATGTCCTCCTCAATTTTTGAAATAACTTTAAATCAGCACTTGTGCTTGCTTGATGAATTATCTTGGAAATTTTGTCGCAAGACACTGTGACTGACACTTATAACAGTAATAATAGTTTCCGGTCATAAACGTTTGCCACATTTCTCTTAATCCATAACTGTTGATAACCGCTTCCGCTTCATCAGGCTGTTTATTCACGAGATCGATAATAAAATCCTGAAAAAAACGTAAGCCATATTTAAATATCACATCACCGCATAACTTCTTGTTTATCTTTCCTTCCCCCATAAGCGCCCCTGCGGGACAGGCCTCAATACATTTCATACAATGGTCACAGACATCTTCATCTAAAGGAGAATCTCCGGTTAGCTCCGCTGACGTTACAAGTCCTGAAATCCTTATGGCAGATCCAAACTCAGGAGTGACGAGCAGGCCGTTTTCACCGTAAGATCCCAGACCACCCCTTACACCCGCTCTTCGCCAGCAGATCTCGCCTCGCATGCCATGTTTCGGTGATTCCATTTCTATGGGAATAAATGCCGGAACGGCTGCTGAAGAAAAACTTGCTGATTCCAAAAAACGGGCAGTAATATGAGCTGCCCGGGCACATGCGTCATAGGTATGAATCGTATCAAACTGGGCGACTTGATTGTTGGTTGAACGTATTGCGGCGAGACTATGTTTAGCGGCAACTACGATTACAGTCTGTGATGTGGGCAAGATCGAAGTAATGCTTTCATTATGCTCTGGTAAATCACTGACGTTAACTATCGCAACAAGATCAGCGCCATGAGATAATGCAATTTTTTTTACCTTTTCAGTCAGCGCTTGGCTCATTGTGTCCCTTTAATGAAAATAATTTATTACCATTTTCTATCTGATCCAATCATTTCTTCTCGGGCAACCCATCCGTATAGCACCGCAGGGGCATATCATTAACAACCGCCCCGACGCACTTGTTGCAGGAAATACAGGCCGCCTTTTTGGTTTTACCCTCTTTGATTCTTTTGACCAAAAACGGCTCCCGGATGAACGGACGGCACATGGAGATAGCATCCGCATCACCGTTTTCAATCAGTTTCTCCATCTGCTCCACCCGCCGGTTTCCGCCCACCACAAACATTTTGGTTTTTCCCAGAACCGGCTTGATAAACTTTGCGTGCTTTAAATTCCACATTTCCTCAAAGTCAAATTTCCCCACCATGCCCCGCAGCATCAGCCAGGCCACTGGTTTCTGCCATAAAGGAACCGTCCTCATGATTTCAGCAAGCGGCACCTCCCCCCGCCACATATGCATGTTTGAATAAATAGTGGTTCCGGTAGTAATTTCTAACGCTTCAACACCCATCTCAGACAGCCATTTTGCGTATGTACGCGCCATTTCCGGCATCACGCCTTCTTTGGGCGTGTAATCTACGGCATTGAGTTTCATGACAAGCGGCATGCCGTCAGGCATTTTCTTTTTAACCGCCAATACGGTTTCCCTGACAAAACGAAACCGATTTTTATCCGAACCGCCCCATTTGTCTTTGCGCTGATTTAAATAAGGGGATAAAAACTGGCTGGGCAGATAGCCGGCTCCTGCGCTGAGATGAATCGCGTCTGTTCCGGCCTCAACCATACGGGCGGCAGCACTTGCATACGCTTCAATGACTTCATGAATATCTTCTTCCGTCATGGCACGGGGCCTGACCATATACATAGGGTCCCAGCCAACAGAAGAAGGCGCCATAGGGGTGTGGCCGGTATATTCCTTTTTGGTCTGCCTGCCGGCATGGGCCAATTGAAAGCATGCCTTGCCGCCGTTCTCGTGAATAGTATCCGCCAGGCGCTTAAGGCCGGGAATTTTATCATCACTGTCAGCGCATACCTGGTGAGGGGTGGCCTTTCCCAGGGGATGCACATTCATGTAGCCGGGAATGATCAATGCGACCTCCCCGCGGGCCAGATTTTTATATCGGTTTACAAGCTGATCTGTGACAAACCCGTTTTCATCCGCCATGACTTCATACGTTCCGGCATGGACAAACCGGTTCTTGATTTCAAGACCACCTATTCGAAGGGGTGTAAATAATACGGACATGATAAGCCTCCCTCTTTGAAATTAGCTTGATATTTGAATAGCGATATTATTAGAAATGGTTTTCAAAACTTCAGATCACATCCAAGTACAAGGCGTGGGCCGACGAAAAAGCGGAGCATACAAGTGTATGTGAGCATTTTGAGGAGACCCACAACGCAGTAATTGGGTGTTAGATGGGGTTTTGAAACCGCTTCTAAACAATCCAGACAGCCATCTCATGCGCCTTGTGAAGCACTTTCATGGTGACACGCCCCATCAGAAAATCCTTGATCACCGACAATCCCCGACGCCCGGTGACGATAGTCCCGTATCCTTCAATTTCTGCGGTTTTTGCAATGGCTACCGCACGGCTGACTTTACCTTCCAATATCTCACAAACGATCCGATCAGGGTCAAAGCCCGCTTCCACCAGCCTGTTCGTTGCGTCCTGCATCAGATCTCTGATCTGCCTGCGGCTTTGTTCCTTCCACACCTTTTCCTGGTCATCACTGAAGACTTTCCGGTCATCCATAGAGCTGCTTATCCGTTGCGCCACATGACACAGCATCACCTTGCGGCCGGCCTTGGGCATCAATGAACAGGCGCAATCTACTGCATTAAACGCATTTTCAGAGCCGTCAAATCCGATTAACACATGATTCGGACTGGGCTTATCCCCGACCACCACAACCGGCATATGCTGGATTCCGCTCATCATCCGATATGCAGTCGCACCAACGATGATATCGGTGGGATCGTTCATCCCCCGGCGACCGACAACAACCGCATCATATCCTTTGCCGGATTCAGCAATAATATCTTTTGCAACCCCATTTGCCCGTTTCCGGATTTTTATTTCAATCGCATTTTGTTCGTATCCGGCGTTTAAGAATATCTCTCGGGCATCTGTCATCTTTTTTTCAATGCCTGCTTTCATTTGCAAATGCCATGAATCCGTTTCTATGGGCGGTGCATCAAACGTTGGCATATTTTTTAAATCTTCAACGGCTTCAGGAAGGTCCGTCATAATATGGATGAGCGTAATTGTTGTTTTTTTAGGGTCTTGAAACTGACTGACGTATCGAACCGCACCCATTGCGCTTTCAGACCCATCGATGGCGATCAGAATTTTAAACTCTTGTGTCATCCCCTTACCTTTCAATCTTTACCGGTTTTCATTCGGTATCTAAATGACTTTGGCTTCTTCCTTAAGCGCCTTGATAAGTTCCGCCACATCTTCTACAATGCGGCCACCCTTTCGCTGGGGAGGTTCAGCCAATTGGGTAATCACGACTCTGGGCGTTGTATCCACCCCGAGATCTGCAGGTGTCATTTTTTTGATCTCTTTTTTCTTGGCCTTCATAATTGCAGGCAATGCCGGATACCGCGGCTCATTTAGACGCAGGTCCGCGCTGACAACGCCGGGCAGATCTATCTCTACCACCTCGATACCGCCATCCACCTCGCGTTCAACACGTGCCGTGTTTTCAGTGATCTCTATTTTGGAAGCAAAACAGGCCTGTCCCCATCCAAGGTATTCGGCCAGCAGCTGTGAAACCTGGTTGTCATCCACGTCAATTGCCTGCTTTCCCAGCAAAACCAGATCCGGGGATTCTGTTTCAACAACCTTTTTAAGAATACGGGCAACAGCATCCGAATCCAGCTCACTGCCTGCGCTCACATGAATGCCCCGATCAGCCCCCATGCTCAGTCCGTATCGAATTTCGGTCTGTGCCTTATCACTGCCGATGCCGACCACAACAACTTCACCGCCTTTGTCTTCGCAAATCCGCAATGCTTCTTCAATGGCGATTTCATCAAACGGATTGACCTTAAAACTCATGGAAGACATCTCAACCCCGGTGCCGTCTTCCTTGACCTTGATCTTCATGTCCGGATCCGTCACCCGTTTTGCAGTAACCAAAATTTTCATGAACCGCTCCCTTAACTAATTATAAAAAATATACAATATATCACCGGCAGGCACAGTGGCCTGCCCTACGAGGTTCTGCAATGAACGCGTAGGGTCGGCCACCGTGCCGACTATCTCTGAATCGGATAACCATAAGAAAAAACTTACGCTTCAATGGATGCAAGCATCATCTGGGCCAGATCAACAATTTCAAATTCTTCTTCTGCTCCCTTTTCCTTCATGGCATCATCGAGCATAATCATGCAGTAGGGACAGGCGGTGGCAACGGTCTTCGCCCCGGTTGCCGCAAGCTGTTCAAACCGCTCCGCATTGATCCGCTTTCCAATATTTTCCTCCATCCACATGCGGCCGCCGCCGGCGCCGCAGCAGAAACTGGTCCGTTCCCGTCGTTCTGCTTCCACCAGTTTTACACCGGGAATAAACCGGGCGATATCCCGGGGGATATCATATAAATCATTATACCGGCCCAGGTAACAGGAATCGTGATACACCACCGGCCCCTTGCCGTTAAATTTTTTGCCGGCCTTAAAAACGCCTTTTCGGGTCAGTTCCCGGATCAATTCCGTATGGTGAACCACCTCAAAGCTTTTTCCAAACTGGGGATATTCGTTTTTAAATGTGTTAAAACAATGGGGGCAGGCGGTAATAATTTTTTTAACCCCGATGCTGTCGAACATCTCAAGATTAAAATTAATCATGTGCTGTGCCAGATATTCATTGCCAAGCCGCCTTGCCGTCTCACCGCAGCACATTTCATTGTCACCCAGACAAACAAAATTCACTCCCGCCTTTTGCAACAATTTGGCCACAGCGATGGTCACTTTTTTGTACCGGTCATCAAAGGACCCGGCGCACCCCACATAAAACAGATATTCAAAGTCAGGATTCTCTTCAGGGGTTTTAACACCCAGATCGCCAAACCAGTCGCCCCGGGTGTTTGATGCCAGACTCCACGGGTTGGAAAGGTTTTCGCACCCTTTGAAAAACTGGGTCAATTCTTTTGGGAAACGGCTTTCCACCTGGACCAGGTGTCGCCGTATATCGATGATGTTGTCCACATGCTCAATCATCAACGGGCAGTTTGAGATACAGTGGCCGCAGGTGGTACATGCCCAGATTGCTTCTTCTGATATGACATCCCCGACGAGATTCTCACCGTCCCACTCTTCAAGAACCGCTTCCACTTTTTCCGGCTCTTTTTTAAATTTGTGCAGGGCCGCCTGACACATCAAATTTGTCTTTTTTTTAAGATGATCTCTTTCATCCATGATTAAGTGCATGGGAGACAGTGGCTTGTCCGTCAGATAAGCCGGGCAATTGGCATGACACCGGCCGCATTCTGCGCAGGTATACATGTCCATTCCCCGTTTCCAGGAAAATTCTTCTATTTTCCCCACACCGAAAATAGCATCCTCATCTTCAAGGTCCTGCCGGGTCAGGGCCCCTTTTTTTTTAAGGCTTCGCATAAACAGTGACGGCAAGGAGGTGACTTCATGGAACTGTTTGCAATAGGGCAAATAGTTTAAAAACGACAACCCCAGAATCAAGTGCCCCCAGCTGCCCATGGCATGAAGTTGTGATGTCATGGACGAATCAGCTATTAACCCCATACCCATCAGGAGTTTTTTTCCAAACATCCCTAAAAATGCCGCCTGAGTTTCCGGATGGTCCGGTGACAGTATAAACAGGGTGGACTCATAGAGCAGATCCATCGCCATCATCCAGAAAATCCAGTTTAAAATGACCAGGGCCTCTAAAGACAATATCATCCGGGAGGGCCGGAAAAAAACACGATTCACAAAGGCCATGGTACACCCTGTCATAATCGATAATGTAAACAGGTCTTTTAAAAAAATGTAGGTCAGCCCCAATCCGGTATCACCAAAACCGGGCAGGTGCCAGTCCGGTGAAAAGCCCCGCCCGGCCATCTGAATGGTGGAAAGTGTGACGACGATCGCTCCCCAGAAAATCATGATATGGGCGATACCGTGGACCCGTTCAAAGGGCCTTAGGAATCTGAGCTGGCCGAAGAAATACTTAAGTATCCCGACGACTCTCTCTTTGGGGTTTTCCCAGCGGACATCCGGCTGCATGACAAACAGGGGCAGAAACCGGCGCACAACGCTCAGTGTAAACGCAGAAAGAGAAATTAGCAGCAACAAACCCATTGCAACAGGATTCATGACATTTCCTTTTCCAATATGTCACTCATTTCCGGAATTACTTTAAAAAGATCAGCGACAATACCGAAATCAGCAATCTGAAAAATGGGCGCCTCTTCATCCTTATTGATCGCAACAATCACCTTGCTGTTTTTCATGCCGGCCTGGTGCTGAATGGAACCGGACAATCCGGCGGCAACATATAAATCCGGCGCAACCATCTTTCCGGTCTGACCGATTTGAAGGTCGTTGGGCACCCATCCGGCGTCAACCGCGGCACGCGTCGCCCCGACGGCACCGCCGAAAATATCTGCGAGTCTTTCGATAATTTTAAAATTTTCTGCGCCGTTGACGCCGCGTCCGCCTGTAATCACGACGCCGGCTTCCGTGGGATCGGGCCGTTCACTGACGGTTTGGCGCATCTCCACAAACCGGGTCCTGGTTTGCGGCATACTGATGTCAATTTTTTCAACCGACGACTCACCACTGACCGGTTCGGCAGCCGCAAAAGCGGTTGATTGAATCGTAACAACCTTGATGGGGGTTTTAATGTCAACAGTGGCAACAGCGTTGCCGGCCCACATGCCTCTTAAAAATTTTTCACCATCAAACGCAAACACATCCGATCCCATCCCGGCATCCAGCTTAACAGCCACCCGCGGCATCATATCCTTGCCCGTGGTGCCGGAACTCATCCCAACAATTACCGCATCGCGCATCTTTGACGCTTCAGCAGCCGCATAACTCCAGGTTTCTGCCGTGTAATTTGCAAGGTCGGGCGCATCCGCAAGAACAATTTTTGATGCGCCATAGCTTTTCAGTTCATCAGCAACACCGGAAACATCATGCCCGATCACCAGCAGGCAAAGTTCCGCCTGGAGCTTCTCAGCCGCTTCCCTGCCAAATGTGATGGCGTTTAGCGTTGATTTTTTCAATTTTCCATTCTGGTGTTCTGCAATAATAAGAACGCTTGACATGTTCGTATCTCCTGATATTCAGCCGCATGGAACTAAATATTGTCGTTTAAAATGCTATGTTTTAAAATGAATATTTTCATGTTTATCAGGCTGTTGAAAAACAAGAATCAGGTCGCCATGCAAGGCGCGCGGCGACTCGACAAGCGCAGCATGTGGCCATATGTAAGCATTGGCGGGAGCCGCGCAACGCCGCATGGCGACCTTAGGCGCAGTTTTTCAGCAGTCTGCTATACTTTTTCCAGAATATGTATACACATGGCCGCCTCTTCCATGCCAATATTGCCGCCGCCGTTTTCCGCCAGCCCGATCCGGGCGCCTTCCACCTGTCGTTTGCCGGCTTCTCCCCGCAACTGGAGGCCGAGTTCATAGATCTGAGCCAGTCCTGACGCGCCAATGGGATGGCCGCGGCATTCCAGACCGCCGCTGGTATTCATCGGCTGTTTGCCGCCCAGTTTAGTGGCACCGGTTTCCGCATAGGGGCCCCCTTCTCCCATGGGGCAGAACCCCATGGCCTCGGTCTGGTGAAGCTCACCATAAGCGGTGGCATCGTGCAGTTCCGCCAGACTGATAGCTTCCGGGCCAAGGCCGGCCATATCATATGCCTGCTTGGAAAGGCGCTCCCCAATGTCTTCGCCGTCAAAATCCCGATCCATCCCAGACCCGTGAACCGACGCCCGGATTTTAACAGGACGGGCATCTTTTAACTTCTTCAGAAACTTTTCCGAACAGACAATGGCAGCTGCCGCGCCGTCTCCCACCGGCGCGCACATGGCACGGGTCAACGGATACGCAATCGGCTTATCCGCCATCACATCGCCAACAGACATATCCATCTGATACTGGGCCATGGGATTGAGTGACCCGTGAAAATGATTTTTTGCACAGATCGTTGCCAGTTGATGCTGGGTGGACCCGAATTTATTCATATGCCATCTGGCCCCCATGGCATAGGCATCCATGAATATACTTCGACCCTCTCCCGGCGGAGTTTGGCCTTCAGGAATGTCCACCTGAAACATCTCATTGGCCTTTTCCATCATTTTGAGCTGTTCACCGAAATTTTCCACATCCATGCAGGTTGCATAGGCGGACAAAGACTTCATTTTGTCCGGGTCCGTGATTTTTTCCGACCCCACGGCCAGGGCCACATCATACATGCCGGCGCGGATACCTGTATATGCCAGATGCAGCGCGGTTGACGCACCAGCGCAGGCATTTTCAACATTTGTCACCGGAATGCCGCCCACCCCCATGGATCGAAGAACCACCTGTCCCCGTATGGAATGCTGGTTGGCAAACATTCCCCAGAACGTATTTGAAAAAAATGCCGCCTGCAGATCTTCCTTTTGCAAATTTCCATCTTCCAGGGCCTGTTGAATTACTTCATGGGCCATATTCCGAACATTTCCGTCCAGATACTTGTTGAACCGGATCATTCCGAGTCCGATGATATACACTTCTCCCATTATCAATTACTCCTTTAAAAAACCAATTATAAAAAAATATCATTTACGGCCATCGGCAAATCGCTACGGTAACCATTGAAACTTTTCAAATGACCGTCAATGTAAATTCCATTTACATATCCAGTCTTGGATACGTATGAATCAGTTTATGCCCCCCGGCAATTGCCAAGGTATCATTGGAACCGTCCTCAATAAGTGTTGCCCGGGCGTCACGATAGAGTTTTTCGATGAGATATTCTTTTGTCAGTCCATTCCCGCCAAAAATCTGAATCGCATCATGGGCGATCTCATAGGCCGAATTTGTCCCGAATACCTTGGCGATGAGGGAGTATTCCTCCGCAGGCGTTGAGGTATTCTGATTAAACATATACGCCATGCGGCTATAATAACGGGTAAGCTCTACTTTACTGAACATATGAAACAGCTTCATTTGAATGTTGGTATATTCCACAAGCCGTTTACCTCCCTGGACCCGGTTCTTGGCGTATTCCAGGGCCTCCTCGAAGGCGGCCCTCGCGAGCCCGGCGCTGGCAAACCCCATAAAAGCCGTGGTAGTTGACAACACAATTTCCAAAAGCACTTCATAGGCTTCGGAGCCGGCGATCACATGCGACTGAGGAATCCGAACATTATCAAAAAAAATCTCTCCCTGATTCAGATCCCTTTGCCCAAGTTTGTCTAAAGGTTTGCCCTTGGTCACACCCGGCAGATCAAGCGGAACAATGCAAATCATCCCTCCTGCATGTCCCATGGACGGATCGGTTTGGCAAAACAGCGCACAATGCGTCGCAACCGTTCCACAGGAAACCCAGGCTGATTTCTGTCCGGATATCACCCATTCGTCTCCATCCAGTTTTGCCCGGCATTGTGCTTTAATATCTGGATCACGAAAAATGGGATGACCGCACATCAGTGTATCCGAACCATGATCCGGTTCCGTAATGCCCCAACAGCCAATTATACTGGCGTCCTTGCACTCACAATACGGCGTGATGAATTTGTCAATGAGCTCTTCTTCCGCCACAAGGGAAGCACCGAAGGCGGGAAAGCTTGCCACTCCAAGGGCCACCGTCAAGCCAAAGCTTCCCCAGGCCAGTTCTTCATAAATAATGGCCTGCTGCTTAGATGTGAGATCCATTCCGCCGTATGATTCCGGAATGAGTATGGTGTGATACCCGAGCTCATATGCTTTTTTCATGAATGTCCAAAATGGAGAGTCCTTGGCAATGACCTGTTCAGGCGTCATCTCATCAAGCTCTTTGGCAATGGGCCGCATCACTTCTTTGGCAAACCGATGGGCAGCACTTTTAAGTTCAATGTCATCCTCGGTTAATTCGAGGTCAAGATCCAGATAATTCATTTTTTACCCCTCTATTATTTAAAATTTATTTGTCATTTCATCTTGATAGCCTGAAGTGTTGGCCGCAGACTTTCACCTTTCACCTTTCACCTTCTACCTTCAGTCTTCTACCTAAATACCTAATTATTTTTTATCCTTATATCGTTTAGCAATCTTATCCGCATGCTTGACAACCATCTCCGGGACCTGTTCAAAAATCACCTGCTGGTAGACTTCCATAGCTTCCTCAGAGTACCCGATCCCCATAAATTCCGGCGGGGCCCACCAGTCATCTTTTGTTTTGTACATGGGCGTTCCGCCACCCGGGAACGCGGTAAACATAGTGGGTACACAATTAACTATGTCCTGCTTATCCATTTCATAGGACATGCTCTTATGCATTTCTTCCCGATTGTAGTAAACCATGTCCCTTGGCGGCCCCAACGCAAGACCTATCTTAGCATCCATGCCAGGCATGAAACCGAGTGCATTCAATGCAAATCCGACCGATCCCATGATCCGGTTGTCCACCCGATACTGCCAGGCCGACGCACATGCCCAGTCACAGGCCATGGCCCAGTCAAGGGCTTTCCAGTTGCAGGACGGACCGCCCAGCTGGCCGCCGCCCTTGTATTCCTTGCTATAGGCATTAAATTCCTTACAGGTATCAAACCCGCAGGCACCGCAGTTCCAATTGAGATTCGAACTGGCGATTTTTCCACCAATGGCGATGATGACCGGTGATTCTCCCTTGTCATAACAGTTTTTAATGGTCTCATAATCCCACTGAACATATCGCATGACTTTGCCCACCGGGCCCATGACGTCGATGATCGGTTCCAAATCCTCCCCCCAGATAATCTCTGCCTCAATCTTTGTTTTTCCGGTGATCTGGGGCGCCTTATGAATGGCCAGCACGATGCTTTTGGCCACCTCTATGAGATGATCCAGGCTGTATTCTTTTCCGATTAAATGTCCCATTAGTCGTCCTCCCCGTCTGTTTTTTGCGGTTTTGGAATCCATTTTCGATAATCAAACCCCCGAATAATCCGGGCGGTCTGATAAATCTTTCGGGTATTATCCAACACCTTGTCCATGTTGATAAGATGGTAATCCACGTTCACATCCACATAGGGATTCTTGGGTTTTGCCGCCACGGGAACACCAACCACCATGCCCGACTTGGGGCAGTACCCCATTTTCTGACCTGCCATGCCCATGCTGGCAAACGGACGTGCATCCACCATCAACGTGGCAGCCGTCCAGAGCGCGCTCCCCACCGCATACCCAAGATCTCCCACCCGGGCGGTACACAAGGGGCCATCAATCATTCGCTTGGATGAACGATCAGTAATATCCACCAGACCGTATTTCTGTGTCTTTTTTTCATAAAAATAACCGCAGTCCAGGGTCCCGCCGCACATCCCGCAGCCGGCGTCCAGCGGTGTTTCATGGCATCGGGTATTTCCCAGAAAAATAATTACATCTGAATCTCTGACCATGACCGCTTCATACAGAAACGGCTCTTTCCAGCTTTCTTGGCTGTGGGCGATTTCTTCCACTTTGCGTGCGATTGCTTCAAGCTCCTCCTGGCCATAGACGATATGGGCTTCTATAGACGGCACACCGCCGGCAAACGGCGCCGTCATGGCCGCATCCACCATCAGCCGTGCAGCTTCCAACGCGCACTTCTTTCGGCGAATATCCTGCGGCGACCATGACGGCCAATCGCTGATATACTCTTCGCCCTGAAAATCAAGGTCCTCCACATATTTTTTCATTACCATCACTCCTTTTAGTTTCTAAGTTCTATTTTTTTGCATTTTATGGCAAAATATCTCAAAACTCAAAAAGTGTGAAGTGACTAAAGTGACCTAAATTGCCTAAAGTTGAGGGCTGCGCTAAACGCGCAATCATTTTTACTATAAAAATTGATCACGCGTTCCACGTGACCGGAGGCATTAACCTCAACTTTAGCTCACTTAAAACTTTAGTTCACTTAAGGCACTTTTCCGGTTTATCCGGGTTTGATTTTTCGGTTTAACCCGAAATTTACTTAAAGTCTTCCAGTACGTAAATATTATCCGCTTCTTTTGAAAATTCTTCCCGCAGCAACCGGTCCAGATTCTTTTCTGAGGCAGATTTAGGAATTGCATCTACCACCTGCAGATATGACGGTATGGCATTACCTTCCAGTTTCTCTTTGCAATGGGTAAAAAGAGATTTGGGATCAAGGGTCTGCCCATCAATTGCCACAACAGCTGCCACCAGATCACTCTCCCCGGGAGCACCGGAGGCTGCCGGAACCCCGTAAACACAGACATCACTGACATTCGGATGGATTGCGATGCCGGCTTCCACGTACTGGGGCTGGATAAAATCACCGGCCCGGCGCAATCCGCCACCGGCCCGGTAGTCAAAGAAAAACCAGCCGGCGTCGTCCGTATGTCCCATGTCGCCGGTTCGCAGCCAGCCGCCCCGGGTTTTATCCTCAGAAGCTTTTTTCTTGCCCAGATACTCGACCTCTGTCTCCTGGCCCAGCAACCTGAAAATGATCTCTCCGGTTACTCCCGGCGGGCAATCATTTCCTTCATTATCGACAACTTTCATTTCCATGAGGCCTTCCAAAGGCTTTCCGAACGAGCCGATAGGCCCCACCCCCGGCGGTTTATGGGCAAACCCGCCTTCAACAGCGCCATACCACTCGTGGATCATCACATTAAACCGCTTTTCGAAATCCTCCCAGATCGCATGGGGTGTTCCGGCACTTAAGACCAGGCGCACCGGGTTATCTGCGTCATCGGGCTTTGGCGGTTCACTGTAAATCCCCATCATCATACCGCCCAGCAAAGAAAAAGAGGTACATCCATATTTTCTGCAGATATCCCAGATACGGCTTTTGGTAAATCTGGAGCTGATAACAGATGGAATCGACAGCATGATGGATGGCATCAATGTGACGGCCTGTGCGTTTCCATGGGTTAGAGACAAGCCGGTATAAAGCTTATCTTCAGCAGTATACTGCCAGACAAATTGCGCCAGCATAGAGAACGGGGTAAGGCGGCTTCCCTTGAGCACCACCCCTTTGGGATCACCGGTGGTTCCGGATGTATAGATAATTTCAAGGGGAATCGCGATTTCATCGTTTCGGTTGTCTGGTGGCGCGACTTCTGCACCCTCATAAACTTCATTTAATGAAGGAAACTGACCATTGACCGGAGCATTCATTCCTTCCTTATAAGCAATGCCCAGAACTTTTACATCCGGCAGATCGGATAGAACCGCTGTTACATTGTCCATGAATTCACTGGTGAAAATAATGCCTTTGGCTTTAGAATCTTTCAGCACATATTTCAACCGGTCGCCCTTCACGCGGGGATCAATCGGTACCAAAACCGCACCGATCATTGTCGCCGCATACATTGCATATAAAAATTCCGGATGATTCCGCATCAGCAGCGCAAACGTATCACCTTTCCCAATGCCGGCATTAATCAGCAGCCGCGCTATTTTCCGGCCCTGTATGACAATGTCCTGGTAGGTCAGGATGTCTTCCGCAAAATCACCGTTTTCAAATGTCACAATATTTAAATCCGGGGTATTTTCCGCCTTGCACTCCAGCTCATATGCAATGTGTCCGGGAATTTTGCATTCAGCCATTTTCTTTCCCCTTTCATTTTCTAATAATTTTTTCTTTCAAAAACCGATTATTGCTTAATCCAGGGAAATGTTATGTTTTTTGCAATATTCCGGAAAGATTTTATATACCGGATTTAAAGCAGGCAGCATTTTTAATACTTTGGGGATCGGCCCCTTGGATTTAATCTTGCGGGTTGCCAGTGCCACAGGCAGAGATAATTGTTTTGTCCAGAATTTAACAACATTATCGCCGGAAAGCTCCATGGTGATGACCGCTTTTCTGTTTGCCTCTTCCCCGGTGATCACGGTATCCGGATCAACATACAGATACCCGTCCGGTTCGGTAAGAATGTATTTGTACGACACTTCATACTCTCTCATTTTTTCACCAATACCGGATTCAAAAACAATGTACTTCCATAAATCTTCTAAAAATTCATACATGTGATTGGTGTCTTTAAAATAGCCCATCGTTTCCTCCTTGTTTATAGTTATTCGTGGATTAAAAACTCTTGATATCCAGTTGTAGATATCAAGAGTTCATTTCATAAACACTGATTACCTTTCCTAACTATGTCTGCAAACAGCATGCCAATCATTAAATATATCTAATATATTGATTTATATATTAATTAATTTTTAAGCCGATCAACAATGTCCTTATATGGACATTAATACGTCCATATAAGGACGTTTGTATTGACAATGCCGCGCCTCTTTTTTTATAATTTCACAAAAAAGGAGAAACAAATGTCCCCCATCAAATCACGGCCGAATCCCGGTGTGGGCGAAGAAGCCCTTCAGATTGAAAAGAACCTTGCCCAAAACGCCCTTTCATCCGGCGACAGGGATTCCGCCTGGCAACATCTGCACAGTGTGACCGACAGACTGATCGACTTTCCCGCCTCACCAGAACGGGACGCTTTGTTCATCTCCACCGCCATTGAGCTGGCCAATGTCAGTTTTGTTCTTGGAAAAGGATTCAGCAAACTGACGGAAACGCTGCAGCGTGCTTTGTATGCCGCGGAAAGAATCGGGGACCGACGTTCCATGGCCATGATCAACCTGCATTTGGGAAGGCTTTTCTATTTTGCAGAGCAGCGCGGCAGCGCCATGTCGGTTTTTGAAGTGGGAAAATATGAGGCTGAAGCCCTGGGAGATGAAGATATTTTAACCCAGGCAGCGGAATTTATCGGTCTGTATTATTTTATTCAGGGGCGCTTTGTCGAAGCCATCGGATATTTTGAACGGGCCGCGCACAGTTTTGAATCTGAAAAACTTGGCCGCATCATTAACCCTTCCGGCCCCTTATGGCTGAGTTACTGCGCCGCCTTTTTAGGGCAATTCCACCGGGCCATCGGTACCCTGGACTACTATCGCCGGGTCGCCATTGAAGGCGGAGATCACGGACTGGCGACAACGCTCCGCGCGGTTTTAGGCATTATTCTATTGGGTATCAAAAAAAACAAGGAAGCCCACTTTCATTTATCCGGTGCTTTCCAGGAAGCCCGCAGAACGCAGAACATCCTTGCCGGATATTTTGCCAAGGGCGGCCTGGCGTTTCACCATTTTCTGGAAGGCCGCTTAAATGAGGCAAGGGATTGGGTCGTGCAGACTTCTGAAGAAACTGAATCCGGACTCATTCGCCAATACGCCTCTCCCCTTGTTCTTGAGACGCTTTTTGAACTGCATCAAAAGGGAATAAATGAAATCCAGTATTTAAATTATCCGGATGAATTCAAACGCATTATGCATGAACCGAACATTCACCTGCGTGGCGTGGCCCTCCGGTTAAAAACCATGGAGCAGATCGAAAATAATGCTGAAATTGCTGCCATTGAATCGAACCTAATTCAGAGTGAAAAATATTTATTACAATCCGGAGATCCGGTTCAAACCGGTAAAACCCGCGTTGAAATGGCCCGGTTGAAATTACGGGAAGGAGATCGGCAAGGCGCGAGGATTCTGGCGGGAAAAGCCCGCAAAGATTTTGCCAGTTATATGGATGTATTTTTCCCGGATGATTTGCGACCATTGCTGACCGTCGAAAGCGACCTGAATCATTACACAGATTCAGAAGACCAGCTTCTCGGCATGTTTGCCAATGTCATCCAGGAATTATCGCCCAGTGCGGATTTCGACTACCTGCTGTCCAATACGATAAAATCCACCAACCGGTATTTCGGGGCGGAACGCGGCGGCATTTTCTGGTTCCGGCGCCATGAACCTAAAAAAGGACCCATACTAAGGGGCCCGTGCAATCTGTCCCAGGCGGATATATCCTCAAAAGACTTCAGGGATAACCTGACCCTTGTTTTTAAAGCATTCCATGAAAACCGCCCCCAAGTGCTTCGCCGGGGAGAATCCGGACTCAACCCGAGCCGTGTCAAGGCAATGATCTGTGTACCCTTTGAAGTTTCCGGCCAGGTTCGCGGAGTACTTTACCATGACAATTCCTATGTGCGGGATTGCTTTGACAACTTTTCCAAATCTCAGCTTACTCAGATGGCCCGCTGGCTGACCAGTTATATTGATCATATATTTGAATTTTCCCGGCAGATGGAGCAAAAAACAGCCGATCAATTGGGACAGCTGGAACCGACTGACAGTTTAACGATTATCACCCAGAGCCCGGCCATGCTTAGAACTTTAAATCAAACCGATCGCATTGCGTTATCGGACAGCACCGTGCTGATTCTCGGTGAAACCGGTGTAGGTAAAGAACTTCTCGCACGACGGATTCACCAGATGAGCCGCCGGAAAAACAATCCCATGATCATTGTGGACCCGACAGTGATCCCTGAAAACCTTGTGGAAAGCGAGCTGTTCGGCCACGAAAAAGGGGCATTCACCGGGGCTGACCGTCAAAAAAAAGGACGCATGGAACTTGCCAACAAGGGGACCCTGTTTATTGATGAAGTGGGTGAAATCCCCAAATCAATCCAGGTAAAGCTGCTGCGCGCCATCCAGGAAAAAACCATGACCCGGATCGGCGGCACCCAGAACATATACTCCGACTTCCGACTGGTAGCCGCGACCAACCGGGACCTGGCAGAGGAAGTGGCCGCCGGCCGGTTCAGGGAAGATCTGTACTACCGGTTAAATGTGATTCCCGTCACCCTGCCGCCGCTTCGGGATCGCGCGGAGGATATTCTCTTGCTTGCCGGACACTTTATCCAACGATTTGCAAACAAACACAACCATCCGGCGATTTGCCTTTCGCCTGAGCATGAAGCTGCCTTGACCGCCTACAACTGGCCGGGGAATATCAGGGAACTACAAAATGTGATGGAACGCGCCGTGCTGCTCTCCACCGATGGTCTCCTTCATTTAGACCTTCCGTCTGAAAACCGAACCTCAGGCGGCAATCAGTTTGATGACCTGCCATTTTTAGATGAACTTCAGCGACGATACATTGCCTTTGTACTCGACAAAACCGGGGGCAAGCTGAGCGGCCCCGGCGGGGCAACGGAAATTTTGGGCATGAAACGGACCAGTCTTTACAACCGGATGAAAAAGCTGGGGTTAAGATAGAAGAAAGCAGGTTAAAGGTCGAAGGTTGAAGGCTGAAGGTAGAAGGCTGAAGGTAGAAGGCTGAAGGCTGAAGGCTGAAGGCAGTTAAGCGATGCGTTATGTGGCTCTGTCAGCAAGATAAACCCGATAAACCACACCATATAGTGCCAGTAGCAATGATTGATTACGGCAGAATAGCGTTTAGAAGCTGCACTGAAATTTGGTCTGCTGGGTACGCACTGTGGCTATATTCACTACGCCGGTTCAGTCAGGGGCGGTGATTATAGCACCGCCCCCTTGAACCGATTTTTAGTAGATTGAGAGTTAGTTTTACGTTAGAAATTCGTTTTCTTAATATCCGGCAGCTCATCTTTGTACCAGATCCCCTTGGGTTCTCGATCAGAATTGGCTGCGATATTTTTTGCCATTTTCCACGAAGTTTTGGCTGCGCTGTCCAGTAGATCCTGCTGCCTCTTAGTCGGGGCGAAGGCCTTCCCCTTTTCGATGCCGATGGCTGCCATCATGCCATGCATATATGGATCAACGTCATCAACAACATCGTTTTGGATAAAGCGGTCAAGCATAGAAAAGTAGCTTGCGTCGCGGGGAAACAAATAGTCTGATGCAACATCCGATGCATGCTGGAACTTCATTGGTTTGGCATCACCTTTGAGTGGATAGATCTTTATCTTTTCCATGTTTTCGACAGCTGGCTGTAGATTGTTCGGGTTATCGAAAAAACCGCGCAGGAAAACGAACACTCCATTGGTTTTAGAGCGGTAAACAAAGTACTTTTCTTCATCTACAGGGTCTTCGTAACCGGGAGGCAGGATCAAATACTTGCCACCTTTACCCTGATCGGGCCCAGGCAAACCAATATCTGCGTAGTACTTCACTCCTGCGATCTCAGGGCCTTCAATGGCTCTATGCCAATAATCGTTAATCAGTGCCTGCAGCATGGGCGGCGCATCTATGACCATTGGACCGTCTTTGCCCAAGTCGAGAAATCCGAGGCCATAGATAACATCAGAATTTGGTGTGGTGATCAGTGTATTCGATTTTAGGCGTTTTTCAAAGATGGCAAGAACATTGTATCCTTCACCAAAAGTCTTTTCCTGTCCTTCTTTCATAGCATACATGTTTACGGCAGGGAGAGACCAAAGGTACGTTTGAACCGCGCGCTGGAAAAATAGTTCTTCGTCCAATGTGCGAGAAGTTTCAGGCGTTGGATAGTCGTTATTGAATGACAGATTTGCTAATGCCTGGTAATGATCAGTCTGTCCCATGGCCATGATCGGCGATAACGCGACAATAACGGCCATTGCGAGGATGGTGGAAATTACTGTGGTTTTCATGTTCAATCTCCTTTGTGGTTTCATAATGATAAATCAATAGCCTTAACTATTAGAAAAAACATGCAAAGTTTAAGTGAATATTTCAGGGGTCGGGGAGTTTATCCCAAGACCTCATGGGGTGATTAATTTTGAAAAAACCTTCGAATCGTTATTCCAGTGTACGAGGAAATGCAGGTTTTTAACGGGGAATACTTAGGCAAGGAGAAGCAAATGTACACAATGCTGTCGACTTTCAGATGGCTTTTGGCCGTTGTGTCCCCTTAACTGACCTGAGGTATAGAGCTATTTCTCTGAACAGCTTCTGCATGTAATTTTAATCCAAGAGCACCAATAACTTTAAGAATCGTGTCAAAACTTGGATTTCGATCACCAGAGAGTGCTTTATAAAGACTTTCACGGGACAGCCCAGCGTCTCGCGCCACTTGTGTCATTCCCTTGGCCCGGGCAATATCTCCCAAAGCTTTCGCGATAAAGGCAGCATTACCATTCGCCTCTTCAAGGCAAGCCTCAAGATACGCAGCCATTTCCTCCGGAGTACGAAGATGTTCAGCAACGTCATAACGGGTTGTTGTGGTTTTTGCCATGATACCTTCCTAAACCTATAGATTCTGCGCAAGGCGTAAGGCCATTTTGATGTCTTTAGACTGGGTACGCTTATCGCCACCAGCCAACAAAATTATTACCTGCCGTCCTTGCTTTTTGTAATAAACCCGATAACCGGGCCCATAATCAATCCGCAATTCTGAAACACCTTCCCCCACTGCCTTGACATCTCCAGGATTGCCTGCCGCTAATCTTTCTATCCTGACAAGGACACGAGCACGTGCACGGATGTCATTCAGATCATCAAGCCATTTAGCGAATTTTTCAGTCTTGCGAATTTCAATCATTCTTATAATGTATCCATGTGGCTACACATTGTCAATGAGTATTGTCAAGCACTGTACGTGAAAAACAAATATTAGTTATTCAATGATCAACTTTTATAGCTTTAAAAATCAAAATTTCTGAAGTAAATAGTCCAATTCCATCTATACTCCACTTTTCCCTGAAAAACAAAGCTGTTGAATTATAAAAACCGAGGAATATCTGAGAGCCTGTCGAAAAACCCCAAAAAGGCAATTCTTGTGCTTCTAAATGCTTTATATTATTAAATATAAATTTTTAAAAGATGCAAAATTGGACTTTTTCGACAGGCTCTGATACAAGGTGCAAAACTTCTCAGACGCCACACTATTGTCACAGATCAAGCTATACGTAACACTTCCCATTTTTTTTATTTTTTTGTCCTTTTTCAGACGCCAATTTTTTCAATGACCAGACCTCCTAAACAAAAACCAATGCCTAAATCTTGCAACAAGATTCAGGCTTAATTTCTCTAAATCAGTGTCTCATTTTCATAGACACATTCGGCGCCTCCTTTAAATTTGTTATATTATCCCCAGAGATTTTTTGCGGCCTGATTCAGTCCAAGCTCGAGGAGCTTCTCTTTTGTAGGTTTTCCGGTCTCCCAGTCCCATTTGGATACAGTGTAAAATTCCTTTAACATCATGTCCATATCCGGTTCAATACCGGCAGTGCCGCCTTCGGAAAGCGCTTTGCGGGCAATGTCCGGTATTTTGTCATCTTCGCGGGTGACTCCCAGTATGTTGTTAATCGCGCGTTTTAAATTAAGGGACCGTTCGCCGAATGTCAGCAGGTCCATTGTTTTAAAATCGTATCCAGTGATATCAGCAAGAATACGGGCAATCATTGAAGCCGGTATTGGTGAAAACTGACATAATGTGAAGCTGTTGTACAGCTCGCAAAAGCTTAACATTTTTGCCGCCATCGCCCCTTTTTGTGCGGGGTCATTTTTATCGGTGAAAGTGATTCCGAGTTCCAGGCCGACTTCGTTTCCCGGGGCATCCAGACTGTAAAAAGCGCCTTTTAAGTGACATGCGCCTCTGGGGCCCACCGCGTATGCAAGGGCGGCGCCCTGATAAGCTCGCGGGTCATGCATGGGAAACTCAAGTCCCTTCACATGGGCCGCTTCTTCCGGGTCAGCCCCGAGTTCTTCAGCCATTTGTTTAACGCCTTTGGACAGCAGTTTGCCGATACCTTCCTGATTGATAATCATGTTGACGAGTTTTAATATTGTTTCACTGTCGCCCCAGGATATTTCCATGCCTGCTTTTTCTTTTGTGAGGATGCCCTTTTCATATAAATGCATGGCAAAGGCGATGGATACACCGGCGGATATGGTATCAATGCCATGGGCGTTGCACAGGTGGTTGGCCATAACCACGGAATCAATGTCAAAATTCATGCAAAGGGGCCCGAACGCGCCCACGGTTTCATACTCCGGACCGTCCACCTGTTTGATAGTTTTTGTTGAATTTGGGGTAAAATCCTTGATGATTCGTCCGCATCCGATAGGACAGCCGGCGCATGCGTAACTAGACATGCGATAGCGGTTCCGAAATGCCGGGCCGTGTACTTTTGCGGCCGGGAACACACTTTTGGTAAAGTACTTGGCAGGCGCATCGCCCAGGCGCATGGCAAGGTCCATATAGAAATTCGTGCCGTATAGCTTGTATGCCTGGGTATAGGCGTTGCTTTTAATCGTGTCCCGCGCTTCACTGATAACATTCTTTAATTTTTCCGGGTTCGCAATCAGGGTTTTTTTGCTGCCTGATACAACAAGGGCTTTCAGGTTTTTAGAACCCATTAACGCCCCCATACCGCATCTGCCGGCAGCGCGGCCTTCATCATTCATGATGTTGGAGTAATTGATCAAATTTTCTCCACCCGCGCCGATGCAGGCGATGGAAGCCTTTTTGTCAACATCAGCCTTGATTTTTTCCTGTGTTTCGTAAATGTCGCCGTTGCCCCACAGGTGGGAGGCGTCATAAATTTCAGCTACGCCTTCTTTTACATATACATAAACCGGTTTTTCAGCTTTGCCGGTAATCAGAATGCCGTCATAGCCGGTGCCTTTCAGGCGCATGGGAAATTTTCCACCTGTTGTGGCCTCTCCCCAAAGGCCGGTTCCCGGGGATATGCCGCATACGGCTGACCGGCTGACCATGGGAACGTTTGAGCCGGTAAACGGACCGGTGGCAAATACCATGGGGTTTTCCGGCGCAAGCGGGTCCATGCCGGGTTTTACATAGTCATATATGATTTTAGCGGCCAGGGTTGATCCGCCGACATATTTTTTCTGGTCATCGTCACTGATTGTGATATCTTCTGTTTGATTATTGGTAAGATCAATTTTCAGGAATTTTCCAAAATATCCTTTCATAGCACTACCTCCAAATGTCCGAATGCATATCCAGCAGTTTACCTTCATAGGCACATAAAAATATATCCTTAAGCTGATCCTGGGTCAGGTCGAACCATCCGAAATAGAAAGCCGGATCCGTGGGGGTCTGCTCTAAGATCAAGTCAAGGTTGCTTTCAAGGTCCTCCTTTGACACACCGGCATCCTTAAGACCAATCGGTATGTTCAACGCTTTCATAAGTCCCCGTATCTTTTCGATCAGGTTGGACAGACTTTTTTTATCTGAATCGTTGTCCCTCACACCCAGCATATCGCAGAGTTTCAGGTAACGATCGGTAATTTTTGAATAGACCTGAAGTTCATAGGAGATAAACAAAAGCACCATTACTCCATGATGAATATGGAATAATCCCCCGATGGTGTGGCCCAACGCGTGAGAAATACCGGAGCCTGCATTTGCAAGCGGTATTCCCGCCATCATCGCGGCCTGTTGCATCTTCATTCTGGGCATAAGGTCACTTCCATCTTTATATGCCCTTGGCAGCCATTCAAATATCATTTCAATGGTTTTTAAAGCAATCGCCTGGTTGATTTCATCTGATTTCGGGGCCATAAAACCGTCTATGGCATGGGCTAACGCGTCTCCACCGGTTCCTGCGGTTAATTCCGGCGGCATCCCCACCGTTAACGTCGGGTCGAGCAGTGCAAAATCCGGAACAAATTCGGGCAATGCGCCGGAAACCGGGAGCTTCACGCCATCGGGGAATGAGATGACCGCCACGCCGGAGACCTCGGAACCGGTCCCGCTGGTGGTCGGTATCGCAACCAACTTGGCCTTATTTCTTAGATTTAAAGGGACAATCGGACTTAAAATTTCAAGTTTAACATCAGGATGTTCATACAAAAGCCATGCCGCTTTTGCGGTATCCATGGCCGATCCGCCTCCCAAAGCAAAAATAAGATCCGGCTTGAATTTTTTTATCTGTTCGGCGCAGTCTTTTACGGTATCAATGGGGGCGTCCGGTTGTGCTTTGGCCCAGGTTTCAAAAGAAATACCATGCCGTTTTTCATAAGCATTCATGACTTTGGGTGCAAAGCGGACGGCATATTCATCGGTGACAATAAACGCCCTTTTGCTCCTGCATTCCCGTGCAATCAGATCCACCGCGTCCGGGAGGAGCTGGGGCTTTTCAAGAAAGAGATTAAAACCGGAAAATACCCGTGGGACAAAAAACGGTTTTGCAACATCCCGCAGAAATTCCGCCTGAATCATGGGGCCGCCCCAGGTTCTCAGTAAATATTCATGTGTCCAGTAACTCATATCGCCTCCTGATTGTATAGGTTGTTTAGGCTAAAGGGGTTTAGACTGAAGGGCGGTCGAAATGGATCATTTTTTTAAAATGCCCATTCCGGTTGCCCTAAAAGCCTTCAGCCTTCAACCTACAGCCTAATGCTATTCCATGACAAAATTAATTGCTGCGCCGAACCATGTAAACGAGTGGATTTTGCCTTCAATGCCGACCAAATGGTTTTGAAGTGCATCCATAATCCCTTCCTCTCCTTTTTTCATGGCATTGAACCCGATTTTTGGATTTGCCCATACCATGGCGGCATCATATTGATCCAGCACCGCATCTGATGAAAATTTGCCGTCCTTAAAAATGAAGCGTTTGCCTTTTTTTTCATCTTTTGTCTTGACCACAATCCGGCACTCATGGCCCATCAGGAATTTTTTAAAGTTTTCATTGGTCTGGGAAGACTTTTTAAATTTTAATGCCAGAATGGTAAGAAGTAATAAAAATCTCATCTTGTTCTCCTTGAAATTTTTGCCTTTTGACGTATCACCTTTTGACTTGAGAGGGACTGATTGACTGAATGTCTGATAATACATTTTTCACAAAAGGGATCATTGCCGCATCCCTCTGTTGAATGAAGACACTGAATAACTTCTCCAAGGCGTGTTCGGATGATCAATTCCGGATCTTTGGACAACATCTTTGAAGCAGCGGTATTGCAATCGACGACTTGTACATCCTTTTTCACCACATATGCCGGTGAAGGGATTGCATCGAATACGATTCTGTAAAAATTGTTATTTGTCAGCGAATTCTGTGTCAAAAGAATTGAATCTCCCTCTCTTACATCCTGAAACACTGTAATGACCGTATTGCCGGGTACGAAAAATTTATTGTCTTTATCCATCACGGTATAGGCCCCGGAGATCGGATCCCCAGGCCAGCACCGTTACATGGTCTCCGTTGGGGTCGGCCTTGGAGATGTTCGTTACTGAAGACGCCCGGATATATTGTTTGCCGTCCGGATAAGGGGCTGAAAAATTCAATGTGATCGGCGCCATGCCCACCAGTGAAAAATCCACGCCAAGGGTATCACTTGCTTCAGGACCTCTTAATGGAGATGACCCCTGACAATAAGGGTTGCGGTGGGACATTGGCCAGGGGGAATTTGCCAGATAAGAATTAGTAGGGGGCTCGTAACCGTCGTCTGCCGACACCATCCCTCCCGGGAATTGGTTGATTAATATTTCCTGAGTATTGCAAATTCTTCCGATTTTTTTATACTAAAACAATTAATAACAGGTGTAAATGATCGCCGGATGTAAAATTATGATTATTGGTTGCAGAGAATAATTTACTGAACACCGGAACCGGAAAATTAATCTGAAACGGTCGATAGCCGCACAACAAAAACCGACAGCAAAGCCCGTCAAAAATGACCTTGCTGCCGGCACCAATATTTTACTATCGTTTTAATATATTATGCAGCCTGGATTGTACGCATTGTGCCCCAACCGAAATTGAAACTAATATTGATAATATAAAATTTTCTTTCTCAAAAGCCTTTGTCAAAATATTGGATGAATGAAATTCACTCAAATATGCATTTCCCACAGGCAGTAAATAATACATGTTGCCAAAATCTTTTGGGAGTGGAATTTTATCATCATTATTTTTTTTAAAATTCATAAAATATTTTACCATTGATTTTTCCTCCTTTAGACGTTCTTAAGAAACCGATTTGTCCTGAAACCGGTTCTCATAATATATTCAAGTTCTAATTCTTTCTCTCTGTTTTTTATCACTTTTTAATTATAATTTTAGTTAGATACAATTTTATAAGCATTCATGTTTTGAGTTTCACTTCTTGCTATTTTGGTTGCTGCATATAAGTATGAGAATGCCAGCGCGCTGTCAGATTCCAGACGAATATTTACTTTAACCACTCCGTTGACATCCTTTAGAACGGCTTGAAGGTCAACGGCACCATTTTCATCCGTATAAGCCTTTCGATAAAGTTTGCGCTGTTGATTTTCAATTATAATCCCTTCGTTGGCAGCCGGCCGCTCAACACCACATGCCACCACATTCCCGGTTTCATATTCTGCCAGGGGATATATTGCTTTACTGTTCTCGGAAATACCATGTGCATTGACTATATCGATGATTCCCAATCCGTAAAATATTAATTCAAAAGCGGCGGCCGAATATCCTATTATCCGTTTTTTTGACTCTCGGTACGCTTGAGCGGTTTCATTGCATAAGGGCGTTTTTGTAAGAATAATTTTATTATTTGAACGGACCTTATAGTGATATTCATACGTATTGAAATCGCCGACGGATTTCTCGCCGACAACCACCTTGGACTGGACAGGGCTCATATAGGTTAAAAAGCTTGCACAACCGCTTGCGCTTAAAACCATTACCATAATAAAAAAGAGCTTTATTGTTTTGAAATTCATTGTCTTATCCTTTCATTTATTCTTTCTGAAACAAATTTCCGTTATCGTGATTCATCGTATTTTTAATTATTGTAATGCTTAAACCGTGCCAAAAAAATTATTCATTAATATCAATAAGTTAAAAAAATTAAAATTTATATTTACGCTAACGGGTAAATTGTGTTACCCTATAATATAAATAACAAAAAAATTACCCCATAGGGTAAACATAACTCGGTCTATCAACGACCATATAGAGGCACACCCAATGGAAGTGGATAAAAATGAATTTTTCAGGCAGGCGACTATCCGGATCTGCGGCAGCCTGAACATTGAGACTGCGCTGGAAAATTGTTTTCAATATTTTGAAAAAATTCTTCCTGTGGATGAAATCGGTCTTTATTTATATGATCCGGATTTGAATGTGCTCAAACGGATAGCGGTAGCCAAAAGCCATCAAGGCAATATTTTAAATCCCGTCCTGCACCTGCCTGAAAGCACTAAGGACATATGGTCTACACAATGGGCCCATATGGACGATATTGAAATCATTAACCAGCCGGCTTTGAGACCCGAGATCATTGATATACTCCAAATGTATGGCCTGGACCTCGATATATCCATCATCTCGATGCGTCTGGAATTGGAAGGCAAACGGATGGGAGTCATGTTGCTCAGAACAAAAGGGATTGATCAGTATACGGAAGAACATACCCGGCTATTGCTCCTACTGCACGAACCGTTTGCGATTGCCATGGAAAACGCCCTGCAGCATCAGGAGATTGTCAGGTTCAAGGACATCCTGGCCGATGACAACCGCTATCTTCGCCGGCAGATTCGAGACATCTCGACCTCAGAAATCATCGGCGCAAAATTTGGCCTTCGGCATGTGATGGACATGGTTCAGCAGGTTGCGAAACTCGACAGCCCGGTACTCCTGCTCGGAAAAACCGGTGTGGGAAAAGGGGTCATTGCCAACGCCATTCATTATGCTTCACGACGAAAAGACGGGCCCTTCGTCAGTGTCAACTGCGGCGCCATTCCGGATACCCTTTTCGACAGCGAACTGTTCGGGCACGAGAAAGGGGCGTTTACCGGCGCCAGTTCCCGGAAAAAAGGTCGCTTTGAACGGGCCGATAAGGGGACCATATTCCTTGATGAAATAGGTGAACTGCCGCCGCAGGCCCAAGTCCGGCTCCTGCATGTTTTTCAGGAAAGAGTCATCGAGCGCGTGGGGGGAACGACGACGATCCCGGTGGATATCCGGATCATCTCAGCGACGAACCGAAATCTGGAGGAAATGATCAAGGACGGTCAGTTTCGCGAAGATCTTTGGTTTCGCATCAATGTATTTCCGATTCAGATTCCGCCCTTAAGGCAAAGAAAAGAAGATATCCCGACCCTGGTGCACCATTTTATAGAGAAGAAATCAATTGAACTTAAACTTCCCGAAAAACCGAAACTCGCATCCGGGGCCATCGATCAGCTTACCGCATACGCTTGGCCGGGCAATGTCAGGGAACTGGAAAATATCGTTGAAAGGGCGCTAATTCAGTATACGGAAGGACCGCTTCGTTTTGAGAACCTGATGTTAAGCCACCCATCCCCAGGTCAAATAACGGCGAGCGTGAAAAACAATAGTAAATTTCTTTCGCTTGATGAAATGAATTCACTTCATATTCAGCGGGCGTTAGAACTCGCCAATGGAAAAATAAACGGTCCGGGGGGTGCAGCCGAACTTCTCAATATCCACCCGAATACGATTAGGAAAAGGATGGATAAACTTAATATACAATACAAGAGAAGAAAAATTGTATAGAATCATTTAAAAAATGCGCGGTATTTTTAAATTCACGTTTCAGTTAAAACGGCGCGAATTGATGATATAGATTTTTTGACGGTTACTCTCAATAATGATGAACATACGATACTGAAGGATCGTTTTTAAGATAGATATTTAATCTATTCATTTTGGCGCGCTCAGACAATTTAGGATCTAATTTTAATAAACCGTCAGCATTGGTTATAGCAGTCTGATGTATGCCGAAAATTTTATTTTCGATGACAAAGGTTTCATTCCCCGCTGGAATTTTTTCTCCACACACCAATAAATTCCCGGTGGCATAATATGCCAGCGGCTCAACTTTTTTGGAATTTTCAATAATTCCATATACACAGGCCATATCTAACAGACCGAAACCATAAAATATCAGCTCAAAGATGGCTATCGGAAATCCTCGGAGCTGTTTTTTCTCTAGCCGCAGTCTTTGGACCATTTCTTTACACATGGGGGTTTTTTCAATAAGCAGCGTGTGTTTTCCTTCCTGAAAACCATAATCATATCTACTGAGTTCGCTGTGGGATGTCTCGCCGTCTACCAATTCGGACTTTAAGGGGCCCAGATAGGTCATAATGCTTGAACAACCGCTAAATGTGATGATTAGGATTGTTATATATACAAAACGAAGCCCTTTAAAAATCATTTTGTATCTCCTTATTGACCCAAAAATATTTGTTAATGAGAAAGCCCGGATTTAATAGCCGGGATTTTTTATCCTTTCTTCGATCTGATATTCAAGCTCCAGTTCTTTATAATCAAAGGCGATGATCCGGTTGTGTCTGAACCAGACCACATGGAGCTTTCTGCCGACATAAACTCCCTGTTCGTTTTTGGCATCATAAACTACGAAGCATTGCCAGACTTCCTGCCCCTCATTGAGGGGAATCCACGGATAGTACGTATCAAGGATGACTATTTCGGGTGACTTGTTAATAGTGAAATCTTTCAGGCTTTCCGGAACCTTCAAATGAAATTGCAAATAATCTTTAATCATTGATTCAAAATTTTCAGGATATGGACCGGCTTGATGTTGTATCGCCTCATGAGGCGGAGCAGTAAGACATCCTGATAAAAGTATAATATAAAAAAAGATATAAAACTTACGCATATACCTCATGGGTTTTATCCTATATAATTTTTGTTTATGTGGTTTACAGCGACCCAAGTCATTCGGGTATTCCAGAGAAGGATTCCTCTCACAATCCGAACAAAGGTTAGTTCTTAAAAATTTCCGGATATAGTATCCTGGCGCAATGCGGACAAAGACCATGGATAAAATTGATGTCGAGATGAGCTCTAAAATAAGTCTCCACCCCGTTCCAGGAATCCTGCTCATTTCTTATTTGTTAACGAATTCCGTGTCAAAAGCATCGAATCTCCCTCTCTTCCCTTCTGAACCACTGCTCGGAGGTCAGGCCGGTTCTGCCAGTTGCTGAAAGAATTCTTCCTCCGGCTTACCCTGACGCGGGGTTGCCGGAGGAAGAACCTATAATGTGCCTTTCCGGAATAACGGAATCGTTCCGGTACTCCATTAAAATGGGTTAGTAAAAGTTGTTATTTTATTTATATTTTTTCATAAATGCTTTAAGGGTGTAATGGGACCCATCAGGGGCATAATCACCCATCCATTTATCGGCCGCGTATTTCAACACAGCCTTTCCATGAACTGCTTCCGGCCGAACTTCCGCTGCATCGTATCCGTATTCGTATGCCGGGTTGATGACCAGATTTCGCTGAAGCACGGTGGGCAATGACCTGACCCGTTTACCGGTTGGAAGGACGAACGGAATTTGTGCGCCGTCAAAGGGCAGAAAGGTCACATTTGTCATATTGTTCCGGATAAAAGTCTTCAATACCGGGTTGTCCGGGCCGGCCACCAGGTGCACCCACCGGTTGCCTTTTTTGTCCGTATATGTCGCGGCTGTTTCGTCATTATAGGCCCGCATACCGAAGGTCGAGTCAAAATTATTCATTGTAATCGACCAGTAACGCATATCGTTTGCACCATGGTCAAACGCGCCGCCGCCGGCCAGGGTTTTGGGTGTGTTGGGCACCTTGAAATAAAGATCAATCACTTCTCCGAACCCGGGATACGCGTTCAGCTCATCGTCGTATATGGTATACGGCCTGAGAATCGAAGCACCATATACATTATGAACCGTGGGCCACCACCCGCCGCCGGGAGCCCGATAAAATTCCACTTTTTTGAAAATATCCGTTTCCGGGTCCATCCTTTCCACATCCCCTGCGCCGGCCATCCGGGCCAGAAAAGCCTCTTGATTCATGTTATAGGCGTCCGGGCAGGGAACGGGATTCGCAAGGATACCCGCAACAGTCGTCTGGTTCGGATCAAAGGATTCGATTGTCGGCAATGCAATGTCGTCACTCGGTTGCCCGTGAATTTTATAGCCGCCGTCCGGCAAATAGACCCGGACAGCGATCGAGGGTTCGATCAGCGCATCCGGAATTTCCAGGACATTATTGGGGCCGTATGCCGCCAGCAGCTCAGCATATGCCGGATGGCCTTCCGGCACATACCAGAGGGTGAAATTCCGATTCAATACTTCCCTGCCCACACCGCTCTGGAAGGGATTCAGGTTGTCCGGATCCGGTTGAATGTCCTTGTCCAGAAAGCCGTCTCCCACGGCAAAACCGGATGTATTGTCGTAAAGATTAAAGCTGTAGTAGCGGCAATGGGGAAATTGGCCGGTTAACCGGATGATGGGCAGCGGGGCACTCTGCACACTGTCGAGGGAATAAAACCAATAGGCAGTGTCCATGTTCGGGAAAGCAAATGCCGTAAAGGGATACATGGCGTTCCATGTATAGCCCCATTGGGAGGTACAGGTACCGCAATCCACCTCATCCTGATACGCCTCCGGGTCGGTAAAGTATTTCTCCGCTGTGTAGTCAACCGTATCGGCATACGCATTGTGTTCGATGAGGCCGGCCATAAAGACATTATTGGTTTCCGGATCGTAATCCAGGGGAATGGTGTTGCTCACATCATCTGTTGGTTCGATTTTGGCCATGCCGAAGAACGTTCCGCTGACAATGGACCGATTGATACCGATCTCAGTGGCCGCGTAGGTGCTGTTGTATATGGGCAGGAAACCTAGAGTCTTATGAAATTTGGACTCCCCGGTATTCCAGTCAATCGCTTCCAGGGTCCAGATGGCATTGCGCTGGCCCCAGCAGTACATGCATCCCGAGTCAGCGCTCATGGTGGGTATGCCGTTGGGACAGCTGATGTCCGGGTTGGCCCAGGTGCTGGTCATTTGCCGTGTCCCGGGATCCCAGGTAAACTTTTCCACCCCGTACGGGGCGTATGGCGCCAAATTGGTCAGCAATACGTTGAGTTCACCCAAAAATCCGGGAAGGTCGGGGTTGCTTGGCAGGTCGCCGTAATCATTGCTCACCACCGCGGCACTATACCCCCGAACCAGCACGGACTGTTCCGTTATGCTGGTTTCCCTGTCCGGGTCGCCGAACAAGATGGGGACCTGGGCGGCGATACGGATGTCGACGCCCGGCGCGATCGGTTCCCAGTCTGCAGGAATCTCATTTCGCCAGAAGAGCACCAGATTCATCAATGGGGCATTCCCGTCGCCGATAACGACAAATTTATCCATACTTCCGGAGCCCATGAGAGACGGGGTGGTTCCGGAACCGGTCCCGAGCCGTCCGGGAGGCGGTACTGCCGGTCCGGTTTCGTATGTTGCGGTCCACTCATCCAGTATCCCGAAACCGGTCCACTTGAGACCGTGCATGAAGTGACTGGTCACCACGTAAATCCCGCCGTCTTCATCCACGGATATGGAATTAGAAACCTCTTCATCATCTCCATCAGCCCTCAGGCTTACAAAGTAGGACTCGGTAAAATCCCGTGACACAACGCCCACAAGTCCGTGAGAGGTGGCAAAGGCCAAATACCCGTCATATGTCATGTTCATTCCGACAATATGTTCATCATCGCTTACCAGATAAGTGTCCGGGATGGTAAATACGGCTGACTGAACAATATCCGATGTTGGATCGCCGGCAACCGCATCCTGAAACACTGTAATAACCGTATTGCCGGGTACGTAAAATTTGTTGTCTTTATCCAACACGGTGTAGGCCCCGGAGATCGGATCCCCGGTGAGGCTTTTCATTGATATGGCCAGCACCGTTACATGGTCTCCGTTGGGGTCGGCCTTGAAGATGTTCGTTACTGAAGACGCCCAGATATACCGTTTGCCGTCCGGATAAGGGGCTGAAAAATTCAATGTGATTGGCGCCATGCCCACCAGTGAAAAATCCACGCCAAGGGTATCACTTGCTTCAGGACCTCTTAACGGAGATGACCCCTGACAATAAGGGTTGCGGTGGGACATTGGCCAGGGGGAATTTGCCAGATAAGAATTAGTAGGGGGCTCGTAACCGTCATCTGCCGACACCATCCCTCCCGGGAATGTCAAAACACTGAGGACCAGAAAAAATATCCAGCACCACAGTCCTTTAAAGATGTATTTTCGTTTCATTTTATCCTCCTTTATTGTTCAGTCAGCATCATGAGTAAATGAAAATAAAACATGAAACTCAATGAACGAGATGTTTATAAAATATGAATTGTCTTTTTATTTCTTTTTATATCGCCCTCCTTTCACGAATAAACAGTTAATATTGCTGACGATTTGTCAAATCGTCGTTTTCTGCACCATAAAAAAAGCCGGGTACCTTTCTTCAGGCAACCCGGCTGTCTCCTTGAGACCCGCGATTTTCCGTCTCCGCCTCACAACGGATTTGGCTTTATCTGATAAGCAGAACAAACACTAACTGTGAATTTATAACTATTAAATCAAGTTGTTATTTAAGTGAGCCGGAGAAAATCTTTTCCCCGGCTCACACTCTTACTGATTATAATTTTTTGGTTAAATCCTCTTGCAAATGATTAGGGCAGGTTTTTCCATGGTCTGAGACCAAGTGCTTCAAATTCCACGATGCTCATATACTGACAAACCGGCATGTAGGGTCCGAGAACATCACTCTCTGTGCCAGGCAGTTCCACGTCCTGAATAGCATGCCCGAAATCAGATGATGGGAGCATGTTGCGGATAATAAGATTTCCGTCATCCGGATGATTATACTGCGGAGGAAATAATACACCATCGCCATTTTCAGGCCATGCCAGCCATTTTACGCCGTTTCTTTCCTGTGCGTTCAGGGGACGATCCTCTGGAAGACTCACTACGATTGTGTAATAACCATTCGGATCAAGGGGTGCCTGTTCGTCATAAACGCCGTCCGCAACCTTGGTTGTGGCAATGGATTCGTTTGAAGTGATGGACCAATAGCGCATGTCAACATTTTCCTGCATGAATGGAACTCTTTTGTAAGTTGCAGGAGTAACAGGTGCCTTTCCACGAATCACAACAACTTCCCCATGACCGCGGTTAATAGTAACGGACATATACTGGTTGTCAAGATTTGCATACTGTCCTACAATATATTCAGGTGCTGGATCGCATATCCCCAGGAACTGCTTTACGAAAGAGCATGCGACCGTTTCATTGACATTGAAGACCTTTTTAAAAACCGGAGGATTCTGAGCCGGGAATGTCTCTGGTATCGGGTAAGGCCAGCCATATTGCTGCAGGACGATTCCTTCTCGCAGCGCTATGTAAGTTTGCAAATCCATGTTCAGGATAGGAATAGGTGTCTGATCAATAGACAGTGCAGCGTATGAAGCTTCTGTATCCAGGACAGTTCCGTCTGCCAATGTTACACGCGGTTCCGGGAGTCCAACGCCTCCGGTAATGTCACGATTTTTATCAGTGACATAGATACGCCATGCCAGAACGATTTTTCCCTCATCACCTGATTTGGCATACAGTGTATTGGGAAGACGATCAGCCGGATCTGCCGGAGGAAGTTCATTCAGAATTGTAATGGTGAAATCGCGGTTGATATTATCATTAGCACGTAACGCACCGGGCAAAAAGGGGTTGTCAGAGCCTGGATCAGGAACGATCTGCACATCATTAAGGGCATCGGTGGGAGCGCCTGTGGCCATATCATAGGAATTGATGGATTCGTACCTTGCGTGTGCATATGTACCCACCAGCTCAAGCTTTGCACCTTCGGGTATTGTAATCTGTGCCGACCAATAGACGGCGCCGGTATCAGGATAAGCAATGTTGAGTTCAGGTCTGATAAAGATATCATAGGGCCCTTCCCACAAGGTTGTTCTGTCAGGAAACTCTGCATGAGTATCTTCGGCGTTAACAGCCATCGGCAAACCTGATGCAACGATAGTGAAAGCAGTGATCAGCATCACCAATTTCATGATTGATCGTTTAAAAAATAGTTTCTTGTTTTGTATTGTTTTTTTCATGATACACCCCTTGTTCAAATCGAAACATGGTTAAAAGTTTATTTTTCTTAACAGACATTGTGATGATCGTTAATCGCATGCGATGCTCTTGCCACTGCCGGAACTTCTTTTTGTAAACAGCGAACCCCGCAGGGCAACCAGCGGGGTTCGCAAAAAGTATCTTAGAAGTCTTTAGACGCCTTTATGATCTCCGTAAGATCATAGCCAACGCCGCCCTCGGTCTGAATATTAAAGTCTCCCTTGATGGAATTCAATCCATCATACTCGGGGGTCAAAGGGTTGTCTGTCCCGTCAATAACAAATCCGCCCCCACCGACAAGGACGTTATCTCTTGCCGGGAAAACACCGTTAGCCAGATCATATCCCGTGAAAATCACGTGTGCGGCCGGTAAAATCATGCCCCCCATCTGTTTTGGGATGGGGATCAAATTGTCAAAATTGTTCCCCAAGATCGCGTTGGAGTGGGTGGATCCCATACCAACTGCAGCACCGGGTAATATCCGAAGCGGGGACAAAGACATGATGGCCGGAGTGACAGTCCCGATAAACTGGTTGTTGCTGATGACATTATTATGGGGCTGGTTTGCCAGGGGGGAGGCCATTCCATAAACCCACATCACATAAATACCACCGGCCGCGTTTTCTCCCAGGTTAAATGTGTTGAACGAAACTTCCGCAAAAGAGGTGCCGGGCAGCATATAAATACCCGCTGCGTAAGCCCATGGATTTGTGGCCCATACGGTAATATTATTGTGGTTTACGTGAAATCTCGTATATATTGCTTCCGGATGCGCAAAGCCGCAAAGGCAATGCATGCCGTAACTGGACCCCACTATCTCACTGGCACTCCATCCGCCCCGGGCTGCGTAAGGACCGGTGGATACATCGTTCTGCTCTATGTAAATATCAGCCGTAAGGTCGGGCGTGCCGCTGGCATCAAGCACGTCTATGCAAATCCTGTTGACGTTTATGATTTCATTGCCGGTGATATACGCATTCTCAACAACACAATGATACAGCCTCAAGCCTCTGGATGTTTCAGGCAGCAGGCCCACATCCCGATTGATTAATTGCCCGTTTTCATCGTAAGCCCCGCAATCAAAATAATTGTCTGACACAGTGATGTTGCGGCAGTAAATATTTCTTCCATTTTGCGACTCTATCCTCTTGCCGCCGATAATAGCGCCGACTGCGTCATAATAGGGATCTCCGCGCTCTCCGTAATTTAACCCGCCGACGAGGTTGATAAACTTGTTGTCTGAAATTTCCAGTACATCGCATTGACGTACCCGAATGGCGCAAAATTTCGCTCCGTCAAAACAAATCTGACTGATCTTGATGCTGACATCCGTATCATCACAATAAAATGTCTTGTCCCCCCCTTTAATGGTTGTCAGGGGATTGCCTTGATTGTCTGCCTGGCCACGGATCTGAACGCTCTGAGTCAGGGTTACAGAACCGTCTTCTCCAAAGTCAAAGGTTCCCTCCAGGCGCACTGAACCATTAGAATCAACCGCATCCTGGACAGCTGCAACGTCAACGGCCGGATCGTTTTGTCCCACCACTTTCATTACTTTCCCTATAGCCGTGGTCGGGGCTGCCAGGGCCAATCCTGTACAGAGAACAATGAAATAAACCAATAAACTCTTTGAATTACGCATTTTCTTTTCCTCCTAACAATAATTATGGTTTAGGTTAAACTTGGCACCCAACATATTCCGATTAAAACCACATAAGAATAAAAAAAGCCGGGTACCTTTCTTCAGGCAACCCGGCTGTCTCCTTGAGACCCGTGGCTTTCCGTCTCCGCCTCACGACGAATTTGGCTTTGTCTGATAAACAGAAACACTGATAAACAGAAAAATTGCTCTTCATCACTGACTGTGATAATATAGAAAACAGAAATGCGTGTAAATGATCGCAGGATGCAAAATTGTGATAGTTGGTGTCAAAAAATAATTTTTTGACCCAAGTATGGATAAGCACTTCATACGGTTACAGGAGAACTCATGGGCACAGAGGTAATGACTTCATTTGCAGCGAGTCAGATATTAATGGAGATGATTTTAGATAAAGGGATGCCCTTGAAAGATTTTGAACGGCAAACAGGTATCAGCCGGATTCAAATTGAAGATCCTGATGCGCGGATCCCGATGAGTTCTTTTTTAAATCTTTGGCAAATCGCCATCGATCTCACCGGCGATCCCGCTTTGGCCCTTCATCTAAGAAAAAAAGTAGGGCTCCGGATTGTTCATTTCGTGGTCTCTTTAGCGCAACACAGTTCAAATTTACTGGAAGCCATGTTCCATCTCTCCCAATATGCCAAATTAATGTCGGATACAGACAAGTTTGATGTTTTCGATGAAGACGGGCTTATCACGATCGTTTATACAAATACCGCCCCTGAATATCAAAACAGATGGATACCTGAACACCATTTTTCACTGGGGCTTCGAATTGGGAGATCTCTGGTAAGTAGAGAATATAACCCTTTGAAAGTACACTTTCAGCACGCTGATCCCGGATATCCTGAAGCGTATGCTGAAGTTTTTCGATCGCCCATTTTATTTCAACAACCCGAGAACATGGTTGTGCTAAAAAAGAAAGATCTCCTGCAACCAATAGCCTCCCGAGATCCTTATCTTCAAAAAATTTTTAAAAAGCATGCAGAATTATTACTAAAAAAGCTGGACGGTTCAGAATCCCTGCAAGGCAAAGTATGCGAACAAATTATGACCCACCTCCCGCAAGGCGGGACCGACATCAAAAAAGTCTCCAGAGCAATGAACATGGATCGGAGCACATTGTACCGGCAACTGAAATTGGAGGGCACAACGTTTAAAAATTTGTTGCTCAAAACGAGGCAGGAACTGGCGAAAAGCCATCTACGCCAAGGGATGACCAATTCCCAGGTCGCTTACCTTCTTGGGTTTTCTGAACCTGCCGCTTTTCAACGTGCTTTCAAAAGATGGGTCGCCATCAGTCCCGGGGAATATCGGAAATCTTTATAACGATAGATAAAATTTTGCTTTTATTCGTTTGTAGAAATTCGACATTTTGTAAGGAGAGTTCCTGACCTGACCTCCAAAAAATGATAGGGTCATCCATAAACAGATACTCCTCATCAAAGGACGTCCGCCTCGATTCATAAAGTCAGGTGAGCTTGGTCGTTGTGAAGTGTCAATCAGTCCTCGCTTCAGAAGTATAGTCTCCAAGCGCAGACTTATTGAAAAGCGTTTTATCTATCGTTGCCAAACAGGTTGCCACCAATATGCACAAAAGCATTCACTCCAGCAATGCCTCAATTGAGATTAACTGCTTGCAATGATAGATAAAATGTCATTGGCTACATGGTTGACAGGAACTGAGCCTTGAAAAAGCTTGAATTGTCATTTACATTCTACGGTTTTCAACTTTTGGAGAGAACCTCAATATAGCCGCTGACCAGAATATCGAATAGGATCGTCAACAATTATAGAGCTGCTTCAATCTTTTTTCTTTTTTACCTTCAGTCTTCAGCCTTCGACCTAAACACCTTATTACTTTCAGCCTTCTACCTAAACCCCTGCCCCACCATCAAACACTTCCCGTACTTTATTGTTCAAATCAATCATGCGAATCGGTTTTGCCAGAAATGCCTTGATACCTGTCTGGTCAGTAATATCGGAATCAATTAAATCACTGTGGCCCGAACAGACAATCACCGGAATATCCGACCGGATTTTCATCAATTCAGCGACCAGCTTGTTTCCTGACATATTCGGCATTGTCAAGTCAGTGATCACCATATCAAACTGATTCGGGTCCTGCCGGAACTGATCGAGCGCTTTTAGCGGGTTGACACTGATTGTGACCGAGTACCCGTAATGCTCCAGCATCTGTTTGCCCAACCTGGCCAGCGCGATTTCATCATCAACAAAAAGAATCCGTTCGGATCCTTTGTTAACAGAGCCGGTTTGCTTTAATGTATCTTTTTCAACTTCAGCATCCACAGCGGGAAACAATATGACGAATGTCGAACCTTTTTTCAGCTCACTTTTGACTGAAATTACCCCGCCGAGGCTTTTTACAATACCGTGAACAACCGAAAGCCCCAGACCGATCCCCATACTGAAATCTTTTGTCGTAAAATAGGGTTCAAAAATCCGGTCCACAATCGCCTTTTCCATTCCAGGGCCGGTATCTTCTATGCTGAGCCGGACATATACACCGGGTTTCGAAACATTCAATTCCGCACATTGCCCCTGCTCCAGATTAAATTCCTCAAGGCAAACAGACAGCTTTCCTCCTGTCTCACGCATGCTGTGATAGGCATTGGTACACAGGTTCATCATTATCTGGTGAATTTGGACCGGGTCCGCCATGATAATATCACGGCTCGAGGCCAGCTTCAGTTGAATTTCAATGGATGACGGGATCATTGCCGATAAAAGTTTCATGGAATCTTTTATTGTCGGCCGCATATGGATTGGCGCAATGCTGTCTTCTATCTTTCTTGAAAAAGTCAGGATACGTTTGACAATCCCCTTGGCCCTTAATGATGCAGTTTTGATTTCCGACAGCCAGGTATGTGACGGGTCCCATCCGGGGAGATCGTTTAATGCCAGTTCCGTATTGCCTAATATAATACCCAGTATATTGTTAATATCATGTGCAACACCGCCGGCCAGGGTTCCGATCGCTTCCATTTTCTGGGTTTGACGCAGCTGGTTTTCCAGTTTTTTCGTCTGGGTGATATCCCTTGAAATTTCAAGAACCGCCTCGGGTTTTCCAAGTGCATCTTTCAGCGCAACGTTTGCAGTACAATAAAAATAAACCTTCTCCCCATTCTTATCCAGCACGGTTGTTTCATGTTTATGAACTTTTCCATCTTTAAATGCTTTTGATGTGATACAGGGATATGGTTCACACGGTTCTGACCTGTTATGGTAAGCTTGGTAACATTTTTTACCGACAATATCATCTCCGAACAGATCGGTGGCAACTTTATTTGCCCAGACAATATTTAAATCCGGGTCCATCATGCTCATGTGGTCGCCGATGGATGCGAGCATGGCCTGATGTTTTTCTTCATTTTTTTTGTAACTTTCAAGAATCCGGCGGCTCGCGGCAACTTCACGTTCCAGATCATTTATTTTTTGTTCCAGTTCTTTTTGAGTCGGTTTGACGCTCATATGTGGCCCTCAATATCGTAACGGATTTGAAAATCATATAGATAAACCGGCAACTCCCCTTGACATATTCCTGTTACTGCCATTATTCTTCACGTATGGGTCCATTAAATTTCAATATTGATGAACACAATAGGCCTTAATTGAATAAATATCAATATTTTATTGATATCACAGTTTATTGATATCCTGTCAAAAAAGAGCGGCCCATGGCAACTATCAGAAAACAGATAATAAGACTACTGGAAACCCAGGAATGTGATGCGCGGATGATTTCACAGTGTCTGAAAATCCGGGAAAAAGAAGTGTATGAACATATGCCGCACATCACCCGTTCAGCCGCCGCAATTAAAAAGAGACTCATGATCATTCCAGCGGAGTGCAACAGCTGCGGATATCAATTCAAAGACCGGACAAAAGCGGCAACACCGGGTCGGTGTCCGAAGTGCAAAAAAGAACGGATTGAACCGCCACGATTTAAAATTAGATAAAAATTATCCAGTCCCGGGCCGGAATTTTTCATGGGATACCATAAAGAACCTTTTCAAGCTCCGCAAGGGTGATTTTTTCCACCACCGCATGCCCGATGCCGGAGAGCAGAACAAAATAGATGCCATCGCCCTCCCGTTTTTTGTCCCTTGCCAGAGCGTCCAATATCCCGGCTTTATCTGTTTCTATTTCCACAGGGAGATTGAACACAGACAGCAGGCTTTTGATCCGCCCCACTTCATTTTCAGTTAACATATTTTTGGACACGGACAGCAATGTCGCGACCATCATGCCGATACTGACCGCCTCACCATGAAAAATGCCGGCTGTTTTTTCCATTGCATGCCCGAACGTATGACCGAAATTCAGCTTCCGGCGCTCTCCTTTCTCTGTTTCATCCCGGCTGACAATATCTGCCTTGATCACAACCGAATCATATATTATCTGCTGCAGGACGTCCGGGTCCAGTGCAAGGGCATTGGCGGCGTTTTTCTCCAGATACGTAAAATAGGATTCATCTGCAATGGCGGCATGCTTGACAATTTCGGCAAAACCGCTGGCAAGTTCCCGGCGAGGAAGAGTTTTCAAAACGGCTGGATCACAGATAACAAATTCCGGCTGATTGAACACGCCGACCATGTTTTTATACCCCATAAAATTAACACCAGTCTTCCCCCCCACACTGGCATCCACCTGTGCCAGCAGGGTGGTGGGGACATAACCGAACCTCACCCCTCTTAAATAGGTGGATGCCGCAAATCCGGTAACATCACAAACAATCCCCCCGCCGATACCCAAAAGGAATACGGATCTGTCTGCTTCAAGTTCAATGAGCTGCTGATAAACTCGTTCCACCGTATCAAGTGTTTTCACCCCTTCGCCGGTTCCAATCCGGATCACAGGGATTTTTGGAAAATCTTTTTGATAAAAACGGGCAACATGATCATCCGTAATGATGACCACCTGATTTTGATGTAAATACGAAGCAAGGTTCTCCAGTCTTTCCCCGACAAATATCTGCGAATTCCCGGTATCCCCTTGAATTTCAATTTTTTTCAAAGTCAAACCCTTTCTCTGTTGGCCGCCGGCCATCTGATCGCCTGCGCAGTTACGGATTATTCAGAATTATCTTTTAAAATATTTTCAATCGCCCGGATCTGCCGGCACAAAATTTCAAATTGTTTCGGGTACAGGGACTGGGCACCGTCGCTTGTTGCTTTTTCCGGTTCATTATGAACTTCGATCATGATTCCATGGGCATTGGCGGCTGCCGCCGCGCGGGCAAGTGGCATGACCTGGTCCCGAAAACCGGCGGCATGGCTGGGATCCACCATAATCGGTAAATGACTTTCCCGCTGGACCACCGGAACGGCAGAAAGGTCCAAAGTATTCCGGCTGTGACGGACAAATGTTCGGACACCGCGTTCACACAAGATGACTTCCGGGTTGCCTTCCGCCATGATATACTCCGCCGCCATCAGCCATTCATCAATGGTCGCAGACATACCCCGCTTTAAAAATATCGGTTTTTTCGCTACCCCGGCCCGGCGAAGCAGACTGAAATTCTGCATATTGCGGGTACCGATCTGGATAATATCCGCATAATCTTCGACCATATCAAAACAGGCCAGATCCATCACCTCAGTCACAACAGGCATGTCAAAAGTTTCACGGACCTTTGCAAGAATTTTTAAACCTTCTTCCCCCAGCCCCTGAAAGGAATACGGCGATGTCCGGGGCTTAAAAGCACCCCCCCTGAACATATCCCCCCCGGCTTTTTTAACACTTTCGGCAATGACCATGGCCCGGGTTTCACTCTCCACCGCGCACGGCCCGGCAATGATCACCATACGGCCATTGCCGATTGTCACATTACCCACCTGAATCCTGGTCCCGTCCGGTTTGGTTTCCCGGCTCACCAGCTTGTAAGGCCGGGTAACTGCAATGGCCTGTTTCACTCCCGGTAAATCCTGAAACCAGGCCTCGTCTAACGCACCTTTATTAAAAAGAACCGCAATGGATACCCGGTCCCCCCCCGGAATGGGACGGGCCTTGCATTCCTTTGATTCAACAGCACGAATGACTTCATCAATCTGTTTTTGACTCGCATCCTGACGCATCACGATTAACATAATTCGACCCCCTCTATTAGAATCGACTCTTCAAAATTGTTTGGCCAAAAAAAAACCGCGAGGCCTTTGCTGTGCCCCGCGGTCATTTACTTTATCTTATTTTTACTAACAATTCATACCAAAATCGGCCAAAGGGCACACCTCTGCTGTAAATCTATTTGCCACCAACGCCAATACTTAGTGCACATATTACCGCCCTTTCCTTCAAGCAGATTTAAGAATTATCAATATTGTTTAATTTTTATATCAAAAAAACATTCATGTCAATTCCTGAAATACGATTATCAAAAAACCATACCCGTGTCACTTTTAACTTTTCCGTCTTTATCCGATTTGGGGATATGGATCCACATGCCGGCAACCCCGGTGCAAACGGATTTCGGCCTTATACTATTTATCTTATTAAAAAAATCTTCACATTGTTTACTTGACACACATCGGGCTTTTGATAATAATTTATCGATCAAATCATAAGATACATACGGTTAGCGGCAAAAAAACAGAAGATTGAAATACATAGAGGGAGGAAACAAATGCCGGAAAGCAAAGGAATCGATCTGAATTCATTTTTAGAAGATCCGGACGTACAAAAAGTCACGACACCCTTTACAAATGATTTTCAGGAACGGTTAAACTTTCAACCGCAGGCCTGTGAAGTTTTTAATAATCCGGCAAGCAGACTTGAAAGTGACCTGCAGTATGAATTTGATATCCACCCGGCCACAAAAGAAGCGCTCCCCCATATTATTGATAACACGATTCAGCGCATTATCGGCATTGACGCTCCTGACGCGGATCTTGCAAATGAATATAAAAAACAAAGAAATATCGGCATTGTATTTTCCGGCGGCCCGGCCCCCGGTGGACACAATGTGATTGCCGGACTTTTTGATGCCATGAAAAAAGCCAATCCGACAAACCGGTTATTCGGCTTTATTTTGGGACCGGAAGGGATACTCGAATGTGATGCCATTGAACTCGAAAAGGACCTGATTGACGCGCACCGGAATCTCGGCGGTTTTTCTATGATCAAAACCGGCCGCACAAAAATCGATACAAAAGAAAAAATGGCCATTGCCCGGGAAAACTGCAAAAAAATGAACCTGGACGCCATTGTGATTGTGGGCGGTGATGACTCCAACACCAATGCGGCATTTCTGGCCCAGGAACTTTTTAATGACGGTATTCAGGTCATTGGAGTTCCCAAAACCATTGATGGCGATATTCAGGTCAAAGATAAAAACGGAAAAATTCTATGCGCCATGTCGTTCGGCTTTCACACGGCTGCCAGAGCGTTTGCGGTGAATATCAACAATCTGTGTTCCGACAGCAGCTCGGATGTAAAATACTGGCATGTCTGCAAAGTCATGGGCCGGGTGGCCAGTCACCTCGCCCTGGAAGTCGCTCTTCAGGTCCATCCGAATATGTGCATGATTGGTGAAGAAATGGCGGATTACATTGACATGGAGCGGATAGAAAAAGCAAAGGCCGCCGGCGTCACTGACTATACGGCCTACGGCATGACCATTCGGCATCTTTCACGGGTTATCTGCAATGCCATCGTACGACGCGCCGAGATGGGCAAGAATTACGGCGTGATTGTGATCCCCGAGGGGATATTAGAGTTTATAAATGAAATCCAAGTATTTATAATAAAATTGAACACCATCATCGCCGATTACAACCAGACCCATGACACGGACTTTCATTCGGATTTCATCACCCTTGACGACAAACTCAATTATCTTCGCCGGCTGGCCAGATTGTCCCGCGAGGATAAGAATTTTTTCATCTGGAATACCAGAGATGACGATCTTTTCAGTGATATTCCCGCATTTTTCCAGGAGGGCCTTCTGACAGAAAGAGACAGCCATGGAAATTTTCAGTTTTCTCAGGTAGAGACCGAAAAAGTCATTTTGGGCCTGGTGCGAAATTACCTGAAAATCCGGCAGGAACAGGGACGCTATAAAATTGGCATTAAGCCGGCCTGGTTTAGAAAAACGCTTAAAAAAGAAGGCTTTGACCCGGATTATTACGGACCGGTCCTGTTTAAAAATTTTAACACGGATGATCCATTTCTCCTGGCCAAAGATTCCCTTATTTCATTAAAAAAATTAAACCAGGAACTGGTCAAAGAAGAAGTTATCGGTAAAAATGATGATATCCCGGCAGTCATTCAAAGTGTCTTTCTGGCAACGGTTCCCAAATTCAAAACCCAGGTTCATTTTTACGGCTATGACGGACGCGGCAATGACCCCACCTGGTTTGACTGCACATACACTTATAATCTGGGGCTGACGGTTTTTTCTCTGATCGCAAACAATGCCACCGGTCAGATGGCGGCAATCCAAAATCTTGAAAAGGACTTTTCAGACTGGGAACCCATCGGCATCCCGATTGCGCCGCTCATGCATCTGGAGGAAAGAAAAGGCAAACTGGCGCTGGTCCTTGAACGAACGGTTGTAGACATTGAATCCCCGTCCTTTAAAGTTGTTGAAGCCATGCGTGAAAAATGGCTCGCAGCAAATCCGGGACCTGACCAGTTTCGACGTCCCGGCCCCATCCGGTTTTCCGGCAGTAGCGTAGACAGCAAGCCCCTGACGCTGACTTTAGACAACCTGGGACGGCAATAAATCTGATTCGTCCACTGGCTGTGTTATTCAGTCCTCGAAGTAGCGCACTACGTCTTCAGCCTGAAATGCCTTGACCGTGAACGCATCACCCTTGCGAACAAATATCGAACGGGTGTTTATCAAATAAAAAACGCCCATCTGATGGTTTCAGATAGGCGTTTTTATTTTTTTTGTTCCGCATTTCTCCTGAATTTGTTTTGCCCAAGTTCGGTTTACGCGTTCAGCAATTCCACTACCTTTTCCACTACATTACCAAACGCTTTGGCTGCCGGCGCATCGCTGTATTCGTCCTGATAGGATTTCCCTGAATCACCAGCTTTAACAATTTTCGGATCAAACGGGATTTTCCCTAAAAAATTGAGGTTAAACTGTTTTGCGGTCGCCTCGCCACCGCCGGTACCAAATAATTCAGCGGTCTCACCGCAATGCGGACAAACATACCCGCTCATGTTTTCAATCATTCCCACGATATCTTTGTTGATTTTTATACAAAAATTGATGGATTTTCGCACATCGGACAATGCAACCTCCTGCGGGGTTGTCACGATGATCACCTTGGCATCGGGAATCGTCTGGGCAACACTTAATGGCTCGTCGCCGGTGCCCGGAGGAGAATCAACAATTAAAAAATCAAGCTCCCCCCAGTCTATATCGGCAATAAACTGATTAATGGCGGAATGCTTCAACGGACCACGCCAGATCACCGCATCGTCTTTATTGGGCATAAAACATTCCATGGAAATGGCTTTCAGGTTATCCGAATAGGTCATCGGGCTTAATTTTGCTGCTTCCTTTGATGCCGTTACTTCGCCTTTCAACCCCATCATTCGGGGGACATCCGGCCCATGCATGTCAACATCCATAATGCCGACTTTAAACCCCTTTTTTGCCAGCGCCATTCCCAGATTCACGGACACGCTGGTTTTGCCCACGCCGCCCTTGCCGCTCATGACAATCAACTTATATTTTATTTTTGACAACGTATTTTTTAATTCAATTTCCTGTTGTTGTTTTGCCGGATCCTGCGAACCACAGGTCCCGCTCTGACAATTTTCCATACAAACACTTCTCCTTTTATTAATACAAAACCACCTGATTTAAATAATACAATATAAAAAAGTGCCACACAACATGCGTGCACTTTTTGACTTCTATGTCATAAACACATCAAACTTATTCGGAAGACACCCGAAAAACTCCGCTGTGACGGCAGGACGGACACGCCTTCGGCCTTCCTGTGCCGAAATCCTCGTGCCATTCATAATCACACTTTTCACATGCAAAAAGGCGTTCCGTGGAGCTGATCTCATAGTTGCCGCCTTCCACATTGATGGCTTTGCCATTGATCAGGGCATCGGCAACAATTCGTCTGGCCTGCTCAATAATTCTTCCGAATGTTGCCCTTGAAACACCCATCATCTGACCGGCTTCCTCATGCGACAGCCCTTCCAGGTCAGCAAGCCTTAATGCTTCCCTTTCATCGATGGTCAGACGAATTTCTTCGAGATCAAGCATTGGAATGCCTCTGGGTTTGAAATAGCAAACCCCCGGATTAAATGCGACAAAACGTTTTTTATGCGGTCTTCCCATAATCTACCTTAATTTTGAGCATATTCTCATACTGTTAAAATTAATCACAAGCTTCGCCATTGTCAAGTTCAAACTCAATATTATTCATCCGGTTTACTCATCCGGTTTATTCATCCGGCTTACCGGACCTGAACCTCACTGCGACCGCCCCCGCATGCGCGCTTAAACCCTCTACATTGGCCAGGCGCATAATGTCATCCGCCTCCCGGTCAAACGCCTCTTTTGAATAATGAAGCAGACTGGTCTGTTTCATAAAATTATCCACAGACAATGCGGAAGAAAACCTTGCCGTTCCCCCGGTGGGAAGAACATGATTCGGTCCGGCGACATAATCACCGACCGGTTCCGGAGTGTACTCTCCGATAAAAACAGCACCCGCATTCCGGATTAATCCAATGTATTCAAAAGGCTCCTTTATTTGAATTTCCAAGTGCTCCGGCGCGATCCGGTTGGACAGATCAATGGCCGTTTCTATATCCGGAACAACCATGATACAGCCAAAAGCCGCTAATGATTGTTCCGCAATATCTTTCCGATCCAGATGATCGAGCTGAATGCGCACGGCTTTTAACGTTCTTTCGGCAACCGTTTCTGAGCTGGTAATCAATACCGAAGACGCTAACATATCGTGTTCCGCCTGAGAAAGCAAATCCGCGGCAATAAACTCCGAATTTGCCGTATCATCGGCAATAATCAGTATTTCACTGGGACCGGCAATCATATCGATTCCAACGGTTCCGGACACCATCTTTTTGGCAAGGGTCACGTAAATATTACCCGGACCCACAATCACATCGACTTTTTTTATGGTTTCCGTCCCATATGCCAGTCCGGCCACGGCCCAGGCGCTGCCCGTTTTATAGATAATATCTGCGCCGACTTTTTTTGCCGCCACCAGAAGGTGGGGATTGATCGTTCCCTCTTTCGTGGGCGGGGTTACCATGGCAATATGTTTCACACCGGCAATTTTAGCGGGAATAACACCCATCAGCACGGAGGAAACCAGCGGCGTCAAGCCGCCTTTGGCGCCCGGCACATAGACCCCTGCAGCATCCACAGGATTCACTAGTTGCCCCAGTATCACCCCGGGCCGGGGCGTGCTGATCCAGGAATTGCGAAGCTGTTTTTTATGAAATTCCTCAACCTGTTCCACCGACCGGTTGAGCGCGGACCTGAAACTCCTGTCAACCTGTTCCTCAGCCGCCGCAATTTCTTCCTGCGAAACGATTAAATCCGAAGCTTTCAGCTCCGGGGCATCAAAACGATTGGTATACTCTATCAATGCATCATCGCCGCGCTGTTTAACATCGGAAAGAATTTTTGAAACCGTATCAATGTCCTCAGCTCTGAATTCAAATCCTCTTTCAGTGATGGCGCGGATCTTTTTTTCAGCATCCGGTGATGGATAACGAACTATTTTCATAAACAATTCCTCAAAATGTAGTTTCTATATAAATTTCATTATATTTATGATAAACCCGCCCGCATGTCAATGATTCACTCATGATCAAAACCTGTTACAATTTCAATTATATGAAGCATATTCTCTTCTTATCCTTCTTATCCTTGAGTTGACATCCCTCAATTATTTTGGCATAGTCCTTTTTTCTATTTTGAAAATTAAATATCAATATATAGCCATCATTGGAGGAAGTAAATGTCTGAAAACAGAATTTATAATTTTAACGCCGGCCCGGCGACACTGCCGCTCCCTGTTCTGGAAGAAATCCAGGCATCATTTTTAAATTACAGATCAAGCGGCATGTCCATCACGGAAGTCAGCCACAGATCCGTCTGGTTTGATGATGTGATCAACGACGCGATCGCAAGAACAAAACGTCTGTTGGGACTGGACGACAAATTTCACGTACTGTTTCTGCAGGGCGGCGCAAGCACACAGTTTGCCATGCTCCCGATGAATTTTCTTGCCGACGGCAAGTCCGCCGACTATGTCAATACCGGCACCTGGTCGACAAAAGCCATCAAGGAAGCACAAATTCAAAATCAATCTTATCATGTCGTTGCCTCATCAGAAGACCGGAATTTTGCTTATATCCCCAAAAACATTGCCTTTAATAAAGACGCGGTTTTCGCTCATATTACTTCCAACAACACCATCAAGGGCACCCAGTGGGCCCAGTTCCCGGATACCGCAGGCGTGCCCATCATCTCCGATATGTCTTCGGACATCATGTCCCGGCCGCTGGATGTGGATAAATTCGGCATGATTTATGCGGGCGCCCAGAAAAATATCGGACCGTCCGGTGTCTGCATGGTGATTGTGCGTGACGACATGCTGAAATTGATACCGGACAATCTGCCGTCCATGCTCAATTACAATACGTTTGTCTCCAAAAACTCCATGTACAACACACCGCCGTGTTTTTCCATCTACTGCATTCAACTCGTGATGAAATGGCTGGAAGAAACCATCGGCGGTCTGGCAGCTATGGAAAAAATCAACCGGGAAAAAGCCGGCCTGCTTTATGACTTCATGGATGCCACTGACTTTTACAACGCCACAGCGGACAAAGACAGCCGTTCGTTGATGAACGTGACATTCCGCCTGCCCAGTGAAGACCTGGAAAAACAATTTATCAAAGAAGCCACAGAAAAAGAAATGGGCGGATTAAAGGGCCATCGTTCCGTGGGCGGCTGCCGGGCATCGATTTACAATGCCATGCCCATCGAAGGCATCAAAACGCTGGTTGAGTTCATGATAGAATTTGAAAAGAAAAACGGCTAAACTGCTGCGCAGTTTAGTAACTTTTTAAATTTTTAAAAAAAGGCTGCCCTGACGGGCAGCCTTTTTTTATCAAAATTCAAAAAACTTCAGCGGATATTTATTTGGGGAAAAGCTTGATAAATGAATTTTCGGGTGACACTGGCAACTTGTTGCCAATGCGCGAAGCGCAAAAGGGATTTCAAAAAATGGAAAAAAATTCCAAATTATAAATCTCCTCTTGTTCCTTCGGAACATGGGCAACGAGTTGCCCATGCTACCCACGAACGAAGAGCTGGCTACTAAATTTCGATTTCCTCCAATATTGCGTTAACCCGACCTTTCTTCGGGCATCGAACCCCATTGCAGCGCAGCCGAGGGAAACGGATTTTTGCAAAAACTTATAATATCTTGAAACTTAACCGATAAATATATTAAGATTAAAAGAATATAAAAATTGAGAGGCCGGATTATCAATTCCATTGACGCTACCATAGAGTTTTAACTTTTGCCCTTACTGATCGCTTCTCATTATACTCCGGCCATTTCAACAAACAGTGAAAAAATTATACCTATTTTGCAGAGCCGTGTCATCATAAAAGATGCCACCTCAAACCCTGACAACACAGGAAAAGGCCATCATGGACGATCAAAAAATAATCATCATTAACGGCAATTCATTTTCTTTTACCCCCGGAGAAACCATCCTGACAGTTGCCCAACGAAACCATATCGATATCCCGACCCTGTGTTATCTGAAAGGGACCACCCCGACCGGTGCCTGTCGAATATGTGTCGTCGAGGTTAAGAACGCCCGAAACCTCCTGCCGGCCTGCTCCACGCCGGTGGAAAGCAACATGGAAGTACAGACAGAGTCCCGGGAGGTTATAGAATCCCGCCGGATGTCTCTGCAGCTGCTGCTGGCATCCGGGAACCATAACTGCGCGGTCCGCGAATCCGATGGCCAAAGCTGGACCGCTTTTCAGTTAAATGTTCAGCACCAGGATAACAGTGGTGACCTTTGCCCGGTTTGGGGGGACTGCGAGCTTCAGAGTCTGGCCTACCGGTATCAGGTCTCCGGTGAGACCTTTCCGGCAACCAAAAACCGATATCCCATGGAAACCGTCAACCCGTTTATTATCCGGGATTTCTCAAGATGTATCCTTTGCGGACGGTGCGTTCAGGCCTGTAATGAAGTCCAAGTCAACAATGCCATCAGCATAGGATACCGGGGAACGGCGGCCAAAATTATTGCCGCCGGTGATCGTCCGCTCAAGGATTCCGACTGTGTGTTCTGCGGGGAATGCATCCAGGCCTGCCCGGTGGGGGCTCTGGTGGAAAAAGATGCCCGGTATGACTGGCGGCCCTGGTCAAACAGGAAAGTAAGATCCACCTGCAGTTACTGCGGGGTCGGCTGCCAGCTTGATTTTCATGTCCATGATAACCGAATTGTTAAAATATCCGGGGCAGAAGGGACACCACCCAATTACGGCAGTTTATGCGTCAAAGGACGGTTCGGGTTTAATTTTATCCATTCCGAAGACCGCCTGAAAACCCCCCTGATTCGTGAGACGGGGAGGGAAAACGGTAAATTCCGGCAAGCCTCATGGGATGAAGCCCTTGATCTGACGGCACGACGGCTGTCGGAAATCAAGGAAAAAAACGGCCCGGACAGTATCGGTGTCCTCACCTCGGCCCGTGTCACCAACGAAGATAATTACGCGGCCATGAAATTTACCCGGGCGGTTTTGAAAACCAATAACATTGATCACTGCGCCCGGCTCTGACACAGTTCCACCGTGGCCGGTCTGGCCGCTGCATTTGGAAGTGGATCAATGACAAATACCATCGGGGATATCGAAGATGCGGATGTGATCCTGGTGACCGGATCTAATACCACGGAAAATCATCCGGTCCTGTCAAGCTATGTAAAACGGGCAGTTAAATTTAAAAATACCCGATTGATCGTCATTGATCCCAGACGGATCAAACTCACCGAATTTTCGGATATCTGGCTCCGGCCGAATCTCGGGACCGATGTGGCCTGGATTAACGGGCTCATGCATGTGATCATTTCAGAAAACCGCCATGACCGGGAATTCATTGAAACCCGGACCACCGACTTTGACGCGTTAAAGGACATGGTTGAAAAATTCACCCCGGATTATGTGGAATCCATTACCGGGATCCCTGCCCGTCAGTTGATCGAAGCTGCGCGGCTGTATGCTTCTGCCAACGCCGGAAGTATCTTATACTGCATGGGGATCACCCAGCACACCACCGGTACGGACAATGTGAAATCCCTGGCCAACCTGGCCATGCTGTGCGGTAATCTCGGCATCCCGGGCAGCGGCGTAAACCCCTTAAGGGGCCAGAACAATGTCCAGGGCGCCTGTGATATGGGCGGCCTGCCCAATGTATATACCGGATACCAGAAAGTCACGGATGAAGCGGCCCGAAAAAAAATGGAAAAAGCATGGGCCGTGTCGAACCTGCCTGACCAGATCGGCCTGACCGTCACCCAGATGGTGCCCATGGCCCATGACGGTGATATTAAAGCCATGTATATTATCGGGGAAAACCCCCTGGTATCAGACCCGGATTTAAACCATGCGGAAAAAAGTTTTAACAACCTGGATTTTTTGGTGGTCCAGGATATCTTTATGACGGAAACCACGCAACTGGCGGATGTAGTCCTGCCGGCCGCCTGCTTTGCCGAAAAAGACGGCACTTTTTCAAATACCGAACGGCGGGTGCAGCGTGTCCGCAAGGCTCTGGAGGCCCCCGGTTCCGCAAAAAATGACTGGGAAATCACTGCTGAAATTGCCAAACGCATGGGGTATGACATGATCTACGCTGACAGCCGGGAGATTTTTGAAGAAATCGCCCGCGTAACCCCGTCTTACGGCGGCATCACCTATGATCGTATCGACAGCGCCGGAATCCACTGGCCGTGCCCCACCGAGGATCATCCCGGCACACCGATTCTGCATACCCAACAATTCACTCACGGCAAAGGGGTCTTTCATGCGATTGACTACATCCCCCCCGCCGAACAGACCGATGATGAATACCCCTTATATCTCACCACCGGCCGGGTGCTGTATCACTACCACACCGGCACCATGACCCGTCGCACCGAGGGATTAAATGATCGGGTTCCGGAAAGCTTTGTTGAAATATCCGCCGCTGATGCGGACAAATATAACCTCAAAGACGGTGAAGAAACGAAAATCGCCTCCCGAAGAGGCGAAATTATCGCAAAATTAAAAATATCCGAAAAAGCAGTGGCAGGATCTGTATTTATCCCGTTTCATTTTGCCGAAGCCGCAGCCAACAGACTGACCAATTCCGCCCTGGACCCGGTTTCCAAAATTCCGGAATACAAGGTCTGTACCGTCAAACTGTCAAAAGCCGGATAAGCAAATAAAAAAAATGCCGTCAGAGCACAAATTCCTCAAATTCATCCTTCCCTCCCGGGTGTTTGAAGCCGTAAAAGCAGGCACCAAACTATGGTTGATCGAATGCAAATGCGGTCACCGGCGGGACTTCTGGGATGCAGGCGGGATGCGTTACAAGGCCGTTGGAGAGCCGAGGCAGTACCTCAAATGTCCTGAATGCCAAAAGAACACCTGGCACAAAATCCGGAAAAAAACGGAAACAGAAAAACAACGTATTTAAAACCAATAATCAACCCAATGATCCATAAACTCAGAAATCGTAAAAGCATCCTGGCAGTCTATATCGGATTGGCTGCCAACTTCTTTCTTGCGGCCCTGAAAACCAGTATCGGTATACTGGGCCACAGCCCCGCCCTGCTTGCCGACGGCATCAATTCCACCTCAGATGTTGCGTACGGTATTGTGGTGAGCGTGTTTATGCGGTTATCCGGGAAACCGCCGGATGAAGACCACCCCTATGGTCACAGTCAGATGGAGAGCATTGCGGCCGTGGTCGTGGGTGCGTTTATAATCACCACGGCCATTGCTATTTTCTGGAATTCCGTCAACAATGTGTATAATCTGTATGCGGGAAAAGGGGATTTCAGCGGTGCTGCGCTGATTGCATTATGGGTCGCTTTATTTACCGTGGCCGTAAAAATACAGCTGACGATCTGGACACTGAAAATCGGCCGCCAGACCCGGAACACGGCCGTGCTGGCCTTAGGGTTTGATCACAGAAATGACGTATTTTCAGCCCTGGCCGCGACCATCGGCATTTCCTTTGGCCGGCTCGGATATCCCTGGGTGGACCCCCTGGCCGGGGCAATTGTATCATTGATTATCCTGCATACGGGGATTGTAATTTTACGCGAATCCACCTCGGATTTAATGGATACCATACCGGGAAAAAATCTGGCAAAACAAATCACCGGTCTCGTGACGCCGATCCAGGGTGTCAGGGAAATCGGGGAAATTCATGCCCACCGTTTCGGTCCGTATCTGGTAGCAAACGTCACGATCTGCGTGGATGGATATTTAAGCGTGGCCAAAGGGGATAAAATCGCCACCCAGGTTGAAAATACACTGATGGCCAATATCGAGTTTATGCGAAAGGTTCACGTTCACTATCACCCGGTGAATCCCAACGCGTTTCAAACCCGGGATTCATGCAGTCTGCCTTCGGAAACCCTTCTCGAAAAAAATAAAAATTAGCATTATTCCAGTTACTTAAAAACGAACTAATGCCTAAAATGACTGATCCGCTCAGACAGGTTGAACCAATATAATTATATTCATTGAAATTACGGAGTTTATAAATGAAAGATAATTATGCAAAAATTGCACAGGACAATCTTGATCAACTCTACAAGGATTTACCGGAAAACCTGGCTGAAAATCTTCCGGGCAAACAGGACGGCGACCGGTTTATTTTTAATGCGTTTGGCGAAACCTGCGTGATTTCCCCCAAAGGGATTTTTCTTGGCAAAGAAAAACACTCGTCGGTATTTAACATCCTGATCTCTCTTTATGCATTAAACGTCCGGCCTGACAATTGTGTGCTGCAGCCATTAAAATCATTCAAGGAGTTTGACGACAGTATGCCGTATGTCAGGGCCTTTACAACCCACACGGAACAGCTGCTGGTCCCCTATGTGGAAAAAATAAAAGCCGGTTTAGATAAAATCAAAAAGACATTAAACGGTGAAGCTGCTCCAACAGAGGCTGTCGGAGACTTTAGCGTCGTGGTCTATCCGCTGCCCAAAATCGCTCTGTGCTATATTTTTTATGAGCCGGATGAGGATTTTCCCGCGTCCGTCACCTGTCTTTACGCCAATAACGCCCGCCGGTTCCTGCCGGTTGACGGATTGGCCGATGTGGGGGAATACACCTCCAGAAAAATCCTGGAGATCATTCAATAATTTTTTATCGTAATAAAAATATTAAAAAATGGTTTACAGGCTTAGATCACGTCCGAGGGCAAGGCGCAATCCGATGAAAAGCAGAGCATAGCTTGCTATGTGAGCATTTGAAGAGGATTGCAACACCGCCATCGGGCGTCAGATGAACCTTTGACATCATTTTTACCATTGGCTCATCATTTCTATCCCTCGGACCTTTGCGATCTCATCCTGAAGCTGCTCAAACTGCTTTCCCACCGCTCCGAGCAGATATTCCATCGCCTTGAAACCCATGACCTCATCCTGCTCAAAAATCGCCAGCAGATCTTCACTCTCTAACCTGATGACTTTGCACCACCGGGAAGCGCAATAACCGGATAGCCGGTATTTGTATGGCGGAACAAAACATGTCCATCCGAACGCCTGAGCTTCGGACATAAAAGAGGGCGACGGACGGATTCCCCCATCCTGGCCGGAAGGCTCGCTTCTAAGCTCCACATCTCCTTCCAAAACAATCCAGACATACGACGAGCTGTCACCCTGGGCAAAAATGCGGTCGCCCCTTTTAAAATCAACGGCCTCCGCACACTCCTGAATTGCAAAAAGCTGATCGTCGGTCAGGTTTCTAAAAACATCCACCTGTTCCAGAAATTCCAGACCAATCATATGTTTCCTCCTTCCAGTACCCAGTCGTTCAGCACCCGGCCATTCACAATATGCTCATCAAGCACCCGGCGCATCTTTTCCGGATTCATTTTCTGATAAACCACTGCTCCCTGGTTCTGAATTTCCACGGTAACGTTCGGCTCGGTTGCACACTTGCCGAGGCATCCGCTGCTTGTGACCGCAATCCTTTCATGACCGGGGCCGGATGCCGCTTCAATGGCGGCCTTCATAACATCCCGGGCGCCGGCCGCGATACCGCAGGTTCCCAGATGTACCGTCACCTTGACAGGCGCAAGCGGGGCGTCATCCGATGCTCCCTGAAGCCTCTGAAAACGCCTCCCCACCACCCGAAGCATGGCGGACATCACCTGGTATCCTGTTTTCGGATGTTTCGTTAAAAACTCGCGCAGGGGTTCGCGGTCAATGACCTGCACCCTGCACCGGCTTGATGCGCAGTAGGCTGAAAGTTTGTATTTATAAGGGGGGACAAGGCTGGACCACCCGATAATTTTATTTGCGGATATGGTAGAAAGCGTGCTCTCTTCCGAGGTTTCACGACCCGGCAGATCAAACCGTAAATCAATGATCCCTTCTTCGACGATCCATAAATGGGTGGCGGAATCTCCATCTTTAAACAACCGGTCACCATATGCAAACTGATTTTCAGTGGTCAATTTACCGATTGCTGACAATTCATCATCACTTAACGACTGAAACACTTCAACCTGCTTTAACAATTCAATAGCAACCATTCATTTCTCCTTTGTCTGTTTGCTGATAGATAGAACCTGATGATGGTTTAAATATATAATAGCATAATACCGCCTGAAAACAAAAGATCAAAAAATGAACGTATTGAAGACGTCCGGCTTAATACGCCACTTATAGAAAAAGACGCTGCTCCAAATAAAAAATTCTGGTTAAAATTCAATAATTAAAATTTATTTCAATAGATTAATCAATATCATAAAGTTGAGATGACAACTTAAGAGAAGTAGATATCCAGGATTATAAATTTTATATTTTTCAAGACATTACATTTTTGCCAGCGCGAAATCCGTCTGTACTTCCCCCAGCAACACATGCCGCTTGAATACCTGACGCATCTTATTGGCATCCATCAGCTGATAAACAATAGGTTCCTCGCCATCAACTTCAATGGTGACATTGGGTTCGCTGCTGCACATTCCCATGCACCCGGAAGCCACCACCCGGATATCCTGGCGGTCATCCTCCGCCATTTCATTCATAAGCGCGTTCATTACATCTCGGGCACCGGCTGCGATGCCGCAGGTTCCCATATGCACTGTCACCTTAATGCTTGCATTTCCGTAGCGCAAAGAGGTTTCTTTTGCTGTCTTTTCCTTAACTTTCTTTAAATCATCAATGGTTAATCGTGCCATTTCAGTCCTCGTTTGTTTTCAATCGTTTTAGCCCGTCTTGTATAATTTGCCGCAGTTTTCGAAAAACAGCAGGATCACTGACGGGACGGTCTTCAAACATATTTTTAATATCAATGGTTTTCATCTCAAACCGGCTGGTGTTCACCAAATGAGAATATTCAAACTCAACGTCCGGGTAACCCATGATCAGGGATATCAACGTACCGGCCATGTCCCCCAGGGGAGCCCGGTCGATGTGGTCATGTGCAAATTCTGCGATAACAGAGGCACCCTTTCCCGGCATGGAGTCGACACGCATTGATCCATTACACTGGCGTGCGGCGGCTTCGAGCAGGGAAAGCCCCAGTCCGACACGCCGGGTGGTTCGGGTGGTATAAAACGGATCCGTGACATTTTGAATCAGATCCGGCGGAATCCCGCGTCCGTTATCTACGATAATAATCCGCAGCCGATTGTCATTACGGGCTTCTTCCACAGTAATCCGCACCCGGTCCGCCCCGGCATTAATCCCGTTTTCCGCAACATCTAAAATATGAAGCGATAATTCCTTCACTGTACCTCTTTTAAGATTATTTCTTTGCGTACGATCCGTCGGCCCGACCGCCCCTCAAACGCCATACGGATTTCAGCAAATGTCGGTGCTTCCAGCATAAACCCGGTCCAGACTTTTCCAACATCTTCAATATAATGGGCGTCAGAGGATGTAATGCATGGAAATCGGCCGATGCCGGAGATTGAAGCGGCTGCCTCATTCAACGACATTCGCCAGGAAACCTCCAGTCCGCAGAATTGCAAATCATCCGGGATAAATCCAAGGTTGCTGATAATCCCGAACGCGGGCCTGTCGATATGTGATGCAATACACAATCCATTAAAATTATTTATTTTATCCACCAGCTCATACAGGGACAATGTTGTCGCACCGATCAGCAGGTTGGAATTTTCGGCAATCACTTCATCATTTTCATCAACCACAATCTGCTCGCCCCACAAATCTGCAGAATTTTCACCAGGCAGATGATCATAAACAAATGCCTGCATATTCAACGCCCTGTCATAAGTTTCAAAAATCGCAAGCACATGAACTTCCTCTTTTGAACAGATTTCCATTCCGGGCAACACGGTAATGCCGTGTTTTTGTCCGGCCCGGATGACGGCGCCGGCATTTTCAGCCGTATTATGATCACAGATGGCAATGATATCCAGCCCCATCTGACAGCTTTTCCGGGTAATCGCTTTCGGGCTCATCCCCCAGTCACCGCAGGGGGAAAGACATGTATGAATATGCATATCTGCCCTGTAAAGTTTCAAATGAGCCACCCTGCTATACCACCCCAGCCTCATAAAGCTTTCCGGCAAGGTCATACGTCCGTTCATCACTGAGCATAATGGGAATCCCTTCCGCATCCGCTTTTACGCGGGTTGCCTCATCCGGCACATTGCCCCCGGTCAGAATAATAGCTGTCATTTCTTTTAAAACCGCCACTGCGACGATATTCTGGTGTACCTGAATGGTCAGCCATACACTGCCGGTCGGCGCGTTGGCCATCACTTCGCTGAGAAGATCCCCGCAGTGACCGCCGGTCACCGTCCGACCCAAAACGTCTTTGCCGGCAACCACCGTAAGGTTGAACTGTGCCGCTAAGTCTTCTACCTGCATGATATAAAATCCTCCGTGACTGTCGATCTTATCGCATCTACTTTGTCAGATGCTTTACCGCATAAGCGACTATAGCAAAAAAACATCTTCCTTGTATCTGCGGCAACCTCGACAATCACTCAATTAAGGTTTAATTTAACAATAAAGTATCCGGAAACTATTATTACCTCATTTTGAAACAGTCTTTCAGGTCCGCTTCTCCCCGGACCACATCCTCGACAAATGTTCTGCAATCCGGAGCGCCACAAGCCCCGCAGTCATTTCCTTGAATCAAAGACATTAATTTTTCTATTTTCTTCATATCCTTGATTGTCAACGATTTCTTTTTTGACAAATAAATTCCGGTTAGCGCGGATGGTTTCAATTTGGAAAAAAACCACCCTTTATCATATAATTGCCGAATTTTCCGTCTGGGCAGGCGCCGCCCGATCCCGAACATTTTAATAAACTTCTGGACCGTGCTTTTTGCCATATACCTGTCAACAGCCGTCAGGGGGCCGCCAAGGCACCCTTCCGTACAGGCCCGGAATTCAATATATTCCATATCACTGAACAAGCCCATTTCAATTTTCTCCAAATATGCCATGGTCTCTTTCAAGCCGGACACAGCAATAACCCTGTCAATTCGCATGCCGGCAATTTCACCGCCGGACATCCCCCACAGTGGCCCCCGGGAACTGGGAACAAAACTGAAATGTTCATTTGGAAAAAGACTTAGCTCAAGTTTTTTTACCTGCTCCATCTTGGCAAGCAATCCCGGAAAAATTTTATTGATGCCCAGCGCATGGTCAACATAACTCAGTTCATCCATAAGCTTAGAACGATCCGGCACCACCTTGGAATGACAGGGCGTGATATGGTAAAGTTTGATATCTTTTTCAGCCATCCCATGCTCATGGCTTAATTTTTCACGGATTTTATCTCCCACCAGGGCCGCCGGACTTCTTAAAGGAAGAATATGATTTATTAAATTCGGATAATTAAGAACAATCAGCCTGATTACCACCGGACAAATCGGAGAAATCAGCGGCCTATGCGCCTTCCGGTTTTCAAGGACAAACTCTTCTACAGCATATTGATACATTTCAATATAATAGGACAGATCAATGGCATGATCAAACCCCATGTGCTTAAGACCAAGCAACACATCCCCGGGCATGAACCCAGGAAACTGGGCATACAAAATCGGAGAAACGATTACCACATTCAGATTGTCTTCCATGCATGGTTCAATAATCGAAATTGATGAACTGACCGCCCCTTATCTGAAATATCCAGCATAATCTTATCAGTCTTTATTTCAACACAATACAGACCATCACCACCATGCATGACCACATTCATTTCACCTTCATAGCCGCAGATGGCAATCCGACGAATCAAGGCGGAATCAAACCGCATCTGCTTGAGAAGCTGCTGAACCGTAATGGATGCTTCACCGGCATGAATAAAGTCTCTGCTCCGAATATTAAAACATTTTTTTAAAGATGACATGGCCTGCCCTTAAAAAGAATTTTGTAGAGACATCATGAATCACGGGATTGAAGCTAAAAAATGAAGCAAAAATCCCGCTCTATGCCGAATCACTTGTCAATAAACAACAACCGGGTTTCAGATCAGCCTCAACGCGACCCGTTAAGACCGGTCAAACCGACGCTATATAAACGGCCGCAGGAAACGAACATGGAACAGGGAGTTGACAGGAGCGGAATACCGTGCATTTCAGCCAGCGCCACAACATCCGGTTCCGGCGTTTTATTACGGACAAAAACAATGGCAGTGACCCCTGATATTACAGCTGTTTTTACAGCCTGAATAGTTGTCAAGCCGGTCAGCAACACACCGCGCTCTGATAAAGCAGCCAGAATATCACTCATCAGGTCACTTGCGCCGGCTTTATCAATCTCAATATCGGGTCGGTCTTCTCCATTGAGAAAAGATGCTTCGAGTGTTTCAGCTAACATTGATAGTTTCATCGGTCGTTGTCGGATTCCTTTTTAAAGTTTTGCCGTTGTCTATACCTTTATGAACCACCAAAATTTATCCCAAAGCGATCCCAAATCAATAACTGACTGACAAAAAAAGAGGAAGAGAAATCAGGTGAGAAGTTGTAATATTAACTGATAAAATATAATAAATCCAGCACAGTGTCAATCAAATGTTGTTTTAAGCAGACATGTGTAATGCATAAAGTCACTAAAAATGGAATTGGTATCATTATCGATTCTTTATTTTCAGCTGCATCAGCTGTTTGCGTGACCGGCCTTACTAAGGTAGATACCGAATCCGCATTGACATTTTACCTTTATGATGAAACATTTAGCAAAGTAGCCGCTGCCGAATATCCTTAAAATTGTGCAAGGGAGGACCATGATGCCGACTCCTACGCAGTTAAACCACCCGGATATCTCATCTGAAATGATTCCTGAAATTGATGGGATTATAGCTGCCCATTATAAAACAAATGGCGCCGTGATTCCCGTTCTCAGGCTTTGCCAGGATATTGTCGGATATCTTCCGATGGTGCTCATTGATTATATCAGCTATGGTCTGAATCTTCCCCGAAGTGAAGTTCTCGGAGTGGTAACGTTTTACTCCCTGTTCTCTTTAATACCCAAAGGCCGGCATACCATCAAAGCATGTCTCGGAACTGCCTGTTATGTCAAAGGCATAAAAGAAGTCATGACCCGTATTTCCAACGAATTTAAACTGAAAGAAGGCGAAACCACTTCCGATCGCCGCTTTTCACTGGAAGCGGTCCGGTGCCTGGGGGCCTGCGGCCTGGCACCGGTAGTGGTGGTGGATCAGGATACCCACGGCAGTGTTTCAGCCAGCCAGGTAAAATCGCTTCTTGAACATTACGAATAACGGATCACACTTGTTGATCGTTTAATAACCAGGACAACCAAAATGGAAAAAACCCGACTCCAATTAATGCTGTGCGGCGGTTCAGGATGCCAGGCAACCGGAAGCCGGAAATTTCAGGATGCGCTTGAAGAAGAACTCAAACACACCCACCTTGCCCGGGAAGTTAAAGTCATTGAAACCGGCTGCAACGGATTCTGTGCAGTCGGTCCCGTCATGCTGGTACAGCCGGAAGGTATCTTTTACCAGAAGTTGACCGTCAAAGATGTACCGGAGCTTGTGGAAGAGCATTTTCTGAAAGGCCGTCCGGTCAAACGGCTTCAATATGTTGAACCGGCATCCAAAGAAACCATACCGAATATGAATGACATTCCATTTTTTGCCCACCAGAAATTCTGGGTCATGCGCAACAAGGGGATGATTGATCCCGAAGTCATTGATGAATATATTGCCAGGGACGGGTATTTTGGGGCTGCCAAGGCGCTGACGGAAATGTCGCCGGAGCAGATCATATCTGAAATAAAAATTTCAGGGCTCAGGGGCCGAGGGGGCGCCGGATTCCCGACCGGATTGAAATGGGAATTTGCCGGCAAGTCGCCCGGTGATATCAAATATGTGCTCTGCAATGCAGATGAGGGAGACCCCGGTGCGTTCATGGATCGCAGCATCTTAGAGGCTGATCCCCATTCGGTTCTGGAAGGAATGATTGTCGCGGCACGGGCCATCAATGCAAACAAGGGATATATCTATTGCCGAAGCGAATATCCGCTGGCGCTGCACCGGCTGGATGTTGCGATTAAACAGGCACGTGATTACGGCCTGTTAGGGAACAACATCCTGGAAAGCGGATTTGACTTTGATATTGAAGTCTATCAGGGAGCCGGCGCATTTGTATGCGGAGAGGAAACCGCACTCATGCGTTCCATTGAGGGCAAACGCGGCATGCCGCGGCCCCGGCCGCCTTTTCCTGCCAATAAGGGGTTATGGGAAAAACCCACGGTTTTAAACAATGTGGAAACCCTTGCAAACATCCCGCAGATCATTTTAAACGGCGGCAAGTGGTTTGCCGGGATCGGCACTGAAACCAGCAAAGGCACCAAAGTGTTTGCCCTTACCGGGGCGGTGAACAACATCGGCCTGGTGGAAATCCCCATGGGAATTACCCTTCATCAGATGATTTATGACATCGGCGGCGGTATCCCGAATAAAAGGAAATTCAAGGCCGTCCAACTCGGGGGGCCTTCGGGCGGCTGCATACCAGCGCAATGCCTGGACACCCCCATCGATTATGAAGAAATTGCAAAAGTCGGGGCCATTATGGGGTCCGGCGGCGTGATTGTCATGGACGAGAAGACCTGCATGGTGGATATGGCCCGCTTTTTTATGGATTTTATCCAGGATGAATCCTGCGGAAAATGCATCCCGTGCCGTGAAGGTACCCGGCGTTTACTGGAAATAATTGAAAAAATCTGTCAGGGAAACGGAGAACCCGAAGACATTCAAAAACTGGAAAAACTATCTGAAGTCATTAAAAATTCTTCCCTGTGCGGACTCGGACAGACGGCCCCGAATCCGGTACTGTCCACTTTAAGATATTTTAAGGATGAGTATTACGCCCATATTATTGAAAAAAGATGCCCGGCTAAACGTTGCGTGGCGCTGCTGCATTTTAAAATCGATCCGGATCTTTGCAAAAAATGCGGGCTCTGCTTTAAGGCCTGTCCGGCGGAGGCCATCACCTGGCAGAAAAAAGAGGTGGCTGAAATTAATAGAGATAAATGCATCAAATGCATGAGTTGTTATGAGGCGTGTAGGTTCAACGCAATCGATTAATTTTCTCAATTTTCTCATGCCCGATTTGCCCCTTTGCTTTGTTATCCAGGAATCGCAGTAGCACACTACGGCTTCATCCTGGATGCCTCGCAACCAGACGAATCTGTCAATGAGAAATCAGGATATTATTTTTTTGAAAATCCACTGAGTCCTTAATGGACAGTGGACAGAAAAAAGCGCCCCCATTCTTATAAAAATTGGCAAGGCTCGCAAATTCTTCGTGATGATCCGCATTGGATAAACCTGCAAAGCCGTTACGACATGAATGCGGCCAAAGATGCTCTCTCCAAGCAAATATCGCGTGCTCTTTATTTTGAATTTATAAACGAAAACACTGCGGAGATCACCTTTTTTTCTGCACCATCAGATGGGTTTCGGGCCATCTTTAATCAAGCGATAGATTCACTCAGGATTTGGTGTTTAAGCACAAAAAAATTGACAATGTGCATCTAATGGTGTAATATTTAACTATGATTTACTGGAATGAAGATAAGAATAATAAATTGACTATAGAAAGGGATATTTCCTTTGATGAAATTTCTGAAATTATCTTGCGAAAAGAGTATTTAGATATTTTAGAAAATCCAAACAGGAAAGACCAATTGATATTCATTATTAGTTTGTATGATTATATTTATGCTGTACCATTTATAATTGATGATAGTGAGAATATTATTTTAAAGACAGCATATCCAAGTAGAAAATTTAATAAAATATATGGTGATTTATTATGAACGATATAAAATTAGATAGTTTTGAAAAAGAAATTGAGAAGAATGCTGAACACTTTGTAAAAGCATCGACGAAAATACAGCAAAGGGTTACAAAAATCATCTCAAAAGCAAATGAGAAAAATAGAATTACTCTTCGCTTAAATAACCAAACCTTAGAATCCATCAAACGAAAAGCTCAAGAAGAAGGCCTGCCATATCAGACATTTATTTCAAGTATTTTATATAAATATGCTAATGACAAACTAATGGATGAAAAACATATTTTAAAATCACTTCGACTACTGAGGAAGTAGCCTGTGGTCGCATAAAAAAGGCTGCCAACCGTACATTGAGTGACGAAGGATGCAGTGCAACGCAGGAGTTGGACTTTTTCGCAGCCATAAAAAAAGGCTGCCCCAAAGGGCAGCCTTTTTTATTATACATAATTTTTTGAAAAAAAATTATTCACACAGTTCAAACAATGCCGCCGCCCCCATGCCGCCGCCGATACACATGGACTCGACAGCGTATTTGGCGCCGCGTTCACGCATTTCATTCATGATCTGGGCACAGAGTTTTGCACCGGTACATCCCAGGGGATGGCCCAGAGCAATGGCACCGCCATTGACATTGATGATGCGTTTGTCACTGGTGGATTCCCACAGTTCTCTCTTCTCATACAGACCCAGCTGCTGCATGGCATAGATACACTGGGATGCAAACGCTTCATTGAGCTCCCAAAGATGGATATCTTCCACCTTCATATCAACCATTTTCAGCAGTTTGGGAACTGCGTAAGCAGGACCAACACCCATTTCATCAGCCCGGCATCCGGCAACCGTATATGCAACAAGTTTGGCAATCGGTTTGAGATCGAACTTTTTCACGGCTTCTTCACTCATCACAAGGCTGACGGCTGCGCCGTCAGTTGTCTGGGAGGAATTTCCCGCGGTCACGGAGCCGGTGGCTGCAAATACCGCCCGAAGTTTTGCCAGGCCTTCAATGGTTGTGGTTTCACGGATTCCATCATCAAAATCCTGGATAAATGTTTCCTTCTCCCAAATACCATTTTTCTCAACATACTTAACCGCTTCAGTGGGCACGATTTCTTTATACAGTTTATTGGCTTTTGCGTTAGACGCCTTCATCTGTGAATGATAGGCAAATTCATCCTGCATTTCCCGGGTAATTTTATACCGATTGGCAACGTTTTCAGCTGTGATGCCCATGGAAATATAAACATCCGGGTTCTTTTTTGACCATTCCGGATGAGGGCGCGGCATATTGCCGCCCATGGGAACGATAGACATGGATTCCACACCACCGCCGATAGCGACATCACTCCAGCCTGACTTGATGCGCATGGCCTGAAGCGTAATCCCTTCCAGACCGGAAGAGCAGAAACGGTTGACAGTGGCACCACAGGTATCATCCGGGAACTCGGCCATCTGTGCGGCAACGCGACCGATATTCAAGCCCTGTTCTGCTTCCGGAAACGCGCAACCGATCATCAAATCTTCAACATCTTTTTTTTCCACACCCGGCGTTCTCTCGATCAGCTCGTTCAAAGCCTGGACCAACAGATCTTCCGGCCGTGTCTGGGCTAAAGCGCCTTTACCCCTCCGGCAACCGGGAGTTCTGACTGAACTTACAATATATGCTTCTCTCATAGATATTTCCTCCTGGAATTTTCTATTATTGTTTTATTAAAGGAATAATGGCTTGCCTGTCTTCATGATATTTTCAGCCATCTTCTGGGTATTTTCGGTGCGCCACAAATCAACAAAAGCTTCTCTTTCCAGCTTCATCAGATGATCTTCAGACACGAGCGTTCCCTGGGGAACATCGCCGCCGGCCATACAGACAGCCGCTTTCTTGGCAATAAATTCCATATGCGGGGTGATGTAGCCGCCGGATTTCATATTATTCATTTCCGCCCACAGCATGCCGTGTGCTTCACGCCCGAATACGGGGATCTTTTTCTTTCTCGGCGGTGCATAACCGTCATCCACCATCTTTAAGACTTCTTTCTTTGCTTCACCGATCAGGTTGTCTTTATTGGCAACAATCCGGTCAGCGGGTCTGAGGAATCCGTTCTTGCGGGCATCTGCCGCTGATGAAGAAACTTTCGCCTGAGCCACACACATGAATGCCTGGATAAAGAAACCCGCCAGGTCCGTAATTTTTCCGGCACCCGGCTTGGATTCAATATAGTTTCTCCATAGATGAATCATGCCGCAACCTCCCGGAACCAAACCGGCGCCGATTTCAACCAGACCCATGAACAGATCCGTATGGGCAACAATTCTGTCTGCTGACAGGCAGGTTTCACATCCACCGCCCAATGCCAGGCCATAAGGTGCGGCAACCACCGGATACGGTGAATACTTGGTGCCCATAATGCCTTCATGAACACCTTTAATAAACGTATCAATTTCATCAAACTTGCCGGCTCTTGCAAGACCTAGCATATAGGCCAGATCGCCGCCCGCTGAAAATGCACCGGGCATGCCGCCTGCCTGATTACCAATGACCAGACCCACACCGTTTTCAAGAACATACTCACCGGCCTCTTTCATGAAATCGAGCATCTCGCCGTTGAGCGCATTCATCTTGGAATGGAATTCAATGTTATATACCCCGTCTCCCAGATCGATCAATGAGCAGGAGGGCACGGATTTAACCACTTTGTTATTGGCGCGAAGATCCGCCAGAACAATGGATTTTTCGCTGGTCTGCATAGGTTTGTATCCGCCGGAAGCAAAATCAAAATACATTTTTTTGCCGTCTTCCAGCTTATAGAAAGAGGTCGCACCGGATGCCAACATTTTTTTAACGTTTTCCGGAACCGCCATTCCTTCCGCTTCCATTTTGGCAACTGATTTCTCAACGCCAATGGCATCCCATTGTTCAAACGGGCCCATTTCAAAATTATAGCCCCATTTCATGGCATTGTCGATTTCAACAACCGTGCCGGAAATCTCCGGAATACGGTTGGCGGAATAAATAAATCCGGCCACAGACACTTTCCATGCGTATTTAGCACCTTTGTCATCGCCGTAAACAACTGCCTGAAGTTTTTCAGCGGTGGTTTCACATTTTTTGGCTGCCTCCATGCAGGGAAAAGTAGGTCTGTCAAGATCTACATATTCACCGGTGGTCGGATTGATGACCTTACGGAGGGTTTTCCATTCCGGGGTCAGTTCTTTTTTGTAGAAACCGCCTTTGGTTTTGTTGCCCAGCTGATTGTTTTCGACCATTTTTTTGACAAAATCCGGAACAATAAACGTATCCCTTTCTTCATCATCAACACACAAATCATATGTATTGGTGGACACATGAGTCATTGTATCCAGGCCAACTAAGTCAGATGTTTTGAAAATAGCGGTTTTCGGGCGGCCCATGGGAGCACCGAAAAGCGCGTCCACTTCGGGAATGGTCAGGCCGTCTTCCAACATAATCTGCATGGCTTTGCCGATACCATGGATACCGATACGGTTACCCACGAAGTTGGGGGTATCTTTGGCCCACACAATGCCTTTACCCAGCATCACTTCGCCATAGTTTGCGATAAACTCAAGAACTTCGGGAAGCGTTTCTTCGCCGGGGATCATCTCGAGAAGATGCATGTAGCGGACCGGGTTGAAAAAGTGAGTTCCGAGAAAATGCTGACGCATTTCCTGATTCAAATCAGCAGACATGTCCTTTAAAGGAATACCGGATGTGTTTGAGCTGACGATGGATCCGGGTTTTCTTACCCCTTCGATCCGTTTGAAAAGCTGTTGTTTAATTTTCAGATTTTCAACAACCACCTCAACAATCCAGTCACAGTCGGCCAGTTTATCAAAATCGTCATCCAGATTTCCGATGGAGATCATCGGCGCATCATTTTTTTTGTCATAAAACAACGGCGGTTTTGACTTCAATGCCGCGTTCAAACCGGTCTCAACCATTCTGTTTCTGGCTTTGGGGTCTTTTTTTTCGTCATCGGTCAAATCAAATGGAACGATGTCCAAAAGCAAGACTTCCACACCGGCTCCGGCAAGAAGGGCTGCAATACCGCCACCCATAATACCTGAACCGATCACGGCTACCTTTCTAATTCTTCTTTGCATAGTTACCTCCTGAAATATATTAAGTTAAGCAAAAAATGCACAAACCCATCAGAAATATTTTTTAAACAAAGTCAAATAACTACCAAAGAGTCCTTTTAGGTGTCAAGAAAAATTTGCGTACGAACTATTTGTTATTTTCAATAAATATCAAATAGTTAACCTTTTGACACCCAGACAGGGGTTCCTGACTCCTTATATCCGGCCTTGATTCGCATTTAAATTCGTTTTATTTCCATCAAAATTTGTTTATATTAATTTTTAATTCAAGTTTGATGTCTCTGTAAAAAGTCAGTGTTTTGCAAAATTGTCTTTTTATCTTATTGAATTTATTGATGACAAAAATCCAGAAAAAGCTGATTCTTGACTTTTTCGAATCCATCATGTTTTGTTCAGTCGGTGTTGACATAAAACAATTTTTAATCACAATAATTGGAAAATAATTAATACATGAAAAACATTTTATTCTTAGTTTCTTTTATTCTGTGCGTATCTGTTATGACCGGTATTTCGACGTCCGAGCCGATCGGGACGGAAGCACCATCCGAAGCATCAATGAAAACTTCACCGGAAACTTCACCAAAAGCGCCACCGGTCACGTCTTCCTTGAATTCCCATGAAGAAATTCTGGAAAAACTTGAAACGCGCTATAATGCCGCAGATTTTTCAGCTGCCTTTTCCCAAGAATCCACATTAAAGGCATTAGACATCACCGATACGGCTGCCGGAAAAGTATGGTTCAAACATCCGGAAATGATGCGGTGGGAATATGAGCGCCCTGAAAAATATGCCATTATTTCCGATGGAAAAAATTTATGGATATATCGTCCTGAGGACAATCAGGTGGTGATCGGTAATGCCATGACATACTTCGGCAACGGCAAAGGCGCCAGTTTTCTGTCTAATTTTAAACTGGTCCAGGACGCCTACACGGTCAGCGTCGCCAAGCCGGCCAATGACGGTCAATACACCTTAAAACTGGTCCCTAAGCAAAAACAGATAGATCTGTCGGCCATTTTCTTAAATATCGAAAAAAAATCTTTTGATATTAAAAGTGTTCTGACATTAAATGATTACGGAGATGAAACCCGAATCGAATTTTCAGATTTGATTTTTGAGGATCTGGATGCATCATTATTCAACTTCCGGATTCCGCCGGGTGCGGATATTTTGAAGCTGGATGAATAAAAAAATAACATTTTTTTAAAAGAGATTTTAAAATGAACCCAAATATAAAACAGAATATAAAAAACAAAATCAGACAACTGGCAAAAGAAAAAAACGCGATTATTATCGCACATAACTATCAACCGCCGGAAATTCAGGATATTGCCGACCTGTGCGGGGATTCCCTGGAACTCAGCATCAAGGCATCTCAAACCGATGCGGACATTATTGTCTTCTGCGGCGTCAAATTCATGGCGGAAACCGCGTCCATTCTTTCCCCGGGAAAAACCATATTATTGCCCCGCTTAGATGCCGGATGCCCCATGGCGGATATGGTCACTCCGGAAGCATTAAAAGCCAGAATCGCGGAAAACCCTTCCATGCCGGTTGTCACCTATGTGAATTCAACGGCTGCGGTCAAGGCCCTGACCACCATCTGCTGCACCTCCGCCAATGTCGTCAGGGTTGCCGGCAGCATTAAAGAAAACGAAATGCTGATGGTCCCGGACCGAAATCTTGCCAATTACGCTGCCACCAAAACTGATAAAATCATTCACACATGGGATGGATACTGCCCGTTTCATGATGCCCTGACCCCGAAACAGGTCATCAAACAAAAACAGGCGCATCCGGACGCTTTGTTCATGGCGCATCCGGAATGCCGAATTGAAGTGCTGGAACTGGCCGATATGATCGCCAGCACATCGGGCATGATCAACATCGCTAAAGAATCCGAAAGCACATCCTTTATAGTGGGTACGGAAGTGGGCCTGCTTTATCCCCTGCAAAAAGCAAATCCAGGCAAGACTTTTTACCCGGCTTCCACCGCCATGGAATGCGTGGACATGAAAAAAATAACTTTGGCAGATGTGGCGGGCAGCCTTGAAAACCTGAGCGGCGAAGTCAAGGTGCCGGAGGACATCCGGGTACCGGCATTACAGTCGGTCAAACAGATGGTCGAATTATAAAAATGAACATCCAACATCAAACGTCCAACATTGAACATCGAATAATGATGTCGCTTTGCGCCGCAATTTAATTATGGGTTCCCAAGGACTATGGGAACCAGAAAAATAATTCCCTTGACTTTTTGGTTATACTTCATTATTTTTTAGGTATAACAAAATCATTTTTTAACAGGGGAATACCTATGGGTACCGGCACCAAAGAATCCATTAAAATGAAGGTGTTTCAAAAGGGGCAGGTTGTCATCCCTGTTTCTTTAAGAAAAAAATACCTTATTGAAATCGGCGACCAGATTGATGTGATCCCTTCACCGGAAGGTATTTTATTAAAACCGCTTTCCAAGAAAACCGGCCGGAAATCCTTGACCGAACGGTTATTCGGTATCTTCAGCAGCTATGCATCGAAAAAATCAAAACCCACCAAAGCCGACATTAAAAAGGCGACTGAAACCGGATTTACGAAAGGGTGGAAAGTGTGATCGCTCTGTTGGATACCAACGTTCTGATTCGGTTTTTGACCTTTGATAACACCAAAAAATATAAAAATTTGTATGAATTCTTTGAGTCTTTGGAACGTGGCGAAATGCGTCTTGAGTTGAAGCTGATTGTGTTATTCCAGACGATATTTATTTTAAAAAGTGTTTACCTTGTTCCCAAAAAAAAGATTGTCGACAGCCTGATGGATCTTTTAAAATATAAAGGGATTGCTGTGAAGGAGAAAAAAATCGTTTTACGGGCGCTGGAACTGTGGCGCGAAAAAAACATTGAAATCGTAGACTGCTATCTGATTGCCTGTATTGAAAAAGACCCTCAGAACATTTTATACAGTTATGATCGGGATTTCGACAAATTTAACACTAACCGGAAAGAGCCCTGAATGGGTTACCACGGGGGACCGTGGGAACCAGAAGAAATCACCTCATCCGGTATATCCGCATTCGTATAAACTTTCTGGATATCATCGTTATCGTCCAATGCATCCATCAATTTCAGCATGGACAATGCTTCCTTGCCGTTTAAGCTGACATAATTCTGGGGCAGCATGGTGACTTCCGAATCAACAATAGAAATAGAGGCCGCTTCCAGGGCAGCTTTGACCGCTTCAAAATCATCCGGTGCGGTGATAATCTCAAAATTATCATCATCGTCATCTTTCACATCTTCAGCACCGGCATCTAACGCTGTCATCATCAGCTCTTCTTCATCTGCATCCGACTTTGCCACCGCAAACCAGCCTTTTTTATCAAACATCCAGGACACGCAACCGTTTTCTCCGAGATTCCCGTTATATTTACTGAAGATATGGCGAACATCGGCCACCGTGCGATTTTTGTTGTCAGTCAAAGATTCCACCAGGACCGCCACACCACCCGGGCCGTAACCTTCGTAGGAGCTTTCCTCGTAATTGACACCTTCCAATTCACCGGTTCCTTTTTTAATCGCCCGCTCAACTTTATCCTTGGGAAGGTTGCACGCTTTTCCTTTTAGCAGCACAGCACGCAGTCTCGGATTGGCGCCTGGATCGCCGCCGCCGAGACGGGCCGCAACGATGATTTCCTTAACGACTTTTGTAAAAATCTTTCCCCGTTTCGCATCCTCAGCGCCCTTTTTGTGCTTAATATTTGCCCATTTGCTGTGTCCTGACATCAATTCTCCTCCTGTGTTTTACAAATGCCGATAATATAAATTTCCTTGCTTTCCTTACGGCAGCTCTGGGGTTTAAAAATTTTATGTTTGTCAAAAGTTTTGCAGACCGCATCTTTAAATTCTTCAAAATCTTCGCCCTGAAAAATTTTACAAACGAAACATCCATTTTCTTTAAGCGTTTCTTGGGCGATTGTGAGGGCTGCCATACAAAGATAATACGACCGGGCTGCATCCACATCCTTGCGTCCGGTGGTGGCCGGCGCCATATCACTTAACACCACATTATAGCCTGTTCCGATGGTTTCAGCCAGATTTTCTTTATCTTTTTGGGCCAGTTCAATCACGTCGCCGATAATGACGCGGGTGTTTGCAGAAAAGCGTTCAGATACTTTTTTCAAATCAATACCGATCACCCGGCCTTCGGCTCCGGCAAGTTCTGCGGCGTACTTGGCCCATGAACCCGGGGCACACCCCAGATCCAGAACCTTGTCCCCTTTTTTTATCAACTTAAATTTCTGCTGAATCTCTTTAAGCTTGTATACGGAGCGGGCCGGAAAGTTTTCCTTTTTCGCTTTTCGCGCGTAATGATCCGTCTGATACTTGCTGGATGTTTTTTTTCGTTTCATATAATTTATTGTTTTTAGGATTGAATTAATATCGGAATCAATAGATTTATAGTAATTTCAATATATTGACAGAACTAAGTTAAAAAAGGTTTTCCATGACCTCCACCAGCTTGCTAATCCCGATCAACTCAATACCATTTTTTTTATTCATCTGTTTTAAACTCGTTTTCGGGACAATACATTTTGTAAATCCCATTTTTTCGACTTCGGAAATTCGGGCGTCCAGATGGGAGACCCCCCGTACCTCCCCGGAAAGACCGACCTCTCCAATGGCAATCATTGCTTCCGGAATCGGCCGGTCCAGGAAACTCGATGCCACGGCCGACACAATTCCCAAATCAACCGCCGGTTCCGAGACTTTCACGCCGCCGGTAACATTCATAAATATATCATGCCCGGCCAAATTCAAGCCTAATTTTTTTTCCATTACCGCCACCAGCAATGACACCCGGTTATAATCCAGGCCCAAAACGGTCCGGCGCGGCGTGCCGAATCCCGCACTGCTGATCAATGCCTGGAGTTCCACCAGAATCGGCCGCGTCCCTTCTATGCAGGCCGTCACCACGGACCCGGGCGCATTGGCCGCCCGTTCCGCTAGAAAAATCGCCGACGGATTCTTCACTTCCGCCAGGCCGCTTTCTTTCATTTCAAACACGCCGATTTCATTGGTCGAGCCGAATCTGTTTTTGACCGCCCGAAGAATACGAAATTCATGATTCTGATCCCCTTCAAAATACAATACCGTATCCACCATGTGCTCCATAATTCTCGGTCCGGCAATGGCCCCGTCTTTAGTCACGTGACCGATCAAAAACGTCGGAATGCCGGTCTGCTTTGCCATGAGCATCAATTTCATTGTGGATTCCCGCACCTGGCTGACACTGCCGGGGGCGGATGACACATCCGGGCTGAACATGGTCTGGATGGAATCAATCACCAGTGCATCCGGTTTAACGGAATCGGTCATATCCAATATAACATCAATATCAATTTCCGAGACAACCAGCATGCCCGGCGAAACAGCGCCCAGCCGCTGACTCCGCATTTTTATCTGACGGATGGATTCTTCACCGGACACATACAAAATCTTTTTATTCCGCTCGGCCAGACCATGAATTACCTGAAGCAGGAGAGTGGACTTTCCAATACCCGGATCACCGCCGATGAGGACCAGGCTGCCGGCGATGACCCCGCCGCCCAATACCCGGTCAAATTCCCCGATTCCGGTCAGCGTCCGGTGATCCTCATCAATGACTACCGAATCAATGGAAACCGGCTCCGCCCGCAAAAGCGGCTTTCCGGGCCGCGCACCAGGTTGGTTCACAGACGCCTGTCGTTCTTCAACAAAGCAATCCCAGCCGCCGCACTCCGGACAGCGCCCGAGCCATTTGGGTGCATGATAACCGCATTCCTGACAGGAGTAGACCGTTTTAGGTGCTTTTACCATATTTAATATTCAACTTTCTTGATTTGGAGTTTGACACCAGACAGATTGGCATGCCATTTTAAACATCGGTGCAAATGTTTTTTAATTTTTTACGAAGCCATATTTATGATTGATTACCACGTCCACACATCCCTTTGCAACCATGCAAACGGCACCATGGACCAATACATCCAAAATGCCATTGACGCCGGACTGGCGGAAATCTGTTTTCTGGATCACCTGACCCTGCATGAAAGCGGCAGGCACCTGTCCATGACACCGGATTATGTGCCTTTTTATTATCAGTCCGCCCGACAACTGGCGCACACATATAAAAACCATATCCAGGTAAAAGTGGGACTTGAAGTCGATTATGACCCGAAAAACGCACATGATGTAAAAAAAATTATTTCGCCATTTGATTTTGATGTGATCGGCGGATCAGTGCATTTTATTGACGACATAAACATTGTCAGCTCCAAGGACACCGAGGCCCGTGAAAATGAATGCATTGATGTGATATGCAAAAATTACCTTTCGCTCTTAGATGAGATGATCGAAAACATGGATCTGGACATCATCTGCCACCTGGACATCATCAAAAAATTCGGACGCCGCCCTTCTACTGAATTTGAAAAAAAATTTGATGAAATATTGTCTAAAATCAGCTATAAAAACCTTACAGTGGAACTAAATACAAGTGGCTACAATCATAAGGCAAACGAATTTTACCCAAAAACTTCACTGTTAAAAAAATGCCATGAAAAAAATATCCGCATGACCATCGGATCAGACGCCCATCAGCCGCATCAGGTGGCCCGGCATTTTGACAAGGCGATCGACCTGCTCATAAAAACCGGCTATTGCCATATCTCGGCATTTACCCGGCGGAAACCGTATGATATACCCCTAACCCTAAGCAATCATGACAAACTCTTTAAAAGTCAGATTTCGATGGCAAAAAAAAAAGTTACAAATTCAAGGCGCGCAAATCCTGAGTGATGATTCGTACTTATCGTACTTTGAAAAAACGAAGGATGCAGCGCAACGCAGAAGTTGGACTTTTTACGAAGCCATCAATCCTGAAAATCCAAAATGGAGGTGCTTGTGAGAAACGTTCTGACCCTGTTGCCGGATTCATTTTCCCATATCAACAATTGGATCAACAATGTGTTTCTTATCATATTACTTTTTGCTGCAATTCCAACAACCGCCTGTTCCTCTGAAGAAAATATCAGTTTTCAAACCCTCGAAACCCGGTTGATCAATGACAAAAAGGCAAATTTCACCCCAGAACAGATCAATCGCATTTACAACAATCCGGGAGTATTTTTTGATATCAAAGGGGTCTCTTCCTATTTCCGGCACCAGGAGGGTAAACTCAACTACGATCAGTTTCTTTCAACCAAATCCATTAAAAAAGCCAATGACTATATGCGCGCACACCATGCCGACCTGCTAAAGGCGGAAATAAATTACGGTGTGGATAAGGAAGTCATCACGGCGATCATGCTGGTGGAAACCCGTTTCGGCGCTTATGTGGGCAATCGTCCGGTCATCAGCATTCTGTCGACCATGGCCGTCTTAGAAGACAAAACCATCCGGGACCGGTTCTGGAAAAAAATCCCCACAGAAAACCGGGTGACCAGAGAAGCGTATGAAAAAAAAGCAGCCCGAAAATCAAAATGGGCATATAAAGAACTCATCGCCTTTATCACATATGTGGAAAAGGAAGGCATGGACCCGTATAACATCAACGGTTCCTATGCCGGCGCCATGGGACTTGCCCAGTTTATGCCCAGCAATATCATCATTCTGGCAGAAGACGGGAACAAAGACGGCAGTGTGAACCTGTTCCACCATGAAGACGCCATTGCCAGCATTGCCAATTACCTGAAATATTACGGATGGAAGCCCGGCATCACCCGGGAAGAAGCCGGCAAAGTTGTCTATCACTACAACCACAGCTCGTATTATGTGGAAACCGTTTTAAATATTACCGAAAAACTGAAAACAGGATAAGGGATAGGGGCTTAGGTTGAAGGCTGAAGGTAGAAGACTGAAGGGAAGATCCACTGATTTCAACAGGTAAAAAAGGACTTTAATGGAACTCAAAACCATCGTAACCTTCATCGCCATGACCATCCCGTTTCTTTTGCTGACCATCTGGATGCTGGTTGATATATCAATAAAACAGTTCAAATCACCGGGAGAAAAAGCGGTCTGGTGGCTGCTTGCCCTGGTCCCCTTTATCGGCTGGCTCATCTATCTGATTTTCGGATTCAGAAGGGGGAAAAAGCCGGTTAATGAGTAACAAAATAGTGTTTGACAAAATATCTTCGTCAAAATATGTATGTGTCATCATTTGAAGCAATTACCTGATTGTTTCAAATACAATTGAAATAACAAATAGTTAAATAAAAATTATATCTTTGGGCCCCATCGTCTAGTGGTCTAGGACGCCGGCCTCTCACGCCGGTAGCGCGGGTTCGAACCCCGCTGGGGTCACCAATAAAAACAAAGGGTTAAGCGATCATGCTTAATCCTTTTTCTTTTGGGACCTTCTCCGGTTTTTTTGACCTTTCAGGAGGACAAGTCTCTATCCTTCAAATACATTGTTATAATCAGTTCAGACCAGCTTCAAGAAACAGCTTGACAGCGGATACTGCAGTGTATATCTTCTCTTCAAATTTAAAGTGTTCTTGGTTGTCAACTAAAAATTACGTAAGCCCCGGAATGGTTCCGGGGCTTTTTTTATTGGAACACTGAAAGAAGGTATTTATTGAAGTTTAAAACATTTGATTTGCATCCTGCTATTACAGCAGGCGCCATAGCGGCAGGCTATGTAACCCCAACCCCGATTCAGGCGCAGGCAATGCCGCATGTCCTGAATCAAAAAGATGTGATGGGACTGGCCCAAACCGGAACCGGTAAAACGGCTGCTTTTGTCCTGCCCATACTCAATCGCCTGATGGGGGGGGAAACATGGTTGCATCCGCGCCCTGATCATAGCTCCCACACGAGAATTAGCCGAACAGATTCATCAGGCAATAGAAATTCTGGGGCAAAAAACCCGCTTAAAAAGTGTGGCTGTTTACGGAGGTGGGGGGATTAACCCGCAGATTCAAAAATTGAAGCGAGCCGATATTGTTGTTGCCTGCCCCGGTCGGCTTCTTGACCATATTGGCCGTCATACCGCTGATCTTCGCAAACTCGAAGTACTGGTTCTCGACGAGGCCGACCATATGTTCGATATGGGTTTTTTCCCCGATATCCGACGAATTTTGAGATCTATTCCACAAAATCGCCAGACGCTGCTTTTCTCAGCGACCATGCCAGGCGAAATACGTCGCCTGGCAAAAGATGTTCTGCGAGATCCGGTCACCGTAAAGATTGGAACCACAGCGCCGGCGGATACTGTTCGTCACGCACTCTACCCGGTGGCACAGCATTTAAAGACCGCGCTGCTGTTAAAAATGCTGGAAAACATCCATACCGAGTCGGTCCTGGTCTTTACCCGGACCAAACACCGTGCCAAGAGCTTAGACAAAAAGCTGGCTGTGGCCGGCTACCGGTCGGCTTCGCTTCAGGGAAACCTTTCACAGGGACGCCGCCAGGCCGCTTTGGACGGTTTTCGAGACGGAACATTTAAGATCCTGGTAGCGACTGATATCGCCGCTCGCGGCATTGACGTGACTCAGATTTCTCATGTCATCAACTACGATATCCCTTCCACCCCCGAGGCATACATTCATCGCATCGGACGGACCGGCAGGGCCGCACGCAACGGCGAAGCGTTCACCCTTATTACCGGCGACGACCGGGATATGGTGCGCACCATCAATCGAATCATCGGTTCGGAGATCGAGCAGCGCACCTTATCAACTTTTGACTACAGTCCCCCAAGACCCGCTCGTAACGACCGTCCGCAGAGGAAATGGAAACCGCGTCGTAATTTCTCCGGAGTGAACAAGGGCCGGGACAACAGACCGAAGGCCTGAAAAAACATAGCCGAATCCGTTATATCGTTATACGACTCCGCCGGGGACAGTCCGGCGGAGTTTTTTTTGTAATGACATCGTTACCCACAGCATTTTTTATACTTTTTCCCGCTTCCACATGGGCAGGGATCATTGCGGCCAATTTTCTTTTCAGCTCTCTTTTGTTCGGGTGGATTCAATAAAATTTCTAAATCAGTAATATCCTCCGGTTTATCCGGTTCCAAATCAATTGAATATTTCCACCCGTGCTCTTCAAATATTGATCCCACTTCTTTCAATCGTTCTTCTGTTTGGACCTGAACAACAGCGGGCATCTTCTCTGTACCTAATTTCGCCGCTCTTATACCGTTAAAAATTTTTCCCATCTTCTTTCCTTTTTAATAAATATTTTATAAGATTTATTTCCGACTGAATAATAGTGTCGCGTCTGGTCGTTGTTACATATAATGTCTATATATACAAGGAGAGAGAATGACTAATATCGAATTGGACATGAATCAATATATGATCAATCAAAAACCGTATTACCTGCCTGTGGGTGATGAAGTTGAAATATTTCGTGCGGCATATTTATCGAAAATCCCGGTTATTCTCAAAGGCCCCACAGGTACCGGGAAAACCCGTTTTGTTGAATACATGACTTACCTTCTGGGCAAGGAATTAAAACGATCCATCCCGCTTATAACGGTTGCCTGTCATGAAGATTTGACAACGACCGATCTGGTGGGCAGATATCTTTTAAAAGGTGAGGAAACGGTTTGGATTGACGGCCCTTTGACCATTGCGGTCACATCCGGAGGAATCTGTTATCTTGATGAAATTGTCGAAGCGCGTAAGGATACCACGGTCATTATTCATCCGCTTTCCGACCATCGTCGAATTCTTCCGATGGATAAAAAGGGTAAGATTATTAAGGCCCATGAAAATTTTTTCCTCGTTATTTCATACAATCCGGGCTATCAAAGCGTTATCAAGGATCTGAAAGAAAGCACCAAACAACGATTCATCGCCATAGATTTTGACTATCCGGGCAGGGAGAATGAGACGCAAATAATTTGTAATGAAAGTGAAACAACTGAAGAACTTTCAAACGATCTTGCATTGCTGGGTGAAAAAATCAGAAACCTGAAAGGGCATGCCTTAAATGAGGGCGCAAGCACCCGGGTGTTAATATATGCGGCCAGACTGATCAAACAGGGAATACCACCGGCAAGAGCATGTCATGTGGCTGCCACTTCATTGCTTTCTGAGGAAAAAGAAGTTCAAAGCGCCATTAATGAAATTATCAACTCTATATTTCCTTAAAGTATAATGATGTCTTACGACGGAACTTCACAAAACACAGATTCTGTTATTCTTAAATTTATGCGTTTGAAAGAATTTCAGGAGTGGAAAAGCATTGGCCTTCAACTGGCCAAACAGTCCCGGGAATTGTCTGTTGAATATTTTTCATCTGTTCCCAACGGGCTGAATTCATTATATGTCACTGGACACCAGAAGTTTTTTAAAGCGCTTCGTTTAATTTCAGCATCAGATACCCAAAAGACCGTTAGATTTTATCAAAACGGCCCGGAAAGACTTTTAGAGCTGAACCCGAATGTTCGGGATACCATACTCGAGATGAGCATCGCTTTTAGCGATGGCGACGCAGACACCCTGATACAAATCTTTAATAAATTTATTGCTGTTTTATCCCCCTTAAGTTATCCGGACCAGGATCGAATATCTGAATTTGCAGATGAAATCGGCGGAATTTCTTTTGATGCAGCAAAAGCTTTTTTAAAGAATGCCGCTCTCTTATCCTTAGAGATCAGTGAATGTTTTCTTCCGTATTGGGTGAACCAGGGATTGGCTGTCCTTAAAAAAAATGAAGGACAGGGCGTTGACTATTTTTCGCTAAAAGAAAAACAAGGGGCGGCGGAATTTAACAAATGGAAATTTGCTGTTGCTTATGAAGATATCAAGGGCATTCTTTCGGTGTTCGCCACTGCTTTATGCGGGAAAAAGATGCTTTTTGAAAAAGTTGATAAAGCAGAAAAACCCAATAGATTTTATTCAATATACATGACAGGCAGTCAAAGCAAAGTCCTGCTTCCGCCGCATTATGCAATCGGGCGAACGAAAGAGGAAAATTTCAGGTTATATAAAATAGCGGTAGCGCATCAGGCAGGATATATAGAGTTCGGAACATTTAATCATCGATTTGATATTATCTGGAAAACGCTGAACAGGTTTAGGATACATGATCTTGCAAAAGATATTTTTTTCATCATAGAAGATGCCAGAATTGGCCGAATGCTGAAAAAACAGTATCGCGGGATTTGCCATCAACTGGATCAATCGTTGTTTCTTGAAATGAAAAACAGAGATTCACGCGGCAATAATCTGCTGTCTGAAGCACTCGAGGTTTTATTGTGCCTGAGCCTTGATTATTGGCCTCTTGATTTTTTTAACGGAAAGGAAAAATTTCCAAAAATTGAAAATAAAATGTCATCTCTAAAGAAAGCCCTAAAAATATCAATGGACGGGTTTTCTGAAAAATCAGAATCTTCATGGGATTCTTTTCTAAAAGCGAAAGAAGTTTATGAATACCTGGCTCCTCTGGCCGAAAAAAACAGTTATTCACCGCCCCGGCCGGAGCTGGTTCCGGAACGTCCTGATCTTCCGGAAATTCTTTTCCCCGGAAAATCAAAAAAAAATCCAAACGAGATCATCGAAGGCGACACCGGAACAGACAATGATCAGTTGATGGTACCGATAAAGAATTTATTAATTAAAAATCTAAAATCAGCAAATAACGCGCAAGGCCGCCCCTTAACGGAAAAAAAGGGGTTTCAATCGATCAATGAAGACAATGTGATGGAGCCCGATGATTTGATTGCGAAAAAATATTCGTTTCCCAAGCGCGTTGCTAAAACTTCTGGATGCGACGGGCCCTTTTATTATGACGAGTGGGACTATATTCATGGGCAATACCGTAATAAATGGTGTCGTGCGTTTGAAAATGCCACTGCTCCCGGGCATATTGATCGCTATAATAGAATAACGGAACAATACCGCTTGCTCATCAATAAAGTAAAAAAGCAGTTTCAGAGAATTAAACCGGTTGTGATGGAAACGGTAAGAAAAGTTGAATGGGGGGAAGAACTGGATCTGGATGAAGTTGTTCAGTGGGCAGTAGATCGCAAACAAAAAAGAAGCCCTTCTGAAAAACTATTCATAAGAAAAGAAAAAAGGCCGCAAAAAACAGCCATTATCATTTTAATTGATCTCAGTGCCTCTACTGATGAGCAGATCGCGTTACCCGAAAAGACTATAAATAAAGCGGATTGCGCTTGTATGCGCCCTTCTTATTCGCCAGATGTCTACTTTCAAAAAAATAAAAAAATTATTGATATTCTAAGAGAATCGCTTGTTGTCATATTAGAGGCGTTAAACGAATTAGGGGAACAAGTAGGCGTTTTCGGATTCTCAGGACAAGGAAGGCATCAGGTGGATATATTCCCGCTTAAAGAATTTACCGAGCCCTTTAATGAGTCGGTTAAGGGAAAGATCTGCAACATACAGCCAAAACAGAGTACCCGCATGGGATGTGCAATCAGACATGCATCCGGAAAATTAAAACAGATAGAATCCGAAACCCGGCTGTTGATTCTTTTAAGTGACGGGCTGCCCCAGGATCTTGACTATGGTGAAGACAGAAACTCAAAAAAATATGCCATCAACGATACAATGATGGCATTTGCTGAAGCAAGAAGAGAAGGCATTCAGCCTTTTTGTATTACTGTGGATAACACAGGAAATGACCGCCTTAAATTTGTAAGCGACCCCAAAAGTTACCTCTTGATCAACGACGCACATTCTCTGCCCGAGGTTTTGCCAAAGATCGTTGAATCACTGATGGCATGATCCGGCATGACCTGGGCCATTATCTTTTAAAACGCTCCGTCCTTTTCCCCTTCAGCCTTCTACCTTCAGGACTCTTGATCTGGGGCGAGGGTTTCGAAGTCTAATTCTGAATTGGGGTCAAGGGAATGGGGTCAAATCTTTAATCTTGACAAATCATGTGGATTTGATAAGAACCGAATATGGCCCGACAACTCAGAATCCAATACACCGGTGCTTTTTACCATGTAACCTGCCGCGGTAATGAGAGGCAGGATATATACAGGGACAATGCAGATTACGAAATCTTTCTTGAAACACTTGCTGATTCTCTGGAGGTTTATAATGTGTCCCTGCTTGCCTATGTATGCATGACCAACCATTTTCATCTGTTTCTGACAACTCCGGATGGAAATCTATCCGAGTTTATGCGCCGTTTTAATATTTCCTACACATCAGCGTTTAATTGCCGCCATGACCGATCCGGGCATTTGTATCAAGGGCGGTACAAATCTTTTCTCATTGATGCCGACAGCTACTTGAAAGAAGTGTCCCGCTATATTCATCTGAACCCTGTACGAATTAAAAAGCATTCCAAGAAGTCGGTTAAGGATAAAATTAAAATTCTTTCTGAATTTAAATACAGCAGTTTCAGCGGATATGTAAATGTGAGAAACAGGGTTAATTTTATCAGCTACAATAAGGTCCTTGACTGTTTTAGCGGGGATACCACTGAAGGTAGAAGAAAATACAGGCAGTTCGTATATAAGGGTCTTAAAGAAGACCCGGACAGCCCGCTGGAAGTGGGAAAGGGGTATGGCATTGTCGGATCTTCGGGTTTTACGGAATATATACGTGAAAAATATCTTGAAAAAGTTCCCCTGAAAGCTCAAAGAGAGCAGCCGTATATAAAAGCAGTAAGCGTAAAGTACACGCCGGACGAACTGATCGCGTGGTTTTGTAAAATCATTAAAGAAGATCAAACTGAAATCTGCAGACGGGGCCGGAACTCAACTGACCGGGCAATCCTGATGGAACTCCTCTATCGTTACTGTAATATAAAGCAGCCTGAGATTGGTCTTTTGGTTGGCGGGATTGATTACAGCGCCGTTAGTTATGCCCGGAAAAGATTGCGATTGAAAATAAAAAAGGATACATCTTTAAAACAAAAGTTTGAGAATATAGTAGACGAATTGTCAAGATTAAAGATTTGACCCCTATTGTCCTGCTCGTCTATGCGGATCTTATCGCAACAGGAAATGGCAGAAATATTGAAGCTGCAAGAATGATTTATGACAAATTCATCCATCGATTTATCGAAAAATTGTGATCAGTCAACAATCGACTGCCTGACGGATCTAAATTATAAAGCCAGAGAACTGAATATGGACTTTTTTGTGGTGGGTGCCCAGGTCCGCATTCTGATTCTTGAACAATATTATAAAATATCAACAGACGTGGCTACCCTTGATATTGATATCGGGATTGCCGTAATTGACTGGGCACATTACACAAAATTGAAAGAGTCTTTAATCTTAAACAGATCTTTTATAACAGATCACAAAGTATATCATCGCCTGTGGTTCAAAGATAAATATCCTGTAGATTTAATCCCGTTCGGGGCTGTGGAAACATCGGCAGGGTTGATCCGATGGCCGCCTGATCAGTCTATTGAAATGAATGTAACCGGTTTTCAGGATGCGTTAAATGACACAATCCTTGTGCGTCTATCCGATAAACTGGATGTCCGGTTTGCGTCTCTTCCCGGGATGGCAATTTTAAAATTAATTGCCTGGCATGGCCAGCATAATGAATTTCCTACAAAAGACGCTGTTGGTTGATATTGCCACCCTGTTAAAATACTATCCACAGGCGGGTAGAATGTTTGAGGAGCACGCGGACTTGATGGAGACAGCGGATTTTGACTTTGAAATGGCAGGTGCACGAATGCTGGGCCGTGACATAGTGAAAATCATGAGCCCTCAAACAAAAAAAACGGTATTGGAAATTTTAGACCTTCATACGGATCCGGACAGAAATGATCGCCTGATTCAGGCGATAACACGCTGGCTGCCGGATAAAAATTATGAAAGAGGCCTTAAATTATTACAAAATCTTAAATCAGGGATTTTAGACAAGTAACTAAAAATATGAATACTTCTGCAATTGTTCAAAAATTGTGGAATTACTGTAACGTCCTCCGGGATGATGGCATGGCGTACGGCGATTATGTGGAGCAGTTGACTTATTTGTTGTTTCTCAAAATGGCAGACGAGCGGACAAAGCCGCCCTTGAGCAGTTCCGTGAAATAGCAGAGGATTTTTTTTGGGGAGGGAACAGTTAATTGATGGACCGGTTGTAAAAGATTAAAAAGCTGAATTTATAATAGCGACTCAGTTCAAATGGTTAAATCATGCGCAAATGGAGCAGGGGCTTGTAAATGCAGTTCCGCTTTGTCTGGCCCCAGACCGGTTCACGGGACTCGATAAAGTCGGCGTTTCGCCGGCGCATAGCTTCCACGTCCCGTTCCAGGCCCGGACCATATGCCTCGGCCTGGGTGGGAAAAATGACTTCCGTTGCATACCGGTACACCTCGATGTCGGCGGTGTTCGCTTCTTCGACGCGGGCGCGGAGGTCAGGATCCTCCAGGATGGGCCAGGTGATTTTTCCCCTGCCGGTATTTTTTCGCAGGTATCTGTCCTGGAGCCTGTCGTTGCCCAGCCATGCGCTGAACAGGACCAGCGATTCGTCAAACTGCTCGGTCAACCCCACGAAGCCCACCTTTTCTTCCATGATCCGAATCGCCTCCCCGGGATCTTCCGAACCGCACAGCCAGCGGGTCTGCACGTTGCGTTGTTCGGGGTCAGCGCAAAATCGCTCCAGGTCCACTCGCGAACATTGTTCCAACTGCTTGCGGTGGGAACCCAGGAAGTCGGAAACAAAGCGTCGGAGCGGGTCGCGCAGAAAGGTAAAATATCGGAGTTCGGGGTGGCGCTTTTCCAGTCCGTTGAACGGCGTCACCCGGTGACCGCAGATTCCATCCAGGATTGGGTAGACACGTTGGGCTTTTCGTAAATCCTCCGCGGAAATCCAGGCTTTTGACGTCCGCTTGTGCATGGGTGGCCGAATGTCGAGATGCCACGCCCCGAATGATCGCCTCAACAGGGCACGCATGGTGGTGCCGGCCGTTTTGGGAATGTGAATGAATGCGTACATCTTTTTCTCCAAGTCCAATAGGGCATACCCACCCCGTGTTGGGGGTCACGCGCTGGGGGGGGGGGGGGGGCTGCTCTTGAGTCATTACCTGTGTTAGATGGCCGGATCTTAAAGTTAAGACAAATCCCGACGCTTCTTTTTCCCACCGGTCGGCCTGCCCGCAAAAGATATCACCGTAAGCAGCCCGAAAAAGATTATATGGGCAACATTTGGTGAAGCGGGTATAAGAAACGCCCGTAGCATAGGCGTCGTTGCACCTGCCAGTCCAATGCATGCCGTGAGGATCACGGGATTAAATACTGCAACAAAACGGGGAAGAATCGAATTCCCTTTTGCGACACCCCATATAAATGCAACCGAGCCTGAACAGGAAAAAATGGATGCGGCGGCCCACAGGGGAATAAGATAAACTCCATAATCGAAAATTGCTGTGACAGGATCCGGCATCGCGCCCCCGGCTCTCATCTGGGCCTCAATAGATAATCCGGTAACACCATGAATAACGCTTCCGAGAACGGCCATGATTACGCCGGAAATCAGCACCACGCGACCGGCACGAGGTGCCTTTGACGCAAGCATCTGTGCAACCGCCCAAAACCCGACCCCATAAAGTGGAATTGCAATGACCCCCAAAAAATAACCGCACGGGAGTATAGCTGCACCGGGAGCAGGCAGCCCAAGTTCGACTCTCCCAGCGTTGACAGCATAAAGCATCAAAAAATCGCCAAGAGTGGCTACTGCTGCGGCCAGGGTTGCACAAACAAGTGCAAGCCGGGGATTGCGTTTCGGGTAAGCCATCTTTATCACCGGTTACCCATTTCCCTTTATGAGTTCCCTGGCCTGTTCAAACTTTTTGTTAACCTCAAGGCTTACCTCCGCTGCTTCTTCTATCAATCCGGCGGCATCTTCCAGGTGGTTTTGTCTGGCCCTGCCTGCCCAGTCCCGATAAGTTTCTGCATGGTCATCGTTGTGCTTGATCCAGTGATCAAGCAGCTTTAACAGTTTTTCCGCAATTGACATTTCAGCGGTGCCGTGGTGATGATGATCGTGATCGTGATGATGATCGTGATCATCATGATGGTGATGGTGATGGCTCATTTATAAATTCCCCTCAATTTATTGTGGTTTAATATTAAAATTATACAAATACAACCGCAGAAAGCAACAGGCAAATAGATTATTCGCTTCTTTTACAAAATAGCATGTAAAGAAGACGTCCTTAAATGATCAAGTAACTATTCCAACAAAGAAGAATGATGCACCCTGCCGGGCGCACAAAAAAAAGGGCGAGAGAACATCTCTCACCCTTTTTAGATATTACACTAAACAATTTAAATTAAGCAAATGTTCTTCTTCTAATAAAGTAAAATGCAATAATACTTGCCAATCCGATAAATATTATCATGCCCCATTCATTTAGGGTGGGAATTGATCCCTGAAATATAACATTCTCATCTGCTGCAAGTCCCCATACCGGCGCAATATCCAACGTATAAATGGTTGCCCCGCTATCCGGGTTTAATGCATATATCGTATGGGTGTCCCCATCGGGTATACTTCCATCCGGAGGGTCATAAGCATCATTATTTATAAATTCTGAAGAAATTAGTTCTCGTACTATCTGCCTGCCGGCGGACCCCACAAAGAGTATATTATTAGCATATGAAAACCCCACACCAAAAATCCTGGGAGCCGGTGTATTAAAAAAGTTTATCACGCTTCCGGTTGATGCGTTGATTTCAAAAATCCAATTCTGATCCACGTCCGTCGCAAAAATACTGTTTCTTCCGCCTGCGTAAGAAATGCCGCCACGAAGAGAAGTATCAGGAGGCAGGGTCGGATTGAGCGTTCTGATAATAGCGCCTGTTCCGGGGTTAAGTACATAAATGACATCATTTTCCCAATCCTGTACATAGAGTTCTGTACCTGAAAAACCAAGGGCGTCAGTACCTATGGGCGGGACAGGGCTTGAAAATGAATTAATCACCGCACCAGAGGTCGGGTTTAACTCATAAATATCATCACCGCAGACAGTATAAAAGAGCCGACCATCAGCATACGCCAACCCGGTACAGTTACTAACGGGTACAGGAGGATTCATAGAATTGATTTCTGCGCCGGTATCCGGATCGACTTCTATGATTGCATTGGTCGTACTGTCAGCCCAAAAAAGATTGCCTGCAGCATTAGCGTTTATGGAAAACGCCAGAATGAAACTCAATGAAACGATCAGCATTAAAATCTTTTTCAAAATAAATCCTCCTTTTGGTATTCAGGTTATCTGCATAGAGAATATTGCTTTTTTGTTTTTAGAAACCTTTTAGGCATTCCGTTATTTGCATTTAAATAATTCTTGATATAAGCCCGGACATAAACCCGGACATAAACTCGGACATAAACCCGGACATAAACCCGGGTATACTTTACTCCGCAACCAGCTAAGCGCCATCGCCGGATGCCGCTTTTTTAAATTTCCTTGCCTCGAAATCTCAATAAACCGCTTGATCAAGATATCTTGATCAAGCCATAAAAAAGAATTTATAAAGTGATTTTTTATTTTATTGCATTGATTGAATCTAATGTCAAGCTTAAACAGATAGTTGCAATGACTCCCAAATTATAACTTTATTTACCCGATCAGGGAGGAAAAAATACCGCCCATCCATCTTATTACGGGCGCCTTTCACGATTGTGGGGATAAATGTATAACATATTTATTATATTAGTTAAATTGCTTTTCCAGATCACGGGTGCGGGAAAAAATTATACCGGCTGGTATCGTTTTGTGGGAAAAAACAAAAATCAACCGTATAAAAAAATCTTATTATTCACATGCTGCCTCTCCTGATTTGATTAATGCATGAATTTCTTTGCATGTTGTCCTATTATAAATACAAGGCCAAGCTCGGGGAAAATCTTTCCGGAATACTCTGTTTGCTGCAATTAAATCTTTTCGAACGAAGAAGTATTTGGAGATTGTACGAAACAGATCCGCCAAAGAAGAGCGCTCTCGATAAAAAACAATTATTATTAAATTTCAACATGTTATAACCGGACGATTCTGTGTTTATTTATAAGTATCCTAAATTACGGAGTCGCTCTTTTATCTTTTCCTGGTCGTCCTCAGAGAGAATGTGTTTTTCCTTTGCGGTGCGCTGATCATTTTTTTCAATTTCAGGCGGTCTGTCCGGACTTGAGCCCGGCCTGAATATTTCGCTGAGTACCTTTCCGGTCATATAATCCATTACAGGCAGTCCCATAAGATGAAGGGCTGTCGGGGTCACATCTGTGATATCCGCAGCTCCAACAACATGTCCATTCCGAATGTCAGGACCACAGGCAAAAAAAATACCTTCTTCCGTATGCGTTCCGCTTGGTTCTCTCAACATCGGAGACATAATATCGTTTGTAAATGCTTGAGCGCCGATTCCCACATATTTATCATCGTTAAAGTAGGCAAAGAGATCCGGCAGGTGACCCACAATGGCATCCGGATAAACGTCATTCCCTCGCTTGACATCTATTATGATTCTCTCCCCTGTTTCAGGGTCCTGTAATTTTAAAAGATTTTCAGTAATTAGACTTATCACTTCCTCGTACTCACTTCCTGGTTTAATAAATCCTTCAGGGAATCTGCCGGTCACATTAATAAATATCTGGCCCCATCCCCCTAAAGGGAGTGCTTTTGAATTCGCCCAATCCACATCATATGGCCTGAATTGTTGACGCATTCGAATACGGGTTTTCATCGGCAGTTTTCGGTAAAGGCTTGGAAGTCCAATCGTTCTGAGGAATTTGATTAAATTATTTGCATTCAAACCATGCCGGTACAGCCAATATTTCAAGTTGGGCTTAATGGTCATCAGGCTGCATTCCACAAAGTAGCTATCCAGGTAAATATCTCTTAACCTGGGTCCGGATCCATGGTCCGAAACGATAAACAACGAATCCTCTTTACTCATTTTCGAAAGGATTTCACCGATGACCCCATCCATCATTACATAATGCTCTGAAATCGTGTTTCCCCATTCTTTTGCCATCTCAGGATCATGTCTCGGATGCGTCGAATCGTGAAAACGCCAGAAATGATGAGCAAGAACGTCCGTACCTCGGAAAACAACCATTAAAAAATCAGATTTAGGATATTCCTCCATCAAATAATAAAATGCTTTTTTTCGTTTATTTTCAATGGAGACAACGTTATCTCTGTATGATTTTTCATCTCCCTGCCCGTACTTCTGTGCAATTTCCAGCTGATAGTCAAATTTATTGATTAAATCCTTCTTCAGATCTAAGGGGTGGGTGAATTCGCTGTGGCGCCCGGGGGTTTCCATTCCGGAGACAATAAACCCGTTCAGGGGTTCCGGCGGATAAGTGGAGGGCACGTTCATTAATCCTGCTTGTTTCCCCTTGCGGCTTAAAATTCGGCCGATATGCTCTACCTGAAGATCGCTTCCGTTTACCGGCTTGCAATGGTATGAACCTGGCTGGAGCGTTTCAAATGAATAGACGCCGTGCTTCCCGGGATGGGTGCCGGTAATGCATGAAGCCCATGCCGGCAGAGTCAATGGCGGATAAATGGTTTTTAAAGGGCCACATGCCCCGGTATTTTTCAGAAAGGCCAGGTTGGGCAATCTGCCCGCTGTTATGAGAGGATCGATAATGTTAAATGATGCGCCATCCAATCCAACAATAATTATTTTACCTTTTCGGTCAGCCATTATATTTGCACTCCTTGTATTCCTTGGTTCTTGTTTTATTTATGCAAGATATCCCAGGTCCCTTAAACGCTTTTCAATCATGGACTTTTCAGTGTCAGTAAATTTGAAGTCATTCTCGCCGCTCATACTTTCACCTTCGTATGCCGGTTGACGGTCTTCAACTGAACCGCTTTTGAAAATTTCCTTCAGTACTTGTCCATCCATGTCAACGGGTACAGGCTCCCCCATGATGTGAAGTGCTGTGGGGGCGATATCAATAATTGAAGCGTTATCTACTTTATCACCGTTTTTAATGCCTGAACCTGCGGCGAGAAATATTCCGGACATGGTGTGAGTACCCGAGGGTTCCCGAAGTATTTCCGAAATATTCCGGGAGCTATAGCCTGACATAGCTGTATAGCGGTCGTCTTTCCATTGCACCCATAAGTCGGGCGTGTGTGTAACACAATTTCCCGGATATATCTCCTCTTTTCTCAACACTTTTTCAACGAGAAGATCCCCGGTCAATGGATCCCGCAGCTTGAGAAGTTTTGAGGTAATGTATTTTACCAGCCGTTCATACTCTTCGCCGGGCTTCACGATGCCCTGTGGATCGCGTCCTGCCACGTTAAGGTATATGAGATTTGTGCTGCTGAAAGGATAAGCCAAAGTTCGCTCCCAATCGATGTCTAATCTGAAAAGCTTCAGCCCGGCCTTCCAGGTTTTTTGACGAGACAGGTGTTTGCGTATCCATTCACGGAGGCCTGTTTTTGTGAGAAAATCGATGATATTATGGGGCGCCAGGCCATGTTTGAAAAGAACCAGTTTAAGCCTGGAGATGAATCCGGGTTTAATTTTCAAAAGCCCCCAATCGTAAAACATGCCGTCAAGGTAGACATATCTGTGTAACGGCCCCATGCCATGATCCGACATAACAATTAACGTCGTGTCTTCATCCAACCGGCGCCAAATGTCGGATATGAAATTATCCATCATCTGATAGTGCTCTAAAAGCGCCTGCCCATATATTTTATGAAGATCCGGTTCGTATTTTGCATGCGTTTGATCCATAAAGCGCCACAGGGCATGGCCAAGAATGTCTGTTCCCCGGAATACGACTGAAAAAAGGTCCCAGTCAGTGGTTTCCATAAGGTACCTGACAGCGCGGAATCGTTTTTCCTCAACCCTGTTCACAGTACTGATAAATTCTTTTTCAATACCGGTGTGGTATCTTCTTGTTCTTTCGACTTCATAATCGTATTTACTGATCAGTTGCTCCCGCAAATGATCGGGATAAGTAAATCGGCTGTGCTGGCCGGGGGTGCCCAGACCCGAGACAACGATTCCGTTCACGGGTCGCGGGGGATATGTCACCGGAACATTGACCAGGGCAACCCGGCGATGATGCCGGGAGATAATACTTCCCAGATCCTGGCCTTGAATTCGGCTTGAGTTGGAAGGCACCAGGTGGTAATCTTTTTCATTCCTGTTTAGAAAAAAAAATATGCCGTGGCTTTCCGGGGCCTTGCCGGTGAGAAAAGAGGCCCAGGCAGGTGCAGTAAAGGGTGGAACGACTGACTTTAAAACACCATACGTGCCTTGTTCCATTAGCCGGGACAGTGCGGGCAGTTTACCCGCATCCACCCATGGCCTGATAAGGTCGAATGTGGCCCCGTCAAGCCCGATGATAAAGACTTTCTTTTTGGGGATTTCCGTTTTTTTGTTTTCTGCTAAACTCATTTCGTATCCCTGTTTATACGCTTGAACTTGGTTTTAACATGGTTTTATCAAATTCCTGACTGCGGATCCTTTCCGAAACCGAATAGATCAGTCCCAGCAGCATCCAAAAACTTCTCGAATCCTCCACATTCGTCACACCGCCCTGAGTCATAACGCCGACCAGCGCCGCGAGCATTGAAACCATAATCAGGTACGCGTTTGAATAAGGATTGAGCATAATAATAGTGCTTATGAGTCTTGCGAGAAAGACGGCCAGCAGCGCGAGGAACAAAATAAGGCCGATTGTTCCCATTTCGCAGAGAAGTCCAATGTATGTTGAATGACTCACGAGCTGGACTTTGGTATCTTTACCGGAATTGTCTTTATTTTTGCCTTGTGAAATTTCGCCCAATTCCTCTGTTGCACCTGTTAATACTTTTACAAGATTGTCCTTTCCAACTCCGCATAAGAAATTTTCTTCCCAAACCTTCAGCGACTCACCCCACAGATAGGTTCTTGTATCAAAAGATGTGGCTATGCCGCCTTCAATATCAAACAACCTTTTGGAATATATCTGTATTGTGCTATCCAAAAAAAAGGTCGATATTAGGACGGCCATGGCTGCTGCGCCAGTTACGATAAACTTGAAACGAAATCTGGGAAACAGTAAGCCAATAACCATAAAAGCACAAAAAAAAGCAATAAAAGCACCCTTGGATGCAGCCATGACAACGCTTAAAACACTCAGGAGAATGATTATCATAAACAACCACCTTTTTCCCCCCAGTGCAAGATAGATAAAGGACAGGCAAAAAGTCATCGTCATGTACCCGGCAAACATATTCGGGTTCCCGAAAGTTCCCAGTGCCCTGAAATGGCCGGCAAAGGGGGTATCTATTCTAAAAAACAGATACAGCAAAGAACCGGCGATGCCCATCATGGCGACAATGCAAGCCGAAAGGCCCCATGCGGTCACATACGTCTTCAGGTCGGCATCATTTTTTACGAAATGTTCAAATACGTAAAAATATGCCAAAAGGGTGGGAAACTTGATTACGGCGACTACATTTGGAAGAGTAAAAAACTGAAGGTCATACTTATGTGTCCCCACATACAGGCTTAAAATTATCCAAAGAAAATATATCCAGAACAGCCAAAACATGGGAAGATTAAAATTGCGTGATCGCAGAAACTTGTCATGACAAACATAAAAAAAAGCAGGCACGAGAAAAATATCTGAAAGGCTGATGTTCACGAAAGAACCGGATTTGAAAATGGTGCCCAGCAGGGTGGCATTCAGCAAAGGCAGACAGAAGACAATCGGCATGATAAACAGGCGATTCAAAGGAACATGGCATTTCGTAATAAAAATAAATAATACGACACTTAAAGGGGCAACAATGGCAATGAATAAAAATAAAGCTGTGACCAAATCATTTATCGGCAACATACCAGCCCCCACAAATTTTAATAATGGTTATTCATATCCGAACGCGTTTGCCGACCTTTTTACTTAACATCAAAATGGTTTGTTTCATCATCTCGATCTCTTCGCGTGAAAAAATCTTTAATATCGTCAATCCGAGAAGGTAGATGATAAACCCGGCAAATAAAATAACGTAAAGATTTATTCCTCTGCCTGAAAAAAGCACCAAAGCCATAAACAGCCCGGCGGTAATCGGTTTGCAAAACACTTCAACAAAGGGCAGCGGGGAAATCTTGCGTCTGATGTACAGGTAGCTTGTTAAAAATTTTACAAGCTCCGTACAGAGAAAGGCCAGAATTGCTCCTTTAAACCCATATGCCGGAATAACCGACAAGCATACTATCAACAGCAATACAGCCGTAAAAATTTCAATTCTCAAATAGATGACCTGTCTGTTGATTGCCGGGAACAGGAATCTATACATCCGGTTCATAAAGCCGAATGCCAGCCCCAGGCTCAACATGCGAAGGCTGATGATGGAATCTTCAAATCCTTTTTTAAACATTAATGATATCACTTCATCTGACAATACAATAAGTGTTATTGTAATGGGCACGGCGATAGTCAAAAGGTATTTTGATACCTTGGAATAAAATGCGGGCAACGCTTCCCGCTTTGAATATGAAAATTGTGAAAATACCGGAAATGCCGAAGTCGTAAGGGAAACCGCAATAAACAGGAATCCGAAAGTGATGGTAGCACCGACGCTGTAAGATGCGACATCCTTGGGTCCGGCGAATATTCTAAGTAGAAAGATCGCTTCCAGGTTGTATAAGGCGGCGACAATAAATGCCGCTCCAACAGGGATCGATTGCGACAAAACCTTTCGAAACCTATCCGTATTTATGGAAAATTCCGGTTTTATTCCCTTGGATTTTACTATCAGGAATCCAAAAAACGTTCTGGCGAGAGACGCAATTAATTGCGCACTTAAAAATAATGCTATTCCCTGTCCCATGGAAATAAAAAAACAAATCAGAGAGATCCAGAGGATCTGGCTGAAAATAGTGAGAAACGCTTCGTACTCCATGGTTTCTATTCCGCGAAAGACCCAGATTGAAATATCTTGTGATGCGCCGACAATGGAAGCTGCGCCGATGATGAGGAAAAAGATTTGCTGTGATTTTGGAAGGGCAAAGGAGATAATCAAAAGGATCATGAAAAAAAGGGCTGAAATGGACACTTTCAATATGATGGCATCGCCGAACAAAAGGGAAATCTGATTACGATGCTTGGCGATTTCCCGGACAATAATGACTTGGAGACCGAGGTCGCCAAACATCTGAAGGGTAAAAATGAGCGAATACCAGAAGGCGTATTCTCCATATCCAATCTCTCCAAGATAACGGCCCAGCATTGCCATGGTGATTATGCTGATGCATATGCTGATTATCCGGCCAATTATCCGGACTACAAAATTTTTTCCGACTCGCCTTTGTGCGTCAGCCTGGCTATGAGATTTTCCGATTTCATTTTTCGTCATTGTAGAGTCCGTTTTTTAGCCGGTCTTGGCATATTTTTTTCTTTAAAGGAAAATTTCATGTGTCAATGCATCTATGCAAATTAAGACGTTTGGCCTTAGTATAAAACATAGCTGGTCCGGCATTAACTCCTTCATCCGCATGGGATACTATAATCCCGACGCCATCGGGGTGTGTTTTCCGGTGTGAAGAATAAGGCATGGGTGCTTTTCGAGCCTATATATATTGCATGAATCGGGTTGTACGTCAAGTTCTTGCAAGCATTTTGGTGTGGTGAAGGGTTCAGCGTAATGGAATGATTATCACAACTAAATGGATTTTTTCACATTGACACACAAACAAACTTATGTGATATTATTTTGATTTAAAAGCAGGATCTTATCACTTTATTCCCTATTCCTTAAAAAAGTATAATAATGAGTTTATAAAAAACCGCACGGTCTATATGAGATTTATTTCAAACATAAAACCTGTTACGATACCTCTTATTTCTTAGATTTACCCCGGGAGGAGGGCTGGGATGGGGGGCTGCACTGTATCGCTGGTTTGATTATGATCGCAAAAGGAAAAAAAATGAGATGTAATCAATGCATCCTTTCGGATAATACGCCGAAAATCGTTTTCGATGATCACGGTATCTGTAATTATTGTCATGATTACAAGGAAGAAACCGTAAAGGGCGAGGAATCACTGGCCCGCGAGCTCGAAAGGCTTCGGCGACAGGACGGTGGGTACGAATGTCTGGTCAGCATCAGCGGGGGCCGGGACAGCAGTTACATATTGTTAAAACTGGTCAAGGATTACGGCATGAATGTGCTGGCCGTAAATTACGAGAATCCTTTTACCGTCGAACAGGCCAGAACCAATATGGAAAATGCCGTCCGTATTTTGGGGATTGATTTCATCTCGTTCAAGGACGAAGGGGACCGGCATCGAAAGGGACTGCAAACCGCCGTTAAAGCATGGATAACGCAGCCTTCGCCCAGCATGATTCCGATCATGTGTCTCGGATGCAAGCCGGCCTGGCTGAGTACTTATCGCATTGCCCGGAAGTACGGGATTCCATGTATTGTAACCGGAGGAAATCCCTACGAAGTGATGACTTTTAAAAGAACATTGATGAACATATCGGCCGATGAAGACCGCGAACGTGCGTTTATGAAATATGCCTATGCCGCAAAAGGAATTTTCAGAAATGCAGGCTATTTCAAGCCGGCTTTTGTGCGGATGATGCTTTTGGCCTATTTCTTCGGGGCGCCTTTTGCGCTGGGAAATCGGTTCTATGGCCGGGGGATCGGATGGATTCAATTCTATGACTATATCCAGTGGGACGAAGAGGAGATTCTGAATCGCATCCGGTCAGAATTGAACTGGTCACAGCCGGCCCACATGGAATCTACCTGGCGATTCGATTGCCGGGTAAAGCAGCTGGTAGATTACATGTATAAAAAGACGTTGGATATTTCGGATAAAGAAGACTTCTACTCAAAACTGGTCCGGGAAGGTCGCATGGGACGGAAACAAGCCATTCAAAAAGCAGAAATTGAAAAAAAGATATACATGGATGAGGTCCGGCAGGTGCTGAATCAAATTGGCATTGACCCGGATTTTTTTATCGAACGAATGGAACTATTATAATCCTTATAAATGGAGGAGGATTTTTCATGCGAAGATCGTTTTTCTGCTGTTTTTTGCTTATTATATGTGTCGTTCAAGGGCTTTTAGTTGATGTGTATGCGGCTGAAGACGCTAACCCATCCCAACCCAACGTGCTTTTTCTTATAGGCCCTGAAGATGAGTTGGAAATATCGGCCTGGAAAGACGAAAGTTTAACGAAAAATGTCGTAATAAGACCGGACGGCAAGTTCAGCTTTCCCCTTATCGGCGAAGTGATGGCCGGCGGACGTACGGTTGATGAACTGAGTCAGGAGGTTGAAAAAAGAGTCAGAAGTTATGTTCCTGATGCAAGGGTCACTGTGATGCTCACCAAAGTATCCAGTCCTAAGGTCTATATTGTGGGCAAAGTCGACAATCCGGGCGTTTACCTCATGGGAAGGCCAATTACCGTTATGCAGGCTTTGTCAATGGCCGGCGGTTTGACCACTTTTGCAGATAAAAACGACATCTTGATCATCAGAACCGGTGATGACGGGCAAAAAGTATTTAAGTTTGACTATTCAAAGGTCTCAAAAGGAAAGGAGCTCGAACAGAATATCCAGCTCGAACCTGCGGATACCCTTGTAATTCCCTGATTGTAAAATTAATTAGATTTTTGGAATGATTTTTTCATGAACACTCGCCGTTTTCTTCAAAATGCGCTTCCGCTTCTGTTCTTTCTTATATGTGTTTTAGATCTGCCGTGTGCCGAACCGGCAGAGACAGTCCTCACCCCATCCCTCAAACTCCAAGAGACTTATGATGACAATGTTTTTTTTAAAAAAGTGAGCGATTTCGAGCATCTCATTAATCCTGCGTGTGAATTTTATTCACTTTCAGAAATCGGCTCCGTAAATACCCTGCTGGAATGGAATATTTATAAATACAACAAGTACCATGACTTCGACCACCTGGATCAATTTTATCAGATGGCCTACAAACGGTTGCTGACACCTGCCTCGGAGATGGATATTTCCGGAAGCTATGTCATGGACAATACGATTCAATCCGCTTTTGACGAGCTGGGGATTGTAATTGAGCAATCCGACCGTGTTTTTTTTACATTTGATACCGGAGTCACATTTGAACTCAATCCAAAAACAAATCTGGATTTAATATATAATTTCAGAAAAGACAATTATGATTCTGAGGATTATCCCGATCATCAATATCATAATATGGATCTAAATTATGATTATCAGCTGACAGAACAAACCACCTTTGGATTTTTATTATCCGGTAACCGAACCGATTACGAATCCTCGAACGCACTGGAAAAAGAAGAAATACTTAAAACCCTTTTCGGATTTGATCATCAGGCGTTTGAACGCCTTAAATTCACTTTCATAGCAGGCGCCGGACATACACGCTCACATTTTAACGAATCCCAAACTGCTGATCGTTCTTCTGTGGTTTCCGATACTCTGTTTCTATTTTCTGCTTCAACGTCATGGTCATTCGAGTATATACAGATTCAAGGAATAATTAAACGAGATGTCTTTCCCAGTCTTTTCGGGGAAGGGATCCTCAGAAATTTTGCAGGAATTTTTTTGAATCATCAGATGACCGAAAAATCGTCATATTTATTGGACGTCAAGTATCATCACAGCGAAACAAGGGGGCTGGTTAGCCCGAAACAGAAAAGCAAAGCGCTATCCATTCATCTGTCTCCCATGTATCATTTTAATGAAAACATGATTCTGCAGTTGGGCTATATTCATAATTTTACAAAAAATGATATGACCAGCCAAAGCATGGGGCGTAACCGCGTTTATTTACAATTGAGTATGGCGTGGCCAAAAGTGCTTTAAGGGACCCAACATTTATTCATCACGTAAAAAATTTGCTTTTGTCCTTTTAACTTTTCCTCCGCTTCCCGAATTTTCTGGGAGGGTGTCGCTCCTTCCGCCACAACCATCAAAACGGCATCTGCCAATTCAGACAGGATCAAGGTGTCCGGATGAGTGAGAACCGGGGGCGCATCAATGAGAATATAACTGTCCTTATATTTTTGCTCTAATTCGGTCAGCAGCATTTTCATGCGGTTGGATCCAATCAATTCCGCAGCGTTGGGAATCGAACTGCCGGCTGGTAGAATCCGAAGCTCCCCGACTTCAGGATTCAGCAACAGTGTTTCAATCGATATCTCATCCAGCAGGTAATCGGTGAGACCGGCGCAATCTTTGCCAAGACTTAAAACCCTTTGCAAAAAAGGCCGTCTTAAATTTGCTTCGACCAATATGACAAGCTGGTTGATGTTTTGGGCAAAGGCAATGGCCAGGTTAAGTGCGGTGGCACTTTTCCCCTCGCCGGCTAAGGCACTGGTAACTAAAATCTTGCGTTGCGACGTTTTATCCATAGTTTGAATCAGTTGGGTCCGCAGGACTTTGTAATAATTGCTGACGCTTTCCTCCTCTTTTCTCCCAACGTAAATTCTGTGATGGTCCAGTTCCAAAGGATTTAATGTAATGACTCTTTCATTGAATTCTCGAGCCAACGTGCCGCTCTTTTCAGTAATTCTTTTGCTGTCTTTCATTCAGAATGACTCCTTTTACGTTATAAAGGGAGGGGAAGATAATATTTTGTATAATATTGATAAACGCACCATACCGCACCTGATAGAATTAAAAAAAGGACCACGATATCGAGAGTCTTGCGGCGGAGGTGTTTCATCTCATCCTGTGAGTTCGTCAGGTAGGGTATGGAGCCCAGCACCGGACGAGACGTTACAGCCGTAAGATCATCTTTGGACTTGACAGAGGCATCCAAATACTCTGAAAGATAAATAATGCCCATGGAAACGCTGAAACTGATGATAAGGCCTAAGAAAATGATCAGCAACACATTCGGTTTGGATATTTTTTCCGGAAAATTTGCTGCATCAATGATAACAAATTTCCCGCCCTGCTGGCTTTTCTCGACTTCCCTGGCATCACGGGCCTCCTTTATTTTGGACAGCAGCTCTTCGTGAGAGCCCTTAAGATGTTCATATTCGCGAGTCATCAAAAGATACGCTTTCTCAACCCCGGACGTCCGGTTAATGCGCTCCTGATATATGCTCAGCCTGTCCTTTTGTCGGGCTGTTTTCTGCTCCGTTGCCTGAATATCCACAGCCAGGGTCTTTAAATTGGTTTCCAGTTCAATATAGGCCGGGTTGTCCGGCTCCCTCGCCGTTAGGTGGGCAGTCTCTCCATCTGATTGACTGAGTTTGTTCAACTCCTGCTGTGCGACATCAATTTGTCTTTTCAAGGCCACCATATCCGGATGCTGGTCGGAAAGACTACCGGATTTGCCCAAAAAATCAGATTTGAGGTTCTCTAAATGCTTTTCAATATTTTTTTCCTGGGCTTTCCGGCTTACGACCTTCTCAAATTCCTTTAACTGCCGATCTATTGAGATCAGGTCCGGATGATGAGGAGAAAGCGTCGCCCGCTTGCTGAGGTATTCCAAACGCAGTGCATCCAACATTTCTTCAGGTCCCATCACTTTTTCGCCGGTCGGCGTAATCATGGATGAATATGGTTTTGTCTGCCGCAACGTTCCCTTGACTTCAGATTGCTTTATCAGTAATGACTTCAGCTCAATGGAGAGTTGCTCGATCTCATCCTCCAGGTCGGTAACAAGCTTGATGTTTTCCTGCAACTGTTCAGGAAGCTCATAAATATGGCGCTTCTTAAATTCAGCGATCCGGCTTTCAGTATTCAGTAATTTTTCTTCCAGCCGTTTCCTCTCCCGGTCCAGGAATCCGGTCGAATCTTCAATAATCTTCTCAATTTTCGCCTCGTTCTCCTGGATGTAAAGATTTGCCAATTCCGAAGTAATTCGCTGGGCCATATGAGGATCATTATCTTCGAATGACAAGCTGAACGAGATGGCGATACTGAGGGGAGATCCGGATCCCGCCTGGAATAGATCCGAAGTAATGGTGTTTAATTCGATCCTGTCTTTAATGGTATCCACAAGTTCCTGTCGTGATAGCTTCTCTCGCGAATCTTTGTAAAGACCGTGTTGTTCGACAATCTCCCATAGCTTGGTCCGGCTCATAATTCGCTGAGTAATTGTTTCCAGTCTCTGGTTGATGAAACCGGTTATACTTTCATCAACAATGCTTTCCGGGATATTGCTTTCTTCCACCAGAATCGTCGTGACGGATTCGTAAAAAACGGGAAGAGAGAAAGCCAGGGCAGTCGTGATGGTCATAAGCGTGATAAATGGGATAAAAAAAAGATCTTTTTTTTTCTTAAACCTCTGTAAAAAACTATAATCTTTTCTTATCGGATGATCCATTCTTACCTCCAATGATAATCTTTTGATCCTGTTTCCAAACGTTTTACATTATACAATCTCAGCGTCAGGTTCAAACTCCGGCATATAGTGACAGCAGTTCTCATCAATATTACAATTTATCATAAACGCCCTGTCCACAACAACACACTGATTTTTATTGCAATCGTCGTAAAAATCGGTCGCAAAGCGCTCTTAAAGAAAATTGCTGATACGGTAACGCTTTAGCGCTTTACTTATAGATATTTCATGTGTTTTTGTCGAAAATGAATAAAACGAGCCAGTCTTCATGTATCATCGCCCATCATTTTTACGCTGTCGTCTGATAAATCTTTTATTAATTCAATAAGCTGCTCCCTGGTTTCGCGGAACGTGCCGGTTTGAAGGAGACGATCTGCCCTTTGACCGTCAACGGCGATTTTTTGATAAGGCGCAAGAATTTTTCGAAATCGATCCGACATGATTCGCATTTTCTGCGGACTTTTCCCTTTCATTGAAAGCAAGAGAGTTTCGGCAAGACGGCAGTAGCGAAGGTCATTGACCCCTTCTCTAAGCGCTTCCCAGTAGTAGGTTGAAGCCATTGCTTCAGGTGTCGGATAAGCGATGATGGAATCCGGTCCGTCCGTATCCGTGAAAGGGTCACCTTTGGGGCGATATAAAGTCCAGGCCATGACACCGTCAAAATGGCTTTCAAACAAAAAATAACCAAAAAGAAACCTTCCCCAAAACGGTGACTTGAAGAATCCCAGCGGGAAATAGTAGGTCTCCACCCAGTTGTGTTTAGAGAGTGGTACTCCCTTGTCATTTATTTTGCCCTCGTCGTAGTCTTTTTGCAGGCGAGCGATATAATTCCATAACTCCTGATTGTCGGTTGCAGATTTTTGATGTTTGCCATATTCCCGGCGTCCGATGCGTTGAAGCCCCAGGCCGTAGCTCGCCCAATCCAACGGCTCGAACATTCCTTCAACCCCCACATCGTTTAAGGTTTGATATAATAAGCTGTTTTTAATGCTTAATTCGATCGCCAGAGGGTATCGAATGGATGTCACCACTTTCCCGCCCAATGTATGTATTTTATGCGAAAGCTTCACATGCTCAGCCATCCGATCCCATGAATCCCTGCCCCGGCGTTTTTTGGGCTGGGGTTCATCCACGCCGTAGAAATAATGCCTGATTCCAGACTGAACGGGAGCTGTCTGTTCTTTGCCGGATGGTTCGTAGCGATGAATAATGGTTTTAAAACCATACTGATTCAGCTCGTTTAACATCATTTTGCTGGTTTTGCCTGTTATGGAGGCATCGATACGGGTAACATTCATACCGTGATCTGCCAAATCCTTCAGGGCAACATGATAATACGGACTCGTCGAACTACCGAAATCATTGCCAACACCCAGCATTTTCCCAGGCAGGGGAAGCGAAAAAGGCAGAACGTTGATTTTAACGGGGATGCGCCTGATATCGTCTTTAACCTGATTTTGAATAACTATCGAACAATTGTAAAGACCTGCCTTAACGGAATCCGGTACCCTGGCGGTAAGCAAAAAATAATGGGTCAGCCCCGATTCTAAATATGCCAGGGCAGATTCCCGCTGTGTTACGGAGAGCGTCTTGCCTTGAGTGAGATTTTTTATCTGTTTTTCGAATAACGGCTCGTTGTAGATCAGAATATCCGGTATCATCCGCGAATTTTGGTATTCAGGGCGATCTCTATAAAGGTTACGCAAATACCTGTTGTTGCGCGGCAGTATTTTTATGAGCCGTACGTCAATCCATCTGCCGCCTGAGCCGTCTGCACCGGATACTTCGGAAGCACCAACATCAATCAGGCCGTAGTCTTTATCCGCCCGGAGGGCGATGATCGCCCATGAAGTCGTTTCTCCCTGAGACGCATTCAGCTCCAGTGGATCCGGGTAGGCGGTTTCCAGCAGTTCGTCGGTGATATTATTTTCAGGAAGCAGCGGCGTGAATGGTTCTACGTAATATATCGAAAGCGCTCCGAATGCCGGCGTGGTGCTTAACACTATTCCCAATCCGGAGAGTATCAGATAAAACAATATATATCGTTTTGTCCAGGCAATACGATTGTTTTTGAATTCCATTGACTTACCTATAAATAGCCCAGATCTTTCAAACGATGGACAACGGCATCGTCACAGGTTGCCACTGTTTTCTCGGACAGGGCATCCGTGTCGATTGAGGCCAGCCATTGCTCAAGAGTTGATTCCATTTCACGGGCCTTTTCCGGCTGATCGTTGATTATATTGGTTTTTTCCTGTGGATCCGTCTTTAAATTGACCAGTTCGTGTCTACCGTCGGAAGCCCATATGAACTTGTATTCCTCACTTCGAATGGCTCGTAATTGACGGTCATACGAACTGTAGTCAGAATCCGGATATACGCACTTTATCCGGCGCAAATTCGGAGCCGGTTCCTCAGAAACGGCAAAGGCCAGTGGCGACTGCTCAACGATCGATGGCTTGAGGCTCCGGCCTTGCAGGCTGCTGTCAATACTTGATTTCGGGATGTCGATAACATCCAGAATGGTCGTTACTATTTCATTTGTTTGAACCATGGCCGGGACGCTTGTCCCGGCATCCGCATTTTCCGGATATTTAACTATCAGCGGGACGTGAATCAGCGTATCATAAAGGCAGTATTGGTGAGCCATTAAACCGTGATCCCCGATATTCTCACCATGGTCGGCAGTAATGATGATCATACAATCTTCTAAAGGGACATAGCTGCTGATCACTTTTAATAGATCGCCGATTCTCTCATCCATAAATGATATCTCGCCGTCGTATAATCCGTTGAGCAAGTCGAATTCTTCAGGCTTCATGTCTGCCTTTCCAACTATGTATTTATGGGGATCCTGATTGACTTTAAGGGCGCGCGGCAGTTTTCCCCCCAAATAGCGCTTGGTAGATGGATAAACATTGTACGGCAGATGAGGGTCGCTGAAAAGAACAAATAAATAGAACGGAGTGTCGGCGCTATATGTTTTTTGAAACTGCTGTTGTACCCATTCATTCACTTTCCTGCTCATGCGCCCTTTTTTCGATCTGTATAATTTGTTGTAAGCCTTAACGATCAAGGAGCCGGCTTTTGAATATTGGACCATCTGGTTCATCCAGGGCTCTCTGAAACGATAGGTGTCAAAACCGCGATGAAACCCAAAGGCATCGGAAAGCCACTCGTTACATGGAAATCCAATGGTCTGATAGCCGCTCTGTTTAAGAAATTCCGAAATAGTGACTACCTTTCGACTCAAGACCGGGTTGTCGAAATGAGTGCCGTGCTGGGACACGTAAAGACCTGTAAACATGGAAGCATGTGAAGGGAGTGTCCAGCACGCCGGACAAATCGCCTGTTGATAAATGACCCCCTGGGAGGCCAGTCGATCAATATTGGGGGTGGTATTTCGACGATATCCATAGCAGGATAAATGGTCCCAGCGCGTCGCATCCATACTGATAAGAATAATATTCGGTTTTTTTTTCATATTAGAAACCATCTCCGGTTCCCGGAAACCAGCGCAGGACCTGATATGCTTCAGCATATTGAAATCCGACTTCCAAGCCTCTCTGTCGTGCTTTAATCTCCAGTCCGTTTGGTGAATAGGGGTTTGGAAAATCACGAGCTTCATTTTGGTAGCAACTAAAAGCTCTTTTTTTTATTTCAATGGATTCGCCGATATCCACATAAAAATTAGGATGAAAAGCGCCACCAAAATATTCATTGCCATTGAGAATTTCACAACCAAGAATGCAAATCTGCCGATATATGGATCTGCCAAAGAGCATGGCGATTTCATGAATGATGCGATGGTCTCTATTAAGGTCTCCCGCAGAATGCGTTATGATCAAACCCGGCTTCAAGTCAAGTGCTGTCAGTCGCCTGATAATCTCCTGTGTGGGGTAGGTCTCGAATTCCTGGTCATTCAGATCCAGAAAAAAAACCTTATCTACTCCCAGTTCGCGGCAGGCTTCGAAGCTGCTATCCTTATTATTGATCGCCTTACCCTTCCTGTCAAACCGGCAATTGGAAGCTATGACCACGATCACTTCAAACCCTTTGCGCTTCAACAGGGGGATATAGCCGCCGCAACCCACAGATTCATCATCCGCATGTGAGACCAGCACAACGACCTGCTCATCTCGTTTCATCGACAAACTCCTCTCTCAAGTGTGACAGAATCGAAAAATAAGTTGTTTAAGGGTGCAAAATATAATCTCCCTAGTAAATATCGGAGTCTCCCATAGTCAAATACCAGTTTTGAGTTATATCCTCCTGATCCCGGTTTAATTCGGAAGCAGTTGGATGGACAAACAAGAAACGATCAATTTCTTGGTGTTTAAATCCAAAACGATTAAAATTTTGACACAATGGAACATGCGGCAGCATCCAGCAAGACAGCTCGTTCACATTTTCTTCGGCAGAAAGCAGAATCGCCTTACGTATAAGTGCATTGGCTTCATTTTCAGAATCGGGTCGGGCAAAAAAATCCACAATGTGTGCCCTTACTTCTTCATCGGCATGCTGATAAACCTTGAATATCATGTATCCATGTAAGTATTTTTCATCACCGGCCACGAAGATTCGATATGTTTGAGACTGGTTGTCAAGATAACGCCAGGTCAAGTAGTGTCGGTCTCTTGCCAGTCGGAGTGGCAATGACTCTTTAAGGGAAGCGTCGAGGTCATCGAACCGCTCATCGAAAGAAAAGATTTCCTTTACATTAATTTTGTCATGATTTACGAAAGATTCCTGCTCACCGATCGATTTTTTCAACAGTGGTATCTGGAAAATCATTTGCCATTGGTGGTTGAGCAGCGACCGGGTGGATTTTTCGTTCGGGAATACATACGCCAAAGGTACCTGGCTTTCCAGGATATGCTTCATGGCCACCTTGACCATGGCGTCATGCATACCCTGCATCCTGTAGTCGGGATGGGTCATGGCATCAACCGGCATCAGGCAATCAGCTTCTTTTCCCTGGATATACCAGCGATACCTTGCCAAACCGTAAAAGCCGACAATGCGATTTTTTTCCTCACAAACCCATGCTGCAAACGGTCCATCAGGATGATCGGTGTATGCCCATCGCCATTTTTCCTTTGAAAATGGCATATGCGGCTGAACCAGATTAATCAGCGATAAAATCTGATCTGAATCAGCTTCATCCCAGTGCCTTATTTGCCATCGATGCATGCCAAAAACCTTTCATTGCATTAACCCTTTCATGAGTATTTTTCATACCGCCATAGATTTGTCAAACTTATCCCTTGGAGGGATGAATAAAATTTTTTAACAGTCCGGCAACTGTTTGAATAATAAGGCAGACATCCAGTAGTAAGGACTTATTGTTTACATATAGCAGATCCATTTCTAATTTGCGGGGTAAAGAAACTTCGACATAGTGTTTTTCCCAGTTTGATCCGGCATCGATGCGTTCTTCATGAAAATGTTTGAGTTTTACCCATGACATACCGGTCATACCGGGTTGAACGCTCAAAAGCGGCTGATATTTACCTTCAAAATAACGCGCAAATTTAGGATCCTCCGCACGTGGGCCTACAAGACTCATATCGCCGTTTATGACATTAAACAGCTGAGGAATCTCATCTAATTTTGTTTTTCTGAGGATTTTACCGAACCGGGTAATGCGATGGTCACCGGCATATGTGACTGGCGGTCCCAAGTGCTCTGCCTCTTCTACCATTGTCCTGAATTTTAAAACCCGGATGATTCTGCCCCCTTTTCCAATTCGTTTGCTTCGATAAAACACGGACCCCACTGAATCAAGCTTAATGAAAACAGCAATCATAAGCAGCAACGGGCTAAGCACAATTACCCCGGCCAGGGAAGCAAAATAGTCAAAAATCCTTTTTGTTTTCATTGGATTTGTGGCAACTTAAAGTTTTGTTTGCATCTTATTTTGCAAAAGCCAACGATAATATTTGTCTGTTCTTTTGAAATATTCCCGTTCATCAAACATTTCTTCGGCATGCTTTCGAGCTGCCAGCCCCATGCCTTGAGCCTTTTCCGGGGAGTAAAGCATTTCTTCAATCGCATCGGCCAGGCTCAGCGAATCTTTCACAGGAACCAGCAAACCGGTTTTACCATGAATCACGGTTTCCCGTGTTCCTCTGACATCCGTGGCAACTACGGGTTTTCCCATGGCCGCCGCTTCCATGAGATTTCTTGGGATTCCCTCTGCCCATGAAGCCAGCACCACCAAGTCGAGGGCTGCTATAAAGTCCGGAATATCATCCCGCGTGCCTAAGTATTGAAAATGGCCATTGAGACCCATTTCCTGAGCCATTGCCATGGGGTCAATAGCCCCTTTCTTGTAGTGTCTGAACCCAACTGCCAGGAAAAGAACCGGCAAACCTCGTTCCCTTAAAATTTTAAGCGCTTGTAAGTATTCATAATACCCTTTTTCGCGAACCACGCGCGCCAGCATGCCGACAACTTTTTTTCCCGGATCAATTCCCAGTTCTTTTCTTTTGGCATCAATGATTTGAGGGTGAATCCTTGATGGGTGGAACCTGTTGATATCTATGCCATTACCCAGGAATTTGAGCATATCCGGCTTGCATATTTTCATACCAATCGCTGTCTTCATATCTTCTCTGTTCTGGCTGAGCATCATGTCGCTAAACAGAGTCCCAAATCTCTCAATACTTGAATAGAACTTTATCTTTACCGGACTCATTTCATCATGGAAATGAAACCCGTGTATGGTGTGCACAACCACTGGAACGCCTGCCAGTCGAGCGGCAAGCCGTCCCAGCAGGCCGGGTTTAATCATATGCGTATGCACAATATGAAAACCGTTGCGGGAAAAATACCGCCACAATTGATAAAAAGTTATGAGATCCTGCTTCAGAGCTAAGCTGGAAGGGAATGGGATGGCTTTAACGAAAATTCCGTCGGAAGTCACCATGTCTTTTTTCAAGTAATCGCCGGGATTACATATCATTGACACATCATAGCCCCGTTGTTTTAAATACAATAACTGATTTCGCGCATGAACCCGTAAGCCCATGTCGTGGTTGCTAAGATGAACAACTTTTATCTTATCCGGTTTCCTGTTTGATGACATCTACTCAGACTCCTTTTTAATCAAGGGATTGTCCAAATCTTAATTCTTTTGAGAGAAAAACTTTTCCGATGTGTATCCCGGTAAAATATCTCGGAATTTTTGGACAAGGCCGATCTCATTTCTTTGAAAAATTAATTTTTCGATTTCCTGGACCTCCTGCACCAGCCAGTTGTGGTCATTTCTTTGACTGCTGGCCATTAAAATAAAGGGGCTTGCCGTCGGTTCAGGAATTTCATCCGAATTAAACAGTTCTTCCTTCAGCTTCTCCCCCTCTTGCAGTCCAATAAAAACAATGGGTACATCTGTGTTAGGCATTTTGCCCGCCATCCGGATCATTCTTTCTGCTATCTCAAGTATTTTTACCTGATTACCCATTTCCAGAACGAATATCTCGCCCCCTTGCCCCATAAAAAGCGCCTGCAGAATCAGCTGGCATGATTCCGGAATGGTCATAAAAAATCGTTCCATGTCCGGATGCGTAACCGTCACCGGGCCACCTTTTTTTATCTGTTCAGTAAAAATTGGAATGACACTGCCTTCACTGTTCAACACATTGCCAAAGCGAACGGTAATATATTTCGTGCGGCTATGATTGTTTAGAGACTGTATATACATCTCGGCAATTTTTTTGCTGGCCCCCATGATGTTTGTCGGTTGAACCGCCTTATCTGTGGAGACCATGATGAATTTCTCTACCCCCGCCCTTTCGGCTGCCATTGCCACGCTTCTTGTGCCGATTACATTGTTGTAACCGGCTTCCATTGGATGATTTTCCAGAAACCGGACATGTTTATGTGCGGCACAATGGAAAATAATGTCAACCGATTCCTCCTTGAGTACTTTGAGTATCTCTTCTGAATTGTTTATGCTTGTCAGAAATGATCTAACATTCTGAAAGCAGAATTCTGCCTTTAATTCGACTTCTACTCTATGCAAATTATTTTCAAACCGTTCCAGGAGTATGATGAGGCGAGGATGGTATCTTGCAATCTGGAGACATAGTTGCCGGCCGATGGACCCCCCGGCGCCTGTAACCAGAATACTTTTCCCTTTTATATAAGTCTTTATATTCTCGTCATCATGATTAACAGCTTCACGTTCAATAAGGTCCGCCACATTGATATTGTGCATAACTTCCGTAAATTTAAAGTCATCAAAAAAGTCACTCAGAGGCGGCAATATTCTGATACAGATGTTTGTTAGTCCGCAGGCTTCAGCAATACGATTCAGCTCTTTAGAATATCTCAATGAAGAGCCGATCAGAACTTCCTGCACATTATATTTAATAAAGATTTTTTCTATTTCGTCAGTTTGCCTTACTATTTCTACTCCCTGCACATGCTGCAAGTTTTGATGAGACCTAAAACCCAGACAGGCGACCGGATACAAAGGCACATCCTCACTCTCTTTGAGAAGTCCGACAATGGTAATACATTCGTCCATGCTCCCGGCCACCAGCGTTCTCTTTTTTAACGGAAGACGATAGAGGCTAAACCGAATATATTTAAGTAATAAACGAATAAAACCAGCCAACAGCAGCAGCAGTATCCAGTCGATGATGACCACTGCGAGAAGGTATAAATGAATTGAAAATATTAAATAAATCACAAATATCAAACTGCTCAGGGTGGCAGCTTTCAATATATTCATAATATCATAAAATGATGTATACCTGAACATGCCTTGAAAAATTTGGAAATACGAAAAGACGACCAGTCGCAGTATAATCAATATTGGTAAAGTTCGGATGAGAATATCCAAAGGCATTACTTGGTCGAACTTGAGAAAATATGCGCAATAATAGGAAAGGAAAAAGACGATGATGTGCAGTGAAACGACCACCCATAACCGATGGTGAATACCAAACTCAAACAGTCGCTGTATGGTTCCATTATCCGATATACGGTATTGAATTTTATTCATAGTTACCTTTTGAATTGAATAGTGATGTCATAAACGGCCTCAATGACATCCCGGACATCCTCATCCGTCATGCGCGGGTGGATGGGAAGCGACACGGTTCGCTCATAAAAAGATTCGGCCACTGGAAAATCACCTTTCTGATATCCCAGCCTTTCGGCATAATAGGGATGAAAGTGAAGCGGAATAAAATGAACACTGGACCCGATGTTTCGTTTTTGGAGTTCCTGGATAAACCGATTCCGGTCTATTTTAAGCCTATTCGGAGACACAAGGATCGGGAATAGATGCCAGGCATGCTGATATCCATCCGGACAACTGTTGATGGCATTCACCGTAGATCCCGGCAGCTCAATGGCTTCCATCCTGCTGAAATGCTGAGTATATTGATGTGCGATGGCGCATCGTTTTTCATGAAACAAGTCGCATTTTCTCAGTTGCTGCAGCCCCAACGCAGCAGCCGTGTCCGGCATGTTGTATTTGTGGCCCAAATCGGTCACTTCATAATACCAGCTGCCCTCTGCTCTGTATCGCTTCCAGGCGTCCCGGTTCATCCCATGGAGGCTGTTTTTTCTGATATTTTCAGCCCACTGGTCGTTTTCAGTGGTGACCATACCGCCTTCGCCGGTCGTGATGTTTTTGGTGGCGTAAAAACTGAAAGCCGTCAAGTCACCGATAGTGCCGATCATTTGCATATTGTATTTCGTCGGCAGCGCATGGGCGGCATCTTCAATGATGTAAAGCCCATGCTGCCGTGTAATTTCCTGGATACTGTTCAGGTCACATGGGTATCCGCCGTAGTGCACAGGTATTACAGCCTTTGCTCTCTTAGCATCCGTGCCTAAGCGATATAGAAGGGCATCGATTTTGTCAGAGTCCATATTGGCATCATTGGGGCATATATCCACGAATAGGGGCGTAGCTCCCGTATAGCACACAGCGGCCGCTGTTGATGTAAAGGTAAGAACGGGCACAATGACCAGATCTGCTTTTCCCACCCCCACCGCTTCAAGGGCCAGATGGAGTGCAGATGTGCAAGAGTTGACCGCGATGGCATGCCGGCAGCCCACATATTCATTAAATTCATGCTCGAACAACTGTGTCTTCGGCCCTGTTGTCAGCCATCCTGATTTTAATGAATCAACAACCGCTTCAATGTCATCTTGATCGATCGAAGGCAAATGAAATGGCAGAAAATTTTTTCGCATTTTGATCTCAAAAAATTTGTTTCAGAATTTTACTATTAAACATCTGTTATTCTATCAATAAATTTTTCTGCTCATTAGGACATGTTATTCCCATTGCAGTATAACATTTTTTTTGAAAATGATTTCGTTATCTATCTCATTATATTATCGAATCAGCAAGTCATTTAATTAAAATTTTATACGCCATCAGATACAGTTACGCGATAATACCATTGGCCTCTATTTCGATATCAATGCATAAGAAGTAAATAATATTTTGACATACTATACAATTTCAACTATATAACTTAGTTAAAAAAAATTCTATTCCTTAAATTCTTTTCTGCTTAAGGCCACAGGGGGCGAAACATGGAGCAGAGCGAGTCGCTCAATGTTCAGGTTGCAACGATAGATGATTTGGATAATCTGGTAGAGCTGCATTTTCAGTGTTTCAATCCAAAAGATCATCTGATCATGGTCCTGGGCAAATCATTTATGAGCGATGTTTATAAATGGTTCCTTACATCTGAAAACGTTGTTGTATGTGAAGCGGAGGTAAATGGAAAGCCCATCGGGTTTTGCGTTTTCTGTAAAGGCCCCTATCGCAAACAGATTTTCTCAAATAACAAGCTGTCCGTGATACGGGCGTTATTGTTTCGTCCATGGCTGGTGTTTCATCCCCAGATCTGGAAAACGGTTATTGAATCATTTTTCGGGTCTGAGGAGATTGAGGAGTTTTTAAAAAAAAACGCGGAGTTCGGACATGCTTCACTCATCGGCATTCATCCCGATTACCGCAGAGGCGGCTATTCCAGGGCACTCAGCGATAAATCATTTAAGAAACTTTATGAACTGGGTTGGCAAAAGATTATCGGCATAGCTCATAAAGGCAACATTGCTTCCCAGCGTATGATGGAAAGTTTTGGGTTTAAAAGAGCAGATCTTTCAGTCGGTGCTGCTGAATTGGTTGTTTTCACGAAGGAACTTGACGGACAGGATCTGCCACGATAAATCCTTGATGCGCCAACAGTCGGGATTGTTTGTGTTTGTTGCAGAGATACTATATTGTTTATTAACCTGCCATTCAACCTCAGAGATTATCTTTTACGATCATGTTTATTAGAATATCCGCGACCCAGGAGCGCAAGTGTTGGGAAAAACCTCAGTACTAGCGGTAAGCACAAAACGCTAATGTCTAATAACATGTGATATTTCTGAAAAGAGTATTCCCGCGATACCGTTCACCGTCTACCACAACTTCGTCCAGAATGCAGGGAAAGGCCTGCCGGTAGGCAAACCTGCGAAGCTGTTTGTAATCGGAGTTTTCGGAATAAAATCCATCCACTTTACAGCCGTCAGCATTAAAAAGCCACATTCCGCCGCCGCAATCGTACACCTGGATGTTACTGAATTTGACCCTATTTATTGGGAGAGAGGCTTCGACAAGGATTCCATTTCCCGGAAAATCCGTAACAATTACGTTAGAAATCAAGCCTCCCTGAGTGGCCCCGTGTAGGGTAAGCCCGCTATATCTGTGATTGTTCGGCGTTGTGCCGGTCCCATAAATGTCAACCGACTGGATACTCACATAGCCGTCCACCATAATATCCATGGCAGATCTTGGGGGAGACTGGAAAATGCATTTGTCAATAAAAACATTTCCCTTACCGCGTACTCTCAATTCACCGCCGTCAAAATAGCAATTGTTCATTATCAGGACTTCATCGTTCTCAAGGTATAGCCTGAGGGTTTGATTAAAGATCTCGTTCTCATAGACGATTTTTGTGCCAGCCCAGGCCGGAACCATGGTAAATAGCACCAACATAAAAAATATAATGCAGGCGTTGGAAATAAAGGTTTTTAGTTTCATGTCTTTCTCCTTTTACGAGGATGGGCCCTATTTTACCCGTCGGAGCACAGAATGTTTTTTTGCGCTCTCGAATTCATCGACAAACTTTCATAATAAAATCACTTTTCATAAAAATTTTGACAGTTCCCGATAATATATTTCAAGCAAGAATATGTCACAATGTGGTAGTTTCTTGATGAAAATTTAATATCCGTCTCAATAATGTCAAATAAAAAATTTGATACTCTTTGCTCATGTTGATACAGCATAAATGAATCCGCTTACATGATTTAAAAAATTTAGTGCAAGTCACATGCCAAATTTGAATTTTTTGTCCTGCCGGCGATATATTGCAGTGACTCCTCAAACCATAAATTCGCCTGAAATGATATATAATCAAGCTTCTCTGGAATCAACTTCTATAAAAACATTGATACCTTAATGGAGCTTATTCGGGGTAATATTCTTATATCAGCCTGCGTCAGGTGTTTCAAAATTGACAATATTTGTTAAGTTATAAGGCAATTATCGTTAAAAAAGAAAAGATTTGGTGCAATAAATGACAAAGAAGCAATTCCCATATTGTGTGTCATTTAGTGCACAATGTATGCAAAAATATATAACTTGATCTGATTATTGCTCATTGCATTGAACCATGAAAAATTTAGATAGGCCTTGTCAAAAGCAATGATTGAATGTGCCGGAAATTCAACTAATCGGGCAACATGAATGTCATGGGTTTTGGCTTCCGAAGAGCTCATAAAAGTCGGGATATTGCCATCAATGAAAATGAGTTGTGAAAATGAGTTGTTGCATTAACGCGGCAAGATCATGTATCGTAAAATCCTTTTTTCATTATATACAAAATCAAAGTAGATACCCACGGGCGTGAGCCTGTGGGTATCTACTTTGAGGCCTATGTTAAATGTACGAATTGAATCTACTTACCAACGATAAAGGAAACTTTTTTATAAATGAATAAATTTATTACCATAGTCAGCGGTCTGCCCCGTTCCGGAACCTCTATGATGATGAAAATGCTGGAATACGGTGGTATGCCAATTGTTACAGACTCCCTTCGTGAAGCGGATATCGATAACCCTTTGGGATATTATGAATTTGAAAAAGTAAAAAAAATTAAAGAGGATGCCACCTGGTTAAAAGATACCCGCGGTAAAGTATTTAAAATGATTTCCATGCTTCTTTTCGATCTTCCTTACGGGGAAACCTATAATATTATTTTTATGGAAAGAGAACTGGAAGAGGTCCTTCGGTCTCAAAAAAAAATGCTTGAACGGAAAAATATTGAATCAGATACAGACGATATTATTATGGCAAATCTTTTTAATGCACACCTTAAAAAAATTCATGCCTGGCTTGAGACGCAAGAGAACATAAACGTGCTTTCTGTTAATTATAATTCACTTATCGTTGCTCCGGAAGCGGAAATAAACACCATTATTAATTTTCTGGGCGAGCCGCTTGATGCAGAGAAAATGATTCAGGTCATCAATCCAACATTATACAGGAACAGGGTCGCCAAAAAATAAAAAGTACAAGTTGCAAATCCCCAGGAATAAACAACCTGCGGTATGTGGGTTCCCACGGGGGACCGTGGGAACCAGAAAATACCTTGATAAGGCCAAAATCCTGTTTGAAGTGATGGACCTGCCTGCAGTGGGATCTGGATGAGCCGAAACAAGTGATGTCCCCACAGAACCATTGACCTTAATATATTTTTGCCAAATCAAATTCAGCCTTTTCCCCGGCGCAAATATGAAATTTCTGAATTCCATAGAGGGGCTATCCTCTTCGCTACCCTAAACGACAAATTGTAGGTTGGGTTAAGCCGTCGGTCTACAACTAATTTTGTTGGGTTCGCTAATTTTGCAGTGATCGCAGCGCGTCGAGGTGACGTCGAGTCAGGCGAACCCAGCAAAAGTGATGACTATAACCGCTTAACCCCAACCTACAATATACCCAAGGACAATGAAGCGGATACCCCCCTTTCCATAGATAGCATTACCGCAAAAATCCATGCACAGCATTCATTATATGCGTCTCGATCATTCCAACCACAGCCCCTAAATTTCACCAGAAAAAAAATTATCCCCAAACAAAACAAGCTATTAAAAGTTTCCGATGCAGTTTGGCATGCTTATTGGATTATTAATAATCAAACGGCAACAAAAACCACAACAAAGGGGGAGACAAAATGGAAACTTTACTGACAATCGGACACATCGTTATTTATGCCATTCTCTGGATCGCTTAACGGATCATTCGCCAGGTCAATGAAAAGATCCATTAAACAAAGAGATGACGCAATTATTTTCAATAACAACAAGTTATAAAAGGGGGGCACTAAAATGGATACATTAATGATCATCGGATATTATCTGTACATGGGTGCACTTTTGATCGCTTAGCTGATCTATCCTCAAAACAAGATATACTGAAACACTGAAGCGATATGAAAAGAACAAATCATTTATTTTCAAAAAACATCATAAAAAAAGGAGAAATAAAATGGACATTTTAACAATACTCACAAACGTTATTTATTGTTTCACTCTCGGATGGTTTGTATGAACCCAACGATATTTAATCAACGCACAATTTATTCATTTTTCTGGATCGCATAGCTGATTATCAGCAAATCTAAAAAAAGCTGAAAAAAATTTGAGATCGCTATCATGTACAATGCGATCCAGGGAAGTCCTCATCTATGAAAAGGTATTTAAAATTACTTTAAAAATATTTACTATTTCCCGGCCTGCTACTTTATTCCATACCACGGATTAGTAGAAGAGAGAAGCCTCTTAAAACACTAACAAAAAGAAATTCTTGACAAATTGAACCCCCACACCATAAACTACTTTATACCTACCCAAGCTGTGGCAACATAAATTCATTTCCACTTCATTATAATTTCTATAATTTGCATTTTTTATTCAACCAGTGATTCTGCCTGGGTATTAACCTTTTCACATTTTATTTTCACTCCGTTGAAAAAAATGAAATGTCCGAAATGCAAATCTGTTCCCCCTGAAGGGGCAAAATTTTGCAATGCATGCGGCAATAAACTGGAAATCGCATGTCCGGAATGCGGAAAGGCAAACTCTCCGGCAAGTAGATTCTGTATTGAATGCGGCTACAACTTGACTTCCCCCTCCGAGCCTCCCCCCAAAGAACTCTCCTTTGATGAAAAAATAGACAAGATCCAGCGATATCTTCCAAAGGGACTTGCTGAAAAAATCCTGGCCCAAAAAGACAAAATTGAAGGTGAGCGCAAACAGGTCACGGTCATGTTCTGCGATTTGGAAGGTTTTACTCCTATGGTCGAGAGCCTTGGCCCCGAGGAAGCATACTCAATCATGGACCAGGTCTATGAAATATTAATTCACAAGGTTCATGATTTTGAAGGCACGGTCAATGAAATGACCGGTGACGGTGTGATGGCGTTATTTGGTGCGCCCATTGCGCTTGAAGATGCTCCTCAACGTGCGATCAGGGTTGCAATGGCGATACATAGAGAAATGTCTAAATTCAGCGATAAGCTAAAACAGGAGAAGGCAGGTCTGCCAATTCTTAAGATGCGTATCGGCATTCATACCGGCCCTGTTGTTGTCGGCACCCTGGGCAATGATCTTCGGGTTGAGTTTAAAGCTGTGGGCGATACGGTAAATCTGGCCTCCAGAATGGAAGGGCTGGCAGAACCCGGCGCCACATATATAACCGAAGACACATTTAAGCTCACCGAGGGGTTTTTCCGTTTCGAAGCCCTGGGTGAAAGAGCGGTCAAGGGCAAAAAAGATCCGGTTAGGATATATCGTGTAATCGCACCCAGCAGCCGGCGAACCCGGTTTGATGTCAGTGCCGAACGGGGGCTGACGCCTTTTATCGCCAGAGCGCGGGAACTTGAGCTGCTGCTGGATGGGTTTGAGCGCTCAAAGGCCGGCAGTGGCCGGGCATTTTCCATTGTGTCTGAGGCGGGTGTCGGCAAATCCAGATTTTTATATGAATTCAGAAAAGCTGTGATCAATGAAGATATTACCTTTTTGGAGGGGAGATGTCTCTCATATAGCAAGGGTGCTGCATATCATCCGGTCATAGATATATTGAAATCAAATTTTAATATTCAGGAAAACGACAATGATTCAGAGATCAGGGATAAGATCATAAACGGTCTGAGCATATTGGACATTGATGAAGCCTCCACCCTGCCGTATCTTCTGGAGCTTTTATCTGTGAAAGATAGCGGTATAGATAAAATACCAATGAGCCCCCAGGCAAAAAAAGAGCAGATCATGGAATCCGTGAAACGAATCGCCATTAAAGGTTCTGAATTAAAACCGCTGGTTATTGCGATTGAAGATCTTCACTGGATTGATAAAAGCTCTGAGGAATGTCTGAAGAATCTGCTCAATAGTATCTCAGTTGCATGTATATTATTAATCTTTACTTACCGGACGGAGTATGTGCCCATTTGGGGAGGCAGATCGTATCACAGCCAGATCACGCTGAACCGCCTTTCCAACCAGGAGAGCCTTGCCGTGGTGACACACCTTATGGGGACAGATGATATTGTCAGTGATATCGGGAACATGATCCTTGAAAAAACTGAAGGGGTGCCATTTTTCATTGAGGAATTTATAAAATCGCTTAAGGATTTGAAGATCATTGAAGAAAAAAAGAAAACATATCATCTGGCAAAAGATTTTCAGGATATAACCATCCCTTCAACGATTCAGGATGTCATAATGGCTCGTGTTGATTCCCTGCCTGAAGGTGCAAAAGAGCTGCTTCAAACCGGGTCGGTTATCGAAAGAGAGTTCAGCTATGAATTGATAAAGCTGGTGACAGGCTTATCCGGGCAGGAACTTCTCTCTCATTTGTCAGCCTTAAAGGATTCTGAGCTGCTGTATGAAAAAGGAATATATCCCGAATCAACCTATATATTCAAACATGCACTTACCCAGGAAGTAATTTTCGACTCGATATTGACCAAAAGAAAGAAAAAACTTCATGCAAAAATTGGCACCGCGATTGAGGAACTGTTTAAAGAAAATATTAATCAACATTACGGGGTTCTATCCGGGCATTTTATTAATTCTGAAAATTATGAAAAAGGGGCTGAATATTCAAAGCTGGCAGGCAGGATGGCGAGAAAAAGATCTGCATTCAGTGATGCCATATCATATGCCCAAAAAACGATTTTCTGCCTTGAAAAATTTTCAAACACAGATGCTGTTCAGAAAAAAATCATTGATGCCAGGACAAGTCTGGCTGCTTATTGCGTAGTGATTAATCTCCATGTTGCAGCAAAAGAAGCTGTCGCTCCAATCGTAGATCTGGCTGTTAATTTAAATTATCAAAAAAAACTTCCGATTATATATGTCTCAACCGGATCATTTAGCATTTATGTTGAAGAAGATTATCCGAAAGGATTTGAAGACTTACAGAAGGCAATAAAAATTTCTGAAGAAACTGGTGATTTCTTTTCCTACTGGCTTGCATGCTATTTTTTGGGGGGTGCTTTATGTTTTAATTGTGATTTTGAAAAAGGCATTTCATTTTTAATTAAGTCGCTTGATTTGTCGAAGACAATAAATGAAGCGAATGGTATTGTTGTTGCAAAAGGGACTATGAGTGTCATTGGCTACGCTTTTCAAGGCAAAATTGACCTTGCATTTAAAACGAGTGAAGAATCACTACATCTGGCACGAGAAAGCGGTGATATACATTTCAAGGGAATGGCACTTTCAACCTTTGGCATGTGCTGTTTTTATAAAGGACTATTTAAAAAAGCCGAGAATGTACTTTTAGAAGCTGTGGATTTATGTGGAAAAACCATGTGGTATTCCTGGGGAGGTTGGGCGAATTTGTTTTTGGGCGAAATCTTTTTTGATCGAGGAGACTATAAAAAGGCCCGGGATCATTATAATCAAGCAATATTGTTTGGTAAAAAAACTGGAGGATTCCACTCTTGGCACAATTTATTTGAAATCAATATTGCAAGAATCCGTATGATCAATAAGTTCAAAAATTTTGATTTAAAGTTGATGAATAATTATATGGATCGAAATAACTTAAAATGTCTCGATGGATGGACGAAAAGGCTTTTCGGGGATATTTGGTTGAATCTTGGCATCCAACATATCTCTAAAGCCGAAGAGTGGATCCAAAAAGCCATCGATGCTGACAAAAAAAACGGCATGATGTTTGAGTTAGCCAGGGATTATGCCCTTTACGCTAATCTTATCAAACGAAAAAACAATATTCCAAAAGCCCAAGAAAACCTGATCAAAGCAATCAATATTTTCAAAAAATGCGGCGCTGACGGGTGGGTTGAAAAATATGAAAAGGAAATGGCGGCAATGTAACATATAACTTTAATTCTCCTTTGATGGAGTAAAAAATGAAATGTCCGAAATGTCAGACTGAAAATCCAGAGAATAAAAAATTCTGCCGTGAATGTGGGACGAAATTTGTACTGAACTGCTCTCAATGTGGTGCTGAAATTATTCCTGAAGATAAATTCTGTGGCGAATGCGGCAACAACCTGCAGGAACCCACAGCCCCCCCCGACTACACCGAGCCCCAATCCTACACCCCCAAATTCCTTGCCGATAAAATTCTGACTTCACGCAGTTCAATCGAAGGTGAACGAAAGCTGGTAACAGTTCTTTTTGCTGACGTGGCCGGATTTACCTCTATGTCGGAAAAGCTTGATCCGGAGGAAGTACACCAGGTCATGGATGGGTGCTTCAAGATCCTGATGGAAGAAATCCACAGGTACGAAGGGACCATCAATCAGTTTACCGGTGATGGTGTGATGGCCCTATTCGGTGCCCCTATCGCCCACGAGGACCATGCCCAGCGTGCCTGTTATGCAGCCTTATCCATCCAGAAAGCAATTGAATCATATGGCGACAAGGTAACGAAGGATTACGGTGAGAATTTTAAAATGCGCATCGGGCTTAACTCAGGACCGGTAGTCGTAGGGGCCATCGGGGATGATCTAAGGATGGATTATACGGCAGTCGGTGACACCACCAACCTGGCTGCCAGAATGGAGAGTACAGCCGAGTCCGGCACTATCCTTGTATCAAAGAACACATACAATACAGCCCGGGATTTCTTTGAATTTGAATCTATGGGGAAAATTACAGTTAAAGGAAAGGAGGAACCGCAGAAGGCTTTTAAACTTATCAAAAAGGGGAGTGTAGAGACCCGGTTAGGCGCTTCAGTCGCCAAGGGGCTCACCCGGTTTGTCGGCCGGAAAAATTCCATAGCCGGTCTTATGGAGGCATATGAAAAAGTACAATCAGGATCAGGACAGGTTGTGGGCATCGTTGGAGAAGCTGGTGTAGGAAAGTCAAGGCTCCTTCTGGAATTTAGAAATCAATTGCCTCCGAATGAATTTGCATACTTTGAAGGCCGGTGCTTTCACTATGGCAGCAGTATAGCATACCTGCCTGTTCTGGAGATATTAAAGTCTTATTTTGAGATAGACGAAAAAGATCAAGAATTTATTATCAAGAATAAAACTGAGGAAAAAATCCTCAATCTTGATGAAAATCTTAAAAGCGCCCTCCCTCCATTTCAGGATTTATTCTCCCTCAAGGTCGAAGATCAAAACTATCTTCAAGTTGATCCGGGAGAAAGAAAGGTGAGGGTTTTTGAATCTCTTCGGAATTTATTTGTTCGAGAAGGCCAAAACAAACTTCTTATTCTTGCAATAGACGACCTCCACTGGATCGACAAAACGTCTGAAGAGTTTATTGACTATTTTATGGGATGGATACAGAACACAAAAATCCTGCTGATCCTTTTGTATCGGCCGGAATATACGCATCCATGGGGCAGCAAATCCAATTACGGTAAAATCGGTGTTGACCAGTTGACATCCAAGTCCAGTGTCATGTTGGTGCAATCCATTCTCGAAGACGGAGATGTCGTTCCGGAACTTAGAGAACTTATCCTTGGTAAAGCAGGCGGAAATCCGCTATTTGTTGAGGAGCTTACTCAAAATCTGTTGGAGAACGGATCTATTAAAAGGAAAGATCATCAATATATTTTAACAAAAAAAATATCAGAGATTCAGGTGCCGGATACGATTCAGGGGATTATAGCGGCTCGTATCGATCGAATAGAGGAAAGCCTCAAACGGGTGATGCAGGTGGCATCGGTCATTGGTCGGGAATTCGCTTTTCGCGTTCTACAGACCATCATGGGCATGAGAGAAGAACTGAAATCCAATCTCATTAACCTCCAGAGTTTGGAATTTATAACTGAAAAGCATCTTTTCCCTGAGTTGGAATATATCTTTAAACACGTCCTCACCCAGGAAGTGGCGTATAACAGTTTACTTCAAAAAAAAAGAAAGGAGATTCATGAAAAGGTAGCAAGTGCCATCGAAGTCCTGTATCCGGATCGAATCGAAGAATACTATGAACTCCTTGCATACCATTATGGGCGGAGTGAAAATACACTTAACACCTTGGATTACCTGGAACTGTCCAATCAGAAAGCTATCAGACTAATTGCTATGCAAGAAGCATTAACCTATTTTAACGAAGCCATGGCTCTCCTGGACACCATGGATGAAACCATTGAAAATCAGAAACGTCGTATCTCTTTGTTATGTAATCAGCCGTTTGTATTCCTTTTGCTTTTGAAGTACCCGGAGTATTACGACCTGCTGACTCGATACAAGCCTATAGCGATCGATTTAAATGATCCTGAACTCCTCGTAGGGTTTTATACTGCCTTATCAGCATGTGAAACTTGCTTCTGCCATTATGATCAGTCAATCGCAACAGGATCCAAAGCGATCGAACTCTGTAAGAACTCAGGTCTCCCCCCTGAAAACGCATATAATGCACATATAATAATATTGTGTAGTTATGTGCATACATCTAATTACGATAAAGCTCTTGCATTAAAAGAAGAGATCCTTCGCTTGTCGGAGAATCACTTTGATCTTCGATTATATGCATATACTTTTTCTTTTGTTGCCTGGGCACTTATAAATGTTGGTCAGTTTGACAGTGCTGTACAAGCGGGTCATAAAGCGCTAAATATGGCTGAGAAATTTTCAAATCATAGTTTAATTTCTTTCTCATCCTCATTCATTGCAGCTGCTTATAATTTAAAAGGTGACATGGCTCGGGCCCTGGAATACGTTGAACTGTCAATTAGCAAAGCCCAAACTCCAGGAGATATAGTGTGGGCTCAATTTTTTCATGGATGGATTTTATGCCGTGCCGGAGAGCCTCATCAAGGCACAGAAATTATAGCTGCAACTCTTCCAATGTTCCAGACTGCTCGATATGAAACCGGCGTAGTTTTTACCAGTCTTTGGCTTGGTGAAGGTTATTGGCTGGCAGGAGAGTATGATAAAGCGATTCAGACGCTTAAAAATGTGCTGGATCTTGCAGAGCAATATAAGATGAAACTTTATTTTGGGGCTGCTCACTACTTCTTAGGTGAGATTGCCTTAAAAACAGATCCGCAGCAGGCATTAATCCACTTTGAGAAAAGTATCGATATATTACAAGAGATCAAGGCTGAATATTATCTAGCACGGGCATACTCAGGTTACGGCCGATACCACAAACTACAGGGCGAGATGTCTCAAGCCAAAGACTATTTAACGAAAGCGTTTGAAATCTTTGAACGATTGGAAATTCTTATTGAACCGGACAAGGTAAAAAAGGAGTTGGCCGAGTTGGCAATCGGCCCATAATACCAGTTAAGGAGGGGTTAAAATGTCAGCAAAAAGGGTTTTATATATCAGCGGATCATTGGGATTGGGGCATATTACAAGGGATCTGGCCATAGCCAGTCAATTACGCAAACAAAATCCCCGGATTGAGATTTTTTGGTTGGCGTCTCAACCGGCGAGCATATTAATTAAAAATGCTGGTGAAAAGCTTCTCCCTGAAGCCGATTTATATGCCAATGACAACATTCCGGCAGAAAAAGCCAGCAAAGGCCCGCTGCTAAATATTGTGAAATATGCCTTTAAAGCAAAGAAGGAGTGGGATGAGAATGTAGAAGTCTTCAAACAGGTAACCAGTAAGCAGCAATACGATCTCGTTATTGGTGATGAAACTTATGAAATATGGATCGCCTTGCATAAGAAGCCAGGAATCAAGAAAGCGCCCTTTGTGATGATTTTCGATTTTATAGGACTCTATTCCATGACGAAAAATCCTTTGGAGAAGCTAGGGATTTACTACTGGAATCGCGTATGGTCAAAAGTTTGCCACCGTGTTCCTTCTCCGATTAATTTAGAACTTTTTGTCGGCGAACTCGAAGACGTACCAGACGAAAAATTCGGCTTTCTCCTCCCCAATCGCTTAGATTGGGCTAAAGCGAGATGTAAATTCATAGGCTATGTTCTCCCGTTTGATCCTGCAGAATATGGTGATCAAATGAAAGTAAGAGAGAAACTGGGGTATGGAAAAGAGACTCTGATCATATGTTCCATTGGCGGCACTTCCATCGGTAAAGAACTGTTAGAACTTTGTGGGCAAGCCTACCCTATTATCAGAAAACAGGTTCCTGATCTTCGCATGGTTTTAGTCTGTGGCCCACGCCTTTCTGCCGAATCTCTTGAAGTCCCACAAGGAGTGGAAGTAAAGGAATATATTCCCGACCTTTACGAGCATTTTGCTGCAAGCGATTTAGCCATTGTTTTGGGTGGCGGTACGAGTACACTGGAGCTGACTGCCCTGAAGCGGCCGTTTCTTTATTTTCCTCTTGAGGAACATTGTGAACAGCAACGCAATGTTTCCTCCCGGGTGGCCAGACATCGGGCGGGCGTCAAAATGCTATTTTCTGAAACAACACCGGAATGTTTAGCCGAAATGGTTATTTCTAACCTGGGTAAAAAACAGGATTATGCGCAAATTTCAACTTTCGGCGCTCAAAAAGCGGCCGAGCTCATAAATTACCATATTAATTAAATCTATCGCGGCGAAATCTTTTCGGGGGGCAAAATGAAATGCGCGAAATGTCAGTTTGATAATCGTGAAGGGGTCATATTTTGTGAACAATGCGGTACTAAGTTAGAATTAATTTGTTCTGAGTGCGGAGAAAAGATCCCCTTAGACCGAAAATTTTGCGGTAAGTGCGGCAGCAGTCTTCATGAACCCAAAGAACCCGGTGACTACTCCGAGCCCCAATCCTATACCCCTAAATTTCTTGCCGATAAGATACTGACCACACGCAGCACCATGGAAGGAGAGCGTAAGCTTGTCACGGTGCTTTTCGCTGATGTTGCCAACTACACGTCCCTGTCCGAAAAACTCGATCCGGAAGAAGTCCACCAGATCATGGACGGATGTTTCAAGATCCTGATGGATGAGATTCATAAGTATGAGGGGACCATCAATCAGTTTACTGGGGACGGCGTGATGGCGCTGTTTGGCGCTCCCATTGCCCACGAGGACCACGCCCAGCGGGCCTGTTATGCAGCCTTATCCATCCGGAAAGCAATTGAAACATATGGCGGCAAAGTGAAGAAGGATTTCAATGCAGATTTTAAAATGCGCATCGGTCTTAATTCCGGGCCGGTGGTCGTCGGCGCCATCGGCGATGACTTAAGGATGGATTACACAGCAGTCGGCGACACCACCAATCTGGCCTCAAGAATGGAAAGTATAGCCGAGCCGGGCGCGGTCCTGATATCGGAGAATACATACAAAATAGTACAGGATTTTTTTGAATTTAAGCCTCTGGGGAAGGTTGCAGTTAAAGGAAAAGATGAAGCGCAGAAAGCGTTTGAGCTTATCAAAAAGGGGAGTGTAGAGACCCGGTTAGGCGCTTCAGTCGTCAGGGGGCTTACCCGGTTTGTCGGCCGGAAGAATTCCATGTCCTATCTTATACAGGCTTATAACAAAGCAAAGTCAGGCGCGGGCCAGGTGGTTGGCATGGTTGGTGAGGCCGGTGTCGGGAAATCAAGACTCCTTCTGGAATTTAGAAATCAATTAACCCCGGATGAGTTTTCTTTCCTTGAAGGCCGGTGCCTCCACTACGGCAGCGCTATGGCCTATCTGCCCTTTCTGGACATTTTAAAATCATATTTTAAGATAGCCGACGAAGATCCTGAGTCGCTTATCAAGGAAAAAATCACGGAGAAAACCTTAAACCTCGATCAAAACCTCAAAAGCGCCCATACTCCGTTTCAGGATTTACTTTCCCTTAAGGTTGGTGATGAAAAGTATCTTCAGGTTGAGCCTTCAGAAAGAAAGCTCAGGGTGTTTGAATCCCTTCGGAATCTGTTTGTTCGTGAAAGCCAGAATAGACCGCTTATTCTTGCAATAGACGACCTCCACTGGATCGACAAAACTTCGGAAGAATTTATCGACTATTTAATCGGATGGCTGCAGAACACAAAAATCCTGCTGATTCTTTTGTACCGGCCGGAATACACCCATCAATGGGGGAGCAAATCATATTACAGAAAAATCGGAGTTGATCAGCTTACAACGAAATCCAGTGCCATGCTGGTGCAATCCATTCTTGAAGGTGGAAAAGCTGTTCCGGAACTCAGGGAATTGATCCTGAGCAGAGCAGGCGGTAATCCGCTCTTTGTTGAGGAGCTAACTCAGAACTTACTTGAAAACGGTTCGATCGCGAAGAAAAATCATCAGTATATTTTAACAAAAAACGCATCAGACATTCAGGTGCCGGACACCCTTCATGGAATTATCGCATCCCGTATCGACCGAATAGAAGAAAGCCTTAAACGGGTGATGCAGATGGCGTCGGTCATCGGCAGGGAATTTGCCTTTCGCATCCTGCAGACCATTATGGGAATGAGGGAAGAGCTCAAATCCTACCTACTCAACCTTCAGGGCTTGGAATTTATTGCTGAAAAGCAACTGTTTCCGGAGTTGGAATATATCTTTAAACACGTCCTCACACAGGAGGTGGCGTATAATAGTTTACTTCAAAAAAGAAGAAAGGAGATTCATGAAAAAGTAGCAGATGCCATCGAAGTCCTGTATCCAGTTCGCATCGAAGAATATTACGAACTCCTTGCCTATCACTATAGAAGAAGTGACAATGCAAAAAAGGCCTTAGATTATCTGGATAAAGCCAACCAAAAGGCCGCCAGGCTCAACGCGATGCAAGAAGCGATGAGCTATTTTAATGAGGCCATGGAACTCCTTGACACCCTTGATGAAACAAATGAAAACCAGAAACATCGTATCTCTTTGCTATGCAATCAACCATTCGTGTTCGCTTTACTCCTAAGGTTTCAAGAATATTATGACCTTTTGACCAGCTACGAACCTGTGGCGGTCGATTTAGATGATATTGAACTCCTTGCTAAGTTTTATGCTGTATTAACCGCAAGTGAAATATCGCTTGGCCATTTGGATCAGGCAATCGAAAAAGGAACGAGAGCTATTGATCTGAGTAAAGCCGCAGGCCACCCTGAATACGCAACTAATGCATATATATCTATATTGTGGGGTTATGCTTGGACATGCGAGTATGATAAAGTTCATGCTTTAAAGGAAGATATACTATACTTATTGGAAAATCAATTTAACCTTAAGTTGTATGTATATACTTTTTGTGCTGTCTCACTTTCCTTTATCAATACTGGTCAATGGGATAAAGCAATAACAATGGGGAATGAGGCTCTAAAAATGGCTGAAAAATTTTCAGATAAGAGCCTTATTTCTCATACGCTCATGCACATCGCTCATGCTTACATAATAAAAGGTGACATGGTTCAGGCTCTGGAACACTCTAAAATATCGGTTGACAAAGCCCCAACGCCTTTTGATGAACTATGGGCTCAAATTTTTCAGGCATGGATTTTGTGCCGTTCTGGAGAAGCTCGAAAAGGTATTGAATTTTTAGTCGCTAATCTTCCAATGATAAAGGCTGTGGGCTTTCCACCAAGCATAATTGATACAATTTTTTGGCTTGGTGAAGGTTATTGGCTTATTGGAGAATATGAAAAAGCCACTCAAATACTTAATAATGTGTTGGACCTCGCAGAACAATATAATATGAGACTTCATTTTGGAAATGCGCACTACTTTTTAGGTGAGGTTGCTTTAAAAACAGATCCGTCACGGGCATCAATGCACTTTCAAAAAAGCATCGATACATTTCAAGATCTTAAGGCCGAGTATTATTTGGCACGGGCATACGCAGGTTATGGCCGATACCATAAACAACAGGGCGAGATTGTTCAGGCTCAGGATTATTTAAAAAAAGCCCTGGAAATCTTTGAACGTTTGGAAATCCTGATCGAGCCAGACAAAGTGAAGAAAGAATTGGCTGACTTACCACCTGGTGAGGGATAAACAATGAAATGCCCGAAATGTCAATCTGAAATTCCTGAAAATTTCAAATTTTGTAATGAATGCGGCCACAATTTTCAGGAACCAGCACAATCCCCTCCCATAGACTTCACTCAACCCCACTCCTATACCCCCAAATTTCTGGCTGACAAGATCCTCACCACCCGAAGCGCCATGGAAGGCGAACGAAAACGGGTGACGGTTCTTTTTGCGGATGTAGCCAATTATACCTCTATTGCTGAGAAACTCGATCCGGAAGAGGTTCATCAGATCATGGATGGTTGCTTTAAGATCCTGATGGAACAAATTCATAACCATCAGGGAACGATTAATCAATTTACTGGTGACGGTGTGATGGCCCTTTTCGGCGCACCTGTTGCCATTGAAAACCATGCCCAGAATGCCTGTCAAGCTGCGCTATCCATACAAAATGCTATTAAAAATTACAGTGAAGAATTGAAGAATAAGTATGGCTTTGAATTTAAAATGCGAATCGGTCTTAACTCAGGCCCTGTTATCGTGGGATCTATCGGTGATGATCTGCGTATGGACTATACCGCTATCGGGGATACCACCAACTTGGCTGCCCGGGTGGAAAGCATGGCACAGCCGGGTACCATTCTTGTTTCGCCCATCACTTACAAGCGGGTCAGCCAGTTTTTTAAATTTGAACCGCTCGGCAAGGTGACGGTGAAAGGAAAAGAAGAGCCGTTAGATGTATATGAGTTGATTAAAGCCAAAGTTGACAGGCCACGTCTGGGTCTGGAGCGGCAGATCTTTTCTGAAATGGTGGGCCGTGACAATGACCTCAACAAATTAGAACTTCAAGTAAATAAAGCTGTTGATGGTGAAGGATCTGTCGTCAACGTGATCGGAGAGGCTGGCATCGGTAAATCACGGCTTCTTGCCGAGCTTAGAAACAGCAGTGCAATGAAACGAATCACCCTTCTTGAAGGCAGGGCCATCTCCATCGGCAGAAATTTAAGTTTTCACCCTATTATTAACCTTTTAAAACACTGGGCCAATATTAAAGAAGAAGATACTTCGGCAACAGCATTGAACAAACTGGAAACAGCAATCAGAAATGTATGCCCGGAAGATACAAATGAAATATTTCCTTTTATGGCAACCCTTATGGGTATGAAGTTGTCCGGCCGACACGCTGAAAGGGTGAAAGGCATTGAGGGAGAGGCGCTTGAAAAACTGATTTTTAAAAATTTGCGGGATTTTTTAATCAAATCAACGGAACTGACACCGCTGATAATTGTGATAGAAGATCTGCACTGGGCGGATACCAGCACCATAGAACTCCTTGAATCTCTGTTCCGGCTGGCTGAAACACAGCGAATCCTATTTATCAATGTATTCCGGCCCAGCCACCCGGAAACCGGCGACAGAATTATTGAAACTATTAAAGAAAAGCTTCCTGTCTATTATGTTGAAATCAATCTGCAGCCGCTAAACGAGCAAATGGGTGAAACACTTATTAACAATATGCTCAATATCAGGGGGCTACAACACGCAATAGTTGATCAGATCATCCAGCGTGCTGGCGGGAATCCGTTTTTTATTGAGGAAGTGGTGCGGTCGTTTATTGACGAGGGGGCGGTGGTAAGAACAAACGGCGAGTTCAAGGTCACAGAAAAGATAGAGAAAATGGTTATTCCGCACACGATCAACGATGTGATCATGGCCAGGATTGACCGGCTCGATGAGAATACCCGGGACCTTGTCAAAGTCGCCTCGGTGATCGGGCGGAGTTTTTTTTATCGGATTTTAACAGAAGTAGCAAACACGGTTGATGGGATCGACAACCGGCTGTCTTATTTAAAAGAGATTGAACTCATTCGGGAACGACGGCGAATGGCGGAACTGGAGTATCTCTTCAAGCATGCCCTTGCCCAGGAAGCAGCCTATGACTCTATTTTGCACCAGAAACGAAAAGATCTGCATCTGCAAGTGGCCCGGTCAATCGAAAAAATTTTTGATGAACGGATGCATGAGTTTTACGGGATGCTGGCACTGCATTATATCAAAGGTGAAGATGATGAGAAAGCCGAGAATTACCTCGTAAAAGCCGGTGAAGAAGCACTGAAGGCCTCGGCATCCAGCGAAGCGTTGAATTATTATCAGGAAGGATTAAAACTATACCTTCAGTCGAGTAAAGATACTGCAGACCCTGAAAAGCTGGCCATGTTCGAAAAAAACATCGCCATCGCCCTTTGCAACAAATGCAGGTGGGAAGAGGTTGTGCAGCACATTGATAAAGTGTTTGACTACTGGGACTTCCAGATAAATCAGAATAGATTTTTTACCGTTGCTGTATTTACCAAAAATATTTTTTATCTTTTTACTGGATTGGATCAAGTAATAAAAAAAACGAAAGCTCCACCAAGCGAGAGAGAAAAAGAAATTTTTGATATGCTTTATAAATTGGGCACAGCAGTCGTCTATACAGATTATGTCAGATGCTTTTTTAATGCACTTAGAGGCTTTAACCTGTCTTTCAAGATTGATATGTCCTTTTCACCTTCGGCAATTAATATGTGTACAGGGACAGCGGGTGTCATTGCCCACAGCGGGTTATCATATAAAATACCCTACAAATTATTTGATACCAGTAAAGCTGTAATGGATAAAAACAACCTTCAAACATTCATGCCATTTAATCTTCATTTTACTTTATCGAATCACAATTCTGGAAATTGGGGACAAATTGAGACGTTCGAAGAAGGCCTCATAGATAAAGCCTTAAAAATAGGATTATTATTTGATACGGCAGGTTATATTCGGTTTCTTATTTTTGTATTTACTGAAAAAGGCAACTTTGCAGATGCGGAACGCCTAATCTTAAAATTATTTGAAATCGGAAATACTTACGATTACGATCTGGCTTCTTTAAATGCCCTTATTGGCAAAACAAACTTCCTTTTGACCAGGAGACAATTAACTCAAGCAATGCAGGAAGCTGAACGCGGGCTTATTTTTTCAGGCAAGTCCAGTACAGAACTCCATCAATTAGTTTTTTTTGGACTTAAAGCTGAAATCCAATCTTTGCTAAATAACTTCGAAGAAGCAAAGGAACAGTTGCTTTTTGCAAAAAAGATTGTTGATCAGAAAAAATTAATTTCTCCAATTTATGATGCAAGTTATCTTATCGCTCAATTCAAGGTTGATATCTATCATTTAAAAAAAGCCATCAACTCAAAAGATAAAACGGATATATCAAAATACCGAAAATTAGCCTATCAAAGCGAAAAAACGGCGTTGAAGAAATTGAAAAAATATTCACCTTATCAAACCAAAATGTTTAGGCTTGTGGGCGAGTATTACTGGCTTATCGGTAAACGGAAAAAAGCCCTCAAATGGTGGGATAGAGCAATCAAAAAAGGAAAAGAGTTAGGCGCTCGGCCGGATTTGTCCCGCACCTATTTTGAAGTCGGCAAGAGTCTGCTTGAACCAAGCAGCAAAACCAAAGAATTAAACGGCACCACCGCAGAAGAATATCTTGAGAAAGCCCGGACCCTGTTTGAAGAGATGGATCTTCAGTGGGACCTGGATGAATTGGATAAGGTGATGGCGTCCAAGTGATACCCTATTCTAACTTAAAGCGTGGAGGAGTTAAAATTTATTCCCTTATCAAAAAGATTCACGAAAGATTCCCGGAACGAGGCTGCGTATGCATCATTTAATCGAATACCTTAAAAAAAACAGGCTGTTTGATGGAATTTCTGAAGATGAGTTAAATCTCATCACAGAGCGATTTCATCGGGTAACCTATACAAAAGGAGAGACCGTCTTTAAAGAAGGGGATGCCGGCCAGTCCATGTTTTTATTGGTCAAAGGCCGGGCCGGAGTTGTAAAGGATTTTTTCGGTGGAGAGAGAAGCCTGGGCATGATTCAGACCGGCGAATATTTTGGTGAGATGTCATTACTCTCCGGTAACAATCGGTCCGCGACCGTGCATGCTCATACGGATTTGGTTTGTTATACAATCAATCAGCATGATTTTATGGCGTTGGTCGAGAAGAACCATCGCCTCAGCCTGAATATGATTCAAACCATTAATGACCGCTTGATTCACTCAGAAAGCAAGGCCAATCAACAGATCATCAATGCCTATCATACCATGATATTCTCGCTGGCGGACCTGGCTGAGTCCCGTGATCCGGAAATCGGAGAGCATCTCAAGAGGGTTCAATCATACTGTATGTTTATATCCGAGCGAATAAAGAGCCGGAATACATACCCTCAGTCAATAACGTATGATTTTATTGAAAATATTTACAATGTTTCCCCTCTGCATGACATCGGCAAAGTTGGCATACCGGACAGTATTCTTCTGAAACCGGGGGAACTGGCAAAAGATGAGTTTGAAAAAATGAAAACTCACACAACCATTGGCGCCCAGACCCTGAAAAAGGTGCTTGAACAAGTTAATCATCCGACATTTGTAATGGCGTACAACCTGGTTCGGCACCACCATGAGCGGTATGACGGTTCCGGCTATCCCGATGGTTTATCAGGCGATAATATCCCTTTTGAATCCCGAATCATCTCCATAGCGGATGTGTTTGATGCATTGATGTCCAGACGATGCTACAAGGAGGCATTCGATATTGATAAAACGCTTCAAATCATAAGGCAAGGCTCCGGTCGCCGGTTTGATCCGGAGCTGGTAAAGATCATGCTGGATAATATCGAGACGTTCAAAACGATCCATCAACGCTATACTGATAATGGCTGAATACTCAGTTAGTTATCATTGGCAAATGTATGTTCTCAATAACCTTGGGCAAAACGTTGATTCAGTATCTGGCGGGGATAAACCCCGCCACTACGGTATTTAATACAAAACCATGTAGGGGAGGGCTTTATGCCCTCCCGGAGCATTGTTGCCCGGATTTATTGAGTAATTACTGACAAATGTGGTCACAGCCCCCATGAAGAGAAATCCGATTATGAAATTCCTGAATTCTACAGCTATCATTACCGCAAAAATCCATGCATAGCATTCATTATATGCGTCTTAATCATTCCAACCACAGCCCCTAAATTTCACCAGAAAAAAAATTATCCCCAAACAAAACAAGCTATTAAAAGTTTCCTGTGCGGTTTGGCATGCTTATTGGATTATTAATAATCAAACGGCAACAAAAACCACAACAAAAGGGGGAGACAAAATGGAAACTTTACTGACAATCGGACACATCGTTGTTTATGCCATTCTCTGGATCGCTTAAAAGATCATCACTAAAACAAAGAGATGACGCAATTATTTTCAATAACAACAAATTATAAAGGGGGGCAATAAAATGGATACATTAATGATCATCGGATATTATCTGTACATGGGCATTCTTTTCATCTCTTAACCGATCACCCGAAAACAAGATATGCTGAAACGCTGAAGCGATATGAAAAGAACAAATCATTTATTTTCAAAATGACATCATAAAAAAAGGAGAAATAAAATGGACATTCTAACAATACTCACAAACGTTATTTATTGTTTCACTCTCGGATGGTTTGTATGAACCCGATGCCAACCACCCACTTCACAATTTATTCATTTTTCTGGATCGCATAGCTGATTATCAGCAAATCTAAAAAAAGTTGAAAAAAAATTGAGATCGCTATCATGTACAATGCGATCCAGGGAAATTCCCATTGCTGATAAATTTTTCAAAATAATCAACAAAACAAATACATTCTCCTGTACCACCATTAATTCATACTATGATATGGCAGATCGTAAAACCTTTCTCAAATCAGCCAAAGTAATTCTTGACAACACCCATTACTAAATTCTAGAATACTCTATCTACCCAAACGACGGCAAAAAAAAATCATCGCCTCTTCTTATTACCTTCTAAACATTCATACCGAATACAACCAGTAGTTCCGCCCGGGTTAATTCTTTTTTTGGGGGTTTTTTGTTCAAGCATCTTGATGATTGGTGAATAAAAATGAAATGCCCAAAGTGCCAGATTGATAATCGTGAAGAGGCAAAATTCTGCAACGAGTGTGGTTGCAAATTGGAACTTTCATGTCCGGAATGCAGCAGATTAAATCCTCCCGGCAGTAAGTTTTGCGATGAATGCGGCCACAAATTGTCAATACCCTCTTCCGAGCCACTCCCTCAAGAAATCTCTTTTGATGATAAATTAGAGAAAATCCAGCGGTATCTTCCCAAAGGACTTACTGAGAAAATCCTGGCCCAAAGGGGCAAAATCGAAGGCGAGCGCAAACAGGTCACCGTGATGTTCTGTGACATGGTCGGATTTACCCCCCTTTCAGAGGTCCTCGGCCCTGAGGACGCCTATGGCATCATGGACCAGGTTTATGAAATATTAATCCACAAGGTCCATGAATTTGAGGGTACGGTCAATGAAATGACCGGTGACGGAGTAATGGCTCTGTTTGGCGCCCCAATCGCACTTGAAGACGCCCCTCAGCGTGCAATCCGATCTGCTATGGCCATTCATCTGGAAATGTCAAAGTTCAGCGATAAGCTAAAACAGGAAAAAACAAGCCTGCCAATACTTAAAATGCGAATCGGCATTCATACCGGCCCGGTTGTTGTGGGAACTCTTGGGAATGATCTTCGGGTCGAATTTAAAGCTGTGGGAGATACGGTAAATCTGGCATCAAGAATGGAGAGCCTGGCAGAGCCAGGATCAACTTATGTAACAGAGGATACGTTTAAGGTCACCGAAGGATTGTTCCGTTTTGAAGCTTTGGGCGAAAAAACAATCAAAGGCAAAAAAGATCCAGTTGAAATATATCGTGTAATCGCTACCAGTTCCAGACGTACAAGATTTGATGTGAGTGCTGAAAGAGGCCTTACTCCTTTTATCGGAAAAGAGAGGGAGCTTGAAATTCTGCTGGATGGGTTTAAGATGTCCAAATCTGGCCGAGGACAGGCATTTTCGATTATGGCCGAGGCAGGTGTTGGAAAATCAAGGCTATTGTATGAATTTAGAAAGAGTGTATCAAATGAAGATGTGAGCTTTTTTGAAGGCAAGTGCCTTTCCTATAGCCGTGGAATAGCATATCACCCGGTCATCGATATTCTAAAATCAAACTTTAATATCTTAGATACCGATGACTGCACAACAATAAAAAATAAAGTCACCAAGTGGCTGAAAACAATTGATATAGATGAAGCCAATATCCTTCCTTACCTGCTTGAGCTTTTATCTGTCAAAGACAGCGGTATCGATCAGATCGACATGAGTCCGGAGGCCAGAAAAGATCGCATCATGTCTGCGGTTCATTTAATTACCTTAAAGGGTTCCGAAATAAGGCCTTTGATTATCGCTGTTGAAGATTTGCACTGGATTGACAGAAGTTCCGAGGAATATTTTAAGAACTTGCTTGAGAACATTTCCGGGGCACAGGTATTTTTAATATTCACTTACAGGCCGGAGTATGTGCACACATGGGGAGGAAAATCATATCACAGCCAGATCAACTTAAACCGGCTTTCCAACCGGGAAAGCCTGGCCATGGTTTCTCACCTTTTGGGCACAGCAGAGATCGACATAGAAATCGAGGAGCTGGTCCTTGAAAAAACCGAGGGTGTGCCCTTTTTTATAGAAGAGTTTTTAAAATCACTAAAAGATTTAAGGATTATTGAAGAGCAGAAGAAGAAATATTGTCTGGTAAAAGATCTTAAAGATGTCGCCATCCCTTCAACAATCCAGGATGTGATCATGTCCCGGGTTGACTCGCTGTCTGAGGGCGCAAAGGAACTGCTCCAGATCGGATCAGTCTTAGGGCGTGAGTTCAGCTACGAGTTGATTCAGAAGGTGGCGGAGCTTCCTGAAAGGGAGTTGTTATCCCGCCTTTCGGTTTTAAAAGACACGGAGCTTGTCTATGAAAGGGGCATATATCCGCAATCCACCTATATTTTTAAACACGCCCTGACGCAAGAGGTTGTCTATGATACGATACTGGGCAAAAGAAAAAAAATACTCCACGAAAAAATAGGAAGAACCATTGAAGAATTACACAAAGAGAATATAGACGAACACTACGAGTTGTTATCCGATCACTTCATAAAAGCAGAAAATTTTGAGAAAGGCGAAGAGTACTGTAAGCTGATATGCAAAAAGGCAATTAAAAAAGCTTCATTTAACGATGCCATTACCTATGGGGAAAAAAGAATTGAATGCCTTGAGAGGCTTCCTCGGACAGATGATGTCCAGAAAAAAATAATCGATGCACGTACGATAATAGGTCTTTATTTTTTGCAAATAAATTATAATACAAGAGCGAAGGAGGCCGTAGCACCTGTTGTTGACCTGGCCTTGAGATACGATTATAAAAAGCGGCTCTGCCAGATACACACGATTGAAGGATCTTATTTGTTTTGGATTAAGGAAGATGTACCAAACGCATTCAAGACATTAAAAAAAGCCATCAGAGACTCAGCGGAAGTTGGTAATTATTTTTCATTGATTGTAGCCCTTTCGCATCTGGGACCTGCCATGGGGCTTAATTGTGAATTTGATAAAGCCTCAGAAAATTTTCAAAACTGGATGGATATCGTTAAAACCACTAAAAGCAAATGGGGAATGGCACTAAATAGAAGCGCTCAAGGTTATTTTGTTTTTAATTTACAGGGTAAGATTGATCTTGCATATAAAACCAGCAGCGAAGCACTAAAGTTGGCAGAAGACAGTGGCGATATTCTTTCAAAGGCCTATACTTTTAGCTGTCATGGTCAGTCCTGTTACCACAAGGGGCTTTTAAACGATGCAGAGAAATACCTCATTGACGGCTTAAACTTTTGCGAACGTATAAACCTTATTTCATTTGGGGCTAACACAAAATGGACTTTAGGGGATATATACTATGAACGTGGCGATTATGAAAAATCAAAAAACTATTATTTAGGCGCTATTTCACTATTTAATCAAAGCAAAATGCTACCATCGCATATGAATTTGAATAAAATTTCCGTTGCAAGATCAATGGTGATGAATCATGAAAAAAATGTTGATCTAAAAACAATGTACAACTTTGTTTCTGAAAATAAGATTAATGCTTATGACGGCTGGATGAAAAGATATATCGGAGAAATTCTGTTAAATATAGATGATGAGCATTTAACAGAGGCAGAGAAATGGATCAGGCAAGCCATCGAAGCCGACCAAAGAAACGGCATGATGTTTTGTTTAGGAAAGGATTACGCTCTTTACGCTGATCTTTTTAAACAAAAAGATGATATTCCGAAAGCCAAGGAAAACCTGAACAAAGCCATAGAGATTCTCAAAGAATGCGGCGCTGACGGCTGGATTGAGAAATATGAAAAGGAACTGGCGGCGTATTCTCTCAATAAATCCGGGCGATGTAGCGGAAGGCTTTAGCCTTCCGCTACATGGGTTATATGTGAACTCACATTTATAGCCCGGACTTATTGAGAAGTTACCTGGCGACAATGTAAGGAATAACTTTAATTCTCCATTGATGGAGGGAAAAATGAAATGCCCTAAATGCCAGGCTGAAAATCAGGAGGCAAGAAAGTTTTGCCGTGAGTGTGGTGCAAAGCTTTTATTGCTTTGCCCTCAGTGTAACTCTGAAAACATTCCGGGTGATAAATTCTGCGGCGAATGCGGCCACAGCCTGAAAGAACCAACAAAACCCCCCGACTACTCCGAACCCCAATCTTACACCCCCAAATTCCTAGCTGATAAAATTCTGACTTCACGCAGTTCCATCGAGGGTGAACGGAAGCTGGTGACGGTCCTTTTTGCAGATGTGGCTGGGTTTACCTCGATGTCGGAGAAGCTTGATCCTGAGCAGGTCCACCAAATTATGGATGGATGTTTCAAGGTTCTTATGGATGAGATTCACAAATTTGAAGGCACCATCAACCAGTTTACGGGAGATGGTGTCATGGCGCTGTTTGGTGCACCGGTGGCACATGAGGATCATGCCCAGCGGGCTTGTTATGCATCGTTATCTATTCAAAAAGCGATAGAAAAATATGGTGAAAAGCTAAAGAATGAACGAGGAATAGATTTTAAAATGCGGATCGGGCTTAACTCCGGGCCGGTAATCGTGGCTTCCATAGGCGATGATCTCAGGATGGATTACACGGCAGTGGGTGACACCACCAATCTAGCTGCCAGAATGGAAAGTACAGCCAAGCCCGGAACTGTTCTGGTATCAGGCAACACATATAAAATCGCCCGGGAGTTCTTTGAATTTGAGCCCCTCGGAAAAGTTACGATTAAGGGAAAAAAGGAACCTCAGGAAGCATTTGAGCTGATCAAAAAGGGGGATGTGGATTCCCGAATCGGCGCTTCAATTGCCAAGGGCCTCACCCGGTTTGTGGGCCGGGAAAATTCCATGGCCGGTCTGATGGAGGCATATGAAAAAGTTCAATCAGGATCAGGACAGGTTGTGGGCATTGTTGGAGAGGCTGGCGTAGGAAAATCAAGACTTCTTCTTGAAATGAGAAACAGACTGCCCCTGGATGAATACACCTGGCTTGAAGGACGGTGTATCCACTATGGCGGCTCCATGGCCTATCTTCCCATACTCGATATTTTAAAGTCTTACTTTGATATCAAAGAGGGGGATTTAGAATTTGTCATCAAGAAAAAGATGAAAGAGAAAATCATCCAGCTTGATGAGCGGTTTAAAAGCACCTTGTCTCCCTTTCAGGAGCTCTTATCTGTTAAAGTTGATAATGAGGCATATTTACAGCTCGAACCCGCCGTAAAAAAACTAAAAACCTTTGAAGCGATCAGAGATCTGCTGATTTGCGAGAGTGAAAATAAACCAATCGTGGTTGTTGTAGATGACCTCCACTGGATGGACAGAACATCAGGAGAATTTATTCAATCCCTCATCGATTCACTGCCCGGCAGCCGTATTATGCTCATTCTTCTTTATCGCCCGGAATATATCCATCATTGGGGGAGCAAGTCCTATTACTCAAAAATCGGCCTTGATCAGCTCGGCACAGCTTCAAGCGCCGAACTGGTGCAGGCCATTCTTGAGGATGGAGAGGCTGTTCCGGAGCTAAGAAACCTTGTGTTAAGCAAGGCAGGCGGCAATCCCTTGTTTGTGGAGGAAATCACCCACAGCCTTATGGAAAACGGCTTTATCCAGAGAAAGGGTCAAGAGTATGTTTTAACCAGAAAGGCCTCAGAGATTGAAGTGCCGGATACCA
>JABZFM010000032.1 GCA_014237465.1 Desulfobacteraceae bacterium | reverse complement strand
TGACGTTGGTAGAGTTTGTTAAAACGATTTACTTCTGATTCCTTCATAGTGTATACTCCTTTTTTATAAATGCCCGAAATTGGACACATAAAGGGAGTATACACTATTTTGATTTTTCCGCCGCGTAGCGGCTTCGTTCAACCAAGCGCTTAACTCAGACGGCTAACACCGAGGCGTTTTGGCCGGTATCGCAGTTATCATTATTTGAACTTCCATAAGGCTTCAGGCGTTAACCCGCCGCTGGTTAGCTCTCCGTTAGATTGAAAGCGAGAAATTTATGACATACCTATATTTAGCAATAGCAATAGTTGCAGAAGTTGCTGCGACAAGTGCATTAAAGGCATCGGTGGAGTTTACCAAGCTGTTACCAAGCCTAATAGTTGTTGTTGGGTATGGGGTTGCATTCTATTTCATGACCCTTGTTCTTAGAACCATACCAATTGGCATTACATATGCAGTTTGGGCTGGTTTAGGCATCGTTTTGGTGGCCATTGTAGGTGCGTTACTATACAAGCAAATGCCAGACATTCCTGCGCTTATAGGTATGGGTTTAATCGTAGCAGGCGTGGTAGTAATTCATGTTTTCTCAAAAACAGTGAGCCATTAAATCTAATCGGGTAGCCGGGGGTTTTTCTCCCCCAGCTCCCACACCGCCCGGCATGCGGGTCCGCACCGGGCGGTTCATAAATATTATTTCGCTGAAGACGTTATGCCAAGCGTATAGATATTATTTAAAGTCATGGACAGAAACCGATTTCTAACCTATAGCCGTTTTATCGGTCAGCTCCCCCGTTATTTAAAAAAACCGGTAAGCCTTAATCAGGCAAAAAAAGAACTGAAAAATCGCCTGAACAGAAGGAATGAAAAATTTTTAAGTCTGGCAAAGCACGCCATTTATGAAAATTCCAATAGCCCGTATAATTATCTATTAAATATGGCCGGTTGTGAGTATGGCGATCTTGTGAATGGAGTTGAAAAAAACGGGCTGGAGCAGATGCTTCAACAACTTCTGGAAGCCGGTGTTTGGGTGTCTTTAGATGAGTTCAAAGGCAAAAATCCGATTAAACGGGGAAATTCGGCATTTCAAGCCAATCCAAATGATTTTGACAATCCGTATCTGACCAAAAGCTTTGGTGTCTCAACCGGCGGGACATCCGGGCGTTCCGTTAAAACGCGTTTTGATTTGGACTTTATGGCTGCCAGAACATGCTACGACAGTGTGATGCTGGATATGCTCGACCTTGAAAATGTTCCCATTGCCCTTTGGTATCCTGTGCTTCCGGCCTCGACAGGCATCGCCAACACCTTGCGTTATGCGAAAGCGGGCTATATCCCTGACCGCTGGTTTAATATGCTCGTTGACTCGCACTTTCATCTCAGCTTGGAAACCAGATTGGCCACAAATGCGATCATTCGACTCAGCAGATGGATCGGACGTCCACTGCCTCGTCCTGAGCCCCTGGCTTTGGATCAGATCGACCGCATCGCTCATCAACTGATCGTATGGTTGAAAAAAAAAGGTCGTTGTGCTTTTCAAAGTTACGTCAGCCAGGCAGTTCGGGTTGCCAGGGCGTCATGGGAACGGCATCCCGACCTAAGCGGCCTGGTGACCATTGTCGGGAGTGAACCCCTGACAGCAACCAAAAGAAGAGAGCTCGAAAAGACCGGCGCAAAAGTATATCATCGGTATATGGCGACTGAAGTCGGGACAATTGCAATGGGGTGCGGAAATCCGTCAGACAGTGACGAGGTTCATTTGATGTCTGATATGATCGCCCTTATTCAACCAAAAGACATCCGGTCAAAAGAAACAGGCCCTTTGTTTTTTTCATCTCTCCACCCGGTGATGCCAAAAATATTGATTAACGTGCAGCTTGGAGACAGGGCAAGGGTCTACCACAGGTCTTGCGGTTGTGAATTCGAAAAATTAGGTTTTCACACACACCTTTCGATGGTAAGAAGTTATGAGCGGTTAACAAGCCAGGGCATGGCTGTCCCCTGTTTATTCCTTGAGCGGGCAGTCGATGATTTACTTACCATTAAATATGGGGGCACATCACTCGATTACCAGTGGGTTGAGGTAGAAAACAAGCGGGGACAGAGCGGTCTGAAATTAAGGATTTCTCCGGACCTGGGTTTCCTTGATGAAGAACAGGTCATTTGCGACGTGCTCAACGAAATGCAAAAAAGCGGCGAAGGTGAACGTGTGATGTCTGAAATCTGGCGACAGTCAGGTGTGATTACAGTGATACGCGAATTTCCCAAACCGACCCAACGGGGGAAGTTAGTCCCTGTTTTAAAAGAATCAAGCTAACATTCACCGGAGGTTTTGAAAAATGCCAATTCCTGCTTGCTCAAAACATCTCGAACCTAAAATTACATTTCGAATCATTCGCCGTTGCAATTTTGACTGTCCCGGGTGTTGCACTTTCAGCCATATAAAACGCAAAGGCGCCGTCCGGCTAGCTGATTTCAAAAGGGCCATCGACATTCTTGCTTCCTGCAGTTTTGAAGGGATACTCAATATTTCAGGGGGTGAGCCGACGTTTCACAAGGATTTGCCGTCCCTTATCCGATATGCTTCTGAAGAGCTGCCGAATGCACACATTGCTGTATTTACCAATGGCGACTGGATCGGCTCCCGAGGCTGGCAGCGGAAATTGAAATCATTATTTGTCGGCAAGAATGTACTGATACGGTTTTCACTGGATCGCCAGCATGCTGAAGGGGCGCTGCTGGCTGTTGATGGATTCGTGGACGGGAAACGCCTGGAAGCTGTCGAAAACCAACGAAAACAAAAAGCACGTCTTTTTATGGATGCCATGCTTTCATTTGAAGCGGTGCCAGGCGGTAATTTTGACTTTGCATTCAAAGGATCGATTTCAGAAGCAGGACGATACATGGCAGATATAGGTGATGTGCCGGTCTATCTGATTCGTTTTAGGGCGGATCCGGCAAATCGTCCCAGGGAATATGGTTTTTTAGCGATTGATGCTCAGGAAAATGGTGAGTTGCTTGTATACCCGACTCTCGGTCATATCCCTTCCGGAGAACCCCTTGGCGGGATTGAGGCACTATTGCATGCAGTGGAATTAAATCGTAACGCTTTAAAAGAAAAGGATTTCATTGATGAACAGCATCAATGGATCAAAAAAAATCGGAATTGAAGTCAAGGTTACGGATCGCTGTAACCAAAATTGTTTATACTGTGTGAATTCGGATGGCGGTTCCGGCGGCAGTGATATTGATCATGCACTGTTTATGGAACGCCTGAGAGAATGGCGGCATTCTGCTGAAAAATCGACCTGGGAGATAAATGAAGTGAGGATAACAGGCGGAGAACCGCTGTTGAATGAATCGGGTACGATGGCGATGATCAATGGATGCAGTTCGATTGGAATAATCTCAGGAATCAATACAAACGGGTCGCTTCTGGCAAACGATATTTCATGTCGCCTGAAGGATGCCGGAATGAAGGTTGCGAAAATTTCGCTGGACACGTTGGAACCCGATATGTTTAAGAAAATTTGCGGTTCTGGCGCTTCGTTGGAAAATACATTAAATGGAATCCGCATATCAATTGAAGCCGAATTTCAGGTGATCATTCGTTTTACCTTATCCCGTTTAAACAAGCACGAACTTGTCAGGTGCTATGAGTATGCGACATCAATAGGTGCATCAAGATTTCAGGTCAAAGCATTGATAGCAGCCGGTCGCGGCAAAATGTGCGGGGCAGGGTTGGGCCGCCGAGAGTTGTTACGCGTGATTAATGACTTTTCGAATGAAGTTCGCCGCACCTCTACCATTCCGGAAATTCTCTGTTTTCCGCCGGAAGAAGCATTTGGGCTACCGGCCAAGGCATGCGGCAGTATCAATAAGATCTATATCTCAACCAGTGGTCAGGTCGGCACATGCAACTATCTTTCCGGCGGGATGATCGGCAATATATCATCGCAATCGCTTGAGGATATTTTTAATTTGCGATCATTAAACACAAAAATTGATCTTTACAATAACAATCGGGTGCTGGCTGGATGCCCCCAATACAAAGGGCAACAGTTAAGCTAACAAAAAGTGTCATTGAACAAAAGGTAACAGTTTAGTCCATAATTCAATCAGAAATAAGAGAAAAATAAGAGGGTCAGGTCTTCATTCTTGACAGCTCATGGAAATAAGAGGGTCAGGAAATAAGAGGGTCAGGTCTTCATTCTTGACAGCTCAAAAGATGTAGAACGGAATTAGGGGACATCCATAAAATTATAAGTTTCTTCTTTGACTGAACCACTAACAGCAGGATGAGAAACTTTGACACCTGGTGAATATCGTATCCCGCGGCTTTCAGCCGGTAACTTCGATTAAATGCTTCATTGGTTGACTTCAACACGATTTTTACAAAAAAAACTATCCCCCCAGGAAACTTATATGGGCGTCCCCACCTTCCCATTATTATTTTAACAAAAGAGGTTTCAAGCTTAAAATCAAGCGTTGCCGGTTTTCCGAAATGCCAGCACCACATTTGCCAGAAAAATCAGGATTGCGCCGATCCATCCGGCGACTCCCAGGGGTGGGTCAAAAGCGATCCAGGGCCCCAAAATGGCGGCCATCAGAATCCGAACAGAAGAAAGGATGGCGCCTTCCACGGCTGTGACATAACGGAACCCGATGGTCAGCAGATACTGACCGCCCACCCCGAACACCGCGCACAGAAATAAATACTTAAACTCAATCGTGTTTGGCCAAAAAATTCGCTCATAAAACAGGCAGAATATAATAATACTCCCCAACCCGAACATATAAAATAATATGGTTTCCGTGTCGTGATACTGACGACTAATATTTAAATACAGGATGGCCAGGGAGGCACTGATTCCTGATGCCAGACCCCACAAATTCTGCAGATTCGGCGCGATACTGCCCGGGGAAAGAATCAGCCAGATCCCGGAAAACGCGACCCCTACCATTATAATAGCGACAAGATCCCGCTGTTCCTTTAATAAAAACCACGATAAAATCGCCAGAAAAATCGGATACGTCATATTCAGTATATTGGCTTCCGCCAGAGAAGTGACTGTCACCGCTCGATAAAAACAAAACACGGCAATACAGTTGAATACCGTCCGGCCGACCAGCAGATTATATCGCAGGGGTTTTAAAGACCTTCTCTGCAATATTAAAATCCCGCAAATCACGAAAAAACCCATTATAAATCTGAAAAACACAAAAAAAGAGGCATCAATGGCCACTTCCGCTTCGGCCCTTCGAATAAATACCGTGGATATATAAAAAAAAACGGCTGAGGCTAAAATTGACAGGCATCCCAGAATTACAATCAGCCTTGACGGCAATTTGGCAAGTAAAGAAGGGGCATTCATTATTTCCGCAGTCTCCTTTCCTGCTTTGTTATATGATTTTCGAAAAACCATTGGTATGCTCATCGCCTTTTGCCTACAGATCGCTGAAGCTTAATATCACCTTAAAATAATTGTTTTGTTTTTTGAATATGGCGGTTATCATAGATTCAACAATCTTAAAAAACAACGCAAACAGTCAAATCCCAAACATATTCAGGGAGAAGCCCCGTGAAAATTGCCGTCATGAGTGACAGCCATGACAACATCTGGAAGCTGCGAAAAGCACTTGGAATTATTAAATCGGAAAACTGTCAGAAAATTATTCACTGCGGTGATTTTGTGGCGCCGTTTATGTTTAAAGAACTGGAGCAGGCCGGCATTCCGGTCCACTGCGTGTTCGGCAATAATGACGGAGACAAACACCTGCTGACCCGATTTGCCCTTGAAAGCAACGGGTTAATCACCCTGCACAGCATTATCGGCGAGGTGGATCAAGACGGGTTCAAGATCGGGTTCACCCATGAATGGCCTGTTGCACAAGGTCTTGCCGCAAGCGGAAAGTATCACCTGGTCTGCTTTGGCCATTCCCATCAGTATGTGCTGAAGCATATCAAAACGACCATTGTATTGAATCCCGGAGATATCATGGGAAAAGACGGTGATCCGGGATTTTGCATATTTGATATTCCCAGTCAGAATATTCAACGAATTCCAATATAACAGGGTGTTGAAAAACCAGCTAACGATTCAATTCTTGGGGAGGTAATGTATGGAAGAATGGCTCCTTCTGGTAAAAAACGAATACTTTATTGAATTCATTAAACTTTTATGCCTGATTATTGTTGCAATCATTGGATTTTATATCAGCAAAAAAATTATTCTGCCATTGGTCCATAAATTTTTCAAACGCACCCAGGTTACATGGGACGATCTGCTGACTGATAACAAAGTGTTCGGCCGCCTGATGCTGCTCATACCGGCCATGATCATTCATTACGGTTTACCTTTGGTACCCGAATTTTATGATTTTTTGTCCAAAACAATCCATATTTATGTTTATTTTGTCATCATTGCTATATTAAACAGCTTTCTCGATGCCTTTGTCGACATATACAGCTCCCGGCCCCTGTCTTATAAATGGCCGTTAAAAGGCTGGGGCCAGTTGTTAAAAATGTTTATCACTATTATGGGGGGGATTTTTATCATTGCCCTGATTTTGGATAAATCTCCCTGGGGTCTTATCAGCAGTATCGGCGCCATGACCGCCATTCTCATGCTCATTTTCAAAGACACCCTGCTTTCCTTTGTTGCCAGCCTCCAGATTGCCAGCTACAATCTGATTCGCGTCGGCGACTGGATTGAAATGCCGGCATTTGGTGTGGATGGTGATGTAGTCGACATCTCCCTGCATACCGTTAAAGTACAAAATTTTGACAAAACAAGTGTTTCCGTTCCCACCCATAAATTTCTGGACAATTCATTTAAAAACTGGCGGGGGATGTACGAAGCGGATGGCCGCCGCATCAAACGATCCATTCTGATCGACCAGTCCAGCGTAACTTTTCTGGATCAAAACATGTTGGAAAACCTGGAAAACGTTGATTTACTCAAAGACTATCTGAATAATAAACAAAAAGATATTTCCGAAGACAATCAGAAACACGCAGTTTCTTCGGACAGCCCGTTAAACGGACGCAGCCTGACAAACCTGGGAACGTTTCGGGCCTATGTGGAGCAATACTTAAACCGCAACCCCCATGTAAGAAAAGATTTAACCCTGATTGTCCGGCATCTTCAGCCCGAAGCCAACAAAGGCCTGCCGCTGGAAATATATTGTTTTATAAACGATACCAGATGGAATCAGTATGAATCGATCCAGGCGGACATCTTTGATCATATCCTGGCTGCCATGCCCTTTTTCGGATTGCGCACATATCAAAGAAACGCCCTGGTGGACAAACGGATATAAGGCATTTTATAACCTTTTTTTACCACAGAACACAGAGAAAACAAAAAGTCATTCACCCGGAAACCAGTTTTGAACGCGGGGTGTTACCGGCATCAGACTGTAGAGGAAAGGATGGATGACAAAGCTATAAATATCCTTTCCACGATCAATTAATTATGCTAAATACTTTACTATGGAACAATATGGATTTACTGAATATTTTGAGAAAGAAGTATCGCGAAAACGCCCTTATCTCAAGAAAGAATGGTGTATTCAAACAGTTAAAAGCCCAGTTAAAGTTGAACCTCAAGAAAATAATCGTTTTCGGTTTTGGTGTCCCATTGAAGAATTAGAAGGACGCTATTTGCGTGTGATTACTTTAAAAGATAAACAAACCATCCATAACGCATTTCCCGACAGGGGGTTTAAGTTATGAATTTAAATTATTATGCCGAAACAGATTCGCTGTACATAGATTTATCATCCAAACCCAGTGCTGATAGCAGAGAAGTTGCAGAAGGTGTCGTATTGGATTATGATTCTGATGGAAACCTTGTCGGTATTGATATTGATAATGCAAGTCAAAAGCTAAACTTAAATGAACTCATTATCAACAGATTGCCGATACAAACTCAAAAAATATCCGCTTAATCAATTTTTAAAAATCACCCCACTCCGTCACCGGCTCCAGTTTCACCGGCGGATAAATCTGCCCGTGACAGGGCGGCATGGAATTATACACCCACCGGATATCAACGGTTGCTGTCTGAATGCCCCTTGACCGCGCAACCTCCCTGAATGTTCCCCGGACCATCACATCTTCCATCTTCATGGTCAGCCCGAAAACCGCCACTGTCTGTCCCGGTGGAATTTTCTGGAGCTCTTCTTTGTATGCCATTGTGGAAAATGCCAGCCGCCGGCTGTCTGCCGCCTGGCACTGAAGGAGCGGCACGATTTCCGGATACCCGTCTTCCCGGATATAGGCGATAAATTTCAATGCATCCAGCCGGTTGAATAGATCTTCGCCAAATGATGTAAGAATCCGGTCCCTGGATTCGGATGCCACACCGCCCTTGGCGATTTTCGTCATCAGCGCGGAAAAAATAATTTTGGGCAGCGGCAGTCCGTCAGGCCCCTGCGCATCAATAAGGTCTAAATAATGCACCGTATTGATACCTAAATAGGCGTTATACCGGAACATGGGCTGATCATTGTATATCTCGTACTCAGGCCCTTCCTTGCGAAAATGCGTCCATTTCGCATGCCCCCGCCACATCTTCCGATCCATGGTCAGGACCAGAAAACCGATCTTTGGGTTTTTCTGGATATGCGATTTACTGTTTCCTTTGCAGAACTCCCCTAAAACAACCTGTTTCGGCCCGGCTGCGCCAATGGATGTGATCAGCGTAATATGGGGCAGACCATCCGGGTTTACTGATGCCACCAGCCCGATTTTTTCCGCCGGGGCAAATGCTTCGATCGTTTGATTGTCAAATTCTTTCAGATGATACGCCATCGCCGACCTCCTGTTGGGTTTCCTGTTTTTCTTGTGTTTCCGGTTTTTGCATATTTTCCGGGGTTTCCAGACGGGTGGCACCGGTTGCAAATACAATATCCGGGTCCACACCGGACTGCTTTGCCGTATCCGTCAGTTCATCTAAAAACGATTTTGTCAGCAAACTTTCATCGGCAAATGCCCACGGCTGATCCAGCCGCTGGTACTTGTCTTGGCACAAATTGTTGAATGCGCACAACTCCCAGCGCTGAACCACGCCATCCAGATACGAGGCAATAAACTGTCCGATCCCGGAAATATTTTCGGAATCTGCCGTGGCATTCGGTATGATGGGGGTTCGGACCCACATTCCACTGGGGTAAACATGCGATCGGATATAGTCCGCCACGTATAACAGGTTATCTAAAATCCGTTTATTGTCATGCCCGGTAAATTTTTTATGCGCTTCAGGATCAATCAATTTCATATCAAACAACACCATGGCCGCATAAGGCAATGTTTGGTCCAGCGCATTCCGGCTGCACTGCCCACAGGTGTCCAGCGCCGTATGCAACCCCTTTGCCCGGAGGGACTTTAAAAACGCGCCGGCAAATCCGGCCTGCATGGTCGGTTCACCGCCGGATATGGTAATGCCACCCCCCGACGTTTCAAAATACGCCCGGTCCTTGATGACTTCGTCCACCAGATCATCCAGCTGCCAGATCTTTCCCATCAGTTCCAGGGCAGTGCCCGGGCATTCCACCGCACAATCTCCGCACCCGGTGCACCGGCTCCGGTCAATCTGCATCCCTGTTTCCGTGAGCGTCAGGGCATTTTCTTTGCAAACCGACAAACACGTTTTGCACCCGATACACCGGCTGCCCACCCACTGTAGTTGCGGTTTTATAGATATACTTTCCGGATTATGACACCAGGCGCAATTGAGTGTGCATCCTTTAAAAAAAACCGTTGTCCGGATTCCCGGCCCGTCTTCGGTGGACATCCGGACGATCTCAAGAATGGTTGCCTGATCTTTATTTAAGTTTTCTGTTAACATTTATTACCTTTAGCTTAATTTCATCAAAATCCTGCAAAACAAATTTTATTTAAAAACAAGAATTTGATTTCAAGACAAGGCACAAGCCAATGAAAAAGCGGAGCATACGAATGGTTGTGAGCATTTTGAAGCGGCCTGCAACGCCGTATTGAAGTCAAATACGCCGTTTTTTACCAAAAATTAAAATTTTTGATGACTCAACCTGGCAATCACCTCATTCTGCAGTTCCTTACCAACAGACGTAAAATACGTATTGTACCCGGTAATCCGCACCAGCAGGTGCCGGTAGTCCTGGGGATGTTTTTGGGCATCCCTTAACATGTCCGAATCCAGCATATTCACCTGAAGGCAGGTACCGCCGTTTTGCGCGTATCCTTTTAAAAACGCCTTGAACTTGTTTCTGTGCTCGGGATCTTTGATAATCGACGGATTAAAGGTAATCGTGTGGCTGGCGCCATTGGGCAGGCTGTTTAAGTAGTCTTCCCAATCGCCCTGTCCCTTCACCGCCATGCCGCCCAATGCTTTTCCAACGGAATTGGCGTTTGCCGTGGGACCGTTAATATCCGCCCCATTGGACGGACAGATGGCATTGGACAAAAACTGTCCTTTAGCCCGTCCGTCGGCACTGGCTGCCATCACATACCCGTCACCCACCCAGTAGTTCCAACTCAGCATCCCCGGCCGAAACTGTCGGCCGGTGGAAATTGTCCGATGCTTCCAGGTTTCAACGGTCCAGAGGTCCATGACCTGTTTTGCCATGGCATCCGCCGCATCATCATCCCGACCATACTTAGGCGCCCGGTTTTTCGCCAGCGCCTGAAGCACGTTATGGCCTTCCCAGTTGTCTTTTAATGCCTGAATCAGTTCTTTCATGGTACATTTTTTTCCATCAAACACCAGGTATTTAATGGCCAGCAGCGCATCCACAGTGGTGGCATACGTTACTGCTTCCATGGTAACCAAACTGATCTCCGCCCCGCCCTGGGTAATATCCAGTCCTTTTTCCGCACACCCCTTAACCAGGCATGACAGATAAGGGGTTTGCAGAAATTTTACCCGGATTGACTCGGACTTCTCATACAAATCCACACATTTTTTGATAATATAGGCATTTTGCTGTTTGTATGCTTCCCAGAACTCGTCCCAGGTTTTAAACCGGGTCGCATCTCCGGTTTCCGGGCCGTCCTGGCGTATCTTTTCGGTCTTAAACGTCATGGGATCCACAAATGGAATCAGATCTCTGCCGCCGGTCAGCGCCAGTTCTACGGCTTTTAGCAAATTCAGATTATTATCCACCGTACCGGACCGATCATTGCCCACCATGGTATTTTCGAGACACCCTACCGGCGCATATTCATGGACATTCTCCTTATTGATCAGGTGCTCAATGCCGGCCACTTTGGCTTCCCTCATCATTCCGGCCATGGACCGCTCATCAAAATTAATCAGAAACGGCGCCCCCTGGCTTGATGAGATCATATCCACCATCTTATCCATCAAGACCTCCGGCGAATTTCGATGCATACGGACATTGGGCTTGGGTTCTAAAATGGGCGTCATCTCGTCGATGACCTCAAGAATGGCATAGGTCAGATCATTGGTCATGTCCGCCCCGTTTTTACCCAGCCCGGAAAGGGTGATGAGCTGACCGAATCCGGCGGAAATTCCCTGGTTGCCGCTTCGAATCATGTAATCATAGGCGGTGTTTGAATGGACCCAGAAGCATTTTAGGATTTCTTTGCCAAACTCGCGATCCATGCCGTTCTTTATCGAATATTCCCAGTAGGGCAGCAGGTACTGATCGATCCGGCCAAAGGAAACGCCCGGGCCGGGGTAGTTTTCATCACTCATGATCAGCATATGATTGAGCCACAGGGCCTGGACCGCTTCCCAGAATGTTTTTGGCGGTTCCCACGGCACCCGGCTTAAATTCTGAACCATCTGCTTCAGCTCGGCCTTGCGGTCCGAATCGGTTTCCTTCACAGCAAGCCTTTGGCACACCTTTGCATATTCAGCCGCCAGATCCCGGGGCATGGTCGCTGCCGTCATCATGGCGCGAAGCTGGGCGCCGGCAGCACCGTCTTGATCTTCTTTAGATAAGCTGTTGTACTTAGATTCCAGATCCGCATGGATCCCTTTCCAGCCAAGGGTCAACGCCCTTTCGTGGCCCGGAACCAGGTGCCCGCTGGTGGCACCGGCGTTGCCATACCCATGCCCGTGAAACCAGAACACCGCTTCACGAGCGCCTTTTTTGCCTATGGTCAGGCGGTCAAATTCCTTCTGCTCTTTTTCGGTCAGGCACATGGAAGCCATGATGTTAAACCGGCCGCCGGCCAGCAGGTCCCCCGGCAAAATCTCTTTTGGCAGATAATTGACCATGACCTCCCGGATAAACCATGCCCGGCGTTCCACAAGCGATTTTTCCCAGAAATCCTCCGGCAGTATAACCGGCCGTGCAGACTGACGGTAGGAGCTGCGAAGGGTCTGCATCAGCATATAGGTCTCCGGAACGATATAAAACGTTATCTCATTGAATTGAACATCCCACGGCGTTCCGGTGGTCCAGGAGGTGGTCTGGTTGTTCCATGCCCGGTCCGCTCCTTTAAAATAATAATCCCGGAGTCTGGCAATCCGGCTGGAAAGCCCTTTGGGTTCCTTGATCTGGTGTTGTATTTCTTTTGCGGCTATACTCATCAGTAACCTCCTCTTATTTCGAGATAATCTTTCTTAAACGATCTTCTCCATGGCTTAACATCTTATGCATGATATCCGCGGCTCTCTCCTCATCCTGGTCTGAAATGGCGGCGACAAATTTTCTGTGGAAATCAAACACAATATCGACCACGGTGGGATCCTGAAAAAACTGACCGGAAAAATTCGTATACACCGGTTTAAAAGAATTTAACAAAAGCGGGTAAAGCAGGTTATCAGTGGCAATCGCAAGGATCAGGTGAAACTCAAAATCAAGTTGGATGATGACTTCAATATCCGTATGACCCACCGCCGATTCGCGGCGCAGCACATTATTAAACTCTTCAAGCTGAGCTTCCGTGCGATTTCTGGCTGCCAGGCGCGCATTTTCAATCTCAACCAGCAGCCGCATATTGAGCAAACCGTCTAACAGCTTGGAATCAAGCTTTCCGTCATGATATTCCAGCAAAGATATCAGTAGAGACACAGACCCCTGGCGGCGGAAGTCATTGACCATGGTTCCTTTCCGCGGCGTCATGGTCACCAGCCCTTTGGCGGCGATGTCCACCAGCGCCTCGTGTACCACCGGCCGGCTCACGCCAAGGCGTTTGGCCAGTTCCCGTTCCGGCGGCAGTTTCTCACCAACTGTAAAAGCACCCGATAAAATCGACCCCTCAAAGCGCTTTATACAAATTTCTTTTAAACTGTCTGTTTTAACAGGATATAATCCGTCAAACATCGAATTTACTTCTCCTTCTTTTGGCTGGTGGTATTACCATGACAGTCAAAAATTTCTTTGTCAACACATTTTTTTTTGGAGATTCAAGAACCCAATTCGGAAATACCTGTAAAATGCATTTTACTCTCTATTAAAAAAGTGATAAAAGAGAGGTCGTTGATAAAACCGTCTGTTTTTCGTATTCTGGGAAGCTGGCCAATGCGTGCTGTGGCATCACTTTTTCCTGAATCTTTTTACGAATTTCTCTGCAAAAAAATCCAGTAAGGACTCTGTCGTATTCATGCGCCTGTTTTGGAGAAAAGCCGGACCGCTGTTTTCAAATCTGGTTTTTTGCCGTATCCCGCTTTGACCGGATTTAGCCCGAAGGGTTAGGCCTTTGGTCTGAATATGCCCTGCCCGGCAGGGTCTTTTTTGTATGAAAAAATCATACCTCCGACCCATTGTTTTTCTTCACCTTTCCGATATAGTAAAATTATTATAATTTTGTTGTCGGTATGCCCGTTTAATAACCAGATAACCCAAACCAACATAATGAATTGGTGAGACTAGGAGACTGCCAATGAATAACATTGAGCGGCGTTCCGGTAAAGACCGGCGGACGGACAAACCCCGACGGAAACATAATGCCCCGAATTATAATGGGCCTGAACGCCGGAGCGGCTGGGATGAACGATCCGGAAAAGACAGAAGAAAAACAGACTGACCGGCAAAAAGACTTTGCCTTTTCCGATAGACCATAAAAAAAATAGTCACCAAAAAGGAGGAGTTATTATGAACAAAAAATTTTCCATCTTAAAACTTACCCTCTGCCTGTGCATCGGCATCGCGATTCTTGCGGCACCGCTTTCATCCGCTTTGGCCGAGGACATCAAATTTAAAACCATGACACGAAATCTTTACCTGGGTGCGGATATTTTCAAAGTGGTCGAAGCCGCACAGAATCCGGATCCTGCGCTCGGTGGTTTAGATGTTCCAATTGCGGTTGCAGAGATTTTTCAGACAATGCTTTTTACCAACTTCCCCGCGCGCGCTGAAGCACTTGCCGACGAAATCGCAAGAGTCAAACCGCAGGTTGTCGGTCTGCAGGAAGTGGAAGCCTACTACATACAGTCCCCCGGTGATATGGCATGGGGCGGAACGGTCCCGGCAACGGATGTTGTCATTGACTTTTATACGGTTCTTGATGACGCATTAAAAGCACGCGGAATGGAATATGACGCTTTTATTATTGAAAATGCCAACATTGAAATGCCCATGCTGACCGGGTTTACTCCGGAAGGGATTCCCACTTTTGATGATGTGCGCCTAGTAGACCATGATATTGTCCTGGTACGTAAGGGCCATGCTGCCTATGAGGTACTCGCCAATCACTATACTTATAACGTGGGATATGATCTCGGAGGCATTTACGCTGAATTCACCCGGGGTTATGTTATCGTTGATGTTGATATCAAAGGCGAAACCTTCCGTTTCGTTAATACACACCTTGAAGTGCGCAGTTCACCGGAAAGCATCTTTAGGGTATTCCAGAGTTGGCAAATGCAGGAATTACTGGGCACTTTAGACTATCTATCAGGGCTTATTGGTCCCAAACCGATCATCATGGTCGGCGATTTCAACAGCTCTCCGGAAGATGTTCCAGGCATGGGCTGTCATCCAGGCCTCGGGTGTTTCCCGTATGTACCGCCCTATATGCTGGCAGTGGGTGCCGGTTACCTGGATACATGGCTTCTGCAGAGTAAATATGATGAGGGCTACACCAGTGGCTTCGACGATTTAGTCAGTGACCCGTTTGCTGAACTCACTTCACGCATCGATCTCATCTTCGTGGATCCATTAGATCTGATGTTAGACAAGGTTTCATGCGATGTTGTCGGAGATGAAGTGTCTGACATGGTGCCCAACACCAATGCGCCCGGTTACTTTCTATGGCCGTCTGACCATGCCGGCGTGGTTGCGAAAGTCAAGTTTGTAACTCCTGAATAATTCCAGTTAACGCAAAAAGTCCGAAACAGATAATTTATCTGTTTCGGACTTTTTTTTTAAAAATTATTTACCCTGCTTTACGGTGCACTCTTCCGGCACAACCGCATTCCTGTAAATTATCTATTTTACGACTGTAACGCTGATTTAATCAATTTTTTTAAATAAAAACATAAAAAAAGATTCGGGGAACAAGGAGGCAATCGCCCGTAACGGCTTTATTCCTAAAAACCGAAAAACAGCCAGCGGGATCCATCTTCGATAACGAAACTGATGATCAATGCAATGGAGCCTGAATTTTTTTATAAGAAGAATCAGAAACATTTCATAATTTTTTTGATATCGGACCTTCACACCCTGTCTTGTAAAAAATCTAAGCCTGGATGTCTTTTTCCCAAAGGGTTCTGTATAACCGTCTTTGACAGCCTGTTCATATAACGGTGTTCCAGGGAAAAAAGTCAAATAGAATATATTTGTAATAACATGAATGGGGAGTTCAAGAAGTGATTTATATGTTAGAAAAACATCTTCACGCGTTTCATATGGATTATCAATTATAAAATCCACGAGAAGATCAATGCCATCTGATTTTTTATATTCAGTAAGTTCCCGGATAACAGCAAGTGTTTTTTTAACATTTGTATTTCTTTTAAAAACATCATCAAGGACTCTCTGGCTTCCTGTCTGAACGCCCATCTGAATAAACCGCAGTCCGGCATTAACAAGAAGTCTCATCTTTTTTGAATTATACGTATTGGGACTAACGGCAACGCCAAAAGGAATCCCAATTTTTCCTTTATACTGTTTTGAAAAATTTTCTATCTGATCAAGGGGTCTCATAAAAAAATCATCATCGGCAATCAGTATATATTTAAAAAAATCTAATTTTTCTAAAGACACCTCAAGCTCGTTAAAAATGCGGTCGACTGAATGGAACCGAATCGAATTTTTCCCGAACATGGAAATGTAACGGGAATTGTTGCAATATGTGCATTTATTAGGGCAGCCTCTTGATGATAGAAAATAAAATGTCGGTTCATAAAACGGGTAGTAAGCAAATCTTTCTTTTATTATCTCTCTATTTAAAGGAACGAGCTGCTTATCTAAGAGATATGCATTATTAAAATCATAATCATAATATGGCAGGCTGTCTAAATCTTTAAATGGCGGCAATACCTTATTAATTATAATTTTATCACCTTTTCGGAAAGCCATATTCGGAATATCGCTATAGTCCTTATCCCCTGCCATTTTATTTACAAAATCAATGACGGCTTCATCACCTTCGGAAAAACAAACACCGTCGGCAAACTCTAAAGCCATTTCAGGTGCGGCGGTACAATGGGGCCCTCCCCAGACAACGATTATTTCAGGAAAAGTCTTTTTAATATATTCTGTTATATGAATCGCTCTTAAGACGTAACTGCTATATACACCGATCAAAACAAGTTTCGTTTTTTCAAGAATCGGGTCTAATAACATCAATTCGCTTTTGTCATAATTAAAAGGATTTGATCTTGCCAGAAAAATATTTGTAACAGAATAACCAGATCGTTTTAGCAGTGCAGAAATAAGCCGTGAACCATCAGAAGACATTGTACTGGATAGATTTACTAAAACTATTTTCATTTCTTCCATTCGCTTAAAATGTTATTTGGAGAAAAATAAAAATCTTATTTTTCGACCCAATAAATGGTTTTTATCAAAGTTGTTTATTATCAACACTGGAAAATATATTGTTTAATGCTTTTTCTCAATAAAAAAGAAAATCTGCTAATCCGGTTGGCTCAAGAATAGTTTGTTCATCGACCTTTCTGCGCTCACCTTTTCGCATCTGTAATCGATCTTCGGCAAAAAGAATTGCATTAAAATAAAAAATGTTATATGAATTTTAAAACATTACAAATCTTTAGACTGTTGGCCAGCACATATTGTTATAATAAAAAGGGAAATCGCATCCATAAATTAACTTAACAAATTTAAATATTTACAGATTATTATTCCTTATTGTTCAATCATAGCGATATAAAAAAATTTATACTGAGCATTTTGTTGACCATAACAATCATATCCAACAAATCAAAAAGCCAATGAACAATAAATTATCGCCTTATAACAGTCGAATCCTTAAAATTTTCTTTCAATACCTTCTCATTTATCATCCTGATGTCAATCAGGACTCTGTTCTAAAAGAAGCGGGAATTGAAAAATATATGATCGATGATCCGTCCCACTGGTTTTCGCAGGAGCAGGTCGACCGTTTTCATGATGTCATGGTCAAACAGACAGGAGACCCGCATATCGCTCGAAAGGCCGGCAGATATGCTTCTTATGAAGGATTGGGGGCGGCAAAACAATATTTTTTAGGATTTATGAATCCCACGGCTATGTATCTTCTAGCAGATAAATTAACTTTACTGCTAAGCCGGGGGGCAGGTGTAAAAACCCGAAAAACAGGGCCGAATAAAGTAGAAATAGTTTCAACACCCAAACCGGGAATTGCTGAAAAACCATATCAATGTGAGAATCGAACCGGTTTTTATGAGGCAGTAGCAGAATTATTTACCGGGCAGTATGCTAAAATTGATCATCCGGAATGTTTCCACAAAGGAGATCCTCACTGTCGCTACATTATAGCCTGGCAGCCATCAAAGCTGAATTTCTGGAAACGGATACAAAATTATTTTACACCGTTGAGCATTCTGGCGTGCGGTCTTTTGTTTTTCTTTATACCCCATACTCTCTGGACAATTGTCACGCTGGCCGGTGCATTCCTGGTATTCCTGCTGGCGTATAAATGTGAAAAACTTGAAAATAAAAGCCTGGTTAAAACAATAAATGACCAAAAAGAAGCCGCCCAGGATCATTTAACCGAAAGCAATATCCGCTACAACAATGCCCTGCTGGTCCAGGAAATCGGCCATGCGACATCAACCATCCGGGATGTTGATTCGGTTATCAAGAGGGTTGCCGGTGTTATGAAAAATCGTCTTGGCTTTGATCGTGGCATGTTTATGCTGACAAACGAACAAGAGACCCGGCTGATTTATAAAGGCGGCTATGGTCATACAAAGGAAGAGGAAAAGTTATTAAACAGCACTGAATTTCACATTGACAAACCTGATTCCAAAGGGCTTTTTGTCATGGCCTTAAGAAAGCGCAAACCGTTTCTCATTGAAAACCTCAATGATATTGAAAATACATTTTCCCAAAAAAGCCTGGAATTTTCCAAACGACTGGGCGGTCAGTCGCTGATCTGCGTACCGATTGTGTATGAAAAAAAATCAATCGGCATTCTGGCCGTGGATAACAGTAAATCCAAAATGGATTTACGACAAAGCGATATGAACCTCTTAATGGGGGTTGCCTCTGAAATGGCGATCAGTATCATCAATGCCAGATCTTTTAAAAAAATCAGGGAAAGCGAGGCAAAATACCGCCTGCTGGCAGATAATATTTCCGACATTATCTGGATACTGGATTTTTCCGAGCCAAGGTTTACATATGTCAGTCCTTCGATTGAACATATACTTGGGTATACACCTGAAGCGTTCTCCAAACTCAGTCCTGAAGCAATTTTTCACCCCCAATCTTTAAAGATCGCAAAAAAATTGATATCAGATGAACTGAAAATAGATAAAACCGGGACTGCCGAGTTATCAAGATCCAGGACTCTAGAATTAAAACAATATTGCAAGGATGGTTCCACCATATGGGTTGAAATCACCGCAAAATTCATCCGGGACAACAATAAGCGGGCCATCAGTGTGCTGGGGATTTCGCGCGACATTACCGAAAGAAAAAAGGCGGCAGCGGAAAAGAAAAATCTGGAAACAAAACTCCAGCAGTCACATAAGATGGAAGCCGTCGGTACGCTGGCCGGTGGTATTGCCCATGACTTTAACAATATCCTGTCGGCGGTCATCGGCTACACGGAACTGGGATTAAATGAAGCCGCAAATCATCCCGGTCTTAAGAAAAAATTAGACGAGATTCTGAAAGCAGGCTACCGGGCCCGGGATCTTGTCAAACAAATTCTCGCTTTCAGCCGCCAGGCGGAACATAAAAAGCAAACCGTACAGGCCAAATTGATCATCAACGAAGCGCTCAAACTGCTCAGGGCGTCCATTCCGACAACCATTGAAATTCGTCAAAATTTAATGAGCAAGGCAATGGTATTGGCGGATCCGACCCAGATTCATCAAATTTTGATGAATCTGGGTACGAATGCCGAACATGCAATGAGCGAATCCGGGGGAATCCTCGAGGTCAGCTTGAACAATGTTGAGCTTGACCAGGACTTTGCGGCAAGAAACCCCGAGATAACTCCCGGCCGCTATCTCTGCCTGACGGTTAGTGATACCGGCAATGGGATGTCAGAAGAACTGATAAAACGGCTGTACGATCCTTTTTTTACCACAAAGGCACCGGATAAAGGAACCGGCCTGGGTCTTTCTGTTGTGCATGGAATCGTTAAAAGTCATGGGGGCGTGATCACTGTTCAAAGTGAACCGGGAAAAGGATCCAGCTTTAACGTCTTTCTTCCGGTTATCGAAAAACAGATTCAGCCGGGAGTTGAAATCAATTTGCAGGTTCCGACAGGAAATGAGCGTATTCTTTTCATTGATGATGAAAAAAGCATTATGGACCTGGGCTGTCAGGTGCTGGAACAATTGGGCTATCAGGTTGAAGCCCGGACCAGCAGTCTAGAAGCGCTTGAATTATTTAAAAATTTTCCGGATGATTTTGATCTGGTCATAACCGATATGACCATGCCGCACATGACCGGTGCAAAACTGGCCCGGGAACTCATGCAAATCCGGCCGGATATTCCGATTATTCTGTGTACGGGATTCAGCCAATCCATAAACGAAGACCAGGCATTAAAAATCGGCTTTCGGGCGTTTGTCATGAAACCAATCAGCATCGAACAAATCGCCAGAACCATTCGAAAAGTTCTGGATGGCGTGAACGCGAAGAATTCAATTAATCATCGCTTAGAAGGAGTTTAACCTATTATTCTGAGTTAAAACTTCCCCCCATCAATAATCTGCCGGCATGCTTTCTCAATAATTTGGGAATAATTTTGCACTGCACAAAACACCCTGGATCTATCCCGCCTGCACTCACCCGAATTTCTCATGAGTAAAATTAAAAAGATTGGAAAAGTTATGCGACACCATTAATAATAGCTATGTCAATAAAATAAATGGGTTATATGTTTTATTGATTGACTTAATATTGACACCGGTCCGAAGCCGTCTTATTATGTTGCAGAGCACAATAAAATATATAGATTTACCGGAGATCACATGGAGGTAAATATGAACCCGATAAACAATTCACACGATGGATTCAACCCGACCGACTACTTAAATGATGCCTATGATTATTTTGTGGATGCATTCCAGCGGTCAGTGCTTTTCATGGATATCATGCGGAAGCGGGGCAACATCTATTTTGAGCACAAAAAAAATAATAAACCCCCGGTGCTGACTTTTGACTATGATGTTATTATGGATGGCCGCGACCTTGAGCGGCCTGTCAATTTTTCACTGGTCCGTATCAGCGACCGGCGCAACAAGGAGCTTAAACTTTCTGAGGGCCTTGATAAAAGGCAAAATCCGGTGGAACAGGCCCCTTATGATCCCCAAAAAAGACCGATTATCGTTGTCGACCCCCGTGCCGGCCATGGTCCGGGGATTGGCGGCGCCAAGCGTGATTCTGAAATCGGGATGGCCCTTAACGAGGGGCATCCGGTTTATTTTTTCGTCTTCAGCGCAGACCCGGTGAAGGGCCAGACCCTCACGGATGTCCATCATGCACAGATCAATTTTATCGAAGAAATTATCCGGCGGCACCCCGAAGCTGAAAAGCCGGCCATCATCGGCAACTGCCAGGCAGGATGGGCAAGCGCACTTATCGGCGCTGACCGGCCGGACATCACAGGCCCCATGGTTTTCAACGGTTCTCCCCTTTCCTACTGGGCCGGCGTTGACGGTAAAAATCCCATGCGGTATAAGGGCGGACTCTACGGCGGTGTATGGCTGACTTCTCTCTGGAATGACCTGGGAAATGGTATTTTTGACGGAGCCAACCTGGTGGCCGGCTTCGAGGATCTTAACCCGGCAAACACCTTTTGGAATAAACAGTATAACCTGTATGCCAATGTCGACACAGAGGAACAACGCTACCTTGATTTTGAACGATGGTGGAATGGCTATTTTATGATGACCCGGGAGGAGATTCATTATATTGTCGACAATCTGTTTGTGGGCAACAAACTTGAAGAAGGCCAGCTGGAGTTAGAAGGCCGGCGCATCGACCTGAAAAATCTTAAAGACCCGGTATTGGTATTTGCTTCCAACGGAGACAACATTACCCCGCCCCAGCAGGCGTTGAACTGGATTGTCAAAGTCTGGAAATCCGTCGACGAAATCAAACAGCGCCAGCAGGTTGTGGTATACTTGGTTCATGAAACCATCGGCCATCTGGGTATCTTCGTATCCGGCCAAGTCTCCCGAAAAGAACACAAGGAGATTATCGCCAGTATTGACTTAATCGAATATCTTTCCCCCGGCCTCTATGAAATGATAATTGAAAAAGACGAATCAGAAGACCGGCATAAGGTCCGGTTTGAAACCCGGGGCATGGACGATATTTTAGCTTTAGATGATGGTTTAAAGGATGAAGACGATTTTCTTCCGGTGGCCGCGATTTCAGAAATTAACGATGGCTTATATCGAACATTTGTAAGCCCCTGGGTACAGTCGGCGGTAAATGATTTTTCAGCCGAATGGCTGCGTCAGCTCCATCCATTAAGGATATCTCGCTATGCTTTTGCAGACATCAATCCATGGATGCATATATTTCAATTTCTCGCACCACAGGTCAAAGAAAACCGCCGTCCGGTGTCACCGGAAAATGCGTTTGTCAAACTGGAAAAAAACGTTTCCCAGCTGATTTCCGATTCGCTAAACCTGTATCGGGATGTCCGCGACCAAAATCAGGAATTCTGGTTCAAAGCCGTCTATGGCAACCCCTGGATGCTTTCATTTTTCAAGAAATCGGCAGAAAAGACAGCTGACGATACTGACAAAGAAAACACCTGTCTTGTCGAATGGCTTGATATGCTTGAAGATGGCGGTTTTGCGGAAGGTGTGGTCCGGATCATGGTCGCCATGGCGCATACGGATGAAAGTCTGAAACGGCAGGTCCTGAAAACCTACAAACAAATTATCGCCGCCGATAAACGATTAAAAAACCTGAAAGAGGGCGAATTTAAACAAATGGTCCGTCAGCAATCCTGCATACTTCACGCCGATCGGGACAAAGCCTTAAACGCGCTCCCAAAACTGATACCGGATAAAAAAGATCAGGCGGCGGCCATTAAAATTGCCGAACAGGTGGCCCTGGCCGACCAGGTATTCAACGACGAGGAAAAAGCACTGATAAGCCGCATTCGTACATCACTTGGGCTTTAATCCGGCATGTTTGTAGGCAACGGGCAGAAAATAAAAAAATAATGGTTTTTCTCCTTAAAAAAAATGATAATGTCTGTATCAGCTAAAAAAACGGATCAATTTTGAGGCATGAACCAACGCCCCCTTTTCGGACTGAAACAATTGACAACAATCCAAATTTATGGAGAAAAACCTATACAAGCAACTATTGCCGTTCCGCCGGTGTTTGATTTTTATTTTACTCGGCACCGGTTTTCAGGACTGGGCAGTGAAATTTTATACAACCTTCTGCGAAAAAATGGTTGTGAGGTTCAATTATTTAATTTCCCGCATCAGAGAAAAAAAGGCGGGCATCTCCCGCTGCCAAAAGCGCTTGATTTTTTAAATCCCCACATCATTGAAAACGAAGAAGGCAGACTTTCATTTTTTACCCGGTATCAGCGGTTCGGCCCGCCGCTTTCCGAATGCGCGGATCAGGTTATTGCTTCTTCGCCGGACATTGTCTTTATTTCCTGCTTTGCTTTTTGCTACGCCGATACCGCGCTGGAACTGGCATCACATATCCGGGCCATCAATCCGGAAATTACCATTGCCATCGGCGGCGCCGGGGTCAGTGCGTATCCTGATTTTTTTATCCAAAACCCGAATATTGATTATGCGCTTGCCGGTGAAGCGGAAGTCTCTGTTTCATCTTTTTTAAACGCCCTGAGATCAAATGAAAAAGATTTATCCGGTGTTCCATTTGGGGTTCCCAATCTTTACCAAAAAAACAACGGCAATATTATTGCACCACTCATAAAAAAACAGACGGATGCGGATGAGATTGGGTTTGTCCTGAAAAAAACCAACACAACCCCAAAAGCCATTTATTTTACAACGTCTTTATCCCGGGGATGCCCGAAAAGATGCCGGTTTTGTTCGAATTTTCTATGCCACGGCCGCAAATTCAGGGTCATTCCAATCACAAAGATTCAAAAAGGCCTATCCATTATATCCCTCAATCCCGAAGACTGCGACAAACCGGTTTATGTTAATTTTGAAGATGACAATCTTCTTCTGGATCCGGAATATTTCCTAAATGTTTTGAAAATATTTAAAAAAAAATTCTCCAAGGTCCTTTTTTTAGCTGAAAACGGTGTGGATTATACGAAACTTACACCCGGACTTGTCAAAAACCTTATTGATCTTGGGATGAAGCAATTTAATCTGTCCATTGCATCAACCCATCTTCCGATTCTTGAAGATGAACAAAGGGATTCCACATTTTCCTTGTATGAAAAAGTGCTTCAAATTCTGAATAAACATAAAATCCAGAGCATCACCTATTTTATCTGCGGTTTTAAAAAAGATTCAAAGAAAACAGTGGCAGCCAATATTGCTTACCTGGCCAAGCATCCCACACGCATCGGAATTTCCCTTTTTTACCCGGTCCCCGGTATTCCGGACTTCACTGATAAAGTTCTCTTTGATAAACATCCCCCCTTCCTTTGCGCGGGTTCTTCCGCATTTCCCTGGAATCAGTCCCTGAATACTGCAGAACTGGTCACCGCATTCCGGTTGAGTCGGTTTGTCAATCTTTTAAAATCTGAAATAAAATCAAAAGATGAAGAGACGTTAATCCAAAAAATTACAAAAAAACAAAGGCTTTACACCCTTGTTAAGAAAGGCGGCACCCGGGCAATTATTCCGGTTCCCAATGCGGATAATGACATGGTCCGTCTGTTTTTTGAATATTTTTCATAATCACTTAAAAATAATTTATTTCAATAGTTTAATGCATTATTATGTCAGGGGCACTTGACGCGGAAGTACTTATTTTTTATTATTAAGGTTAATGGATTCGTAAAAAGTCAAAAAACGGCTGTTTCTTGATTTCTGCCATCAATAAATTCAATATGTTAAAAAAACTATTCTCCAAAAATCCGACTTTTTATGGTGACATCAAGGTTATTAAAACGTTTTTTACGTCTTCCCCAATTATTAAAAAAGGACAGTTTTGCAATGGACTATGACCTGCCGGAAACAATAAATCATGAAAAACAAATAGTTATTATTATCATTGCCATAATAATTTCCGCGGCTATCGGCTATATGGGATATCACCAGTTCATGAAGTGGCATGAAAATAAGCTTCAAGCCGCTGTTTCCGAACAACAGCAGAAAATGGCGGAAAAAAGTGCGGATCTTGAATATCAGATTATTACTTTGCAGAATAAACTGACTATGCTGGAACCACCCCCTGTTTCAGATGATCGCATAACAGAAGTTTTCGGCAAGCCACAGTCATATATTGCTGCAGAAACGGATCATTCATGTGATGCCATGAAACACAAAATTACATCTTTTTTCACGTATTTGCACCAGAATTCCTATGTCGATGCCAATCAATCCGAAAAAAATCCATCCGATGTGTTCCTTCAGATGGTTCGGGCATTGTCCGCACATCCGCCTATGATTGTTGATGAGACACGCGATCTTGTCAGCTTAAAGCATAACCTGGCCCATTTTTACCGGATATTGCACAAAGAGAGGATTGCAATGGTCAAAAACATTATGGCGGCTGAAAATGATGTGCTGGAACATGCCATGGCGGATTTTTATACCTATTACGTAACCGGGGATTGCTGCAAAAATGACGACGAGCCCTGCGTTTCCTTAAACACATTATACGAGTATGCCGGCTTTTTTATGAACACGTTTGCCGGCAAAAGCTATTTATTCCGCAGGAGTTCGGCTATCCGTTGCTTAACAGATTACTATGCGGTGCTGGTTCTTGACAGGGCCAATGATGCGGAAATTAATCAGTATGGTATTGACATCCGCCCCTATATTGATCTGGCTCTGGATAATATTACAAGTCAAAACAATCTGTTATTTCAGGATCAATATCTGGATACATTAACCAATTTGCAGGAAAAATACAGTAGTTAACCCGGTTTTTCGTCACATTTAATTCGTCTATCTGCCATGCCTATGGGAACTGTGAACGGCAATAGTCATCATCTTTAAAAATATTTCTGCGTGATCCAATATATTGTGTCAGTCAGGAGTGAACTGAATTTTCCCCGATATTTGGAGAGCAGCAGAAAATTGCGATTTGGGAAAACGCTATATATAGTGGTTGTCTAATTTCTTATGTAACATTCCTTGTTGTTTAGGCATACCATATATTGATTGAGATTTTTGCCGAATTTTTTAAAAATCTTCTGATCTTATTTTGGAAAAACGTTTTTTAACTGCGATTTTGCCGAATTGTTAAAAAATGTTGTGGGTTTTTAAATTAAACAAATACTTGAAACAAGTTCGCACATATGCTAACTTACAATTATGCGAAAAATTAAATTCTATAGATCTGAAACTGGTAATTGCCCTGTTGAGAAGTATTTCGATTCGCTTACAAATAAACAATTTGAAAAAATAGCCTTTGTACTTGATATTATCGAACAACTTGACATTGTACCACGAAAATTTTTCAAGAAACTTCAAGGGACTAATGACATTTGGGAAGTTAGGGCTCAGCAAGGCAATAATATTTTCCGAATACTGGGCTTTTTTGATGGGAAAGATCTTGTGATTTTAAACCATGCTTTCACAAAAAAATCTCAAAAAATTCCTCAAAAGGAAATTGCCGTTGCCGAAAAACGCCAACAAGATTATTTTAGCCGAAAGGTAAAAGAATGAGTGATTTACAAAAATATAAAAAAAAACGTGCGGAACAAGATCCCAAATTTTGGTCAGGATACGATGACCGCCTTGAGACTTTTAAGCTTGGCATTATGCTAAAGCAAGCCCGTCTTGAATCCGGCCTGACTCAGGAGCAGATCGCAAAAAGCTTAAAGACAACAAAGTCAGTCATTTCTCGCATCGAAAACCATGCAACTGATATTCGTCTTTCGACGCTCGAAAAATTTGCCAAGGCTTTGGGACGAAAAATTCATGTTTCCTTGCTATAAAAACCTGCAAATTATCATTGATTGTTTTGTGGTTAAACCGACACTATTGCGGAAATTTTATGAAGCGAGCACTATCGATAAGTCATCATTGTTTTATTGTTGTGAATAACACAATATATTGAGTTAAAAAAGTAATTGTCGCTTGACAGAATGCATTGAAAATTGCTGCGTAAAGCAGGGTCAAACCTTGATTATTACAATATAAATCTGGTGTCGATTTAAGTCAGCAATCAAGGTTTTGACACCCCGCTGGATGTCCCCGATTGTGAAAAGATTTCTCTTTGTTTTCATGTTTGTTGATTTTACTGAAACCATGCTCAATGAATTGGACACCATTGCCAGAGAGTTAAATATCAGCCGTCAGGCCGTTATTAAGACATATCTTAGACAAGCCATGGATCAACATTACCTGGCTGCTGTGAAATCGGCGTGAAATCATTGGTGGGGAAATTGGGTCGGTCCACGCAGATGCCTGGTTATCAAGTCGGGGATCACTAAAATCCTTAAATTTTCAACCATTTACACACTGACCATCAGTATCGTGGGTTCTTCAGCGTTTTTTGATTTGCCGACATCCACTCCCCAGGTTTATACTGCCACCAGGTGAAGCGAAGTCATTAAAAGGAATAGTCGTCCAGCCCCTCCCCCTTTTTGACATATTCCGCCATATGCTGATACGCATTCACATTATAGACTATTGCCGATGCCAGGCGATTGAAGACCGCATCGTCTTCGTCCAATAATTCCCCTGATTTTTCCAATAATTGCTGGCCCTGTTGAACTAATTGTCTAAATTCATTGACGATTTCTTTTCGCTTTTTTTGTTTTTCCTGTTCCTTTTCAATAATCGGCATCAACCTTTGAACGGAATACTCGATCAATATATCCCGAGGCGCATTACTGGTTTGGGATATTTTTTCCAGGCATGTCAGCGATTTTCTGCTGATCACATATGTTTTATGAATCCTTTCTTTTGCAACCGGGTCGACCTGCTGTATTTCATCGGCCACCGCCTTGAGACTCTCGGCATCATCCATGAGATGGTCGAACAAAGACTTTTGGCGAATACCCAATTGTGCGGCAACCACATTGATGGTTTTAATGGTTCGTTTTGACAGTTTAAATGTTGCCCGCACCGATTGCATGCCGGTAAGTTCCAAAGAAGATGCCGGTGGTAAATTCACGTCTTTATTTTTAAACTTTTTCATGGCGCACCCCGTCTGTTGATTTTTTCTTTTTTATTACTTTAGTATAGTTATTTTTTAAAATAATGCAATAAAAAATAATAAAATTCTATTGACATAAAATAAATCGTCCATATTTTTTATATAAACAAAGTGGAAGTAATGGCAAAACAAATTTTAATGAATCGGATGGTAAAGAAAAAAGCTTCAAATTAAAGGCGCACAAATTCTGAGGAATGAGGCGTAGTTAACCTACTCCGCAGTGACGAAGAATGCAGTGCAACACAGAATTTGGACTTTTTGCGAAGCCATCAAAAAGGGAGGTAAAATTATGGAATTAATCAGATGGGCGCCCCAGCGAAATATATGGCAGATGCATAACAGAATGAACCGGATTTTTGATGATTTTTTTACACCGGCAGTGGGCACGAATGACGAATTAACTGTCCGGAACTGGAACCCTTCGGCAGATGTTTATGAAGAAGACACTCATTATGTAATCAAAGCCGAACTGCCGGGTGTTGACAAAAAAAATATTCATGTTGACGTTGAAGACAACGTCCTGGTTCTTAAAGGTGAACGGACCGAAGACAAGGAGTTGAAAGAGGAAAATTATTACCGAAAGGAACTGACTTACGGCACATTTCAAAGATCTTTCGCTCTTCCAAAAGGCGTAGATGCGGATAACATTAAAGCTGATTATAATGATGGCGTGATAAAAATCACCATCCCGAAACCGGAAACAAAACAGCCAAAAAATATTACCGTTCAATAATTATTTCAACCGATTAAAGCCAAACCAGCGGGTGGCCCATCCGTGGGCCACCCTGCCTGACTTTTACTAACTTAGATTTTTACACAAAATACTCTGAGAGTTTATCTCTCACAAATGTTTGATCATATTTCAGGTTTCAGTTGCATTTCCCGTTCCTGACCCCTGACCCCTGAATACCGGGCCCAAGCCATAAATCACAAAACAACAAATAGTTATCATAAAATTTCAAATATCTTTGGATAAGTTTTATAAATACCGCCGGACATATTAAACGGATTTCGATTTTACTAAAAAACACGCAAGTGCCGGTAGAAGGAACAGGGCACCCAGCATGTTCACGAAAAACATGAAGGTGAGCAGAATCCCCATGTCTGCCTGAAATTTAAGCGGAGAAAAAATCCAGGTCACCACCCCGATGGCCAGCGTTACCCCGGTAAACAATACACCCATGCCGGTAACACCGAGCGTCCTTCGATACGCGTCATAAAGTGGGATGCCTTCGGATAAAAAGGTGCGCATCCGGCTGAATATATAAATGCCATAATCAACCCCGACACCAACTCCCAGGGCCACCACAGGAAGTGTCGACACCTTGAGTCCGATTTCAAGCATGCTCATCAAGGCATACGCCAAAATCGAAACCAGGCCCAGGGGCAGCACAACGCATAACATGGCACGGATTGACCGGAATGTAATCAAGCACAGGCCGATGATTGCAGCAAAAACATAAAAAAGGATGGGAAATTGGGAGGCGGAGACTTCTTCATTGGTTGCCGCCATCACCCCGACACTGCCGGTGGCCAGCCGAAATTTCACCTTGTCCGTTCCGTATTTTTCACGAAACCGCTTTACTTCCAAAACAATCCCCTCTATGGTCTCGGCTTTATGATCTTTTGTAAAAATCAGTACCGGCATGACACTCCCATCCGCATTTAAAAGACCGCTGCTGGTGGGAACATAAGCAACCGATTGAACCATCACATGCTGATTTCGGGGCAATACCCGCCACTTAGGGCTCCCTTCATTCCAACCGGAATTGATTCTTTTTGCGATATCCGGCAGTGACACAACGGACTGGACACCATCCACATTTCGCATGTGCCATCCAAAACGATCAATGGTGGCCATCACCTCATAATTAATGCACCCTTCGGGAATCGTCTCCACAATGACCGTAATAATATCCACCCCAATGGAAAATCGGCTGCTGATCACATCACTGTCAATATTATACCTGGAATTGGATCGAAGTTCCGGCACCCCCCGGTGAAGATCGCCGATTTTAACATCCGTGGCTTTCCAAACGCCAAAAACAAGAAGCAGGACTGCCATAAGAATGGTTACACCGGCTGCCTTGGGTGTCGTGATTTTAGCCAGCCCGTTCCATAAAGGGTGCAGAATCCGACGTTGCGTTTTGATGCGCTGCCGGTATTTTTCATTATAATTAAGATAGGACATGAGCACCGGGATCAAGATCAGGTTGGTCAGAATAATGACCGCCACACCGATACTGGCCGTTATCGCAAGCTCTTGAATAATGCGAATTTTGATAAACAGAATCGTGACAAATCCGATGGTATCACTAAGCAAAGCAACGCTGCCCGGAACAAGCAGCCGCCGAAAGCTTTCACGCGCTGCATCCATTCCATCGGCACCGGCAATAATTCTTGTTTTCGCGACACTGACCATTTGAACGCCATGGCTCACGCCAATGGCAAAAATGAGAAACGGAACAAGAATACCCATGGGATCAATGCCGAATCCGAGAGCGGTCAACAGTCCCAGCTGCCAGATCACCGCCATCAGCGATGCGGCCAAAGGGATCAATGTCAGCTTGAAAGAAAGTGTATACAAATAAATCAAAATCGCCGTGATCAAAAAAGTAAACCCGAAAAACTGGACCACCCGGGCAACCCCATCTGCGATATCACCGATCACCTTGGCAAATCCGATGATGTGAATTTCATATTGGTCATTAATATCTTTTTCATCATATTTGGCCCGGATCTCTTTTTCAAGAATATGGGCCACTTCAACATAATCGAGCCGCTCTCCGGTGGTGGGATGAAATTCCATGAGCTGCGCGCTGACAATCGCGCCTGAAAAATCGTTGGCAATCAGACGTCCGAGAATACCGGCTTTGAGAATATTTCCCCTGACACGCGCAAAGCCCTCAGGATCAGGTCTGAAATCATCGGGTATGACATTGCCGCCGGCAATGCCGTCTTCAACCACTTCCGTATAACGCACATTGGGCGTAAAAATTGACTTTACCTGGGCGCGCTCCACGCCTGGAATAAAAAATACATCATCCGTGACATTTTTCAGAAGTTCAAAAAACTCCGGCGTAAAAATGTCCCCTTCTTTTGTCATCACGGCGATGAGAATTCGATTGGCACCGCCAAATTCCTGCCGATGCTCAACATAGGTTTTCATGTACTCGTGTTCCAGCGGGAGCAGCTTACTGAAACCAGCATCAATGTGCAGATGAGATACTGAATAGATCATGCAAAGCGTGATAACGATAAAAAAACCGATTACCCATATACGATTATTGAAAACCAGACCTTCAAATTTAGACGGGGTGGAAGCATTCTTCATAATAGTTGGACCCATTTGCGTTTGGTTGATAAATAATTGTTTTCGTATACTTTATTTAATTTTAGAAAACCTGGTCCTTTGGGCCAGGTCAGAGGTAGAAGGCTCTGACCGATAAAAGAAAACGAGTGATCTAAAGTGACTAAAGTTTGAAGTGACTAAAGTTCCGGACTGCGCTAAACACGCGCTTATTTTATTAAAAACAGGCAATGCCAAAGGCATTACATTAACTTTAGGCACTTTAGTTCACTTTCAACTTCAAACTTTCCGGTTTTTTAAAGAAATCCCTTCCAAGGACAATTCAAAGCCGAGCCCTCTGGACCCGGATTTTTACTGAAAAAAATATTCTATCTTCTATTTATCCTTTTCACTAACCGGTATTTTCTTTACGCCGCCTTCGCCGACCAGCATCAACATATTGTTTTCAATTGGAAATGCCGACAATATGCCCCTTCGGTCCGGCTGGTGACGAAGCGTAAAGCTTTTTCCGTCATCATTGCTGACCAGCACGGTGCCGCCCTGTCCCACGATGAAAATCCTTCCGTCCGGCAACCGGAGACCGCTATTAAGCATTGATTTCGTATGGGTAGTAATTCTTTGCCAGCTTTTTCCGGCATTTTCCGATCGGTATAAATTCCCCCGGAGTCCAAAGATAAACACCGTATCTCCGCCAATGGGAAGGGTGCCGAAAAAAGACCCTTCATACGGCGACGGAAGATTTGTCCAGGTTTGTCCCTCATCATCGGACCGGTAAACCATCCCCGCCTCAGCAGCTAAATACAGTTTTCCCGTATCAGAGGGTATGATCTGGTTCAAATGCCAGTCATCTTCACTGATACTTGCAGCAGACCAGTGGGTGCCGCCGTCTTTTGTTGTCAGGAAAAATCCATAGGCACCCACCGCAATACCGATCTTTTCATTTTTAAACCAGACATCAAACAGGGGGCGTTCTTCTTCCGGCGCATAATGAACCCGCTCCCAGTTTTTCCCGCCATCGGTTGTTCTCAGGATCACCGCATCATGGCCCACTGCCCACCCCAGATTTTTATCATGAAAATAAACACCTGTCAGCGTGGCAATGGTCGGCACCCTGGCCTGTATCCAGGTATCACCCTGATCATCAGAAAAAAGAATATGCCCTCTTTCACCCACAACAACCGCCCGGCCATCCGTATAAACACCACCCAGCAAAAGTGATTTCGATGCCAGGGGCGCGATAACTGAAAACTCCGGTTCGGCCGCATGCAATGCAGAGAATAAGGGCATGGATAAAATAAGAAAAAAAGACAACGCATAAGCGGTTCGTTTTCTGAAAAACCGCCCCAAATAGGAAAAAACGTTTAACCGGTCCATTAAAGTGAAACTCCTGTCGTCATATTAAAAACCGTTTAGTGTCTCGTCAAGGATGAAATGGCGCAAGATTGCGCCATTTCATCCTTGACGAGACACTACCAATAAATGGACTTTTCGTTCAGTGACTATGTAGGGGGAGGGCTTTATGCCCTCCCGGGTAACTTTTTTGTATTCGCAACTCTATATATGAAATCGTGTACTTAGATTATCTTTTTCCTTCCCGCCTTAACGCAGCCGGCGTATAATCCTTCATGGTCCGCTTGATATTAAAATCATACATTTTGCTCTCATTATCCAGACCAATGGCAAGATATCGGCCGGACTGCAGGTCCACATGCACTTCTAACGTTGTCCATATGGCCGGGACATCATAGTAGTTGATCACATGACCTTCGGAAACCCGCCAGAGCTGATCGCGGTTATCATAGATATCGACCAGAAGCACCTGCCAGGAGTCTTCATCCACATAAAAGGTTCTTCGTTTGTAAAGATGCCGCTTCCCTTCCTTTAAGGTCGCATCCACAACCCATACCCGATGGAGTTCATAGCGGCAAAATTCCGGATTAATATGAAGGGGGGTGAGGATCTCTTTATAGGTCAGCTTATCACTGTGAAGCTTATAGGAATTATAGGGTACGTAGATTTCTTTTTTGCCCACCAGCTTCCAGTCATACCGGTCCGTGGCCCCGTTAAACATGTCAAACTGATCGCTTGTTCGTACACCGTCGGCAGCGGTTCCGGGGTTGTCATACGCCACATTGGGCGCCCGCCGGACCCGTCTCTGGCCCGGGTTGTACAACCATGCCGACCGGGGTTCTTTTACCTGATTCATTGTTTCATGAACCAGCAAAATACCACCGGCGAGTCGGGCCGGTGCGGTTACTTTTTGTTTAAAAAACAAGATTCGGTTACCCAGTTCCTCTTCAGTCATCCCCTCATGGGAATAGAGCATGTTAAACTCATCTCCAAGTTGAACCAGTGTGTATTTGCCGCCTCTGGTTAAAACGGCCTGGGCGATGTAGCGCGCGGCAATATCGCTGCGATAGCGAAGAATGTGGTTCCAGATCACATGCAGACCATTTTCAGGTATCGGAAAAGGGATACCCACAACGGTATTCTTCACCCCGTAGCCATGTTCCAACAGTTCAGCGGTTGCCGCTACTTTCTTGGTTGCCTCGTAAATACGCGCAGGAAAAGACGCACTCCGCTGTGACGGGTATACATTCATTTTAAATGAATCATAAAGATCCAGCATGGCCTTATGACCGGGAGTCAATTTATCGGCATACTGATCCATATTCTGTTTGGTAATGGTAAACGAAACCGGGTCATCGGCAAACGGGTCCGGGTGATGCATGCCCGGCTCATATCCTTCCGGCGGCGAGGCAATGCCACCTTCAAAAGGCGGGATGGTACCGTCTTTATTGCCGGCCATTTCACCGCCCAAAGGGGTCAGGTCCTTGCCCAACCGGGCGATTTCTTCCGCTGTCATCTTTGCTCCGGCCGAGGCGGCTATAAAAACAAACAGTATCGCAAGACTGATACTTACAAGTGTTCTTCTCAGCATAATCAATCCCCCATTATTTAGAATGAATATTTAATATTGGTTTGAATAAAATCGCGATCATTAATCAGGTTATACCGATCCGCGCCGAAAAAATTCGTATAGCTCACATCCACAGACCAGACACTTAAATAGGTCCCCGTAAGACCCGCTGTAATGGCCCTGCGGTTTTCAATAAAATTACCGCCGGGGCCGGGTGAATTTCCCGATACATCATGCTGCCAGACAACGCGGGGGGCCAGGCCCACCGGGCCGATAGCATCTTCATATACCAGTTTGCTAACCAGCCGATATCCCCATGAAGTCGCATCGGCAAAATGACTGGCCGGCTCATACGCTTTGCCGGCATGGGCGCCGCCAAAGGGTTTTGTCGGATCTGTCGCCGGCAAAACTGCCTGAGACGGGTTGCCGGAAGTATAAGTACCGGCTGATTCCAGACGAATCTCACTTTGATCTGGCATGTCATCCACATAGGTCACGCCCACTTCTCCGAGCAGCAGGAAGATATCAGCCCCAAACGTCGGGCCGAACACCTTGGTGGCGGTCATCTGCACCTGTCCGACATCCCTTTCAATATATCCGTGGATAATTTCATCTGCTGAATAAACACCAACCTGGTTATCTTTATAGGCCGGGTTAAATCCAATGGGCGATAGGTACGCCAGAACAAGCTCCACATCATCCACTTGCAGCGGAAGGTCCTTACGATATGCGATTTCCCCTTGAAGGGCAATTCCGCTGGCCCCCAGACCGGTATTAAAACTGATCCCGAACATTTGAATGTCTTCCGGGTATTCGGTAAAATAGTAGCCTGTTTTTGAATAATTATTGACGGTCAATCCTGCCGCAGTGGGGACATCTCCCCCCACTGCGGCCAGGGTTTGCAGGAATGCGGCTGTTGTCGATCCTGCCACGCCTTCCTCGGTTCCTGTGCGGGCACTTAAGATGGGAACACGGCTGTGATAATTAAGGTAATAGAAACCGAATTCCGTATCATTTAACGCTTCTGAAAAATATCGAAACGCCATCCCGTACTGGCCATCATCATCAGCGTTGTCCGACGGCCCGCGTTTTACCGCCAGAAAATCAGGATCAAACCCCAAAGGCCCCAGATCTGTTCCTTCATCAGAAATAGATCCAAACGCGAGCATCACCTTTTCTCCGCCTTCGCCGGCTACGTCAGTGGTAGCAAAATAAGACCCCGGCGGGTCAATGTCGGTGTTGTCCCAGTTATACAGATACAGACCCTCAAAAGAAAGATTATCGGTAACACCCATGGCAGCATAGACCATGCCTTCGGGGACCAATGCTTCACGGAGCTCGGCACCGGGAAGCCGGATGGCGCCGACATCAATAGGATTAATGGCATTAATGCCCCCTTGAAAAAAGGTGCCCTCCCCCCAGCTGACCACTTGATCACCCACGCGAATTTCAAGCGGTTTTTCAGCAATTTCAAAACTGCCGGAAATATAAGCATCAAGGAGTTTAATATCACTCCCCACCAGATCCAACGCACCATCTGTCAGCTCAATCTTGTTCATGTGGCCGTCTTCAACTTGAAAATCATAGAATGCCGACCCCCGGACAAACGCTCCGAAATTTTTATAATCGAGTTCCAGGTCTGATGTTATTTTAGGCACATTGCTGACTATTCCTGTGGTGAAATTAAGATTCCCATTATCTCCGTTAACAGAAAATGCATTGCCGCCATTTGTCAAACCGATAATGTCTTGGTCGCGGTCTTGCACGCGCCATCGCAAGCCATAGGAAACCGTGGTATCAAGACTGCCTTGTAATTCTCCTTTTTCAAACTGAAAGGCAGACGCCGGATTCGAAAAAACAGGTAAAAGAATTGCCGCAAATAAAATAAATCCGACCGATAACACGCAAACAAAAAATTGATTCAATGGTTTGTTTTTCATAAGCCCCCCTCAGATCATGTTGGTTGAGTAGTGAGTAATGATACCCCTTCGCCTATCAAGCAAAAAACATCTTTATGTAAAAAAATCAGTGGCCGCAGTAACAAACAGTGTTCAGCTACTGACAAAATTTACCCAGAGGGTGCCGTTTGGAACTTTTTAAACTGATCGGCCGGCACCGAGCAATTTTTGGGTGTTCATAAGATAGTACAAAAAAACTGTTTAAATCTGAGCCCACTTTAAGTAAAATTTATTGTATTTTCCGCTAACTATGTTTCATTGTCAAGCAAAATATACCGAAAAAAAACGCACAGATCTTCATCTGGTGGTTAATACCAAATTTTAGAACACCTGGATTCTCATTATTCGATGTCATCATGACAGTTCTAATAACGCATAAAATGATCATTAATCGAAAAATACGAAGATCTCTGACCGTACCGGGTGTTATGAGTAAAGATCCGGGTCAGGAGAGCCCGGCTTTGCCTGGACACGAGAAAAAAGATACAAAACATTAAATGGGTATATTGAATAGCTATATGGCATTATCTCAATCATGCATTTTTTTGTATTTCACCCCTTTGCCTGGACCACTGAAAACGCATTTTGGGTCAGCGATTCGGGTATGAGCTCTGTTCTCATCTGTTCGGTCAATTCGGCCATGGCATACCACTGGCCTGAAGATTCAACGACCTTTTCAAATGACCCGTCTTCGGCCATCACGGCCCCGCAACCGGATGCCCAGAAAAGCATCCGTTTATCAATCCGCCCCATGACCTTTTCACCCCGCCCGAAGAACACCAGTTTTTCATTGATACCGATTTTTCTCAAAAGCTTATAATTGAGCCGGACGGAGACGCCACCGTTTGCCGATGCAAAAAATCCGCCCCAGCCCATGGTTTCGTCCAGCACGGCAAGCAGTGCCATGGGATGAATAAAACCATTTCGTTCAAACCGGTAAAACGTGTCCTGGTCTTCATCGTTGAATCCGGCAAAGGCACACACAATATTGCCGTGCGTACTTTTCCACAGATGAAACCGTCGTTTCAGGCCCGGCAGCTTCCGATCCACTCCGCAGACAAAACAGTTCAGGTAATGGGGAAGATGCTCAAGTTTATCTTCAATCCGGGAAAAGTCTGACGGCACATAATCCCGCGTGTATTCATCAATTTCTGCAATCCGATCTCCAAAAGCAATATCACCGGTAATGTAAGGCATGTCTGCCCCTTCAACCAAAACGCTCCCGGATATCCCGACATCGGAAGCCGCCGCTGTAATACCGACCATATCCCCTACCCGGACTCCGGAACCGCCCATACGAAAACAACAGCTTACCGGATATTGCAACTCCCCGTTGTCTGTACAATGTGCAAAGCCGGCAGCAAGTTCCATAATTGCGCCCATACCGATACCGCCATGAGGGATTCCGACCCATCCTTCTTTGCTATAATCCATTTCAATGGCAGCCGCAATTGTCCTGCCGTCGTTTTTTATCGTGGCATCCTGAAACAAAAACGCATGAATAAAATCATTGGCCATAAAATTCCCCCTCCCCGGAACGGTAAAACCTTTTAGGGTCGCACCAGCAGAGCTGGTGGTTTAATTAAATGCTATTAGTGCCTCCCGTGAAGACACCAATTTCAACAAATGCTTCCACCCTTGTTTAAGCTGCTCAATATCGTCCATACTGTAATCCGTTTCAATAGAAAGCAAGGGAATATCATGTTTTTTTCAAAATTTTTTCCACTTTAATGGCCTCACTTGCATAGGGCAGGCAAAACATCAATGCGTAATGCGCGTCGTTTTTCATTGACTATCTTTATCGCCTTTTTCAGGCTTTGCCCAGTAATTTTATTTTGACGATCGGCTCAGGATGATTTACATTAGTTTATAAAGACATTTTTTCACATCTAAAATCAAAAGGAGACTGCTTCAAAACCCCTTAACCATTTATTGTTGTCCCAGTAAGAAATTACTGACTTAAATATGATAAACTGATAAAAAGTCAGATTCGGATGGCAAATAAAAAAATTCCAAATTTAAGGCGCACAAATTTTGAGGAATGAGGCGTAGCTAGCCTACTCCGCAGTGACGAAAAATGCAGTGCAACACAAAATTTGGACTTTTTACGAAGCCATCAAATATAATCTTTTTTTAAAAAGAGAGGTGGTATCATGAGAGTTCCTATTGAAGTTACTTATCGTAACGTGTCCAAAAGCGATGAAATTGAAAAACTGATTCATGACAAAGCCGACAAACTCAACGATTTTCACGATGGTATTGTTTCCTGCCGGATTTCCATCGAGCAGGACCAGGAAAGTAAGCGTTCCGGCAACCAGTATCATGTCCGTATTGGCCTGCGGGTCCCGCCCGGCAAAGAACTGGTGGTACGCCAGAAATCCGGTGAAAAAGGAACCGGAGAATCCCTTCGAACTGTTATTACCGATGCGTTTAAAACGATCGGCCGCCAGCTGAAAAAACTGAAGCAGAAACAAAGAGGTCAAGTCAAAACCCACGCGGAAATAATACCTGAGCCTGTTCTGGAATAATATTTTTCATCAAGTTAGTTTAAATTCCGACTGATTCTTTAAATCTTTTTATTTAAAACAGCTAAACCTGGCCCTTTGGGTCAGGTTTTTTAAATTAAAATAAAAAAAACGAACGTTCGCTCTATTTTTTATTGACAACCATTTCAAAGTCTTTTATTCATTTAGTAAAACACAGGAAATGAACGCATATGAGTATCATTTATTTAATCCGCCATGCACAGGCCTCATTCGGTCAGGCAAATTATGATCGCCTTTCGGACCTGGGACAGTGCCAGGCAAAAATTTTAGCCGATCATTTTCAGGCTCTGGACCTTGAGTTTGACGCAATTTACTCGGGCGGCCAGCTGCGCCATGAACAGACATTGGCCGCATATCTTAAAAAATTTTCCAAACCGGAAAATGCGATGCCACCTGTCCATAAAACCGATGCCTTTAACGAATATAATTCGGAGAATATTTTAAAAACCCTGATTCCGGAGATGATCCGGGATGATGCGGCGTTTGAAACGGATGTCACGATGATGCTGGCCGATAAGCGATCATTTCAAACAGTGTATGAAAAAGTCATGCGCAAGTGGATCAATAGTGAAAACCCGGCAAATAACCTGGGAACCTGGAAAACCTATTCCAATCGGGTACGCACCGGGCTTGACGAAATTATGGCATCAGCGGGTGCGGGAAAAAAAATCGCCGTGTTTACCTCCGGTGGCCCGATTTCCGTATGTGTTCAAAAAGCCTTAAGCCTTTCTGATGGAAATACATTACAGCTGACCTGGCAGATCATGAACACATCCATCACCCGGTTAAAATACAGCGGCAATCAAATGGCGCTCTTCGGGTTTAATGATGTTACCCATCTGGAAATAGCAAAAGACGAACAATTATTAACTTATCGCTAACTATCAAAATTTTAAAAAAATTTATTTTTTTAAAAGGAGGAAAGAATGGATTTTACCGTTACTGAAAAAATGCAGGTCATTTTGGAAATGATCAAAGAATTTGTGGACAAGGAGCTGATTCTCCTTGAGCCGGCGTTTCTTACCCAGCCCTCGTCTGAAATCATGCCGGTGATTGAAGAAAAACAAAAAAAAGTCAGGCAGATGGAACTGTGGGGCCCCTGCTATCCAAAGGAACTGGGCGGCATGGGACTCAATCTCATGGAACATGCCCTGGTTTCCGAGGCACTGGGACGAACCCCTTTAGGGCATTTTGTTTTCTGGTGCCAGGCCCCGGATGTGGGAAACATTGAACTGCTGGAAATGTTCGGAAACAAAGAGCAAAAAAAAACCTACCTCCATCCCCTGGTGGCCGGGGATATCCGCAGCTGTTTTTCCATGACCGAGGTGGACCTGGCCGGGTCCAACCCCCTGATGATGGATACCACAGCAGTCAAAGACGGGGAGGATTATGTCATCAACGGGCAGAAGTGGTACACAACATCCGCGGATGGGGCAAAGTTTGCTATTGTGATGGCCAAGACCAACCCGGACGCACACCCGTATCTCCAGGCCAGCATGATCATTGTGCCATGCGATACCCCGGGTTTTAACCTGGTCCGCAACATTCCGGTCATGGGGCACTCCGGAGAAGGCTATTTCAGCCATGCAGAAATTCTCTACCAGAACTGCCGGGTGCCGCAAAAAAACCTGATCGGCGAAGAAGGCCAGGGATTTGTCCTTGCCCAGGAACGGCTGGGACCGGGACGCATCCACCACTGCATGCGCTGGATCGGCATCTGCAACCGGGCGTTTGATCTCATGTGCGCGCGGGCCCAGGAACGTGTCATCTCCCCGGACGGGCGGACCCTTGCCACCCGGCAGATTATCCAGTCCTGGATCGCGGAATGCGCGGCGGAAATCCAGGCCGCCCGCCTCATGGTCCTGCATGCGGCATGGCGGATTCATAATGAAGGCGCAAAGGCTGCCCGAAAAGATATCTCCCTGATCAAATTCAAGGTGGCCAATGTTATGCAGATGGTGATTGACAAAGCGCTTCAGGTTCACGGAGGTCTGGGCATGACCGATGACACCATCCTGGCGTTCTTCTTCCGCCACGAACGCGCTGCCCGCATATATGACGGGGCAGATGAAGTACACAAGGTATCCGTGGCAAAGCAGATTCTCAAACGATATTAGCCCGAATTTCACACGTGAGGGGAAACCGGGTTAGCATCTCCCGGTAATTAAACAGTGCCTGAACGCAAAGTGCCTCAATTATATTTTTTTCTTGCTGTCATCGTCGGGATTCCAATCCCGACAAAGGAACCTGTCTCTCGCCGGGTAAGAAACCCGGCCTTTTACTGAAATCTAACCACAGAAAGCAGAGACGGATTTCATAAAAATATTGCTCTGTGTTCTGTGCCCTTGTGGTAAAAAAAAATATTTTCATAATAATTCAAAAAGGATAAAATACATGTTATCATTTAATTTAGACGGAAAAATCGCCATTGTCACTGGCGCCAGCCGCGGCATCGGCCGTTCGATTGCCGAAACGTTTGCCGAATACGGCGCCGAAGTGGTGCTGGTGAGCCGAAAAATTGAAACCTTAACTACAGCCGCAGAAGCCATTACCGCAAAAGGCGGCAAAGCGCACCCGGTTGCCTGCCACATGGGTGATATCGATGCAATCAAAGCGCTTTATGAATTTATTGAAAAAACCTATGGCCGCCTGGATATCCTTGTTAACAACGCGGCGACCAATCCCTATTTTGGAGAAATGAACGGTGTAAATGAAAGCGCTTGGGACAAAACCTTTGACGTCAATTTAAAGGGCCCTTTTTTCATGATCCAGAATGCCATCCCCCTGATGAAAGCGGCCGACGGGGGCGCTATTGTCAATGTAGCGTCGGTCAACGGCATCAAACCGGCCCAGTTCCAGGGAATCTATTCTGTCACCAAAGGGGCGCTGATCACCATGACCAAAGCCTATGCCAAGGAACTGGCACCGCATAAAATCCGGGTCAATGCCCTGCTGCCGGGATTCACGGACACAAAATTTTCAGCCGCCCTGATGCAGCAGGATGAAGTTTATAAATATGTTGTCGCCCAGATCCCTTTGGGCCGCCATGCCGAACCGGAGGAAATGGTCGGGGCCGCGCTGTACCTGGTGTCCAATGCCGCATCGTTTACTACCGGGACATGTATTACCTGCGACGGGGGGTACTTAGCTTAACCATACAAAAAGGGCAATACCATGAAGAAAATGAAAATTCTGGTGGCAAACAGGGGTGAAATCGCGGTGCGCATCCTGCGCGCGGCTGCAGAATTATGCATTCCCACGGTTGCGGTCTATTCCGAAGATGACGCAGCATCTCTTCACCTCCGCCTGGCTGATGAAAGCGCTGCCCTTCCCCAAAAAGGCGTTCAGGCATATTTAGACATTAAATCAATGATCGCGGCAGTAAAAAAATTTGATTGTTCCGCTATTCATCCCGGCTACGGTTTTCTGGCGGAGAATGCGGAATTCGCCAGCAGATGTGAAACAGAGGGCATCATTTTTATCGGTCCAACCGCAGAAACGCTTGCGCTGTTTGGGGACAAAACCCGGGCGCGCGAATTAGCGAAAAATTGCAACATACCGCTGCTGTCCGGAACTGTCGGTCCGACCAGTCTGGAACAGGCCAAAGAATTCTTTGCGTCTCTCGGGGAAAAAGGGGCCATCATGATCAAAGCGCTTGCCGGCGGCGGCGGGCGCGGCATACGGCCGGTATATTGCATCGAAGATATTGACGAAGCGTATCATCTCTGCCAGTCAGAAGCCCTTGCGGCTTTTGGCAACAGTGAAGTCTATGTGGAGAGACTCATCCGCCAAGCCCGGCACATTGAAGTTCAGATTCTGGGTGACGGGTTCGGCCACGTCTCCCATCTATGGGAGCGAGAATGCACGTTGCAGCGCCGCAACCAGAAAATTATGGAAATTGCCCCAAGCCCAGCCATTGATCAAAGCCTTCGGAAACAACTGACAAGCGCAGCTGTTCGTCTGGCAAAAGAAGTCAAATACAAGGGGCTCGGCACGGTTGAGTTTTTAGTGGATGCAGACCCAGATATAAAACCGGACATAAAAACAAACACAGTCACAGGCGCAAACGCCTTTTATTTTCTGGAAGTCAACCCCAGGCTCCAGGTGGAGCATACGGTGACCGAGGAAGTGACCGGCACTGATCTGGTAAAAGTGCAGATTCAAACCGCTTTCGGGCAATCACTGGCGGATTTGGGGTTGCAGCAGAAGGACATTGCACTGCCGTCAGGTTATGCCATTCAACTCCGCGTCAACATGGAAGAAATTGACAAAAACGGCGGTATCCAACCATCAGGCGGAACGCTTACCGTTTTCAGCCCGCCCCTGGGGCCTGGAATTCGCGTGGACACTTTCGGGTATCCGGGGTATGTCACCAGCCCGGCCTTTGATTCATTGCTGGCAAAGCTGATCTGCTGCTCACGCTCCTCAGATTATGCCGACGTTCTGACAAAAGCCTGCCGGGCTTTGTGCGAGTTTCAAATTAACGGCGTTAACACCAATATCCCCTTGCTACAAAACATCCTTAACCATCCGGATGTTAAAGCAAATAATGTGACCACCCGATTTGTGGAAAATCATATCCAGGAGTTGGCCGATCCGGCCAATACCGGTCACCCGTTTTTGTTTTTTGACAACAAAAATCCATCCGGCGCTAAGGAAAATTCCCTGCCGGAAACACCCGGCAGCGACATCCAGGGCCCGGAAAACACACAAGCCGTTCGGGCTCCTATGATAGGCACCGTGGTCAGTGTTTCAGCGACCGAGGGCGACCTTGTGCACAGGGGACAGTCAGTGGCAATTGTTGAAGCCATGAAAATGCATCACATCATTGAAGCCCGGATCAGCGGTATTGTCCGGATGATATGCGTTGACGAAGGAGATACCCTGTTTAAGAGCCAGGCCATCCTGTTCATTGAACCTATGGAAGTGGATGTTTCAAGCCTTGATGCTGAAAAACAAGCAGATCCGGATGAAATCCGCCCGGACCTGGAAGAAGTGATTGCCCGCCATCGGGTCGGATTGGATGAGGCCCGGCCGGATGCGGTTAAAAAGCGTCAAAAATCCGGGCAGCGGACCGCCCGGAAAAATATTGCCGACCTGTTGGACCCGGACAGTTTCATCGAATACGGCGCACTGGCAGTGGCGGCCCAGCGGCGGCGGCTGTCAATCGATGATTTAATCAAAAAAAGTCCGGCCGACGGTCTGATCACCGGAATCGGTAGTGTTAACGGAGATTTGTTTGATGCGTCACTGGCCCGGTGCATGGTGATGTCCTATGATTACACGGTCATGGCCGGCACCCAGGGGGCATTCAACCATATGAAAACAGACCGAATGCTAGGTCTTGCGGAAGAATGGCGGCTCCCCCTGGTATTGTTTGCCGAAGGCGGCGGCGGGCGGCCGGGGGACGTGGATATCATGGAACTAAAAGTTGCCGGGCTGGATCTGGACACCTTTACACGCTATGCCCGGCTCAGTGGTCTTGTGCCGCTGATCGGCATCGTGTCCGGCCGATGCTTTGCCGGTAACGCGACCCTGCTGGGGTGCAGCGATGTGATCATTGCCACGAAAAACGCGAATATCGGCATGGGCGGTCCGGCCATGATCGAAGGGGGCGGCCTGGGAAAATGCAGGCCCGATGATATCGGTCCCATTGATACTCAAGCCCCCAACGGCGTGGTCGACATTGTGGTGGAAGACGAGGCCGAAGCGGTTAAAACAGCCAAAAAATACCTTTCCTATTTCCAGGGGCCAATATCAAAATGGGAATGTGAAGACCAGCGGCTTTTGCGCCAATGCATTCCGGAAAACCGGCTTTTAGCTTATGATATCCGAAACGTGATTACCACTTTGTCAGACACGGATTCTGTCCTGGAACTGCGCCAGGCATTCGGCATTGGAATTATTACCGCCTTTATCCGGATCGAGGGGATGGCATTTGGTATGATAGCGAACAATACCCTGCATTTGGGGGGTGCCATTGATGCGGACGCGGCCGACAAAGCGTCCCGGTTTATCCAGCTTTGCGATGCATTTGATATTCCCCTGGTCACCCTTTCCGACACCCCGGGGTTCATGGTCGGCCCGGAAGCGGAAAAAAGCGCCCAGGTCCGCCATTTCGCCCGCATGTTCGTGACCGCTGCCGGCGCCACCATTCCGATGTTCTCCGTAATACTGCGCAAGGGATACGGGCTTGGGGCCATGGCCATGGTCGGCGGCGGCTATCACCGGCCGGTCTTTAATGTGGCCTGGCCCACCGGCGAGTTCGGCGGCATGGGACTGGAGGGCGCTGTCCGGCTGGGCTTTAAAAAGGAACTGGATGCGGCAAAAGATTCCAAAAAGGAAAAAGCCCTGTTTGATTCCCTTGTGACAATGGCCTATGATCATGGTAAAGCCATTAACATGGCGTCGTTTCTGGAAATTGACGATGTGATCGACCCCAAAGACACCCGGCGCTGGATCATGCGCGGCGCACGGTCGCTGCCGCCGCTTGCACCCCGCACCGGGAAGAAGCGACCTAACATCGATACATGGTAATTTTTACCAATAGGAGTCTGATGGCAAAGAAAAAAGCTCTAAATTCAAGACGCGCAAATCCTGAATGATGATTCGTATTTAGCATACTATGAAGAGATGAAGGATGCAGCGCTACGCAGAAGTTGGACTTTTTGCGAAGCCATCAAAAAATTTAAATATGTTACAAGCAACAACCCTCTGGGCCGGGAAAAACGCGTTCGCGAAAATCAAAGGTTCCGGGCTAACACCGGATGATGTCAAAGTCGTGGCTGGCGCGGCTGGCGGTCCCAAGTGGCTGATCCTGGCCAACCTGGACCGCGCGCTGTTTTCCCAATGGTTTGCAGGCCGAAAAAAACCACTGTTTCTGATCGGCGCGTCCATTGGCGCATGGCGGTTTGCAGCTGCATCGCAAAACGATTTTTTAACCGCCATAGACCGGTTTCAGCACGCCTACATTCACCAGGCCTATGAAACAAAACCCACCCCGGCGGACGTCAGCCGGGAAAGTAAAAAAATCTTGAACCGGATGATGGATGGTGATGGAGAAACTGCTGTTTTATCCCATCCGTATCTCCGGCTGAACATCATGACTGTGCGAAGCAAAGGGATGACCGGACAGGACAGAAAATCAACCCTGCTGCCCGGGCTACTCCTGGCCGCTTTGGGAAATACCATCAGCCGAAAATTCCTGAAAATATTTTTTGAAAGAGCCCTTTTTTATGATGCCCGGGATCTCCCGCCATTTTATGACATGAACGAATTTCCCATTCACCGGGTCGGGCTTTCCCCTAAAAACCTCAAACCCGCGCTCATGGCTTCCGGATCCATCCCTTTGGTCATGGCCGGTGTCAAAGATATTGCCGGTGCACCAGCCGGGCTTTACCGCGACGGCGGTGTGATTGACTATCACCTGGATATCCCGTTTTTAAACGATAACAGCGGCATTGTTCTGTTCCCCCATTTCACCAACCGGATTATCCCCGGTTGGCTGGACAAACAGATCCCATGGCGGCGCCCTGCCCTGCCACACATGGATAACGTGCTGCTGATCACCCCCTCCCGTGAATTTTTAGACCGCCTGCCATACCAAAAAATCCCGGACCGCAATGACTTTTACAAGTTCAAGGGACAGGATGCACAGCGCATTTCCTACTGGAATACTGCGGTGGATATAGGGGCAAATATGGCGGATGAATTTATGGAATGTGTGGAAAACGGCCGGATTCGGGATCGCATCCGGCCGATAGAGGAAATGATTCGTCGCCGATAAATGAAATAAATCGCAGGTCAATACTTAAATTTTTGATTTTATGTGATATTTAATTTAAAAACAGGCTGAAAAACAACTGTATTTTATGAGATATATTTCATAATTTTGCACCCTCAGGCACAATTCCGATAACATAAAAAATCAGATAATCATAAAAGGAATCACTCTGTTTATCAGATCTCTTGGCACCATCCCCCCCCAAAAACAGCCTGTTATGGCCCACAATCTTTTTATATAGTAAAATAATCAAGGTTGACCCCATTTCTCGCATTCAAAGGCTAAATTCAGGTTTATTTCTCTTTATTTTAAACAATTAGCTTGTCACGGTAGGAATGCCGGTTACCCGGCACCCCCCGTACAGATCCGTACGTGAGGAACTACCTCATACGGCTCCTACCTCGGGTAAGAACGCTTAAATCTCTGGCTCGGATAAGGATGTACAACTCTCACTCTTGGAATCAACCATCTGATGAGTTTCTCAAAGCGCTTCCATGTAAACTTCTGCCCTTTGTGGCTCCTGCGCCTCAGTGTGTGCAACCATGCTCTTGTTGTTTGATCATAAAAACTTCTTACCAAATCCATATTTCCGGGAACTGCATAATAATTCTGGAACCCCCTGATCACTGAATTCAGCCACTTACCTGTTTCCTTTACATCATCATGCATGCGTTCTTTCAGTTCCTGCTTCACTTCCTTGCACTTCTTGACAAACCGCTTTTTGATCGTCTTGCGGCGTATCGTAAATTTTCCATTTCTTGTCTTGGAGCAAGAGTGTGTGAAACCCAGGAAGTCAAACGTTTCGGGCTTGCCTTCGCCTCTTTTCCGGCGATCTGACTCTGCAAAACGCCCAAACTCTATTAACCGCGTCTTGACCGGGTGCAATTTAAGGCCGAATTTACCCATCCGCTCGATTAACTCCTTCAAAAACGTTTCTGCATCACTTTTGTATTGAAAACCCACAACTGTGTCATCGGCGTAGCGTACTATAATAACGTCTCCGACAGCATGTCTGTTTCTCCACTGGTGCGCCCACAGATCCTGTGCATAGTGAAGGTACACATTTGCCAGCACTGGAGAAATCACCGACCCTTGCGGGGTACCAATTTCTTGGGGCGAACGTTTGCCTTCTTCAACAACACCGACCTTGAGCCATTTTCTAATCAGCCGCAGCATTCTGCGATCTGCTACCCGATGCCCCACGAATTTCAACAACCATTCATGATTTATCTGGTCGAAGAAACCTGAAATATCCGCATCAAGTATGTAGTTGATCTTACACCTCGATATGCCTATATATAAAGCATCGAGGGCATTGTGCTGGCTGCGTTTTTCTCTGAAACCATAGCTGAACCCCATAAAATCGGTCTCGTAAATTTGATTT
>JABZFM010000031.1 GCA_014237465.1 Desulfobacteraceae bacterium | reverse complement strand
TATCCAGAACCGTGGGTATGCCCAGTAAGCGGACCCCGCCATCCGGCTTATCGATCTCTTTTCTTCTTACCGGCAAGGGTCTGTATTCATCGCTTAACAGGCTTTCCCTGATTTTAAGCCAGTGCCGTTTCAGATATTCGCCCACCGAATCCTTGTCGGACCAAATTAAAGTCTTGAAAATAATTATAATTAGTGCTATTGATGCCCACTAAATGGTTCTTAGAACAACCTTTTTAGCAGCAAAAAAGCGGTTTTAAGAAAAATCGATAATTAATCCCGATATCCCGCAATTCAAAGTGAACAGATAAGTATCAATGGCTCGCGCAAATCGACATCATCTACCAGGCTATGTTTGGCACATAACTCACCGATGCCATAAGAAAGAGTTTCTGCTGAAATTCGAAAAAGATAAAAAGCGATGGATACACTGGTTGTTTGAAGCCAAAAAGCGTTTTGGGCTTTGCATTTTAAATTATACTGTTACGTCCAATCACATCCATTTGCTTGTGCATGACGGTAAAGAGAATGTTATTCCAAAATCGATGCAACTTATTGCCGGCAGAACGGGAAAAGAATATAATATTCGAAAAAACCGAAAGGGAGCATTCTGGGAAGACCGGTATCATGCAACCGCAGTCAAAACTGACGATCATCTCATCATGTGCCTGGCATATATTGATTTAAATATAGTTCGGGCCGGGGTGGTTCAACATCCTTCAGAATGGGGATTCGGGGGATATACTGAAATTCAGAATCAAAAACAGAGATATACCATCGTAAATCGCGGTGAATTGGCGAATTTGCTTGGGATTAAAGATGATGCTCAAATGATGGAATCCCACCGGCAATGGGTTAAGGAGATTTTAAAAAGCGGATCAAACAAACGGGATGCGAAATGGACGGAAAGCATCGCGGTCGGAGATAAAGAATTTGTGTTAGAGACAAAAGCAAAGCTGGGCGCAAAGGCCGTCGGCCGGAAAATATCTGGGGAAAACGGTAATTATGAACTGAGAGAACCCCAAATTCCTTACAGCCCTCTTTTTACCCCTGAAAAGCGTGCGCTAAGCTCTGAAAACAGCTATTTTTGGAATCAATTCCTATAAAAAACGATAAGATAATTTGGTCCGACAAGAATTCGGAGAATTCTGGCTTTTCAAAATGGTTCAATGATAAAGTTGATCCTAATGATTTGAATAGCTTTGAAATTGCAAGAGTGATGGCTGTTCATAAAGATAGTTATATCATTAATAATGGAAAGAACGATATTTTTTCCGAACTGATTGGTAAAATGGTTTTCAGTGCGTCTTCTCCGATTGATTACCCTGCTGTAGGGGATTGGGTCTTGGCAACTTTCTACGATGAAGATACCTTTTCAATAATTCATAATGTATTGCCGAGAAAATCACTGCTTAAAAGAAAAACTCCAGGGAAGAAAGTTGATTTTCAATTGATTGCTGCCAATATTGATGTCGCATTGATTGTTCAATCTCTGGACACAAATTTTAATCTCAGGAGACTTGAACGATATTTAGTGATGGTTAAAGACAGCAACATCAAGCCAATCGTATTGTTGAGCAAAAGTGATCTCCTCGATAAAGAAGAGATCGCTAATAGAGTCTCGGAAATCCATAAAATAATGCCCTTTTTGCATGTGCAGCCATTCAGCAATGAAAATGAATCCGGTTTAAAAAACGTAAAGAATTTTCTGGCTCCTCGGCAAACATATTGTCTATTGGGATCATCAGGTGTTGGTAAGACAACCTTATTAAACAATCTATTCGGAGAATCAATATTTACAACGAAAACAGTCAGAGAGAAGGATAGTAAAGGTAGGCATGCCACAACACACCGGCAATTGATAAAGTTAGATTGTGAAGCAATGCTGATAGACACTCCGGGGATGAGAGAGCTCGGTAATTTTTCTGTAGAAACGAGCATTGATGAAACATTTACAGAAATTACAGAGCTATCAGAACAATGTCAATTTAATAATTGTACTCATGTTAATGAAAAAGGTTGTGCAGTTTTAAAGGCAGTGGAAATTGGGCAAGTGCCAGAGAAAAGATATCTAAATTATATAAAAATGAAAAAAGAATCAATCTATAATGAAATGTCATATTTAGAAAAAAGACAAAAAGATAAACAGTTCGGGAAATTATGTAAAACTGTAATGAAGCACAAGAAAAATCAGAGATAGCAGCTAACAAGGCAAATTAACTCGGATGCAAATTCCGCTGCGCTCCATTTGCACCGGTTATTTGCAGCGTTATGCGATAGGAGAAAAATAAATGACCTGTGAATTATTTGATGGTGCATGTGAAGAGTGCCATATCGAATATTGCCCCGACACGATCGAAGATTTAAATTTTAAATATTTACAACTCAAAAACGAACGGAGTGCGGCTGAAGAGGAACTTGAGCGAGTGGAAGAAGAATTAATGGAGTTTGAAAAAGAACATAGAAAAATATTGGTGTAGTCGCATAACAAGACAATAAAGCGGGACGCCAAACAGCGGCGCCCCTTATTTTAATCGATAAGCTGACCGCTCGCTGCGCTCACTTTCGCTACGCTCATCAGCTTATCGCGGCGGTTGCGCTTCGCTCAACCGCCGCGTTATGTCTCATTAGAGGAACAAATGGAATTAAACATATACCAAATAGATGCATTTGCAAGCAAGCCTTTTGAAGGCAACCCAGCAGCGGTTTGCCCATTAAATGAGTGGCTGCCGGATAAAACAATGCAATCTATTGCAGAAGAAAACAATTTATCTGAAACCGCTTTTTTCATTCCAAAAGGAAATGGGTTTCACATTCGATGGTTCACTCCAACAAAAGAGGTGGATCTTTGTGGTCACGCGACTTTGGCAACCGCTTACGTTTTATTTAATATTCTCAGCTACAAAAGCGACAAAATTGAGTTTGATTCCAAATCAGGGATACTTACCGTAACAAATAATAATGAATGGATAGTTATGAACTTTCCGTTACAACCTCCTGTTTTGTGCGAAAATATTCCTGAAGAAATTATCAAAGCATTTGATATAGCACCTATTGAATGTCTGAAGTCAGAAGATTATGTTGTCGTGTTTGATCGTGAAATTGATATTGAATCGGCAAAGCCAGATTTCGGACAACTAAAAAAACTTGATTTGCGTGGTGTTATTATTACAGCAAAGTCAACTCGTTATGATTTTATTGCGCGGTTTTTTGCACCCAAATATGGAATCCTTGAAGATCCAGTGACAGGTTCAGCATATACACAACTTGCTCCATATTGGGCATCCAAGATTGGTTCAAAACGATTTGTTGTTAAACAGGTGTCATCACGAGGTGGTGAGTTGAGCTGCGAAATCGTTGATAGCCGGGTTCTTATATCTGGCAAAGCAATAAAATATTTGGAAGGAAAAATAATAATTGAAACATAACAGCGGCATTGTGAGCGACGGCAAAAAGCCGCCGCGCCACATGCCGGACGTTACTATTAAACTATCATATCAGCAACCTTGCCTTGACATTAGTATCAATAATGATATTATAATAACATGGCACTTAAAAAAGATCATTTCACATATCGTGTAACTTGGTCAGAAGATGACAATGAATATGTTGGATTATGTGCAGAATTTCATAGTTTAAGCTGGTTAGCTAAAACTCCTGAATCTGCTTTAAAAGGCATTCGAGACGTTATCGCAGATGTTGTCAAAGACATGAAAGCGAATAATGAATTAATTCCTGAACCAATAGCTGTCAAACACTATAGTGGCAAGTTTATGGTCCGTGTTCCTCCAGAAGTCCACCGTACTTTAGCCATGAAGGCCGCTGAGGCTGGAGTCAGTCTGAATCGTCTCGCAAGTTCCAAATTAAGTCAGTAGAGTCACTCAGAACAGCATAACGGCATTAAGGGCGACGGCAAAAAGCCGCCGCGCCTTATGCCGGGCGGTATCGAATTAAAACGTCCGTTAGCAACGCCAGATTATCCTTTAACCATTCCCTTTAACCATTCCCTTTAACCATTCATGGATAGGGGCCATTTTTTTAAAATGCGCAAAAGAAAAGTCGATAATATCATTTGAAAAAAAAGCTTTCGGAATCTTCCCCATCCACATGGCCGTCAATCCGCCGAACATCAGATATTCCGCACTTTCATGTGAAGAATCATATCCTCTGGGAACCCGTTTATACTTTTTCTCACCGATGGTATAACCCCGTTTGGATACTTTTCGAACGGCTTTTTGAAATGCCGCGCCTTTTTTTTTATCCACCACCGCATCACGATAAGGTGTAAAGAGCGGTTTGGTGAAACAATGCAGTCCCACACCGAGCATCAGTTGATCCGGTGTCATGTGAAAATAAAACCCCGGGCATTCCATCCGTTTTCCCCGGCCTTCCCAGAAGAGTATTCCCATATTGGTTTTATACGGGCTTTTATCTGCGGCAAACCGGGTATCCCGATTGATTCTGAAAAGGCTTTGATTGACTTTGGGAATCGCATGTATTCCGGGAGCGATTTGCTTTAACTTATCTCCCATGGCCACAACAAAATCGATGGATGGATTTTTAACATAATTCTCATAATCGGCCTTTTGTTTTTCAAACCATTGTTTGGTATTATTTTTTTCAAGGGATTCAAAAAATACAACGGTTTCCGGTAAAAATCCCTTAAACTCCGTCATGATCTTTTTCTCCTTCAAATCAGGTTAACCAAACTTTATCACAGGTTTGATTCGTTCATTTGCAAGGCATAAGCGGTGATGCTGAAGTAAGGACGAATCATACTTTTAAAAAACAGCTTAACAGGGTGTTTAAAAACGTCATGAGCGACGGCCAGACAAGGCAAAATTTACGCGAAATAGCGGAGTTTATATTTATAAATGAGTATTTTGAGCGTCAATTTTAACGCCGTATGGCCAAGCGCAATAGTTTTTCAACACCCTGTTAGCGGGGGGCCAGCGTGAGTACCCCTGACTTAGCATTCAAATCCATCCGGAAACGATTTAAATAATTCAGGCCTAAAAGACCGAAACCGGACTGATCCGGCATGTCAATAACATATGCCGTAATATTATATTCCGTCCATCCGTCGAGTTGAATCGAATGAAGAATAATTTGCGGCGCCTCGATCACACCGCCGGCAGTGATCAGTTCCCGGATCGGAGTTGAATCATTTATTTCGATACCCAGTTTTTTTACAGCAGCAGTTGGTATGGTGACCATTGATGCGCCCGTGTCGATAACAAAATTCTGGTTTAAACGATTATTTAAAACTCCGGTAACCGGTATACGGCCGGATCCCGGAAAAAACCGGACCACAATTTTATTTCCCTGAAATTTTAATTCTTTAATTTGTCCTCCCAGGGTTCTGACCTGGTCTGTTAAATCAATCGGGAATTTGTGAGAATAAAGTATTTCTTGTGCCGTCTTCCAGTCATCAAAAACCAGTGCCAGCTTAACGCCCAGCAGATGAATTTCAGGGTCATCAATAAAAAAGTTTGCGGCCTGCTGATAAACCTCTATGCCTCTTGAATAATCCTTGTCATTTGTCAGGAGTGTCAGCCATTTTCGATATAATTCTTTCTGGAACTGCCGGATCTGATACACCTGGCCTTCATTAAAACCTTCAGGATCACCGAGCACTTCCTCAATGATATCAATAGAATGTTCCGGACCGTTGACTTGATCGCTAAAGGTCAGCACATCAATTAATAACGACACGTCCCCGGCCGCAGACAGCACCTTGCCGTCAAAAATCGATACAATACCATAGAAATTTCCTTTATCAATCATTTGTGAAATAATGGAACGCATTTTGGCTATTACAGCCTTTGATTTCAAATGGAGCGGGGTATTGTCATCAAACAGCATCGGATCTGATCGAAATCCGTTTGCAAATGTTTCCAGCTGGTTAACCAGACTAATGTCCTTTTGTGAATATGCAATAATAAACTGTTCTTCACGGCTGCTTTCAAAAGTCAGGCGGTAGAAATCATAGACACTCAATTCATAAACCAGGTTTTTTTCATCCGGCCCTTTCCAGAGATACCCGCCGCCTGCCAAATCGCCAAATGACCACCCCACAATTTTTTGATCCTGTATAAAAAGACCCGGTTCATCCATTGAGTCCGCCAGAAAAATATGATAAAAATTCTGCTGCTCGGAAAGAATCGACAAATCGGTCAATTCAGCGCTCTTTTCTGAAACAATTGACACCCAGGTCAACGGGCTGTCCGGTTTTGCCGGAAATACCGGCGGACCGGATATCTGGTTTGTATTTTTTAACTGCCAGATACCGATATCATCGCGATCCCCGAAAATTCCCCCGAAAATTTCCAGTGCTTCTCCGCCGGCAGAATAGAAATACCAGCTGTACCCGCCCACACATAGCCGGGCAGGAATCGCGATCCAGCCGCTTTCCGAAACCGCAACCGTTAATTGTGTAATCCTATTTCCGACAATATCGTAGATGATCACCGTTCCGACGGATAAGGCAACGGCCGGGGAATCAGATTTCGGTGATGAAAATAATATCCGGGAAAAATCGAAGGCATGCGTTGATTGTTGATTTCCGGAATTGAGGCTTTTATCAAAATCCGAGGTCCGAACCGTTTGGGGGTCTGGTTTAAAATAACCAAGATAAACGGCGGCCGCAAAAACAAAAACCATTATAATAAAAAATGAAATCAATATATTAAAACGCATACGGAATGTCCGGAGGCGCGTTCCGCAGTTCGGGCAATACGTATAATATGGCTTGACCGATATTTGACATTTAGCACATTTCATCATCTGATTCAGTAAGTACACATTAAAAAATCCGGGTGAGTGGTTCGCTATTATAAATAATCAGACCAATAAAAGAAAGGGCGATAAAAACAGTTTTTAAAATTTCTTTTTTGCATTATCCAATGTGCTCCGATAAACTCCGGGAAATGAGAGGATCAGACAAATTTCATGGAATGAAAGCGTTTGACTTTTGTTTTACGCAACTTTAAAATACAAATATTTTCAGGTGTTACCCTTCCCACACCAACTTATTGCACAACCGAAGGAGAATACAATGAATCGACATCCTGCCCTATCCGCCTTTTTAATCGTTTTTTTTATTTTCACTGCCTGCATTTCAGTTAATGCTGCTGAAAACACTACAGCCCGGCCGGATATAATTATCAAGATCAGCCGACTGCACCAGGCAATCAATGTCATCGACAAAATGGCGGCGGCGGATATGGATCAGCCGATGTCTGCTCCTTCATTTTTTCTCCGGTCCACCCTGTTCGGAACTGATTGGATTGATCCGGACCGATCCATTGTCATCGGGATAAACTTTGAGAACATGGCCGCCGATGCAAAACCGGTTATGGCGGCACTGATCCCCTATACCCGGCAGAATGAAGATTTTCATATTTCCTATGACGCCGTATCAAAAATTGATCATTATCTTGTCCCCCTCCCCCCGGGTGAAGGGGGCGTCGTTAGCGATCAAATGGCGTATGATCTTGTCCAGGCCTCGTTGAAAAAGCAGGACGGACTGCTGTCAATGGAACTCGCTGCCAGTCAACTATTGAACAAGGCGGACAGTCAGATCGAAAAAATGCTGCTGGAGCTTGACAGTAAGATGGGTGATCAGACAAATTCACCCGATGATCTCACACCGGAAGATATCAATAAACTATTAAATGGCCTGATCAAAGCGGCAAAACAGCTTGAAACCTTTTCAATGGGAATGGATATCACAGCGTCTGAATTAATTATTTTTTCCGATGCCCTGGCACTTAAGAAAACAGACCTTGCAAAACTGTTTACCCGTAGCGCGGCAAGCAAAGCCAGCCGTATGGGGAAATACACACCAAAACATCATATCAATTTCAAATCCACTAGTTATGATTTTAAAGGTATGATCACTTTTTTTAATGAAATTGTCGGCGAATTCTACAAAAAAATCGGGCTGGATCTGACCAATATTGAAAGCATGGCATCGCACTTTACCGGGGAAATGGCCGGCGGGATGTCATTTAACGATATGGGCATGGATATTGAAATGATCGCCGTGCTGAATGATACTGAAAAAACAGGAACCGAATTTCTGGAGTCCGTCTATTTACCCTGGATGATGGACTATGGTCAAAAAATGGCCACCTTTTATAATCAGCAAACCCTTGGCAAACCGGTAAAAAACATCTTTTCAACAACACCTGAAAGTAACCTATACGGGAATAAAGTATTCGGGATAAATTGTGAAATAGCGCTAAACATGCCGAACATTGCGGCAGCAGACAAAATGAAATTTCATCTCCGCACAACAGCGGTTGACAACCTGCTCCTGACCGCTTCAAGTGATGAACGTTTAAAACAACTGATAAAAATTGCCGGCACGCTAGAAAAACAGCCCTATGACGGGCCGCTGATGAAAATGGATATGAACCTGGGTGCCTATCTTGACGCTGTCCGGAAAATGATTCCCCAGACAGAATCCGGCATGAATGTAAATTTATCGGATATAGGCAGCCTTGTTTACACATTTGATATGGCAAAAAACAAACTCAGCAGTAAATATGTAATAAAAATTGATGATATCAGGTCTATGGTATCGGCATTTAAACAAGCCAGTGCCGCATCCATGGACGCTGAAGATGAAAGTTTATATGCCGCGGATCAGTCTTTTTCCCGGCCGCCGACAATGCTTCAGCATTCAAAAAAAGGACAAAAACCAAAGCCTAAAAAAGAGGATACCGCTGAATTCTGGCTGGATAAAGGTCTGCTGTATGCCACTTACGGCAATGATAAAGAAGCGATAAGATTCTATAAAAAAGCACTTCAAATCGAGCCGGACAATACCCGGACCCTTTTCAACATCGGTCTTTCCTACAGTTCGCTGGGAAATTACAACATGGCCATCACCGCTTTAAACCAGGCGATTTACTTGGCCCCGGATAATGGCGATTACCACTATGGCCTTGGATGGGTTTACCTGTTAAAAGGCGAATCCGGCAAAGCCATGGAATATATCCGGACCGCCAGCGATCTCGGCAACCCGGATGCCCGGAAATATCTGCTAAAAAACCAGTAAAAGTTAAAATATAATTTTAAGAGGTTATCAATCAGCATACAAGCCATCCAATTGCACCATGTACTTTTCCTCAACAACCCGTCTCCTGACTTTCATGGTCGGTGTCAGCTCACCGGATTCTACTTCAAACGTTTTGGGGATAATTACAAATTTTTTGATGGTTTCAAAATTTGCCAGGCGCTTGTTAACAGAATCCACCGCTGCCTGGATTTCTTTGTTTACCGTAGCATGGCGGGTGAGCGTCTCATAATCTGAATTTTCAATCCCTTTTGACTGGGACCATGCCGGCAAGTTATCCGGTGACAGGGAAATCAAGGCGGTGAGATATTTCCGACGATCCCCATGAACCATTGCATATTCAATTAATGGGTGGCTCAAAAGCAGGTTTTCAATATTTGACGGTGTGACATTTTTGCCGCCGGATGTAATGATGATATCTTTCTTTCGTCCGGTGACCCATAAAAATCCGTCCTTATCAATTTCCCCAATATCACCGGTAAATATCCACCCGTCGTCCGTAAGCGTCTGACGATTGAGATCCGGCTGGTTAAGATACCCTTGAAAGACAATATCACCTTTCACCATGATTTCGCCATCTTCGGCTATTTTTAAGGACACACCGGGCAGCGCTTTTCCCACAGAGCCGAATCGATAAGCCTCGGGGGTGCAGAGCGTACAAAAGCATGAGACTTCAGACTGCCCATACCCTTCCAGTATGACCATTCCGCAGGCATGAAAAAACTCGAGAATTTCAACGGCAATGGGTGCCGCAGATGACAGAAAATAACGGACCCGGCCACCGAAAACATCACGGACTTTACTGAAAACAAGCCGGTCGGCCAGTGCGTATTTCATCTTCAGACCCAGCGGAAGTTGCTGACCGTCCTGGATTTTCCGGCTGGCCGCACGTCCCACGCCCTCTGCCCATGAAAAAATTTTCTGCTTTATCGGCGGGGCCGTATTGACCTCTGAACGGATGCGGGCATAGGCTTTTTCAAATATCCGCGGGACACTGCCGAAAAATGTGGGACGGATTTCCCTGATGTCATCCAAAATTTTTGTAATATCATCAACATATGCCCCCTGTATGCCACGCCGGATACGCATATACTGGGCAACCCGTTCCCCCACATGTGACAGCGGCAGAAAAAACATCATAATATTCCCCACATCACGATCTTCGATCAAGTCAATGGTTTTCAACTCTGCCAGAAGATTTTTGTGGGTCAGGCACACGCCTTTCGGCGGACCGGTGGTCCCGGACGTATAGATAATGACAGCCACATCAGACGGCTGAATCTGAAGACTTGTTTTTCCAACAATTTCTGAATCCGTATCCAGGGATTGAGCGCCATGCCGCATGAACTCCTCCATGCTGATGGCATTCATGCCCTCTGAGCACCCATCCCACATAACAATTTGCCTCAGATCAGGCAGGTCCGCAAGGTGGGGATTTATTTTTTCCAGTTGCGTCGGGTTTTCAATAAAAAGAATTTTCGAATTGGAGTCTTTCAGTATGTAAGCGGACTGATCACCGGATAATGTCTGGTAAATGCCGATGCTCACGCCCCCGGACTTTAGCACGCCAACATCTGAAAGCGTCCATTCCAGCCGGGTGTTGCCCAAAATGGCGACTGATTCACCCGACTTCAGCCCTGAATTAATCAACGCAGCCGCGATTTTGTCCGTCTTTTCATCAACTTCAGACCATGTGACCGGATTCCATTTTCCATTTTTCTTTACCAGGAATGCAGTCTTATCCGGATCCCGGGTACAACGCTGTTTGAACATTTCTACCAGATTCTTCATATTCCCCCCTTTTGAATTAAACAATCAGTCAGTACCATTCCAACAATGGCTGTTTAGCAAAATTTCCACGGCCGGATCAAAGTTTGACCGGCTGTTTCAATTTATAAAACCATTGATATCTTATAGAATATTTTATTTATTAATTGACATCAGTTACCGCGAAGGCAATGGCTCACTGTTTTAACGGAAAATTCTCAAACATCTTGTTCATTCCAAACCTTGCCAGTTCTTCAGCTGTCAGCCATTTGGCCCCCTGCTTAAAGAAGTCCTTTGCATTGAACAAATTATCCGTCAGCGCCTGCTGAGTTTTATCGTAACTTTCTGTCCAGATCAATCTGCCTGTTTTCATATCCACCAGGTAAACAGCAAATGCCACGGAAGCCGGTTTTTCAGCGCTGAAAGAGGCGCCCACCCGGTCTGTATAACGCCAGACGTTTCCCGCCATCATATAGTCCGTGTTCAGGGTTTCACCGAGCTTTAACAGCACAACTTTTGGCGTATCCTTTATATGGTCAACTTTTATAATTTCAAACGCATCAACCGCCTGTTCCAAAGGGACTACCCGTCCTCTGAAATCCCGGTTCAGCATTGTCTGGAGCATGCGGGTCAATGTCCTGTCCGCACTCTGCTTGATGCTTTCATTGTCAAAACAAAAGCTTGAATAAGGGCGGGTAATTGTTTCCTCAATACTTTCAGGATTCTTCCCTTTAACATACGGCATGACGGCAATACTCTTTTCACCTGCATCCTGTGCCCGGCTCACTTGGGCAGACAGTATAAAACCTGCCCCGATCAGGAAGATGCAAAAGAATTTAAATATTTTTTGAATTTTCATAAGAAATACTTTCTGATTCATTGCTCCCCCTTTTCATAAAATTCATCCTTTTTTGTGTCATTACCGGAGGATTAAAGTTCGATTTTTTGCGAGAGTGCCTTATTTGACCCGTCTGATTCGATGCGTCTTTTTCAGCCTTTCCCATAATTTCTTTATAATCACCAAAGCAGCGCCATCTGCATCCAACTCCCGGTCTTTTGAAACCTGTCTGCAGGATGCCATCAATTTTTCATTTCCGTTTAATATCCGGTAATTGGTTTTAATATACACCCCCAGGGAAGGATGAAGATAACTCAAATCCGTCTCCGTCATTCCCGCCAGCCGGGTCTTGTCTTTCAGCGGCAATTCCGCAATCAGCTGTGTTACGGTCTGTTCAACGGTCTCCGGATTTTTTTTATTTATGGCCGAATCGTCTACCTCATAGGGGCGATTAATAAAGTCCGGCATTTTATCTTCGATGATTCCAAGATATAAAACAGCTTCCAGAACACTAACCGTCGACACATAGATTTGGGGATCATGGCTGGCCCGGGATCCGGCAACATTTAAAACTTCAATTCCGTTTCGGTTAATCCAGTGGGTGATATCCACGGTTGCCTGGAATTCCGGCTTCCGGTTTAAATTGATATAGAGGCAGGGTTTACCATGCTTTTGGGCCAGTTTTTCCGTCAGCGCCGAACCGCCGGAAAGCGCCCCGTGGCTGAGAATCAATGTTCCGTCCGAATCAATCACATTCAGTTCAGTTCGCCGGCTGTATTCAGAGGTCGGCGCTTCTTTGACATCATAATGCTCGGGAATAATCCCGTCTTCTGCTTTTCTGCCCTTAGGCACCCACCCGCCGTGCGGAATATCATTATTGATCGCAAAATCAAGAGCCGCCCGGTCCGCCCCTGTCTGTGCTCCGGATATTATTTTTTTAATCATCATTTATCGATAGTCTTTTGCTTTCTGATCCCCTAACGGTTTGTTGCACTTTGGGCATCTTCCGGCATGCATACTGACCTGACCCTGCCATCCGCATCCATTGCAATTGGCAACCTGAGCATAAGACGGCGCTTCCTTTTTTCTAAAAACTCTTTTCAATACCGGCCACAAATAAAAAAACCCGATAATCACACCAGCTGCGATTAAAATGTCCAGAACTGTGAAATTGCCAAAAACAATCGTCTCCATCGTGTTCTCCCTGATTTTGTGATAAAAAAATTGCCTGTTTTTTTTAAAGGATGATGGATTCGTAAAAAGTCAAAAAAACAGCTATTTATTGACTTTTGCCATCTATAAATTCAATATGTTAAAAAAACAACCCGCCTAAAGTCTGACTTTTTACGGAGACATCAAGTATAACATAAAAAAAATCGTAATTACAGCCCTACAACAGAACGGAATATCAGACGAATGTTCAATAATGCATTGATAAAAAACAAAGTGACGGCAGATAGAGTGTAAATATCATGAGCGATACCGGAAATATTGAAAAACGAATCAAACGGTATGTGCTGGGGAAAACCCGGTCCTTTTTTGTATCCACCCTTCCCGGCATTGAACAGCTGTGTTTTGACGAACTCACCCGGATCGGGCTAGCTATGGCTGACACCAAAATAAGCAAAGGCGGCATAGCGTTTAGCGGGCGCGTCCATGACTGTTATCTTGCCAATCTCAAACTCCGGACGGCAAACCGCATACTCATGCGGCTGACAACCTTTACCGCATCCAATTTCAGGCAGCTTGAAAAAAAACTATCCGATCTTCCATGGGAACTTTATCTTCACAAAGATGCGGACTGCACACTAAATATTACATCAAAACGGTCCCGGCTGATTCATACGAATGCTATTGCGGAGCGGTTTAAAAACAGCCTGGAAAATCGATTAAAACCTTTGGTAAATGCGGCTGAAAAAAATCACGATTCTCCTGTCAGTCTATCCCAGCAGATTTTTGTCCGCGCGGAAAACGATCAATTTACCGTATCCCTGGACAGCAGCGGTGAACTGCTCCATAAAAGGGGGTTGAAATCCCAGGGCGGGAAAGCGCCGGTTCGCGAAACCATTGCTGCCGCGATTCTTGCCCTTGCCGGATATCAGCCGGGAGAGCCTTTGATCGACCCCATGTGCGGCACCGGAACCTTTTCTTTAGAAGCCGCCATGATCACCAACAATATTCCGGCCGGATGGTACAGAAATTTCGCGTTTATGGATTGGCCCGGTTTCAAGCCGTCACGATGGAAGCATATCCGGCAAGACGCTGAAAAACAAATAACGCCGGTTTCTGAACCGAATATTTTTGCCTCAGATATTGATCCGGATAACTGCCGTGCACTGAATCAAGTACTCCGGAAAAACAACCTTTCAGATACAATAAATGTGTTTTCAGCGAATTTTTTTGACCTGCGCCCCCAAAACATTAACCGGGACATGAAAGGGCTGTTACCAGGAAAACATCAGGGACTGATTGTATTAAATCCCCCTTACGGCCGACGGCTGGAGAAAAAAGACAGCATTGACAATATGTTTACCGAAATATGCAAAAAGCTGAAAAAAGATTTTACCGGTTGGAAAGCGGCACTCCTTGTTCCGGACAAACATCTTTTAAAAAAAATCCCTTTTAAAGCGACTCCCCATGATTTTTTTCACGGGGGGCTCAATATTACGCTGGTTACCGGTAAAATCGGCTGATTTCCTTTAATTTTACGGAGATGTTGAAAAGTCAAAATCCACTTCAATATCTTCACCGGCGGAAACATCCGCAAAGGCCGAATATGTTTCTTCGCTGGTATACGCGATAACCGTATAGGTTATCGGATCTATATCACCGCCGGGTAACCTGGCAGTATATTCATCATCTTCGCTGACCGACAGGGAAGTGACTTCGATCGTTTCACCCCCGGACCCGCAGTCTGCCGTCCGGCGAAAACTTACATTAACAATTTCTTCACTGGTTTGAATGTCTGTGATTATATGCCCGGTCAGTACACTGAGCAGTTGAAAATCCCTGGTATTTGTCGAGTTTAAATCCACTGTAAGACCGGCGCATTCCGGCCCGAAAGCGGTTCCATAATCAGTTCCAGTCCCCTTGTAAGCCACGATCAAATAAGTACCGGGTTCCAGATACATGCTGTAATTTCCATTTTCATCGGTCAATGTTGAGGTGGCGATAATCACCTGATCCGCCAGGTTTGCTGCATTCGGATCTGAAATCTGGGCACTCACGAAAACACCTGAAAGGACCTCATTGTCCGCATCTGTTACGGTTCCTGACACAATGCCGTTGTCAACCGTGCCGATCACCTTGATGGTCGGCTTTAAAATGTACTTGCCGCTTTTTCCGGCCTGGACAACTGATTTTGTGGCATCAAAATCAAGAATCAAATCCGCAGTCTGCCCGCTGATAATTTCAAAAGAATGAACCAGCTTGATCCCGGTCTGATAGCCGCTTGGAACCTTTAATTCATGAACACCGTCTTCTTTGTCAATTATATAATTGGGGTATGGATGCATCTGCCCCAAAAGGTTGTCCCCATCATCCGGGGTGTCTTTGAGCATCAAACGCATCTGGGTGTAAAGACCGGTCTCAAGGTCGGTTGTTCCCAGTTTTTCCATGACGCCGTTGACCAGATCCAGCAAATTGTATGTTGTGGCGGGGCTTGCGACCACCTGCCAGCCATCTGTTTCTTCACCTTCCGGATCTTCACCTTCCGGATCTTCACCTTCCGGATCTTCACCTTCCGGATCATCCCCCCGGTGGACCCAAACTTCATCAATGGTGACATATACCGCCTGATATTCATCCGACGATACATCGGTCAGATACAAAGAAAGGCTGCCGGTCCCTGACGAACTGCTGCTGCCGTCACATCCGAGCAGAATGAACAGGCACCCGGAAAAAACCACCCATATAAAAAATTTAAATATTTTCATAGCAGGAGTCTCCTGTTTGAAGGTTTACTGTCACCTGTTTTTATATTATGCTTCTGCCGGAAAGTAAATAAAATGCGGTGAGGATGTTTAAACACCGCCGATTTTTCAGCTCTTTAATGTTGCTGGATTTGTTAAAAGTCAAAAACCGGCTATTTATTGACTTTTAAAACCAATAAATTCAATATGTTAAAAAAATAACGTTCCCGATATCAGACTTTTTACGGAGACATCAATTTTTACACCGGATTTGATTATGGATGGAACAAAACGGATGGATATTAGCCCGGGAAGCCGGGTGCAGGTGGTTCAGAAACAGGATCAGCGCTCGGGGAAACTGACAGATGGGGTTGTTAAGAACATTCTCACAAAATCACCGTCCCATCCCCATGGCATTAAAGTACGCCTGGAAGGCGGCGTGGTTGGGCGTGTAAAAAAAATCCTGCCGGGAGACTGATTAAATCATGTCTGGGAATCAATGTCTCCGGACTCTATCAACTGACCCATGCCGGTTGCCAGCTTCATGGCTTTCAGCGAATCCAGCTTCTGGGGCTGACTTCCGGACAGAAAATCCAGAGTGGTTTCTTCTAAAATAATTGAAAGGTTTTTCTTGCATAAAAAATGTAGAAAGCCCCGAAATGAGGCAATACTTTTGGGAAAAACCTTGGTGGGGAAATCTGAAAAAACAATATTGTCAATATCACAGACAAAAGGACGCTCAATCGAGCTGATAAACATGTAAAGTTTTGTAACTTCCTCTGTGCCGTTACTTTCATTAAACGTTGCCAGTGCGAGGATCTTATCATAGGGGACTTCCGAAACATCTGCCGCATTAAGATTGATTCCATTTGGTGCGCCGGACACTTTTTCCAAAGCCAGTGGTTCAAAACGGTCTTCCGGCTTTTTCAAAAGCTGAATCACGACCACCCGGGGTTCCGCGCGCCCGGTATCTTCTTCAGGAACAACCACTTCAGCAGGCGGCGCAACCTCTCCGGAAGGGGCCAATGAGGCGCCGTCAGGTGTTTCCTTTTCCGGCGGATCTATTTTACAAACAGCGCCGGTTGACAATATCGCCCTGGCATATTTTTTTGCTGTCTCAAGGTTAATATCTTTCTTTATCACCGCCCCCTGCTTTTTTAACAGCATACCGATTTTGTCGGCCGATGTTTTAAACAAAGCCGCCATGCGGGCCGTTACTTCACTTTCTGATTTCCCATCTGCCAGTTCACCTGTCAGCACTACACGGTATTTGTTTTCCGTCATTTTTTTCTCTCTTATGTCATGTGGTTGAGATAAAAGCAGGAACGGACAGTATCCGCCGACCCAGCATACAGCTTTCACAATCAAAATATGGTTAAGGATAACTCATTGTATTGATAGATGTTTTATTAGTCAAGATTTTAAATACGTTCTTCGAAACCCGTCCAGGATATAAATAAAGACCGGCACCACCACCAGCCATGAACAGATTTTGAAGTAAACAGACAGCTCCCGGGCAAAATGAGAAGTCACAAACGGCTGCTGAAAAATCAGCACAATAAACATTAAAAATCCTGACAGAGCAACCGGGATCAGGATGTAACGGTATAACGGATGATGGATGGAATTGGAATGACTGATAAAATCCAACTTGCTGTACATCAAAAGGGATACCAGAATGATGGCGGCACTCAAAACAAAGATATTGTCAAAAAAAGTAAATGCCATTAATGCGGCACATGCGCCTGCCGGTGAAGGCATGCCTTCAAAATCCTGCTTTTTACTTTTATCTTCATGCTGCTGCAGGCGGACGGTGAATCGTGCCAGGCGCAGATGAACATAAATAAAATAAAAAAGGGCGATGGTAATTCCCAAATACGAAGACCCCCCTTTAATGGCTGAAAAATTTAGAAAAATTATGATGGCCGTGGCCAGTCCGAATGTTGACAAATCGGTTGAGGAATCCAGGCAGGCGCCAAAATCAGAATGAGAATTCAGCTTGCGCGCCAAAGGACCGTCAAACGCGTCGCACGCAGCCGCAGCAAGCACCCAGAACAAACAGACAAAAGGCCGGTATGCCACTTCAATTACGGGCATGGCAAAAAAAACAGCCGTCACGCCGCACAGATAATTGCCAATGGTAAACAGGTTCGGAATCATGACAATGTACCATGGGCGTTCGGATTCCTTGAACTGGGATTTTGTGTAGTCATTCACATAAGAAAATGACTTAAAATACGGAAACACGGAAATGATGGTGGAAAATGCCAGGAGGATGATTCCCCATAAAATGAAATTACCCGGCAGAGACTTTGCAATGGGCTCAAAAAGGACAGTTTCCGGCAGTACATCGGATCTGAGAAGAATGATATACAACACCGTAAACTGGACCCCGGTTTTTATTTTCCCGAGCCACCGGGCACTGGCATCCTCTCCCTTTCGGCGCAATCTCATGCGCTGGAGCATGCTGATGATTTCTCTGGCAAAAATAATCGCAAGCGCCCACCACCGGAATTCTCCGAACATATATGCGGTCACTGCAAGACAGAAGGTCACCCATTTATCCGCTGCCGGATCAAGGGATTTGCCGTCTTCGGTGATCGCGTCCCATTTTCTGGCAAACCTGCCGTCCAGAGAATCAAAAAGACAGACCAGTGCGAAGCTCAGGTGATAAGTGAATGCGGCAAAAGAATTATGCAACGCGTTAAAATAAAAAACACAGAAAATCCAGCCCCCCAGGGGAAACCGCAGATAACACATAAAATTCGGCATATTGATCGTAAATTTTCCGAACAGGGGATGCATGTCCGCCCCGGATTTTTTCCGCTTTGGACCGAGCACTACACGGTTAAGAATAAAAATGATCACTAATATCAAAACCAGATTAAATACACTGATCAGGGACAGAGAGTCTGAAAACATCTGTGTCATAAACTTTTCCATTTCCTTTGCATTAAAATAAAAGAGTTTTCCTATAAGTGCCCTTTAACATGAATGCACTACACAATGCCACAACTATCTAAAACCGCCATTAAATGACAAACAATGTCTCGTAAAATCCATCAGCGCACTTCCGGTGTTAACAAAAAGTTTACTATGAGAATGGTTATAAAATCAGAAACCCGGCTGTTTGATTTTTCTCACCGATTTTTTATTGCAATGATGGGCTAATTTATGCATAATGCGACACAATACTAATTGAACAAATGCTTATTATCAAAATTACAGAAAAAATTATTGGTAAATGGCTGACCTGAACATTCATTAAAAAAATTTAAAGGAGATAAAATGAAACATAAAGGCATTATTTATCCGCTTCTATTAATATTGTTTATTTTTATTTCATCCGTATCAGCCGATGAACTGGTGTTGCAGCCGGACGGGGCCACCGGAAAGGATGCAATGATCACTACAACCCCCCCAGATAACAATTTCGGGTCAGGGTCCGCCCTTACCGTGAACTATGGTGGTACGTCTCTGAATCACGGCCTGATCGAATTTAACCTCTCCGCCATCCCGATCGGAGCGACCATTGACAGTGTGACCCTTGAATTATTCGAATACTCAAATTGCGGTCTTAATCAAAATCTCATCGAGGCCCATCTTAATTCAGGCTCGTGGGACGAAACCACGGTGACATGGAACTCCGCGCCGGCATACGACCCGGCTGTTCTTGCCACCAATACGGGAGAAACGGCCGCATGTGACTGGCTTATTTTTGACGTATCGTCCGCGGTTACAGACTGGGTTAACGGCACACCAAATTACGGATTTCGGATCACGGGACCTGCCAGCGGCAATGTTATCAAATTCATCCCGTCAAGCGATTACACCACACCTGCGGATCGACCGATATTGAGAATCAATTACACAACAGCCGCACCTCAGTCTATCCCCACATTAAATGAATGGGGAATGATTGTTTTCATGCTGCTGACCGGAATCGGCGCTATCTTTTATCTAAGAAAAAATCATTTATCTGCTTAACTGAATTTGCATTTCCAGAAAAAAACGGGCGGGCTTTCCCCGCCCGTTTTTTTTGATATCCCATCCGCCATGTTCACAGGGTTGGATAATAGGCAATCATACTACCTGAAATTTTCTCACAAATTTACATCCCCTTATACACAACTATCTTCTTTACAAACCCATTATATATTGATACGGTGCGAATCCTGAAATAATGTCTTCTCAATCGTCCTGAATTCCTTATTCTTAAATATTTCATACTATTCAAGACAGTTAAAGCATATGCCGATTTTAGTAAATTTGCGTGTATCACATCAGAAGATGGTTTCAGACATCACAGATTGTTAAATAAAAAATTCCACAGGAGTAATTCGCACATATATGGACCGTTATCACGAAAAAGAAATTAAACGCAGACGCACGTTCGGCATTATCAGCCATCCGGATGCAGGGAAGACCACACTGACGGAGAAAATTCTGCTTTTCGGCGGGGCCATCCAGCAGGCCGGGTCCGTCAAGGCAAGAAAAGCCGCGCGCCATGCCACCAGCGACTGGATGGCCATTGAAAAGGAACGGGGCATTTCCGTGACCTCATCGGTCATGAAATTCAATTACCGGGACTTTGAAATTAACCTTTTAGACACTCCGGGGCATCAGGATTTTTCCGAAGATACCTACCGGGTGCTGACAGCGGTTGACAGCGCCCTGATGGTCATTGACAGCGCCAAAGGCGTGGAACCCCAGACGGAAAAGCTCATGGAAGTCTGCCGGATGCGCAATACCCCGATCATTACATTCATCAACAAACTGGATCGGGAAGGCTTAGCACCCCTTGAGATTCTCGATGATATCGAAGACAAGCTCCAGATTGAATGCACCCCCCTGTCCTGGCCCATCGGCATGGGAAAGCGATTTAAAGGGGTTTACAATCTGTTTCATAAGCAACTGCATATATTTGAACCCGGTCAGGAAAAACTCGGCCAGGCCGGCGTTGTCATCGATGATCTATCCGATCCGACCTTAGACGGCCTGCTGGGAAGCCAGGCAGACGAGCTACGGGAAGATATTGAACTGCTTGAAGGGGCCGCTAACCCATTTGAACTGGAACATTTTTTAAACGGCAGCCAGACGCCGGTGTTTTTCGGCAGCGCCATTAATAATTTCGGTGTCCGGGAAATGCTGGATGCGTTTGTTGAAATGGCGCCCCACCCCGGGCCGCGGGCCGCCGTGTCCCGGGATGTTTCGCCATATGAACGCCCGTTTTCAGGATTTGCCTTTAAAATCCAGGCCAACATGGACCCGGCTCACCGGGACCGGATCGCGTTTGTCCGGATCTGCTCAGGAAAGTTTAGCCGCGGGATGAAAGTGTTTCACCACCGGATCGGAAAAGAGATCACCCTGGCCAATGCCACCATATTCATGGCCCAGGACCGGGAAAACGTGGAACAAGCATTTCCCGGCGATATTATCGGTATCCACAACCATGGAACCATTAAAATCGGGGATACGTTTTCGGAAAAAGAGCCCTTAAAATTTTCCGGAATTCCGAATTTTGCGCCGGAACATTTTCAACGCGTGATATTAAAAAACCCGCTAAAAGCCAAACAGCTCCAGAAAGGACTGATTCAGCTGTCTGAAGAAGGGGCGGTCCAGTTTTTCAAACCGATTTCAGGAAATCATTATATTCTCGGCGCTGTGGGCATTTTGCAGTTTGACGTGACCATGGCCCGCCTGAAGGCAGAGTACGGAGTGGATGCCATTTATGAACCGGTGGGGTTCAATGTGGCCCGATGGATTGCCTGTGATGACCGGAAAAAAATGGCGAAATTTGAAAAAAAATATAAGAACAATCTGGCCCATGACGCGGAAGGCTGTCTTTCTTTTCTAACCACCAGTGAATGGCAGCTTAACTACTGCATTGAGCAGTGGCCGGAGGTATCCTTTTACAAAACGCGTGAAGTCAACTAAAAGGCAACTCACCAGGGCATCTTGCATTCAATTGACTGCGTTGCGAGCCGAATTCAAAATGCTCACATACATTCGTATGCTCCGCTTTTTCATCGGCTCGCGCCTTGTTCTTGAACACAATCTGCATCGTTGAGTTGCCTTTTTTAAAATTTAAAAAAAATGAACCGCAGAATGTCAAACCGGGAATATCGAATTTCGATGTATTTTCTCTTACTTCCTTGTTCGATATTCGACATTCTCCATTAAAAGGACCAATGCCATTAAGTTAACGGCTTTAATCAATTAATAAAAACGTCATGACACCGACAACAACCAACCACCACACGCCCATCCTCTACATGGGACCTATTCGGGGCGGGACGGACCATATATACCGGAACACGTTTGCCGACCATTTTGACGGTTATGATCTGGCAGTGGCCCCGTTTATCAACTGCATCGGCACCAACAAAATCCGCAGAAAATATGTGAAAGGCCTGCTGCCTGAAAACAACACCGGTATGCCGGTCATCCCCCAGATTTTAAGCAAATCGGCCGAAGGATTCGTTCTTCTGGCAAATTACCTGACAGATATGGGGTATGATACCATCAACTGGAACATAGGGTGCCCGTATCCCCAAGTGGCACGAAAACAGCGCGGCTCCGGCCTGCTGCCGCACACGGACAAAATCAGACAATTTTTGGATACGGCTATCCCGAAACTTCACGGGGACCTGACCATTAAAACCCGCCTGGGTCGGGAACACAAGGATGAACTCTTTACCCTGATACCGGTATTTAACGAATATCCTGTGAAAGAGATCATTATCCACCCAAGAACCGGGAAACAGATGTACGAAGGGATTCCGGATGTAGAGGCATTTGAAACCTGTTTATCCATGTGCAAACATCCGGTGGTGTATAACGGGGATATCCGGACTGCCGATGATTTTTATCGATTATCCGGACGGTTTCCCACCATTACCCGGTGGATGATCGGCCGATGGGCACTGGTGGACCCGTATCTGCCAATGGTCATTAAAACCGGAAAAGAGTCCACTACAAACAAAATCGAGAAAATGAAAACCTTTCATGACGACCTCTATAATCAGTACACCCGGGTCCTGCACGGACCGTCCCATATTATTGACCGCATGAAAGGGCTGATGATGAGCTTTTCACTGGCATTTAAGGAAAACAAAAAAGCCTTAAAAAAAATCAAAAAAGCCCGCACACCGGAACAATACGAGGCGGTTGTTCATCATTTTTTTGATGAAGAGGCGGTATGGAAATATTGATAAATCAGGGGCTTAGGTTGAAGGTAGAAGGGAAAGCCTGCATCCTAGGCCGAATTCCTTACCCGCCGAATGACACATGCCAGATCAATGCAATCCATAAGAATGAAGACGAACTCACCGTCGTTGACCTTGACAATTCCCCTGTAGGGTGCGTTTTACGCACCATTTGCTGAACGGGTTCTTATTATTAAAGACAAACCGGAAAAAATCAGAAAACGATCGAGGGAAGCACCCTGTTGCCCGAATCCCTTGATACCTCCCCCCCCAAAAACCGGTGCCGGTCCACAATCTTTTTACATAATATAATCAAGGTTTGACCCCATTCCTGCTATTAAAAGAATTGGAAGTACTTCGTTTCTAATAAAATAAGACCAGGAAAATTTCAAGCGGTTACGTAGCGCGGGGGATAATTGACTGTCTACACCAAATAACTTTTGTTGGGGATTTGTTTTCTTGTACATGGATTTTTATAGCATATTCCTGTATAATTCTCCAGAGTTACTTCTCAGGAATCAGTTAATTGAAGACGTCCCGGAAATCGCCGGAAATCCGCGTAGGAGGTATAAATGCAAAAATATGAATATAAATGTGTATTTATATGGGGTGGAGGAGAAAAAACATCAAGAATATTAACTAAATATGGTAAAGATGGTTGGGAATTTGTTTCAACAAATTGGGTTTGGCATTATTTTAAAAGACCAATTGAATAAATGGGGGTTTCAGGGACATTAGTTTATAAGTTAATAGGGTACTTGGAAAGCGCCCAAGAATTGGCGTGATTGGCCAAAAAACTATTTTCAGTGCGGAGATAATTAGAGGTGCATAATGAAAAACGAAGGAAAAGAAAGCACGTTTAGATTGCTGTTTGAGCATTCAGACGACGCCATGCTTTTATTGGATGGGTATGTTTTCATTGATTGTAATCCTGCTGCTGTAAAGATGTTTGGTTGTTCTGATAAAAAACAGTTATTAAGTCTTCGTCCTGCTGACATTTCTCCTGAAAAACAACCCGATGGTCGTCTTTCTCATGAGCAAGAAAAAGAGTGTATTACTAAAGCAATTGAGCAGGGCAGCAATAGCTTTGAATGGCTGCATCAGCGGATCAATGGAGACGTCTTTCCTGTTGATGTGTTGCTTACGAGTGTTCATTTGCAAGGCAAGGAAATAATTCACGTAACTTTAAGAGATATTGCCGAACGCAAGAAAGCAGAACAGGCGCTGCGCGATTCAGAGAAAAAATATAAATTTCTCTTTGAAAAAAGTACTGTTCTTAATTGTATAACGGATATGAATGGTATCATTACAGAAATTAATAGCAAATTTTTAGAAGTATTGGGTTATTCAAAAAATGAAGTTATCGGCAGGAATATAATGGATTTTGTGGTTGCGGAACAAAGGGAAAAAGCTGCCGCACAATTAGCAAAAGATTTTAAAGGAGAAAAATCACCGGAGATGGATGTTGATATGCTGGCAAAAGATGGATCAAGCCGTACCATATTATGTTCACGTGGGCCGGCGTTATTATATGATGGCGATGCACCTGCCGACTTTCTTCTTATCACCGTGATAGATATTACTGATCGTAAACGCGCCGAAGATGCTCTTAAAATGGCGCTTTCTGAAGTAGAAAAGTTAAAAAATCGGCTTGAAGACGAAAATTTATATTTGCAAAATGAGATTAAACTAACCCATAATTTTGAAGAAATCATCGGTAAAAGTGAAGCGCTTAAAAATATTTTAGGAAAAGTAGAACAGGTGGCGGCTACCGATTCCACGGTGTTAATTCTTGGAGAAACCGGAACCGGCAAGGAGTTAATTTCTCGGGCAGTTCATAATATTAGCGGGCGCTGTGACCGCCCATTAGTCAAAATTAATTGTGCCGCTTTACCGGCAAATATCATCGAAAGCGACCTGTTTGGTCATGAAAAAGGAGCGTTTACCGGGGCCTACACACGTAAAATCGGACGTTTTGAACTGGCAGACAGAGGAACAATTTTTCTGGATGAGATTGGTGAGTTGCCAGTGGATTTACAGGTTAAGCTTTTGCGTGTTTTACAGGATGGTGAATTTGAACGTCTTGGCAACCCCCATACGATTAAAGTCGACGTTCGCATTATTGCAGCCACAAATCGTGATCTGGAAAAAGCAATCAAAAATAGTACTTTCCGCGAAGACCTTTATTATCGGCTGAATGTCTTTCCGATAAAGGTACCTTCCCTTCGGGATCGCAAAGAAGATATTCCTTTTTTAGCAAATCATTTTATCAAAAAATTTTGTAAAAAGATTGGGAGGAAGATCGAAATCATTCCGCAAAAAGTGATGGATGGGCTGTTAACTTATGACTGGCCTGGAAATATCCGGGAATTGGAAAATATAATCGAACGTGCGGTGATTGTTTGCCAGGGAAAACGACTTGAAGCGGGAGACTGGCTGCCTCAGAAAAGTATGCCGGCTGGAACACAAAATCTTACCACTCTGGAAGAAATAGAAAAAGCGCATATTCTAAAAGTATTGGAATCAACCCGCTGGCAAGTCAGCGGAGAAAAGGGAGCCGCAAAGATTTTGGGTTTAAATCAAAATACTCTTGTATCGAGACTGAAGAAATTGAATATTCGCCGCTAAATCTAATCATTTATGATATTTCACATAAATTTTGATATATCAAAAGAGATGTAATTTTTTTCAAGTATTAAAATCGTTTAAATAGTTTATTTAAGTTTAATAATATAAGCCGTTTGGAGTGTAATCCGAACGGCTTTTTTGTTTTTGGCATAAATATTGGAATATATCATAATAACTGAGAATAAAAATTAAAAAATCTTTCAGGAAATTATTAATGAAAAAATCTACTATATACATTTTAACAAGTGAAAATTTTCAAAAAGAAGTTTTAAATAGTAAACAGCCTGTACTTGTTGAATTTTCAACGGAATGGTGTGGAACATCTCATATTATTGCCCCTATTATAAAAGAAATGACTGTTAAATTTAAGGATGATATTAAATTTTGCAAAATAGATATCGATGAATATGAAGAACTATCCAAACAATACGGAGTACGAAAGATTCCAACAATACTCTTATTTAACAACGGTAAGGTAGTAGATTTTATTGTAGGCGTTGTATCGAGAAAAGTTCTTGTTAAAAATTTGACACTACTCTCGATTAAAAGAAAGGATTAATCATGAAACATGCTCAAACTGTAGTTATCGGCCTCGTTATCTTATTAGTCTCCCACTCGCTGGAGGCCCAGGACCGCTGGAGCATGGAGAGTAGTGGTGCTGCATTCGCCACGCAGGACTTTGGCGACGCGGATCTCGGCACCGGATTCGGCTTTGAAGGAACCGTGGCTTATCACTTGCTGGGCCTCATGTTCGCGACAGCGATCTACCATCCCGCACCCGCGAACTCGCTGGCATTGAAGGCGCGATTTCAGTCGGAACTCGAAACGCTTCACGATCAATACCAGTTTCCGGGCGCAACTGCCGCCTACATTCTGCCCGACGGAACGGTCGAGGTCGTTGCGACCGGTCTGGCTGACGTTGAATTAAAGATTCCAATGACGCCGAAATCGCGCATGCTTGCGGCGAGTATCGGCAAAACCTTTGTAGGGGCGGCCGTTGTCGCGCTTGCGCAGGAAGGTGTATTGAGCCTCGACGATCCCATATCGAAATGGCTTGGTGATCGGCCGTGGTTTTCGCGTCTGCCTAATCACGATATGATCACGCTGCACCAGCTTCTGACCCACAGTTCCGGCATAGCAGATCATATTAATATGGAACCCTTTATACAGGCGTTTCGCGAAAACTGGCGCGCCACCACCAATCCTTTTCCGCCGGAAACCCTGATCGCGTTTGTGCTGGACCGACCGCCCCTGTTCAAAGCGGGTGAAGGTTGGTGTTATAGTGACACCGGGTACATTCTCGTTGGCCTGATTATCGAAACGGTAACCGGACACAGCTACTACGAAGAGATCACTCGGCGATTTCTTGTGCCATTGCGTCTTAGGCTGACCACGCCATCTGATTGTTTTGAACTGCCCGGTCTTGCCGCAGGTTACCTGGCGCCGGACAATGAATTCAATCTGCCTTCAAAAACCACCCTTCGGCCTGGCGTTATGGCTTGGCATCCTGGTCTTGAATGGACCGGCGGTGGATTAGTCAGTAACCCGAACGATTTAGTAGTGTGGGCAAAGGCCCTTTTCGAGGGCCACGCGATGGAGGGGCGCTATCTGGAAACACTTTTGCAGTCAGTGCCGATCAGCAGCGAAGCTCCCGACATGCGATACGGCATTGCGGTTGGCATCCAAGAAAATGGTCCCCTGGGCGCAACTTATGGTCACGGCGCCTGGATACCAGGCTACTGTTCCAGCCTTCGTTATTATCCAGAATATGGCATTGCTGTAGCCTTCCAGATCAATACCGACATTGGTATCGTTGATCACTCCACTCCGGTAATTAAAGATATGGAGATTCGCCTGGCCGAGGTCGTTATGGCGGACGTCCGGAAATGAATCCGGTTTCGGATTTGTAATGAAGTCAAACATTAGGAGAAATTTATCATGATTAAAGACTCATCAGTCGCTAACAGAGGGCAGATTCCCTTCATCTCCCTCGTGCCATTTCTGCTTATGGCTTTCGGTTTGGCCTGGGGAATCCTGGCTCTGTTTATCTTTCTTCCGGATCAGATGACAGCGATATTCGGTCAGATAACCGGTGACCATCCGCTCTTTTTCTTGGCGGTCTACGCACCTGCAATCGCTGCTTTTATTATTGTTATGTACAAAGCCGGCACGAGCGGCTTACGGCGTTATCTTGCACGGACGTTGCTCTGGCGCTGCTCCCTGCTTTGGTATGCCTTTCTGATCATCGGCATTCCCCTGATCTTTTACGTTGGATCTGCATGGAAGGGAAATCTCTTCACGGAACCGTTTCCGTTTCCCTCATTACAGTCACTTCTCATAGCACTGCGGCTTGCCTCGATCAAAGGGCCCATCGAGGAGTTAGGCTGGCGGGGGCTCGCCCTGCCTCTGCTGCAACGAAAGCTCGCGCCCATCTGGGCCGCGCTGTTTCTTGGGGTTATCTGGGGTTTCTGGCACCTGCCCGCATTCCTGTTGAGCGGGACTCAGCAGAGTGCCTGGTCATTCACTCCGTTCTTCGCAGGCACGATTACAATCAGCTTGATCGTGACCGCTTTATTTAATGCATCGCGTGGTAGCATCCTACTCCCTGCATTGATGCATTTTCAGCTTATGAATCCCATCTGGCCCGACGCCCAGCCTTACGATACATACCTTCTTGTGGGTGCCGCAGTTCTGGTTGTCTGGTTCAACCGAAAAGCTATGTTCACTAGAGTAGGTGCCGTCACAGAGGTTATTTCCCATGCTGAAAGCCGGATGATGCCGCGGGATCTCGTGAGCGGCAAAGGCAAAAATTGTTGAGCCTTCGGACAGGAAGACTGGGGTCAAGTCTACGTTTGACTCTTATTTTTAATTAGTCACGATTCAAGGTGGTATAGAAGTTTATGAATAAAGATAAAAAATCATAAGAAATATTGAAATAAAAGAAAATATTAATAAGGAAGAAAAAAGAAATGAAACAGATTGGTTGTTTATGTTTACTGTTAGTAGTGTTAATTGTTCCGGTTCAAGTTGCGGCTCAAGAAGATGAACCGGAACGAGGTGAATTTTTTGGAAATATTATGCTGGGAGGCGGCTTGGCCGCCGGAAGACCCAGTCCGTTGGAAGTAACGGACGATAACGAAATTATCAATGGGCTGGATGAACGGGCAGAGCACTATTCGGAAGCGATTCCTGTTATCATGGCTGAAATCGGTTATGCGATCGTAAGCACCGGTACTGAAATTTCTCTGGGAAACAAGTCGGGTCGCACCGATTTGCTGGCACTGGCGGTCAATCAGTCACTGGATGATATAGGCGCTTTACGGATCATTCTCAGTCATGGATATAATGATGTGTGGAAAGATCCCTTTCTGGTGGGTGTCAAAAGAGATGAAACCAAAGAAATTACTTCAAGTTTTGAGTTCGATTATGAAACCATTTTAGGTACAGGAGCCCAGTTGTCAATCAATGGTGCCCAAATCAAGATCGATGATGATCAGATCGGAATCAGAGAACCGGACCTTAAAAGAGACGGAACGGCGCTAACTTTCGGTGCCGGGTATGTTATCGCCTTTAATGAAAAAAATGTAATTATTCCGAGCATTGGTTTTGTGGTGGATGAAAGGGACGGCAAGAGTAATTCCAGCAAAGGCTATCGTTTGGAACTCGAGCATGTCTTAGGCCTCGGTAAGTTTACTTTCGTAACTAATTTGGCTTTTAGTGAGACGGAATTCGATAAAATCCACCCGATCTTCAACCGGACGCGCAAAGAAAAAGGATATGAATTGAGCGATTTTATCACCTATATTGAGCCATTCGGACTCCGGGGATTTTCCATTAATGGACTGATTGCTTACAGCCATGTGGATGCCAATATCCGTTTTTTCGAAAGCGATGTACTGGTCATCGGCTTGGGTGTGGGTTACAGTTTTTAGTGATAATAATATTATAGTTAATTAATACTTAAAAATGAGGAGGAATGATGAACACCCAGATAAAAAAAACTGTATGGATTGTCGTTATTTTGATTGTCACATTTTTGGTTTTAAGCTCTTGCAGCAGTGATACAAAATTGATTTCTGCCAGCAAAGAACCCGAGTACTCAGGAGGATATATCGACAGTATAATGATTGTTGGTGTATCAGATAACTTTGAAGACCGTCGTTTGTTTGAAGATACTTTTTCAAGGTGCCTAAAAGGACAGGGTGTCACTGCCTATTCAAGTCTTGAGTTTCTATCGGTCAATCAGGAGCTGTCCAAGGAACTGGTTAAAAAACTAGCCGATGAAAATGGGATCCGGTCTGTATTGGTCACCCGGTTGGTTGGTGTGGATAAGAAGGTTGACCACTATCGTTCCGGGTTTCGCAAAAAGGGGTCGGTTTCCATTTACCACAGTTTTGATGATTTGAACCCCAAGGTTAAGCGGGATGCTAAATCCGGTTATTATATCGAAAGGGAAATCGTCCGCCTGGAGAGCAACCTGTACGATGTGAGTTCAGAAAAACAGATCTGGAGTGCTCAATCGGATTCAATTGCGTCCGAATCAGTGAAAAACCTGACAAAGTCGGTCTGTCAGGCAATGGTCAAAAATATGCGAAAAAACAACCTGATTAGATGAAGCAATTAACAGATGCAATTCGAGTGTCATCAAGGAAAGTGTTTGTCATAATTTATCGAAAAGGTGTGGAGAGAATACAAAAAGTTCTAGTCGCCGGTGCGACCGGTTATCTTGCGCTAACCGAGACGTCTTTAAGGCCGTTTACACAGATTAATTTACAGAACCGTCTTTAAAAACAAAATAACTTGCAATATGATTAAGTATTTTGTTTTATTTTCTGTTTTTAATGAATTCATAGCATAACCACGAAGATTAATGCCGGATTGCTTCCTTCATCGTTTATTTATATAAATCAACGGAGCAAAGCGGCATCATTCTTCGACGTTCGATGTTGGGCGTTGAATGTTCAACGTTCAGCCCTTTCCCCCTTCAGCCTTCTACCTTATACCTTCAACCTAAAAACTTACTTCTTCTTCCGAGCCTTTAAAATTTCGATTGTTTCGGCAATTTCACCCGGACTCACCCCCATGCGAAGTTTATCCATATCCTTCATCACCTGGGCAAACCGAATCCCCTCGGCTGCGCTGATCCATTCCAGTTGCAGACGTTCTGCGCGGATGCCCAGTTTTTCCATTTTTTTGTGCATCTTGACGATTCGTTTCTCGGTCCAGTGATTGGCGTCAATATAGTGACAGTCCCCGATATGGCAACCGCTGACCAGAACCACGGGCGCGCCCTTTTCAAACGCATGCCAGACAAATTCCTCATCCACACGCCCGGAGCACATGGTACGAATCAGGCGCACGTTGGCCGGGTACTGGAGCCGGGACACACCGGCATAATCCGCGCCCGCGTAGGAGCACCAGTTGCAGGCAAAGGTGAGAATTTTATCTGCCGCGTTTTCAGCCAGCATGATGTCGGTCTGGCTGTTGATCTGTTCATCCGTAAAATGGTTCATGACAATGGCGCCGAATTTACATTCAGCCGCGCAAGTGCCGCAACCGGAACAGGCCGCGGTGTTCACCACCGCCGGCGTTTTTTTCTTGGTATCCACGACAATGGCATTATACGGACAAACCGTTGCGCATTTGCCGCAGGAGACACAATGTTCGGCAATAATTTCGGATGTAATCGGTTCGGACGTGATCACCCCCCGGTGCATCAGGCGAACAGCCCGGACAGCCGCGGCCGACCCCTGGGTCACACTTTCTTTAATATCCTTGGGTCCTTCCGCGCACCCGGCATAGAAAATGCCCCGGGTGGCTGCATCCACCGGCTGCAGTTTGGGATGGGCCTCAAGGTAAAAACCGTCCGACGTCAGCTGGAGCCCCATCATTTCCTGGAGCCGCTGGGTCCCGGAAGATGGTTTGATGCCCAGCGCCAGAACCATCATGTTCAAATCATGATATTCAATCCGGCCCGTACTGGTATTTTCCACTGCCACCCGCACACTGCCGTCTTCCAGTTCCTCTATGCTGCCTGGCAGTCCCCGAACGTACTGCACGCCAAGCTGGCGGCTTCGGTTGTAGAGGTCTTCAAACCCTTTTCCAAACGCACGGATATCAATATAAAACACCTTGATTTCCATGTCCGGATAATGTTCTTTCAGTACAAGGGTACTTTTAATGGTATTCATGCAGCAGATATTGGAGCAGTATTCCCCGCCTTTCTGCAGGGAGCGCGACCCAACGCACTGAATAAACCCCACAGAACGGGGCTTTTGACGATCCTTCGGACAAATCAGCTCGCCCTTTGTAGGCCCGCCGGCATTGACCATGCGCTCAAATTCCAGGCTGGTCATGACGTTTTCATAGCGGGTGTAGCCATACTCATCCATTTCACGCGGATCATAGGGTTCTAAGCCCGTGGCCACGATAATAGACCCCACGGTGACCTGGAAATCTTCATCCGACATGTGAAAATGAATACAATTCTTATCACACGCGTCCGCACACTTGGAGCACCCGTGGCCCAGGCATTCGTTCATGTTAATCGCATATGAAGACGGGACCGCCTGGGGAAACGGCATATACACCGCCCGCCGCGACGAAAGCCCCACATTGAATTCATCCGGATAGACCACCGGACATACCTTGGCGCATTCACCGCAGGCCGTACATTCTGATTCATCCACATACCGGGATTTTTTAAGGACCCGGACATTAAAATTACCCACAAAGCCCTTAATATCTACAACTTCACTCATGGTGTGCAGGGTAATGTTGGGATGTCGACCGACATCCGCCATCTTCGGCCCGAGGATTCAGATGGAGCAGTCCATGGTGGGAAAGGTCTTGTCCAGCTGGGCCATGATCCCCCCGATGGAGGGTTTTTTTTCCACCAGAATCACCTCATACCCGGTGTCCGCCAGATCCAGGGCCGCCTGGATACCGGCAATACCGCCGCCGATCACCATAGTTTTTTTAGTCAGGGGGACAATTTCTTCAGTCAGGGGCCACAGAAGCCCCACCCGGGCAACGGCCATTTTGACCAGGTCTTCGGCCTTTTCAGTGGCAGCATCCGGCTCATGCATATGAACCCAGCTGCACTGTTCCCGGAGGTTGGCCATTTCCAGCATATACGGATTCAGGCCCCCTTTTTTCATCATCTGCCGGAATGTCGGCTCATGGAGGCGCGGAGAGCAGGAAGCCACCACGATTCGGTCCAGGCCGTTTTCTGCGATATCTTCCAGAATTTCCACCTGGCCGGGTTCAGAACAGGCATATGTAATCTCTTTTGAAACCACCACATCCTCAAGACCGGCTGCATTTTGGGCAACTTTCGCGCAATCCACCGTCTGAGCAATATTTAATCCGCACCGGCAAACATAAACACCGGTGCGCGGCTTTTCAATGCCCGCCCCGGCAACAGCTGCCATTCCAGAAATTTCCATCTGAATTCCTTTCATATATGATCAAAAGACCTTACTTGTTGTCTAAATCAGATATGCCGAAATAGTTATAAATGATCTAAAGTATAAAGTGCCTAAAGTTAATGTTAATGCCTTCGGCATTGTGATTTTTTATCTTAAAATGATTGCGCGTTTTGCGCAGTCCAAAACTTTAGACACTTTAGTTCACTCTACACTTCAAACTTTTTATTTTTACTCCCAGCAAATCGTTTGCCGAATCACGCTGGTCAGGTCCATCACTTCCATTTTCAAATCATTGCCCTGAAACGGATCTTCCATGGCACACTGCAAATGGATCTGGCACTTCGGACATGACGTTACCATCAAATTACTGCCGGTTTCCCGGGCCTGCCGAAGCCGGTTCACCTGCATGGCCTTGCTGTATGCATCACACCCGGTCCAGGCGCTGCTGCCACAGCACATGGAAACATCTTTATGGTCTTTCATCTCTTCGAATTGATTCGGAGAAATCCGATTGATCAGTTTCCTCGGCAGATCCTTTAAGGCGTCAAAACTGTTCATCCGGCAGGAATCCTGAAACGTCATAGCCTTTTCCGGTGGATTAAAGGTTACCGCCCCCTTGTCAATTTCCTGTTCCAGAAACTCATATATATGGGTGACCTTAAACCCGACATCCACTCCGAAACGCTGGTAATCCATTGCCAGCGTCCGGTAACACTCAGGACACGCAGTCACAACTTCTTCAATTCCCATTTCGGCAATCATTGCAATATTAAGCCGGGCCAGCTTCAAAAAATTTTCCCGGTCACCGGACCAGAGCAGATCATGCCCGCAGCACCGTTCATTTTTAAGTACTGCCGGGGCAACATCAAAAAAATTCATCAGCCGCAGGCTGTCGACCAGAACATCCGTCGTCCGGACCCCCAGATGGTTTCGAAAAAATGTGTCAAAATATGGTGCACACCCACCGAAAAAAAGGATTTTGCTTTTATCATCCAGTTTGACATCCTTCGGGAGCCGGCTCCATCGATCGGTCTTCATCTCCGGTGAAGTCATAGACCGCATCAGGGACTGAAAAAAACCGCCATGCGCCTGATGAGAGTCCCCGTCATCCTTGCTTTTAACCAGGGCGCGGATATCACAGATAAAATCCGGGAAATTGACTCCGGACGGACATCGCGCATAACAGATGCCGCAGGTCAGGCAGGACCAGATATCCTCGACAATCTCTTTTGAATTCATGTCTCCTGCAATCACAGCACCGGCGATTGCGCGCGGGGAAAATTGCTTGCCGGTCAGGGCCAGAGGGCATGATGACGTGCACTTGCCGCAGTCCTGACACCCATATGCATTATGGGCCGCCAGAATTTCGGCAAATGTACCGGCTTGATCATCTTTTATGAGGTCTTTATGCGTCGGCATAAGCGAGGATTTACCAAAGGATCTGATTTCATCGCAAAACATCTCAAGAAAATTTCGCAATCCATCCACTTCATCCGGCAAAAAAGTCACCAGCTGCAGGCGATCTTTATCCAGACCGAGAAACGCCAGAATTTCACGTGTATCATCCGTGAAATTGATTGCACTGTTTGTTCCGACACCGTACCGGCAGGTTCCCGGCTTGCATCCCACCAGGGCAACCCCGTCGGCCCCCATTTCAAAAGCCTTGAACAAAAGGGCCTTTGAGATCCTTCCGGTGCAGGGAATCCGGACCGTGCTGATTTCCGGCGGCACCCTATAGCCCTGATCCTGAAGCGCCTGATACGCCGTATGGGCCCCCCAGTTACATAAAAACAGTATAATTTTATAATTTTCCATACCTACCTTCTAATTTACCAGAATTTCCTCTAATGTCTTTTCCAGAAAAATCTGATCCCGGAAAGGACTATCGGCCGCGTTTGACGGACATGAGGAAATGCAGTTGCCGCATCCCTTACACAAGGTTTCATCCACCACCGCATACCAGCCGCCGATTTCATTGTTCTGCATAGTGATGGCGCGGTACGGGCATTTATCAATGCAACGCCCGCATCCCCGGCATTTTTCAGCATTCACCGTTACCGTAAACCCTTTTTGCTGGCGCGGACCGCGGGGCATAATAGCTGCGGCCAGCACTGCGGCAGCATGCCCTTTCTGACGGTTTGATACGGCAATGCCCGGTGGATCCGCCATAAACAGTCCGCTCACAGAGGTCATGCCCGGATAATAAAACGGAATGCCGGTAGTCCCCGCCTTCTGCATGGAAGCGGTGATTGCCCGGCCGAAATTGGCATCCGGCGTAAGATATTGAATCCGGCCCCGAATTTTTTCACCCAGGATCACGGCACCGGCCTGAATCTGCTGCTCCTTTTCACCGACCACCACCGTGATCTGAAATGCTCCCAGACTGCCGCTGATGTGCTTTACACGGGACCCTTTAAAAGACAAAAGATTGGTATGATCATAGGAGCCTTCCAGCGCTTTGTCCCGGGACCCAAAAAGAAATACGTCAATCCCGGCGTCGGCCAGTAACATCGCGCTTTCGACTGAGGCTTCGCTTTCCCCGATCACGGCGGTCGTAAAATTATAATTCCGGGCCGGAGATGAAAAGGGTTTTAATTTGCGGGCTCTCCGGATCGACCGGCGGATCAGGCCGGAAAACTTTTCCAATGCCATGTCCGGATCATGAGCTAAATCGGCTAATGCCTCATTTCTTATATTGCAGGTCATTACCATGGATCGACTGATCCCCGTGGCATTAAACAGTGCATACTTTAACCGGCTCCGCTGGTCGGTGCAGGAACTGCAGACAAAATTCAAAGGACAGCAAACACAGGACGCAAGGACCAGGCGGGTGATCCCTTTTTCACGCACGGTTTTTAAAATAGCAGCCGTTCCCTCGGGAGTACAGGCGGAGACGACCGACTCCGTGTGCAGGATGAAATCTCCATATAACAAATCTTCCAAAAAACGATCCATTTCCGGATGCCACCCAAGAGAATCATTGCACCGGCAGGCAAATACACCAATTTTGATCTTGTCAGCCAGGTCTGCTTCCGGGGGTGAAAATGACATTCCCCGCCCCTTCTGACGCTGGGACGTGTTGCTGAGCAGAACCATGGCCCGGGCGGCGGCGGCAAATCCCCGGGTCATCATTGCGCTGACATCGGTACGGGATGTTGCAGGACCATAGGCCCGGATAATATCATCGCCCCGGACTGACGGCGCAATTTCCGGATCAGCGATAATAATGACCCCGGCATGTTCCAAAATGTCTTCTGTCGGCTCGTTATGATTGATGGCCCCGATGGCGTCACAAACTTCCAGACAATCCATACAATCCGAACAGACCCCGCACTGCAGGCATCGCTGTGCTTCTTCAATGACCTGAGCCTCGGTAAGCCCTAAGGCCACTTCATCAAAATTAAGCTTTCGTTCGGCCACATTCTTTTCCGGCATGCGGGCCCGGGACACGAACGCCAGATCAGACGGAACCGGCGTAAAGTCGCGGTCAATCGACCGGACGGTAAGATTTTCCGATGATGGGACACCGCAAATATCATCAAGTACACGGATCGCCGCCGCCCGGCCCTGCGCCATGGCGTGGACCACCGAAGACGCGCCGCTCGCCGCATCACCGGCGGCATATACTTTTTCCATATTTGTCTGAAACCGGTCATTAACACCAATCAATCCATTGACGAGAATTTGAAGCGCCGGGTCATTTTCATTTAAAGCAAACGCACCGGTCTGCCCGATGGCCACAAACGCCCGGTCAAATTCAAGGGCAAAGGATTTACTGCCCTTGATGATCACCGGCCAGGCAATGCCGTTGGCATCCGATGTGCCCGGCTGAGTCGGACGGCACTTCAGGCGTTTAAACCGCCCGTTATTACCTTCAAACCCGACGACCTGAGTATTATCGACAACAGGGATTCCCTCTTCGGCGGCTGCCACAATTTCTTCCGGATCCGCCGGGATCTTATCTTTATCAAACCAGGAAACAATGCTGACGTCCGCACCTATACGGGAAAGGACGCGCGCCAGGTCATATGCCGCATTTCCATCACCAATCACCGCCACTTTTTCTTTCAGAGACGTGATGTTTTCACGATATAATTGCGTCAGAAAATCAATGCACCCGGAAACCCCTTCCAGGTCTTCGCCGGCAACTCCCAGCTGCCGATCCGCCCATGAACCGGCGGTCAGGACGACTGCATCAAATTTTTGGGTCAGTTCCGACAAGCCGCCATTAAAATCCATCGCTTGATTTGTAATGATCTCAACGCCAAGGCTTTGAATATAGTCCAATTCTTTATCCAGGATGTTTCGCGGAAGGCGATGGGGTCCGATTCCGTATCGCAGCAGGCCACCGGCCTGTTTTTCTTTTTCATAAATAGTTACCCCGCATCCCTGACTCGCCATTTCCGCCGCCGCCGCCAGACCAGCCGGGCCGGAGCCCACCACCGCAATCTTCTCGGAACGCTGCTTTTTCGGCGTGTGATCGGCTGTGGAATCGAATTCATAATCCGCCAGAAACCGTTTAATATCCCGGATTGCCACGGCATCATCGTGTTCACTGCGACGACAAACGCTTTCACAGGGATGGGTGCAGATCCGCCCGCAAATCCCGGGCAGTACATTCTTTTCCCGGATCAGGCCTAAGGCTTCTTCAAACCGGCCTTCTTTCACCAGCGCGACATATCCCTGGACATTGACTCCCAGCGGACAGTTTTCCCGGCAAAGGGGCACGCGGCGCTTATCAATCACCACCCTTCCCGGCAGACTCTGGCGGCTGTTAAACGAAATGGCATTATCCGCCGAACAGTCCTGGACCGGACAGACCTCAATGCAGCGTCCGCAAAGAATACACTTCTCCGGATCCACAAATGTCTGATCCCGGGTAATCCCCACCCGGAATCCCTGATGACTGTGCTTGATCGAAGAAACATGCGCCGGGAGGATGCATTTAATGGACGGATTCCGTAAAATCCGGATTAAGCCGGGCCGATGGGCATGATTAAACGCCACCCCTGATTTCAATCGCAGCGTATCTTCGGATAATTTCCGGTCCATGTCGGTTTCCGTATCAACCAGTGTAACCGGAATTCCCAGTTCCCCGAGTTTATTGGTGGCCGTAATTCCTGCGGGTGTGGCACCGATTACAACAACTTTATGCAGTCTTTCTTTCGCCCGCTTCATGCCATTACTCCTGTCTGTCCCGATGCTTTTTTCGCGCGTCCTTTGAGCTTGGACAGGCCGTATTCATACCCTTTGGTAAACGCCTGCAAGTTCATTTTCTCCGTTCCCCTGGGCACTGATGAAGTAACCGCTTCTTTGGCCGCGTCCACGGAAATCACACCGGCCACCGCCGTGGTAAAACCGATCATAATGATATTGGCCATCATTTTTCGCCCCAGCTCTTCTGCCATCCGGGTAGCCGGAATGGAAAAACAATCGCGATCTTCTGCCGGCTTCACCAGATCCTGATCCGTCAGCAGGATGCCGTCGGGCTTTAATTCGTCAATATATTTGTCGTAAGCGGACTGGGACATACAGACCAGCAGATCCGGCGTCTTAATATAAGGATACTGGATGATGTCTTCGGAAATAATCACCTGGGCGGCACAGGCCCCTCCCCGGGACTCCGGACCGTAAGACTGGACCAGCGTACTTTCCTTGCTGTCTCCTAAGGCCGCCGCCTGTCCCAGAATCCGTCCGGCCAGAATGATTCCCTGACCGCCGAAACCGGTGACGATAATCTCCTGACGATTTTTTTCATTGGTGTTTGTCATAATTTTTCCTACTACCTCATCATACACACCTTTTCGTAATTCTCATCCGGTGTCGGTTTATCGATATCAACAAATTTGCCCAGCACCACCCCCTTTTTAAAATCAATATCCAGTTCCGCCGGATCCGCATTGTTTTTGATGATGGTATTGTCGGCAAACAATTTGAGCATATCCAATGATTTTATTTTGTTGCGCCGTCCGTAATTAATCGGACAGGGCGAAAGGACTTCAATAAATGAAAACCCTCTATGATTAATGGCTTCCACAAACGAATCGGTTAAATCCCGGGAGTGAATCATGGTCCACCGGGCCACATACGTGGCACCGGACGCATATGCCATCAGGGGCAGGTTAAACGGCATCTCCGGATTACCGTAAGGCGTTGTGGCTGAACGATCCATATGCGGGGTGGTGGCTGCCACCTGCCCGCCGGTCATGCCGTAAATAAAATTATTGATACAGATCACGGTGATATCCATATTGCGACGGGCGGCATGAATAAAGTGGTTCCCGCCAATGGCAAACAAATCACCATCACCCGAAAACACGATAACATTCAATGACGGATTGGCCATCTTAATACCCGTGGCAAATGGAATCGACCGCCCATGGGTGGTATGAAAGGAATCCAGCTTCACATAACCGGCGCCCCGGCCGGAACACCCGATGCCGGAAACCATGGAAAACTTTTTGTGATCAATACCGGTCTCCTGTATCGCGGCAAGGCAGGCGGAAAAAACCGTTCCCACCCCGCATCCGGAACACCAGATATGCGGAAGCCGCTCTGTTCGTATCAGTTCCTCAAGCGGATGCACTTTTTGATTTGCTTTTGCTTTTGCCATTTTATCAGAATGCCTCTTTAATTAAATGAATGACTTCATCCGGTGTGATCACCGTTCCCCCTGCATGCCCCACCAGATATGACGGCGCATTTGCTCCGGCACAGCGCTGGACTTCCCGGCTGATCTGGCCCATGTTGATTTCAACGGTGACAAATCCTTTCACGCGCTTGGACAAATCACGGATCATCTCTTCCGGAAACGGCCAGACGGTTATCAAACGGAGCAGGCCAACCCTGATTCCCATCTGACGAGCCATGTCAACCGCTGTAAAAGCGGTCCGGGCGGATACACCATAGGAAACAATCACAATGTCCGCGTCATCCAGCAAATATTCTTCCGTCCGGATGATGTCATCGAGATTATCCCTTATTTTGCTCAACAGCCGGTTCATCATGTCTTTCTGGGTATCCACGGACATGACAGGATATCCCTGTTCATCATGGGTCAGGCCGGTTACGTGCACATTGTATCCGTCACCAATCGCCGGCATGGGCGGCACGCCGTTTTCTCCCGGCTGATACGGTTTGAACTGGTCCTTGCGGCCCTTAGGTTTGATGCGGGCAACGGTCTTAATCTCTTTTGCTTCCGGAATGAGCACTTTTTCACTCATATGCCCGACCACTTCGTCTGACATGATAAATACCGGCACCCGGTATTTTTCACTCAGGTTGAACGCTTCGATGGTCAGATCGAACATCTCCTGGGGCGATGACGGGGCAATGGCGATAATCTCATAGTCGCCGTGGGACCCCCATTTGGCCTGCATCATATCCGCCTGGGCCCCCATAGTCGGCAGCCCGGTTGACGGCCCGCCTCGCTGAACGTTAACCACCACACAGGGTGTTTCCGTTACAACCGCCAAACCCACGGTTTCCATCATCAGGCTGAACCCCGGGCCTGAAGTCGCGGTCATGGTTTTAACACCGGTCCAGGCTGCACCGAGAATGGATGTCATGGCGGCGATCTCATCCTCCATCTGAATAAAAATGCCACAAACATCCGGGAGCCTTTCGGACATGCGTTCCGCCACTTCGGTCGCCGGTGTAATCGGGTACGCCCCGAAGAACGTACAGCCGGCGGCAATCGCCCCTTCAGCGCACGCAATATCGCCATTTATAAAATGTTCACCTGTGAGAACTTTTGGTTCCATCCGTTTTCCTGTTAATTTTTAGGTATATAGGTTGAAGGTTGAAGTGTATCAATCGGCTTCCACCGTATAAATGGCAAATTCCGGACACAGGAGTTCGCAATAATGGCAGTTCAAACAACCATCTGATTTGACAACCGGCGGATGATACCCTTTTATGTTGAATTCTTTTGAAAATTCCAGGACTTCCCTGGGACAGAATTCAATGCAGTACCCGCACCCTTTGCAGCGATCATTGATAATATAAACTTTTCCCCGGACAACGGCAATCTCATCCGTATCCAGCGGGGCCCGCCAGTATTTCATATGTATATCCTTGAATTGTTTCTGATGTTTCCCAAATCAAATTTTGCAGTTTATATCATTTACCCAAAATATCAAGGAGAATTATTTACGGAAAAACCTTTATCCAGGGTACCCCTGTATTTTTTACGGGAGTATCCGGAAATCATTTTTTTCCAGCATTTGATGGATGGAGATTTTGCTATTGGGGTTCAAAGTATTAAAAAGGATAGGAACAAAAAAGGAAATAAAATAAACATTGGACATTAATTTTTTGGCTCTGCCCACTCATTGCCTCCGGGCCTGAAACCAGCTTATGAACTCTAAACGGGTCAAGTCTACGTTTGGCTTTTTATGAAACTGGAACTTATTGCTAAAGGCTGGAATCAGAATTCAGGAGTCAAAATACGAAAATAAATATCCGCTCATCACAAGTCCATGGTCTCCCCTGCTAAGCACAAAAAAACAACGGCTAAAGTTAAAATCTATAACTGCTGATTATTTTGTGAAATTTGTCGCCCTGATCCATAGCAGGCTGTTGAAAAACTATTGGGGGTAATAATCAAGACCGGATACAATTGGCAGAGGCAATAATAAAAACGATCATCACGACAAGGATGACATCCAGGTCAATTCATCCATATCAATTGCATCAATACTGTAGCCTTTTTCAAAAAGTTCGCTGCAGGCTGCCACGATTTGCCTGCCATAGCATTTTCCCGCCCTCTTGCGAATGAATGCCAGCGATTTCTCTAAGGAATATGCCGGACGATAAGGACGATGGGCAGTCAAAGATTCTACCACATCAGCAACACAAATGATACGGGACTCAAGTAAGATTTCATCACCCCGCAGTCCCTGAGGATACCCTGATCCGTCAATATGCTCATGATGCTGGAGCGCAATTTCGGCCACCGGCCAGGGAAAATTGACAGGCTCTAAAATCTCATAGCCCTTTCGGCAGTGGATTTTCAGATAATTTATATCCTCATCCAGGAGTTTTCCGGGGCGGGCCAGAATTTCAGACGGCACTGCGATCTTTCCGATATCGTGAATGAGTGCGCCTAAAAAAACACCATCGATACGCTCTTCTGAGAATTTTAATGCCTTGGCTATGGCGGCTGCTAAATGGGCCACCCGGCGCTGGTGGCCGGCCGTATAAGGATCACGAATCTCGACGATCCGTGATACGGCAAGAATCGTCTGCATAAGCGTTTTCTTTATGTTTATAGCGTATTGCAGGCGCTCCTTTTCAGAATATTTTTGCCCTGAAATATCCCGAAGATATGCCATAAACACGGGCGTGCTTCCGGGATTGACTGAAATCACCTCCAACTCAGCGGCAAAAACAGATTGATCGGCCCGCATGGCAGTTACCTCCACCCGCCGGCCAATTATCTCTTCGTTGCCGGTGGCAAGAAAATTGGCAAGACCGCTTTCGTGGACTTTTTTCAGCGATCCGGGAATGAGCTTTTCAGAAACCGTATGGCCGATTACCTGGGCGCTGTGATACCCGAATATTTTTTCAGCAGCCGGATTAAATGCAATAATGCGGCCTTTGTAATCCATGGTGATAATGCCATCAAGGGCAAATTCCAGAAGTGCATGCAGCCACTCTGAAGAAACATCCGTCTTTCGATTTGGGGGTGCGAACTGTTCCATTTCAGACCATCACGGATTATCAGGCTATTGAAAAACTTTTGCGCATGGAAAAAAAAGGCTTTTTTCTTGACGCAATATTTTAAAAACAGGCTGTTAAATCGTCAAGAAAGCGCCCTACAACTTTTCAAACTTTAACATATTGAATTTTTTAGCACATGAATATTTCGATAGCAACTATAGAAATCAACGCATTCTTAAATCAAAACCGCCAAAGAAGTTTTTTCGATTGATAAATTGCAAACATCCGGACTTATTACTGGATCATCTTCTTTGGCCCCTTGGCCCCGAAGACTATGGAAATGGTTTTGGTTTGATATAATGATTTGTTTATGTTATAAATTTAGACAATATGGCGATGTCTTTGTTTTCAAAATAGAAAATCCTGGTTATCCATTTCGCTTAAGTAGGGTGCGTTTCACGCACCACTTGAAAGCTGACCGGCTTTGAAATGGTGCATGGAATGCACCCTACGTTGTCGCAAGATGCAATTTCTATGATTCACTTGAGCGAACCGGAGATGCAAATAGAAAATTTTTATTAGAAGGGAAAAACACTTGGCGGATATTAACTCTCTTGACAATATTCCCGTCTGGATTTTGTTCATTGGCGCAACAGTGGTGTTCTCTATCGCAGCAGAGCTTGGCTTTCGGGTAGGAAAGTTTAAACATGCGCGCCTGGAAAAGGGGCAGAGCCCTCAGGTAGCCACTATTCTGGCAGCGTCTCTTAGTCTGCTTGCCTTTTTTATGGCATTTACCTTTAACATGGCGGTTTCCCGCTATGATGCCAGAAAAAGCCTGGTCCTTGAAGAGACGAATTCAATTGAAACGACTTATCTTCGAGCAAAACTGCTGCCGGCGCCCTATCGCACCGAATTTCAGGATCTTTTGCGTAAATATGTAAATGTTCGCGCACAACTCCATGACGACACCAAGACGGAAACAGTCCGGCAGATCATTATAGAATCGGAAGAATTACATAACCGGCTCTGGTCTAAAGCGGTTGAGCTAACAAAAAATAGTAAATACTCTGGCCTCACCTCGCTATTTATCAAATCTTTGAACGATGTACTCGATCTGCACGGAAAACGAATAAATGCCGGCATACGCAACCGTATTCCTATCAGCATTTTTATAACACTTTACTTTGTGGCTTTTCTCTCTATGGCCATGATGGGATACCAGGCCGGATTAACCGGAAAACGAACCCCAATTGCTAATTTTGTGCTGATACTTACATTTTCAATTGTCTTGTCCCTGATCACCGATTTGGAGCGACCACGCCAGGAAATTTTCAGTGTAAGCCAACAGACCATGGTTGATCTTAAGAACAAACTCAGCCAAACACCTTGATCTGTCTATGGAATCCGTAGCAGGGGAGTCTATTTATAGCCGTTAATTATCCTACGTACGTTGGTTTCAATACCTCCATAGAATGAACTGTCGCAACGGTCAAGCTTACGGTGGATGCGATATTAAGACTGATAATCTGATTTTTCCCATGGGTATCAAAGTTGGACACGTACATTAAGCCGGGAATTGGGTGTCTTATCGTTCTTAACAAAAAAAGGAAGACAAACACTGACTTCACCGTCACAATGTCATTGCTATAGGATTAACCCCTGATTGTTGTATAAAAATTTTTCAGGGCAACGGCTGCTGTAAAAGTGCCTCACAGGGGTTCTTTTCTGTTGTGCCCAGATCCCCGAATATCAATATTATTGTACTGGGATTCGACACACCGATAATCAGTTTTCCCAGGGTCACCAGACCGGACTCGGCAGACTCTGCCTTGATTTTTGCCAGCGTCCCGCTCACTTTTAGTGGTGTTCCCAATCGCAGCAAGGATACCTGTTTGTTTTTTGGTTCGAACAAGCCTGAAACCTGTTCTGTTTTTAAGTCAAGGGCAATCTCACCGGCTACGGTAATCCGCTCGGTATCTGAGAGCAACACGTTGCTTTGCATGATGCCATCTTCGATATTAAAGCGGCATACCGCACAATTCAGATCCGTTACATCCTCCTCAAACCATGTTGTCGGAATCAGGAGTCGAACCAGCCCGCCGCCCCATAACTCCAGGAACTTTTTGGGGATCCGGCCCTTATCCGTTACAATTTCCAGACCGCCATTGGCATTACCCAACAGTTCACGAAAAGTTGCGCCCCGGCCCTTTACATCCAACTTCCAATCCAGCGTGCCGATCACGTCGTCTGTAATATCCATTTTATTGAGAATCAAACCGTAATCCAGATTTTCCGTTTTCCAGAATAACTCGGCTGCCGGCGGTTCCTTAGTCGTATCCAGTACCAGGCTGGCCTGTGAAGAAGCGCCTGTATGAGACCAGCTCTCAAACGGCAACACCGAAAGCACGCCATCAACAATAGACAGATTTCCCTTCATCGTCGTAAGCAATTCAGCATTATACATCACTTTCAGTTCAGCCATTTGAATCGCGAAATTGAAGTTTTTTAAGAGATTGCTATTGATTGAGAAATCCGGGATGATTCCCTGTGATTTATTGCTTGATGACACTGCCGGCGAACCTGTTTTCCCTTTTTCATCTGAGTTTATAAATTTTTCAAGGTCAATTACGGTATCTTTCAGATTAAGATCCAACCGGGGCGAATTATCCGGGCTATATACTGCGCCGCCTGATGAACTCACACCGGCTGCTTCCAACGAAACCTCACGAAAATTTACTCTTCGGCCATCGGTATCAAGCCGGCCGGACACATGCAAAGGCTGGTCAAGTTCCCAATTCTGACCCAGGAATTTACTGATTACAGTCATTTTCGCTATGTTTATTTCAATCGCCCCCAATACCTCAAACCCCTGAAAAGGCTTCTGCCAGAAACCTTGAAATTCGGCGGTCAGGTCTGACGCGGAGAATTTCATATTGATAGGAAGCGGCTTATTTTTCACCAATTGATCGCCGGTAACGGATAATTGAACCGGTATGTCCTCGTATCGAAGTTTGCAATCAAGATCAATCGGCGCACCCATTTCAAGGACAGATTCAAGTCTGTCAATTGATAAGGTTCTGTCCGGTGATAAAATTCTGTCCGGCCGATTGCCGGCATGAAATGTAATTTGAGCGTCTTCAACAACCAGTGCCGACATTGCCGGAACCAGCTCGAAACTCAGGGCTTTTTTCTTTTTTTTCAACCTGTTTGATGCAGTTGCCGGGCCGCTCTCCAGGTGCACATGCGCACCGGTTAATTTGAAATGCATGATCTTAATTTCACGCATCAGCAGCGGAAGTAAAGCTATCTGAATTTCAAAACGCTTTGCTTTTGCAAGATAGGGCGCCTGGGCCCAGGAAGGATTACCAATGATGATATCTTCGACAATAATCTTTGGACATAAAGATTTTTCCAGCCGGATTTTTCCGTTAATACGGACCTTCCGGTCCAGATGGTTTTCAACAAAAGATAGAATCCTGTTACGGTGTACTTCAATATCAATGGTGATGATGAAAAACAGCAGAAGCGCAATAATCCCGGTGGTGATTAGCAAACTATACAGGACCCGGCGCAACCAGTGATTATTTCTTTGTTTGGCAGCCATTTGGCGCTAATCTGTATTTCTCATGAAAAATTAGGGCTAAAACCGCCAGGAAAGCCCGAAGACAAGACCGCTCTGGGCAACATCATACAAAAAATCATTGTCCTCATAATCCACATCCAGGTAACGGTAACCCAGGGTGGTTGAGAAGCCCTCGGTCCACTGGTAGCCAAGATTGGCAATGGCGTCCCACATAAAGTCGGACCCTACGCCAAAGCCACCCAATACCAAGCTGCCGCTGACAAAAAATTTTGACTCCCCAATCGGCGACAGGCCTTTCAAACCAATGACGGGGTCAACCCAGCCTTCTCTGTTGGAGACCTTTTGGGGATCCAGTATCCCGGCACCCAGAGAAAGCGTCGAGTCTACGGACCAGTAACGGGCACCTGCTATGAGATCTAAAAAAACGCCAGGTTCTTGTATCAGACGATATAGCCCGGCCGCCGTTACCATCCACGATTTTGTTCTTGATTTAACGGATGAAAAAAACGGTCCCGGTGTCGTGTCCTCAAATTCAATATCGGTATAAGCGATATCCATTAACATGCCATAGCGGTCCTTGCGAGCTTCGCCTACAAGAAAAATCGCTCCATTGATGTTTCCGAAAATATCGTCATAAAAATCGATATCAATATCGGTTGGCGGAAAACCCGGAAGTGTGGCAACCTCCCCTTTTTGTCCGGCCAGCCAGGCGTATGGGGCCAGCTGGAATTCCCATTGATCGCTGCAATCGGATTCCGCATGCACCAATACAACACAAATTAACGGCAGAATTACAGCGACCGTCATTCCCATTAAACAACGCTTTATTAAATCCATGCTCTTTTCTCCTTATTTCGCATTTTATTTAACTATCTCAATCTCCCCCGGCCTCGGCCTCACAGTCCCGGGAAGGTTTCAGGCCTTTGGCAATGACAGCTGCATATTCGGCTTTGGCAGCCGCCAATTCGGCACAGAAAACAGGATCGACATGCAGCCGGGCCACAGTGGCAGCCCCCATGAAACGCCCTTCGGCCACATCGCTGTGCCAATGGGCATTACAGACGTTGCGGCTTTCGCCGAAGGCCCGGCCGCGGGCGAGAATGGCATCCGCCCGGTCAGGGGCGATCTCTGTCAGGATGAGCGCCCAGGCCCAGCCGATTGCCGTATGCCCGGAGGGATAGGAACCGTCCTTCCTCAGATCCTCCTCTTCTTCGTCCGGCGTGCAGACAGGCTCCCCGTTCACCATAAATGGACGTTTACGCTGGTAATGATTCTTGGCCGTATAGGTGGAAAGACCGGCATCGGCTAAAGTGCGGCGCAACAACATGTAAAGATGCGGTGTGTCTTTTTCCGTAATCGGAATTCCCAGCGCACAGGAAAAGGTGCCGGCGGCGTCAGGAAACCTCAGGTTCGCATCCTCGATTGCCAGTTCCCAGCGTGGGGTATCCTGCAACGCCAGGGCTTTTTGGCTGACCTCCTCATCAAGCGCATACGCGGCCGATCCTTGCTCAGGCGGCGGTGGAATCAGTGCCAGGCTGTTGGGAAGCGCCTCCGACTGGAGGTATCCGGCTAAAATTCCCGGGGCTATCTCCGGCACATCTGCGGGTATTGTCCTGGTATCAACACTCGCGCAACCCGAAGTGATCATCAAGCAGGCCAGAACCAACAAAAACCTGCTCAGGATATTCTTACTGCCATATCTAATCATCATTACATCTCCATGTCCCATTATTTTAACTCCTTTTCATGCCCGAGTTTATAATCGCGGCAGGATGCCGCTCCCACAGGATAGATGCCTATCCCACAAATGAAGTGCCGATCACATAAATGAGATACAACTCCCACAATTTTACTTCAAATCAATTTAAAAAAATGAATCTGCCCTGTAGGAACAAATATGCCCTGTGGGAAAGGCTTCCATAATACTCTTTTTTCTGTGGGAGCGGCATCCTGCCGCGATTTATGTGACCCGCCATAAAACCGTAATTTTACAAAACCCATACAGGGATCCATGAAAATCATTTTCAATGGCAGCCCAGCCATTACTTCTGAATCGGCTGACAATCTGTTTTTCCGAGTCGCTGCGAGATGAAGCACCCACACATCATTTTTTCGTGGCTGGAAGCCACTCCCACCAGAAGCCGCGCCCACAGTTTCATATCAAACAGATCAACTGGCTTTAGCAACTCGCCTTAATTCCTGCTTATTTCAACCTGCGGGAGTCAAAGGTCAGGGCCTGTAATTCCAAAGTTACTCTATTTCGTGAACCGGGAGAGAACATCGCCGCCACCCAGGAGAAGCAGCACATTGTCCCTGATTTCCCAGCCCCTGGTCTTGTCCAGCGCTTTCAAAAACTCTGTTTCCAGACCTGTCTCAAGGTCCGGACATGCCATTCGGGTTGAACCGGCCGGGCCGAACTTCAGTCCCGCCCCGTCGATTTCATAGCCGGCAAAAAAATTGTTGCACCCGGCAAAGCCGGAGACTTTTTTCATTTCGGCATCCAGCATGATATGCGGCTGCTTTTCTCCGGCCAAAGGTGAAACAGGTGTGCCGCTGACCTCGGTCAGCAGCCATTTCGTGTCTTCAATACCGGCGGCTCCAGGAAGACTGTCCCCGGCTTGACTAACATTACAAAAAACCACCCATGTTACGAATAACACCGCCCATCCATAAAAAACGGATCTTTTTCCCATATTACCCTCCAAACGCCCTGGTCCGGACCTTGTACAGTTCATAGCGAGCCGGATCAGGGTTACAGGTTAAAGGCAGATACATCCTTATTTTGACATTGCTTCCGTCAGCGGTTTTCCTACCGAGCCGGAAGGTAATTTCGTTCCCAAAAACAACGCCAGCGTCGGAGCAATTAATGTGCGGTCGAGACGTAAAAGATTTTCCTCGCTTTCCAGACTGGCCGGCCCAAAAAGATGCCCGACATAATCCGTGCCGGACAAACTGATGGCCAGATAATCCGAAACACTGTCCTGACCCAGCTTCTCATTTTGAACGAGTGCCATGACAAAATCCATTGTCAGCTCATCCACAATGGGACTTGCCATCAGCAGGGTATAGTAATACTTGTTGTCTTTGCCCCCAAACGGATGCGGGAAAACCTTTCCGTACCCTAAGTCGTGCGGGTTTTCATATGGCCGGTCATCCTGAAAGCTGTTTTTGTAAGTTGATTTTGGCCGGCTTAATTTCCAGTGTTTTTCATAATAGGCGTCTGCCTTTTTTTGTTCATTCCACTTGCTGACCCAACCGGGAAACTCTTTGAAATAATAGGTACTGGAAGCAAACTGCCCGTTGTTTGTTGAATACCAGTAGGCCTTGCCCATATGCCCGGCGTGGTTACTATCGTCTTGGGCGAACGGCCTTCGGTCTTTGATACCTGGCTTGCATCGACTTCTGAATCCATATCACGAGCGCCAAGACCACCGGTCGCGGCATAATCCGAATCCTCGATATTATACACCAGCCGGTCTTTTTCCGCGTCAAACCAGACATTGCCGACCATGCCATGCCGTAACGGATAAGCCCCGGTCGAAAGCGTCATATGGCCGACAATAGTTTCCGTGTTTGCATGCGGATGATGCGCATTTTTGTACCAGACACCCTTTTCGGTCAAATAACGAAAACCACCTGAACCGCATCGATCCAGCACCATTGCCGGCATGTCTCCGCGAAGCTGGTCAACGACAATCTCCAGAACAAGGCGGTGGTTCAGCTGTCGTGCCAGCACCGGCAAATAGCAGCATTATTAACGTACACACAACCGTTGTAGTATTCATAATATCTATCCTTTGTGACCTTATTTAACTGGTTCTATGGCCGGAAATTTCCATGAGCCGTCGAGGATTTCCTGACGTGGTTCATACATACGGATGACGTAATTCCAGCCTTCTGAAATCGGCAGACAGTTCTTGTTGTCATCATCACAGTCGCCGAAATAGATCGTGTAGGATCCATCTTTGTTGGTTTTTGCAGTCACGTTGTTATAGCTGTAGACCCCCTTTGAATTTTCGGGGATAAAACCGTCAGCATTATAGACAATCACAGACCAGAAGGCATTTACGGGAACGTCTTTGACGTTGAGCACGTGCGGTGTGCCATCGTTTTTCGCCACTGCGCCGATGTCTCCGAAGGTGTGCTTAAGGGGCAGCCCGCCCCAACCAGCAGCAGCCCACATTAAGTGGGCGATTGGGTCGGTTTCTTCTTTCGTTCCAAAACCCCCTTCGTTAGTTCCTCCGAGTTTGGCCAGGGTGTTCAGCGCATCTCTTGCAATCATCACTTGCTCGATATTCCAGTCGGGAATATCGAGTGGACCGGAACCTCCGCCTTCAATCTTGAGCTGATCCTGGATTGTGTTGGCAGCCTTGATATCTTCGGCATCACCTGCATCGATAAAGGTGCGAACGATGAGGTAGGCATAGCGGCTTCCAACCTCTTTTTGAGTAAGCTTATACTTGCCCGGTTTGGTTTTTGCGAAGGAATAATGATCCTGGTTGATGACGTGAAGACTCTGGTAGCGGCCGCCGGTTTCCGGCAAAATTACGGTTGCGGGTTTGCTCAAATCCAGAACAGCAGAAGAGTAAAGGGTGTCACGGTTCATCCGGATCACATCCTGCTTGTCGATCGGGACGAGTCCACGAATGTGGAAAAAGGTATTCAGGCCGGCAGTGCCGACGACCTTCTTAATTGCGGTGTCGGTTTCTGCGCGTACAAAGGTCTTGACCGTCACCGGCTCTTTGCCATCAGCCATTCCTGTATTTGGAATAATTGTAACAACTATGGCCATGATCACTATGGCCAAAAAAATTGTGGTACTTTTTAGCTTTTTCATATGCTCTCCTTTTGTTTTGTCTTTGTTTGATTGTTAGTATCAGGCATACAAGGGTTTAAACCGTTATTGAACCTTCTGCAAACTCGGTGGCGCCCATCGCCCTTCAAGCGCATCCGGTTCAGGGCCATAAAGTCGCATTACCATATACATTGGCCCATCGGGCGCAGGCAGCCAGTTGGCTTCCTTGTCCTTTCCGGGTGAGTCCTTTTGAATATAGAAAATAATGGAACCGTCTTCTTCTTTCTTGAACTGATCCATCATGGTTGAGTTAAGAAGATATCTATCCAAAGAATTCTGGATAAAAAGCTGTGTTTTACCATCGTACATGGTCAGCGACCAAAATGCCTTTACCGGAGGGAGTTCCTCTTTTTTGAAAGTCAGGGTGTAATTATTATCGGATGCATTTAACGGCGTACCATCACTATCCACCAGGTAGGTGGGGTATGTTGCCTCTGCACCGGAATTGCCATACAGTCCCATATGGGCTGCCACCGCTCGCATGATATAAAAATTCGGCAGGCTGTAATTTTTTGCAGCACTTTCCTTTAGAAATTCCCTTGTTCCGAATATCTTGGCGCTGCCCAGCGGGTCTTTTTTTGTCCTCTCTATAAATGCCTCCAGTTCTTTAAATCCTTCCTTTACTCCATCCTTCAGTGCATCGGCTATTTCCGGAGAAAACTTATTGATATCGAATCTCTCATCAGTGCCCAGACCAATTTTTGCAAACCGTTTCATGAGCTCTTTTTCTTCATCAACCGGTGTTATCAGCGACAGCATAAAATCGATATACGTAAATGCGCCCGCGTTAAACTGCTCCCCTTCCTTCCACTCCGGAAAATCAATTTTCAGGGCGGCAGGCGGTGCTTCCTTTCCTAAGTAGGCGCTGAGCCCTTTCAGATCATACGCATCCTGTATTTTCTTCACATTATCAATGTCTTCGGGATTAAATAGCTGGGTTCGAACAACACCAAAGAAGATATCTGTTTCACAATTTATCACTTCGTTTATGCCTTCAGGTTTTTGTCCTTTCCAACCCGGACCGGCAATCAAATATTTCCCGGAGCCGTTTCCCGTAGTCAATGTACCAATATATGCGAAATTGTGAGTATATAGATCGATGAGTTGAAAATGATAAAACCGTTCGGGTTCCATTTCCGGGACGGAAATCACTACCGGTTCTTGTCTAAGATCCACCCAGAACATACAATAAGGCGTATCTGAGTTTGGGGTTACCACAGCCTTGTCTTCCGGTGTAAACAGCCTTGCATCACAACCCAAATAATTGAACGGTCCTTTATATTCAGGAGATTTTTTATTTAATACATACATGTACATGGTCTTGTAATTAACAACCATCGGGAAGGCATAGACGTAGGCTTCTTTGGCAATGGCCTTCGCTTCGGCAGGTGTTAATTCCTGCGTGCTTTCGGTTGCTGTCACCTGTTTTTGCGTTTCAGTTGTTTCCTCTTTGGTGCACCCGAAAAGCATCACCAGCGCGAAAAACGACAATATTAAACCGATTTTTTTCATTGTTTTTCTCCTTTTATTTGACTTTTTTATGACTTTTTTTACATCAGGCAACACGAAACTCTTGTTAAAGAACGGATCTTCCGGCCCATAAAGCCGGAATAACAAGAAGAAGTCCTTGCCTGCTGTCGGTATCCAGTTAGACGCCTGTCCAGCAGGCGATTTTTCTCCGAAGTAGATATCAGTACTGCCATCATTATTCATTTTTAATGCCGATTTGTCGTATGATGACAGACCCACTTTGTCGGCATCATTAGATATTTCTTCAATGTCTTCATTCCAATCCTCCTAACCCTTAATTGGTGGTACTTTATAATTATTAGCAGGGTTGAATGTATCGAACATTTTAAATATGCTGATTAGCTCTGCTTTATCTCCTTTTGTTACCTTAATTTTCTTTGATTTTATTTCTTCTGAAACATCGGTTCCTCCCAGGTAAATAGAAGCCCAGGTTTTAGAATCCATTTCGATTGAGAAGTCTGACTCTCTTAGATAATCTGAGGGAACGGGAATGTATTCAGCAACGCCTTTTCGAACATGCAATGCAACTGACTTATTCTCTTTATCAGTAAAAACAAACTGAATAACCTTATCGGTATCCTTACTTTTGTCTACATCAATTTTAATTCTATAAAAATCTACGAATGTTGTTGGCGAAGATGCAATGATTTCTGCAGAAGGCATTACGGTTAAGGGTGAAACTATTTTACCTTCAAGCGCTAAAGCTTCGGAATGCAGAAAACCCCGGGCAATGGAACCCGTAGTTCTATAGCCTAATTGACGGAGAATATCAGCTTTAAGCTGACGGACTTCTTTGTCCATTGGATCTAACAGATATACATACTGAATGAGTTCAGCAGCCCAGGCAAACTCCTTCTTTTTAAAAGCCTCTCTTGTTGCTTTAACTACTTTTTCTTTACCTCCCATCAAGGCTACGGTCTTTTCTGCTGCATCAACAGGGGCAATTTTAAATAATTTGGTAACATCCCAATCAAACCATCCTATCACATATTGATAGATGGCTTCCGGGAAATGAACAGATTCTCCATATCCCTGGAAGTTCTCAGGAGTTTCATTCAAATATTCAGGAAACTGTACAAAATGCCTAAGCTCATCCGGTCCCATGCCCATCATGATTCCCCTTAGGGTCTGATCGTAAGTGATACTGATCATATCCATATAAGCTGTTAATTTCTCCATTACAAGTTCTTTTCCTATAACAGCTCTTGCATGCGTATTACAGAGTATTTCAGGTTGCAAATCCCTGATAAGTTTTATGCCATCGCGCCAAATCAAAGGCGACCTGTAATCACCTCCCCTAAGGGTGTAAAGGTTTGGAGTGCCCGGCCAAAAGAAATTATTCATGACTAAACCTTTTTCAGGCACATAAACAGTCAGATTATAATCATCGGAAGTAAACTCTGTGAAGAATTGCATTTTTAACCCCAGAACTTCTACTGTTTCACCATTCTCAACTGTTTTGTTGGCCGGCAAAAAGGCAATTGGTTTACCCATTTCCAACTTAGGTGCAACACCTGCATCAGGGCCTTCTTCAGGCAATAAGATACCAAAATGTGATATTGTACGTGCAGTTAGAATGGGCCCTACTTCCGGAATTGCTGATGGAGCACCACCACCCTGAAGGCTGCTTTGAACCGTTTCATTGAGTTTAGGATGACCGATGATAAGCACATCCTCAGGATTATCGACCAATGCACCACCACCCACTGCATAGTGCGAATGGCTGTAAATAATAGCTTTTACGGGTTTATTGCTGATGGTTTTGATAGCTTCCCTGATGTGTTCGGCCTCTTCTTTGGTGTCGCCGGTATCATATATAATAAGGCCGTCTTCGGTTTCGATTACGGTACAGTTTGCCAGCGAATATCCACCAATACACCAGACACCTTCAGCTACTTTATCAATGGTTGGTTCCAGATAGGTAATTTGCGGACTGATTTTTAATACTTCACTATTAACAATTGCCCCGTTGGGCGCCGTTTCAAGCACTACTTCACCGCCCATATAGCGCGAGAGCTCCTGTGCAGTAGCTGTCGTACTGAATATTATCAGAAAAACAGATAATATTTTGATTAATGACTTCATGGCTTGCCTCCTACTTTTTTTGAAAGTAATTGATTATTAGGTTAGATAATTTTTCAGGTTCATCCACCGGTATCCAGTGGCTCACATCTTCCATACGTTCATATTGCCATGTTGCATCAACAAAGGCGGCAGAACTTATCATTTGATCTTCAGCCAATGCCACGTCACCCGTACTCCAAATACCGAACACTGGTATTTTTACCCTTGGAAAGTCTGCTTTCCAAAGTTTGGAAAGATTGGCA